>CAVRNE010000046.1:0-58708 GCA_963722025.1 uncultured beta proteobacterium
CGGAGCGATAGGATTCGAACCTACGACCCTCTGGTCCCAAACCAGATGCGCTACCAGACTGCGCTACGCTCCGAAGCCGCCATTCTAGCTGGGCGCAGCCGCTTTCCTTTGGGAGATGAGCATGACAATCAGAATTGTGAGACTGGGCACCCACCGCGCCAAAGGCGAGGGACTGCGCATCGGCACCGTCAGGCGCCCCCCGCGAGGCGTGCCCAAGGCCGAGTTCGCCTCGGGCAACTGGTACGACGTCTGGTACCCCAACCTGGCCCCCAGCGCCGAGACCATGGCCCTCGGGCAATCGGCCGAGTCGGACAAGGATTGGGCCGCCTTCAGCAGGAAATATCGCCAGGAAATGGCCCAGCCCGATGCCGGCCGCAGCCTGGACCTGCTGGCCGCGCTGTCGCACACCGCCGACTTTTCAGTCGGTTGCTACTGCGAAAACGAATCGCGCTGCCACCGCTCGCTGTTGCGGCAGCTGCTCAGCGAGCGCGGCGCGAAGATCGAAGCCTTGGGCCTGTCCTAGAGACTCACGGGCGCCCGCGGTGGCGCACCAAAGGCTTCAATTATCGCCTCGCTGACCGATATCGCCATTCACATTTGACTTTCGCAAGGCCGCTCTTCGGTCGTTCTGAGTGATATCGCTCACTCTTACAAAGCAAGGTGACTCATGAGCCGACTCCTCAACCTCGCCATCTTTGCCGCTTCAGCGCTGACCGTTGGCTGCGTCGTTGCGCCCTACCCCTACGTCGGATATCCGACCACTACCGTCCCGACGCCGCCGAGCTTCGATCGATCCTGGGACGCCGCGCTCGGCGCCGCGGCCGATGTCGGTGTGGAGATCACGCGCGCGGACCGCGCCAACGGGCGGATCACCGGGACCAAAGCCGGCGCGGCGGTGACCATCGACCTGCAGCAGCAGGCCGACAACAGCTTGCAGGTGACATTCAAAGCGCCCGACTCGAAGGAGAGCAACCCGACGCTGAATGATCGCTGGGCGGCCGCCTTTGGCAAACGCATGGGGCGTTGATCGGCAGCAGCGAAAAGCGCGAGGAGATCAGGACCGCTTGGCCCAGGGCCCGGGGTCAAAGCTTCACGTACTGCGTAGTCGACCGCATTGGCATTGATGCCGCGGTCCGGCGGCGCGATCCAGCCGGCCATCTTGCCCGGCTCGGTCACGCGCTGCATCAGGCTCTTGACGAAGCTGATGTCCGCCTCGCTGGGCAGCCACTCGTCCTTGCTTCGCGTCGAATTCGGCCTGGCTGATCGGCTGGCCCAGGGGATCGGTCGGGAACGCCGGCCCACGCGCCGACCTGGCGGCGAAAACGCGTCGAAGGCAGCTTCAGCTCGAAGTTCACACCGGCGCGCTTGATCCCCATGTTCCACCGCGTCACGCCCACATTGCAGTCCTTCACGTACTCCAGACGCGTGATCTCGTTCATGCCATTGCGCACGGGCACGGTCTCGTTTTTCAAGCCGCCCTTCCCGTCCGGCACCTGGATGGTCATTTCGGTGTCCGATTCCACATGGTCGGCGAATTTCGCTTCGTCCGGCCGGCCCTTGATGCCATTGCTGAAGTAGTTGGCCGCGTTGGACGACGCCTCGGAACCGAACAGGTCCAGCGAACTGGTGAACCAGAAGTTCATGAATCTCTGCACCGTGGGCAGATCGATCACGCCGGCCTTGCGCAAGGTGGCCACATCGTCGGTGTCCAGTTCCTTCATCACTTCGAGCGTGCGCTTGATGACGCGGCCGACGCCCGTCTCGCCCACGAACATGTGGTGGGCTTCCTCGGTCAGCATGAAGCGGGTGGTGCGGGCCAGCGGGTCGAACGCCGACTCGGCGAACGACTTGAGCTGGAACTTGCCGTCCCGGTCGGTGAAGTAGGTGAACATGAAGAACGACAGCCAGTTGTCCATCGGCTCGTTGAAGGTGCCCAGGATGCGCGGCTTGTTGGGGTCGCCGCTGTGGCGCTCGAGCAGTTCTTCGGCCTCTTCACGGCCATCGCGGCCGAAGTGCGCGTGCAGCAGGTAGACCATGGCCCAGAGGTGGCGGCCCTCCTCCACGTTCACCTGGAACAGGTTGCGCAGGTCATACAGCGAGGGCGCCGTGTGGCCCAGCAGCCGCTGCTGCTCCACCGATGCGGGCTCGGTGTCGCCCTGCGTCACGATCAGGCGGCGGAAGGTGGAGCGGTATTCGCCGGGCACGTCCTGCCACACGTCCTGGCCCATGAAGTCGCCGAAGCCGATCTTGCGGCCCTCTTCCTTGTCCGCGAGGAAGATGCCCCAGCGGTAGTCGGGCATGGGCGTATAGCCGTAGCTGGCCCAGCCCTGCGCGTCCACGCCCACGGCCGTGCGCAGGTAGACCTCCTTGGCCTTGAAGTCGCTCGGGCCCATCTCGTCCCACCAGCTGAGGAAGGCCGGCTGCCAGTGTTCCAGCGCGCGCTGCAGCTGGCGGTTTTCGCCGAGGTGGACGTTGTTGGGGATCAGGGCTTGCAGGTCGATGTTGCTCATGATGATGGTCCGTGTCATGGACTGCGGATCATGTCAGCCGCACATTCGCGCTTCCAGTCGAACTTGGCCTTCTTGCCGGTGCCGAAGAGCTTCAAGGCGCCCTCCTCGCCCACCGCGTTGGGGCGAATGAAAATCCAGTTCTGCCAGGCGGAGAGGCGGCCGAACACGCGCGTCTCCATGGTTTCCTTGCCGGGGAAGCGCAGCGAGGCTTCCATGCCGGTCAACGCGTCGGGCGACAGCGAGGCGCGCTCTTCCAGCATGATGCGGATCTCGTCGTCCCAATCGATGTCGTCGGGCGTCAGCGTCACCAGGCCCAACGCCAGCGCCTGGTCGGCGCGCAGCTTGCTGTCCTGCAGGCCCTGCAATTGGGCGATGGTCTCGCCGTCCTCGTTGAAACGGGTTTGCAGCCGGGTCAGGCCGTTCACTTCGGGGTAGCGCCCGAAGTTGGCCACGTTCAATTGCAGCGCGGGCGCGGCATCGGGCGAATCCGGCAGGTCCAGCATGTAGATGCGGTCACAGGCCAGCGCCAGCTCGAAGAAGGTGCCGGCAAAGCAGGAGCCCTGGTCCACCAGCGCGATCAGCGAGCGGCTGGTGACGTCGATGCGTGCCAGGGTGCGGCGCAGCGCACCCATCGTCTCGCGCACCAGCCAGTGGCTCTTGTGCTGCTCCAGCACGGCGTCGGCCTGCATCACCCGGTTGGCGTCACCGCGGGTCTTGATCACCCAGGTGCCGATTTCGAGTTCGTTGGTGCGCAGGTTGAGGATCAGGTCGTCCAGCTCGCGTGCCAGCTTGAGCGGCCACCAGTTCGCGCCGGCCGCCTGGATGGCGTCGGGGCTGGATTCGATCGAGGCCTGGGGGGCGTTCACCGTGATGGTCGCGATGCGGGCAGCCGCGGTCGATCTGGGCGTGCACCGTCGAGTAGCGGTAGCCGGCCTCGTCGATGCGGGCGTCCAATGGCGTCAGCTCGATGCCCTGCGGCGCGCCGGCGCGCGTCGATTGGCCGCGCAGCGCTTCGATCTCAGCGGCCACGAGTTGCGGGAACTGCTGCGGCTTGGCGTGCGCGTCGATCAGCTTCCAGTCCTTGGCGCGGTCGGCGCGAACGCCCTCGCTGGTGGTGCAGAAGATGTCGGCAAGGTCGCGGCGCACCTTGCGCTTGTCGGTCACCCGCGTCAGGCCGCCGGTGCCGGGCAGCACGCCCAGCAGCGGCACTTCGGGCAGGCTCACGGTACTGGCGCGGTCGTCGATCATCACGATGCGGTCGCAGGCCAGGGCCAGCTCATAACCGCCGCCGGCGCAAGCGCCCGTGACGGCTGCCAGCGATTTCAGGCCTTCGTGGCGGGAGGAATCCTCCAGGCCGTTGCGGGTTTCATTGGTGAACTTGCAGAAGTTCACCTTCCAGGCATGGGTGGACAGGCCCAGCATGTAGATGTTGGCGCCCGAGCACCAGATCTTTTCCTTGGCGCTTTCGAACACCACGACCTTCACGGCGGGATGCTCGAAACGCACGCGGTTGATCGCGTCGTGCAGCTCGATATCGACGCCCAGGTCATAGCTGTTGAGCTTGAGCTTGTAGCCGGGCTTGATGCCGCCGTCCTCGTTGATGTCCAGCTTCAGGCGCGCGACGTCGCCTTCCACGGCCAGGGTCCAGTGCTGGTAATTGGAGGGGTGCGTGGCGAAGCTCACCAGCTCGCGGTCGCCCTGCTTGAACAGCAGGGGCTCGGTCATCGCGTTCATCTTTGGGTTTCCTTTTCGGCGGGAACGGCCCGCTCGAGATCTTTGAGGGATTGCTTGACTGATCGTGCGGCGGTATCGACGACCGCATCGGCACGGGCGTAGAGGGCTTCGCGGCTGGCCAGGATGCGGCGGATGTCTTCCATCGCCTCTCCCGTCGCGCCGTGCGTGGTGTCGAAAGGCCGCATGTCGCCTTGGGCCACGACGCGGCTCATGTGCTCTTCCGGGCTGGCCTTGAGCCAGACGCAATAGAAGCGGCTTTGCAGCAGGTCGAAGGTTTCGCGCTCGCTCACGATGCTGCCGCCGGTCGTCATCACCACGCCATCGGCATGGTCCTCGGCGATGCGCAACAGGGCCCGGCGCTCGTAGCGGCGGTAGCCGGCCTGGCCGTGCAGCAGCAGGATTTCGTTCATGCTGGTGCCGGCCTCGCGCTCGATCTGGCGGTCCAGTTCAATGAAGGGCACGCCCCGCTGCGCGGCCAGTTGCGCTCCCAGCGTGGATTTGCCGGCGCCGCGCAACCCGATCAGCGCGATGCGCTTTTCCCGGCCCTGCTCGTCGCCCAGCCCGAAGCTGCCTGCCAGCAGCGCATAGGCCTGGTCGAGCTGGGTATCGTCCAGGCGCGCCAGCAGGCCTTGAATCCGGCCCATCGCCGGGCGCGGCGCGTCCTGCAGCAGCTCGAGGATCGTGATGTTGAGCGCGCGGGCTGCGGCTTCCAGCGAGTTGATGGAAACATTGCCCTTGCCGCTTTCCACGTCCGCCAGGAAGCGCTCGGACAGGCCCGAGTCCGTGGCGAGCTGCTTGCGCGTCATGCCTCGCCGCGCCCGCCAGGCACGCACGCGCGCACCCAGCTCGGCCAGGGTGGCCCGCGTTTCGTTGTCGGTCATGATCTGCATGTTGAGCTTGATTTTTTCGTGGAGGACTTGCGCTGCGGCTGGATTGCAGTATACTTCCTGTCAACGCCATGTCAAGCAGTTTATTGCATACGGAGACCCAGATGAAATTGAAAATCCTTGTCGGCACCATGACCAGCACCGCCGACTATGTGGCCCAGGCGATCCAGATGGATTGCGCGGACCTCGTGGAAGAAATCGAGGTCTGCCTGATGGACGGCCTGGACATCAGCGTCTTCGATGAAGATGCACTTTATCTCATCTGCACTTCCACCTATGGAGTGGGCGATGTGCCGGACAACGCACGCCAGCTTTATGACTCGCTCGACGCGCAGCCCAAGTACCTGGGTCACGTGCGCTACGGCGTGATCGCACTGGGCGACCGCAGCACCCATCTCAACACCTTCGCTTTCGGCGGCAAGAAATTCGACGAGCGCCTGCAAGGCCTGGGCGCACAGCGCATCGGCGAAGTCTGGTGCCATGACGCCAGCGCGGGCACCATGCCCGAGGAATTGGGTACGGCCTGGTGCCGCGAGTGGCTGGCGCAGGCGCTGGCGCCCGTTGCAGGTGCCGCCTGAAGCCACCATGCACCTGAGCCGCGCCGACCACAGCGCCCAGCCGCCGCGCGTCGAGATTCCCAGGGACTACAACGCCGCTCATGACCTGCTCGCGCGCAACGCCGCGCGCCACGGGAAGATTGCCTTCATCGACGCATCCAGCGGCGCGCAACTGACCTACGGCGAGCTCGCCGAGCAGGCGCAACGCTTCGCCAACGCGCTGCGCGCCCGGGGCTTCACGCCCGAGACTCGCGTGATGATCGCGATGCTCGATACGCTGGAATGGCCGGTCGTGTTTCTGGGCTGCATCCTGGCCGGCGTCGTGCCCATCGCGGCCAACACGCTGCTGACCACGAAAGATTTCGACTTCATGCTGCGCGATTCGCGCGCGCAGGCGCTGTTCGTTTCCAAGCCGCTGCTGCCGACCTTCGAGCCGCTGATCGGCACCATCGCATCGCTCAAGACCGTCGTCGTGGCGGGCGATACCGCGCCCAACTCGGTCGCGGCGCTGGTCCAGTCAGGCGGCACGGCGCCGCATGTGGCCGACACCTGCGCCGACGACGCCTGCTTCTGGCTCTATTCCAGTGGCTCCACCGGCACGCCCAAGGGCACCGTGCACCTGCACAGCCATCTGATCCAGACGGCCGAACTCTACGGCCGGGGGGTGCTGGGCATAGCCGAGAGCGACGTCGTCTTTTCGGCCGCCAAGCTGTTCTTTGCCTATGGGCTGGGCAACAGCCTGACGTTCCCCATGAGCGTGGGCGCAACGGCGGTTCTGCTTCCCTCGCGGCCCACTGCCGGCGATGTGTTCGCAACCCTGAAGAAATTCCGCCCCACGATCTTCTACGGCGTGCCCACCCTCTACGCCGCCCTGCTGGCGGACCCGGCGCGGCCCAAGCGCCAGGAACTGAACCTGCGCGTTTGCGTCAGCGCCGGCGAGGCCCTGCCGGCCGAGATCGGCAAGCGCTGGACCGAAGCCTATGGCTGCGACATCCTGGACGGCATAGGCTCCACGGAGATGCTGCACATCTTCCTGTCGAACCGGCCGGGCGAAGTGCGCTACGGCACGACCGGCAAAGCCGTCCCGGGCTACGAGCTGCGCATCGTCGGGGATGACGGACAAGAGTGCGGCGCGGGCGAGATCGGCGAGTTGCAGATCAACGGCCCGAGCGCCGCCCTCATGTACTGGAACAACCGTGCCAAGACCAAGGCGACGTTCGCCGGCGAATGGACGCGCAGCGGCGACAAGTACACGCGCGACGCCGACGGCTACTACACCTATGGCGGGCGCAGCGACGACATGCTGAAGGTCGGCGGCATCTACGTCTCGCCCTTCGAGGTCGAGGCCTGCCTGATGACGCACGCCGCTGTGCTCGAGGCCGCCGTCATCGGCGTTGCCGACACCGACGAGCTGGTCAAGCCCAAGGCTTTCGTCGTGCTGAAGTCCGGGCAAGCCGCCACGGCCGATGACCTGCGGCTCCATGTGAAGAGCCTGCTGGCGCCGTACAAGTACCCGCGCTGGATCGAGTTCGTTGCGGAGCTCCCCAAGACGGCCACCGGCAAGATCCAGCGCTTCAAGCTCAGAAATGCCGGATGACGCCGCGGCGAATCCGGGTAACCCAGGGTATGGCGGGACGGCCCCATCTGGTAAAAATGCTTTAGGCCTAAATAATCCCCAGAGACTCAAGGAAACCGGAAAAATGACCACTCGCCGCCTCGTCCTCACCCGCAGCGCCGCCCTCGTCGGCGCGGCCTCCACCGGCCTGCTTTTGCCGCAGATCGTCCGCGCGCAAGGCAACAAGGTGCGCGTGGGCCTGATGCTGCCGTACACGGGCACCTTCGCCCAGCTGGGCGTGGCCATCGAGAACGGCGTGCGCATGGCCATCAACGAAAAAGGCGGCAAGCTGGGCGGCCGCGAGATCGAGTGGTTCAAGGTGGACGACGAGTCCGAGCCTTCCAAGGGCGTCGAAAACGCCAGCCGCCTGGTCCAGCGCGACAAGGTCGACGTGCTGATCGGCACCGTGCACTCCGGTGTCCAGATGGGCATCCAGAAAGTGGCCCGCGACAGCGGCGTCCTCAACCTGATTCCCAACGCCGGCGTCCATGCGGCTACCCGCGCCCTGTGCGCACCCAACGTGTTCCGCACCTCGTTCACCAATTCGCAGCCCACGCTGGCGCTGGGCAAGGCCATGGTGGACAAGGGCCACAAGCGGGCCGTGTGGATCACCTGGAAGTACGCGGCCGGCGATGAGGCCTTCGAGGGCTTCAAGGAAAGCTACACCAAGGCCGGCGGCACCATCATCAAGGAGCTGGGCCTGCCCTTCCCCAACGTGGAATTCCAGGCGCTGCTGACCGAGATCGCCTCGCTGCGGCCCGATGCCGTGGCCTGTTTCTTCGCCGGCGGCGGCGCGGCCAAGTTCATCCGCGACTATGCGGCGGCGGGCCTGAAGGGCCGCATCCCGCTGTATGGTTCGGGCTTCCTGACCGAAGGCGTGCTGGACGCGGCAGGCCCGGCGGCGGACGGCATCGTCACCACCATGCACTACAGCGACTCGCTGGACACGCCCCGGAACAAGCAGTTCCGCCTGGCCTACGCCACCACCTTCCGCAGCCAACCCGACGTCTATGCGGTCCAGGGCTACGACACCGGCCAGTTGCTGGTGCAAGGCGCCGCGGCGGTCAAGGGCGACCTGAACAACAAGCAGGCTCTGTACAAGGCCATGGAATCCGCCGTCATCGACAGCCCGCGCGGCAAATGGACCATGAGCAAGGCGCACAACCCGGTGCAGGACATGTACCTGCGCGTGGTGGAGAACAAAGAGAACAAGGTGATCGGCGTCGCCGCCAAGGCGCTGGCCGATTCGGGCGCGGGCTGCAAACTGGCCGCCTGAAGCTCCGCCTCAGCGATAAACTGTCATGCCGGGCTTGACCCGGCATCCATGTCTGGCGCGCCAACGTGGATGCCGGATCAAGTCCGGCATGACAACCTGATTCGGCCCATGACGCTTTCCACCTACCTCCTCTACGTCGCCGCCGTGGCCCTGCTGATCATCACGCCGGGCCCGACCATGCTGATGTGCATGACCAACTCCATCAACCACGGCCCGCGCCGGGCCATGACCTCCGTCGCCGGCGCGGTGACTGCCGTGCTGTGTGTGATGGTGCTGTCCGCGATGGGGCTGGGCGCCCTGCTCGCCGCATCGGAAACCGCTTTCATGGTGGCCAAGGTCGCCGGCGCCGCCTACCTGATCTGGCTGGGCATCAAGACCTTTCGAAGCGACGCAGTACTGCAGGTGGATGACCAGGCCTCGGCATCGCCTCGCCGCTCGTTCTATCTCCAAGGCGTGCTGGTGGGGGCGAGCAACCCCAAGGCGGTGCTGTTCTTCGCGGCGTTCTTCCCGCAGTTTCTCAACCCGGCCGCAAGCCATCGCGCCGCAGTTCGCGATCCTGGCGCTGACCTTCGTGGCTTTCGAGTTCACGGTGCTGACGCTGTGCGCGCTCGGCGTGGCGCGCCTGATGCCGCTGTTGCGCTCCAGCACCCCGGTTCGCTGGATCAACCGGATCTGCGGCGGCCTGTTCACCCTGATGGGCGGCCTGCTGCTGCTCACGCGGCGCAGCGCCTGATCAGGGCCGCATGGATTTCGCGAACTTCCTGATCCAGCTGCTCAACAGCGTGCAGTACGGGCTGCTGCTGTTCATGCTGGCGGCGGGCCTGACCCTCATCTTCGGCATCATGGGCGTGGTCAATCTCGCCCACGGCAGCTTCTACATGCTGGGCGCCTACCTGGCCTGGTCGATCTCCAGCATGACCGGCAGCTTCACGGTCGCGATCATCGGCGGCGCGGTGTTGTCGGTGCTGTTCGGCCTGATGCTGGAGAGGCTGCTGTTCCGCCACTTCTACCAGCGCGACCACCTCGACCAGGTGCTGCTGACCTTCGGCCTCATCTACATCTTCGAGGAGGTGCGTTCGATCCTGTGGGGCGACGACGTCCATGGCGTGAAGATCCCCGAGCTGCTGTCGGCGTCGGTTCCTCTCACCGACAACCTCTCCTACCCGGTGTACCGGCTGTTCATGTCGGGCGTGTGCGTGGCGCTGGCGATCGGCCTCTATCTGCTGATCTCCAAGACCCGCCTGGGCATGAAGATCCGCGCGGGCGCGTTCAACCGCGACATGACCGAGGCGCTGGGCGTCAACATCAAGTTCATCCACGCCATCGTCTTTGCCATCGGCGTTGCCCTGGCGACGGTGGCGGGCATGGTCGCCTCCCCGATCTCGAGCGTCTATCCCAACATGGGCTCGCAGGTCCTCATCATGTGCTTCGTGGTGGTGGTCATCGGCGGCATCGGCTCGGTGCGCGGCGCGCTGATCTCGGCGCTGCTCGTCGGCCTGGTCGATACCTTCGGCAAGGTGTTGCTGCCGCAGGTGGCCGGGATGCTGGTCTACATGCTGATGGCCGCCGTGCTGCTCTGGAAGCCCGAGGGGCTGTTCAAGCAATGAGCACGAAAGCCAATTTCGAAACGCTGCCGCGCAGCCTCCAGCTGGTGCTTGCGCTCGGTTTCCTGGCCCTGGCGCTCTTTCCCATGGTCGGCACCGAGTTCTATGCGCAGATGGTCGCGCGCATGATGATCCTGGCGATCTTTGCCATGAGCCTGGACCTGCTGCTGGGCGTGACGGGCCTGGTGTCGCTGGGCCATGCGGCGTTCTTCGGGCTGGCCGGCTACGCCCTGGCCTTCCTGACGCCCGCGGGCGAGCCGGTCAGCCTGTGGTGGACCTTGCCCGCGGCCGTTGCGGCCTCGGGCCTGGCGGCGCTGGTCATCGGCTTCTTCGTGGTCCGCACGCACGGCATCTACTTCATCATGGTCACCATGGCGTTCGCGCAGATGGTGTTCTTCCTGTTCTTCGACAACAAGGTGCTGGGCGGCTCGGACGGCATCTACGTCAACTTCAAGCCGGATGCGAAGCTCTTCGACCTGGAGAACAAGCTCGTCTTCTACTATTTCACGCTGGCCGTGCTGCTGCTGGTCTATGCCTTCCTGCGCCGCCTGTTGTGGAGCCCGTTCGGCCGGGTCCTGGCGGGCATCCGCGTCAACGAGCATCGCATGCGGGCCATGGGGTACGGCACCTTCGGCTACAAGCTCGCGACGTTCACGCTGGCCGGCGCGCTGGCCGGGCTGGCGGGTTACCTCTGGGCGGCGCAGACCGGCTACGTCAACCCGGAGCTCATGGGCTTTCACATGAGCGCGCACGCGATCATGATGGTGATCCTCGGCGGCATGGGCAACCTCGCCGGCGCCATCGTCGGCGCCTTCGCTTTCGAATACCTGCTGCACTGGTTCAAGGATCTTCCCACCGTCGGCCGCTTCAACCTGGGCAAGCACTGGCAGCTGTGGATGGGCCTGTTCATCGTGCTGGTGGTGGTGGTTGCCCCACGCGGGCTGCTGGGCCTCTTCGAGCGGGTGTCGCGGCGCAAGGAGAAGGCCGGTGAGTAGCCCGCTTCTGTCCGCCAAGCAACTCACCAAGCGCTTCGGCGGCCTCGCGGCCGTCAATGAAGTCTCGGTGGATCTCTGGCAAGGCCGCATCCATGCCGTGATCGGGCCCAACGGCGCAGGCAAGTCCACCCTGACCAACCTGTTGTCGGGCGACCTGGTTCCCTCCTCGGGCCAGGTGGTCCTCGGTGAACAGGACGTCACCGGATGGACGCCGGAAAAGATTTCGCGCGCGGGCCTCGGACGCAGCTATCAGAAGACCAACATCTTCCAGCCCTTCACCGTATGGGAGAACGTGCGCCTCGCCGCCCAATCGCGCAACCCGCATGCCGCGCGCTGGCTCAAGCTCGCAGCCGGGTTCGGGGCCAACAACGAACGGGCCGCCCAGGCGCTGGAGCTGGCCGGTCTTGCGCAGCGCCGCAATGCCATCGCCGGAACCATCAGCCACGGCGAGCAGCGCCAGCTCGAGATCGCGATGACGCTGGCAACGGGCCCGCGCGTCCTGTTGCTGGACGAGCCGCTGGCCGGCATGGGCACAGCCGAGGCCGAGCGCATGGTGCAGTTGCTGCTGCAAGCTCAAGGAAGGACACGCCATCATGCTGGTGGAACACGACATGGATGCAGTGTTCGCGCTGGCTGACCAGCTCACGGTGATGGTCAACGGCCAGGTGATCGCCAGCGGCACCCCCGCCGCAGGTGCGAGCCGATGCGACTGTCCAGTCGGCCTACCTGGGCGAGGAGGATCACTAGCCATGGCTGCAGATCTGCTGATCGATGCGCGCGGCCTGCACACCTATTACGGGGCCAGCCACATCCTGCGCGGCATCGATTTTTCGGTGGGGCGAGGCGAAACCATCGGCCTCATGGGCCGCAACGGCATGGGCAAGAGCACGCTGCTCAAGACGCTGATGGGCCTGGTCAAGCCCCGCGACGGAAGCGTCGCGATCATGGGCCGGGAAATGGCCGGCCGGCATCCCTATGAGATTGCGCAGCTGGGCATCGCCTACGTGCCCGAAGGCCGCGGCATTTTCGCCAACCTGAGCGTCGTCGAGAACCTGACGATGGCGGCGCGCCCCGGCTCGCGCGGGCAACGCGACTGGACCTACGAGCGCGTGCTGGAAACCTTTCCACGCCTGAAAGAGCGGCTGGGCCACGGCGGCCAGCAGCTGTCCGGGGGCGAGCAGCAGATGCTGACCATAGGCCGGGCGCTGATGACGAATCCCGACGTGCTCATCCTCGATGAAGCCACCGAGGGGCTGGCGCCCCTTGTCGCACGGGAAATCTGGCGCATCTGCGGCGTCATACGCGAGAGCGGCATTTCCAGCGTGATCGTGGACAAGAACTGGAAGCACGTCACCCAGATCACGGATCGCAATGTCATCCTGGTCAAGGGAGAGGTCGTTTTTGCCGGCACCTCGGATGAACTGCGGGCCCGGCCGCAACTGCTGGACCAGTACCTGGGCGTCTAGCAGAGAGTGGTTTTGTCATGCCGGGCTACGACCCGGCATCCATTTCCCTGAACGGGGCAACGCCTGATCCCGCGTTCACGCACGACTGCATCGATCGCGCGTACCCAGCCCCGCGCGAATCGGGAACCGAATGTCCTGCGGCGTTACAAAGAACCGAAAAAACAGGACGGGCCTTCATGTCAGAAAAACAACCAGCGCACCAGCGCTTCGTCGAATTCGTCTGCGACGTTCTACCGGCAAGCCGGCCGCGAGCTGCCTTACTTCGAATGCGACGGCCAGGTGCCCATCGCGTTCGAGGCGCTGGTCGACGACGTGAAGTTCTCGGTCGGCTTCGACCCGGCTGCTGCCGGCGACGCCAAGCTGTTCGTGTATTGCGTGCTGGGCCCGATACCACCCCACCAGGACGGGCCCGTGCTGCGCCGCCTTCTCGAGCTCAACCTGTCGCTTGCGCGCGAACACGACGCCACGTACTGCGTTGACAGCCACACCCAGGAAGCCGCCTGCTACTTGCGCAGAAACCTGGCGCAGGTGGACGTGGACGAAGTGCGCGAAGAGATGGTGCGCGTGGCGCAGCGGGCCGAAGAGTGGCGGCAGGGCTATTACTTGAGCGAGTCAGGCAGCGGTACCGCAAGTGGCGACGCG
The DNA here is from genome assembly GCA_963722025.1 of uncultured beta proteobacterium. GTDB lineage: Bacteria > Pseudomonadota > Gammaproteobacteria > Burkholderiales > Burkholderiaceae_C > Ramlibacter. Next base: position 13,287 of record CAVRNE010000046.1, read on the forward strand.
AGCGCGCTCGCCGCGTGGGCGATGATTGTCTGATCGGGAGAGATCATGGCAATCGACTGAGGCAACAGGCGTTGGCAGAACGGGACAGAGGTGCGCGGTACGGGAACGAGGACGCCGGAGGCACAGTGGCAGGACAACGCGGTAGCCTTGGCCAGCCCTGTGCCCCAGGGATCGCCCAATGCGGAGAATGTGCCGACGGAGCTGAAGAGAGCCCGTCACCCCACCCGACCATGAATCCCAAGCGTCGAAGACATCGAAGACCATCACTGCCCGTCGGCATTCCCGCTCCGCCACTGGTCTGGATCGGGCTCACAAGAGCGAGGCTGTTGAACAGCCAAAGATCATCGCGCAGCGAGCCACAGGTGAAAGGGCGCAGGGTCTCGTCGGGTCCGGATTGGAGGCTGATAGGTATCTGGAAAGATATCGATCAACTCGACAAGGAAGCCGGGCAGAACGAGCAGCGACAAGTTGAGGCTGTGTGCCGCGTTCTCAACGACTGCAACAGCTACGACGAGGAGCTGCAGCAACTGTTCGCGGGCGCCATCGGCAACGACACAACGCGCAGCGTGGTCAGAGACGGCATCCTGAAGGCACTGAAGCTGGCCAATTGGCATCTGCAACACGAGACCGCGGAGATCCTGGAGAAGTGGCCTATCTGCCAGCTGTTCAACGGCATCCGCGGAATACTGTATTGCCAGCCGTTCGAGGGCACCGATGAGCAGGAGGCGTTCAGAGAAGCGAGCTGGCGAGGCTGGCCGAGAACCTGTTGGTCGCGCTCCAATCCAACGATCCTGGCGCCGGCAAGCGGCCGGGCCGGCAAGGGAGGATGGAAGAATCTGCTGCCCTATGCGCCTATCCTGCTCGGCCTGCTGCGCATCCACGAGGAGAGGCTTGTCGAATTTCATCGTCGCAAGCGCAAGCTTGAGCAGCTGCTGGACGCCATCGCGAGGAGCCGTGACGGCGGAGGGGTGGGACGTGCAGGGAATCGCCAACGCCACTGTCGCTCTCGGGGGATTGCTGGATGGCAAGCCCCCGGCGCTGAAACCGCAGGACGCCGCGGCTGCGGCGCGCACGCTGGTCGAGTTGATCGACGAAAGCATCCACGACTCGTACGAGCAGACGCATTGGGAACCGATCGACTTCGAACAGGCCCGGGAGGGCCTGGAAGGCATGCGCGAAGCCAGGGTGGGCATCAGTCGGAAGGCTCGATCCCCTCTTCAGCAAGGCTCTGGACGATCTGGAGAAGCTCCAGCACGGCAAACCGATTCAGCCTGCCGTCGAGATCGAAAAACCGAGGTCACCGTCGCAGGCCGAGCGCCTCGGCCAGACGAAGACCGCTTCGCAGACGGATCCTCGCCCAACCGAGGAGGCAGCCCAGCCGCAATCGCAGGTCGAAGCACCAATTCGCAGCCGCCGAAGCCGGGAGCCGGGCAAGCCCGCCACGCAGCGCGCAAAGACCGTTCGCGCGCCCGAGCCCAGCGAATACGAGAAGGGTGCCTTGGAGCGCCTGGCGGCGAAGACGTTCGCCCAAGGCGCTGGCCAGCGAGATCAACAGGCTGGAACCAGACGCATCGAGCGTGCTGCGCTGGGCTGGCGCCGAGGATTTGTGCAAATGGTTGACGTTGCTCTCGACCACCAGTCGGCCTTCTGATGCCGGCGAACAAGCCGTTCTGGTACTGGTCGAGGCCGTGCAGGAGCTTACCCTGCGAACGCCCACCCTGGAAGCGGGTGAGCTGGCTTCGCTGCTGCTCGCGCTCAGCCAGGCGCTCGAGACGTATCCGAAAAAAAACTGCGCCGACAAATTGAAGGCAGCGATGCGGGCGTTGTGCGAACAGCTCGCCAGCACTAGCGAGGACATGACGCTGGAGCATGTCTGCAGTGCCGTTCAGGGCATCGCGCCGCTGATCGCGGACGGTGATGAAAATGCGCTGCGGGCACTGGACGCGCATGACGAATGCATCGGCAGGCCGAGCTGGCGCCACAGTGCAGTCCGAAGGGTTCGATTTCTCCCGCATGAGCGAATTGCTCCGCACGCTGAAGCTGGTACTGGATAACCCGACGTCGGGGCGCTGCTGAAGCAGCTGACAACGCGCTTCAAGGAAGACAAGACTTTACCCAACTGGTCCAAGCGTGCACGCGCCTCCGCCTTGGCTGAGATCGTCTCGAATGCGCCGGCGGCACGGCCACGGACGAACTGGTCAGCTTGACAAACGCGCTCGCGCGCGGTCTCGGCTTGCCTGGGAAGCTGACGCCGGAGAGTATCGACACGACGCGAGGACGGCAAGACCTCGTTTTCTCCCTGCTGAAGTCGCAGCTGGACCACAATGGACAAAGGCGTGATGTCGGTCAAGCCTCCAGGCGATGCGAACAGCGACGTGGTGATCCAGTTCACAGGAGGCCTCCTGGAGATGCATGTTCAGGGCGCAAGCGCCCTTCACTATCGAACCTAACGAGCAGCTGAATAAACCGCTGGCTCTAGGCTACTTCGAATGGGCCAAGGATAAAGCTCAGAACATATTCGGTGTGCCGGACAAAGCCGCAGAAGAGGTGCTCGTGGCAATCATCGCCAGCATTGGCGGCGGCTACGGGTGGATGTCGCGCACCGGCGGCCTCCCAGACTGGCACGCAACCATGGCCGATACCACGCTGCACATCGCGGACGCCTTGATGGGCCTTGGCGACGATGCGATCAAGCAGCTGCGGGCCAAGCTTCCGGAAAACATCCAGCTGCTTTTTCGAGACGAACTCAAGGCAGCGGAGCGCTTTGCCAAAGACCTTCCCGAAGCAAGCGACAAGCGCGCGGCGCAAGCCGAGAAGCTGCTTCGAATCATGGAGGAGACCCTGGAGCCGACCGGCGACCGGGCCCAGGGCCGTGGACGAAAAGCTGCGCGCGCACCTGATGACGCTTTTCAAAGACATTCTTCCCAATCTGCAGAACGTTCTCAAGAACGAGGCCGGGCGAAGCACCTGGCGCTCGAACGCGGAGTTCATCAGCAAATCCAACACGGGACTACTCACGTCGAACGAGGCCATGCGACTGGTGGCCGACATCGCTTCCACTGCCTTGACTCCAAGCAAGGAAGCGAACGAAGTCGTGTTCTATCTGATGGACGTGATCGTACGCAAGTGCAACCGGATGCCGGTCGCTTGGCCAGACCGGTGGTGGGCGAACCAATTCCATACCAGGCTAGGCCGGGGCAAGTTCGTCTTTTCTGCACTCCAAAGCGTCTGGAAGACAGCGTCTGGCGATGGCTATGACATCCCTGCCGATGCCGGCTCGGAATTGGTCCGGGCGTTCTCCACCGGAGCGGAATACGTCGAGCCCGGAGCCCGGATTAATCACCCGAAACAACACGCTAAATAGCGTAGCGTTCGGACTCCTCGATCAGTTCGCAGAACAGCACCTTCTGTGCAAGACGGACGACGACTTCAAGAAGTTGGTGGCTCCCGCAGCGCACCTGATCGTAGTTAGTACCAAGGCAAATCTCGGCATTGAGCACCGATCTTTAGCATACAGGGCACTCCTGCCACTAATCGCACTGTGGGATAACCCAGAGGACTTGGTCGAGTCGCTTCCGGCTAACCGCTTGGGCGAGCTTCGCGAGGCGATCGATTACCTCGGCGATGCGCTTGGATCGTCGCCGGTTCCGGTTCCGGACGTCGAGCTCTTTCACGTGGCGACCTTCATAGACCTACGAAGGTATCTCGCGTCGAACAACTAGCTGGCGCACTGGACGTCCAGCCTGGCGCAATCTGGTCGAGGCTTTGCCAGGCCCTATTCGGGGCAGCTGAGCCCCTCACCGGTGACGTGTTCGCCAAGAAAGTCCAGAAAGCGGCGCACCGCCGGCACCAGGCCGCGCCGCGAAGGAAAGACGGCATGGATCACGCCCTTTTGCGGCGCCCAACCCGCCAGCACCTCCTCCAGCAGCCCCAGCCGTATATCGCGGCGGCACATGTAGTCAGGCAGGATCGTCATGCCCACGCCCTTGAGCACCGCGTATCTGAGCGTCAGCAAGTCGTCGGCCGTGTAGCAGGGCCGGTGCTGAAAATCGTATTCGCGCCCGCCCGGGCCGAGCAGCCGCCAGGTGGCGCGGCCGTCCGCCGCCGACATCGCCACCGTGGCAAGGCGCTGCAGATCGTCCGGCGACTGGGGACGCCCCTGCCGCTCCAGCTGCTCCGGGCTGGCGACCAGCAACCCATAGGTGTTGCCCAGGTTCTTCACGATCAGGCTGCCGCTGTCGTCCAGCGTGGGGCGCACGCGAAGCGCGACGTCGATGCCTTCCTGCACCAGGTCCACCACGCGGTTGCTCACCTGCATGTCCACGCGCACCTGCGGATGGCGCTCCAGGAACAAGGGCAGCAGCGCGCCTATCGTGGAGTGAGCCAATGTCACCGGACAAGTCACGCGAATCGTCCCGCGCGGCTCGGTCAGCACCACGGCCACGGCCTCCTCGGCCGCCTCGGCCTGCTCTCGCATCGCCACGCAATGGCGCAGGTACAGCTCGCCGGCTTCAGTCAGCGAAAGCTTGCGCGTCGTGCGCTGCAAAAGCCGCACGCCCAGCCTTCCTTCCAGCTCGGCGACGCGGCGCGACAACTTGGATTTGGGCAGGCCCAACGCCCGTCCGGCGGCGGCAAAACCGCCCCGCTCCACCACTTCGGCGAAGTACAGCATGTCGTTGAGGTCTTGCATCGGCTTGAGTCAATTGTTCTGGAGGTAGAACAATCTATCGCGAAACTGCCGTCTTATCAATCGATCGACCTGTCTCCACAATTAGTCCAAGGCCAAACCCGGCCCTCACCTCAACAGGAGAAAAGGTCCATGAAACTGCTTCACATCGATTCCAGCCCGCTCGCCGGCAACTCGGTTTCCCGCCAGCTCACCGAACGCGTCGTTGCCCAGTGGCGCGCCTTCCACCCCGGCACCACGGTCGAGTACCTCGACCTGGCTGTCGATGCGCCCAACCACCTGAACATCGATTCGCTGGGCTTTCGCGCCGGCCCCAACGCCGCGGGTTTGAGCGACGTGCAACGCCGCGAGAACGAAATCTCCGAGCGGCTGGTCAGCCAGTTCCTGGCCGCCGACGTGATCGTAGTGGGCGCACCCATGTACAACTTCTCGATCCCGACCCAGCTCAAGGCCTGGATCGACCGCATCGCGCAGGCCGGACGCACCTTCGCCTATACCGAGAAGGGCCCGCAAGGCCTGGCCGGCGGCAAGACGGTGATCATCGCTTCCAGCCGTGGCGGGGTGTACTCCAGCAATCCCGCACTGGTGGGCCTGGACCACCAGGAAAGCTACCTCAGGACGGTGTTCGGTTTCTTCGGCATCACCGACATCCAGTTTGTCCGCGCGGAAGGCGTGGCGATGGGCGAAGCGACCAAGGCGCAAGCCCTGGGCGCCGCCGATGTGTCGATCAAGGCGCTTGTCGCGCGAGGCCGCGAATCAAGCCAAGGCTGCACTCGTCGCCTGATCGCCGAAGGCCACCTCGATATGTTTGGACTGCAATACGTGACCTGAGGGTCTTGCCATGTGCAGTGCCGCGACGGCCCGGGCTGCAGCCAGGTCCAGCTCCAAGTATTGGGTGAAGGTGCGGCAGCCTGGACCATCGTGAAAGATCTGAGGCCGGCCGCACTCGCGGAACCCCAATAGACGCAGGAAGTCGCGGAACAGAGATGGGCTCGATCGCAGCGATGGCGACGGTCGCCGTCTTGCCGGCGCGCAGCACGGCTGGCACATATGAGCAGTTGATAGATTCCCAGGCCGCGCCACCGTCGCGCAGACGACGCCGCGCGTGAACTCGACGACGTCGGAACCGTGGTGGGCCAGCGGACAGACTGGCCGGGATCCGCGCAGCCAGCCGCGCAACACGGCCGGCGGCTGGGTCATGCGCACGGCACCCACCAGCTCGTCGCCGACGCGGGCGAGCATGTAGATGCTGCATTCGTCGAATGCATCGCGCACTCGGGTTGTTCCGGCGGCCAGCTCGAAATCGGAGCGGCGCAATGCCTCGATCTCCGAGTCGAACCGGTCCTGGATGTACAAATGGAGCGTGCAGGCGCGCTCCGCCAACGGACGTTGTTTGTCCATGCTTTATCTCCCTGGACACTTATTTTTGGAGCCGGGAAGATAGCCGGGTTTCAGGCGGCGGGCAAGTAGTGTCTCGGGCGCTCGAGCTTGGCGCTCGAGACATCGGTCGACTTGACCAGAGCTCACAATCTCGGCTCTGCCTTGGGCTGCTGGTCGTCCAGACCCCAAGCTGCCGCCGTGGTAGCCAAGACCTTGAGGAAGTGCCGACGTAGAGCTGGGTTCTCGTTCATAGGCAACGTCCAATGAACCGGTTCTTACTTGCGCGTGTAGATCTGGTCGAAGCTGCCGCCGTCGGCGAAGTGCTCCTTGTCCGCTTTGGCCCAGCCGCCGAACCCCTGCTCGATGGTGAACAGGTTCAGCTTGGGAAACTGCTTGGCGTATTTGGCCTGGGCCTTTTGCGAAACGGCCGGGCGATAGAAGTTCTTGCCGGCGATGTCCTGGCCTTCCTCGGTGTACAGGAACTTCAGGTATTCCTCGGCGGCGGCGCGCGTGCCCTTGCGATCGACGTTCTTGTCGACCACGGTCACCGGCGGTTCAGCCAGGATGGACAGCGAGGGGTAGACCACATCGACCTTGCTGCCGAATTCTTTTTCCAGCAGGTAGGCTTCGTTCTCCCAGGAGATGAAGACGTCGCCCTGGTTGCGCTGGGCAAAGCTGATCGACGAACCCCGTGCGCCCGTGTCGAGAACGGGCACGTTGCTGTACAGCTTGGCGACGAAATCCCTGGCCTTGGCATCACCGCCGTACTTGCGCTTGGCGAATTCCCAGGCCGCCAGGTAGTTCCAGCGGGCGCCCCCGGAAGTCTTGGGGTTGGGCGTGATGACGCTGATGCCCGGTTTGATGAGGTCGTCCCAGTCCTTGATGCCCTTGGGGTTGCCCTGCCGCACGACCAGCACGATGGTGGAGGTGTAGGGCGCGGAGTTGTGCGGCAGGCGCTTTTGCCAATCCTTGGGCACCCAGCCACCGTTGTTGGCCAGGGCATCGATGTCGCCGGCCAGGGCCAAGGTCACCACGTCCGCTTCCAGCCCATCGATCACCGAGCGGGCCTGTTTGCCCGAGCCACCGTGCGACTGCTTGATGCTCACGTCCTGGCCGGTCTTCGCCTTCCAATGCCTGGCAAAGGCCTGGTTGAACTCGACGTAGAGTTCTCGCGTGGGGTCATAGGACACGTTCAGCAGCGTGAGCGGTTGCTGAGCCCTGGACGGCGCGGCAGCCAGGGTCAAGGCGCCCGCCAGGAGGGCGGCCACTGGAATCTTGATAAAGTCGCGGCGAAGGTTCATAGGTTTCTTTCGGGGTTTTCGAAAATCGACAGGCCGATTCTGGAAGCCCCGCCTCCAAACTGGAACGACTTAGTTTTCACTTGTTTATTCGAACAAGCTTATTTCCAATACATCCTAAGAGGCGTCCTCATGGCCCGTACCGTCAAATGCATCAAGCTCGGCAAAGAAGCCGAAGGGCTCGATTTCCCTCCGTATCCCGGCGAACTGGGCAAGCGCATCTATGAAAGCGTGAGCAAGGAAGCCTGGGCCCAGTGGCTCAAGCAGCAGACCATGCTGGTCAATGAAAACCGCCTCAACCTGGCCGACCAGCGGGCCCGCCAGTACCTCGCGCGCCAGATGGAGAACCACTTCTTCGGCCAAGGCGCGGACGTGGCCCAGGGTTACGTGCCTCCCAGCGAATGAATGATCGCGGGCTTGAAGAGGCCCGCCATGTCTTCCTGCGCGGTTGCGGCCTGCCGGGCGCCTGGTCGGGCGAGCCGCAGTGGCGCATCCTCGACACCGGCTTCGGGCTCGGGCTGAACTTCCTGGCGGCGTGGCAAGCCTGGAAACAAGACCCGCAACGCCCTCGCCTGCTGCACTACGTTTCCATCGAAGCCTCGCCGGTGACGGCTGAAGGCCTGTTGCACAGCGTCACGGCCTATCCGGATCTCATGCCGCTTGCGCAGGCATTGGCCGCGCAATGGTCCGGGCTGCTGCCGGGCGTTCATCGCCTGGTATTCGAGGAAGGGCACGTTCTGCTCACGCTGCACGTGCGCGATGTGCGGGACGTGCTTCGCAAGGAGCCCTTCACCGTCGATTCCGTATTTCTGGGCGCAGCGGCCGTGGGACCTGCACACGCTCAAGGCTCTGGGCCGGCATTGCAGGCGAGGCACGGGCATCGCCGCCCCCTCGCTTGCGGACGAAGTGCGCAGGGACCTGGTCCAGTGCGGCTTTTCTCTTCAGCAGGCCGAGGGTAGCTTTTCGCCGGCCTGGGAGCCCAAGGCCCGTCGCTTGGCGAGTGCTGTCACGACCGAGCCATTGCGTCGTGGTCGGCTCGGGGCTGGCCGGCGCTTCGGCGGCTGCCAGCCTGGCGCGGCGAGGCTGGCGGGTCACCGTGCTCGACGCATCGGACACCCCTGCCGCGGCCGCTTCCGGCCTGCCGGCGGGGCTGCTGGCGCCGCACCATTCGCCCGATGACAACCAGCTTTCGAGACTCTCGCGTTGCGGCGTGCGCCTGACCCTGCAACAGGCCGGGGACTTGCTGCGCGAAGGCGACTGGCAGCTCAGCGGGGCGATGGAAAAGCGCGACGGGGCCCTGCTCTGGCATGACCAGGCCGCGTGGATCAAGCCTGCGGCGCTGGTCCGAGCCTGGCTGGCCCAGCCCGGCATCGAATGGCGCGGCAACACTCGCGTGGCGCGTCTTGAGCGGCACGAGGAAGGCTGGCAGGTGTGGGACGGGCAAGGCCAGGAAGTCGCTCGCGCGCAGCTGGTTGTCGTGGCGGCAGCGCACGCCAGTGGCGCGTTGCTGGGCGATTGTCTTGCGCTGAGTCCGGTACGGGGCCAGGTCTCCTGGGCGTTTCACGATGCCGCGTTGGATCTGCCCGCCTTCCCCCTCAAGGGCAACGGCCACTTCATTCCTGCCGTTCCATTGCAAGGTCGCGCCGCGTGGCTCACTGGTTCCACCTATGACCGCGACGACACCGGCCTCGAAGCGCGCGCGGCGGATCACGCGGCCAATCTCGAGCGCCTGGCGGCCCTGGCGCCCGAGGTCGCCCGGCAGCTGGCGCCGCAGTTCCAGTCGGGCGCCGTCCATGCCTGGACCGGCGTGCGCTGCGCCACCGTTGACCGCCGGCCGCTGCTGGCCGAAGTGGCTGGCGGCCTGTGGGTCTGCACCGCCATGGGCTCGCGCGGCCTGACCTTCGCGCCGCTGTGCGCGGAGCTGCTGGCCGCACGGCTGCACGGCGAGCCGCTGCCGCTGGAAAGCAAGCTGGCCCAAGCCTTGGACGCCAGAAAGAAAACTCACTGAGGACGATCCGGCCGGTGGTCGCGCCGATGAGTTGTTAGCATCGGCTGATGAGCTTTACCCAGCCAACCCTCAGCGTCGCGGTGGCCGGTGCCGGATTCGCCGGCCTCGCCACCGCTTGCATGCTTGCGCGCTGCGGCCATCAGGTCACCGTCTTCGAGAAGTTCGACAAGCCCGAATCGCTTGGCGCAGGCATCCTGGTCCAGCCCAGCGGCCTCGCGGCGATGCGGGCGCTGGGCATACACGACGAGGTCGTGGCGCACGGGGCCAAGGTGGACCACCTCCTTGGCGTCACGGCCCGCCAGCGTCCGGTTGTCAATGTCCGCTACCAGCGCTGGCAGCCGGGGGCCTTCGGGCTGGGGCTGCACCGGGGAGTGCTGTTCGGCGCGCTATGGCGCCAGGCCCAGGCCTGCGGCGTCAAGGTGATCACCGCTCATGAAGTGCGCGATCTGTCGGCACTGCAAGCGGACCACGACCTGGTTGTCATCGCCGATGGCGCCCGCTCGTCATTGCGCGTCCAGACCGGCCTGGCCTGCAGCGATCGCCTCTACCCCTGGGGGGCGGTGTGGGCGGTGCTGCGCGATCCGCAGCAACAGTACGGTTCAACCCTGTGGCAGTGGTACCGCGGGGCCCGCCAGATGCTGGGCATCATGCCCACCGGCCTCGCGCCCGACGGCGAGGGCCCGGTGGTCAGCTTGTTCTGGAGCCTGCGGGCCGACCGGTATGGCGCATGGCGCGATGCCGGGCTGGAAGCCTTCAAGCGGGAAGTGATGGCGCTGCATTCCGGCTGCGGCGGCTTGCTGGAGCAGATCAACTCGCTGGAAGACCTCACGTGGGCCCGCTACCACGACGTGGTGATGCCGGCCTATCACACCGACCGCTGCGTGGTGGTGGGCGATGCCGCCCATGCCACCAGCCCGCAGCTGGGCCAGGGAACCAACCTGGCGCTGCTCGACGCGGTGGTGCTGTGCGACTGCCTGAAGCAGGGCCTGCCGGTGGCGCAGGCGCTGGAGCGCTACACCCAGTTGCGGCGCGGGCACCTGCATTTCTACGGCCAGGCCAGCCGCTGGCTGACGCCGCTGTTCCAGTCTGATCTGTGGCTGCTGCCCTGGTTGCGCGACCTGTTCATGAACATCGGCTCGGGCTTGCCCGTGGTGGGTTCCCTGACGCGGCAAACCCTGGTCGGCGTGCGGCAGGGTTGGCTTTCGCGTGAAACGCTTCAACTGGCGAACCTGCAGGCGCAGGACGCCGCCTGAGCATGACTACACTTTGTGTAGCAGATCCTGCAGCTTGCCCGGATGGGGCGGCTTGTCGAGAACGCCCTTGGCGCCCGCAACCCAGCCGCGCGCCCGCTCGCCCAACGAAGCCTGGGCTTTGATCACGATCACGTGTTCGATGGCCGGCTTCGCCTCGCTCAGTTCCTTGAGGAAAGCCCAGCCGTCCACATCGTGCAGCGCGAAATCCACGAGCGCGACCGCGTAGTGATGGGCGCGGGCCAGTTCCAGCGCCTGGGCCCCGGTCTCGGCCTCATCGGCCTGGGTCAGACCGGCCAGGGCCAGCTTGGCGCGCAGGTAGAGCCGCTCGTCGCGGTCGGCGCTGGCGATCAGCGCGCGTTTGGGCTGCGGGGGCCAGGTCTCACAGCGTCGTCGTCGAATTCGTCGAATCCCAGATCGAAGTCGACCGGCTCGGGCGGGACGAACAACTCGTCCATGGACTTGACCACATCGGGCCATGACAGGGGCCGCTCGAAGATGCGCCACGTGTGGGCGGGCGCCACCGCTCCCACCCAGATGAGCTTGAGAAGGGAATTCCTCGGGGTCTCCAGTTCCAGCCGCGCCTCATCGCTTTGCCCGTCGACCAGGGCCAGCTTGGGCGGCTCGGGGGCGCTGGAATCCCACAGGGAATAGATGATGCCCCGCTGCTCGGAGAGCCGGAACACGGTGTTGAGCGCATGGCGCTCGACATCGGTGAACCCCGTGACCTTGACGAAGACCCGCTGAGCCATTTGTGGACTGATGAGGTTGTGCTACGCCGCGAATTATGGGGGCACGACGCTCCGGCCCGAAAAAGGCCTTATCCGGCATTGGCATCCAACGCTGCGCAAAGCCGCGCCAGTACTCGCGCATAAGCTTATCCGCATAAGGCGCGAACGAAAAAATAGTTTGCCTTCATATGCGCCGCTTTTAAAGTCGCGCCCATGCTGCTCGCCCTGCCGGCGCGGTCTGATCACCCTGTAGAGCCAAAGAACATGTACCAATACACAGAATTCGACAAGCAGTTCGTCAGGAGCCGGGCGGCGCAATACCGCGACCAGCTGGAGCGCAACCTCGCCGGCAAGCTGAGCGACGACGAGTTTCGCCCGCTGCGGCTGCAAAACGGCTGGTACATCCAGCGCTATGCGCCCATGCTGCGCATCGCCGTGCCCTACGGCGAGATCTCCAGCGCCCAGCTGCGCGTGCTGGCCACGATCGCCCGCGAATACGACCAGCCCACCGCCGAGATCTTCAAGGATGCCCAGGAAAAGCAGGACGCCCTGGGCCCGGTTCCGCTGCCCGGCGGCGGCTCGGTGCGCTCGCACCTGAAGGTGGGCTACGGCCACTTCACCACCCGCCAGAACGTGCAGTTCAACTGGATTCCCCTGGTCAAGAGCGCCGACGTGATGGACCTGCTGGCCAGCGTCAACATGCACGGCATCCAGACCAGCGGCAACTGCATCCGCAACATCACCAGCGACGAGCTCGCCGGCATCGCCGTGGACGAGATCGCCGATCCGCGCCCCTTCTGCGAAATCATGCGCCAGTGGAGCACGCTGCACCCCGAGTTCGCCTTCCTGCCGCGCAAGTTCAAGATCGCCGTTTCCGGCGCCGTGGAGGATCGCGCCGCGACCTTCTGGCACGACGTGGGCCTGCACCTGGTCAAGAACGAATCCGGTGAGCTGGGCTTCCGCGTCCTGGTGGGCGGCGGCATGGGCCGCACCCCGGTCATCGCCACGGTGATCCGCGAATTCCTGCCCTGGGCCGAGGTCCTCAACTACCTCGAAGCCGTTGTGCGCGTGTACAACCGCTGGGGCCGCCGCGACAACATGTACAAGGCGCGCATCAAGATCCTGGTGAAGGCCGAAGGCCAGCGCTACATCGACGAGGTGGAAGCCGAATACAAGCAGATCGTCGAGGTGGACGGCGCTCCCCACACCATCACCCAGGCGGAGCTGGACCGCGTCGCCGCCTCGTTCGTGCCCCCCACGCTCCCGCGCAGCCGCGCGGGCGCCGAGGCCAAGGTGCATGAAATCGTTCGCGCCGGCGCCGAGGCCGACCCGGAATACGACCGCTGGCTGCAACAGAACGTGGCCGAGCACAAGAACCCCGAACTGCGCGCCGTGACCCTGTCGTTCAAGCGCCTGGGCCAGGCGCCCGGCGACGCCACCGGCGCCCAGCTGGACGTCGCCGCCGAGCTGGCCACGCGCTTCTCGGCCGGCGAAGCCCGCGTCACGCACGACCAGAACCTGCTCTTGCCCTGGGTGCACCGGGATGACCTGCCCGAGCTGTGGCACGCGGCCCGCAAAGCCGGCCTGGCGAAGGCCAACATCGGCCTGCTGACGGACATGATCGCCTGCCCCGGCGGCGACTTCTGCTCGCTCGCCAACGCCCGCTCGTTGCCCATCGCCGAAGCCATCACGCAGCGCTACCAGGACCTGGACGAGCTGCACGACATCGGCGAGATCGACCTGCACATCTCCGGCTGCATCAACTCCTGCGGCCACCATCACAGCGGCCACATCGGCATCCTGGGCGTCGACAAGGACGGCAAGGAGTGGTACCAGGTCACGCTGGGCGGCTCCGACGGCTCCACTGCTCTCCGGCGCCCCCACACCGGGCAAGGTGGTCGGCCCCTCGTTCTCCGCGGCCGAAGTGCCCGAGGTGATCGAGGCCGTCCTGGACACCTATCGCCGGCAGCGCCAGAGCGTGGACGGCAAGGCCGAGACCTTCATCGCCACGCTCAAGCGCGTGGGCATCGAACCGTTCAAGGCCGCGGCCAATGCCGCGCGCTTCACTGAAAAGCAGGAGGCGTAATGACCCATGAATCTGGAACTCATCGCAGCGCAGGATCACCAGGCCGAAGGCGACGCGACGTGCTGGCCCTGGCCAACGACGCCGATCCGCGCGAGGTTTCGCTGGCCGGCGTGAAGCGCATCGACCTGCATTTCCCCAAGTTCGCCGACGGCCGCGCCTTCAGCCAGGCCTTCCTGCTGCGCCGCCGCCTGGGCTTTGCCGGCGAGATCCGCGCCACCGGCGAGGTGCTGATCGACCAGCTGGTCCAAATGGAGCGCACGGGCTTTTCCAGCGCCGTGCTGCGCGCCGACCAGGACCTGGCCGACGCCCGACGCCAGTTCGAGCGCTACGCCGCGTTCTACCAGGGCGATGCGGTGAACGTCCATCCGTTCTTCAAGAGAGCTGCATGAAGTGGGTGCGATCGACCTGCACGCGCGGGCTTCCGCGACTTTCGACGCCAAGCTGGCCGAAACCAAGGCCCTGCTGCAACGCGCCGCCGCCGACTTCGCGCCCATCACCCAGGCTTCCAGCCTCGGCGCCGAGGACGTGGTCATCACGCACCTGATCAACAGCCTGGAGCTGGACATCCCCATCTTCGTGCTGGAAACCGGCATGCTGCACCAGCAGACGCTGGATCTGCTGGAGCGCACCCGGGCCACTTCGCGCGCACCGGTCAACGTCTACCGGCCGGTGAACGAAGCGGTGATCCAGTTCGTCGCCCGTGAAGGCAACGAGCCCATGTACAAGAGCATCGAGCTGCGCAAGGCCTGCTGCCATATCCGCAAGGTCGAGCCGCTGGAGCGGGCGCTGGCAGGCAAGCGTGCCTGGATCACCGGCCTGCGCCGCGAGCAGTCGAATGCCCGCGCCGAAGTGCCGCTGGTGGACACCAGCGACGAAGCCGACAGGCCCGCGATCAAGTTCAATCCCCTGGCCAACTGGACCTGGGGCGACGTCTGGCACTACATCAGCGTCAACAAGGTCGACTACAACCCGCTGCACGACGAGTTCTATCCCAGCATCGGCTGCGCGCCCTGCACCCGCGCCATCAGCCTGGGCGAGGATTTCCGCGCCGGCCGCTGGTGGTGGGAAGACGAGGCCGCCAAGGAATGCGGCCTGCACGTGAAAAAAGACGAAACGAAGGAAGAGGCCTCCGCATGAACGCCCGCGCCGAACCCCATCTGCTCAGCCAGCTGAGCAACAAGCACCTGGACGCGCTGGAGGAAGAGACCATCTTCATCCTGCGCGAAGTCGCCGCCACCTTCGAGCGGCCCACCCTTTTGTTCTCCGGCGGCAAGGATTCGCTGGTCTTGCTCAAGTGCGCAGAGAAGGCATTCGGAGCAGGCCGCATCCCCTACCCGCTGCTGATGATCGACACCGGCCACAACTTCCCGGAGGTCACCGACTTCCGCGACTTCCGCGCCAAGGAGCTGGGCGCCGAGCTGATCGTGCGCAACGTGGAAGACTCCATGAAGCGCGGCACGGTGCGCCTCGCCCATCCCGGTGAGTCGCGCAACGTGCACCAGTCCGTGACGCTGCTCGAAGCCATCGAGGAATTCCGCTTCGACGCCCTGATCGGCGGCGCCCGCCGCGACGAAGAGAAGGCCCGCGCCAAGGAGCGCATCTTCTCGCACCGCGACAGCTTCGGCCAGTGGCAGCCCAAGGCCCAGCGGCCCGAGCTGTGGACCCTGTTCAACACCCGCCTGGCGCCCGGCGAGCACTTTCGCGTGTTCCCCATCTCCAATTGGACCGAGCTGGACGTGTGGCAATACATCGAGCGCGAAAGCATTGCCCTGCCCTCGATCTATTACGCGCACCAGCGCCAGGTCATCGAGCGCAAGGGCCTGCTGGTCCCGGTGACCGAGCTGACGCCGCCACGCGACGGCGAGGAAGTCGTGACCCGCACCGTGCGCTTCCGCACCGTGGGCGACATCACCTGCACCTGCCCGGTGGAAAGCCCCGCGGCCAATGCGGCGGAAGTGGTGGTGGAAACGCTCACGGTTGAAGTCAGCGAGCGCGGCGCCACCCGCATGGACGACAAGACTTCCGAAGCCTCGATGGAAAAGCGCAAGAAGGATGGGTATTTCTGATGAGCGTCACTGCAACCGCCACCGCGACCGCGACCGAACACGACCACGTGTCCGCATTGAAATTCATCACCTGCGGCAGCGTGGACGACGGCAAGAGCACGCTGATCGGCCGCCTGCTGGTGGACAGCAAGGCCGTGCTGCAGGATCAGCTGGCCGGCGTGCAGCGCTCGGGCGAAACCGACCTGGCGCTGCTCACCGACGGCCTCTCCGCGGAGCGCGAGCAGGGCATCACCATCGACGTGGCCTACCGCTACTTCGCCACGCCCGGCCGCAAGTTCATCATCGGCGACGCGCCGGGCCACGAGCAGTACACGCGCAACATGGTCACGGCCGCATCGAGCGCCGACGCCGCCGTGGTGCTGGTCGATGCGACCAAGCTGCAGTGGCAGAGCCGCCACCTCGAACTGCTGCCGCAGACGCGCCGCCATTCCCTGCTGGTGAACCTGCTGCGCGTGCCATCCATCGTGTTCGCGGTCAACAAGCTCGACGCCGTGGAAGACCCCACGCTCGCCTTCAACAACATCAGTGCGGCGCTCGACGCATTCACCTCCGCCGCCCGCATTGCCGTGCGAGCCATCGTTCCCATCTCCGCCCTGAAGGGCCACAACGTGGTCGAGCCCCAGCCAGGCTGGTGCGGCTACCAGGGCCTGTCGCTGCTGCAATTGCTGGAACAGCTGGACGTCACCGCCGCGGAAACCACTGAAGCATTCGCCTTCCCCGTGCAGTGGGTCGAGAAGTTCTCCGTCATCGTCCGACACCAGCCAGGGCCGGCGCGTGTTCTGGGGCCGGGTCGCCACGGGCGCCATCGAGCCCGGCCAGCAGGTCAAGGTCCTCCCCAGCGGCCAGACCGCGACGGTGGCCCAGGTGCTGAACCATGTGCGTCAACCCAGGAACGTCCCTGCCGGACACAGCGCCGGCATCGTGCTGGACCGTGAAGTGGACGTCTCGCGCGGCGACTGGCTGCTGGCGCCCGGAGCGCCCGAGCCCTCGCGCGACATCTCCGCGACCATCGCCTGGATGGACGACGAGCCGCTGGTGGCGGGGCGCGTCTACTGGGCGCTGCACGGCCACCGCTGGGTCAAGGCCAAGGTCAAGCGCATCGTCCACAAGCTGGACATCAACACCCTGGCCGAAGCCGATGCCGACCACCTGGAGCCCAACTCCATCGGTCACGTCGATCTTGCCCTGCAGGAACCCCTGGCGACCCTGCCCTACCAGCGCTCGCGTATCCTGGGTTCGCTGGTGCTCGTGGACACGGCCAGCCACAAGACCTCAGGGGCTGTGCTGGTTAGGTGACCGCCTGTTTCGCAAAAGCCAATAAAATCAAGGGTTAATACCCCTGTACGAACATAGAACATGACCCACGTCGTCACCGAATCCTGTATCCGCTGCAAGTACACCGACTGCGTGGACGTCTGCCCTGTGGACTGCTTCCGCGAAGGGCCGAACATGCTCGTCATCGACCCCGATGAGTGCATCGACTGCGCGGTCTGCATCCCGGAGTGCCCGGTCAATGCGATCTACGCCGAGGAAGACGTGCCCGCGGACCAGGTCGCCGTTCATCAAGCTGAACGTCGAGTTGTCCCAGCAGGCCGGCTGGAAGAGCATCACCAAGCGCAAACCGGCGCCGGACGACGCGGACGAATGGAAAGACAAGACGGGCAAGCTCTCGGAGCTGATCCGCTAGGGATAATGGAACCGCAACTCAATCAAGAAGTGATCAAAACCGCAGCGGCGCACGACGGCCCCATCGAAACCGATGCCGTCATCGTTGGCGCCGGCCCCGTGGGCCTGTTCCAGGTGTTCGAACTCGGCCTGCTGGAGATCAAGGCCCATGTGATCGATTCGCTGGGCTACCCGGGCGGCCAGTGCGTCGAGCTCTACCCCGACAAGCCGATCTACGACATCCCGGCCGTTCCGGTGTGCACGGGCCAGGAACTGACGGACAACCTGCTCAAGCAGATCGAGCCGTTCGGCGCGACCTTCCACTTCGGGCAGGAAGTCACGACGGTTGAAAAGCAGGACGACGGCCGCTTCTTCGTCGAAACCTCCAAGGGCACGCGGTTCCTCACCAAGACCATTTTCATCGCTGCCGGCGTGGGCGCATTCCAGCCCCGCACGCTCAAGGTCGATGGCCTGGACAAGTTCGATGGCACGCAGCTGCAGTACCGGGTGAAGAACCCTGCTGATTTCGCCGGCAAGAACCTCGTCATCGTCGGCGGCGGCGACTCCGCTCTCGACTGGGCGCTCCACTTCGCGCAGCCAGGCCCGAACAAGGCCGAAAGCGTCATCCTGATCCATCGCCGCGACGGCTTCAAGGCGGCGCCCGCATCGGTGGCCAGGATGCGCGAGCTGTGCGAGGCATACGAGATGCAGTTCATCGTCGGCCAGGTCACCGGCTACGAGGAAAAGGACGGCCGCCTGAGCGGCGCCAAGGTCACCGGCTTCGACGGCGTCACGCGCGTCGTGCCGCTGGACATGCTGCTGGTGTTCTTCGGCCTGTCGCCCAAGCTCGGCCCCATCGCCGAGTGGGGCCTGGACATCGAGCGCAAGCAGGTGAAGGTGGACACCGAGAAGTTCGCCACCAATACGCCGGGCATCTTCGCGGTGGGCGATATCAATACCTACCCCGGCAAGAAGAAACTGATCTTGTCGGGCTTCCACGAGTGCGCGCTGGCCGCCTTCGCCGCTGCGCCCTTCATCTTCCCGGACAAGAAGATCCATCTGCAATACACGACCACCAGTCCCAAGCTGCACAAGGTGCTGGGCGTCGAAACACCAGTCTTCGATTAAAATTCGAGCGCGCCGGTAACGGTGCAATTCGCTAGGGGTGTTGCCGTGAAAGCGGCGACTGAGAAAGACCCTTTGAACCTGACTGAGGTAATCCTCGCGCAGGGAAGCAAGCTCTCCAGCGGCTCCGGATTCTCCCCGGTCGCAACGCCGCCAAAGCAAGCCGACCTGCCACACACGTTGAAGGAACGTCGTGGCACATCACACGTCCCGCCCACAGCCGGGGCAACTCTCCCCGCTCGCCGGTGCAATCGCCGGCGCCTTTGCCTTTCTGTTGGCCGCCGGCGCACATGCGCAGGAAGGGTCGCTCAGACCCGTCACCATCACTGGGGGCGCGGCAGCGCCCCAGGCGGACGTCACAGGCTTCGGCGACGTCCCGCTGAAGGAACTGCCGATGTCGGCCACCGTGATCGACCAGCGGCAGATCGAGGCCAGCGGCGCGCGGCGCCTCGCAGACCTCACCCGGTTCGACGCGTCCGTCAGCGACGCCTACAACGCCGCGGGCTACTGGGACTTTCTGTCGATTCGCGGCTTCACGCTCGACAACCGGTTCAACTACCGGCGCGAAGGCCTGCCGATCAGCGCTGAAACGACGATCCCGCTGGACAACAAGGAGCGGATCGAAATCCTCAAGGGAACGAGCGGCATCCAGGCAGGTACCAGCGCGCCGGGCGGCCTGGTCAACTATGTGGTCAAGCGGCCCACCGAGCAGGACCTTCGCCAGGTCAAACTCGAAGCCGGCAGCCGCGCCAACTTGCTGGCCGCGGCAGACTTGGGCGGCCGCTTCGGCGAGGATGCATTCGGCTATCGGCTGAACGTTGCGCAGGAGCGCCTGCGCCCCCTCGTGCGCAATCTCGACGGCGAGCGCAGCCTCGTCGCACTGGCCACCGACTGGCGCGTCACCCGCGATTCGGTGCTGGAAGGTGAATTCGAGTGGAGCCGCAAGTCCCAGCCCAGCCAGGTCGGCTTCAGCTTGCTGGGCAACACGCTGCCGGGCCCGGTCGATCCGCGCCTCAATCTCAACAACCAACCCTGGTCGCGAGCCTCGATCTTCGACGCCATCACGGGCACCCTGCGCTTCACGCAGGCGCTGACTGGCGACTGGCGCTGGTCGGCGCAACTGGGCACGCAGCGGCTCAAGAGCGACGACTTCACCGCGTTTCCTTTCGGTTGCGGGGCCGAGGGCAACTTCGATCGCTTTTGTTCGGACGGGACTTTCGACTTCTACGATTTCCGCAGCGAGAACGAAAGGCGGCGGCAGGACGCGGCCTCGCTCAATCTCAAGGGCAAACTCGCCACCGGTGGCGTCACCCATGACTTGTCGCTGGGCCTGCTGGCCGGAAAGCTGCGCAATCGCTTCCAGCCGCAGGCCTTCAACTTCGTGGGGACCGGCAACGTGGACGGGACGGCCGTCGTTCCCGAAGACCCGACCGCGGCCACGGTGGTATCGGATCGCGACGAACGCTCCCTCGAACTCTTCGCCGCCGACGCCATCCGGTGGAACGAGCGCCTGACCACCTGGGTGGGAATGCGCCATACGCGGCTCGATCGCGGCTACTACCAGTCCATCAATACGCCATGGCTGGCCGTGAGCTACAAGCTGGGCGCGGATATGACTGCTTACGCGAGCTACGGAGAGGCTGTCGAGTCGCAGCAGGTGCCCAACAACCCATTGGTGTATTCCAATCCGGGCGAAGTACTGCCTGCACTCAAGTCCAAGCAGTTGGAACTCGGAGTCAAGGGTGGAAACGAAAGCCTGGGCTGGCAGATGGCCCTGTTCCAGATCAAGCGGCCTTTGACCAATATCGATTTCTGCAGCCGCACGTTTTCGACTTGCACCGGCCAGTCCGACGGGCAGGCGCTGCATCGGGGACTGGAAGGCAGTGCCATCTGGGCGCAGGGCCCGTGGCGACTGGGCGGCAGCCTGATGCTGCTCGATGCACAGCGGCAGGATAGCATCCTGGAGCCGGCGAACAACGGCAAGCAGCCGCCGAATGTCCCTGACGTAGTGGCCCGCGCCCATGCGGCGTGGGGGTTCGCATCGGTGCCGGGCCTGGAACTCTTGGGCAGCCTCTCGCACGAAGGTCGCCGGGCCGTCCTGGCGGACGAGTCAGTCATGCTGCCCTCATGGACCCGCTTGGATGCCGCGCTGCGTTACGAAACCAAGCTCGGCGGAGCACCCGCGGCGTGGACCGTGGGCATCGACAACGTCACCAACAAGCGCCACTGGAAGGAATCCCCCTTCCAGTTCGGCCATGTCTACCTCTACCCCGGCGCGCCGCGGACCTTTCGCGTAGCGCTAACTGCCGCGCTCTGAGAAAGCGGAAAAAATGACGCTATAATTTAAGGCTTGTTCCTCGATAGCTCAGTCGGTAGAGCGCCGGACTGTTAATCCGTAGGTCCCTGGTTCGAGCCCAGGTCGAGGAGCCATAAAAAACCGAATGGAAACAAGGACTTAGCTGATTAACTCGGCTAGGTCCTTCGTCTTTTCTGGGTACGCATTGCGGCTCATGTAGCCGCCATGTAGCCGAGCGCACCGAATAGCGCACCCCAAGCCACCGAACTCCGAAAACGCCGCACTGGACGACGCCCTATCTCCACGGCGAACGCTCGACGGACTGGGTTAAGTGCAAGGTGCCGGGCTCAGTTCCGCCGGACCGATTCAAGCGTTGAATTGGAAGCGCAACAATTGCCGCTGACCGCAACGGTTCAAAGTTTCGCCCAGGCGCAACCTTTTGGCACATGTCGCGCAGGACTAAAATCCCAATCATTGGGGCACTCGTTGTGCTTGACCCTTGCGACGAAGCCCTTGGGTCAAAAAGGTGAGCGTGATGACCATGACAGATCCGATGACGACAGTGCGGCAGTACATCGATGGGTTCAACAAGGGTGACTCGAAGGCGATGGCGGCGGCTTTTGCCGTTCCCGGGTCGATTCTTGATGGCATGGCGCCACATGTTTGGCACGGGCCGACGGCTACTCAGGATTGGTACAGAGACGTGTTGGTTGAAGGCGAGCATCTGGGTGCTTCAGGCTTTGTCGTCACTCTGGGCGAGCCGCGGCATGTCAACGTAACCGGGGATAGCGCATATGTGGTTGTTCCTGCGTCCATGACATTCAAAGTACACGGCAAGCAAGTTACTCAATCCGGCGCGATGCTTACGGTGGCGCTTCGCAAATTCACCGAGGGGTGGCGGATAGCGGCCTGGGCTTGGGCGAAAGGCGGCCATGATTGAAGCGTACGTCAGCTTCTCATCCGCCCTTTTGATGTCCACAACCCGGCTCAATGCAGAGAACGGACTACCTGTCAATGAGGCGTGGAGTTGATGAAATGCGGTGGCAGACACCCAGAGTGGAACGACGGGATTACTTGAAGCCTGACCATCGGACTGACGTGTCCGCCACCATGCGGCCTCCAGCGGGCCAGAGAACGGAGACCCTGCCGCAGTGAACCGCATCTCGCCATCGCGATGAGTGGTCCTGACGTTGATTTTCAACTCACCAAGTTGAGGCACCGTCACTACGTCCCACTTCTTTGCCATAGATTTGCCCGTCGGCACGACCGGTGCAGCCTGGGTTACTGGAAACAGTACATCTCCTTGGACTAGCTGTAGCTTACCGTTTTGGTATCAATCAAGAAAGTCTGGCGACCAGCAGCTGGGCGACAGCGCGCCCCGCCGTTCTTTTGGCGGAACCAGTGCCTGTCTGCGGCGCGAACCGCTGAGGCAGAATGCTGCGAAGCGCAAGGATCAGCAGGTGCGCCCGGCGTCAATCGCACGCGGGGCACGCGACGCCAGCGCTCGCCCAATCCGCACGATTCGCGGCGGCGTTGAGTATGCTCCTATCGTGCAGCGCGCCGCCGCGATCATCGGTTCCGCGATCTTCCTGGTCATCGCTCCGGGCACGCTCGCCGTGTACGTCCCTTGGTACCTCACGCACTGGCACTTCGCGCCTCCGCTATTCCCGATCGCGCGCGTGCTCGGCGCCGCCCTGATCGTCGCCGGGTTGCCCATCTTGCTCGATTCGTTCGCTCGCTTCGCGTTGCAGGGCCTCGGCACACCGGCGCCCGTGATGCCTCCCAAGCGCCTCGTCGTCACCGGGCTCTATCGCTACGTCCGCAATCCGATGTACGTCGCAGTCACGGCGTTGATCGCCGGCCAGGGCCTCCTGTTCGGGAGCGTCACGGTGCTGGAGTACGGCGCGATCGTGTGGGCCGGATTCTTCTTGTTCGTTGTCGCCTACGAAGAGCCTGCGCTGGGCGAGCAGTTCGGCGACGAGTACAAGCGCTACCGGGCGAACGTGAGGCGATGGTTACCGCGCATCACCCCATGGCGCGGGTAGGTGGTAAGAACGCTGCGTGCGCGTCGTCGTCCAGCATCGCAGCCGCTACCACTATCCGAGACCGGCGCTGCTTCGGATTGTTGCAATCCCTATTGCCATCCACGGTTGGCTAAGTCCGGTTATTGCTGGCTTGTCCGCAATCAATTGCGGCGGCTCCACCGGCGGCGCTGGCCAGTATGTGCGTCGGAAGCTGCATTGGCGCGCTTCGCCGCCGGGTGCGGCCGATAACGGAAGCAAGAAGGCGGAAGGCGCGTAGACTGCCGGCCCATGGCCTCCGCTGAGTCGCCCCAGCAATGGCGATTACCATCCCTTCTGGCACCGGTCTTGGGCTGAGCCGCGCGCCGCCACCTGTCAAGAGAGTTCAGCCGTCCCACCCAAGGAGGTCCCTATGCGGTCGCTCGCGGAGTTCGCCAAGACCACGCTGATCGGCGGCGTGCTCGTCCTCGTGCCGATCTACCTCAGCGTGCTTCTGCTTCTGAAGGCGCTCGGCGGCGTGATGGGGCTGGTTTCGCCCATCACCGAGGGATTGCCGCGAGACGCTGCCGTTGCGCGAAGTGATCGCAATGCTGCTCCTCATCGCGGCATGCTTCGTCTGCGGAGTCGCGGTGCGGACAGGGCCCGGATTGCGGGCGAAGAACGCGTTCGAGCGCACCGTCCTCGAAAAGATCCCGGGCTACGCGCTCATCCGCGGGCTGACGGGCAGAATCGCCGGCAAGGAGGACGAGGACACTTTCGCCGTCGTGCTGGCCGAGATCGAGGACGCGCTCGTGCCGGCCTTCCTGATCGAGGAGTGCGACGACGAACACTTCGCCATCTTCGTTCCGTCGGTTCCCACGCCCGCTGCGGGTCGATTTACATCATCGCGAAGGCTCGCGTACATCCGGTCGATGTGCCCTTCACGCTCGCCATCAGCGTGATCTCGAAATGGGGTTCAGGCTCTAGCGAATTGCTGGCGGGGATGAAACGCGCCCGGCTAAGAGCGACTTGATCTGGCGTTCGGAAGAATGAAGGTCTTACCTTTGCCGCAGGCCGTCGCTGTTCACAACGGGTTGAATCGCACCTACGCCGTACCTGCGGATGTCGACGATGTTCTCTTGAGTCGCGATCTCGAAAGCCCAACCAAGGTGAAAATCATGACTCGACACTGGATGCCATCGTTATGGTTCGCCGTCGGCTTGCTGCTGCTCGGCGGCTGCGCCAGCCGCCCGATCAACCCGCCGATCGCGCAAGGCCGACCCGAAGGCAGGCTATCGGTTCGAGACGCACCAGGCGCAGGTCGAGAACAAGGACAGCCTGGTCATCCTCGCCTTCTCGGGCGGCGGCACGCGCGCTGCCGCCTTCTCGTACGGCGTGCTCGAGTTCCTGCGGCGCACCGAGGTGGTCGGGCCCAAGGGCAACAAGGGCCGCCTGCTCGACCAGGTCGACATCATCACCGGCGTGTCGGGCGGCAGCTTCACCGCACTGGCCTATGGCCTTTACGGCGACAAGCTGTTCGACGACTACGAGCAGCGCTTCCTGAAGCGCGACGTGCAGGGCGAGATCATCTCGCGCACCTTCAAACCCGAGCAACTGGGGAAACCTGTGGTCGACGGGCTGGGGTCGCTCCGAACTGGCGGCGCAGCTGTACGACGAGATTCTGTTCAACGGCGCGACCTTCGGCGACCTGCAAGCGCGGCAAGGGTCCGATGATCCTGGCCTCGGCCACCGACATCTCGACCGGCTCGCGGCTGGTCTTCAACCAGAGCACCTTCGACATCCTGTGCTCGGACCTGAATGCCGTGCCGCTGTCGCGCGCCGCTGCCGCCTCGTCCGCGGTGCCGGTGGTGCTCTCGCCGATCACGCTCAACAACTACGGCGGCACCTGCAACACGAAGCTGCCCGACTGGGTCGAGCCGCTTCACCGACACGGACAATCCGCCGCGGCCTGCCGCGCGCGCGATCCGCTCGCTCAGGTCGTTGCAGGCCTACGGTGACGGCGTCAGCGGCCCTATCATCCACCTGGTCGACGGCGGCGTGTCGGACAACGTGGGCATGCGCGGCGTGCTCGATGCGCTGGAGGTGCTGCAGGCCTTGCACGAAGCCGGGCGTGCCGACGCCGCTCGACAGCGCGAACAGGATCATGGTCTTCATCGTCAATTCGCTGTCGGTGCCGCCGACCAACTGGGACGAGTCCGAGACCCCGCCCGGCACCGTGGAGATCCTGCTCAAGGCGGCGGGCACGCCGATCGACGCCTATTCCTACGAAGCCACCGAACTGCTGAAGGACACGGCGGCGCGCTGGCAGACCATGCGCCTGATCCGCAACTCGGCCGCGATGGCGGGCAACACGGATCCCGCGGTAACCGCGGCCCTGCGCGTGCCGGACGCCGAGATCTATGCCATCGACGTGTCGTTCCCGGCGCTGAAGGACAAGGCGGAACTGGCCTACCTGAACCAGCAGCCGACGACCTTCGTGTTGCCCGACGAGGCCGTCGATCGGCTGCGCGCCGCGGCGGGAACGATCATCGTCGATTCGCCCGAGTTCAAGCGGCTGCTGAAGGAGGCGGGTTTGACCGTGCTCTGCCGCACCACCGGCGTCGAAAAACTGAGGGGCCGTTTCAGACCTCAGGGTGCGAGGTAGGCCGCCCCTGCGCCTGCGTCGTGACGAGCCTGACTGGCACTCACGTCAGCGTGATCGTCGTTTCGCGGCGCTCGCGCCGAACGCTTGACGGTACCAGCGGGAAAACGCGCTGGGCGCGGAGAAGCCCAGCAGCGCCGAGACCTCCGACAGCGGCCGGCCACCATCGTTGACATAGCGCTCCGCGAGTTCCCGGCGTGCGCCTTCGACGATGCCGCTGAAGCTCTCGCCTTCGCGCTCCAGCTGCCGATGCACGGTGCGCCGCGTGACGCCCAGGTGCTTGGCGACCACTTCGAGGTGCAACGCCCCGCCGGCAACAGCACGAACACCAGTTGCCTGACATCGTTGGCGGTGCTGCCGCGCTTGTCACCCAGGCTCGCTTCGAGGACTTGGCGTGCATAGTGGGCCATGACGGGGTCGGCGCCAGGATTGGGCACGTCGAGGTCACGCGGGTCGCAGACGATGCCGTTGAAATCGTGATCGAACTCGACCCGAGAACCGAACACGCGCCGATGCATGGTGCGGTTCTTCGGCGCCGAATGCGCGAAGCACACATAGCGCGGCCGCCACTGCGGTCCGAGAAAGACCGTGAGCAACCGGAACAGCACGCCGACGGCAAGTTCGGTCGATTGCCGAATCACGGCCGCACGGCCAACCACCAGTTCCTGACGGATCAACACGACCCCGCCGGCCTCCTCGATCTTCAGGATCAGTGCGGAGTTGTGCAGGTGGATGAAGCGCAGGAGTTCCTCGAAGGCCCGCCGCAAGGTCGGCTCCTCGCGCACCAGCATGCCGATCGGACCGAGGTTCGACAGCCGGCGCGACTCGGCCATGCCAGCCCGAATGTTTCGTCGCCACTGCCTTGCGCCGATAGCTCGAGTAGCGCGGCCACGGCATCGGCAGAAATCTTCAGGTCCGGCTCGCGCAAGGCCGGCAGCGGCAGCCCCACCTCGAGCATCAACGCGATGGGATTCAGGCCCGCCTCACGCGCGAGTTCGGCGTAACCGGTGAGGCTGGCACTGCGCAGCAGAGCGGGCATGGGCTTCCCAGACGGGGTCACAAATTGGTAATTCTATGTCCTCGTATGTCAAGTCAGAAACGAGCTGGGCGCCAACACTGAAGGCCTGCGAACGATCTTCAAGGAATTGCAATGACCCACAAGACCTCGACCGAAACCCCTACTCCGGTGTGTGACCGCATCCGCGCCAGCGGCAACTGGAATCCGGACTGGGATTCCTTTTCGACACTGGATGCGGACTGGACCGAGAAGTTCATCGCCATGGGAATTGCGCCGATGGTCTCGGGCGTGCTCGATGCGAAGACGGTCGAGTTCCTCGCGATCGCCGTCAACGCGTCGTGCACCCATCTGTATGGCCCCGGTGTGCGCCGCCACATCCGCAAGGCACTTGAACTGGGTGCGACCAAGCAGGAGATCACCGCCGTCCTGCAATGCGTCAGCGTGCTGGGCATCCACACGATGAGCCTGGGCGCGCCCATCCTGCTCGAAGAACTCGACGCCCTGACCGAATGCCGCGCCGCCAGCGCCGACCAACCCGCCTGAAACCCCAAGGAGACACACCATGCATTTTCTCGACGATTCCCTCTTGCCCGAAAACCAGCAAAAGCTCGTGATCCAGGTCGCGCCGTTCGGCCCGCAGTGGGTTCCCGGCGACTCCGACGATATTGCCGTGACGATGGACCAGCAGGTTCAAAAGGCGGTCGACTGCTGGAACGCCGGCGCCACGGTGCTGCATGTGCATGTGCGCGAGGACGACGGCAAGGGCAGCAAGCGCCTGTCCAAGTTCAACGAGATGCTGGCCCGCCTGCGCGAAGCCGTGCCCGAGATGATTCTGCAAGTCGGCGGCTCGATCTCATTCGCCCCCGAGAACGATGGCCAGGCCGCGAAGTGGCTGAACGACGACAAGCGCCACATGCTGGCCGAACTCGATCCGAAGCCCGATCAGGTGACGGTGGCGATCAACACCAGCCAGATGAACGTGATGGAGCTGATGACTGCGGCCGACGTGGCCGGCACCTCGCTGGCCAACCCGGCGACCCAGGCCGCGTACACCGACATGATCGTGCCGTCGAATCCGTCGTGGCACGTGGAACACATCCGCCGCCTGGTCGCCAGCGGCATCCAGCCGCACTTCATGCTCGGCGCCCTGACGCAGCTCGAAACCGTCGAACGCCTGATCCGCCGCGGCGTCGTACAGCGGGCCGCTCGTCCTCAACTACGTCGCCATCGGCGGCGGCTAGTCCGGCCTGCATCCGGCCGACATGGTGGAGTTCGCCCGCCGTACGCCCGATGGTGCGGTGCTGACGCTCGAAACGCTGAACCGCCATATCTATCCGATGAACATGATGGCCATCGCGCTGGGCATGCATGTGCGCGTCGGCATCGAGGACACGCTGTTCGGGCCACGCGGCGAGCGCATGACGTCGGTGCAGCAGATCGAGATGATGGTCCGCATGGCGCACGAGCTCGGCCGCGACGTGGCCAACAGCACCGAGGCGCGCGGTATCTACGGCATCGGCAAATTCTGGTCCGGTGCCGACGAAACCTTGGCGCGTTTGGGCATGCCGCCGAATCGCGCACCGGACCAGCGCGGCGTGCCAATGCGCCTGGCTGCCTGAGCGCGATTCACACCATTTCATTTATCTTCTGGAGACATCGCCATGCAACACCCCCCAGGAGAACTCGCTGCGCCGCGAACCTTTGCTCGGCGCCATCGCCGGGGGGCATGCCCTGCTGGCCGTCGCGCCCGCGGGGCGCTGGCCGCAGGCCTGGCCGAGCAAGCCAATCCGGTTGGTCGTCGTCAGCGCGACGGCTGGCGGCAGCTCCGACATCATTGCGCGCACCTTGGCCGAACGGCCTGACGCCGCTTGCTCGGGCCAGACCGTGATCGTCAACAACAAGCCGGGACGGGCTGGGCGCCATAGGCGCACAGGGACCTGCTGATATTCGTCGCCAGCGCGACGGCCACAGCCTTCCTGATCAGCCCCGAACAGCCTGGTGGAGCGAGATCCCGCACATACGCCAAGCAACGCGCTTCAGATCCAGTTGACAAGGACGTCAAGCCGCTGGCCGAGCTGTCGCGTTCGGGCCTGGTGATGGTGGGCAACACGGCGCTGCCGGCGTCGAACCTGAAGGAGCTGGTCGCCTATGTCAAGGCCAACCCAGGCAAGGTGAGCTATTGCCTCGTACAGCACCGGCACGGTCTCGCACACCATGGGTGTGGCGCTGAACAAGGTGGCCGGCCTGGACATGACGCATGTCGGCTATAAGGGCTCGCCGCCGGCGCTGCAGGACGGGATTGGCGGCCATTGCCGCTGATGTTCGACGGCCCGGCGACATCGATCCCGATGCTCAAGAGCCGACAAGCTGAAGGCCTTCGCCGTCAGCTCGCCCAAGCGCATGAGCGCGCTGCCCAATGTGCCGACCTTCACCGAACTCGGTTACCCGCAGATCGATGATATTGCCTGGATCGGCCTGTGGACCACACCCGATGTGCCGGCCGACATCCAGGCAAAGGTGCGCGAGGCGACGCTCAAGGCGCTGCAGCAGCCGAAGGTGGCAGAGCGCTTCAAGGAACTGGGGGGAAGGGATGTCGGCCTGCTGCTGACGCCCGAGCAGTTGTCGCAGTCGTTGCGCGTGGCCTCCGACAAGCATGGTGCGAACCTGAAGGCCATCGGCTTCGAGCCGGAGTATGAGCCCGCTGAAGGCCGAACCGAAGAAAGCAAGGCATGCATCAACAGAAAGCCGTCATCATCAGCTGCGCCGTCACCGGTGCGATCCACACACCGTCGATGTCGCCGCACCTGCCGGTGACGCCGGAACAGATCGCCGAATCGGCGATCGCCGCAGCCAGGGCCGGCGCCGCCATCATCCATCTGCATGCGCGCGACCCGCTGACCGGCAAGCCGGACCAGCGCCCGGACGCGTTCACGCCGTTTCTGGAACGCATCAAGCGCGAGTGCGATGCAGTGGTCAACCTGACCACCGGCGGCTCGCCGTACATGACGGTGCAGGAACGGATCCGCCCGGCGCTCGAGCTGCAGCCCGAGGTCGCCTCGATGAACATGGGGTCGATGGGTTTCGGCCTGTTTCCGATGCTGGAGCGCTTCAAGGAGTTCAAGCACGACTGGGAGCGCCCGTATCTGGAGGGCAGCAAGGACCTGGTCTTCCGCAACACCTATGGCGACATCGAGACCTCGCTGCGCGAGCTGTCGGCCAGCGGCACGCGCTTCGAGTTCGAGTGCTACGACACCTCGCATCTGTACAACCTGGCCCACTTCATCGACCGCGGGCTGATCAAGCCGCCGTTCTTCGTGCAGACGGTGTTCGGCATCCTCGGCGGCATCGGCGCGCATCCGGACGACGTGATGCACATGAAGCGAACGGCCGACCGCCTGTTCGGCGATGACTATCGCTGGTCGGTGCTGGGCTCAGGCCGCAACCAGATGAGAGTGGCGGCGATGGCCGCCGCGATGGGCGGCAACGTGCGCGTCGGCCTGGAAGACAGCCTGTGGATCGCCCCCGGGAAGCTGGCCGCGTCGAACGCCGAACAGGTGCTCAAGGTGCGCGAGATCCTGGAAGGGCTGGGCCTGCAGATCGCCACGCCGGCGCAGGCCCGCGAGATCCTGGCGCTGAAGGGCACCGAGAACGTCGGGTTCTGAGAGCCGCCGCCTAATGGAGAAAACCCAATGAAGACTGCTCTACCAACAACTAACCTAGGTGCCGCATGAAAGTCCTGCTCGTTCACGCCCATCCCGAACCTCAATCCTTCAGCGCCGCCCTCAAGTCGCTCGCCGAAGAGGAACTCGCCTCGCAAGGGCACGAGGTCCAGGTCTCGGACCTCTACGCCATGCGTTTCAACCCCGTGGCTTCGGCCGCGGATTTCGGATCGCGTGCGAATCCCGACTATTGTGTCTATGCCCTCGAGCAACGACAGGGCGTGGCGACGGGAACCATTGCGCCAGATATCCAGCTTGAGTTGGAGAAGCTGCGCTGGTGCGATCTTCTCGTGCTCAACTTTCCGATCTTCTGGTTCTCCACCCCGGCCATTCTCAAAGGCTGGATCGACCGGGTGCTGGTGTCCGGCGTCGTCTACGGCGGCAAGCGCTTCTACGATCGAGGTGGATTGGTTGGCAAGCGCGCCCTGGTGAGCGTGACGCTGGGGGGCCAGGAGCACATGTTCGGCAAGGACGGCATTCACGGAAGCCTGAACGGCATGCTGCGGCATCTCCTTCAAGGCACGTTGGCGTACACCGGGCTGACCGTTTGCGAACCGTTCGTCGCGTGGCATGTGCCCTACGTCAGCCCTGCGGCGCGACAGCACCTGTTGGATGCATGGCGGGTCCGTCTCCAGACGATCGAGAGTGCGCCGGTCTTGTCGTCCCCGCGACTGAGCGACTTCGACGAGTCGCTACATCCGTTGACTGTGCATGAGAAGCGTGCCGGCCCCGCAAAATCCGAGTCATGCGCGTTGTAGAGCCAAAAACATCACAGCCGAGCTCTGTGACACACAGTCACGGGGCATTTATTCAAACTAGGGCGTTGTGCATTGGACGTTTTCACTTTTACCGGAGGGTCCCAGCATGAACATCGACGAACTCAAGTCCGTGGCCAATGCCATCGTCGCGAAACAGAAAGGCGTTCTGGCAGCAGACGAAAGCAGCCCCACCATCAAGAAGCGTTTCGATTCGATCCAGGTCGAGTCCACCGAAGAAAACCGCCGGCGCTACCGCGAAATCCTGTTTACCGCCGACGGCGTCGAACGCACGCTCGGCGGCGTCATCCTGTTCGACGAAACCCTGCGCCAGAGCACGCGCGATGGCGTCCCATTCCCCAAGCTGCTGGCGGGCCGGGGGATCATCCCCGGCATCAAGGTCGACAAAGGCACCAAGGCGCTGGCGCTGCACCCCGGCAACAAGGTGACCGAGGGGCTGGACGGCTTGCCCGAACGGCTCGCCGAATACCGGCAACTGGGCGCGCAGTTCACCAAGTGGCGGGCGGTGATCGACATTGACGAGCGCGATATTCCGTCGCCGTTCGGCATCCACGCCAATGCCCACGCACTGGCACGTTACGCCGCGCTGTGCCAGGAGGCCGGGCTGGTGCCGATCGTGGAGCCGGAAGTGCTGATGGATGGCGCCCACGGCATCGAGCGCTGCGAGGCGGTGACGGCGCAGGTGCTGCAGGCGGTGTTCGCCGAACTCGACGCCCATGACGTGCGGCTCGAGGGCATGCTGCTCAAGCCGAACATGGTGATCGCCGGCAAGAAGTGCACGCGACAGGCCGGCGTGCAGGAGGTGGCCGAGGCCACGTTGCGCTGCCTCAGGCGGTACGTGCCGGCGGCGGTCCCGGGGATCGTGTTCCTGTCCGGCGGGCAGAGCGCGGCAGGACGCGACCGACCACCTCAATGCCATGAACGCCATGGGCGCGCAGCCGTGGGAGGTCAGTTTTTCGTATGGACGGGCGCTGCAGGATCCGGTGCTGGCCGCGTGGAAGGGGCAGGAAGGCAACGTCGCCGCCGCTCAGAAGGCGCTGCAGAAGCGTTGCCACCTCAACGGCCTGGCCCGTGACGGAAAGTATTCCCGTTCCATGGAAGCCGCTAGATCAGCTCAAGGTAACACCGCCGGTCCTGGCGCAGCCCCTTGCGTTTCGCCCGTCCCGTCTCCATGTGCTGTGTCTGGAGCCATCAATGGGAGCATCCGACCTCAACCTGCTCGACACTTACTCGCAGACCGTCACGCAAGTGGCTGAGCGGGTGGGGCCCAGCGTCGCCGCCGTGCAGGTGCACGGCAGCCGCGGCAAGCCGGCCGGCAGCGGCTCCGGCTTCCTGTTCACGCCGGACGGCTACCTGTTGTCCAATTCGCACGTGGTGCGCGCCGGCCGCGCCGGCCGCCCTGATGCCTCCACCACTTTCCACGCCTCCTTCAGCGACGGCCGCCACTTCTCGGCGCGCTGGGTCGGCGATGACCCGCACACCGATCTGGCTGTGCTGCAGGTGGACGGCATCTCGCAGGGGCCGCTGACGTGCGCGCCGCTGGGACGCTCGGCCGAGGTGCGGCGCGGCGAGATCGCCGTCGCCATCGGCAATCCGCTCGGCTTCGAACACACGGTGACCGCGGGCATCGTGAGCGCGCTCGGGCGCAGCATGCGCGCCTCCACCGGCCGCATGATCCCGGACGTGATCCAGACCGACGCGGCGCTCAACCCCGGCAATTCCGGCGGGCCGCTGCTCAACTCGCGCGGCGAGGTGATCGGCGTCAACACGGCGATCATTCCGCAGGCCCAGGCCATCTGCTTCGCGGTGGCCGTGGACATCGCCGCGATGGTCATCCCGCAGCTGCTGCGGCATGGCCGCGTGCGGCGCGGCTGGCTGGGCGTGGGCGGCAGCACGATGGCGCTGGACCGGCGGATCATCGTGCCGCTCGGCCTGCAGCAGAGCCATGCCGTGCGCATCCTGAGCGTTGAGCCGGACAGCCCTGCCGAGCGCGCCGGCCTGCGCACCGGCGACATCCTGCTGGGCATCGACGGCCAGGACATCGCATCCGTCGATGCGCTGTATCAGGCCCTGCACCCGGATCGGGTGGGCCGGGACTGCATGCTCAAGATCCTGCGGCCCGGCAGCGCCGCGCCCTTTTACCTGCAGGCGCGGCCGGTGGAAGCGGCAGAGGCTTAGAAAGGCTGTCATGCCGGACTCGATCCGGCATCCATCGCCGCCATGGATTGCGGGTCGAGCCCGCAATGACAAGTGCGTGGCCAGCTCAAAGCGAGCCGGACCGCCATTGCTTTTGCCGCAGCACGTCCTATGCTGCAATGGCGAATCCCGTCTCGCGGCACTTCTTAACCTTTTTCAAGGAGTAAGCCATGACCACCCGGCAGGCCCTGGAAACTCAAGCACTCGCTTTCGCCGCACCTGGCAGCTTTCGTGTCGAGCGGCCGGCCAGCCCCAAGGATGTTGTCTCGCTGATCGAGAAGCACCATATCCAGATCGTCGATCTCAAGTTCACGGACTTGCCGGGGCTCTGGCAACACTTCTCGATCACGCTGCCGGAGATTCACCAGGATCTCTTCAGCGAGGGCATCGGCTTCGATGGCTCCTCGATCCGGGGCTTCCAGGAAATCCATGAGTCGGACATGCTGCTCAAGCCCGATCCGACGACGGCGTTCATCGATCCGGTCTGCGAGGTGCCGACCTTGTCGATGATCTGCGACGTGCACGATCCCATCGTCGGCAAGCCATACTCACGCGACCCGCGCTATATCGCGAAGAAGGCCGAGGCCCACCTGAAGGCCACGGGGATCGCGACGACCTGCTACTTCGGTCCCGAGCTGGAGTTCTTCATCTTCGACTCGGTTCGCTTCGGCCAGGACCAGCATTGCAGGCTACTACTACATCGAGTCGGTCGAAGGCGACTGGAACTCGGGCGCCGACGAGGGCGCGTATGGCGGCGGCAACCTGGGCTACAAGTCACGCTTCAAGGAAGGCTACTTTCCCGTGCCGCCGCAGGACACCTTGCAGGACATCCGTTCGGAGATCGTGCTCGCGCTGATGCAGGCCGGGGTGCAGGTCGAGGTGCATCACCACGAAGTCGCGACCGGGGGGCAGAACGAGATCGACATGAGATTCGCGCCGCTCACGCGCATGGCGGACAACGTCATGCTCTACAAGTACGTGTGCAAGAACGTCGCGCGCAGGCACAACAAGGTCGCCACGTTCATGCCCAAGCCGATCTTCGCGGACAACGCAAGCGGCATGCACTGCCACCAGAGCCTGTGGCAGGACAAGAAGAACCTTTTCTACGACGCGAACGGATGGGCGCTGACCTCCCAGATGTGCCGGTGGTACATAGGCGGTCTGCTGGCACATGCGCCGGCATTGATGGCTTTTTGCGCCCCGACCACCAACTCGTACAAGCGGCTGGTGCCCGGCTACGAGGCGCCTGTCAATCTGGCCATGTCCCAGCGCAATCGTTCCGCCGCCGCGCGCATCCCGATGTACTCGTCCTCGCCGAACGCGAGGCGGGTGGAATTCCGCTGTCCGGATCCTTCGGCCAACGCCTATCTCGCTTTCGCGGCGATGCTGATGGCAGGCCTGGATGGCATCGCGAAAAAGACCGAGCCCGGAGATCCGCTCGACAAGAACATCTACGACCTGCCGCCGGAAGAAGCGAGCAAAGTGCGGCAGGTGCCGGCCTCGCTGCAGGAATCGCTGTCAGCTCTGGAGAACGATCACGGCTTCCTCACGGCCGGCGACGTATTCACCAGCGACGTGATCGATACCTGGATCGATTACAAGCGCAAGAGGGAGATCGATCCCGTCCGGCTGCGCCCCCATCCCTGGGAGTTCTATCTGTACTTCGACATCTGACTTCCGGGAGAAACCTATGGACGAAGAAGTATTCAACCTCAGCATTCGGAAATTCCTGAAGATGGTCGGCGTCAAATCGCAGCACGAGATCGAACAGGCGGTGGCGAAAGCGCTGGCCGCCGGCGCCATCGGCGGCACCGAGGCGTTCCCCGCCAAAATGACCTGGAGATTGCCGGCCTGAAACTGAACGTCCAGTTCGACGGCGAGGTCCGGCTGCAGTGAGCTGTCAGTTGGCCTCGCGCACGCCTGCCCTCACCCCGGCCCTCTCCCGGAGGGAGAGGGAGCCAAGTCATGATGCGCCGTGCTCCTGCGCCAGTTCGTCCAGGATCGGGCAGTCCGGCCTTTCGTCGCCGCTGCAGCAATGGATCAGGTGCTGCAGCGTCTTGCGCATCGCCGCCATCTCCGCCATCTTGGCATCCAGCGCCGCCACATGGTCCGAAGCGATCCGCTTGACGCTGGCGCTGGGCCGGCGGCGGTTTTGCCATAGCTTGAGCAGCTCGCCGATCTCGGCCATGCTGAATCCCAGGTCACGGGCGCGCCGGATGAAACGCAGCGTGTGGATTTCCTTGTCGGTGTACTGCCGGTAGCCGGCGTCGGTGCGCGAGACCGCAGGCAGCAGCCCCAGCGATTCGTAGTGCCGCACCATCTTGGCCGATACATGCGACAGGCGCGCGGCCTCTCCCACGTTGTAGAGCCTCGTCATTCGCTTGCCTTCCAGTTGCGCAACAGTCAGCGCGTTGGTGACCACGCTCACGCTGCTGAATGCCATCGCGGCGCCGGCGACCATGGGGCTGAGCAGTCCAAACGCCGCCAGCGGAATGCCGACCACGTTGTAGACAAAAGCCCAGAACAGGTTCTGGCGGATCTTGGCGTAGCTGCGGCGCGAGATGTCGATCGCATCGGCAACCAGCGCCGGATCGCCGCGCATCAGCGTGATGCCGGCCGAATGCATGGCGACGTCGGTGCCGGTGGACATCGCGATGCCGACGTCGGCCGCGGCCAGCGCCGGTGCATCGTTGATGCCATCGCCGACCATCGCCACTGCGTCCCCGCCGGCCTTGAGCTGCGCGACGATCCTGGCCTTGTCCTCGGGCAGGACCTCGGCGCGGACCTCGTCGATGCCGATCTGGGCCGCGATGGCGGCCGCGCTGCCATGGTTGTCGCCGGTCACCAGCACCGAGCGCACGCCCTGCTCGTGCAGCCTGGCCACCGCGGCGGCCGCCGTGCGCTTGACCGTGTCGCCGAAGGCCAGCAGGCCCAGCAGCACCGGCGCGTCGGTCACGTCGGCCACCCACGACACGGTGAGGCCCTTGGCTTTGCAGTTGCGCGGCACGCGCAGCCAGCGCGCCGGGATCGACCTTCAGTTCTTCCATCAGGCGTGTGCTGCCGAGCCGCAATTCGCGGCCATCCACCTGCGCCGCGACACCGCGCCCGACGATGGCGCGAACCTTGGCGGCGCTCGCGTGTTGCACGTTTTCCCGCGCGGCCGCGTCGCGCACGGCGCGCGCCAGCGGATGCTCGCTGCCGGCCTGGATCGAGGCGCTGATCGCCAGCAACGAGGACCGGTCGCCACGCGCCGCTTCAACGGCCACCAGTTGCGGCTTGCCCTCGGTCAGGGTGCCGGTCTTGTCGAAAGCGACCACCTTCACCTTGTGGGCGATCTCCAGCGCCTGCGCATCCTTGATCAGGATGCCGTGGCGGGCCGCGACACCGGTGCCGGCCATGATGGCCGTGGGCGTCGCCAGGCCCAGCGCGCAGGGACAGGCGATGACCAGCACGGCCACGGCATTGAGGATCGCCGCCTCCCAGTCGCCCGAGGCCAGGCCCCAACCCAGCAGCGTGACCAGCGCGATCGCGATCACGACGGGCACGAAGACCTCGCTCACCCGGTCGACCAGCCGCTGTACCGGCGCCTTCTTGGCCTGGGCCGTCTCCACCAGCCGGATGATTCGCGCCAGCGTGGACTCGGCGCCCACCGCCGTGGTCTTCACCAGCAGCAGGCCCTCGGCGTTCACCGAGCCGCCGGTGATCATGTCGCCTTCGTGCTTCGCCACCGGCAGGCT
Source organism: uncultured beta proteobacterium (assembly GCA_963722025.1). Classification (GTDB taxonomy): domain Bacteria; phylum Pseudomonadota; class Gammaproteobacteria; order Burkholderiales; family Burkholderiaceae_C; genus Ramlibacter. Next base: position 49,987 of record CAVRNE010000046.1, read on the forward strand.
TTCGCCGGTGATCAGGGACTGGTCGATGTGGCTGGCCCCTTCCACCACGATCCCATCCACCGGCACACGCTCGCCGGGACGCACCACCACCAGGTCGTCCCGGGCCACCTTGCCGATGGGCACTTCGATGTCCTGGCCGCCGCGGCGAACCCGGGCCGTTTCAGGACGCAGCGCGCTCAGCGCCCGAATGGCTTCCGTGGTCTGGCGCTTGGCGCGCGTCTCCAGCCATTTGCCCAGCAATACCAGGGTGATGACCACCGCCGAGGCTTCGAAGTACAGGTGAGCCCCGCCATGGCCGCCATGGACCAGCAGCAGGTACACGCTCAAGCCATACCCGGCCGAGGTGCCCAGCGCCACCAGCAGGTCCATGTTGCCGGCGCGGGCCTTCACGGCCTTCCAGCCCGAGCGATAGAACCGCGCGCCCAGCCAGAACTGGACCGGCGTGGCCAGGGCAAGCTGCAGCCAACCCGGCAAGGCCCAGTCGAGGCCGAACGGCATGGCGAGCATCGGAAGGATGAGCGGCAGCGAGAGCGCCGCCGACAGCGCGAACGGCCACCACTCATTGGGCTTGGCCGGACTGGGGGCGCCGCGGGCGCGGCGTCGCCCACCGGTTGTTCGCCGACGGAGTAGCCCGCCTTTTCGACGGCGCCGCGCAAGGCGTCCAGCCCTACCGCCGGGTCGGCCTTCACCGTAGCCACTTCCGTGGCCAGGTTGACCGTGGCCTCGTGGACACCGGGAAGCGAGGCCAGGGCTTTCTCGACACGGCTGACGCACGAGGCGCAGGTCATGCCCTCGACGGGGAGGGTCCAGTCGGTCGCCGGCAGCGCGGAAGATTTGAAAGTCGTTGCTGTGTTCACGGTGCCCAGTCTCAACCTTCCCACCATGTCAGGGTCAAGGGCAGGAATGCAATCCCCTCCGTGCGGTGGGGAATCCCGGCTGGGTCATCATCGATCCCCCAAGGAGCGTCCCATGATTGAATTCGATGTCCAGGCCATGAGCTGCAGCCATTGTGTCGACGCCGTGACGCGGGCCATCAAACTGGTCGACCCGCAAGCGAAGGTCGAGGTTGACCTGGCCGGCAAGAAGGTGAAGGTCGAGTCGGGCCGGGACCGCGCCTTCATCGCCGGCGCTTTGGCCGAAGCGGGCTACCCGACCGCGTGACGGCCGCCGCCGGATTCAAAAGCAAGAACCGGAGTGCGGTGCGGCGGCAGCCCATTTAATCTGCCTGCATGAACTGCAATCCCACACACCCAATGAGCCGCGACCCGCTGAGCCCGCCAGCGCGGCACGCGCAGAAAGTAGCCGAGCTGTGCCGCTACATCGAGAGCGCCGAGCACTCGCCCACGCTGGAAGAACTGGCCCAGCGCGCGGGCATGAGCGTCTTTCACCTGCACCGGGTCTTCAAGGCGATCACCGGCCTGACGCCCAAGGGCTATGCAACCGCGCAGCGGTCGCAACGCGTGCGGCGCGAACTTGCGTCCGGCGGCTCGGTCACCGACGCGATCTATGGCGCCGGCTACAACTCCGGCAGCCGCTTTTACGAGCAGGCCGACCAGGTGCTCGGCATGACGCCTTCGCGCTTTCGCGCCGGCGGAGCCCAAAGCGACATTCGTTTCGCCATCGGCCAGTGCTCGCTGGGTGCCATCCTCGTCGCCCAGAGCGAGCGCGGGGTCTGCGCGATTTCCCTGGGCGACGACCCGCAGGAGCTGGCGCGCGAGCTCCAGGATCGCTTTCCCAACGCCAACCTGATCGGCGGCGACGCGGCATTCGAGCGGCTGGTTGCCAACGTCGTGGGCATGGTCGAGGCGCCGCACCTCGGCCTCGATCTGCCGCTCGACGTGCGCGGCACCGCGTTCCAGCAGCGCGTGTGGCAGGCGCTGCGCGAGATACCCGCCGGGCACACGGTGAGCTATGCCGAGCTGGCTGAACGCATCGGCGCGCCGCAATCGGTTCGGGCGGTGGCGCAGGCCTGCGGCGCGAACACGCTGGCCATCGCGATACCCTGCCATCGCGTCGTGCGCAGCGACGGCGCGTTGTCCGGCTATCGCTGGGGCGTGGAGCGCAAGCGCGCCTTGCTGGAGCGCGAGGCCCAGGCATGAAGGCGCCGGCGCCTCACCAGGCGGTGGACCGATTGGCGAAGGTGGATGACGATCGGCTGGCTGCCGAGCTCGATTCCGAGGGCTGGGCGAGGATCGAAGGCCTGCTGACGGCGCATGAGTGCAGTGAACTCGCTTCGCTGTACCCGCAGGACGAGCCCACCTTTCGCAGCCGGGTCGTCATGGCAAGCCATGGCTTCGGCCGCGGCGAGTACAAGTATTTCGCCTACCCGCTGCCGCCGCTCATCGCCGAGCTGCGCGAGGCGTTCTACGCGAGGTTGGCGCCGATCGCCAACGGTGGCACATGGCGATGGGCCTTCGGTGCGGTTCCCGCAACGGCACGCCGAGTTCATCGCCCGCTGCCACGCGGCCGGCCAGGAGCGCCCGACGCCCTTGCTGCTGCAGTACGGCGCCGGCGACTACAACTGCCTGCACCAGGACCTGTACGGCGAGCACGTGTTTCCGCTGCAAGTGGTGCTGCTGCTGTCGCAGCCGGGGCGCGACTTCGAAGGTGGCGAGTTCGTGATGACCGAGCAACGCCCGCGCATGCAGTCGCGGCCGATGGTGCTGCCGCTGCAGCAGGGAGACGCCGCGGTCATCGCGGTTCACCACCGGCCGGTGCAGGGGACGCGCGGAGTCTATCGGGTGAATCTGCGGCATGGCGTGAGCCGGCTGCGCGCCGGCCACCGCCACACCGCCGGCATCATCTTCCACGACGCCAGCTGAGGCAACTCACGGTTACAAACACATGTCGAAAGCGACCGGCATCCTTCGTCGTCCCTGTGTGAGCGGCACTTTTGCCGCCGCACTTTTCAAGGAGACTTAGCATGAACTATGTGGATGGATTCGTGGCCGCTGTTCCGACGGCCAATCGCGACAAATACGTGCGCCACGCGCAAGCCGCTGCCGCCGTGTTCAAGGAGTACGGCGCGCTGGCAGTCGTCGAATGCTGGGGCGACGACGTGCCGGAGGGCAAGCTGACGTCGTTTCCGATGGCCGTCCAGCGCAAGGCGGATGAGACCGTGGTTTTCTCCTGGATCACCTGGCCTTCCCGCGCGGCCCGCGACGAAGGGATGAAGAAAGTCATGGCCGATCCGCGGCTGGAACCGGAGAACAACCCGATGCCGTTCGACGGCAAGCGGCTCATCTACGGTGGATTCGAGGTCATCGTCAGCGAATAGCGGCGCCAACTCAAATGACAAACGCCGCGGACGAAGCACAAATACGTGCGCTGGTCGAAGCATGGGCGGCTGCTGTCAGGCAGCAGGACATGGATGGCGTGCTTGCGAAGCATGCCGACGACATCGTCATGTTCGATGTCCCCCTGCCCCTGCAGTCCAAAGGAATGCAGGAGTACAAGAAAACCTGGGAGCTGTTCTTCGACCACAGTCCCGGCGGGCCGGGTTCGTTCGACGTCACCGAACTGCGGATCACCGCCGGGGAAACGGTGGCGTATTGCCATGCCATCGTGAATATCTTCGACTCGCAAGTGCGCGTCACCATCGGATTGCGCAAGGAAAAGCACCAATGGCTGATCGCGCACGAGCATCACTCCTATCCGATCGAGCTCAAGGCGGTAGAGGGCTGTCATCCCGGGCTATGACTCGACCGTGCATCCCACTGCGCGAAGTCAGCTGCCGCAATCCACAGACCACGCCGCGATGGATTGCGGGTCAAGCCGCGCGATTCACAGCATGCGTACGGTCAGCGCCTTGCCCTGGCGCTGCAGATCCATGCGCTTGAACTTGAGGTACTCGGCCTCGCTGAGGTCATGCAACTGGCGGGGATACTTTTGCGTCCCTGCGTACCACAGCGCCAGCCGCTTCTCGACATCGTCCGGCGCCGCCGAGTAGGCGTCCACGGCCAGGAAGTAGCGCATGGCGTTGCGTTCGATCAGGCCCAGCACGCCACCGACCAGTTCCGGCTCGCCGGACGGCTGTTTGCCGACGACCGTGAAGCCGACCTTGCCGCGACCCATGGTGGCCAGGTAGCTCTGGGTCGCCGCGCGGGTCGCGGCACTCTGGTCGTAGGCATAGCTGAAGTGAATGAAGGACTTGCCGTTCTCCAGCGGGATGCCCTGGAGCGAAATGACATAGTTGCGCGTGCCGAACGGTCCCTTGCCGGAGCTCAGCTTCGCGTCGAAGAAGTCGGGCGTGGCGCTGGCGATGCGAAATTGAAAGGTCAGTTCGAACGCTTGCTCGACGGGAATGTCATAGCGCCGCACCACACTCAGGGTCAGCGTCTGCTTGCCCTCGTCGACGCGGCAGCCGCGATTGTTGAGGTGCAGCATCAGCATGTCGCACCAGCGCGCCGGCTTGTCCAGGGCGGCACTGACCTTGGCCAGCGGACTGGTCCAGTACGCCATACACCTCGCCTTTCAGGCCCTTCGCCGTTTCGGCGGAATTCAGAACCATCGGCCGCCCCAACGGGCTGTTCGCCAGGCTTGGAGCGAGCTTTTCGTAGGATGCCCGCAATGCCGCGGCGCCTGACTGCGCGGCGGCCGAGGGCGCCCATGCGATGCAGGTGGCTGCAAGGGCCGCCGTCAGGGCGGGAACAAGACTTCGCACGGGCATGGCGAAAACCTCCTGGGCAGGGCCAGCACCGGCCCGGTGCTACCAATCGCGACCATACACCAGGACGCCTTCGAGCGCTTTCAGTAGAGCAGCCCCTTCGCCAGGCCTTCAGCGCCCCGATCAGCGCAAGATGGAGCGGATAGACGAGATAGAACGCGAGCTGCAGGCGGGGCACCGAGACCGCAAGCCGGCTCACGCCCCAAGCAATCGGCAGGACCGCGAGCGTTCCCAACAAACCGGGCCAGCCGCCGAACGAGGCGTTCAGCCACACGGTCAACAAGAACAGCACCAGCGCGAGCAGCGCTGCCTCAGGTTGCCGCTGCGTGCACCAGAGGTAGATGGCGGGTATGACGAAGACGCCGGGCAGCCCGAATTCGACCCACTGCGACGCGACCGTGACGGCCAGGCAGACCGCAGCGCGCCAGGCCATGGCCGCCGGGCTGGCGATGGCCCAGCACAAGGCCGCGCCCAAGCCCAATGTGCCCAGCACATTGACCAGCGACGGTTCACCCCGCGCCCAGATGGAGGGCAGCACCGACACCGCGCACCATAGGGCGAGCCTCCTGGCAGTTCGCGCCGCGCGCGCCGCGCGGTCGCCCTCGCGGGCCAGGTTCAACGCCAGCACCAGGGCAAACAGCGGGAAAGCGATGCGGCCGAGCGCGAACACCCAGGTGTCCTGGCCCCAGCCGAGCAGGTGCCGCCCGAAATGGTCGAGGAACATGGACGCCAGCGCGATCCACTTGAGCGCTTCGAGCTGGCCGTCGCTGAAGCCAACGGATCGGAAGCTTGCTGCGTCATACGACATGATGCCGGTCCGAGAGCGGCTTGGCGCTTTTGCCTATGGCCTCAGAAAATTCGGAACCTTCAGGTTCCGGCAACTTTCTGTTATTCCGGAACTTGTTGGTTCACGCCTGGCAGCACGCCCCCGCGCCGCTCGCCTGCATCGACGGGCAGCGTTGCGTGCCATACGAGCAGAACACGCAGCAGTCCCCCGGCTTGGGCCGCAGCAGCGTGGCGCAGCTCTCGCACTCGTAAAACCATTGGCAGGCATCGAGCGGCATCCGTTCGGCCTTGGCATGTCCACAGACGGGACAGGTCAGCACCGATTCCAAGCCGTCAGCTGCGTCATACGTGCCGCTATCATCCGTGAATGCGTTTCTTCCTGGGCTTCGCGCTGTTGATTTTTGCCGGCGCGGGCCTAGCTGCACCGCAGGACGCCGACGAACTCCTGGCCGCGATGGTCGCAGCCCGGTCGCATGGATGCGCGGGTCAACCGGGAACGCTTGCCCGCCTGCGTTTGTCCGCGCAACTGGGTGAAGCAGCGCAGTTCATTGCGCGCCGGCAATGGCCCGTCGATGCCATGAGAACGGCTGGCTACCGCGCCACGCGCATCTTCTCGGCAAGCATGAGCGGCTATGCGTCGCCGGCGGCGGTAGCAAAGACGATGGCCGACAAATACTGCAAGGCCCTGATCGATCCGAGCCTGACGGAAATCGGCTCTCTATCAGGAAGGCGCGTCGTACTGGCTCGTTCTGGCGGCTCCGTTTTCTCCTCCGCCGCAGTCGGCCGCCGCCAGTGTCGCCGGGCGCGTTCTGGTGCTGACGAACGATGCGCGCTCCCGGCCCCGCAACTGCGGCGACCAGTTCTTCAACGCCGGCCCACCGCTGCAGCTCAACCCGCTGCTCGACCGCGCTGCGGCTTCACATGCCCAGGAGATGGCGCGGACGGTTTACTGGAGCACAAGGGCGCGACGGCTCCGACCCCGCGGACCGCGTGACCCGCGCCGGCTACCGTTGGCGCAGCGTGGGCGAAAACATCGCTTCGGGCCAAACCACCGCTGAGCAGGTGGTGCAGGAGTGGCTGCGCAGCCCGACCCATTGCGCCAACCTGATGAGCCCCAGCTTTGTGGAAATGGGCCTGGCCTACGCGGTCAATGTCAAAAGCGCCGGAGGCATCTACTGGGTGCAGGAACTGGGGCGGCGCCTGGTAATGCGCCTCATGCGTTCGGAGTGCTGACAGGCTGGCAGCACGCAGCCGCCCCGCTCGCCTGCATCGGCGGGCAGCATTGCGTGCCATACGAGCAGAACACGCAGCAGTCCCCGGCTTGGGCACAGCAGCGTGGCGCAGTTCTCGCACTTGTAAAACCATTGGCAGGCATCGAGCGGCATCCGTTCGGCCTTGGCATGTCCGCAGACGGGGCAGGTCAGCACCAAGTCCAGCACCATGAGGATCTCTTTGGCGGTTGCGCGGCGCGCTTGAACATGGCTCAGGGGCTTGCCCATCGTCGCATGGTGCCTAAGAGGCGACCCGGCAATCGCCAGCCAGGGCAGCAACACCAAGCCCCCTCGAAGGCTGCAGCAGCGGTGCCGCGACGAGCGAGCCCCGCACAAGGCCGGAATGACCGCCCCCATGGCTGTCATTGCGGGCTTGACCCGCAATCCAGGTATTCGACAGGCAATGGAACCAACTGCGGGCGGCTCGTTACCAAGTACGGCACAACTGTGCATTGAAGCGAAGTCCAACCTCTGGCCGTAACCCATGGATACACGTAAAATTCCGAGCTTTGCCGCGACCTCAGCCTCCTGCTGAACGTGGAAAACATCGAGGCGCTTAGCGAAACCGGCGCCTTCGTCGAGGGTGAAAAAGTCGGTGTCGTCTTCGGCGAGGATATTTTCAATGGCGTACACGTCTATATCGACGTAGGACGCTTGGAAGACCCGCAAGCAAGTGAAGACGTTTTCCGCGAACTTCTCGATTTGAACCTCGAGCTCTCGGCCGAGCGTGGCGAGTCCTTCGGGCTTCACGGCGAGACTGGCAGCTTCGTGCTTCGAAGTTTTCTCCGCAACGAAGAGGCGTCCGCCCAGCGACTGGCGGACAGAATTTCGCTTCATGTGAAGCTTGTCGCAGAACTGCGTTCCGGACCGCTGTCCGGTGTAGCCAAACCTTCTCAACTTAAAAGGCAGTCAAATGAGCCGGTTTCTTTTCAATTCACACAAACCCTACAGCGCCATCAGTACGGGGCCAAAAAATTGCGAGCACGATCGGCGTTCACGCCGCTCACGATTTCGGTGTCAACACGAAGGTGGCCATGAAGAACTCATGTCTGACCCGCGCAGAATCCTGAAAGAGAAGCTTTCGCTAAGAAAAGGGTTACTGACTGGCATTTCGCCACCAAGACCGCCACCAATATTCGCTTCGAGGGCAATGTTACTCGAAATCTAATTGCCGCAAAGGCTGCTAAAGCTGAACAAATTGATAAACGTGCTAACGCTGATAAAACTAGAGCTGTTGCTTCGGCTTCTGTGACTTCTGAAGCTAATGAAAACGCCTCTCTGAAATCGAGCTGCAAATCTCGACGGCTAACATTACGAAGAAGAACGCGGAGCTGGCTCAGGCCCAAGAGAGGGATTTCGAGAAGGACAACGCGACGCGAGCGACGCAAGCTAAGGCACCAATGGCTAAACCGCCAATGGATAAAGCCCCATCGATAACCGCTTGTTCGCTGACACGGCCCGATCTGAACCCGAATTAAAAAAGCGAGAGCCCGTCCGAAGAGAGACGGTTCAATGAGCCCAGCAAGAGAGCATGACGCGTTTGCGTTTCGATAGTGCAGTTCAGGAGCGCGGGATCATTGCTGACGAGCTTTCGCGGAAGGCACGGGACTACCGAAATAGGAGCTGGCTAGACGAGAACGGTAAGTTGAAGCCGATGAAGAAGCTTAAAGACGCTATTGACACTGCAAAGGTTGATCTGAAGAAGAATTAGAAGAAGCCAACCCAACTGGCATAGAGATAACTTCAACAAAGCTGAACAGGCCAACGCGGAGCTGAAAAAGGAGAAAAAACACTATGGGGCTAACGTCGCCCGATCCAAATTGAGCGGCGTGAAGCGACTCGAAGTAGAAGCCAGCACGAAAGAACGTAGGAGTTAAAAAAGTTGAAGAATGCGGCAAAGCAAGTGGCTTCCCTTGACCTACCTGCAATATTGCTATGTCTGGTATATCGGAAACCGACTAATCCGGCCCGAACCCCGTCATTGACCGGGTTCGATTGG
>CAVRNE010000047.1:0-16529 GCA_963722025.1 uncultured beta proteobacterium
AGCAGTACGACGTAGTCCACTAAACCAGTCTAGCAGTCCGCCGAGACAGTCGCGGCCCTCAACGAAGCCGATCTCTCGCCCGGCGGGTTCTTGCGGCGCTCGCCCTGAAGCTGTCCACCAGGAACCTGGCCGGCACGCTGAGTGCTGCCTCGTCGCGCACCGAGATCACGAACTTGCGCTTGGCCCATGCATTGGACAAGGGCACAACCTTCAATCCCAACTGCTGCTGCATGGCCCGGGCCTCTTCCCTTGGAACGATCGCGAGTGCGAGTTCCGCGGCGACGATCCTGCAAGCCGCATCGACCGTGGAAACCTGGATGCGATAACGCATGCGCTTGCCGGCGGCGGCTGCCTGGCCCTGCTGGGTTGCCTTCATGATGCTGCGGGCGACGATGTCCACGTGCTCGTAGTCGATCGTGTCCTCGAAAGCCAGCGTGCGCCTTTTCGCCAGGGGATGATTCGGATGCAGGACAGCACAAAGGTGGTCATGGTGATAGGGAAAGGTCTTCAGGCGGCGCAGGTCGACCGCGTCCCAGCACACGCCGATGTCGGCCCTTCCTTCTTCGACACCGCGCACCACCTCCCAGATTTCACGCTCCTCCAGACTCACGCGCACGTTTTCGTACTTGCGCGCAAATTCGCTGACATCCTCGGGCAGGAACTGGGCCACCGCAGACATGCTGGCGAAGACGCGGACATGACCCTGGACACCGTCGGCGAACGCCCCAAGCTCGGCTTGCATGCGATCGAACAATGCAAGCGATTCACGGGCGTAGCGCCATAGGGTCTCCCCCGCAGGTGTCACCGTGACACCGCGCCGGCCGCGTTCCAGAAGCTGCGTGCCTGTCGCCTCTTCCATCTGGCTGATGCGCTTGCTCACAGCGGACGGAACGATGGCTTCCCGCTGGGCCGCGGAGGCAATGTTGCGTTCCTCGCAGACGGCGACGAACAGGCGAAGTGACAGGGGGTCGAAATGGCGCACGGGGAAGGCAAGTGTCAGCCATCGCCAATCGGCATGGCTGTCTCCAAAGAATACCATTTCAGAGACGGCAGGATAAGCGGCACCATTGCGCTTCATCAAAGCACCCGAGGTATTTTCATGCGTATCGTCGAAATCCGGGAGCGCACGGCTCCCATCGCTTCCCCCATCGCCAACGCCTTCATCGACTTTTCCAAGATGACGCTCAGCCTGGTCGCCGTCGTCACCGACGTGATGCAGGGCGGCAAGCCCGTCGTCGGCTACGGCTTCAACTCGAATGGCCGCTACGGCCAGGGCAGCCTGATGCGCGAGCGCTTCATCCCGCGCGTGCTGGAAGCCGCCCCCGAGAGCCTGCGCAACGACGCCGGCGACAACCTGGATCCGCACAAGATCTGGGCTGCCATGTTCAAGAATGAGAAGCCGGGCGGCCACGGCGAGCGCTCCGTCGCCATGGGCACGATCGACATGGCCGTCTGGGACGCGGTCGCCAAGATCGAGGGCAAGCCGCTGTTCCGCTTGCTGGCCGAACGCCATGGCGTGAAGGCCAATCCGAAGGTTTTCGTCTATGCGGCAGGCGGCTACTACTATCCCGGCAAGGGGTTGGAAGGCCTGACCGCCGAGATGCAGGGCTACCTGGACCGCGGCTACAACGTGGTGAAGATGAAGATCGGCGGCGCGCCGCTGGCCGAGGACTGCAAGCGCATCGAGGCCGTGCTGCGCATGCTGCCGGCCGGCTGCCGCCTGGCGGTCGACGCCAACGGCCGCTTCGACCTGGCCACGGCCGTCGACTACGCCAAGGCCCTGAGTGCTTACGACCTGTTCTGGTACGAGGAAGCCGGCGACCCGCTGGACTATGAGTTGCAGGCGAAACTGGCCGAGCACTATGCCAAGCCCATGGCGACCGGCGAAAACCTGTTCTCCATGCAGGACGCCCGCAACCTGATCCGCTACGGCGGCATGCGTGCGGACCGCGACTGGCTGCAGTTCGACTGTGCGCTCAGCTACGGCCTGGTGGAGTACCTGCGCACGCTGGAGATGCTCAAGGCCAACGGCTGGGGCTGGGACCGCTGCATCCCGCACGGTGGCCATCAAATGTCGCTGAACATCGCCGCCGGCCTGGGCCTGGGCGGCAACGAGTCTTACCCTGACCTGTTCCAGCCCTATGGCGGTTTCCCGGACGGCGTGCGGGTGGACAACGGCCACATCACCATGCCGGAGCTTCCCGGCATCGGATTCGAGGGCAAGGCGGACCTCATCACCGAGATGCGCAGCCTGTCGGACGCTTAAGGGCGCTCAGCGGCCCGCATGCCCTCACCCCAACCCTCTCCCAGAGGGAGAGGGAGCAACGCCGGAACGCGCTCGAGCGTACGCGACACGATCCGGTCGCAGCGCGCCCCGTCGAAGCTGAACGCGTCGCGTTCGGCCATGTCGAGCTCTTGCGCGATCGATTCGCGCAGCAGGCTGCGCGCGCGGAAGTCGCGCGTGCGCACCGTCGCCTCCGGGATGCCCAGGCACTCGGCGGTTTCCTGCACGCTCATCTCCTCCACCGATCGCATCACGAACACCGCGCGAAAGTCCTGCGGCAGCTCGTCGATCTTGCGCTCGAGCAGCGCGCGCATCTCGGCGCGCACCAGCGCCACGTCAGGCGTGTCCGTGTCGACACGCGAAGGTTGTTGTGCCATGGCGTCCACTTCCTCCGCGTACTGAACCGGCGCGGAAACGATGGGAACGATGTTGTCGCGGCGCGCGCTGCGGCGCAGCCGCGTCATGCATTCGTTCACGACGATGCGGGTGAGCCAGGTGGCCAGCTGCGCCTCGCCGCGGAAATCGCCGAGCGCACGGTAGGCGGATATGTACGCCTCCTGCAGGGCGTCCTCGGCTTCCGCGTCGTCGCGCAGCAGCGAGCGCGCCACGCGATAGAGGCGCCGGTTGTGCTTGCGCATCAGCGCCTCGAATGACGCGGCGTCGTGCGCGGGTTGTGTGACAGCATTCATTCGACTACCACCGTGCCCTTCATGCCTGGATGGTAAGTGCAAACGTAGTCGTAGCGGCCCTTCGCGCCCGCGGTCCACGTCCAGCTCTGGCCGCCGCGCGATATTCTTCGAATCGAACTTGCCGGCGGCCGTGGCGGTGTGCGGCACCACGTCCTTGTTCTGCCAGACGACCGTGTCGCCGCTCTTGACGGTGACGCTCGCCGGCTGGAACTTCATGCCTTCGATGGTCACCGTTTGCGTCACGGCGCCGGCAAGCGCGGGCAATGCCAGCAGCGCCAGCGCGCAGAAGGCGGTGCGCATCGTCACTTGGCCAGCTCCGCCTGCAGGTGCTTGGCGTGGTCGAGGTGCTGCACGAAGGCCGGCCGCACCTTTTCGATCAGGCCTTTCAGCTCGGCGTTCTTCGCGGACGGGATCAGCGTCTTGTCCACCGCGTCGAGGACGGCCTGGTGGTAGGTCACCTCGTTATCGACGTAGGCCTTGTCGAATTCCTTGCCCTTGAGCTTGTTCAGCTTGGCGATGTTCTCGTCGCCGCCCTTCTTCAGGCTGGCACTGGTGTCGTTGGCTTCCGGTTTCACCTTCAGCTTGGTCACGAGCGCGGTGGCCTCCTTGTTGACAGCCGTGTGGTCCGTGGCCATCTGCTTTCCGAAGGCTTGCACGTCCTTCGACGAACCTTTCTTCTCGGCGAGCTTGCCTGCGTCGATGTCGACCTGGTTGGCGGTGACGACGATGTGGGCAATCTGCGGATCGGTCGGTCCCTGCTGGGCTTGGGCGGTCACGAAAGCGGTGGCGGCGACCAGTACGGCCGCGAGCGAAGTCTTGCGCATGAGCGTTTTCTCCTTGTCGGTTGGATGGACAAGTGGATAGACGTCACGAGCCGGGCGGACGTTCCCGCCTGCCGTTCATGGGCGCGTGGGCTTGAGTCTGTTCAGCTGGGCGCCCGCGGCCAATGCCAGTAGCGGCAAGTCCTCGCGTCGCGGCAGGCGAACACCAACCAAGTCTCCGCAAAGTCGTGTCCGGGCAGGCCGCGGCGCATCGTTGCGAGGCGCCTGGGTTTGCTTGATTTCGTGGCCGCGCGCAGCGCTTCGTGAACTGACTCGTCGCACCTGTCTGAGCGGAGCGGCCTAAGGCGCGAAGCGAGTTGTGCGACGGGCCACGAAATCAAGCAAACCCAGGGGAGTCGGTGCGAAGGCACCGACCGCCTTGCCGATGCGCCGCGGCCTGCCCGGACACGACTTTGCCGCGTGCCTTTGCATTGCTGCATCACTCCATCCTGAATCACCGGACAGCAGTGGGCTTGACCCGCAATCCATGTTCCGCAGTGGATCCCGGATCAACTCCGGGATGACATGCTCGCGATTTGCGCCTGCAGGAAGTCGACCACGCGCTCGAACGGATCGAACCCGAACGCCTGCGCTACCGACGGTCGCAGGTTCGAATTGGCGTTGATGTCGTAGAAGACACGGCGGCCGTCGGGTGTCTCGAGGTACTCGATGCCTCCGACGTCCAGGCGCGCCGCCGCGACGATGCGACTCGCTGTCGCGACCGCCTCGTCGGGCACCTCCAGGTAGGGGAAGAACTCCACCGGCGCCGCCGCAACCTCCTGGGCCGGGACTTCGCACACGCCGTCCCCGTCATCCGGATTGCACACGGGCGATGGGCAGAGGTTGAAGCGGCCGTGCGTCTTCACGCGCATGGCATACAGCAGTTTGCCGTCCAGGAATTCCAGGCGCACGATTCCCTGCTCCGGGTCGTGCGGCAGATATTCCTGCAGCAGGAACAGGTTGTCGGGCAACCAGTATGACGGGTCGCGGCGGAAGATCTCGTCGACCTGCTCGAGCGACTCCACCACCTGGATACGCGCGCCGCTGCCACCCTGATCGGGCTTGAGCACGGCGGGCCAGGTGATGCGGTCCGCATGAGCGCGCAGCGCTGCGGGATCGTTGAAAGTGACCGATCGCGGCGTGTCGATGCGCAGCGTGTGGAGCAAAGTGGCCTGCACGCTCTTGCTCAGCTCCAGCGCGAACACGTCGGCGCCATTCAGCACCCGGCAGCCCTGCCGCTCCAGCGTGCGCATGTAGCCAGCGCAAGCGGAACGGCACGCGTATGGCCGCGCACGTACGCGCTCGGGCTCGCCTGGTTGAAATAGAGGCGTGCGCGCGGCGCGTCTTCGTTACCGAACGCCGCGCGAGTCACGTCGAACGGCTCGAAATCCACCCCGCGCCGCTCGAGTGCGGCAAACAGCGGCTTTTGCCATTCAGGATGCTCGTGCAGGACGATCAGGTCGCGTTGGGCCTGATTCATGCTTGAGCTGGCCGTTTGCCCCGGGCGAGCAGGTCGTAGCGATCGAGGTTCATGACCTTGTTCCATGCAGCCACGAAGTCGCGCACGAACTTCTCGTTCGAGTCGTCGCTCGCGTAGACCTCCGCCAGTGCGCGAAGCTGCGAGTGCGCCCCGAAGACGAGGTCGGCCGCCGTCGCGGTCCACTTGGCCTTGCCCGTAGTGCGATCGCAGCCCTCGTACACGTTCTTGTCCGAGACCGAGGGTCTCCACGCGCAACCCATGTCGAGCAGGTTCACGAAGAAGTCGTTGGTCAACGTGCCCGGCCGGTCGGTGAAGACGCCGTGCTTCGATTGCCCGTGGTTCGCATTCAGCGCGCGCATGCCGCCGACGAGAACCGTCATCTCGGGCGCGGTCAGCTTCAGGAGATTGGCCCGATCCAGCAAACGGGTCTCCGGCGACAGCGGATCGTCCGCCCGCACATAGTTGCGGAACCCGTCGCCCATCGGCTCGAGCACGTCGAACGTGTTCACATCGGTCTGCTCCTGCGAGGCGTCCGTGCGGCCCGGCGTAAAGGGCACCTTGACTTGGTGCCCGGCGTTCATGGCCGCCTTCTCGACTGCGGCGCATCCGCCCAGGACGACAAGGTCCGCGAGCGAGACCTTCTTGCCACCGGACTGCGAACCGTTGAAGTCCTTCTGGATCCGCTCCAGGGTCTTCAGCACCTTGGCCAGCCGCGGGTGGCTCGTTGGACTCCCAATCCTTTTGCGGAGCAAGGCGGATCCGCGCTCCGTTGGCACCGCCACGCTTGTCGGTACCCCGGAAGCTGGCTGCGGCTTTCCAGGCCGTGGAAACCAGTTCAGGGATGGACAGACCCGAGTCGAGAAGCGTGCGCTTGAGGGCGGCGATGTCCTGTTCGCCGACCAGCTCATGGTCGACCGGCGGGACGGGATCCTGCCAAAGCTGCGGCTGCGGAACCCATGGGCCCAGATAGCGTGAGCGGGGGCCCATGTCGCGGTGAAGCAGCTTGAACCAGGCTTTGGCGAATGCGTCGGCGAGCTGGTCCGGGTTTTCGTAGAAGCGCTTCGCGATCGGCCCGTAGATGGGATCGACTCTCAGCGACAGGTCTGTCGTCAGCATCATGGGGGCGTGCCGCTTGGACGCGTCGTGCGCATCCGGCACGGTGCCTTTCGCTTCGGGATTTTTCGGCGTCCATTGCTTCGCGCCCGCGGGGCTCGTCGTCAGCTCCCACTCGTACTTGAACAGGTTCTCCAGGAACCCGTTGTCCCACTTGACCGGATTGTTGGTCCATGCGCCTTCGAGGCCGCTGGTGATCGCGTCGGAGCCCTTGCCGGTGCCGTACTTGTTCTTCCAGCCCAGGCCCTGCTCTTCGATGGGGGCGCCCTCGGGTTCCTTACCAACGTTATCAACCGCCGACGCGGCGCCATGGGTCTTGCCGACCGTGTGGCCGCCGACGATGAGCGCAACCGTCTCCTCGTCGTTCATGGCCATGCGGGCAAAGGTCTCGCGGATATCCCGGGCGGCAGAGAGCGGATCGGCGTTGCCCCCTGGCCCTTCGGGATTCACGTAGATCAGGCCCATCTGCACGTTGGCAAGTGGTTTGGCGAGTTCCCGGTCGCCGCTATAGCGCGCGTCTCCCAGCCAGGTGTCCTCGGGACCCCAGAAGATGTCCTCGGGCTCCCAGACGTCGGGCCGGCCGAAACCGAAGCCGAACGTCTTGAAGCCCATCGATTCATAAGCCACGTTGCCGGCCAGGATCAGCAGATCCGCCCACGAGATCTTCCGGCCGTACTTTTTCTTGATGGGCCAGAGCAGCCGGCGCGCCTTGTCGAGGTTTGCGTTGTCGGGCCAGCTGTTGAGGGGGGCGAAGCGCTGCTGGCCTTCGCCGCCTCCGCCGCGGCCGTCGGCGATGCGGTACGTCCCGGCGGCATGCCACGACATGCGGATGAACATCGGCCCGTAGTGACCGTAGTCGGCCGGCCACCAGTCCTGCGACGTCGTCATCAACGTCGATGAGGTCGCGCTTCAGTGCTTCGACGTCGAGGGACTTGAACTGTTCTGCGTAGTTGAAGTCCTCTTCCATCGGATTCGAGAGCTGCGAATGCCGGTGGAGCACCGAGAGGTCCAACTGGTCCGGCCACCAGTCCCTGTTCGTTCTCGGCCGACTCCGCTTGGGGGTCGGGGACGGGATCGCAGGGTTCTCGCTTTCGCTGACGCTTGCGGTGTTTTCCTTGTCGGGCACGATGATCCTCCTATCGGTTGATGCGTGCTAACGTCCACAGAATAAGATACTTTGACGGTGAGAAGGCTCATCCGGAGGCTCTTGGTGCGGCCGAGGCGCCCTACTTGCGCCACCGCCAGAACAAGAGGCTCAGGATGATGGAAACGATGAGAGATGTCATCAAGGGGAAATCGAAGCTGAAGTTTTCCCGCTCGATGGCGAAATCCCCGGGCAGCCGGCACCAGGGCAGCCGCGAAAGCCACGGCCAGGCGATACCCGCGATGACCAGGAGCACACCCAACGCAATGAGCAAGCGTTGCATGGGACCATCCTACTGCGCGCAAAAAAAAACATCACAGCCGAGCTCTGTGACACACAGTCACGGGACATTTATTCAAACTAGGGTGTTGTGCATTGGACGTTTTCACCTCTACCGGAGGGTCCCAGCATGAACATCGACGAACTCAAGTCCGTGGCCAATGCCATCGTCGCGAAACAGAAAGGCGTTCTGGCAGCGGACGAAAGCAGCCCCACCATCAAGAAGCGCTTCGATTCGATCCAGGTCGAATCCACCGAAGAAAACCGCCGGCGCTACCGCGAAATCCTGTTCACCGCCGACGGCATCGAACGCACGCTCGGCGGCGTCATCCTGTTCGACGAAACCCTGCGCCAGAGCACGCGCGATGGCGTCCCATTCCCCAAGCTGCTGGCGGGCCGGGGAATCATCCCCGGCATCAAGGTCGACCAAGGCACCAAGGCGCTGGCGCTGCACCCCGGCAACAAGGTGACCGAGGGGTTGGACGGCTTGCCCGAACGGCTCGCCGAATACCGGCAACTGGGCGCGCAGTTCGCCAAGTGGCGGGCGGTGATCGAGATTGACGAGCGCGATATTCCGTCGCCGTTCGGCATCCACGCCAATGCCCACGCACTGGCGCGTTACGCCGCGCTGTGCCAGGAGGCCGGGCTGGTGCCTATCGTGGAGCCGGAAGTGCTGATGGATGGTGCCCACGGCATCGAGCGCTGCGAGGCGGTGACGGCGCAGGTGCTGCAGGCGGTGTTCGCCGAACTCGACGCCCATGACGTGCGGTTCGAGGGCATGCTGCTCAAGCCGAACATGGTGATCGCCGGCAAGAAGTGCGCGCGCCAGGCCGGCGTGCAGGAGGTGGCCGAGGCCACGGTGCGCTGCCTCAGGCGCTACGTGCCGGCGGCGGTGCCGGGGATCGTGTTCCTGTCCGGCGGGCAGAGCGCGGAGGACGCGACCGACCACCTGAATGCCATGAACGCCATGGGCGCGCAGCCGTGGGAGGTCAGTTTTTCGTATGGGCGGGCGCTGCAGGCGCCGGTGCTGGCCGCGTGGAAGGGGCAGGAAGGCAACGTCGCCGCCGCGCAGCAGGCGCTGCAGAAGCGTTGCCACCTCAACGGCCTGGCCCGCGACGGAAAGTATTCCCGGTCCATGGAAACCGCTGAGATCAGCTCACGGTGAATACCGCCCGCCTGCTCCCCGTCGGCACGGCGGCGAGCACGGCGTGCAGCCGTTCGGCCACCGTGACCGCGTCCTGGTCACGCGGCACCAGTGTCTGGGCCACCCGCACCTTGGGCACGCAATCGGGCGGCTTGTCCTTGAAGGGCATCAAGCAGCGCGCCACCAGCCGCGCGCCGAGAGTCTCGACCTCCCGCGGCGACAACGGGCCTTCCACAAGTATTCCGAAGCGCAGCTCCGACAGCCGGGCCACGGCGTCGATATCGCGCACGGCCGAGAGCAGCCGCCCCGCCACGCGCAGCGGCATCTCATCGGCTGAACGGCGGTCGAAATCGCGCCGGATCTCGTCCAGGTTGACGATGTCCACCAGCACCACAGCGCTCTGGTGCTGCAGCCGCTCGGCACGCGCGATCATGCGCTCCAGGCGCTCCAGGAACATCGGTGTGTTGATCAGGCCCGTGGCCGGATCAACGCGGCCCAGTGCGTGCAGGCGGCGCCGGTTGTCCCGACGCTGCTGGCTGCGCAGCATCAGCACCATCAGCAGCAGCGGCAGCTCCCCCGCAATGCCGATCAGCATGCCGTGCGCCGTCCAGAAACTGGCGGGGATCAAGCCCATGGCGCGTGCCAGCGGAAAAAGCGCGAAGCCCACCAGCGGCGCCAGCCCCACCAGAAGCCAGGCGCCATGCGGGTCGCCGCGCCGCACGGCCCAGGCCATCAGCAACATGGACATCACGCTGCCCACGCCGATGTATCCCACCATCAAGGCATAGCGCGATGGACGGCTCAACCAGCATGATCGCGGCGGAGGCCGGCAGCGACAGCAGAGCAACCGCCAGCGCGCCCCAGAACAGCCGGCGTGAGCGCTGCGGCAGCGAAACCAGCACCGCCAGGAACCACACCAGGCAGCCGACGGCGGCCACCGGCAGGGCCAGAGCCGCCACGTCGTTCCACCAGCCGAGCGCAGGCCAGAGGTGCAGGCCGTTCAGAGCCGATCATGGAGCCCTGGGCCAAGCCCATGACGATCACGGCCAGCGCATACCAGGCAAAGGCCGGGTCCCGCAACGACACGGCATCGAACAGCGCCAGCACCACCACCAGGCCGGCCAGGCCGAAGTAGATGCCCAGAATGAGTGAAATGCGCTGCTCTGCGGGGAATAGCGCCGCTTCGCTGACGATGGCCAACGGCGCGCTGAAGGTGTGCGGGTTCTCCACCCGCAGCAGGAATTGCTGGGGCTCGCCGTTGGCCACCAGCGCCAGCGGCAGCAGCGGATGCCGGTGCGGCACAGGCCAGCTGGCCACCGGCAGCGTATCGCCGGCAGCCTGCGCGACCCAACTGCCCCCCGGGTCCGCCGTGAACAGCGTGACCCGGTTGACCGATGGGTAGGGAACCTCCAGAAACCAGCGCCCGAGCCCGGTGCCGTCCGGGGTGACCCAGAACCGCAGCCACAACGCCTGCCCGGTGCGCAGCGGGTACACGGTGCCGGCCTTCGTGGCGCGCCAGGGGACGGCCGGGTCCCAGGCCAGCTGATCCGGGGTGGCTTCGTTGCTGGTGTCGGTCCAGAACTGCGCCGCAGTGTCGAGCGAAACATGCGCCGCCGCCGCGTCCAGGGCCACCGACGTCTGCGCCGCCGCCGGCGCAAGCGCCAGTAAGCCATGCTGCTACCAGCCCAGCAATCCATGCGGACATGGCGCGAAACATCCGTCCAATCGTTTTTTGCACTGGGTGAGCCCAACTCCTGCTCAGCATTGTGCCCCGTTGCGCGGCCCGCCCTTGCGTTTCGCCACCCCGTCTCCATGTGCTGTGTCTGGAGCCATCGATGGGAGCATCCGACCTTAACCTGCTCGACACTTACTCGCAGGCCGTCACGCAGGTGGCTGAGCGGGTGGGGCCCAGCGTCGCGGCCGTGCAGGTGCACGACCGGCGCGGCAAGCCGGCCGGCAGCGGCTCTGGCTTCCTGTTCACGCCGGACGGCTACCTGTTGTCGAATTCACACGTGGTGCGCGCAGGCCGATCGGGCCGTCCTGATGCCTCCACCGCTTTCCACGCCTCCTTCAGCGACGGCCGCCGCTTCTCGGCGCGCTGGGTCGGCGATGACCCGCACACCGATCTGGCCGTGCTGCAGGTGGACGGCATCTCGCAGGGGCCGCTGACGTGCGCGCCGCTGGGACGCTCGGCGCAGGTGCGGCGTGGTGAGATCGCCGTCGCCATCGGCAATCCACTCGGCTTCGAACACACGGTGACCGCGGGCATCGTGAGCGCGCTGGGGCGCAGCATGCGCGCCTCCACCGGCCGCATGATCCCGGACGTGATCCAGACCGACGCGGCGCTCAACCCCGGCAATTCCGGCGGGCCGCTGCTCAACTCGCGTGGCGAGGTGATCGGCGTCAACACGGCGATCATTCCGCAGGCCCAGGCCATCTGCTTCGCGGTGGCCGTGGACATCGCCGCGATGGTCATCCCGCAGCTGCTGCGGCATGGCCGCGTGCGGCGCGGCTGGCTGGGCGTGGGAGGCAGCACGATGGCGCTGGACCGGCGGATCATCGTGCCGCTCGGCCTGCAGCAGAGCCATGCCGTGCGCATCCTGAGCGTTGAGCCGGGCAGCCCTGCCGAGCGCGCCGGACTGCGCACCGGCGACATCCTGCTGGGCATCGACGGCCAGGACATCGCATCCGTCGATGCGCTGTATCAAGCCCTGCACCCGGATCGGGTGGGCCGGGACTGCATGCTCAAGATCCTGCGGCCCGGCAGCGCCGCGCCCTTCTACCTGCAGGCGCGGCCGGTGGAAGTGGCAGAGGTTTAACAGGCTGTCATGCCGGACCTGATCCGGCATCCATCGCCGCCATGGATTGCGGGTCGAACCCGCAATGACAGGCAGTGATCAGGCCGCTCAGCTCGAGGTCCAGCACCGCCAGGACCGATCATTGCTTTTGCCGCGGCACGCTCCTAT
Source organism: uncultured beta proteobacterium (assembly GCA_963722025.1). Classification (GTDB taxonomy): domain Bacteria; phylum Pseudomonadota; class Gammaproteobacteria; order Burkholderiales; family Burkholderiaceae_C; genus Ramlibacter. The sequence goes on from CAVRNE010000047.1 coordinate 11,921, forward strand.
GCTGCAATGGCGAACCCCGTCTCGCGGCACTTCTTAACCTTTTCCAAGGAGTAAGCCATGACCACTCGGCATGTCGCCCTGGAAACTCAACCACTCGCTTTCGCCGCGCCTGGCAGCTTTCGTGTCGAGCGGCCGGCGAGCCCCAAGGATGTTGTCTCGCTGATCGAGAAGCACCATATCCAGATCGTCGATCTCAAGTTCACGGACTTGCCTGGGCTCTGGCAGCACTTCTCGATCACGCTGCCGGAGATTCACCAGGATCTCTTCAGCGAGGGCATTGGCTTCGATGGCTCCTCGATCCGGGGCTTCCAGGAAATCCATGAGTCGGACATGCTGCTCAAGCCCGATCCGACGACGGCGTTCGTCGATCCGGTCTGCGAGGTGCCGACCTTGTCGATGATCTGCGACGTGCACGATCCGATCGTCGGCAAGCCGTACTCACGCGACCCGCGCTATATCGCGAAGAAGGCCGAGGCCCACCTGAAGGCCACGGGGATCGCGACGACCTGCTACTTCGGTCCCGAGCTGGAGTTCTTCATCTTCGACTCGATTCGCTTCGGCCAGGACCAGCATTCCGGCTACTACTACATCGAGTCGGTCGAAGGCGACTGGAACTCGGGCGCCGACGAGGGCGCGTATGGCGGCGGCAACCTGGGCTACAAGTCACGCTTCAAGGAAGGCTACTTTCCCGTGCCGCCGCAGGACACCTTGCAGGACATCCGTTCGGAGATCGTGCTCGCGCTGATGCAGGCCGGGGTGCAGGTCGAGGTGCATCACCACGAAGTCGCGACCGCGGGGCAGAACGAGATCGACATGAGATTCGCGCCGCTCACGCGCATGGCGGACAACGTCATGCTCTACAAGTACGTGTGCAAGAACGTCGCGCGCAGGCACAACAAGGTCGCCACGTTCATGCCCAAGCCGATCTTCGCCGACAACGCAAGCGGCATGCACTGCCACCAGAGCCTGTGGCAGGACAAGAAGAACCTTTTCTACGACGCGAACGGATGGGCGCTGACCTCCCAGATGTGCCGCTGGTACATAGGGGGTCTGCTGGCACATGCGCCGGCATTGATGGCTTTTTGCGCCCCGACCACCAACTCGTACAAGCGGCTGGTGCCCGGCTACGAGGCGCCTGTCAATCTCGCCATGTCCCAGCGCAATCGTTCCGCCGCCGCGCGCATCCCGATGTACTCGTCCTCGCCGAACGCGAGGCGAGTGGAATTCCGCTGTCCGGATCCTTCGGCCAACGCATATCTCGCTTTCGCGGCGATGCTGATGGCAGGCCTGGATGGCATTGCGAAAAAGACCGAGCCCGGAGATCCGCTCGACAAGAACATCTATGACCTGCCGCCGGAAGAAGCGAGGAAAGTGCGGCAGGTGCCGGCCTCGCTGCAGGAATCGCTGTCGGCTCTGGAGAACGATCACGGCTTCCTCACGGCCGGCGACGTATTCACCAGCGACGTGATCGATACCTGGATCGATTACAAGCGCAAGAAGGAGATCGATCCGGTCCGGCTGCGCCCCCATCCCTGGGAGTTCTATCTGTACTTCGACATCTGACGAAAATTTCCGGGAGAAACCCATGGACGAAGAAGTATTCAACCTCAGCATTCGGAAATTCCTGAAACTGGTCGGCGTCAAATCGCAGCACGACATCGAACTGGCGGTGGCGAAAGGGCTGGCCGCCGGCGCCATCGCCGGCACCGAGGCTTTCCCCGCCAAAATGACCCTGGAAATTGCCGGCCTGAAACTGAACGTCCAGTTTGACGGCGAGATCCGGCTGCAGTGAGCTCGCCTACGAGCTAGCCTGCCGCCGTGCTCCTGCGCCAGTTCGTCCAGGATCGGGCAGTCCGGCCTTTCGTCGCCGCTGCAGCAATGGATCAGGTGCTGCAGCGTCTTGCGCATCGCCGCCATCTCCGCCATCTTGGCATCCAGCGCCGCCACATGTTCCGAAGCGATCCGCTTGACGCTGGCGCTGGGCCGGCGGCGGTTTTGCCATAGCTTGAGCAGCTCGCCGATCTCGGCCATGCTGAACCCCAGGTCACGGGCGCGCCGGATGAAACGCAGCGTGTGGATTTCCTTGTCGGTGTACTGCCGGTAGCCGGCGTCGGTGCGCGAGACCGCGGGCAGCAGCCCCAGCGATTCGTAATGCCGCACCATCTTGGCCGATACATGCGACAGGCGCGCGGCCTCTCCCACGTTGTAGAGCCTCGTCATTCGCTTGCCTTCCATTTGCGCAGCAGTCAGGGCATTGGTGACCACGCTCACGCTGCTGAATGCCATCGCGGCGCCGGCGACCATGGGGCTGAGCAGTCCAAACGCCGCCAGCGGAATGCCGACCACGTTGTAGACAAAAGCCCAGAACAGGTTCTGGCGGATCTTGGCGTAGCTGCGGCGCGAGATGTCGATCGCATCGGCAACCAGCGCCGGATCGCCGCGCATCAGCGTGATGCCGGCCGCATGCATGGCGACGTCGGTGCCGGTGGACATCGCGATGCCGACGTCGGCGGCGGCCAGCGCCGGTGCATCGTTGATGCCATCGCCGACCATCGCCACTGCGTCCCCGCCGGCCTTGAGCTGCTCGACGATCCTGGCCTTGTCCTCGGGCAGCACCTCCGCGCGGACCTCGTCGATGCCGATCTGGGCCGCGATGGCGGCGGCGCTGCCATGGTTGTCGCCGGTCACCAGCACCGAGCGCACGCCCTGCTCGTGCAGCCTGGCCACCGCGGTGGCAGCCGTGCGCTTGACCGTGTCGCCGAAGGCCAGCAGGCCCAGCAGCACCGGCGCGTCGGTCACGTCGGCGACCCACGACACGGTGAGGCCTTGGCTTTGCAGTTGCGCGGCACGCGCAGCCAGCGCGCCGGGATCGACCTTCAGTTCTTCCATCAGGCGTGTGCTGCCGAGCCGCAATTCGCGGCCATCCACCTGCGCCGCGACACCGCGCCCGGCGATGGCGCGAACCTTGGCGGCGCTCGCGTGTTGCACGTTTTCCCGGGCGGCCGCGTCGCGCACGGCGCGCGCCAGCGGATGCTCGCTGCCGGCCTGGATAGAGGCGCTGATCGCCAGCAACGAGGACCGGTCGCCACGCGCCGCTTCAACGGCCACCAGTTGCGGCTTGCCCTCGGTCAGGGTGCCGGTCTTGTCGAAAGCGACCACCTTCACCTTGTGGGCGATCTCCAGCGCTTCCGCATCCTTGATCAGGATGCCGTGGCGGGCCGCGACACCGGTGCCGGCCATGATGGCCGTGGGCGTCGCCAGGCCCAGCGCGCAGGGACAGGCGATGACCAGCACGGCCACGGCATTGAGGATCGCCGACTCCCAATCGCCCGAGGCCAGGCCCCAACCCAGCAGCGTGACCAGCGCGATCGCGATCACGACGGGCACGAAGACCTCGCTCACCCGGTCGACCAGCCGCTGTACCGGCGCCTTCTTGGCCTGGGCCGTCTCCACCAGCCGGATGATTCGCGCCAGCGTGGACTCGGCGCCCACCGCCGTGGTCTTCACCAGCAGCAGGCCCTCGGCGTTCACCGAGCCGCCGGTGATCATGTCGCCTTCGTGCCTGGCCACCGGCAGGCTTTCGCCGGTGATCAGGGACTGGTCGACGTGGCTAGCCCCTTCCACCACGATCCCATCCACCGGCACACGCTCGCCGGGACGCACCACCACCAGGTCGTCCCGGGCCACCTTGCCGATGGGCACTTCGATGTCCTGGCCGCCGCGGCGAACCCGGGCCGTTTCAGGCCGCAGCGCGTTCAGCGCCCGAATGGCTTCGGTGGTCTGGCGCTTGGCGCGCGTCTCCAGCCATTTGCCCAGCAATACCAGGGTGATGACCACCGCCGAGGCTTCGAAGTACAGGTGGGCCTCGCCATGGCCGCCGTGGACCAGCAGCAGGTACACGCTCAAGCCATATCCGGCCGAGGTGCCCAGCGCCACCAGCAGGTCCATGTTGCCGGCGCGGGCCTTCACGGCCTTCCAGCCCGAGCGATAGAACCGGGCGCCCAGCCAGAACTGGACCGGCGTGGCCAGGGCAAGCTGCAGCCAACCCGGCAAGGCCCAGTCCAGGCCGAACGGCATGGCGAGCATCGGAAGGATGAGCGGCAGCGAGAGCGCCGCCGACAGCGCGAACGGCCACCACTCGTTGGGCTTGGCCGGACTGGGGGCGCCGGGCGCGGCGTCGCCTACCGGTTGTTGGCCGACGGAGTAGCCCGCCTTTTCGACGGCGCCGCGCAAGGCGTCCAGCCCTACCGCCGGGTCGGCCTTCACCGTAGCCACTTCCGTGGCCAGGTTGACCGTGGCCTCGTGGACACCGGGAAGCGAGGCCAGGGCTTTCTCGACACGGCTGACGCATGAGGCGCAGGTCAGGCCCTCGACGGGAAGGGTCCAGTCGGTCGCCGGCGGCGCGGAAGATTTGAATGTCGTTGCTGTGTTCACGGTGCCAAGTCTCAACCTTGCCACCATGTGAGGGTCAAGGGCAGGAGTGCAATCCCCTACCATGCGGTGGGGAATCCCGGCTCAATCATCATCGACCCACCAAGGAGCGTCCCATGATGGAATTCGATGTCCAGGCCATGAGTTGCGGCCATTGTGTCGAGGCCGTGACCCGGGC
>CAVRNE010000048.1:0-33221 GCA_963722025.1 uncultured beta proteobacterium
GTGCACGCAGGCTCACGCCAGCCGAGCCAAGTCGGAGAGAGGTTCATGGGCACGGCGTCAGGTTTGCGCGACTTGGCCCGGTTGCGCGCCGCGTCGGCCTCGTAGCTGCGCGAGGCGAGCACGAAGCAGACGGCGGCCGCCAACGCCAGCAGCGGCGTCACCGTCATCGCCATCTTCAGGCCCACCTGATCCGACAGCAGGCCGACGATCAGCGGGCCCGGCGCCAGGCCGATCAGGTTGTTGGCCAGGACCAGGGTCGCCGTCACCGTGGCGCGCACGCCCGGGTGGGTGACATCGAGGGTCAGCGCCGCCGAGCAGCCACCCTGCGCCGCCGCGAAGAAGGCGCCCAGCATGATCAGGCCCAGGCCCAATGGCCCCGGCGGCAGCGCAAACGCGGCCATCAGGATCACGGCGGTCAGCACCGAATAGACGGCCGGCACAGCGCACGGCGGCGCGGATTCTTGACGCTCAGCCGGTCGGCCAGGCCGCCGCCGACGATCATGCCGATGCCGGCGATCAGGACGGCGACGCCGGCCATCAGCGCGGCCTTCTTCATGTCCATGTCGTGATAGCGGCTGAAGTAGGTCGGCAGCCAGGCGATCAGCATGCCCGGCATGGCAATCTGCAGGCCGCTGGCCAGATAGGTGAGGTTGCCGGAGCGCGCGCCGAACACCTCGCGCACGACCTGCAGCGCGCTCAAGGGCTTCGGCGCGGCGCCATCCTTGCCGGCACTGGTCAGCGGAACGGTCTTGTAGTCGCGCACGACGAACGGATAGATCGCCGCCAGCAGCAGGCCCGGTGCGCCGACGGTGAAGAAGGCCATGCGCCAGCCGAAATGGGTCGTGACGATGCCGCCGAGGACGACGCCGAGCACCGCGCCGAACAGACTGGCCGACAGGAAGGCGCCGAGCACCGCGGCGCGCTGGCGCTCCGGGAACACGTGGGCCAGCAAGCGCGCCGCCGGCCGCGCCGTAGGCGGCTTCGCCCACACCGACGAAGGCGCGCGCCCACAGCAGCTGGCCATGGCTTTGCGCCAGGCCGCAGGCGACGGTGGCCAGGCACCAGACGAAGGCCATCAGGGTGATGCTGCGCACCCGGCCCCAGCGGTCGGCGACCAGCGAGACGGGCACCGTCAGCACGCCGACGACCAGCGAGACGACGCTGACCAGCATCGCCAGCTGCGAATCGAGCAGCCCCCACTCGATCTTCAGCGCCGGCATCACCCCGCCGATGACCTGGCGCGACAGGTAGTCGGACAGCATCAGTCCGAAGGTCAGCGCGAACACGGACCAGGCATACAGGCGCGATGCCGGTACCGGCTCGCGGGCGGTGGATTCGGCGGCGACGGCCGACAGGGTAGTGCTGCTCATGGCGAACGACTCCGTTCCGTGTTCAGGCAGCCAGGCGCATCGGCACGCCGCGCTGGCCGGGTGCGCGGTTGGGCGTCATGCCCAGGCGCGCCAGCGTTTCGTCGGCATCGGCCCAGAACTCCCCGATGCCATAGATGCTGCGCGCCTCGCCGCCGCTGGCCACTTCGCGGCCGAGCTCGCGCGCCATGCGCACCATCATCTCGATCTGCTGCACCGAACTCATGCGCTCGCCGCGCGGCCCGAACAGCGTGTCCTCGATGCCCACGCGCACATGCATGCCCAGCGCGATGGCCATCATGTTCATCGGATAGATGTGACGATTCAGCGTTTCGAGCGTCAGCACCGCGCCATCGGGCGTACGGCGGGCGAACTCCACCATGTCGGCCGGGTGCAGGCCGGACTGGCCGCCGCCGATGGCGACGTAGTTGAGAACGAGCGGCCCGCTGTACGACGCCGCGGCGGATCAGGCGTTCGACGGTTTCGAGCTGCGTCAGGGCGCCGAGCATGAAGTGCGGCTGGATGCCGCTGGCGACCAGGCGGCGGATGTGTTCCACGTGCCACGACGGATTCGACGGCACGATCATGTCGGTGTACGCGGCCTGGGTCGCCGGGTTGGCCAGCGAGGTGCCGGCCACGTCGGCCGCAGTCATCAGCTCCATCACGTTCATCTGGCTGGTGTTGATCGCCACCGTCACCTGATCGGGCTTCGGATCGAGCTCGGCCAGCATGTGGCGCTTGTCGTCGGTCAGCCACTTCGCGGCCTGGCCATCGTTCTCGGGGGCGAATGAGATCGAGCCGCCGACTTGCAGGATCATCTCGGGCACGGCTTCGCGCAGGCGGGCCAGCATCTCGTTGAACTTGGACAGGCGCTTGCTGCCCTTGCCGTCGTCCTCGCGCACATGCACATGCAGCACCGTGGCGCCGGCGTTCCAGCAGTCGACCGCCTTTTGAACCTGCTGGTCCATCGTCACGGCAATATCGTCGGAGTCGCCGGGAACCCACTGCGGGCCGAACGGCGCGACCTGGATCACGAGCTTTTGCTGGTTTTCGGGCAAGAGGGAATCGTCGAGAAAATGCATGGTGTGTCTCCTTTGGGGTTCAGGCGGGTTGGTCGGCGCTGGCGGCGCGGCATTCGGTCAGGGCGTCGAGTTCTTCGAGCAGGATGGGCGCGCCCAGGCTCATCGTGTGGATGCCCAGCACGCTGACGCATTGCAGGACGGCGGTGATCTCCTGCTTGGTCGCACCCAGTTCAAGTGCCTTGCGGATGTGGCGGCGCACGCCGGGGCCATACAGATGGGTGCACGACGCGTCGACGGCGATCGCGAGGAATTCGACCGTCTTCGCATCGAGCACGCCCGAGACCATCGGCGCAATTCCCATGGCGATGAACTTCTCGGTCCAGTCCGCGTCCAGTGTCGAAAAGGAATCCCAGTCCGGATTCCAGTTGCCGCTGGCGCGGATGCGGTCACACACCGGCGTAGGGGTTTCGGTCGAGGTCTTGTGGGTCATTGCAATTCATTGAAGATCGTTCGCAGGCCTTCAGTATTGGCGCCCAGCTCGTTTCTGACTTGACATACGAGGACATAGAATTACCAATTTGTGACCCCGTCTGGGAAGCCCATGCCCGCTCTGCTGCGCAGTGCCAGCCTCACCGGTTACGCCGAACTCGCGCGTGAGGCGGGTCTGAATCCCATCGCGTTGATGCTCGAGGTGGGGCTGCCGCTGTCGGCCTTGCGCGAGCCGGACCTGAAGATTTCTGCCGACGCCGTGGCCGCGCTACTCGAGCTGTCGGCGCAGGGCAGTGGCGACGAAACATTCGGGCTGCGCATGGCCGAGTCGCGCCGGCTGTCGAACCTCGGTCCGATCGGCATGCTGGTGCGCGAGGAGCCGACCTTGCGGCGGGCCTTCGAGGAACTGCTGCGCTTCATCCACCTGCACAACTCCGCACTGATCCTGAAGATCGAGGAGGCTGGCGGGGTCGTGTTGATCCGTCAGGAACTGGTGGTTGGCCGTGCGGCCGTGATTCGGCAATCGACCGAACTTGCCGTCGGCGTGCTGTTCCGGTTGCTCACGGTCTTTCTCGGACCGCAGTGGCGGCCGCGCTACGTGTGCTTCGCGCATTCGGCGCCGAAGGACCGCACCATGCATCGGCGCGTGTTCGGCTCTCAGGGTCGAGTTCGATCACGATTTCAACGGCATCGTCTGCGACCCGCGTGACCTCGACGTGCCGAATCCCGGCGCTGACCCCGTCATGGCCCACTATGCACGCCAAGTCCTCGAAGCGAGCCTGGGCGACAAGCGCGGCAGCACCGCCAACGATGTCAGGCAACTGGTGTTCGTGCTGTTGCCAGCGGGGCGTTGCAGCCTCGAAGTGGTCGCCAAGCACCTGGGCGTCACGCGGCGCACCGTGCATCGGCAACTGGAGCGCGAAGGCGAGAGCTTCAGCGGCATCGTCGAGGGCGCACGCCGGGAACTCGCGGCGCGCTATGTCGACGATGGCGGCCGGCCGCTGTCGGAGGTCTCGGCGCTGCTGGGCTTCTCCGCGCCCAGCGCGTTTTCCCGCTGGTACCGTCAAGCGTTCGGCGCGAGCGCCGCGAAACGACGATCACGCTAGGCGGCGGTAGTCGCCTGGGCCCGGGCACGATCGCGCAATGTCTTGATCATGTCGCAGTTTCGCTGGGCCCGCTCGAACTGGCGCAGCACCATGGCGTGAATTTCCGGCGGCAGGTTCTGCTTGAGCGCCTTGCGATACTGCCCCAGCGCGTCGTCTTCGCCCCGCGCGCATTCCGCCAGCAAGGTCTCGTCGCTCGCTCCGCCAAACAACCCCCGGATATGAATCCAGGCACGGTGCACCGCCCCGCCCACGCCGCCGCCTGGCTCGACCTGCCCTCCCAGCCGCTCGATCTGCTCTTGCAGCTCGGCGGCGGCCTCGCGCGCAATTCTGGGCACACCGCCCTAACAGCGCGTTCCGGTCCGGCGTCTTTGTGTGCTCCGCTGCCTCACGGAATCCCAGTTCGCCATCGCGGGCGTTTTCCAGCAGCCCGTTAAGTGTGGCGAGCGTCTCCTCGGTCGTGGCGCTGCCTTCGGTCGTGAACTCGCGCGTGTTCTCGGCGCGCTGCCACGCGGCGCGGCTGGCCCCGCGCGCCTGCTCCCACGAGAGACTGGAGATACCCTTGCGCACAGTCCAATCGGTGGCCATAACGCAATCCGCGGTGTCGAATTCGCCGCCGTACTCGTGAAAGCCGATCCACCCGATTTCATAGGCGGGGATGTAATCCTCGAAGTGACGGCATTCCTCGAAGTAAGGCTCACTGGTGTAGGCGTCTCGCCAATACCGCATCTCGCTGTCAGGCAGGCCGGAAGTGCGAGTGCCGGGTCTGGCGTCCGGTGCATGCGTTCCCTCTCGGCTGAGGGGGTCCGTTTGTCATGGGACCTCCTTGCTCTGTTGCGCACGGCTCATCATGCCCAGCAAGGCCGACATGGAAGCAGGAGGGAACCTGGCCCGCGTGTTGGACTCGTACGACTCAGGCGAACCCGCCGATGAACTCAGCGATGAACTCAGATTTGCGCGCTCGTTGAAGTCCACAGGCTCGGAGCTCACACCGACCGCGAAGTGGCGCGGAACTTCCTGTGCGGGGGCCGATCATACCTTCGTGATGCAACGGTGGACTCAGTGGCTCATCCTGCCGCGGGAGCTTTGCTCCAAGGGGTTCTCCCCTTCCTCCCGCATCGCCCTGAAACCCGCCTCGTGGCGGGTTTCTTCGTAAGTCACCATTCGATCGTCGTCGTTCTGCGCACGGCGATTGCAGCCCAATCCTTCGTCCAGCCCGACGGGCCACCCGCCGGGCAATGCTTGCCCCGCGACCTCCGCACTCGTTGCACCGCCGTATGTAGGTCGCGGATGACATCACGTAACGCAAGGCACCCACCACGCAAAATTTTTAACCTGACACACTTGCGTGAAACAGGCGAAGCCGACCCCGCCCAAAAGGGATGCTGCGATGAAACTGTTGATTCAGTCGGCGATGTTCTTCGGCACTCTGGTGGCCGCAGCACTGGTCGGGTGAGCCCGCGTGCTGTGTCGGCCGGCCTCTCGGGAGCGAGGCTGCGGCGAAGAACCAGCTGGTGCAGTCTCGGCACGAGGATGAAAGAGGCAACGCCGGCTCTCGGCCGGCGTTGATCGGATGGCATGAATGAAGCTGCCACCTCCGCGCCCCCCCGCAGGCCGCTGTGGACCAAGGTGCTGGCGGGGCTGGTTATTTTCGCCCTGCTCCTGGTGTTGCTGGTTGCCTTCTTCCCCTGGGACGTACTGCGCGGCCCACTGAACCGTTACGTCAGCGACAAGACCGGCCGGCACTTCGAAATCACCCGGCGACTCGACGTCAAGGTAGGGCGCACCACGCGCATCCTCGCCGATGGCATATCGTTCGCCAACCCCGAGTGGGCGAAAGACGCTTATCTGGTCAAGGCCGAAGGCGCAGAGATAGACATCGAGCTGCTGCCGCTGCTTTTCAAGCGCCACATCGTCTTGCCGCGGGTCGAGTTGCGCCAGCCGCAATTGGGCCTGCAGATCGAGTCCGACGGCCGCCGCACCTGGGCGCTGGGCCGTGATTCGTCCGATCCCAGGAACACACCTGACGTCGGCGCCCTCGTGGTAGACAAGGGCAGTGCCCACTTCATATCGGGCGAATACGGCGCCGACATCCAAGCCGACTTCTCGATCGAGGGTTCCGTCATGCCCCTGAGTTTCAGTGCCAGGGGCACGTGGGAGAAGGAGCCATTTACCGCGAAAGGACGCACCGGGAACGTGCTGTACTTGAGCGCGCCCTTGCAGGATCCTTTCCCCATCGAAATCGATGCAGCCGCCGGGGGCACCAGCCTGCGTGCCCGCGGCTCGATTGCAAGCCTCTCCACGCTGGCCGGCGCGAACGGCGTGTTTGATCTGCAGGGCCAGAATCTGGCGGACCTCTACAAGCTGGTGGGCGTTGTGTTGCCCGCGACGCCGCGGTACATGCTGCACGGTCAGGTAGACAGAAATGGCGAGGTTTGGCATGTGCGCGACATCAAGGGCAAACTGGGCAATTCCGACCTGAGCGGGGAACTCGCCTATGACCGCACCCAGAAGGTGCCGCACCTCGTTGGAAGTTTGAAATCGAACTGGCTCGACTTCAACGACGTGGCGCCCCTCGTGGGCATGCCGGAACAGCCCGCCCATGCAAGCGCCGCGGTGGCGCAGGAGGCGCAGAAGGCCAAAAAGCCCCACGACCCCACGCGCAAGGTCCTCCCCACGGCCCCGCTGGATCTCGCGCGGATGAAGGCCATGAATTCGGAAGTGACCTATATCGGCCGCGAAAGTCACTAACGCCAGGCACCTGCCGGTTGACCGCATCTCCGCCGGCGTGAACTTGAAGAACGGCGTGCTGAAACTCGATCCGCTCAGCTTCGGCATCGCGGGAGGCACGATGACCGGACAGCTGCATATCGACAGCCATAGCAATCCGGCCACCGTGGAGGCCCACCTGAAAGGGAAATCCCTGGAACTGAGCAAGATGTTCCGTGATGTACGACTGACCCAGTCCAGCTTCGGCAAGATCCACGGCGACATTCACCTGAAGGGCCGCGGAAACACGACGGCGCAGATGCTCGCCTCGGCATCGGGCGATGTATCGTTGTTGATGGGACAGGGGCAGATCAGCAATCTTCTGCTCGAGTTCGCGGGCCTCGACGGCGCCGAAATCATCAAGTTCCTCTTCCGCGGCGACCAGAACGTGAAGCTGCGCTGCGCGGCCGCTGCGTTCGACGTCAAGGACGGGCTCATGACAAGCCGCGCACTCGTCCTGGATACCGAAGACACGGTGGTGTGGGGCGACGGCAACGTCAACCTTGGCACTGAAGCGATGGACCTGTATTTCCGGCCGTACCCAAAGGACGCGAGCATCCTTAGCGTGCGCTCGCCCCTGAAAATCACCGGCACCCTCGGCGCGCCTCACACCGGGCCCGACAAGGGAGCGTTGGCGGGCCGGGCCGCCGCAGCGCTGGCGTTGGGCGCGATCAACCCATTGCTGGCCCTGGCCGCGACCATCGAGACCGGGCCGGGCGAGGACGCCGATTGCAAGGCGACCCTGCGTGTCGCGGCTTCGCCGAGTGCCGAGGCGCCGTCGCGCGGGCAGCGACGTGGAGCGGTCCTGGGCGGGCCACCGAAGAACGGCGGCCAACAATAAGGGCCGCTTGCATCTGAAAGCCCTTACCGAGCATGGCTCGCTCGTAGTGTTGCCACGGTAGTCCAACCCCTACCCCTGATGGAGGGTAGCCCCTACGTCAGGCGGCGCAAGCCATCCAAATAATTGGCTGCTCGTTGCCAGCGCCCTTCGCGTGAAAGCCCCCATCCATCCCAACGTCACTGTTCCAGTGATAGAGGGACAGATTGCGATTCACCGCGAAATCACGCCGGCACTTTCGCTGAGTTCAACATTAGACCGACGATGGCCAAGACCCCCAAGAATTCACCAGCGGCTTCCCCCAAACCCGCCGCTGCAAAATCCGCCGCCCGCAACACCGACAGCGGGCCCAGCCAGGTTGCCGCAGCAGGCGGTGACCTCCCCGCCGAGAAGGCCGCGCAGATCGAACAGCTGGCCGCCGGCATGCCGGCCAACCCGACCAAGCCCGCCGAACACGGCTTCGCCAACGGCGTGGCGCCGCAGCCTGGCGCCACGGTGCAGCCGGCTTCGCGGCTGCCGACCGCCAGCACGCTGTCGGAAGAGAACATGTCCGAGAAGGTGGGCAGCGTGGCGCCCGAAGGCCGCAACGCCACCATCGAGCCGCTGGACCGCGTGCGCGTGGATTCCTGCGGACAGGTGCTCACGACCAACCAGGGCGTGCGCGATCGCCGACAACCAGAACTCGTTGAAGTACGGCACCCGCGGGCCGGTGCTGCTGGAAGACTTCATCCTGCGCGAGAAGATCACGCACTTTGACCACGAGCGCATCCCCGAGCGCATCGTGCACGCGCGCGGCTCCGGCGCGCACGGCTACTTCGAGTCCTACGAGGCGCTGACCGACATCACCAAGGCAGCGCCGTTCCGCGAGGCGGGCAAGCGCACGCCGGTGTTCGTGCGCTTTTCCACCGTGGCGGGCGAGCGCGGCTCCAAGGACACCGCGCGCGACGTGCGCGGCTTCGCGGTGAAGTTCTACACCGACGAAGGCAACTGGGACCTGGTGGGCAACAACATGCCGGTGTTCTTCATCCAGGATGCAATGAAGTTTCCCGACCTGGTCCACGCCGTCAAGCCCGAGCCGCACCATCAGATGCCCCAGGCCGCGAGCGCGCACGACACCTTCTGGGATTTCGTCTCGCTGATGCCGGAGTCGACCCACATGCTGATGTGGGTGATGAGCGACCGCGCGATCCCGCGCAGCTTCGCCACCATGCAGGGCTTTGGCGTGCACACCTTTCGCATGGTCAACGAGGCCGGCGACTCGGTGTTCGTCAAGTTCCACTGGACGCCCATGGCGGGCACGCACTCGCTGGTGTGGGACGAGGCGGTGAAGATCTCGGGCGCCGACCCCGACTACCACCGCCGCGACCTGTGGGAGCGCATCGAGGCCGAGGCCTACCCCGAGTACGAGCTGGGCCTGCAGATCTTCACCGAGGAGCAGGCCGAGCAGTTCAGTTTCGACATCCTCGACGCCACCAAGATCATCCCCGAGGAGCTGGTGCCGCTACGCCCGGTGGGCAAGCTGGTGCTGAACCGCAACCCCGACAACTTCTTCGCCGAGACCGAGCAGGTCGCCTTCTGCGTGGCCCACATCATTCCCGGCATCGACTACTCGAACGACCCGCTGCTGGCCGGCCGCATCCACTCGTATGTGGATACGCAGATCACGCGCCTGGGCGGGCCGAACTTCCACGAGATTCCGATCAACGCGCCCATCGCCGAGGTCCACAACAACCAGCGCGACGGCTTCCACCGGCAGGCGATCCCGCGCGGACGCGTCTCGTACGAGCCCAACTCGCTGGCCGGCGGCTGTCCGTTCCAGGCCGGCGCGGCGCAGGGCTTCGTGTCGGTGCCGGCCCGGATCCGCGCCGAGGAGGAACAGGGGAAGGTGCGCGCCAAGCCCGAGAAATTCGCCGACCACTATACGCAGGCCCAGCTGTTCTACGAAAGCCAGACGCCGGTGGAGCAGGACCACATCGCCAATGCCTTCCGCTTCGAGCTGTCGAAGGTGACCGTGCCGGCCGTGCGCGAGCGCATGGTGGCATCGCTGCGCAATGCCTCCGAAGAGCTGGCCAAGAAGGTGGGCAAGGGCCTCGGCATGGAGCCGCTGCCTGAGCCGATGCCCAGGGCGCTGCCGAACCCGCCGGAGCCCGAGGTGAAGAAGTCGCCCGCGCTGTCGCTGCTGTCGCGGCCGGGCGACGGCAGCATCAAGGGCCGCAAGGTCGCGCTGCTTGTAGCGCCTGGCGTGGACGCCGAGTCGCTGTCTATCGTGCAGGCGGCGCTGGTCGCGCAAGGGGCGGTGGCGCGCCTGGTCGGCCCGCGCATCGGCCGCTTCGTGACGGCAAGCGGCGAGACCGTCGATGCCGACGCTTCGCTGGAGAACGAACCGGGCTTCCTGTTCGACGCGCTGGTGCTGCCCGATGGCAAGGAGGCGGTGGCCGCGCTCTCGCAGGACGGCCACACCCCCGAGTTCATCAAGGACCAGTTCCGCCACTGCAAGACCATCCTGGCGTTCGGCGCCTCGCAGACTCCTGCTGCTGCAGGCCGGCCTGCCTGTGAGCATGGACAAGAGCATGGCGCAGGGCGGCACGGGCCTGATCCTGGCCGCCGCGGCGGACGCCGAATCGGCAGCGGCCGAGTTCATCGCCAACGTCGCCAGGCACCGCCATTTCGGCCGCGAGATGGACCCGCCGCTTTTGTGAAAACGACACTTTCATCCGGAGCCACAAACATGACGCCCATGACCGAGAAAAATGCCCTTGAACTGCTCGACGCCGACCACATCGCGGTCAAGCACCTGTTCGTCGAATACGCGCGGCTGGCCTTTGCAGTGCCGCAGGCCAGCGCCAGCGAGCGCCGCGAACTCGCCGGTGCCATCTGCCAGGAGTTGACCGTGCACGCGCAAATCGAGGAGGAGGTGTTCTACCCCGCCGTGCGCAAGGCCGTTCCCGACGCGGCGGCACTGCTGGACGAGGCGGAAGACGAACACCAGCAGGTCAAGGACCTCGTCGCCCGCATCAAGGGCTTGGACCGGGCCGGCCCTCAAATGGACAACCTGATCGCACAGCTCGCGCGTCTGGTGGAGCACCACGTGAAGGAAGAGCGCGACGAGCTGTTCCCCAAAGCAAAGACCGGCAAGGCGCTGGACCTGGCGGATTTGGGCGCGCGGCTGCGCGAGCGGCAGCAGGCCTTGCAGCCAGGCATGGCGGCGGCGCAGCCCGCCTGAGCAATAGGACTCACCTTGAAGATTGCCCAGGTTGCGCCGTTGTTCGAAAGCGTGCCTCCGCGCGCATACGGAGGCACCGAACGCGTGGTTTCATACCTGACCGAAGCCCTGGTGGAAATGGGGCACGAGGTCACTTTATTCGCCAGCGGCGACTCAATCACTTCGGCCAATCTGGTCTCCGTGGTGCCTCGCGGCCTGCGGCTGGATCCGCACAAACCGGACCCGCTGGTCTGGCACACCATCATGATGGACATGGTGCTCAAGGCGGCGCCGTCTTTCGACGTGATCCACTTCCACACCGATGTGCATCAGCTCGCGCTGGTGAGCCATTGCCGGACCCCTTGCGTCTCGACCGCCCATGGTCGCCTCGACTTGCCCGACCTGAAATCGCTGTTCCGCTGCTTTCCCGGGCATCCGATGGTGTCGATCTCCGCCAGCCAGCGCGAACCGCTTCCCGGTCTCAACTGGCGTGCGACGGTGCATCACGGGCTTCCGGTGGGCTTGTATTCGCCGCATCCGCAACCGGAGGATTATTTCGTATTCGTCGGGCGCATCTCACCCGAGAAGCGCGCAGACCGGGCCATCGAGATTGCCAGGGCTTGCGGCACGCCGCTGCGCATCGCCGCCAAAGTGGACCCCGTCGACCAGGCGTACTTCGAGTCCACGATAGAACCGTTGCTGCACGATCCGCTGGTGAGCTACGTGGGAGAGATCGGCGACGAAGCCAAGAACGACTTCATCGGCAACGCGCGGGCGTTGCTGATGCCCATCGACTGGCCTGAACCGTTCGGGCTGGTCATGATCGAAGCAATGGCCTGCGGCACACCTGTGATCGCGTACGGGCATGGATCGGTTCCCGAAATCATCGATGAAGGCGTCACCGGTTTCATTGCCCTGAACCAGGATCAGGCCATCGCGGCCGCCAGGAACGTAGGTCGTATTGATCGCCGCCGCTGCCGCCAGGAATTCGAGCAGCGCTTTGCGGCGCGGGTCATGGCCAAGCGCTACGTGGAGGTCTATCGGGAACTCGTGGACACCCGGGTGGGCGACAACCGCATTGCCGCGTAAGCCCGAAAGCAGGAAGCATTTGCATGCCGGACAAGATCCAGATCGGCGATAAGTGGTACGTGGCCGCCACCGCGGCCACTGCCGAAGAGCAGCCGCAGGTCCTGAAGAACGACCACACTTTCGCAATGTTCGATCGGTTCGGCGACGTGCAGGTCCTTGTGCCGGGCAAGGAAGGCGTGTACCACAACGACACCCGCTACCTCTCGCAGCAGGAACTGCTGATCGACGGCGCGCGGCCGCTGTACCTGGGCTCGTCGGTGGAACATTCCAACAGCCTGTTGGCCATCGACATGATGAATCCCGATTTGCCCGAAAAGGGCGGCTGGCCGGCGCTGGCCAAGGGAACGCTGCACGTCTTTCGCGCCAAGTTGCTGTGGCATGCGGCCTGCCACGAGCATGTACGGCTGACGCACCATGGCAGCGAGCCCACGCGGGTGCGGCTGGAGTTCACGTTCGAGGCGGATTTCGTCGACCTGTTCGAAGTGCGAGGCATGAAGCGGGAACGGCGCGGCGAGCGCCTGCAGCCCGAGGTCGCGGCCGAGCGAGGTCGTCCTGCCTTACCGCGGCCGCGACAACCGGCTGCGGCGCACGCGCATCCACTTCGACCCTGTGCCGACGATGATCGATGCGGGGCGGGCCGCCTTCGAGCTGCAGCTGGCCCCGGGAACGGAATACCACCTCTACTGCACGGTGACGTGCGAATGCGAGGGCGACGCGCAGGTGCCGCGAATCTCCTACGACGCCGCGGTGCGCGACAACGAGGCGCAACGGCGGATCTTGCTGGGTGGGCGTTGCACGATGGTTACGTCGAACCCGCTGGTCAACCTCTGGCTGGAGCGCTCCGTCGCCGACCTGTCCATGCTCACCACGATTCTGCCGACGGGGCCGTATCCCTTTGCCGGGGTGCCCTGGTACTCCACCACGTTCGGGCGCGACGGCATCATCACGGCACTTGAATATCTTTGGGTGGACCCCACGCTCGCTGCCGGCGTGCTGTCATTCCTGGCAGCCACGCAGGCGACGGAAATGGACCCGCAGAACGACGCCGAGCCGGGCAAGATCCTGCATGAGGGCCGGCAAAGCGAAATGGCGTTGACACGGGAAATCCCGTTCGGGCGCTATTACGGGTCCGTGGATTCCACGCCGCTGTTCCTGGTCCTTGCAGCCGCCTATTGGCGGCGCACGGGCGATTCGATTCTGATCCGCCGCATCTGGCCGAACATCCTCGCCGCGTTGGAGTGGATAGACCGCTATGGCGATGTCGACCGCGACGGATTCGTCGAATACGCGCGGCGCAGCAGCGAAGGCCTTGTGCAGCAGGGCTGGAAGGATTCGCATGACTCGGTCTTTCACAGCAACGGCAAGCTGGCGCAGGCGCCGATCGCGCTGTGCGAGGTGCAGGGCTATGTCTACCAGGCCAAGCTGGGCGTCGCCGCGCTCGCGGCTGCGCTAGGGGAGGGTGCGCTGGCCGCCTCGCTCGAGCACCAGGCGCGTGAGTTGGCCCAGCGCTTCCAGGCCGCCTTCTGGTGCGAGGAGATCGGCAGCTATGCGATCGCGCTGGACGGGCGCAAGCAGCAGTGCAAGGTGCCGTCGTCCAACGCCGGACACACGCTCTGGAGCGGCATTGCGTCACCCGAGCATGCGAACCGCATCGTCGACGGACTGATGGGCGAGGCGTTCTATAGCGGCTGGGGGATTCGCACCATCGCAGACGGCGCGGCCCGCTACAACCCGATGTCGTATCACAACGGCTCGATCTGGCCGCACGACAACGCTTTGATCGCCGCCGGCATGGCGCGCTACGGCCGCACCGAGAGCGCGATGCAGTTGTTCTCGTGCACCTTCGAATCGAGCCTGCACTTCGAAACCCACCGCTTGCCGGAGCTGTACTGCGGGTTCAAGCGGCGCCCCGGGGCCGGGCCGACCCTGTACCCGGTGGCCTGCTCGCCCCAGGCATGGGCCGCCGCGGCCGCATTTGGCATGCTGCAGGCCTGCCTTGGCCTGGAAATAGATGCGCAGCGTTCGGAGATCGTGCTGCAGACCCCGAGGCTTCCGTCGTGCATCGACTGGCTTCGCATTTCCCGTGTCGGCACGTCCGGGGTCAACGTCGACCTTCTGCTGCAGCGATATGAGCGCAACGTGGGGCTCGAGGTGTTGCGCAAGGACCCCGATGTCAGGGTCACGGTCGTGGCCTAGTGTCCTGTCGCAGGTTTTTTAGGCGGGCTGGCGGCGAGGCAGACGCACGGAAAAGACAACTTCCGCTGCCCTCCGAGCGGGCCTCGATCTCGCCGCCGTGAGCCTTGGTAATTTCGCGGGCGATGTATAGCCCTAGGCCAAGACCAGCATCTGAATCGTACTTGTTGTCCTGCCGGTGGCCGCGCTCTAGCGGCTCAAACAACCTCTGCAAGGTTGGTTGATCGATTGCTGGTCCGGTGTTCCTGACGTCGAAGCGAAGTCCTTCCGCTTCCTCGGCAATCACCACACGTACCGGGGCATCCGCGTCCCCGTACTTCACTGCGTTCACAACGAGGTTGCCAAGCACGCGCTGCAAGCGCGGTCCATCCCAGCATCCCTTGGTGTCGCCGGTCACCTCCAGCATCAACTCACGGCTGGGGTACGCGATGCGCAACTCCTGCAGTTCATCCGCGAAAAGATCGGCCAGGTCCACGTTCGTCGGGGACACACGAACGCCCAGTCCCAGGTTGGCCCGGTTGAATTCGACCAACTCGTCCAGCAGCCCCTTCATCCGGGCGCCACTGCTGATCAGACGCGCCGCGGCCGTCGAGACCTTATCCCCGGCGTTTAACTGGCCGAGGTACGAAGCCGTCATCAGGATCGACTGCAATGGGGTCCGCATATCGTGCCCAAGCATGCCGAGCACCAGGTTTCGTGCCTCATCGACCTTGTCGCTGAAAAAGACAATCGATTCCGCGAGCGCCTGATCGATGGCCTCGTTGAACCGGATCATGTCCTCCAGATCCGGAGGCTCTGGCTGACAAGCGGCCGTCCAAAGGCGCAGCACGCTGGCACGCAAAGCCCGGTACTCGCTTGCCATCTGCTTGATGTCGAACCCGCCATGGGCCCGCAACAAGCCGTGCGTCTGCGCCGCTGTTTCCAAGGCGTCAATGGGCGGGGGGGCCAGGCCCTTCGACTTTGCCGTCTGAGCCTCAGGCGTCTGGGGAGTCGAAATATCTCTTGCCACTGCCAACAGGATTTCTTTCGCGTGGTCGCGCAACTCCAGCGGAGTCATCGTGGAGCCGGCCGGATGGGTGCTGGCAAACGCCTCCCACTGCCTCAGGATGGCCTGCATGTCACGCAAGATGAAGTCTGCCAGCCGCATGTCTGCTCCCGGGGTTGATTCTCAAATGCTCAGCGCACCATTATGGGCACGGGGCGGCGCGTTGCCAACATGGCAGAGCCCCAGGAAGGGCACGAAGCCGCCCCACATCATCCGGCAAACGCGCACAGTGGGCCTTGCCTCGATGCAACATGGCGATGCCGGGCCAACGCATGAGCCTGTCGGCGAATCCGTCGGCGAGCGCCTCCAGGCAGGGATCAGTTCGGGCGTCGTGGAAGAGCGGGAGCGCTGCGCGAAAGTTGCGGCTCGTTGGTCCGAGACGTCCACGTTCCTCGGCGTGACCGGCCCGCTGGGTGCCGAAGCCGAGCGTGCAGTCCAGCGCGTAGTGCGCGCGATCGAGGCCGAGATCCGCGAGAAGCCGGTGTCATAAAGCCAATTTACACCGGCACAGGTGACTCAGCGGCGCCGTTTCTTCTTCGCGGGTGCTGCCGCCTTGCCGCTCCAGAAGTCGAGTATCTGCCGCGTGGCGTCCGCCTGCGCGGCAGCCGCCTGACGCTTGGTCTCGGCGGTTGCCCGGGCGCGCGCAGTGCCCAGGACGCTGTTGGCGGAACTGAGCCACATGCTCATGAAAGGGTTCTTCTTCGTCCAGGGATTGGCCATCACATTTCCTTCTCGGCCGTGGTGGCCGATGCAAAGATGCATGGTGGCTGTTGCAGCGGCCGCTGGCACCGGGAAGGACGCCACGATTGCCCGTCATCCGCTTCCTACGCATGCCGGTCCCCGCCGTTCGGCTTGAGCGTGGAGCAACTGCCGGTTCGCGTGAATCACTTCGGCTCTGCGCGCGGACGCCGGCTGGGCTACCCAGCAAGTCGCTGATGCGGCCGGAGCACGCCCAGTCCTACGCGGAATGCATCGCTTTGGCCGACAAGGCGCGAGTGCCGAGCTTCCTAAAGTGAAGGTGCTCCGCCGGCGCTGCTGGCGATTTTTTCGAGCCACCGAGAGAGAAGGAAGCACCATGAACAGCGATACCAGCGATACCAGCGATACCAGCGATACCGGCACGATGACCTCCAGAAGCGGTGCCGGCATGAGCGCCGATGCGACGCAGGCCAACGTGGAGCGCGTCGCGCAGAAGGCGCACGAGGCCGTCGACCGGGCCGCGCAGACCGTGAGCTCGGGCACCGACAGGGTGATGAACTTGCAGGAATACGGCGAGACGGCGCGCGAGCAGATTCGCGCGAATCCGCTGGCAGTCGTCGTCGGTGCCTTCGCCATCGGCTACCTGTTCGCCAAGATCACGCGCTGAAGCGGCCTGGCCGCCGGAGGGATCGCGCTATCAGGGCGATGTGCCCCCAGAATTGCCAGTGGGCCCGAACTGCTGGAGCGCATTGCGCAACTGATCTTGCAGCCTGCGGGTGGCCACATGAAAGCCGCGATCGCACCCGTACAGCGCCCGGGCGACGCGAAGCTGCTGGCCATCGCGACGCCCTTCCGCATAAAAAAACGCCCGCATGGTGGCGGCGGTAGCGGCTTATCGAGCGACGTGTAGGCCGATCCGCACGCCGGTCCAAGCCCTGCGCCCGCATGGACCCCCGTGACCCTGCACTACCTTGAAGCCCGTTACTTCCAAAGGAGCAAACGGATGAACAAGGATCAGGTCAAGGGCACGGTGAAGGACGCCGCCGGTAAGGTTCAGGAACAGGCCGGCAAGGTCGTGGGCAGTGACGAGCAGCAGGCCAAGGGCCAAGCCCGCCAAGTCGAGGGCAAGGTGGAAAAGAAAGTCGGCGACGTGAAAGAAGCTGCCAAGGACATCACCCGCAAACCATAGCGCTTGACCTGCCGCCGTGTGAAAGGCCGCGCAAGTCTAGTCGCCCGATAGATCGCCCTCTGAATCGCATTGGTTCAGAGGGCATTTTTCTGCCAAGATTTTCTTCTTCTGGCTACCGATTTCGGGCCCAAACGCGATCTCCGATCCTGGACGCTGTCCGTGCTTACCTTGATCTGCAACCCCGTTGCCTTGAAAGCGGTTCTACTGTCTGGACGGATCTCAACCCATATGAGGTCCCTCTGCATGCCTTCAAGCAGGGCGAATCATCGCTGCGCGCACTTGCTGCTCCCCCATCCCCATCTTGGCACTTCTCACACAGCCGGCATAAGCAGCCGCCCCAGGAACGGGTCCGGTAGGTGACCGCCGACACCTCGAGCCGAGACGAGCCGTCAACAAGAAGGGGCGGCCAGCGATGCCATGCAGCCGCCCTGCATCCTACGCTGTGTGTACCGCTGCCGATTGTCGCCAGTGGAGCAGCAGTCATATGAAGGAGAACCTCATGAAAGATCAGGAAGACACCCGTACCTCGCCTGGAACCGAAATGGATAAATCGCACCCGGTCGCCAAGGGGGTCGGAGCAGCAGTCGGCGGTGCGACCGGGGGCATAGCCGGCGGCGCAGCGGCAGGCGCGGCTGCCGGCGGAATGACCGGTCCGGTTGGCGCAGTCGTTGGCGCGGTCGCTGGCGCGGTTGTGGGGGCCTTGGCCGGCAAGGGCGTTGCAAAAGCAGTTGACCCCGCTGAAGAAGACAGGTACTGGCGAGACAACTACTCGAATCGCCCGTATATCCAAAGCGATTCGAGCTATGACGACTACGCACCCGCGTACCGGTATGGCGTTGAGTCTTACACGCGCTATCCCGACCGCAGCTTCGATGATTTGGAGCCGAATCTTGGCCGGGACTGGAACACCTCCCGTGGAAATTCCAAACTCGAATGGGAGCACGCAAAGCACGCTTCCCGAGACGCGTGGCAGCGAGTGAGCGATACAGTGGAACGCGCGATCCCGGGAGATTCGGATAAGGACGGTAGGTAAGAGCTGGCTGGCAAGAGCCAAAAACAACGCAAGCACTACGTCAGGCCCTGAGGGCCTGCGTTTGCTTCAAGCCGCAGCCGCCAAGCCGCCTTCGGGGCCATCGTATTGTGGCCCCTGAGCGGCGCCCTGGGCGCCGAGGCTGCCGTGGTCGGCCGCCCCGACCGCGGGGCGCAGCTTCTCCAGCATGGGAGCTTGCTCTGTGCCGCGGGTTACGCGCGCCTCGAGCGGCGAGTGCCGGACGTGTGCCGTTCATTGAAAGAAGCTTCTGCCGGCTGGGGCCCGCCCAGGCTCAGCATGCGCTGTACCTCGCGCAAGTCCACTGGTTTAGTGAGGTGCACGTCGAAGCCGGCCGCCAAGCTTCGGGCGCGGTCCTCCTCTCTGCCCCAACCGGTCAGTGCCACCAGTGTGCGGTGTTCCCACCCTGGAAGTGCCCGCAGCTTGCTTGCCGTCTCGTAGCCGTTCATGCCTGGCATGCCGATGTCGAGAAACACCACGGCCGGCTGGTGCGCCACGGCGATGCGCAGCGCACTGGCCCCGTCGTGCGCCAGGTGCACCTCGTGCCCGCCCATCTCGACCACCATGGACAGCGTCTCGGCGGCGTCCCGGTTGTCGTCCACGATCAGCACCTTCTTGCGCTGCGCCACCACCGGGACCTCCGGACGCCATCCGCCGGCAGGCTCGGCCAGCGGGGGGTGGGTGCGCGGCAGCCACACCAGAAAGCGGCTGCCTGAACCCGGGCCGGCGCTTTCCGCGCTGACCCGGCCGCCATGCATCTCCACGATCGACTTGACCACGCTGAGGCCAATGCCAAGCCCGCCCTGGGCGCGCCCCAAGTGCCGGTCCACCTGCACGAAGCGTTCGAACACCCGCTGCAGCACATCCTTGGGCATGCCGATGCCGTCGTCCTCGACGATGACAGCCAGCCCCTCGCCGTCTTCCACCGCGTGCAAGGTGACATGGCCGCCGGGGGGCGTGTACTTGGCCGCATTGTTCAGGAGGTTGCCCACCGCCTGAACCAGCCGGGTAATGTCGCCGTACACATGCCATTGCGGATCGACCCCGTCCCACGCCAGCGTGTGGCCCTGCGCATCCAGCAGGGGCCGGCAGGCGTCCACCGCGTGCTCCAGCACCAACTGCAGCTGCAGCGTCTCGCGGCTGAGTACGATCTTGCCCTGGCTGATGCGTGCGATGTCCAGCAGCTCGTCGACCAGGCGCACCATGTGATCGAGTTGCCGCTGCATGATGTTGCGCACGCGCTGCTCCTCCGGCGTGCCGGTGCCGCGCTGCAGGACGTTCAGTCCGGTGCGCAGGGGCGCCAAGGGGTTGCGCAGCTCGTGGGCCAGCGTTGCCAGGAAATCGTCCTTCTGGCGGTCGGCGCGGCGCAGCGCCTCCTGCGCCTCGCAGATCTCGGTGATGTCGCGCGTGACGCCCAGCACATGGCCCACCGTTCCGTCCGCCGCCAGCTCCGGCACCACGCGCGTCGCGAAGTGCCGTTGCATCCCGTCCTGCTCCAGCTCGAACTGGATGCTAAGGGGTGCGCCGTTCTCGAACACCTGGCGCAGCGCCCGATTCCACTGCTCGCACAGCCCCGGTGGCATGCCCAGCTCCTCGTTCGAGCGGCCCAGGAACCGCTGCGGCGCCACGCCGGCCACTCCTTCCACCGCGGCGTTGACGAATACATAGCGCAGCTGCGGGTCGAACCGGGCGATGATGTCGGGCGAGTTGTCGGCCAGCGAGCGCAGCTCGCGTTCGCGCTCCTTCAGCCGGGCCTGCGTCTCTTTCGTGGCCTGTTGCGCCGCTTCGGCCATGGTGACGTCCTGGCCTTGGCAAAAGACCCCGGTGACGCGTCCTCCTTCGTCGAACATGGGGGCATAGATGAAATCCAGCACCACCTCCCGCTCGGGCGCCTCGGGCGTGTCGCGCAGACGCGCGCGCATACCGTGCGCTACGTGCCGAACGCCCGTGCGGTACACCTCGTCGAGCCGCTCGTAGAAGCCCTGGCCCGCGATGTCGGGGAACGCCTCGCGCACGGTTTTTCCGACGATCTCCGCGCGCTGGAACAGCCGCCGGTGTGCGTCATTGACGAACTCGAACACGTGCTGCGGCCCGCGGAGGGCGCAGATGAAGCCGGGCGCTTGCTCGAGCAACCGCTGCAACCGCTGCATCTCGTCGGCACGGCTCTGCGCCAGGCGCACAGCCGCAGTGGTCTCCACGGCCGAACAGAAAATGCCGCCGATCGCGCCGCTGTCATCCAGCAGCGGCGTGTACGAGAAGCTGAAGTAGCTCGGGCCACTCTCGCTGCGGCCGGCCAGATCGAACGCCATGTTCTCGTACCACTGCGCCTCGCCGCGCATCACGGCGTCGTTCAGCACCGACAGCTGGTCCCAAATCTCGCTCCATACCTGTGCCATCGGACGGCCGAGGGCATGCGGGTGCTTCTCGCCGCAGATTGGGATGTAGCCGTCGTTGTAGAGGGAGAGGTGCTGCGGGCCCCAGCCGATGAACATCGGCTGGCGGGCGCGCAGCATCAGGCTGACGGCGGTCTTGAGCGACTGCGGCCAGGCTGCAGGATCGCCCAGCGGAGTGGCGTGCCACGCAAACCTGCGCATGGAAGCGCCCATCTCTCCGCCCTCGCGCAGGAAGGCGGCATCGGAAATTTCTGCTGTGCCCATGCGGTCAGCCTCTCCGTGTTGGGTTCTCCATCCATGTGAGCCGCAGGCAAGAACAAGCACGGCTGAATGCCTAGTGGCTGACTCTTCTCGGCTTTCATGCGAGTGCGCTGGCAACGAGCCAATTATTTGGATGGCTTGGGCCCACCCCACGTAGGGGACA
The DNA here is from genome assembly GCA_963722025.1 of uncultured beta proteobacterium. Taxonomy (GTDB): domain Bacteria; phylum Pseudomonadota; class Gammaproteobacteria; order Burkholderiales; family Burkholderiaceae_C; genus Ramlibacter. Next base: position 20,871 of record CAVRNE010000048.1, read on the forward strand.
CCCTCCATCAGGGGTAGGGGTTGGACTACCGCGGCAACAAGACGACTGCGCTGTGCGCATATTGCGGCACACCGACGTTCCTGGGCGTGACGGGGCCGCTGGAAGTCGAGGCGGCTCGCGCAGTGCAGTGCGTCGTGCACGCGATACAGGCCGAGATTCGCGGAGAAAGCGTGGCGACGCTGCTCGGCATCACGTCTCTACACGCCTCCAAAGTCAATGCCACCTTCCCGTACACGCTGACGCAGGTGGCCGAGCAGCTTGGATATGGGTACTGGGGCTACGCAAACCAGTTGCTCGACGTGGTTAAGGAGCAGACCGGCTTTGACGCGATCTCCTCTCCAAGGTTGGGAGAAGTCACTTGGCGGAGACTATGGAATCCGGACCCTGACCCGGCTGCCATCCGCCACGCCCGGCGGCGGATAGACGACGACCCGCTGGCCCGGTTGCAGACCGTTCCTTACCCAGCCCAGGCTGCCGCTGCGAGCCACCAGCTCCACGATCTGCAGCCGCGCGCGGCTTCCATCCAGCAGGTAAACGGCCATGCCGCCGTCTGCATGCGGGAACAGGGCTCCGATGGGGACGGTGATCGCGTCGTCGGCGCTGGCCGTGATCACTCGCACGGTCACGCGAAAGCCATCGCCCATCGCGAGCCATGCGACTGGCGGTGCGGTGATATCGATGAGCACGTTGACGCGCTGCTCCTCGATGCCGAGCGCTGACACTTTCGTGAAGGCGGCAGGCTCGACGCGGCGCACGCGGCCCTCGAGCGGGGGGCCGCCCCATCGTTCGATCATCGCGCGCGTGCCGGGCTTCGCGTTGACGGCGTCCGTGGTAAGAAGTTCGGCGATCACCTCCATCCGCAGCGGATCGCCGATGTCCAGCAGGGGGGCCCCCGCCGCGACCGTCGCCTCGCTTTGCAACGGTACGCGCAGCACCACGCCCGACACCGGCGCGCGTACCGAAAGTGGTTGGCCCGTGGCCGCGCCGGTCGCGGCTGGCTGGATCGCTGCCATGGCCTGCGCGAGTTCGTGCACGACCATCTCCCGGGCCGCCTGTGCCGCTTCAAGCTCGCGGCGCGCGCCATCAAGCGCCAACCGCGCGCTTTCCAGCCGCGCCGTGGAGAGGAAGCCTTCGCGCGTCAGTTTTTCCGTGCGCTGCAGCTCCAGCCGCGCCTCTTCCTGCGCCAGCCGGGCACGCTCGACGCGCGCGCCGGCGCCTTTCACGCTGGCCTCCGCGGCTTTTGCACGCGCGTTCGCTTCGCGCAGGGTTCGCTCGTCGAACAGCGAGGACATCACGGGCGTGAGCACGGCGACCGTGTCGCCGGCCTCCACACGATCGCCCTCGCGCAGCGTGATGCGCGACAGGCGCGCGGTGACTGGCGCGGAGACCACATAGCGGTCGCGCAGGCGCGTGCGGCCGTCCTCCTCGATGCTCTGCTCGAAGCGTCCACGCTCCACACCGCGGCTTCCACTTCCAGCGGCCGCGGCGCGAACGCCCAGGCGAGCGCGGCAACTGCCGCAAGACCGGCCGCGGAATAGATCAGGATTTGGCGTTTCTTCATCATGTTCACTCCCTCGTCTTCAAGGCGGCCACCATGTCGAGCCGGTCGATGCGCCGCCGCACCACGAGCGCGCTGGCCACGCCGGCCGCCATGACGGCGATGGCCGCCCATGCATAGGTGCGCGGCTGGATCACCACCGGAAACAGGAACTGGTCCGAGCGCATCGCTTCCACCACCGCGTGGGTCAGGCCCCATCCCAGCGCCATGCCCAGCGGCAGGGCCACGGCGATGCCCAGCGCGAGCTCGCCCAGCAGCAGGAGCGAGACTTCGGCCCGCGTGAAACCCAGCACGCGCAGGCTGGCCAGCTCCCATGTGCGCTCGGCAAGCGCGATGCGCGCGTTGTTGTAGACGACGCCGACGGCGATCACCACGGCGAAGGCGGTGAGGATCGTGCTCATGATGAGGACGTTGCGGGCGGTAACCTCCTGCATGTTGCGCAGCATCGTGGCCTTGCTGAACGCTCCCGCGATGCGCGGCAGGCCCTGCGTGGCTTCCAGCACGCGCGGCAGCGCGCCGGGCTCCACCCGCAGGCTGAAGTTGTTCGCGACGTCGCCTTCGCCCAGCAGTCGGGTCAGCGCGCCGCGCTCCATGAAGCTGTTGAGCCCCATCATGTCCCGCACGGTCCGCTCCACCACCACCTGCCGCTCCTGGCGCTTGCCCTCGCGCACCTGCATGGTCACGAGGTCGCCAGGCTTCAGGCCCAGCTTGTCCGCCAGCCGGTCGGTCATCAACACCCCATGGGTTCCGGCGAGTGCCTGCCGCCGGTCGACATCGACCACACGCTGCAGCTGTGGCGAAGCAGCGTGGCCGTCGACCAGGCTGTTTTCGCTGCGGGAACCATTAGTGAAGCGCACGGAGACCCTGAGGCCCGGTTCCACCTGCAGCACGCCCGGCAGGCGGGCGAGCTCGCGCGCTGCGCCGGCGTCCACCGTGTCGTTGGTCCACACGATGATGTCGCCGCGCATCGCCAGGTCGAATTGCGTATGGACGATGGCTTCGATCGCGTCGCGGAAGAAGTTGCCCATGATCACGATGGCCACGGCGGCCGCGATGCCGCCTGTGGTGACGGCCGCCCGCAGCGGGCGGCGTTCGATGTTGCGCAGGATCATGCGCAGGGCCGGGGCGAGCCGCAGGTTCGGCACGCGCTCCAGCAGCGCGCGTCGGTAGCGCCCCGGCGCGGGCGGCCGCATCGCCTCGGCGGGCGACAGGCGAACGGTGGCGGCGATTGCCGTCAATGTGCCCAGCACGGCGGTGGCCGCCACGATGGCCAGGCCGGTCAGCGCCAGCGCGAGCGGAATCCGGTGCTCGAAGCTGGGGAAGTGGAAGAAATCGGCATAGAGCTGGGTCATGCCCGCGCCGAGCCCCTGGCCCAGCAGCAAGCCCAGCACGTAGCCGCCGCCCACCATGGGGGCGACCAGCTTGAGATAGTGCATGGCGATAGCGCGGTTCGCATATCCCAGCGCCTTGAGGGCGGCAACCTGCTCGCGTTGCGTCGCGATGAGGCGCGCCGTGACTACGTGAAGCAGGAAGCCGGCCACCGCCAGGAAGATCGCCGGCAGCACGGTGCCCAGCACCCGCTGCTCCTTGATCTCGTTGTCCAGCATGGCGTGGGAAGGCTGTTCGTCGCGGCCATGGGCGGGCGATCCGCCCAGCGGGGCGAGCAGCCGCGTGACGGCGTCGATCACAGCGGGCTGAGAAGCGCCGGGTCCCAGCTTGAGCGTTACGCGCGTGAAGGCGCCGGCCATGTCGGTGGCGGCGGCAAGCTCGTCCTTGTCGAGCCAGAACACGCCAAAGGCGCGCAAGTCCGGCACGCCCATCAGGCCGCCGAAGATGTATTCGGGCGACAGCGCAGTGCCCGTGATGCGCAATGTCCTGCGCTTGCCATTGACGAGCGCCGAGACTGTCGCGCCCGGCTTCAGCTTGTGCGCTTGCGCAAAGCTTTCGGTCACCACCGTCTCCAGCTCGTCGCCACGCGAGCCGCCTTCGGGCCAGCGGCCCGTGCGCAGCAGCACGCGGTTGAGGCGTTGCGGGGCGCGCTCGTCCAGGCCGATCAGCTGGCCCATCACGGGGTCCACGCTGCCGGGAACGCTTACGCGCGCCATCGATTCCACGGTGGTCTGCACGTCCACGATGCCGGGCAGCTCGGCCAGCCGACGGGCGAGTGAGTCGGGTCCGCGCCGCACCGACGCGAACACGTCGCCGAAATGCCCGCTCTCGTAGAACGCATCGCGCGCCCGCCCGAGCGAATCGACCGCGGACAGCATCGCGAGGAAGCCGCCGATGCCGCTGGCCACCACCAGTGCGATCGTGAGCGCCTGGCTCCACAGCTGGCGCAGGTCGCGCAGCACCTTGCGGTCGAGAGCTTTCACGGCATCACCAGGACAGTTCCGCCGGCGTCAGCCGGCGCGATGGCTTCTCGATGCTGGCGATGCGGCCGTCCGACAGCCGCACCACGCGGTCAGCCATGCCGGCGATGGCGGCGTTGTGCGTGATCACGATGGCCGTGGTGCCAAGTTCCGCGTTGATGCGCGCAATGACTTCCAGCACGAGCTTGCCGGTGGCGTAGTCCAGCGCGCCCGTGGGCTCATCGCACAGCAGCAACTGCGGCTGCTTGGCGATGGCGCGCGCGATCGCGACGCGCTGCTGCTCGCCGCCGGAGAGCTGCGAGGGAAAGTGATCGCGGCGGGGGGTGAGCGCCACGAGCGCCAGCGCGTCGTCGACCGGCATCGGGTCGCGTGAGATGTCCGTGACCAGCGCCACGTTCTCGGCGACCGTCAGGCTCGGGATCAGGTTGTAGAACTGGAAAACGAAGCCGACGTGCTCGCGCCGGTAGCGCGTGAGTTCCTCGTCGCCGGCGTCGGACAGCCGCTCGCCCTGAAATTCGAGATCCCCCGACGTGGGCCGGTCCAGCCCGCCCAGGATGTTCAGGAGCGTCGATTTGCCGCTGCCCGATGCGCCCAGCAGCACGATGAACTCGCCCCGGGCGACATCCAGGCTGACGTTGGCCAATGCGTACACGGCCGTGTCGCCGGCGCCGTAAGTCTTGCAAAGGGAGCGGGCCGACAGCACGCGGTTGCTCATGGCAGGTTTCTTCAGGTGTGGATGGGGCCGCGGGACTGCGAAGGCAGCGACGTCGAATCACTGTAGGCAGGAGTGAGTGGGGCGTCTTTGATTTTTCTCAAGTGCCCGCAACGCGAGGGCTTCCGTCTCCAGCTCAGCTATTTGAGTGACTGCTGGTTTCGGTGATCATGCACTTTGGTTGATCGGCGTCAAGTCGCCTCGGGGCGATGCGGACGATATTGGATGCATGAACAAGTCCCGACTCCATCGAAAGGTGCTTGTCGCAGCCTGCGTACTCGCGGTGGCTGCTGCCGGACTGCTGGCGATCGGCTGGGGCTTCGCGTGGCTCGTGAGCCTGTCCGATTGAACGTGGACCACCGTGTGCTTTTCCGCCGCAGGGCAGCCTGATCGCATCGCCTGCAGCGTGGGCCGGCGCAGGCCGCCATCGGGGTTTGAAGAGGGTGAACATGCCCTTTACCGCTCACCAGTTCTTTGAGATCTTCGCCAAGTACAACGCAGGCGTTTGGCCGGCACAGGTCGTCCTCACCGCGCTCGCGCTCTCGGTCATCGTGCTGGTGATTCGAAGTCGACCGACGCACGGGCGATGGATTGCCGCCGTCCTGGCCGTGCTCTGGGGTTGGATGGCGGTGGCGTATCACTTCACATACTTCGCGAGCATCAACCCAGCGGCCTGGCTCTTTGGCGCCTTGTCTCTGGTCGGCGCCCTCTGGTTCGCATGGGTCGGTGTCGGCAAAGGCCAGCTGCACTTCGCCCTGAGCCACGGGGTCCGCAGCTGGGTCGGCGCTGCATTCGTAGTGTTCGCCCTCGGCGTTTACCCATTGCTCGGCTACCTGCTGGGTCACAGATACCCGGCCGTGCCGACATTCGGGCTGCCTTGCCCGACGACCATCTTTACGATTGGCGTTCTGCTGTTCGCCAAGGCGCCCGTGCCGCGGTCGACGTTCATCGTCCCCGTGCTTTGGGCGCTGGTTGGTTCCACCGCGGCGTTCGCGCTCGGCGTGTACCAGGATCTGGGGCTCCTGGTGGCTGGCGTCGTCGCTGTTATTGCAATGATTCGCCCGCCTATCCTCTCGAAGAGCCCGACCGCCCCTGCCTAGTTCATGGGTGGTGTCCGACGCATGCGGTCCGGCGACCCACGCCGCATCAGGGGCACGGAGCAGCGCACGATTCACGCTGGAATCAGCCGTCTGCGCCCCGAGCGGGCGCGAAATGGCACGGCAAGCTGCCGGATCGTGGTGTGCCAGTGCATTGCGGGCTGATGCGCTAGGAGCGCGCTGAATTTTGGAGTGATTGTGATCGCTCAGCCGTACCCCGCCGCGGAGTTCAGCTCGGCGCTGGAGTGGGAGCCGCCGCGCCGACGCTGTCGACCACGCTGGCACGCACGTCAATGCTCCCTCGCACGCTCTGCGTGACTACGCAGAAGTCCTCGTACTGCGCGACGGCCCGGGCCGCGTGCTTCAGGCTGGCCCAAGGCACGCCAAGCTGGAGCTGCACGTCGATGCGGGGGATGCGCCAGCGGCCCTGCGCATTGCGCTCGGGTGCGAGGGTGCAGGTGGCCTGAATCGGACCGGGCTCGTTTCCGAATTTCCTCAACGCGAACAGAAGGCTCGCTGCCAGGCAGTTGGCCACGGCAGTACCGAGCAGCCGGGCAGGATTGGGCCCTGTGCCCCCGCCCAGCGGGGGCGGCTCGTCAGTCTGCAGGGGGTCGGCCTCCGTGCCTTCGAAGTGCACTTCGAAGTGGTAGCCGGCCTGCTGCCGCAGGGTGATTCGGATTGGTCCTTCAGTCATGACCTAATAGTAGGTGCCGATCCATTTGCCGGTTTGCGCTTTGTCAAACGCGGAGCAGGGATCCACCCGCCGCGTGCGCCGTCGGCCTGCCCGGATCCTGCAGCAGCACTTCCGGCGTGAGCTCGCGCACCGCGTCGTGGTGAGAGAGGAAGACCCGGCCGGTGAGCCGGTGCAGGAACTCGGTCTTCTGCAGCCGGTCCATGACGGGCCCTTTCACTTCCGACAGGTGCAGCGTAATGCCGGCGGCATGCAGCCGCTCCATCACCGCTTCCAGGCTCTCCAGGGCGCTGGAATCGATCGCGTTGATCGCCGCGCACTGCAGCACGACGTGCTGCAGCTCGGGTCGCGCTGCGACCTGCTCGTTCACCGCGTCCTCCAGCGCGCGGGCATTGGCGAAATAGAGACTCTCGTCCACGCGCAGGCTGAGGAGCCGCGGACTGACCAGCACTTGGTGGCGCAGCACGTTGCGGAAGTGCTGGGTCCCCGGCACGAGCCCCACGACGGCGACGTGGGGCCGGCTGGTGCGGAACAGGTACAGCGCGAGAGACACGGCCACGCCGGCGATGAGTCCCTGCTTCGACACCGATTCCAAGCGTCGCCAGCAGGGTCACGGCGACCGCCGCGAAGTCGGCCCGGGAGTAAGTCCAGGTGCGTCGCAGCACGCCCAGGTCCACCAGTGACAGCACGGCGACGACGATGGTGGCCGCCAGCGTCGCCTGTGGCAGGTAGTAGAGCGCGGGGGTCAGCAGCAGCGAAGCGACCGCCAGGCCCACCGCGGTGAGGATGCCCGCCGCCGGCGTCTGCGCCCCGGCGTCGAAGTTCACCACCGAGCGGGCGAAGCCGCCCGTGACGGGGAGGCCGCCGGTGAAGGCAGCCGCGACGTTGCCGGCTCCCAGCGCCACCAGCTCCTGGTCCGGGTCGAGGCGCTCCCGCCGCTTGGCCGCGAGCGTGCGGCCGACCGAGACCGACTCAACGAAACCCACCACGCCGATCAGCAGTGCGGGCACCGCCAGCTCGCCCCACAGGGCGGCGTCGAAGGATGGCCAGGTGAGGGGCGGCAGTCCTGCCGGGATGGCGCCCACGATCTTCACGCCTTGCGCGTGCCAGCCGAACGCCCAGGTGAGCCCCGTGGTCACCGCGATGGCGGCCACCGGTCCGGCCTTGGCCAGCATGTCCGCCGCGCGCGGCCCCGAGGCCCCAGGAGATCAGCAGGGGCTTGAGTCCCTTGCGCACCCAGAACAGGAACGCGGTCGCTGCCGCGCCGATGGCGAGGGTCAGCCAGTGCACATCGTGCAGGTGGCTGGCCAGGGAGGCCATCAGCAGGGGCAGCGTCTCGCCCTTCGCAGGGATGCCCAGCAGCGTCTTGAGCTGGCTGGCGGCAATGACGATCGCCGAGGCCGAGATGAAGCCCGAGATCACCGGGTGGCTGAGGAAGTTCGCGAGGAAGCCCAGGCGCAGCACCCCCAGCACCAGCAACATCAGGCCCGACAGCAACGCCAGTACCAGGGCGGCGGTCCAGTAGGCCGGGCTGCCGGCAGCCGCATGCGGAGCGATCGCGGCGGCCGTCATCAGCGACACGACCGCCACCGGCCCGACCGCGAGCACGCGGCTGCTGCCGAACAAGGCATACGCGAGCAGCGGTGCCATGCTCGCATACAGGCCGGCTTCCGGCGGCAGTCCTGCCAGCAGGGCATAGGCCAGGCTTTGCGGGATCAGCATGATCGTCACGATCAGCGCGGCGAGCCCGTCCGCCGCCAGCGTCGGCCGGTCGTAGCCGCGCCCCCATTCCAGGATGGGCAGCGCAGGGAGCCACCGGCGCCAGGGCGCCGCCGCGCTCAATCCACGAGTTCCGGTTGCGCCAGCCATTCGCGGCCTTTCAACATGCCCTGCCAGTACAGCGGCGGCAGGATCCGCTCCTTGAGGTACCACGCGAGCCGCGAGGGCTTCGTGCCGTCGATCAGCCAGCGCGGGAAGCTGGGCGCCAGCTTGCCGCCATAGAGGAATTCCGCCAGCACGATCTTCCCGTTCTCGACGGTGAGCGGGCAGGACCCGTAGCCGTCGTAGTGCGCCTCCCCGCTCGCTTCGCCTCGGGTGGCGAGCACGTTGTGCGCGACCACCGGCGCCTGCTTGCGGGCGGCCGCCGCCGTCTTCGCGTTGGGCATGTTGCCGACGTCCCCGAGCGCGAACACGTTCGCATGCCTGCGGTGCCGCAGCGTGGCGGGGTCCACGTCGACCCAGCCGGCCGCGTCGGCCAGCGGACTGACCCGGACGAAGTCGGGCGCCTTCTGCGGCGGCACGACGTGCAGCAGGTCGAACTCGCGCGTGACCAGCTGGCGTGTGCCGTCCGGCCCGTTGGTGGCGAACGTGGCGCGTCGCGCCGGGCCGTCGACGGCCGTCAGCGTGTGGCCGAAGATTCAGCCCGATGCCGTACTTGCCTACGTACTCCATCAGCGCAGGGACGTACTCCTGCACGCCGAACAGGGCGGCCCCGGCGCTGTAGAACCCGATCTCGATGTCCTTCAGCGCGCCCGCACCCAGCCAATGGTCGGCGGAGAGGTACATGGCCTTTTGCGGCGCCCCGGCGCACTTGATCGGCATGGGCGGCTGCGTGAACAGCGCCCGGCCCGCGCGCAAACCGCGCACGAGCTCCCAGGTGTACGGAGCGAGGTCGTAGCGGTAGTTGGAGGTCACGCCGTTGCGCCCCAGCGTCTCCGGCAGGCCCTCGATCGCGTCCCAGTCCAGCTTCAGGCCGGCGGCGACGACGAGCTGGCGGTACTTCACCACGCGGCAGCCGTCCAGGATCACGGCATCGCGCTCGGGCTCGAAGGCGGCGACGGCCGCCTTGATCCAGCGCACGCCTTCCGGCAGCACGGACGCCAGGGTGCGCACCGTCTGCGATGCATCGAAAACGCCAGCGCCCACCAGCGTCCAGCCCGGCTGGTAGTAGTGGATGTCCGCGGGGTCGATGATCGCGACGTCCAGGCCGGGGCGGCGTTTCAGCAGGCTGGCGGCGACGGCCAGGCCCGCGGCGCCGCCGCCGACGATGACCACCTCGTGCGATGCATCCGCCACCTCCACCGGCGTCTTCCCGCCGTTGGCGATGCGGCGTTGTACACCCTTGAGGTCGAAGCCGGCCGCGGCGGAGCGCTGCAGGATGTCGGGCAAGGGGCGTTGCGACGCCTGCGACAGCGCCCACATGGTCATGGAGCGCATGCCGGTGCGGCAGTAGGCCAGCACCGGCTTCGGAAGTTCGTCGAGCAGCCGGCCGAACTGCTGCCCCTGTTCATCGCTCACCTTGCCGGATTCCGCCGGCAGGTACCGGGCCTCCATTCCGAGCTCGCGGGCGGCCCGCTCGATCTCGGCGAAGACCGGTTGGTCCGCCGCTTCGCCGTCCGGGCGGTTGCAGATCACGGCGCGAAAGCCGGTGCGCGGCGAGCGCCGCCAGGTCGGCGGGTTGCAACTGCGGCGCGACCGCCAGCTCGCGGTCTATCGTTCGGATTTCCATGGCTGTCTCCTCGGGGGTTGCGCGTTCAGAGGGCATTGATCGGGATCTTCAGGTACGAGACGCCGTTGTCCTCCTTGGGCGGCATCGCGCCGGCGCGCACGTTCACCTGGACCGCCGGCAGGATCAGAACCGGCATCTCCAGGGTGGCGTCGCGCTTCGTCCGCATGGCGACGAACTCCTCCTCGGAGATGCCGTCGTGGATGTGGATGTTCTTTTCGCGTTGTTCGGCCACGGTGGTCTCGAAGGCCGCGGGCCGGCCGTTCGGCGGATAGTCGTGACACATGAAGAGACGCGTCTGCGGCGGCAGCGCGAGGATCTTGCGCACCGAGGCATAGAGCGTGTGCGCGTTCCCGCCGGGGAAGTCGCAGCGCGCCGTGCCCACGTCCGGCATGAACATCGTGTCGCCGACGAACACCGCGTCGCGGATCCGGTAGGCCATGTCCGCGGGCGTGTGGCCGGGTACGTGCATGACATGTCCCGTGAGCTCGCCGATGCGGAATTCCTCGCCGTCGCGGAACAGGTGGTCGAACTGGGAGCCGTCCTGGCGGAAGGCCGGCTCGAGGTTGAAGATGCCCTTGAAGACCTTCTGCACCGTCGCGATGTGTTCGCCGATGCCGGTGCGGCCGCCCAGCTTCGCCTTGAGGTAAGGGGCGGCAGTCAGGTGGTCGGCGTGCGCGTGGGTTTCCAGGATCCACTCGACCCGCAGGCGGTTGGCCTGCACGTACTCGATCACCTTGTCGGCGGACGCGGTGCGGGTGCGGCCCGACTTGGGGTCATAGTCGAGCACGGAGTCCACGATCGCGCAGGCCGTGCCGGGGCCGTCGTGCACAACGTAAGTGACGGTCCAGGTGGCCGGGTCGAAGATGCCGTGGACCTGGGGGCGGGGGGACTGGGACATGGTGGCTTCCTTTTGATAAGCTGCTGATAATATATTGACAGATAGATTGAAAGTCAATAGACTATCATCAACGTAACTAAAAATGAACCCGCGATGACAACAACCGCCTTGCCTCTTCCCCTCGCGCAGATGCAGGCCGCCGCGCGCGAGGCCTGCAGCCTTCTGAAAACCCTGTCCAACCCGGACCGGCTGCTGATCCTTTGCTACCTCTCGCAGGGGGAAGCCCGCGTCGGCCAGCTCGAGGAGGCGCTCGGGATCGTGCAGCCCACGCTGTCGCAGCAGCTGACCGTGCTGCGCGAGGAGGAGCTCGTGACCACCCGGCGCGAGGGGAAGAACATCTATTACTCGCTGGCGAGCGACAAGGCCATGGCCGTGATCGAGACCCTGTACCTGCAGTTCTGCTGCGCCGACGGCTCCCCCACCAAGAGCGGGGCGCGCGCCAAGTCCAAGACGAAACAAAGGAGTGACACCATGAGCATCGACTGGACCCATTTCACGCCCTGGGCGTCGCTCGCGGGCGGCGTGCTGCTGGGGGTGGCCTCTGCCATCTTCATCCTGTTCAACGGCCGCATCCTCGGCATCAGCGGCATCCTGGGCGGGCTGCTCTCGCCGCGGTCGGGCGATACCGGCTGGCGCATCGCCTTCCTGCTGGGGATGCTCGCCGCCCCTGCCACGTTCGCACTGCTGGCGCCCGCGGGCTTCCTGTCCGCACCGCGCATCGACGCGGGCTACGGCGCCATCGTCGCCGCTGGCCTGCTGGTCGGCTTCGGCACGCGCTATGGCTCCGGCTGCACCAGCGGCCACGGCGTGTGCGGGCTGTCCCGCCTGTCGCCCCGCTCGCTGGTGGCCACGCTGGCCTTCATGGGCGCGGGCTTCCTGACCGTTTTCCTGATCCGTCACCTGTGAGGAGCCTCCACATGCACCGCGCTCTCGAATTTCTCGTCGGCCTGCTGTTCGGCTGGGGCCTGCTGCTGTCGGGCATGACCGATCCGGGCAAGGTCCAGGGCTTCCTCGACCTGTTCGGCACCTGGGATCCCTCGCTTGCCTTCGTGATGGGCGGGGCGATCGCCGTGGGCGTGTTCGCTTTCGCGCTCGCCAAGCGCCGGTCCACCACCTTCTTCGGCGGCGTCATGCAGATGCCGACCTCGCGCGACATCGACAAGCGGCTCGTGGTCGGTTCGCTGATCTTCGGCGCCGGCTGGGGCCTGGCCGGCTTCTGCCCGGGCCCGGGCATCGTCACCATGGCCAGCGGCGAGCTGAAGGCGGCAGTCTTCGTGGCCGCGATGGTGGTGGGCATGCTGGGCTTCCAGCTGCTGGATCGAGCAGGCAGCAAGCCGGCGAAGGCGAAGCACGCCCCTTGAACGCGCGGTGATTGACGCAGGTCAAGGACCGACCGGCACGGGGCCCTAGAGTCGCCTTGTACCTGACCGGAGCTGCCCGTTGAAGAATCGCCTACGCTTGAGCATCCTCGCCACCGCCGCCTTGCTGGCGGCGGCCGCGGTGTTCTTCGCCTGGCGC
>CAVRNE010000049.1:0-52882 GCA_963722025.1 uncultured beta proteobacterium
GACCGGGCCAGGCGCGAGCAGCGCGCTGCCAGCTAAACATAGGTGTGCAGCAGCCTTTCGCCTTCGAGCAGCGCGGGGGCGTCCGGGTAGGCGAGGGCGGTGCGCCGCAGCGAGTAAGCCAGGTTCACTTGACGGCCTCCGGATGGATACGCAACTCACCACGGCGGAGCCTCCCATGTTGAACACGGCGCCCAGCTTCGGCCCCTGGCACCTGGAAGTCGCCCGCGCCACCGGTGAGCTGCATGGCAGGCCAGGGCGTGCATCGAAACGCCGGTGGCGCGGATCGGGTGCCCCTTGGCCTTCAGGCCGCCCGACGGGTTGACCGGCAGGCGCCCGCCGGCGTACACGGTGCCATCTTCCAGCACGCCCGCGCCCTGGCCGGGTGCGGCCAGCCCCATGGCCTCGTACGTCAGCAGCTCGGCGATGGTGAAGCAGTCATGCACCTCGGCGAAGTCCAGCTCATGCAGGCACCAGCCCGGCCCTCTCGAGCGCCGCGCGCCAGGCCAGACGCGGACCTTCGAAGGCAACCGGGGTCGCGGCGCGACATCGGCAGGAAATCGTTCCACGTGGGCGGTCGAGCGAAAACGGGATCGGCGCGCGGCGCCCCTGCGTGCTTCCTGCGCGCGCATGAGCACCAACGCGGCGGCGCCATCGGAGACGAGCGAACAATCGGTCTTGCGCGAGCGGCGCGGCGATCACGGGGTTGCGTTCCGAGATCGTGTTGCAGAACTCGAAACCCAGGTCGCGCCGCATGTGGGCCAGCGGATTGCGCACGCCGTTGGCGTGATTCTTCGCCGCGATGCGTGCCAGGGTCGCGCCGTGGTCCCGGTCGCGCTCGAAGTAGGCCTGCGCCATGAGCGCGAAGATGCCTGGGAAGGTGAGGCCGCATGCCGCTTCCTCGCGCACGTAGCTCGCGTGCCAAGGGCGGCTGTCACGTCCGCGCCCGGGGCCGCCGTCATCTTTTCCGCGCCCACCACCAGCACCGCGCGGGCCCGGCCCGCCTCGATCGATTCGATCGCGCGATAGACAGCGGCCGTTCCCTGGCGCAGGCGTTCTCCACCCGCGTGGCCGGCTTGAAGCGCAGGCCGGGCTCGGCCTGCATCGGATAGGAGCTGACGAAGTTTTCCGGGACCATCCCCATGCCGGCGTGGCCAACGAAGCCGGCGTCGATCTCCGACGCATCGATGCGCGCGTGCGCAAGCGCCTGGGTGGCCGCCTGGCCGACCAAAGTCTCCAGGTCGAGATGATCGAACTTGCCGAACGGCAGGTGGCTCCAGCCGACGATGTGGGCGTGGTTCACGGGAACTCCCTTGCGACGAGGTCACTGAAGCGCCGAACATAGCGCCGCGCACGCACAGTCCATAGCGTAGAAGTACTGCAGGGTGTGTCCTGACGTAACACTACCCGATGGCTTTTCGCACCCGCTCGCGCCTACCCTTCGCCGTCGATCAAACAGAAGGAGACATGGAATGACAGGAAACTTGTGGCGCGCCGCGCCGGTGGTCGTGGCGGTGCTCGCCGGATGTGGCGGCGGTGGCGGGAGCAGCGAAGGTGCTCAACTCGCTGCCGTCGAACGTCGTGGAAATTTCGCGCAGCGCCTATACCGCTTCCGCTCCCGGCACCGGGACTTCGGCGGCCTCTCAGGACCTGTTGACGGGAGGCCTGGGCAAGACGGGGTTGGGTGCGGCCGCCGCGCCCGCTTATTCGGACCCATTGAACCCGACGGTGCTGGAACTGCGCCGCAACGCGATCCATGCGAATTACCGCGCCATCCTGGACCCGACCGCCAACGGCGGATACGGCACGCTCTACGGCCCCAACATCGACCTGGCCGGCGGCAACACGCTGGGCGAGGGCCTCGTTCCCGGGGTGGAGTACCTGGCGCGGCTCGATGACGGCACCGGACGCAAGAGCGTCGCCATCGCCGTCCAGGTCCCGGCCGCCTCGACGTGAACAACCCCTGCATCGTGGCCGGACCTTCGTCCGGCTCGCGCGGCGTGTACGGCGCCATCGGCAGCAGCGCGGAGTGGGGCCTCAAGCGCGGCTGCGCGGTCGCGCTGACCGATGCGGGCAAGGGCATGGGACTGTACGACCCGGCTGACGACACGGTCAACCGCATCGACGGCACTCGGGCGACCCGCGGTGCGGCGGGCATGCTGTCGCACTTCGCCGCGGCGATGACCGACGCGGCGCGAGTTGGCCTTCAACGCGGCATTCCCCAATCGGCTGGGCCTCAAGCATGCCCACTCGCAGGTCAACTCCGAGAAGGACTGGGGTGGCGACACGCTCGCCGCGGTGCAGTACGCGCTGTACGCGCTGAATCAGGAACACAGGGCCGCTCGCCCGAACGGCACGCACATCGCACGCTTCAACCCGGGCAACACGCTCGTGATCGCCGGCTCGGTGTCCAACGGCGGCGCCGCAGTGCTGCAGGCCGCCGAGCAGGACGGCGCCGGCCTCATCGACGGCGTCGTGGCCGCCGAGCCCAGCGCGCAGCCGCGCACGACCGACGGCTACGGTGTGCAGCAAGGCGGCACGCCCGTGGCGCGCTACGGCGCGGGGCTCATCGATTACTTCACCGTGGCCAACCTCTTCCAGCCGTGCGCCGCGCTCGCGGCGACGGCCATGATGGCGGAGACGAGCTTCTTCAACTACATGACGCTCACCTCCATGAACGCGCGCGCCGGAAATCGCTGCGCCGCCCTGGCGGCGCGCGGCCTGGTGACGGGCGCGGACACCGCGGCTCAGGCCGCGAACGCGCTGCAGAAGCTGCGCGACTACGGCTGGACCGCCGACCACGACTTCATGCACAACGCCCACTACGGCCTGGGCAACGCACCCATCATCGGGATGATGTACACCAATGCGCTGGGCCGCTTCTCCATGCTGGACAACCTGTGCGGCATGAGCGCGGCGCAGGTCAGCGGGGCGGGTGATCCGGTCCCGGTCGCCGCGGGCACGAAGGCGGCTTCCTTCGCCGTTGGCAACGGCACCGTCAACGGCGTTCCGGCAAGCGTGGTCTACAACGACTCCGTCGGCGGCGCCAAGTCCTGGCAGTTCGCCGTTTCGCCCACCAGCGGCACGGCCGATTTCGCCCTGGACGCGGCCCTGTGCCAGCGCGCGCTGGTCACGGGGACCGACCCGGTGAGCGGCGCCGCCCTGACGGCATCGACCACGCCGACCAAGGCGCAGAGCGATGCGGTGCGCGCCGGAATCGCCGAAGTGCAGTTGACCGGCAACCTGCGCGCCAAGCCCACCGTCATCGTGGCCGGGCGCAGCGACGCGCTGGTGCCGGTCAACCACAACGCCCGTGCCTACACCGCGTTCAACCGCTCCGTCGAAGGCTCGGGCTCCAGGCTGCGTTACTACGAAGTGGCCAACGCGCAGCACTTCGATACCTTCGTCTCGCTGTCCGGGTTCGATACGCGGTTTGTCCCGCTGCACGTCTACTTCAACCAGTCGATGAACGCCATGTACGCGCACCTCAAATCGGGCGCGGCGCTGCCGCCCAGCCAGGTGGTCCGCGCCACGCCGCGCGGCGGCGTGCCGGGAGCCGCGCCCGCCATCGCGCCGGCCAACGTGCCGCCCATCGCCGCCACGCCTGCGGCAGGAAACGTCGTGGACTTCGCAGGTTCGTCGGTCAACGTCCCGAACTGAACATGAAGAGAAGAACCCTTGGAGTCCTGGCGGCCTCCGCGGTGGCCTGGCCGCCGATGAAGGCCTGGGCCGCCGCCGAGATCACGGTCGGCCAGGTCGCGCCGCTGTCGGGCGTGCTGGCCACCACCGGCGCCCAGATGGTGCTGGGTGGAAAGGTCTATTTCGATCACATCAACGCCACCGGCGGAGTGAACGGCCAGAAGATCCGCCATCTCGTCCTGGATGACGGCTACAAGGTGCCCGAGACGGTGCGCCTGACCAAGGAGCTGCTCGCGCGCCCCGAAGTCGTGGCGCTCTACGGCTTCGCCGGCACCTCCAACGTGGGGCAGCTGCTGGCCGATGGCGTGCTCGAAGCGGGTGGGGCGGCTCTGGTGGCGCCCTACCGGGCGGCGAGCCGCTGCGCAACCCGTTCAATCCGTGGATCTTCCACCTGCGCGCCGGCTACGCCGACGAAGCGGAGCACATGGTGCAGCAGGTGACGACGCTGGGCATGACGCGAGTGGCGGTGATGTACCAGAACGACGGGTTCGGTCGTGCCGGACTGGAGGGCGTGGAGAAGGCGCTGGCCAAGCGCAGGCTCAAGCTGTCCGTATCCGCGGCCTATGAGCGCAACACCGACAAGGTGGAGGATGCGGTACGGGACATCAAGGCCTCCGACGCGCAGGCGGTGATCATGGTGTCGGTCAACAAGTCCACCGCCGCTTTCGCCCGGCAGTACCGCGAATCCGGCGGCGGCGCGCAGCTCTACAACATCTCGGTGGTGGACCCGGCGGAGATCGTGAAGCTGGCCGGGTTGAAGAACGCGCACGGGCTGGGCATCTGCCAGGTCGTGCCCTATCCCTACATGCCCAACCTGCCCGCGGTGCGCGAGTTCCACACTCTCATGAAGCGCTACGCGCCGAATGAGCAGGTGAACTACACGAACTTCGAGCAGTATCTGGGCGCCAAGGTGCTGGTGGAGGGCCTGCGCCGCGCCGGCCGCGCGCCCACCCGGGCCAAGGTGGTCGCGGCGCTGGAGTCCATGGACGCCTTCGACCTGGGCGGCGTGACGGTGAGCTATTCGCCCGTCAATCGCGTGGGCTCCCGCTATGTCGAAGTCACCGTGATCGGCAGTACGGGCAAGCTGCTGAAGTGAGGCTGCTCAGATGCTGCCGGCAAGCCGCGCCACGAGCTCGCCGTGGCTCGCGGCGCCGACCTTCTTCATCAGCCGCGCCCGGTGGGCCTCCACGGTACGTGGGCTGATGCCCAGCGCGCGGGCGATCTGCTTGCTGGTGCTTCCTTTCAGGAGCTGGCGGGCGATCTCCCGTTCGCGCAGGGTCAGCCCGCCTGTCATGGGCCGCTTGCCGGAAATGTCCTCGAACATCCAGACCGCGCAAGCGAAGGGCGAGGCGCGGTCCAACGCGCGCCCGACCACGTGGCACCAGAACAGCGTGCCATCGCGACGCCTCATGATGCGCTCGTCACTGTAGGTGCCGGTCTCTCGCATCACCGGCAGTCCCATGTCGCCAATGTGCTTGAACTCGTCGTGCGAGGGGTAGAGCGGCTCGAGCGGCCGGCCGATGAGATCATGGGCCTCGTAGCCGAACATGGCGGCGAACGCGGAATTGCACAGAGTGACGAAGCGCTCCTCGGTCACGCACATGCCCACGGGCGACAGCTCGAAGGCCAGCTGCAGCGCATCAGACTTGCCGGCGGGAGACAGGGACGACATGGCCAGGGGATTCTGGGCTAGCTCGTGCATGCGGGGCATGCGGTAACTACACCGATAGACTCTAGGCGGGTGACATACGCGCGGTCTTGATATTTCTCAAGCCGCGTAATACTTCGTCATTTCAGGGAGGAGCGCCAGCAGCTGGTAGATTCAGTAAATTCGCGACAGGCGTTCGTGGAGTCAAGACCTGTGCCATTCTCCCTGACCAACCCGGCCAATGCCGCAAGCCGGCTTGCGGGTCTGCTCGACTCGGCGATGGACGCGATCATCTCCGTCGATGAGACGCAGAAGATCGTCCTCTACAACCGCGCGGCTGAAAGAATCTTTGGCTGGCCCGCCGACCAGGTGATGGGGCAGCCGTTGAGCATGCTGATCCCCGAGCGGTTCCAGTCAGCGCACGCGGGCCACGTGCGGCAATTCGGCGAAACGGGTGTGACCTCCAGGCGCATGAGCGGCGCCACGGTGGTGTACGGGCAACGGGCGACGGGGGAAGAGTTTCCGGTGGATGCGTCCATCTCCCAGGTCGACGCGCCGGAAGGAAAACTCTACACCGTCATCCTGAGGGATGTCACGGCGCGGGTGCGGGCGGAACAGGAGCAGTCGCGGCTCGCGCGCCGCCTTGCCGGCCTGCTCGATTCGGCGATGGACGGCATCATTACCGTGGATGAGCAGCAGCACATCGTCTTGTTCAACCAGGCCGCCGAGAAGATTTTCGGCTGGCCGGGCGATCAGGTGAAGGGCCGCTCCCTGGACATGCTGATTCCGGAGCGTTTGCGGGCCGGACACCTCGAACACATCCGCCGGTTCGCGGCCACCGGGGTGACCTCCCGCCGCATGGGTGGTGGCACCGTGATACATGGCCTGCGCAGCAGCGGCGAAGAATTCCCGATGGATGCCTCGATCTCCCAGCTCGACACTGGCGAGGGCAAGCTGTTCACGGTGATCCTGCGCGATGTGACGGAGCGGGTGCGCGCCCAGGAGGACCTGGCGGCTTTCGCCGCCAAGGCCATAGCGATCCGCGAACAGGAAAAGAGCCGGGTTGCGCGCGAACTGCACGACGAACTTGCGCAGTCGCTCACGGCGCTCAAGATGGACACGATTTGGGTCCGGGGGAAGCAGAGTGACGATCCCCGCGGAGTTGAGCGAAAGCTCGGTGAGATGGTGGCGATGCTCGATGCCAGCGTGGCGGCCACGCGCCGCATCGCCGCCGACCTTCGTCCCTTGTTGCTGGACGATCTGGGACTCATGCCGGCCATCGAGTGGCTGGTGCAGAACTTCGAGCAACGCACCGCCATCCCGTGCGAACTGGATGCGGATGAGGAGTTGGAGTTGCACGAACCCTATGCGACGGCCGTGTTTCGCATCGTGCAGGAGTCACTGGTGAACGTGGCAAAGCATTCGAAGGCCACGCAGGTCAGCGTCGCCATCGCACGCAGCGCAAACCTCGTGCTGCTCAGCGTGCGGGACAACGGCGTCGGATTCTCGATCGACGCCGGCCGCCAGCCGGATTCGCTGGGCCTTGCAGGCTTGCGCGAGCGCGCCCAGTTCTCAAGGGCACGATCAGCATTCTCAGCCAGCCCGGCGAAGGCACGACCGTCGAAGCCCGCATTCCGGTCGGCGAGCCAGGCGAGTCGGATTGACCACCAGACCGAGCTGGTGCGCTGTGCCATCAAGCACGGCCTGGGCGAGCAGGACTCATAGCGCCGCGCTCTCGGAAAATTCCTAGGGCGCCTAGGCATCCGGGGCGCCTCATTCAGGAGGACTCCTAGGGTCGAATTCAGCGCGATCCGATGTTCGCAATCGAGTTGGGCGAGCAAGGTGAAGGCATGCCTTCTCACGACGCAACTGTCAAAGTGTTCCTGGCCGATGACTCAGCGCTGATCCGCGCGCGCGTGGTCGCGATGCTCGAGGCGCCGGCCATTACCATCGTCGGCCAGGCTGAAACACCTCAGGCTTGCATCGACGGCATATTAGCCACCGGCCCCGATGTGGTCGTGCTCGACGTCCGCCTGGAAGGCGGCCAGGGCCTGGAGGTGCTGCGTGCCATCCATACCGTGCACCCGGACATTGCCTTCGTCGTGTTCAGCGACAAATCGGGGCCCGCCTATCGCAAGCGCTATCTCGATGCCGGCGCGGTCGGTTTCCTGGACAAGTGTGCCGATTTCGAGCAACTGCCGAATGCGGTCAGCGCTGCGGGCCAACTCTCGCATTGATCCGTCTGCCGAGCCCAAACCGTGGCGATGGCACCAGAGATCACCAGTAGCTCATAATTTGTTGCCTGCTCCGCCCGCACTCCGAGGATGAGAATGTCCGCAGATCCAGCGCATGAGAGTACCCAAGCTGAACCGCAACCGGAGCGGGCCGCGCGTGTAGCCATTGCTCGGCGCTCCTGGTGGCGGCTGGGCATTGGAGACCTGTTCCGATGAGCTCCGGCTTCCAGGCCGCAGTCTTCGACATGGACGGCGTCATCACGCGCACCGCCGGCCTGCATGCCGCGGCGTGGAAGGAACTGTTCGACGAGTTCCTGCGCGCCCGCGAGGGCGACGCGTACCAGCCGTTCGACGAGCGCCTGGAATACCGCACGTATGTCGACGGCAAGCCGCGCATCGAAGGCGTTCGAAGCTTTCTGAAAGCGCGGAAGATCGCCCTTGGTGAGAAAGAGGAAGCAGAACTGGCCCGTCGAAAGGACGAGCTTTTCGAACTTCTCCTGCGCGAACACGGCGTTGAGACCTTCGCTTCCACCATCGCGCTCGTCAAGGCGCTGCGCGCAGGCGGAGTCAAGACCGGCGTCGTGACGTCCAGCTGCCATGGCCGCGAAATTCTGGAGGCGGCCGGCATCACATCGCTCTTCGATGCGCGGCTCGACGGCATCGATCTCGGCGATCTCGGGCTGAAAGGCAAGCCAGATCCCGACATGTTCCTCAGGGCGGCGCAATCTCTCGGTGCGACGCCAGGCCGTGTGCTCGTCTTCGAGGACGCGGTGGCCGGCGTTCAGGCCGGCCGGCGCGGCGGCTTCGGGTTGGTCGTGGGGGTGGACCGCGGCGGGAATGCGGACGCGCTCGCGCGCGCGGGAGCGGATCTCGTCGTGCAGGACCTCGCGGAGCTGGACGTCGCTCACCTGGAGGCCGCATTTCGTGCACGGCAGGAAGAGGTCGCCTGGCATGTGGAGCAGGAAGGCTTCGACCTCGCCCGCGAACGCCAGATGGAAAGCCTGTTCGCCGTAGGCAACGGTTATCTCGGCGTGCGCGGTGCTCTGGACACGCCGCCGCCGGGCTCGCAGTGCGATCTTTTCATCGCCGGGATCTACGACAGCAAGCGCGCCGACCTTCCGTACTCGGAGATGGAGTTTCTCACTCCGGAGCGTGGCAGTGACCCGTATCCCGAACTGGTTTCGTTGCCGTTTCCCTATCGGCTGAAGGCATCCCTCGACGGCGATTCGCTCGATTTCGCAGGCCCCCACGGGCGCGAGCTGCGCCGAACGCTTGACCTGCGCCGCGGCGTGCTGCACATCGACGCGCTCTACGAAACGCCCGACGGGCGGCGCACGAGGATACGCACGCGGCGCTGCGCCTCGCTCAGCCGATCCGCACCTGTTGCTGCAGGAAGCGCGCATCGAGACTGAGAACCACTGGGCCGAGGTCGCGCTGGAGGCGTCTCTCGAGGCATTCGAGCCGGCGCTGAGGCACCCGCATCTGGAGTGCATCGAACATGCGCTCACGTCGGATTCGGAGCTGGTGCGCTACAGGACGGGCAGGTCGAACTTCGAGATCTGCATCGTGTCGCGCATCTCACGGGAGCTTCGTTCGCTTCGGCGCCTGATCTGCGTGTTCACCAGCCGCGATGGACCCCAGCCGCGAGCCGCCGCGCTCGAGCGTCTGCAGACGC
Source organism: uncultured beta proteobacterium (assembly GCA_963722025.1). Classification (GTDB taxonomy): domain Bacteria; phylum Pseudomonadota; class Gammaproteobacteria; order Burkholderiales; family Burkholderiaceae_C; genus Ramlibacter. The sequence continues at coordinate 9,254 of CAVRNE010000049.1, forward strand.
TCGAGGGGGAGGATTTCGAGGCACTGTTCGCAGCGCACGCGGCCAAGTGGGCCGAGTTCTGGGCCAAGGCGGACATCCGCATACCGGACCGCCCGGCGATCGAGCAGGCGCTGCGGTTCGGCAGCTACCACCTGCGGCTGCCCGCGGGCGATGACCCACGCGTGTCGATCGGTGCGCGTACGCTCACCGGCCGCGCGTACGAGGGACATGTGTTCTGGGATACGGAGATCTTCATGCTCCCGTTCTTCCTGCACACCGAGCCGGCTCGCGCGCGCACACTGCTGCAATACCGCCACCATACTCTCGACGGCGCGCGTCGACGCGCGCAGGGGCTCGGCTTGCGAGGTGCTTGCTACGCGTGGGAATCAACCGTCACGGGCGACGACGTCACCCCGACGAAGATAGTGCTCAAGAGCACCGGCAAGGAGATTCCCATCTTCACGGGCAGCCAGCAGGTGCACGTGACAGCGGATATCGCCTATGCGGTGTGGCGCTACTGGGAAGCGACGCGCGACGAGGAGTTTCTTGCCGTCGCCGGGGCGCCAATACTCTTCGAGACCGCGCGCTTCTGGGCCAGCCGCATGACGCGCGGCGAACGTCACCATCACATTCGCGGCGTTGTCGGGCCGGACGAGTACCACCACGCCGTGAATGACAACGCCTATACCAACTGGATGGCGCGCTTCAATCTGGAACAGGCCGCATGGGCCGCGCAGCGCTTCGCGAGTCCACCAGGCCGAAGCCCAGGAGTGGGCCGCACTCGCGGGCTCGCTGTATTGCCCGGCCCCCGGACCTGATGGCGTGATCGAGCAGTTCGAGGGCTTCTTCTCGCTGGGCGACTATCCGCTGCCCAAAGAAGAACGCTTCAAAGCGCCGGTGAGCCGACTGTTCGAGTGGGAGAAGATCAACCGGCTCAAGCTCATCAAGCAGGCCGACGTGTTGATGCTGCCGCTGCTCTTCCCGGACGCCTTCTCGGACGAGGTCGTGGCCGCGAACTACCGCTACTATGAACCGTTGACCGACCACGGCAGCAGCTTGTCGCCCGGGGTCCACGCGGCTATCGCCGCGCGAATCGGCCTCTTCGAAGATGCACAGCGCTACTGGAAGCTCAGCCTGTGGCTCGACCTGTCCGATGGGATGGACAACAGCATGCTGGGGGTGCACGCTGGAGCCATGGGAGTAACCTGGCAGGCATTGGTGTTCGGTTTCCTCGGCGTGCGGTTCACGGAAGCGGGGCCGCAGGTGGACGCGCGTGCCGCGCAAAGGCTTCCGGCGGAGTGGCCGCGTGTCGAACTCTCGCTGGCCTGGCGAGGTCGCTCATACACGGTGAAGGTGGCACGACCATGAACGTCACTATCCTGTTGCCGCTGGACGGGTCGCCGGCTGCCGCAAAGGGCGCGGGTTGCGCGCTATGGCTTGCCGAGGCACTGGGCGCAACATTGCACGTAGTGCACGCCACTGCGCATCCTCTTCCCGCCACGGGCGAGCTCTCTCGTTTGCGCGTTCCCGGTGCGCAGGGCGCACACGTCGTCGTGCACCAGTTGCCGGGGCCCGCCGAGGCGGCGGTTCTCGAAGAGATTGCAGCCCATCGCATCGATCTCGTCGTCATGAGCGCCGGCGGGGAATCCGCATCCGCAGGTGTTCCGTGCGCCTACTGCCTGGGAGCCGTGGCACAAGCTGTGCTCGAGCGCAGTCCGGTACCGGTCGTGCTGCTGCCGGCGCAGTACCGTGAGTCGTTGCCCTGGACATCCATGCTGGCGGCAGCCAGTGGAGAAGCTGCGGCCGATCTGGCGCTGGACACTGCGGTCCGGCTTGCATTTGCGCTGCGCCTCAAGGTCACGGTAGTGCATTCGGAGAATGGGCCGGCCGCCGTCGGCCGGGCGCCGCTGGCGTCGGCTATGCCGATGCGCCGCACCACGAGTATCCGAAACGGCTCGAGCAATTGGTGGAGCGGGGGCTGACGAGCTGTTCGGCTGACGAGGCGAATTGCATCGATGAAGTCGTGTTGAGCCGTGGCGACGCTGCATTGGCGCTGCTTCAGCAGGCGCAACGCCTTCACAGTAGTGTTCTCGCGCTCGGATGGCACGGGAAACTCAGCGCCGGACGTGCTCTGGTGTTCAAGCGCCTGCTGGAACAATCGGAATGCGCGCTACTTGTCGTGCGCAGGCGCCCCGAGCGCTCTCATGTCCGGCTCAAGGTGGGGAGCAACATCGATGAGGACTGAAGGAGGCGCACGCCCAACCAGGTCTATCGCCCACCACGGGTCATGACTCGCGTACCCGACGATCAATGCCGCAATGGCGGATGTTCATGCGCGGACTGGCAGGAGGTGCAGTAGGGCGTGGCCGGCATGGCCGAGAGGCGGCGCAGGTCGATAGGCTCGCCGCAGTCCTGGCACAGGCCGTAGGTGAGCTCCTGCAGCCTGCGGCGCGCCGCGAGGACTTGCTCCAGCTCGAGCGCGGCGTGCTCGGCCTGGATATCATCCACGGCCTCTTCCGATTCCCTGCGTCGCCAGGTCCTTGAAGTCGCTCACGTCGTCGTGTGCCGCGTTGGTCGACTGCTCTTCGCGCGCCCGCAACACGGCGCAAAGCTCCAGCTCGCGTTGCGCCAGACGCTGGTCGTATTCGGCGGCCAGGCCGCTGTGGAATGCTTTCATGAGAGCCCCTTGCTGCTTGATGAAGAAATTGTCTGCCGCGGGTGTTGCCCGGGCATTGACGAAAATCAAGCGCGGGCGCACACGGTGACCGTCCTGGCCGGCGGGTGCTGACGAGATCACGAGCGGTTGCGCCGGCCCGTTGGGCAAAGCATGTTCTTTGGCAGCTTGTCCTGCAGGTACTGAGTCTCTTCCTGCGCTGTGGCCGGCCGGACCTCGACCAAACGGGCTTGCGGCCCCTGAACCTCGGCAAGCTCAGCGGCCAGAAGCGCCGGAGCGTCAACGCCTTCAGGAAGTGCCTTGTACCAGCGGCGTGATCGCCCGTGCCATGTGTAGTCGAGCACCCAGAGCCGGCTGGTTTTGAAAAATGTGGCCATGGTCCGAACGATACCGCGTGGGCGGATGGGCATGCATGGCCGTGCGCTCGTCAATCCTGCCTTCAGTTTCTGTGGACTCATCCACGGGATCTGCCCGTCGTAGGAGTATTCCTAGAAGCCCTAGGCGTGCCGGCGATGTTGATTCAGAGTTTTCCGAGGGGGCTAATCAGCAAAGACCGATGGCCCTTGGCAGCCTTGGCGACCCATAGTTCGAGGACTTGAAAGGGGTGACGCCATGTCTGCCTCCACTCTCGAAGCTCCAGTCCGCACCTTGCGCATCGTCGCGGTGCCCGAATTCACCCGCGGGAACTCAGTAGCGCCGTTACAGACGCGATGCTCGACTTGCCACCTGCGCGACCTCTGCCTGCCGTGCGGAATGAATGGAAGCGACATCGATCGATTGGACAGCCTGACGTTCGCCCGTCGGCGCGTGGCGGCTGGAAAGACCTTGTACCGCGAAGGCGACAAGTTCCAGTACATCTACGCGGTGCGCATGGGCACCTTCAAATCGAGTCTGATGCTCGCCGACGGCCGGGAGCAGGTCAGTGGCTTTCACATGGCGGGTGAACTCATGGGTCTGGATGGCCTCGCGCAGGGCTCCCATGCCAGCAGCACCATCGCGCTGGAGGACGCCGAGGTCTGCGCGATCCCTTACGCCCACCTCGACGAGTTGGCGGTGCAAAGCTCCGATCTGCAGCGTGCAATCGGCAGGCTGATGAGCCGGGAGATCGTGCGCGAGCACAGTCTCATGATGCTGCTGGGCAGCATGAACGCCGAGGAGCGGCTGGCCGCCTTCCTGCTGAACCTGTCACAGCGCCTGAAGGCGCGCGGCTACTCGGCCATCGAGTTCCACCTGCGCATGTCGCGCGCCGAGATCGGCAGTTACCTGGGAATGAAGCTGGAAACGGTGAGCCGGACTTTCTCGGCTCTTCGGCGCAGCACCTGCTGGAGGTGGACAAGCGGCATATCCGCATTCTGGACATGGACGGCCTCACCCGTGCTTTCGAAATGACACTTCATTGAAGCTCGCAGAAGGCGCACCATGCGGCTTGGGAAACCAGCCCGATAGGAGACGGCGTGAAGTACAAGGACTACTATGCGGCGCTCGGCGTTCCTCGGGATGCGAGCGAGGATGCGATCAAGAAGGCCTACCGCAAGCTGGCGCGCCAGCACCATCCGGACGTTTCGAAATCTTCGGATGCAGAGGCGCGTTTCAAGGAAGTGGGTGAAGCTTACGCAACGCTCAAGGACCCGGAAAAGCGCGCGGCGTACGATCAACTTGGACAGCGGCCCGCCGGTGAAGAGTTCGCGCCTCCTCCGGATTGGCGGCACGAGTACGCCGACAGCGCGCATGCGTTCGAGGACATCGGCCTGGCAGACCTGCTGGATGCCCTTGGCCGCGCCCGTCGGCACGGCGCGCGCGAACCCCGGCCCGTGCACGGCCGTGATCACGAGTCGACCGTGCGCATCAGCCTGGAGGATGCGCATCGCGGCAAGACCTTGCACCTGGATGTTGAGTATGAGGATGGGCGGCGGACGCTGGAAGTCGCCATTCCGCCGGGTGTGAGCGAAGGAAAGAAGCTGCGGCTGCGGGGCAAGGGCGGCCCAGGCCGCAATGGGGGTGCCGATGGCGACATCTATCTGCACGTGACGCTGGCGCCGCATCCCATCTTCCGTGTGGACGGGCATGACCTGTACTTCGACCTGGCGCTTGCGCCGTGGGAGGCGGCCCTGGGCGCCGAGATCGAGGTTGCCACGCTGGACGGCCCCGTATTGCTGTCAGTACCTTTGGGGACGCAATCGGGCCGAAAGCTGCGTCTGCGTGGCCGTGGCCTGTCCAATGGACGGGGTGGTCACGGGGATCTGTATGCCGTTGCTCATATCGATGTACCGGCCACGCTGACTTCGGACGAACGAAAGATCTTTGAACAGTTGGCCCAGGTTTCGCGTTTCAATCCGCGTGCCGTCGCAGGCCAGGGGAGTTCCCGCCATGACACCACAGCCGCATGAGTGGAGCTGGCTGGATGCCAGCGAGACGATCAGCGTTTCGGACCTGTCGCGCGTGTGCGGCATCAGCACGGATGAACTGAACGAACTGGTCGAGTATGGTGCCCTCAGACCGTTGCCCACGGGGTCGCAGGGACGTGTTTTCAGCGCGGCATATGTGGCGCCGCTTCGTACAGCCTGCAAGCTGCGGCGCGACTACGACCTCGAACTCTTCACGATAGCGCTGCTCATGGAATACCTCAACCGTATCGAGGAGCTGGAGCACGAGCTTCGCACCCTGCAGGCGAAAACGCCGTCTCATGTGATCCGCTCGCATCGCGAGGGGCCCCAGCCCTGGCGTGAACAGCACGCCAAGTCGGCTTCCGGCGAGGAATGATGGGGCAGCCATGTACAACAAGATCCTCGTCGCCGTCGACGGGAGCGCCGCCTCCGAGCGCAGCTTGCGCGAAGCCATCACACTCGCGGTCGACCAGAAAGCCGGCTTGTTTCTCTTGAATGTCGTCGATGAATTCTCCGTGCTGGCTCAAGTCGCAGCGATCGTCAGCCGTGATGAAATGATCGATTTTTTGCGTGAGTGCGGAAAGGATGTCCTCGTTCAAGCGAGGCGCATTGCCGCGGCAATCGGAGTGCATGCCGAGATGATCCTGCGCCAGACGGGGCATGCGCGCGTGTCGGAAGTGATCGTGAACGAAGCTAGAAGCGGCGGCTACGACCTGATAGTGATGGGAACGCACGGGCGCCGCGGCATCGGTCGGTTCGCGCTGGGCAGCGATGCAGAGAACGTGGTGCGCATGAGCCAGGTGCCGGTGCTCCTGGTGCGCCAGGGATGATCACGTTTCCCCGGGCCCGGTTCTTCATGCGTCCTCGATGACGTGAATGGTTTCTGGTTGTGCCAGCGCATAGTCGGCCGCATAGGCGAGCGCACCGGGTGACGACGCGTGGAGCGTGTACAGCGGCTCGCCGCGTTCGACAAACTCGCCAGCCTGCACGTGCAGGTCGATTCCGGCACTGGCCGTCTTCGGAGCGCCTGCAAGCTTGGCGATGCGCGCAAGCCTGCGGTTGTCGATGGCGACCACCGAACCGCTGCGGGGCGCCACCACGTCGCGCGTGTACGCGGCCCGCGGCGGTTCGCGCATCCCGCCCTGTGCTTCGCAAATCTCCTGGAACTTGCGCCAGGCGCGCCCGTCGTGCAGGACCTCGGCGGCCAAGGCCAGGCCTTGCCCCACCGGCGCCGCGTTACCGAATTCGAGCAGCTGCCCGGCCAGCTGCAGGGCACGCGCAGCGAGATCGCCGGGCGCGCCCGCTTCGCCGCGCAGAACCGCCAGCACATCGCGTGCTTCCAATGCCGGGCCGATCCCACGGCCTACCGGCGCCAGCCCGTCTGTAGGGACAACGCGTACCTGGAGCCCCAGGGCAAGGCCGACTTCCTGGAGCTGGCGCGCAAGCAGGTCAGCCGCGTGCGCATCGCGCACCTTGGCGGTCGGGCCGACAGGCATGTCGATCAACACGTGCGTCGCGCCGGCGGCGGCCTTCTTGGAAAGTATCGAGGCCACCAGTTGACCCTGGCTGTCCAGGTCCAGGGGCCGCTCCACGCGGATCAGGATGTCATCGGCCGGACTCAGCCGCACCGCGCCACCCCAGACGATGCAGCCGCCGGTTTGCTCGACCACGCGCTGGATGTGCGGAACGTCCAGGTCTACCGGCGCGAGCGTCTCCATCGTGTCGGCAGTACCCGCTGGTGACGTGATCGCGCGGGACGAGGTCTTGGGCATGCGAAGCCCGCAGGCCGCGACGATCGGCACGATCAGCATGGTCGTGCGGTTGCCGGGCAAGCCGCCGACGCTGTGCTTGTCCATCACAAGCCCTTCGCTCCACACCATGCGTTCGCCCACAGCCACCATCGACCGGGTCAGCGCCACCGTCTCGTCCATGTCCAGGCGGTCGCCGGCGCATGCGGTGACAAAAGCGGCGAGTTGCAGATCAGAGTACCGCCCCGCCGCCACGTCGTGAATCACGGCGTCCAGCGCGGCGGGCGTGAGGCGGCGCCCGTACACCTTGGCGCGGACGTGACCCAGCGACTCGAGTGGGGATGGGTGGCGCAGGGTGACTTCGTCACCCGCATGCGCATGCAGCAAACGCCAGGCCGCTTCGGAAAGGCCCGCTTCGGTAGGCAAGAGAAACTCCTCGCTGACCACGTTGAGCGTGGCCACGATGTTGCGGCCGTTCAGCCCTACCTCGATGCGGGACTGCGCCTCAAAGCCCTCGGAGACGCAGACATGGCAGTCGCGCCGCATGTAGAGCACAGGTTCCTGATAGGTGTCGATGCCCATCCGGCGCAGGCGCAGCCGGTTGGGCGCGGAAGGCGTTTGCTGCGGGTCGGGCATGTTACGGCGCGGTTCATGGCCGACGACGCAGCGCCATGGATTGCGGGTCAAGCCCGCAATGACAAGTCCTATGCTGTCATGCCGGACTTGATCCGGCATCCACGGTGATCGCGTCCGCTGCCTTTACTTGACGGTGATTTTCTTCGCCGACTCGGTTGCCTTCTTGGGCAGCTCCAGCGTCAGGACGCCATCGGCGTACCTGGCCTGAGCCTTGGCGTCGTCCACGTCCTGGCCCAGGCTGAAGGTGCGCGAGATAGTGCCGTAGTAGCGTTCGCTGCGCAGCACCTTGCCGCCGGCGTCTTTGGTTTCCTTCTCCTGCTTGCTCTCGGCGTCGATCTGCACGACGTTGCCGTCAATGCGGATGTTGATGTCTTCCTTCTTCACGCCGGGAATGTCCGCCTTGACCAGGTAGCCATCGTCCTTTTCGCTGACGTCGATGCGCATCTGCAGCTGGCGCTCATCGCGCTCGAGACCCGTGGGGGAGAACATCCGGCGCAGGGCCGTTTCGAAGTTGTCGCTGAACATGGGGTCCAGCAGTCGCAGGTTGTTCATGGAATTACCTCTCTGATGAAAATAGAGAATCGTCATGGCCTGATAAGGCCGTGACCTCGAGCTTGTCCACGACGCGCGAGACGCCGTGCGCGCCGAACGCAACGCCGATAGCGGCGTCGTGCTCCGCCATCGAATGGACGTTGCCGCGAAGGGTCACCACGCTGCCCTTGACCTCGACGGCTATGTGTTTGGCCTCGCGTTCCGCCTGGCGTTTCAGCGCGGCGGTGATCTGGCCGGCGATGTCGGTGCCGCTGGCGCGCGCTCTGATGGTGATCTGGTTGAATAGGCCCCTCACGCCGATGAGGGGGCGGACGCTCTGCTCGGCGCTGGCGAACTGGTAGCTCCAGTCGACTTCGCCGGTGAGCGTGACCCAGCCGTCCTCGACCTCGACTTTCACCTTTCCATCGGGCACGAGCGAGTTCAGGCGCAGGGCCGTGATGGCCGCCTGGGCGATCTCGGAGTCGCTGCGCTTGTGTTCCGCTGCGAGCTTGACGTCCAGGTCGAGCGCGATGCCGCGCACGCCCGACACGCGGCGGACCGCCCGCTCGACCGCATGCTTCTCGGCAAAGGTGTCGAGGTGCCCTGCCAGGGTGACCAGCCCATCCTTGACCATCACGCCTATGTTGGTGGCATTGATCTCCGGGGTCCACGCGAGTTCCTCGGTGACGTCGGCCTTGAGTTGAATGTCTGACTTCATGCAATCTCCTTCGCTGCAACAGTTCCGCCATACGGGCGGTCCGTGAGTTCACTCTATGCAGTCGAGGCGCCCGTCGTTTTGATATTTCTCAAGTCCCTTGCTCAATTTCAGACAGGGCTACGGCACGAGCACGGCCGCACCGTTGATCGCGCCGGCGCGCAGAGCCTGAACGGCCTCATTGGCTTCGCCAAGCGCGAAGGTCTGCACGTGCGTTTGGAGCGTCATGGAACTCAGCAGGCTGAACAGCGCGTCACCATCGGCGCGGGTCAGATTCGCGACGGACCGCAGGACACGTTCACCCCACAGCAGGCTGTAGGGGAACGAGGGTATGTCGCTCATGTGGATGCCCGCGCAGACGACGGTGCCGCCCTTGCGCGTCGCCTCCAGCGCGGCGGGGACCAGTTCCCCCATCGGAGCAAAGATCAGGGCCGAGTCGAGCAACTGCGGTGCCGGCTTCGCTGGAGGCTCCCGCCCAAGCCGCCCCCAGGCTGCGCGCGAACGCCTGCCCTTTTTCGTCGCCCCGGCGGGTGAATGCAAACACCTGCTGGCCCCGTGCCGCAGCCACCTGGCAGATGATGTGGGCCGCCGCGCCGAAGCCGTAAAGGCCGAGCCGTTGAACCTCGCCGGCGCCGGCCAGCCGCCAGGCGCGAAAGCCGATCAGCCCCGCGCACAGCAGCGGCGCCGCATGGGCATCGTCGTAAGCTCGGGGCAGGGCGAAGCAGAAGCGTTCATCGGCGGCCGTGTATTCGGCGAAGCCACCATCGCGGTCGTACCCGGTGAACAGGGCGTTGTCGCACAGGTTTTCGTGCATGGCGGTGCAATAAGGGCAACGCCCGCAGGTGCCGCCCAGCCACGGTACGCCTACGCGCTCACCGATGGCGAAACGCGTTGCTTTGGCGCCTGCCGCGACCACTTGCCCTACCACCTCGTGGCCCGGCACTACCGCCTCGCGGCGCGGAGGGAGTTCCCCATCGATGATGTGCAGGTCGGTGCGGCACACCCCGCAGGCGAGCACCTTGAGCAGCACGTCGTATTCGCCCACGGCGGGCAGGGGGCGACGGACGGCGATCAGTCGGCGGGCGGTTGGGTCCGCCGCCATGGCCAGCATGGACGTCGGGAGCATGGGGTCCATGCTAGGCAAGGTGCAGTTGCTGGAGTATCTTTTTTCGAGCTGCTTTGATCTTGCGCAACTCATCGTGCGGCACAAGTGAAAGGATGCAGAGCCATGGCACAGCCGCAGAAAGCATCGATGACTCGCAACGACCCGCTCCACCGCAGTCACGTTCTCGACCCGCTGGATCTTCCGCTCAAGCTCTGGCTGGCGCGGCTGACCCATGGGATTTCCCCGGCGTCGGTCGCGCTCGCGTATTCCGACTGGCTCAGCCATGCGCTGACGTCACCGTCGCACCAGGTAGAGCTGGCCGGCAGCGCTTTCCGCAAGGGCTTGCTGTGGTTTCAGTACGCGGCACAGGCTTGGCGCGGCGAATGCCCGCTTTGCGTATCGACTACGCCCAACGACAAGCGATTCATCCAGCCCGAGTGGCACAGCCCGCCATTCAATGCGCTCGCGCAGGGCTTCCTGCTGACCCAGCGATGGTTGGAAGAGGCGATGACGGGGGTTCGGGGCGTGTCGCACCATCATGAAGACGTGGCCGAATTCGTCGCCCGGCAATGGCTCGACATCTGGTCGCCTTCCAATTTCATCCCGACCAATCCCGAGGTCCTCAAGGAAACAGTGAAGACGGGAGGGATCAACCTGGTCAACGGCGCCGAAAATTGGGCGCGCGATGCAGTGGCCGTGCTGACGGAGGGTAGCGCGCGCGGCGTGGAGGCCTTCGAGCCCGGCAAGGGCGTGGCCCTGACGCCGGGCAAGGTCGTGTTTCGCAACAGCTTGATCGAGCTGATCCAGTACGAGCCCGCCACGCCCGATGTCGCGGCCGAACCCCTGCTCATCGTGCCCTCGTGGATCATGAAGTTCTACATCCTGGACCTCACGCCCGACGACTCGATGGTGAGGTATCTGGTCGGCCAGGGCCATACCGTCTTCATGGTGTCATGGAAAAACCCCGATGGCACGGATCGCGAGCTCGGGATGGACGACTACCTGACGTCGGGTGTGCTCGCGGCCATCGACGCGGTGCGTGCCATCCGCCCGCGCGTGCGAATCCACGCGGCCGGTTATTGCCTGGGCGGGACGCTGCTGGCGATTGCGGCGGCCGTGCTGTCCGGCAAGGGCAGCAATCCGCTGAAGACCGTTTCGCTGTTGGCGGGCCAGGTGGATTTCAACCAGCCCGGCGAACTGGGCCTGTTCATCGACGAGAGCCAGATCGCTTTCCTGGAAGGCCTGATGGCCGAGCGTGGCTACCTCGACGGCAGGCAGATGGCGGGCGCCTTCCAGCTCATCAACTCCAAGGACCTGGTCTGGTCCAAGCTCGTGCACGAATACCTGATGGGCGCGCAGACGCCGATGACGGCGATGAAGGCATGGAATTCGGACGCCACCCGCCTGCCGGCCCGCATGCACAGCGAGTACCTGCGGCGGCTGTACTTGCACAACGACTTGGCGCAGGGCCGCTATCCCGCGGGTGGCAAGATCGTCCAGCTGGCCGACATCGATGTGCCGATGTTCGTGGTGGCGACCGAGCGCGACCACGTCTCGCCCTGGCAGTCGGTCTACAGGATCCATCGGCTGGTCCGCTCGACGGTGACTTTCGCGCTGAGTTCCGGGGGGCATAACGTGGGCATCGTGAACCCGCCCACGGGGCCGCTCGCGCACGAGCAAGCCAGCTTCCGGCTCGCAACGAATCCACCCGGCAAGGCGCCGCATGATCCAGCACTGTGGCTGGACGCAGCGACGGAACAGCAGGGATCGTGGTGGCCCTGCTGGAGTGCCTGGCTGGTGGAGCACCAATCCGCAACTCGCGCGGCTGCGCCGCCGGTGAACGCCTTGCTCTACCAGGGCAAGCCCTTGGCCGCGCCGGGCACTTATGTGCACCAGCGGTAGGAGCGCTCCAGGAGGGGCCGCCGTTGACCCATGTCAATCGCGAGGTGCGGCGAGCGCTGCAAGATGCAAAAATCACAAACCGAACGAGGTGAGCCATGTTCAGGAAAATTCTGCTGGCCACGGATGGATCCGCAGCGTCCATGCATGCGGCACGGCTCGCCGTGGAGTTGGCGCGCTCGCTTGGCGCCCGCCTGACGGCGCTGTACGTGGTGGATCCCTATCCCTACCTGGGCATTGGCGACACCAACCTGATGGGCTTGCAGGCCTACCTGTCGGCCGCCAACGTGCACGCGGGCCAGGCCCTGCAAGATGTGGCCGCGTTGTGCGCCCAGGACGGGAAGCCGGTGGACGTGCAGTTGCGGCGCGTCGAAGATATGCCCGCGGCAAAGGGCATCCTGGACGCGGCGCAAGAGGAAGGTGCCGACCTGATCGTCGTTGGCTCGCACGGTCGCAGCGGATTCCAGCGCCTGATGCTGGGCAGCATCGCGTCGAAAGTCGTGTCGCAGTCACCCATCCCCGTCCTGGTCGTGCGCGCCGGTGACGCGTCATGAATGAACTGCCATGAGCATCCGCAATCTTGAAGCGCTTTTCCAACCTGCCTCGATCGCGGTGATCGGTGCCTCGGATCGCGCGGGCAGCCTGGGTTCCGTGGTGCTGCGCAATGTCAAGGGCGGCGGCTTCAAGGGGCCGGTATGGCCGGTCAACCGGCGCCACGACGAAGTGGATGGCGCACCAGCCTGGCGCAAGGTCGGCTTGCTGCCCGCCGCGCCGGACCTTGCGGTGATCTGCACACCGGCCCACACGGTGCCGGAACTGGTGGCTGAACTCGGCCGCAAAGGTACGCGCGCGGCCGTGGTTCTGAGCGCGGGACTCAAGCAGAGCGCGGAGGCCGGGGGGGCCACCTACGAGGAAGAAATGCTTGCCGCGGCCCGGCCCTATCTGCTGCGGGTCCTGGGCCCCAACTGCATCGGCCTCCTGGTTCCCGGCCTGGGACTGAACGCCAGCTTCGCGCCCGGCAACGCGTTGGCCGGCAAGCTGGCGTTCGTGACGCAGTCCGGGGCGCTCGCCACCGCCATGCTGGATTGGGCCAATGGCCGTGGGATCGGGTTTTCGCACTTCATTTCGCTCGGTGACAGCGCGGACGTCGACTTCGGTGACGTGCTCGACTACCTGGGCAGCGATCCCGGCACGCGCGCCATCCTGATGTATGCGGAATCGGTGAAGGCCGCCCGCAAATTCATGTCCGCTGCGCGCGCGGCCGCCCGCAACAAGCCTGTCATCGTCGTGAAGTCCGGCCGCGCACCCGATGGTGCAAGGGCGGCCGCGTCCCACACCGGTGCGCTGGCGGGCTCGGATGCCGTGTTCGACGCCGCCGTTCACCGCGCGGGCATGCTGCGGGTGGAAACGCTCGAGGCGCTGTTCGACGCGGCCGAGACGCTGGCGCACGCCCGACCCGTAAGCGGCGAGCGGCTGGTCATCCTCACCAACGGGGGCGGAGCCGGGGTGCTGGCGGCCGACGCGCTGTCGCTGGGTGGCGGCCGGCTCGCCGAATTGAGCCCTGCCACATTGGCGGCGCTCGACAAATGCCTGCCCGCCACGTGGTCGCGCGGCAACCCCGTCGACATCATTGGCGACGCACCGCCGTCCCGCTACCAGGACGCGTTGCGTGTGCTGCTGGCGGCGTCCGAGGTCGATGCTGTTCTGTTCGTGCACGCCCCTACAGCGTTGGTGCCGGCGGCAGACATAGCCGCTGCCTGTCTTCCCCCGTTGCAGGAGACCCGCAAGCCGGTGCTGAGCTGTTGGCTGGGCGGGCCGGCGGTTGCTTCCGCACGGGCCTCTTACTCGGTCGCGGGCATTCCTTCGTACAGCACGCCGGAGCGGGCTGTGGCAGCGTGGCTGCAGCTTGCCACGCATGCGCGCAATCAGCGGGCGCTGCAGGAAATTCCCCCGGCGCTTCTGACCGGCTTCACTCCCGATCTCGCCCGCGCGCAAGCCTTGATCGAAGCGGCATCGCGGGAGAAAAGAGAGTGGCTCGACGAGGTCAAGGCCAAGGAGTTGCTGGAAGCGTACGGAATCTCCGTGGTGCGTACCGAGCGGGCCCGGGATGCCGAGGCTGCCGTTTCCGCGGCGGTTCAACATGGGCTTCCCGGTGGCTCTGAAGATCATCTCTGCGCAGGTCATCCACAAGTCCGATGTCGGCGGGGTTGAGTTGAACCTCGGATCGGCCGAGGAAGTGCGCACGGCCACCGTGAGAATGCGCCAGCGCCTGGCGCGGCTGCAGCCTGGCGCTTCGGTTCAAGGCTTCGCCGTGCAGGCCATGGTCCATCGACCGGGAGCGCGAGAGCTGATCGTCGGCGTTTCGTGCGATCCGGTGTTCGGGCCGGTCATGCTGTGCGGGACCGGTGGCATCGACGTGGAACTGCACAAGAAGCACGCGGTGGCACTGCCGCCGCTGAATGCCGGCCTGGCGCGGGATCTGGTGACGCGCAGCGGGCTGGATCCATTGCTGGGACGCTGGCGCAGCCGCCCCGCCGCCAACGAGCAGGCCTTGCTGGACACCCTGTTGAAGGTCTCCCAGATGACGTGTGACCTGCCCGCTATTGCGGAGCTCGACATCAACCCCTTGCTGGTGGATGCCGACGGCGTGGTTGCGCTGGACGCGCGCGTGCGGCTGCATCGCCAGGTCGAGGCTGCGGCGCCCCTGGCTATCCGGCCGTATCCCCAGAACCTGGAAGAGCGGGTCGAGCTGGCCGGATCGACCCTGACGATCAGGCCCATCCGTCCCGAGGACGGCGAACGGCTTCACGCCTTCTACGAGCGGGCCACCGCCGCCGACATGCGTCTGCGCTTTTTCATGGCCCGGCGTGAAGTCCCGCATTCGGAACTGGCGCGCTACAGCCAGATCGACTACGACCGGGAAATGACATTCATCGCGGTGGCGCCGCCGGACGGACAGGGCGTGCAGACCATGGCGGGCGAGGTGCGCGCGGTGTGCGATCCCGACAACCTCAAGGCGGAGTTCGCCATCCAGATCGCGACGGATTGGCAGGGCAAGGGATTGGGCCGCCTGCTGCTGGCCAAGTTGGTGCGCTATCTGCGCGAGCGCGGCACGGGCGAGATCGTGGGGCAGTGCCTGCAGGAGAACAACGCAATGGCGTCACTCGCGCGGCACGCGGGTTTCGTTGTACAAGCGGAGCCGGATTCGGACACCATGAGTTTGCAGCTGCGCCTGGCTTGAAACCGAACTGGAGGACTCCCGATGTACAAACGCATTCTTGTTGCCGTCGACGGCAGCAGCACCTCGAACCGGGGGCTTCTCGTCGCTTTGCAGCTGGCGCGGGAAACGAACGCCAGTGTGCGCCTGGTGCACGTCGCGGACGAACTGGCGAATCTTGCGCACTTGGAATCCGACTCGCGTTTGCGCGAACGGGTGCGCGAACAGGGCATGGACATTCTGGCGCGGGCGCTCGCCATCGCCGACTCGGCGGAAGTGCCTGCGGAAACCAGGCTGCTGGAAAGTCGTGATCGGCGCCTTGGTGAGGTCATCGCGGACGCGGCGGGCGAGTGGAACGCCGACCTGGTCGTGCTCGGAACGCACGGGCGGCACGGCGTGCAAAGGGCACTGCTTGGAAGCGGGGCCGAGCAGATCCTGCGCGCGTCCCCCGTACCAGTCCTGTTGGTGCCGGGCGCGGCGGGCGTCGCGTGACGCCGGACTGCGCTGCGCTTCAGCTTTGAACCAAAGGCGAGCCCCCAGGCGCGTGGCAGTTCGATCCGCAGCCGAGACACTGGTGTGAGCACAAGAATCGCGCTCAAGGAAGCGCAACCGCCGTGGTCAGTGTTTCCCCATTTGCAAACTGGGTGATGCTGCGGATGGTCGTCTCGCTGATCGTGCGTATCGCGTCTTCGGTAAAGAACCCCTGGTGGCCGGTGACGATGACATTCGGGAAGGATAGAAGGCGCTGGAATGTGTCGTCTGTGATGACCTTCCCCGACAAATCCCGGAAAAACAGATCGGCCTCTTGTTCGTAGACATCGAGGGCCAGCCCCCCGATTTGCCCGCTTTTCAGCGCTTCGATCACAGCCTCGGTGTCGATCAGCCCGCCCCGGCTGGTGTTGATCAGCAGGGCGCCGCGCTTGGCGCGCGACAAGGTGTCGGCATTGACGATGTGATGGGTCTCAGGGGTCAGCGGGCAATGCAGCGAGATGATGTCGGCATTCGCCCCGATCTCCCCGGGCGCCGCGTAGCGCGCGCCTAGGGCCTCGAATTCCGGCGACGGGAACTTGTCGTAGCCGATCACGTTGCAGCCAAATCCCAGCATGATCTTGCCGAACACCCGGCCAATCTTGCCGGTGCCGACAACGGCCACCGTCCTGCCGTGCAGGTCGAAGCCCATCAGTCCGTCAAGCGCAAAGTTGGAATCGCGGGTTCGGTTGTAGGCACGATGAATCTTGCGGTTAGTCGCCAGCAGCAACGCGACGGCATGCTCGGCCACCGAATATGGCGAATAGTCGACGACGCGCACGACCTGGATCCCCAACCGCGCCGCCGCTGGAAGGTCGACGTTGTTGAATCCCGTACAGCGTAGGGCCACCAGACGCGTGCCGCTCCGATGCAGTGCGGCGAGCACGTCAGCATCGCAGGTGTCGTTGACGAAGATGCACACCGCGCCGTAACCGGCGGCCAGGCCCACCGACTCCGTGTCGAGCGGCTGCTCGAAATACCTGAGCTCGTGCCCCGCGGCGGCGTTGGCCGCATCAAGGAATTCGCGGTCATAGCGCTTGGCGCTGAAGATGGCGATCTTCATGTGCGGCCTCCGGAGATGGTGGTGGTCGGCGAAGTGGGATGCGCATGGCTGCTCGCTCGAGAGCAAGACCGCGGCGATCTGGACAGAAAGGATCCCAGTCGCCCTCGCGTCGTGCCTGAGCTCGCGATGAAGGGCAGCTTCGACCGCGAGCTCAATACATAGTTGCCGACTCGACGGCCGGAACACTGAGGTCCCGGCCAACCATCGCGCGGGCATAGAAATAGTTGTTGCGGGCCCGCTCGCTCATGTGATCCAGGTCAACATGGCCCCCAGCATCACAGGGAAATGCAAAGCCGCGTCCTTGCTGGAACAGGGAGTCAAAGCGCAGCTGGAACTGGTCGGAAGAAGTTTGCATGGCGGGTCTCCTGCAACCGAGGGGAACGGCCCCCACTTTCTTCCACTATGGGCGACGTCTTGCTTGCCTCCTATCGGAGCATCCTGATTGCTGGCCTAGGCGCCCGCCGAATCACGGTGCCGGAAGGCACGATGCGGCCTCGGAAAAATCCTACGCCGCAAGCGGCGCGGCCGCCGAGCTTGGCCTCCCGTGGCGCTGAAGGGAGCGATAGCCGCCATCGGCTTGACTTGCGTCAAGTGGAAGCCGCTTGCGAAGCCTATTGTTCGATAGACGATTTGCGAAAGGTGATATTCATGTGGCACTACATGTGGGGTTGGGACGGCGGTTGGGGCTGGTTCGGTGTGATGCACCTGCTGTGGTGGGCGCTCATCATTGCTGGGGCGGTGTTGTTGTACCGCTCGCTGGCCGGCAGGCGTCTTTCAGGCGGGGCGCCCGCCGATCGCTCCTTCGAGATCCTGCGCGAACGATTTGCGCGCGGAGAGATTGACCAGCGCGAATACGACGAGCGGGTCCAGCACTTGAGAGACGGTCCCGGACCACGCGAATGAACCCGCTGCCAACGCCGCGTCGCCAGCCGCTTCCGGCGTGCCTCACCAGGAGAACCAACCATGCGCAATCTTGAACGTCGACGAGGCGGGCTGGACGTACGTGGCCCCGCACGCGCGCGACGTGGGCGCGACGTCCGGGTACCTGGAGGAAGAGACTCACGGGCAATTGCTTGAAATCCGCCGTCGCCGCGCGCTGTACACGCCCGGCCGCCCGGCAATGGACGCCGCGGGCCGGACCGTCATCGTGGTGGACGACGGCCTCGCCACCGGCGCAACGATGATCGCGGCATTGCATGCGGTGCGCGAACGCAGGCCGGCACGGCTCGTGTGCGCCGTCCCCGTCGCGTCTCCCGACAGCCTGGACCTGGTCCGGCCTTACGCCGACGAAGTCGTGTGCCTGGAGACGCCTGGCGGCTTCTTTGCCGTCGGGCAGTTCTACCTGTCGTTTCCTCAGGTGGAAGACGCGGAAGTGGTGGCCTTGCTGTCCAAGGGCGGGGGCCACGCGGCGCGGCGGGATGTCGATGCCCGATAGCGCGACCGCCGTGGGTGAAGCCGTCCGCGGCAGGGGGAAGGCTCATCCATGAGTGCACCGGCACAGTCATGATTCACACACTGACTCAGTCGCCCCCATTTGATCAAGATCATTGAGGGCTGCACGGTGCGTTCCTAGAATAAACAATGAACTCTTGGAGCAGCCTTCATGAACATCTCCAGCCTTTGCCAACGCGAAATTGTTTCCGTCAGCGCGAGCGCATCAATTCGCGACGCCGCCGCCGTCATGCGGCAACACCACGTGGGGGCGCTGGTGGTCACCGATCCCGATGAGCCGGGCCGTGCCGTCGGTGTCGTAACCGACCGCAATCTGGTCGTCGATCTTCTGGCGACAGGCCTGCCGGTCGACGGCCTGGCCATCGGTGAGCTTTGCAGCAAGAACCTCGTTGGGGTGCTCGCGACTGCCACTATCCCGGAAGCCGTGCAGGTGATGCGGCGCGCCGGTGTGCGGCGGTTGTTGGTGGTACAGCCCGGGGGTTCTCTCATGGGCCTGGTGTCGGCGGATGACTTGTTCGAAGCCATTGCCGTCGAACTCGAAGCTCTGGCCGGGGCGTTGCGTACCGGCATTTCCCGCGAGAGCTCGCGCACCACGTCTGACGGGCCTGGCTTCGAACTGCCGCGCGCGATTTATCTGCCGGGCCACGAGCCTTGAACATGCGGACGGCTCTGCTGGACCGCGCCTTCAACATTTTTTCAGGAGAATCTCATGGACTTGACCAACCTTTGCACCCGTGAAGTTGTCGGCATTGATGCCCAGGCCTCACTGCGCGATGCCGCCGCCCTGATGTGCGACGAGCACGTCGGCTCTCTTGTGGTTTTTACGGGCAAGGAACCTCCCAAAGTGGTAGGGGTTGTGACCGACCGCGATCTCGCACTCGAAGTGCTGGGGCGCGGCGAATCACGCACTGACGTGCGCATCGGCGACTTGGCAAAGACGCCGCCAAAGGCCGTGCCCGCCACGGCCACCCTCCGCGAGGCAATCATGTCCATGGAGGAGGGCGGGGTTCGTCGCCTGCTCGTGGTGGACGATGACGGTGGTGTAGTCGGCCTGATCTCCGCCGATGATCTGCTCGAAGCCCTGTCACAGGAATTCGAGAGCCTGGCCCGTGCTCTGCGCAAGGGGATCAGCCGCGAAAAGGCCGAACGCTCCGTGGTCTCCGGCCCCGCCCGGACCCGGATCATCTATCCCGCCTTCGGCACTACGGCGCTTGAATAGCGACCTCATAGTCGTCGAAGCATTGCAACTTGCCAGGAGAGTGATCATGAAGGAATCCTTCGCCCAGCTACTCGTTCATCTCGACTTCACGTCGCACGGAAAGGCGCGCCTCGCCGTGGCGCGCGCGATCGCGCAGGCTCAAGGTGCTGCCGTATCAGCGCTGTACGCGGTGACGCCGACCACGCTGGGGCTGCCGTTTGTGCCCGATGGCGGCCCGAACGTTGCCTCGGTGCTGGAGCAGATGGACAGAGAACGCCGCGGGCCCGTCAAGGCTGCCTTCGACCTGGTCGCCGCCACCGAGGGTCCTCGCATGGCCTGGGCGGAAACCACAGCGTTTCCCATCGAGTCCAGCTTTGCACGCCAGGCCTTCTACGCGGATTTGCTCGTGCTGGGCCAATACGACCCCTCGGATCCGGCGTATACCGGTGTGCCATCGGATTTTGTGGAAAGCGTGCTCGCCCAGAGCGGCAAGCCAGCGTTGGTGCTGCCGTATGCGGGCACTCCGGCTTCCGTGGGTGAGACTGTGGTGATCGCCTGGAAGCCCACGCGCGAGGCCGCGAGAGCCGTCGCGGCGGCGGTCCCGTTGCTGCAGCGGGCCAAGCGGGTGCATGTGCTCTCGTGGGGGGATGAAGAGGACGACGTCCAAGGATCGGGCCTTTCGCTGGAAGGCTACTTGAAGCTGCGCGGCGTTGATGCGACCTGGCATCGTACGGGCGGCGCCGAGCCCGAGCAGCCGGGCGAGCTTCTGCTTTCGCGCGCCTTCGATCTCCAGGCCGACCTGATGGTCATGGGCTGCTATGGCCACAGCCGCGCCAGGGAGTGGGTCCTCGGCGGCGTATCCCGCACGGTCCTGCGATCGATGACCTTGCCGGTCCTGATGGCGCATTGAACTCCAATTTGGATGCGCTCGCGCGGGCCGGCGACTCGCGTGGTTTCGCCTGCCTTTCTTCCGAACAGGCCGCTCGGCGGCTCGCCGTCGATGGGCCGAACGCGCTGCCGGGCAGTGAACCTCGTTCGCTGCTACGCATTGCGGCCCGGGTGCTGCTCGAGCCGATGTTCCTGATGCTGCTGGCCGCAGGCTTGACCTACCTGGCGATCGGGGACCCTGCCGAGGCTGCCTTCCTGCTCCTGTCGGTATTCGCCGTGATCGGACTTGCACTGGCCCAGGAGCGCCGCACGCAACGAGCGATCGAAGCGCTGCGCGATCTTTCGGCACCCCGCGCGCTGGTGATTCGCGACGGCACCGAGCTGCGCATACCGAGCCGCGAGGTGGTGCAAGGCGACCTGCTGGTCCTGCGCGAAGGCGACCGCATCGCGGCTGACGCGGTATTGCTGGAGGGCGCACTGGGCACGGATGAGTCGCTGCTGACCGGGGAAGCCGCAACGCAGGACAAGTTACCCGGTGCGGAAGGCATGGCCATGGGTGCACCTGGGGGTGAAGCATCGCCCTATCTCTTCGCGAGCTCGCAAGTCACCCGGGGAGTGGGCCTGGCCCGCGTCCGCGCGACAGGCGAGGCAACGGCTGTCGGGCGCATCGGGCGGGCGCTTGCCAGAACCGCTGTGGTGCCATCCGCACTGCAGCGCGAGTCGCGCCGCATCGTGCGCGTTTGGGCCACCATCGGCCTGGCCTTCGCGGTTCTGCTGGTTGCGCTTGCATGGCTGTGGGAGGGGCGTTCCTTGCTGGAAAGTGCGCTTCGCGGCATCGCCCTGGCGATGGCGGTGCTCCCCGAGGAGATTCCGGTGGTCCTCACTGTGTTCCTCGCGCTGGGAGCATGGCGCCTTTCACGGCGCAAGGTGCTGGCGCGTCGCGTCGACGCGGTCGAAACCCTGGGTGCCATCACCCTGCTCGCCGTTGACAAGACCGGTACCCTCACTCTCAACAAGATGCAGGTGAAGCAGTTGTGGAGCGAGGGCCGTACGTTCCTGGAAGCGGACGGCGCCGTCCTGCCAGAGGCTTTCCACGAACTGGCGGAGTTTGCCTTGCTGGCCACGCCCAGGATCCGTTCGACCCGATGGAAAAAGCCATCGCGCGCTTTGTGCAGGCGCGTCTCGACGGCACCACCCATGTCCACGGGGATTGGAAACCCGAACAGCGTTACCCGCTCCGCCGCGACATTCTGGCGGTTACTCACGTGTACCCCTTGGCACGGCCGCACGCGCATCTGCTCGCGACCAAAGGCGCTCCGGAGGCGATCGTCGACCTGTGCCACTTGCCCGCGCAGGAGCGGGAAACCATCCGAAGGCAGGTAGAGACGATGGCTGAGGAGGGGCTTCGCGTGCTGGGCGTGGCCTGTGGTGAATGGCAGGGTACGCGATTGCCGCTCAGTCCCCATGACTTCACTTTCCGGTTCCTGGGTCTCGTCGGCTTGCTGGATCCTCCGCGCCCGGAAGTGGCGTCCGCCATGGCGGCCTGCCAAGCCGCCGGCATTCGCGTCATCATGATGACAGGCGACCACCCCGCCACGGCCCGCGCCATCGCCCGGCAGGTGGGGCTGGTCCGCACGTCCTACGCGCTGACCGGCGCGCAAATCGATGCCATGGACGACAAGGCACTGCGCGAGGCGCTGGCTCTTTCCGACATCTGCGCGCGACTCGCGCCCGAACAGAAGCTGCGGCTGGTACGCGCACTGCAGGCCGACGGCCACACGGTAGGCATGACCGGAGACGGAGTCAACGATTCCCCAGCGCTCAAGGCCGCCGATGTGGGCATCGCCATGGGCGAGCGCGGCACCGACGTCGCCCGGGAAGCTGCCGCGCTCGTGCTGCTCGATGACAGCTTCGCGAGCATCACCGCGGCCATCCGCCAGGGAAGGCATATGGACGACAACATCCGTGCGGCGATCCGTTTCGTCTTCGCGGTCCACGTACCCGTCGTCGCGCTGGCGCTTGTGCCACCGCTCTTGCAGTGGCCGTTGCTGCTCCTTCCGGCTCAGATCGTGCTGCTGCAACTGATCATCGATCCGGCGTGCTCGATCGTCTTCGAGGCTGAGCCGCCCGCGGCCGGCTTGATGGCCCGGCCCCCGCGCCGGCCGGCGGATTCGCCCTTCGCGCCGCGCAATCTGTGGCGGGGACTGCTGCAGGGATCCGGCGCCGCGGCCATTCTGTTGATCGCCTGCTGGGCCATGGTCTGGCGCGGCTGGGACGGCACGATCGTCCGGACAATGGCCTTCCTCGCTCTTGTCGGGGGTGTGCTCTTGATGGCGCTTGCTCATCGCGCATCCTCGAACGCGGCAGCCACCGCCGAGGGCAACCGCTGGCTTCCTCGCCTGGCACTCACGGTCTCCGGCGTATTGGTCTTGTTGCTGGCGTTTCCCTGGGTCAGGCAAATCCTGGGGTTTGGGCTGCCGGCCGTGTCTCAATGGACCTGGCTTCCTGTCATCTGGATGGGCGTCGCAGCTTGGCTGTTGCTGGTTGCACGCAAGCCCGGGAGGTAGGCCCATTCAGCCTCACTCGCCGCTGCCCGGTACGGGGGCGGATATCGCAAAGGCCCGCTCGCCGTCGGTCAGTGGCTCGGCCGCCGCAAGCAGATTGTCGAGCACCTGCACATCCGCTTCCGAAGCGTCGCCGCTGCGCGCGAGCAGCCTCTCGCGGAGAACCGGCAGGGGCGCCTCGCAGGCCAGGATGCGAAGCGGCACCCCTAGATCCCGGGCCAACGCCGCTGCCCGGTCACGTTCAGCACGCTTGAGAAACGCCGCGTCGAGGATGACCGGGTAGCCGGCGCTCAGGGCTACGGCTGCGAGCTTGAACAGGGTGCGGTAGGTTCGCTCGGTCGTGTCGGGGTGGTAGAGGTTCAGGCCGCGCGAACGCGAATCGTCCAGCGCGGCGAGGCCGAACGCACGCTTGCGCTCCACGTCGGAGCGGATCCTGATCGCTCCCTCACTCTCCAGCAGGCGCTGCGACTGGAATGTCTTGCCCGAGCCGGGCAGCCCATAAGTAATGACCAGGTGCGGCGCGCTGGGCTGCAGGCAGTCCAGCGCGACCTGGAGATAGCGGCGTGCCTCGGAAACATCGGTGCGTAGCGCGGCCACCTGGGCGCGGACGAGCGCCCGGTACAGGATGGCGAAACCAAGAACCGGCAGCCCTTCGTGCTCGCCGGTGTGGTCGAGCCATCCATTCAGGAAGCGGAAGGCGAAGTCGCGCCGGCCGTGCGCCAGAAAGTCCATCACGACAAACGCGACGTCGTCGATGATGTCGATCCAGCGCAGGGACGGGTCGAATTCGATGCAGTCGAACGCGATCACGCCCTGGTCCGTTCGCACCAGATTGCCCAGGTGGAGGTCCCCGTGGCAGTCGCGCACCTTTCCCTGTTCCGCCCGGGCGGTCCATAGCGGGGTAAGCTGTCCGGACCGGGCCAGGATCCAGGAATGAAGCTCGCGCCGCTCTTGCGGTGTCGCAAGGTCGCCAATGCCCTCCAGGGCTGCAATGGCGCGTCGCAGACGCGCTGCCGGGCGTGCGAACTCACTGGAAGCGTCGGCGCGGGGCGCCTGGAGATGGAACGGTCCCAGCAAGGCGGATAGCGCATCCACGTCGGCGGGTTGGAGCTCTCCTGCGGCAAGCCGCTCACTGAACAGGGCGCCCGCGGGAAACCGCCGCATGTGGACCGCGTAGTCCAGGACGGCGCCCGTGCCGCCAAGGGCGGGCTGCAGGGGCGTGCCTGTGATGGGGACAACGTCCAGGTAGAGCGACGGCGCGAGGCGCCGGTTCAGCCTCAGCTCTCCCAGGCAGAAATGATGACGTGAATCCAGAGACGAGTAATCAACGAAGGCAAGCCGCAGCGGTCTCTTGATCTTGTAGGCGTCGTCGGAGGTGAGGATCACCCACGAGATATGCGTCTGCAGCAGCTGCCCGCCGAGCGTGGCCGCCAGCGTCCGGGCCATGACAGCGCGGTCGTCCGGCGTGCCGGCGCTCTGGGGTTCGGTCACCTGGGTGCCGCTTCAGTGCATGCGGGTTGCCGTGGTCCGCGCCGTCAGTGTGCTTCGGCGCGCCGGTTCGCAGGGAAGAAAGCTTCCAGCCCCGGCAAGCGGAACGGTGCGGCCAGGGCCGCGGACCCTTCGAGGACTGTATCGCTGTTCAGCAGGTGGGTGGTGCAGCCCATGATCTCGGTTTGCATTTCCAGCGCGGCCGCCGCCAGTTCCTGCCAATAACGCACTGCCGCGTCGAAATCGAAACGCAGCAGGTCCGACTGCACGGCCATCATCTCCGTGGGACTGCAGTCACCGCGCAGCTTCTGCGCCGCGGCCGCATGCTTCTGTGATGCCTCGCTGCGCGACTTCCTCCTGGATCTTGCGCATGGCTTCGAAGCCACGGAACATCGCTTGCGCGCTCTCGCTGGCCACGATGGACTGCTGGTGGCCGAAGTCCGTCGAGAGTTGGTTGCTCCGCCGGACGATCCGGAGATTGGGTTCGATTTCATGGGTTGCCTTTCGCCGGTGGCGGTTTACATGCGCTACTTTAGGCAGGCCGGCGGGCTTTGAAGTTGACATTTCTCAAGCCCGATGCTGCAAGCGTCCATTACCGTTTGATCTTCGAGGGCGGCCGATGCCCTGCCGTTCAGTAAAGGATGAGCAAATGGCAGCCAAGCAACTTCTCTTCGGGCAAGATGCCCGCGACAAGATCCGGCGCGGCGTGGATGCGCTCGCCGATGCGGTCAAGGTGACGCTCGGCCCGCGCGGACGCACCGTGATCCTGGACCGCGACTTCGGTCCGCCGCAGATCGTCAACTCAGGCGTGGTCGTGGCCAAGTCGATCGAGCTGGAAGACCGCTTCGAGAACATGGGCGCGCAACTCTTGCGCGAAGTCGCTTCGCGCACCAGCGAGATGGCGGGCGACGGCACCACCACCGCGACCGTGCTGGCGCACGGCATGATCCAGGAGGGCCTGAAGTACCTGGCCGCCGGCATGAATCCGATGGACCTCAAGCGCGGCATCGACAGCGCGATCGAGGCTGTGGTGGCCGAACTCAAGAAAATGGCGCAACCCTGCGAGAGCTCGCAGGAGATCGCGCATGTGGCGACCATCTCCGCCAACAACGATCGCTCGGTGGGCGAACTGGTGGCCCGAGCGATGGACAAGGTGGGCCGCGAGGGCGCCGTATCCATCGAGGACGGATCAGGCATGGCGAGCGAACTCGAGGTGGTCGAAGGCCTGCAATTCGACCGCGGCTACCTGTCGGCGTATTTCATCAACAACGCCGAGCGGCAGTCGGCCGTGCTGGAGGACGCAATCATCCTGCTGTACGACCAGAAGCTGTCGTCTTTGCAAGAGCTGGTACCGCTGCTCGAAGCCGCCGCCAAGGCGGGGCGGCCGCTGCTGGTGATTGCCGAGGAGGTGGAGGCCGACGCGCTTGCCACCCTGGTGGTCAACACCGTGCGCGGCGTGATCAAGACCTGCGCCGTGAAGGCGCCCGGCTTCGGTGACCGGCGCAAGGCAATGCTGCACGACATGGCGGTGCTGACCGGTGGGCAGGTGATCGCCGCGGAAGCGGGCCTCACGCTGGAAAAAGCCGGCATCGAACACATGGGCCGGGCGCGCCGGGTCGAAGTGGACAAGGAGCACACCACGATCATCGGCGGCGCCGGCGACCCGGCGGCGATTCGTGACCGGGTGGCCATGCTGAAGAAGGAGCGCGAGAGCCTCACCAGCGAGTACGACCGCAAGCAGATCGATGACCGCATCGCCAAGCTGTCGGGCGGGGTGGCGGTGATCAAGGTGGGCGCCGCCACCGAAACCGAACTGAAGGAGCGCAAGTTGCGCGTGGAAGACGCGCTGCATGCCACCCGGGCGGCGGTGGAGGAGGGTATCGTGCCGGGCGGCGGCGTGGCGCTGCTGTGGGCGCGCAAGGTGTTGCTGGACCTGAAGCTGCCGACGCTCGACCAGGACTCGGGCGTGAAGATCGTCACGCGCGCGCTCGAAGATCCGATCCGTCGCATCGTGAGCAATGCGGCCGAAGAGCCCTCGATCGTGTTGCACCGGGTCGATGAATCCAGCCAGCGCAGCTTCGGCTACAACGCCGCCACGCGCGAGTATGGGGACATGCTCGCCATGGGCGTGATCGATCCTGCCAAGGTCACGCGCCTGGCCTTGCAGAACGCCGGCTCGATCGCCAGCTTGATCCTCACCGTCGACTGCATGATCGCCAACGCGCCGAAGAAACAGTCTCCTGCTGCGTCCGCGATGGGCGAGCAGCCAGACATGTACTGAGCCGAGGAGGACAACCGTCCTGGCTCAGTCCAGGTTCACCGATTCCAGGTAGTAGGGCAGGTGGCACTCCCAGCGCAATTCGCGTTCGATGCGCTGGCGCAGCGCGTCCGCGGCAGCGGGCTCGCCATGGGTGATAAACGTCTTTTTGGGTGCGGCCTTGAAATGCGCCAGCCAGCCCAGGATTTCGTTCGCGTCCGCGTGCGCCGACAGGTCGTCCAGCATCGCCACCTCGGCCCGCACGGGCACATCCTGGCCGTGGATGCGAACGCTGGACGAACCGGCGGCAATCGTTGCGCCGCGCGTTCCGCCCGCCTGGTAGCCGGTAAACAGGATGGTGTTGCGCCGGTCGGGGGCGAAGGCCTTGAGGTGATGAATGACCCGGCCTCCCGTGGCCATGCCGCTGGCGGCAATGATGATCATGGGGCCGTGCTTGCCGTTGAGCCGCTCCGACTCCTCCGGGGACTCCACGATGCGCGCCGCCTGCGCCACCGCCTGGCATTCGGCTGCCGTCAGCCGCAGCTCATCGCGATGCTGCCAGTACACATCCATGGCATTGGCGGCCATCGGGGCTGTTCAGGTAAACGGGAATGTCCTTGATGATGCCTTGCGCCTTGAGCAGGTGGATGCAATACAGCAGGCTTTGCGCTCGCCCCACCGCGAACGCCGGAATCACGACCACGCCACCCCGGGCCGCCGTCTGGTTGATAACCTGGCCCAGCTTGGCCAACGGGTCGGACTGCGGGTGAAGGCGGTCGCCGTAGGTCGACTCGACCACGAGGTAGTCTGCCCCGTCCATGGGCGATGGAGCCTTGAGCACCAGATCGTTCGGGCGGCCGATGTCGCCGCTGAACAGGATGGAACGCGAGCCATCATTCATATGCACGAACGACGAGCCCGCCATATGCCCCGAGGGCGACAGCGCCGCGCGCAGGCCGGGGACCGGCTGCCATTCCTTGCCATAGGGTTGGGGCCGGAATTGCTTCAGGCAGCGCTCCGCGTCGTCTCGCGTGTACAGCGGCAATGCCGGGGCGTGCTTGGAGAGCTTGTGGCGGTTGGCATAGGCTGCCTCTTCTTCCTGCAGGTAACCCGAATCGGGCAGCAGGATGCGGCAGAGGTCGAACGTCAAGCGCCGGGCTGCAGTAGACCTTGCCACTGAAACCCTGGCGCGCAAGCAGTCTGTGGCGCCAAGGAACTGGAGACGCATGGATAGCTCCGGATTACTTCACCAGCAACACAGGCACGTCGCACTCTGTCACCACCCGCTGTGCGACGCTGCCCATCAGGGCACGCCCGATCAGGCCATGGCCATGCGTGCCCATGACGATCAGATGTGACTTCTGGCGCTTCGCGGCGGCGAGAATCTCCTTCGTACGGCGGTCCGACCACGGTGGCCGTGCGGAACTGCACATCGTGGCGTTTGAGGAAGCGCTCGATCGGATCGAGCACCTCGCGGGCCTCCTCGCGGTAGTAGTCGTTGACCACATTGGCGCCCAGCATGGACTTGACGCGCACCGGCACGGGCGGTTGCACATTCAACACGTACAGCTCGTCATCCGGTCCGCACAGGCTCTCGTGCGTGACCAGGAAGGCCAGGGCTTTCTTGGTGTATTTGCTGCCATCGGCGGCGAGCAGGATGTTCATGGTTTCTTCTCCTTGTTGTTGTGTCGGGTTCAGCGCAGGACCAGGACAGGCAAGCTGCCGTGGGTGAGGACATGCTGGGTTTCACTGCCCAGCAGGAGTCGCTTGATGCCCTTGCGGCCGTGCGAAGCCATGACGATCAGGTCGCACTTGTGTTTCTTGGCGGCCGCCAGGATGGACTCGGCCACCATGTCGGAGTGGGCAACCATGGCCTTGGCCTTCACGCCCTCCGACGAAGCGGCCTCTCGTACGCGGTCCACAACGGCCTGGCCCTGCTCGTGCCACTGTTTCTCCGTCCGGGCGACTTCCTCGCGGGAGATGGTCAAAGCGCCCTCTATGTAGCTCATCGGGAAGCGAGGCACGACATGAAGCGCGACAAGTTCCGCACCCGTTGCGGCCGCCAGGTCAATGCTGCTGCGGACGGCTTTTTTCGAGAGAGTCGAGCCGTCGGTGGCCACCAGAATTCTTCGATACATAAGGCTCTCCTGAAGCTATGCATGCAGTTTAGGACCTGCTCACGGCTTGCGCATTTGATCAAGGTCAACAGCGCGCCGCGACGGATTCCTGCCCGTGCGAGAGCCCGCCGGGCCGCTCAGTTGCCGGGTGCCAGCCGTGCGGCAATCGCACGGCGCGCCTTCTCGCGCAGTTGCACGGCACTTGCGAAGGGCTCCATGCCGGCAGTGGGTTCGATGGCGTCGCAGACGTCCACCTGAAGCGGCGCATGGCGCGGCCACCAGCTGCCGTCCGGCAACGCGTCCCGGCTTCCGCGGATCGCTACCGGGACGACAGGGGCGCCGGCCCGTGCGGCGGCCAGGAACGCGCCCAGGTGAAAGGGCAGCAAACCCGTTTCGCCCGCGAAGGTCCCCTCGGGAAAGACGATGATGGAACCTCCGCCTTCCACCGCCCCGGCCATTGCTGCCGCTTCCGCCATCGCACGGTCGGCCGCGAAGCGTTCCACGAAGAGAGTTCCGAGGCGGCGCAGGTAGGAACCGGCGACCGGCTGCCTGCGCAACTCGTCCTTGGCCACGAAGACGCAGGGCCGCGGCAGCGCCGCCACCACGATGGCGCCGTCGAGATAGCTGCCATGGTTGCTCACGACCACGCAGGGCCGCTCCGGCAGGCGTTGCACGCCCTGCACGCGTGGCTGCATGCCCACCAAGGCGAACAGCAGCCGCGCCGCGGCGCGCGAGAAAGTCCACGCGCGCGCGGGCGGCCTCAGTGCGAGTGCCAGCAGCCAGGCCGGCGGCGCCAGCAGGCAGAACAGCGCGCCCGCGTAAGCGCCGAAGAGCGCGTCGCGCGCCGCAGCCGCCGCGGCGCGCAGGCGGGTAGCCGCCGCGCCGAGCCACAGCCGCAGCAGCTGGCGCGAGACCGGAGCTGGCGGCCGGCTGGTGCCGCCACTTTCGTACAAGCTGCGGCAGGCCGACCGCCGGACCTTGCCGCTGGACGTCTTGAGCACCGTGTGCGCCGGCGCCAGCACCACCTCGTCCGGCGGCTCACCGACGGTGGCCATCACCGCGCCGGTGACCGCCTCCCGCAAGGCGGCCGCCGCCTTGCTCGCGCCTGGCCGGACCTCGGCCAGCACGATCAGGCGCTCGGTGCCCGACGCCGCATCCGCGCTGCCGAACACCGCCACGCAGCCCTGGCGGATGCCTTCCACGCGGCCGACGGCATCCTCGATCTCCTCGGGGTAGAAGTGACGGCCACCGCGGATCACGACGTCCTTGACCCTGCCGGTGATGTAGATGTCGCCTTCGGCGCGGTACGCGCGGTCCCCGCTGTCGAGCCAGCCGTCGTGGATCAGCTGCGCCGACTTTCGCGCATCGCGGAAATAGCCACGAGTGGCCGAGGGCCCGCGGAACTCCAGCCGGCCTTCCTCGCGTTCGCCCAGCTCGTGCCCAGCGGCGTCCACGATGCGCACCGCGTGGCCGGGCAGCGGGCGGCCGCAGCCCACGAAGCGCAGCGCGGCGGCATCATCGGCGCCTGCGGGCAGTGCGTGGCCGGCGCGGGTGAGGGGCTCGCGCTGCACGGCGTCGATGGGCGCCACGCGCCCCAGCGGCGGGAACACCAGGCCGACGGCGGCCTCGGCCAGTCCGTACACCGGCGCCATGGCCTCGGGTCGTAGCCCGCAGGGGGCAAACCGTTGCGCGAAGCGCATGACGGTTGCGGCACTCACCGCCTCGGCGCCATTGAACGCCAGCCGCAGCGAGCGCAGATCCAGGCCGGCGAGCGCCGCCGGACTGGCCCGTTTCAGGCACAGCTCGTAGGCGAAGTTGGGCGCGGCGGTCAGCGTGCCGCGCCAGCGGCCGATGGCCTCCAGCCAGCGCAGCGGCCGCGAGAGGAAGGCCTGCGGAGGCATGACCACGAGGGGAAAGCCGACGTACAGGCTGCCCAGCCAGGCGCCGATCAGGCCCATGTCGTGATACAGCGGCAGCCAGCTGACGAACACGTCGTGCGGCGTGGCCTCGAGGCCTGCGCCATCGCGCGGATGTTGGCCAGCAGGTTGGCATGCGTCAGCACCACGCCCTTGGGATTGCCGGTGCTGCCCGAGGTGTACTGGATGAAGGCGATGTCGTCGCCGTGCACCGCGACCGGCACGGCGGCGGCGCCGCGCGCGGCCAGTCGCTGCGGCGTCGTGACTCGGCGCAGCCCCGGCACCCGGGCCTGCAGCAGCCGCGCCACCGGCCGGCCTTCGGGCACGGTCACCAGGACGGCCGCGCGCGCGTTGTCCAGCAAGGCGCTGTGGCGCAGCACATGGTCCTCGATTTGCGAAGGACGGCCGGGCGGATACATGGGCACCGGGATCGCACCGGCCAGCAGGATGCCCAGGTAGGTGCTGAAGTATTCGGGGCAGGTCGGCAGCATGATGGCCACCGTTTCGCGCGGCGCCACCCGTGCCGCCTGCAGGCCCGCGGCCACGGCCGCCGCTCGCTCGGCGAGCTGGAGGTAGCTGATCGCGTGCTCGTTCTGGTCCAGCAGTACCGTGACCTGCGTCTGCTCGGGATGCGCCTGGACATGCCAGGCGAGCACCTCGAGCAGGGTCGCGGCGGCAGCCGGACCGCCGGGCGGGGCGGCAACGGGCCGAGGTTCGTGCGGCGCAGCGGCCGGGGAAGCCGCACGCGCCTGTGTCGCCGCGGCCGCACGCGGTGCACGCTCCAGGGCGCGCAGCACATCGGTCACGGTTTCCACCGTGCTGATGGTGTCGTCCGGAAGGGACACACCGAAGGCGGCTTCCGCGCGCAGCAACAACTCGGCGCGGGCGAGGCTGTCGAAGCCGAGATCGCGGTCGAGCTGGCTGGCGAGCGTCACGGGCGGCAGGTCCGCCGCATCCGGACGCAGTTCACGCAAGGTCGCGTCCACCAGCGCGAGCAAGGCCTGAGCCGTGGCCCTGCTCGGCGCAGCGGGCAGCGCGAGCTCGGTCGATGCCATGGGTGTTTCTCTCCCTGCGGATGCTAGCAGCGTGTGGCTGCCTCAAGTGGCGTTTCGTATCCGCCCACTTGACGCACGTCAAGCCGCACACCCGGCGCGCGGTCTATTGTTTCCCGCATCCACCCAAACGCAGCGAGACCGCCATGAAACCCCAATGGATCCTGATCGCCAATGCCTCCCGCGCCCGCCTGTTGCAGCAGGAAGCGGACGGCCACCTCACCCCGCTGGAGTCTTTCGAGCACCCGGCTAGCCGCCAGCGCAGCAGCGCGCTCGGTGACGACAAGGCGGGACGCGAGCTGAGCGGGCGCGGCTTCGGGGGAGCCGCCTTCGAGCCGCATATCGACGCGCAGCGCAAGGAGCATCTAGAGTTCGCGCGTGAACTCGGCGAAAGGCTGGAGCGCGGCGCGCAAGAGGGACGTTGCGAGTCCGTCGCTCTGTTCGCGTCCAGTCCCTTCCTCGGCGAGCTGAAGCACGCGCTGGGCCCGGCCGCGCAGCGCCTGCTGGCGGGTGCCCACGATGTGGACCTGACCGCCGTCGGCCTCGCGGAGCTGCAACAACGCATTCAGCACGAGCTGTCGCAGGCGCCTTGAAGATTTCTGAGCGGGCGCCGCTACTCCACTGAGCGGCCGGACACCGCCTTCGCCGGCCTGCCGTCACCTGCGAGGGCTCGCGACTCGCGCCGGTAGATCACGTGATAGGTCAGTCCCACCAGCACGCTGCCTCCCAGCAGGTTGCCCGCGAGCACCGCGGCCAGGTTGGATGCCATTCCACCGAGCGTCACGGCGGCCTGGCCGCCAGCAAGGCCATCGGCGGACTGGACCAGCATGGCCAGCGGCATCAGGTACATGTTGGCGATGCTGTGCTCGAAGCCCGCCGCCACGAACGCGGTGATCGGAAAGATCACCGCAACGGCCTTGTCGGCCACGCTGCGGCCGGCCATGGCCATCCACACCGCGATGCAGACCAGCACGTTGCACAGGACGCCGCGGAAGAAGGCCTCCGGCCACGGCAGAGCCTGCTTCGCCAGGGCGATCCTGACCACGGTCCGCCCGATCGCGCCCGAGCCCATGTCGGTATGGCCGCTCAGGTAGACCAGGACGGCCAGCCCCACGGCGCCCGCGAAATTCGCTGCGCAGACCACGAGCCAGTTGCGCAGGACCTGCATGGAAGTGATCCTGCGATCCGCCCAGGCCATCACCAGCAGGTTGTTGCCGGTGAAGAGCTCGGCGCCAGCCACCACGACGAGCAGCAGGCCCAGCGAGAACGCGACCCCGGCGCCCAGTTGCGAGGCAGCGAAGCCGAGTCCGGGGTCGCTTCGGACGATCACGGACAGCAGGGAGCCCAGTCCGATGAAGGCGCCGGCGAGCACGCCCAGCATCGTGAGCGGGAGCAGCGCCATCTGCGCCTTGGCGACACCGATGGTCTCGATGCGCCGGGCCACTTCGCTCGGCGCGTAGGCATCGGATCCATAGATCTCGGTTGTCATGGTTCTTCGGCTCAGCGAGGCTCCGTCTCGTCACTGCCGCGGATGCTGAGCACCGGCACCGGGGCAATTCGGAACACCTGTTCCGCGCCGCTGCCCAGCAGGGTCCGGCTCACTCCGCGCCGGCCATGGGTGCCCATGACGATCAGGTCGGCCTCCCACACCTGGGCTTCGTCGGCCACCACTTCGCCCAGCCGCTGGCCGGGTGCTTCGACCAGGCGCGTGTCGGCCGGAATGCCGGCGGACCTTGCCACGGCCAGGGCGTCCTGCAGCACCTTGTCGGCCTGATCGCGCGCGATGCTCTTGAGATCGACTCCGTAGGCGAAGCCGGAGATACAGGTCAGCTCGTCCAGGAAGTGGAGGATGCGGACGCGGCCGTCAGTGTTGCGCGCCAACTCCAAGGCCGCGACCAGGGCCTTGGTGGAGGTTTCGCTGCCGTCGACCGGCACCAGGATGCGCTTGAACATGGAAGTCTCCTGAAAGGGATGAGAGAAGCCCATGGTCAACGCCGGCGGCCGGCGTGCATTGCGCTGGATCAAGCCAGACCGCATTCATGCCTTAGGAATTCCGCGAGGGTCTCGAGCGCGAGGCCTACGAAACAGGCTGATACAGAGGGGGTTTTCCTGACCTGCAGGGATACCTTTCCCTGGTTCCATTTGACAAGCGTCAAGCTCGAGTCCCTGGGCTGGTCTAGATTGAAGCATTCCTTCAAGGAGAGCCGCATGCCCAAGTACCGCCGCATCCTCGTGCCCGTCGATGGCAGTCCCACGTGGAACAAGGCGCTCGTTGCCGCGCTCGACATGGCGCGTGATGTCGATGCTCGCGTCCGCCTCGTGAACCTCATCGACGAACTCGCATTCATCACCGGATTTGAAGCCAGCGCAGACGTCTTGCCGCTGATCCGTCAGGGCGCCGAGCGCGTGCTCACCGAAGCGGCCGAGATCGCCAAGGCCGCCGGGGTGACCGTCGAGACACAGTTGCTCGACCGGCCCGGCCAGCGCCTGGGCGATTGCATCGCAAATGAAGCCACCGACTGGGATGCCGATTTGATCGTCGTTGGCACTCACGGCCGCCACGGCATCCAGCGCGCACTGCTCGGCAGCGGGGCCGAACAGATCATCCGGCTCGCGCCTGTGCCGGTGCTCGTCATCCGGGGCGACGTACTGAGCGCGGCCATTCATAGGACCTGGTATGGATACTGCTGTGCAACACCAGACCAGCGCGGCTTCCCGCAAACCCGTGTGGCTGCGCTGGTTCGACCAGATCGGACTGGACGACGTGCCGCATGTCGGAGGCAAGAACGCATCGCTCGGTGAGATGGTGCGAACGCTTGCGCCGCTGGGAGTGCGCGTGCCGAATGGCTTTGCCATCACCGCCGAGGCCTATCGCGACGTGCTGGCCTCCTGCGGCGCCGAGCGGCATCTGCGCGAGGCACTCGACGGCCTGGTCGTGGAAAACGTCGAGGACCTCGCAGTGCGCGCCCGCGCGGCGCGTGACATCGTGCTCAAGGCGCCGTTATTGCCGGAGCTCAGCGCCCAGATCCTCGCAGGCTACCGGCAGCTGCAGCAGCAGTACGGCAACGATGTGACGGTTGCCGTGCGCAGCTCGGCGACTGCGGAGGACCTGCCGACCGCGAGCTTCGCGGGGCAGCATGAAACCTTTCTCAACGTCTCTGGCGAGGCGCAGTTGCTGGACAGCGTGCGCCAGTGCTTCGCCAGTCTGTTCAAGGATCGCGCCATCGCATACCGGGCCGACCGCGGCATCGACCACTTCAAAGTCTGGCAGTCGGTCGGCGTGATGAAGATGGTTCGATCGGACCGCGCGGCCAGCGGCGTCATCTTCACGCTCGACACCGAGACCGGCTTTCGCGACGTGGTGTTCATCACCGGCGCCTGGGGCCTCGGCGAGAACGTGGTGCAGGGCACCGTGGATCCCGACGAGTTCTACGTGTTCAAGCCCGCATTGCGGCTGGGCCACTCGGCCGTGCTGCGCCGAAAGCTCGGCGGCAAGGAGGTTCGCATGGTCTATGCCCGCACGGCGGGCCGGGACGGCATCCGCAACGTGCCGACGGCACCCGAAGAGCGGGCGCGCTATTGCATCGACGACGAGGCCGTGCTCGAGCTCGCGCAGGCCGCGATGCGCATCGAGGAGCACTACAGCGCCCGGGCCGGCGCTCCCACACCGATGGACATCGAATGGGCGCAGGACGGCATCGATGGCAAGCTGTACATCGTTCAGGCCCGGCCTGAAACGGTGGCTTCGCGCAAACCCGTGGGCACGATGGAGGAGTACCGGCTTCAGGAAACCGGCCCCGTGCTGGTCAAAGGCCGGGCTGTCGGCGCCAGGATAGCCAGCGGAATCGCGCGCGTGGTGGGGCATACCGACGAGCTCGCGCAGTTCCGCCCCGGCGAAGTGCTCGTGGCCGACACCACCATGCCCGACTGGGGAACGGTGATGAAAGTTGCCGCGGCTGTCGTGACCAACCGTGGCGGACGCACCTGCCATGCGGCGATCGTCGCGCGTGAGATGGGCATTCCGGCCGTGGTCGGCTGCGGCAACGCGACTGCCGCCATCAAGACAGGCGACACGGTCACCGTCGCGTGCGCCGGCGGCAGCGTGGGCCAGGTCTATGCGGGCAAGCTTCCCTTCGAACGCCGCGAGATCGACGTGGGCGCACTGCCGCGGCCGCAGACCCGCATGATGGTCAACATCGGCAATCCGGACATGGCCTTCCAGGCGGGGCGACTGCCCAACGATGGCGTGGGATTGGCGCGCATGGAATTCATCGTCGCCGAGCACGTGAAGGCGCATCCGATGGCCTTGGTGCATCCCGAACGCATCGACGATGCCGCAACGCGCGAGCAATTGGCAAGCTTGACGCAGGGCCATGAAAGTGGGTCGGCGTATTTCGTGCGCCAACTGTCCGAGGGCGTGGGAACGATTGCCGCAGCCTTTTATCCGCGGCCGGTGATCGTGCGCCTGTCCGACTTCAAGAGCAACGAGTACGCGAGCCTCCTGGGCGGCCGCTGGTTCGAGCCGCACGAGGAGAACCCGATGATCGGCTTTCGCGGCGCGTCGCGCTATGCCCATCCCGCGTATGCCGAAGGATTCGCGCTCGAATGCGCTGCGCTCAAGCGCGTGCGCGAGGAGATGGGCCTGGACAACCTCAAGATCATGATTCCCTTCTGCCGAAGGGTGGAGGAGGGCCTGCGCGTGCTCGAAGCCATGGCGGCGCACGGGCTCGCGCGCGGCGAGCGCGGCCTCGAGGTGTACGTGATGTGCGAGATCCCGAACAACGTCATCCAGATCGACGCGTTCGCCCGGATATTCGACGGCTTCTCCATTGGTTCGAACGATCTGACGCAGCTCGTGCTGGGCGTTGACCGCGACTCGGAGATCGTCGCCTTCGACTTCGACGAGCGCGACCCCGGCGTCAAGGAAATGCTGCGGCAGGCCGTGGAAGGCGCTCACCGCAACGGGCGGCACGTTGGAATCTGCGGCCAGGCACCGGCGGACGATCCGGAGATGGCCGCCTATGTGGTCGGGCTCGGCATCGATTCGATCAGCGTCACGCCCGACACGCTGCTGGAAGTTACTCGCGAAGTGCTGCAAGCCGAAGCGCAGCTCGGCCGCCCGCACCGCACACCGGAGGTGCAATGATGGACAGACCCGTGATCGAACTCTGCCAGCCGCATGTGTGGTCCGTTCTGCCGGACGACCCGATCGACGCCATCGGCGAGGAAATGGTGGCCCGGCACCTCACCTGGGCGCCCGTCCTGGACTCAACGCGCAGCGCTGATCGGCGTGGTCAGCGCCTGGGACCTGCTGCGCCTGCAGGCCGAGGACAAGCCGGGCCACACCCCGGCATGGCAGGCGTGCACATTCAAGCCGCTCACGGTCCTGCCGGACACCCCGGCCGCAGAAGCGGCGCGGCTCATGCGGGAAGCGCACGTGCACCATCTCCTTGTCGTGTCACCGCAGGGCAAGCTGTTGGGCGTGCTTTCCTCGCTCGATCTGCTGGCCGCGCAAGAGCTGAAAGCGCGCTGATTGGGCGCCGACAACGCTCGTCGCGACTGAAGGCTGCGCTTAATCTCGCGTAAATTTTCGACTGCCACCATTGCGGCTCTTCAAGGAGTTCGCATGCCTACGGCTTCGCCATGCATTCGCATGGCTTCCTCTTACCCGCCAGAGAGCGGCCCCCAAAGCGGGGCGGCACCGCAGTTCACCGTCTGCGTGGCCACCGACCCCGGGCGCGCAGAGATCGAGGCGTTCATTCGCGATGTGTATGCGCGCCGCTTTGGTGCGCAGGTGCGGCACTTCATGCCCGTGCTGGCATGCCTGCGCGATGCCACGGGCATCGTCGCCGCAGCTGGTTATCGCAATGCACGGCAGTCTCCGCTGTTTCTGGAACGCTATCTCGATGCGCCTGTCGAAACTCTGCTCCCTCGGGGCCAGAGTGCCGCGCCGGCGCGGGAGACCATCGTGGAAGTTGGTCATCTTGCGGCCACGCGCCCCGGCGAAGGCCGCCGCCTGATCCTGCTGCTGGGTCCGCACCTGGCGCGGCAGCGTTTCGAGTGGGTGGTCGGCACGCTGACTGAAGAGCTGCGCCGCCTCTTCCTGCGCATCGGCGTCACACCGCTGACGCTGGGCG
The DNA here is from genome assembly GCA_963722025.1 of uncultured beta proteobacterium. Lineage (GTDB taxonomy): Bacteria > Pseudomonadota > Gammaproteobacteria > Burkholderiales > Burkholderiaceae_C > Ramlibacter. Next base: position 46,802 of record CAVRNE010000049.1, read on the forward strand.
CCGCCGACCCCGCCGCGCTAGGAGACGAGGCGGCCCATTGGGGAAGTTACTACGAGCACCGGCCACTGGTGCTGGCTGGGCACCTGCCGCTAGCGCTGCGGCGCCTGTCAGGCCGCAAGAGCGGGATCGCGCGATGAGCGCCGCCGCGGCTGCCGTTGCGCCTGCGCTGGACGACGGCACGCGCGCATGGTCCGCGGCCGAGCTCGAAGCCTGCGTCTCGGACTTCGCCGATGTGCTGCGGGGCGTGCGCGTGCTGGCCACCTTGCTGGACAACTCGGTGGCGTGGGTCATTGCCGACCTGGCTGCCTCGCGAGCCGATATCGTCCACGTCCCGCTGCCTGTGTTCTTCACATCCGAACAGATCGGGCACGCGCTGCGGGCGGCGGGCGCAGACGCGCTGCTGGTGCCGGCCGCGGTCGCGGCACGCTGGCCGCAGGCTCCGGCGCAGCCATTGACCGTTGCGAAGGAAGCGTTGGTGCTGCTGCGCCTGCCCGGCTCGCCGGCAGTCATGCCGAAGGGCACGTCCAAGATCACTTTCACTTCCGGCACCACCGGCGCACCCAAGGGCGTGTGCCTGAGCGCATCGGCCATGGACATGGTCGCGCGGGGCCTGGTGCAAAGCGATGGCCCCACTGCAGATCGAGCGCCACCTTTGCGCGCTGCCTTTCGCGGTGCTGCTGGAGAACATCGCCGGGCTGATGGCGCCGCTGCTGCACGGCGCGACCTGCGTGGTGCTGCCGTTGGCGCAGCTGGGCCTGAGCGGTTCGTCCGAGCTTCGACCCTGCGCGCATTCCATGCCGCGGTGCTGCGCACGCGCCCGACAGCATCATCCTGCTGCCGCAGATGCTGCGCGCGTGGGTCGGCTACCTGAGGCAGACGCGGCCAGCGGGCACCGGCCGCGCTGCAGTTCGTCGCCGTGGGCGGCGCCGCGGTCGGCGCCAGGCTGGTTGCGCGCGGCGCGCGCGCTCGGCATTCCCGCCTACGAGGGCTATGGCCTGTCCGAGGGCGCATCGGTGCAGACGCTCAACCTGCCCGGCGCCGACCGGCCGGGCAGCGCCGGCCGCGCGCTGCCGCATGCGCGGATTGCGTATCGCGCCGACGGCGAGATCGAGATCGCGCGGCAGCCTGTTCGCCGGCTATCTGGGCGATGCGCGAGGCCGCGCCGCAATGGTGGCCGACCGGCGATCTCGGCACGATCGACGCGGATGGCTTCCTGCACGTGCAGCGGCCGCAAGAAGAACGTGCTGATCACCGCCTTCGGGCGCAACGTGTCGCCCGAGTGGGTCGAGACGGCGCTGCGCGGCGAGGCCGGCGATCGGCGCAGGCCGTGGTGTTCGGCGACGGCGCAGCCCGCGCTCAGCGCGGTGCTGTGGCCGTTGCGCGCCGACGCGCCGCGATGCGGCGCTGCAAGCCGCCGTGGATGCCGCCAATGCCGACGCTGCCCGACTACGCACGCGTGCGCCGCTGGGTGCGCGGCCGCGCCGCCTTTCGACGCCGCGTCCGGCATGGCCACGGCCAACGGCCGGCCGCAGCGCGCGGCCATCCTGCAAGGCGCACGCCGACGCGCATTGGCCATGCACCGGCTCCTGACACAGACCAATCCACGGAGTCTTCATGAGCTTTCATGCCCAACTGCTCGAGCAGAGACGCCGACGACCGCATGCCGACTGCTGGCCGCGCCCATCATCCAGGGCTGCCTGCGCGGCGAGGTTTCGCTGCCGAGCTATCTCGCCTTCCTGCGCGAGGCCTACCACCATGTGCGCCACACCGTGCCGCTGTTGCGCGCCTGCAGCGGCGCTCGCCTGCAGCGCCCGACTGGCTGCGCGGCCCGCTCGACGAGTACATCGAGGAAGAGCAGGGCCACGACGAGTGGATCCTGGACGACATCCGCGCTTGCGGCGCCGATGCGGAGGCCGTGCGCAACGGCCGGCCGGCCACGCGACCGAAGTGATGGTGGCCTATGCCTACGACACGATCGCGCGGCGCAATCCGCTGGGCTTCTTCGGCATGGTGCATGTGCTCGAGGGCACGAGCGTCTCGCTGGCGCTGCTGGCCGCCGACCAGATCCAGAAGCCGCTCGGCCTGCCCGACGCGCCTTCAGCTATCTGCGCTCGCACGGCACCCTCGACCGGGAGCACGTCGCGCACTTCGCGATGCTGATGGACCGGATCGACGACGCGCGGCGACCAGGCCGACATCGTCCACGCGGCGCGCGCGTTCTACCGGCTCTACGGCGACGTGTTCCGCAGCCTGCCGCTGCCGCAGCCGCGCAGTGGCCAGCGCCGGGGTGGCGGCATGAAGGCCGGCGAGGCACGCGTGCTGCTGACCGGCGCCACGGCGGCATCGGCCGAGCGATGGCGGCGGCGCTTGTCGGCGGCCGGCGCGGCGCTGCTGCTGGTCGGGCCGCTCGCCGGCGCAGCTTGCCGCCCGGCCCGCGCGCTCGAGCGCGACAGCGCCGGGCCGCGCGACGTCGACTGGCACGCGCGCCGACCTGGCCAGCGCGCCGAGTCCGTCGAGTCGCTGGCCGACGCAGGCCGCAGGCCTGGCGCTGCAACGTGCTGGTGCACAGCGCCGGCGTGCCGTGCTTCGGCCGCCTCGACGACGCCGGCGCGGCGACGATGCGCGCGCGTGCTGCACACCAACCTGCTCGCGCCGATGCTGCTGACCCGGCGCTGCTGCCGCACCTGCGCGCGCTGCCGCGCGCGCAGGTGATCTGCGTCGGCTCGGCGCTGGGGCGCATCGGCCTGCCCGGCTTCAGCGTCTACAGCGCCAGCAAGTTCGGCCTGCGCGGCTTCGCCGAGGCGCTGCGCCGCGAACTGGCGGACACGCGCGGTGCGCGTGCAGTACCTCGGCCCGCGCAGCACGCGCACCGACCTTCAACGCGGCCGGGTCGAGGCCTACAACCGCGCCACCGGCACGGCGATGGACCCGCCCGGACGTGGTCGCGCAGGCGCTGCTGCGCATGATGGAAGCGAGGCGGCCGAGCGCTTCATCGGCTTTCCCGAAAAGCTGGCCGTGCGCCTCAACGGCGCTGGCGCCCGTGCTGCTGGACGGCGCGTTCGCCAAGCACCGCAGCAGCCTGCCGCCGATCGCGCGTGCCACGTGTCCCATCACCCCTGAACAACGAGCGAGCATTGAGAACGCACGATGACACCGAGAAGATCCTTCATCCGCCGCCGGCACTTGCGCCGCCTTGCTGGCGGCGCTGCCGTGCACCTTGCTGCTGCCGGCCGCCGTGCCGCCGCCGTCGACGAGGCCGTCGCCGAGCTGCAGCACGACTGGGAAGTGATCCGCTACCAGACCCCGCCGGCCGAGCGCGAGAAGCGCTTCGAGGCGCTGGCGGCCAAGGCGCACAAGGTCAGCGAAGCCAACCCGGGCCGCAGCGAGCCGCTGATCTGGGAAGGCATCATCGTCAGCTCCTGGCCGGCGAAAAGGGCGGGCTCGGCGCGCTGGGCCTGGTCAAGCAGGCCAAGGCGCTGTACGAGGAGGCGATCCGGATCGACGGCAAGGCGCTCGACGGCTCGGCCTACAACAGCCTGGGCGTTCTCTACTACAAGGTGCCCGGCTGGCCGGTCGGCTTCGGCGACAAGGCCAAGGCCAAGGAGCTGCTGCAGAAGGCGCTGGCGATCAATCCCACGGGCATCGATCCGAACTTCTTCTACGGCGAGTACCTGGTCGAGACCAAGCAACCCGACAAGGCGTGCCCTACCTCGAACGCGCGCTGCAGGCGCCCGCGCGGCCGGGCCGGCAGATCGCCGACGCCGGGCGGCGCGAGGAAGCGCGCGTCCTGCTGGAGAAGATCAAGGCCGAGGTAGCGCCCGCGCGAGCCGCTCGGACTGCAGCACGACCGCGCACGCCGCATCGCCGTCGTCGCCCGCGCCGTAGCTCGACCTCGAGGCCGTGCAGCGCGGCGATGCGCTGGACGATCGACACGCCGAGGCCGCTGCCGCCTTCCTCCTGGCCCGTCGGGCGGTAGAAGCGCTCGCCGAGCCGCGCCAGCTGCTCCGGCGACAGCGGCGCGCCGTCGTTCTCGACTTCGAGCTGTCGGCGCCCGAAGCGCAGCGTCACGGTGCTGCCCGCCGGCGCATAGCGCACCGCGTTGTCGAGCAGGTTGCGCAGCAGCACGGTCAGCAGATGCTCGTCGCCAGACGGCAGCGGATGCGGCTGCCGCTCGGGCGGCCATTCGCACGCCAGCTCGATGCGGCGGCGCTCTGCCAGCGGCAAGGCAGTCGCTGATCAGCTTGCTCGACGACGCGCTGCCAGTCGCACCTCGGCTCGCTTAGCGACGGCCGATGTCGCCGACTCCAGCGCGCGACAGCGCCAGCATCTGCGTCGACCAGGCGGTCCATGCGCTCGATGCCCGCGCCCAGCTTGCGCTTCGGCCTGCGCACGCTCGGCGTCGCTGTCTGCGCGCGCTCGACCACGTCCCATTGCGCGCGCAGCACCGCCAGCGGCGTGCGCAGCTCGTGCGCGGCATCGGCGGTGAAGCGGCGCTCGCGCGCCAGCACGCGTCGATGCGCGCGAACAGGCCGTTCATCGCGCCGACAGCGGCTTCAATTCGGCCGGCGCGCGGGCTCGGGCACCGGCTGCAGATCGTCCGCCGTCGCGCGCGCTGCAGCTCGACGGTGAGCTCGCGCACGGGCGCCAGCGCGCGGCGCACCGCCCAGGCCATCGGCCAGCAGCAGCACCGGCAGCACCAGCAGCCAGGGCAGCACCTGGCTGACCGTCAGGCCGTAGACGAGCTCGTCGCGCTCGTAGCGACTCTGGCCGGCCGCCACCAGCCACTCGCCGTCGAGGCGAGTGCAGGTAGTACACGCGCCACGGCTCGCCGCCGAGCGATTGCTCCGACGAAGCCGGCCGCTTCGGCCGGCGTGGCAAGCTGCACGCCTTCGCGATCGGCCAGCAGCAGCTGGCCCTCGGCGTCCCACACCGCGACCGCCAGGTCGCGCACGTCGGCTTCACCGCTGTCGCGCTCGCCTGCCGGGGCACGGCGGCAGCGCAGGCGCGTCGCCGAGCACGGCGACGACGGGATCAGCGTGGCCTGCACCTGGCGCGCCAGGCGGATCAGCTCGGTGTCGAACAGCTCGTTGACCTCGTGGCGGGCGCGGTGACCGACACGAACAGCGCCACGGCCCACACCAGCGGCGCGCAGACCAGCAGGTAGAGCAGAAGGCGGCGCTGCAGGCTCATGGTGCAGGCTCCGCTCGCACCGAGCGCATAGCCCACGCCGCGCACCGTGCGGACGATGCCCGGATCGATCTTGCGCCGCAGGTGATGGATGTGCACCTCCAGCGCATTGCTCTCGGGCTCGTCGCCGCTCCAGTCGTAGAGCTTCTCGCGCAGCTGCGCCTTGGACAGCACGCGTTGCGGTTGGCGCAGCAGCGCCTCGAGCAGCGCCAGCTCGCGCGCCGTGAGCTCGACGCTGCTCGCCCTTCCAGCGCACCACCTTGGTGGCCGGGTCGTACTCGAGCGCGCCGTGCTGCCAGACCGGCTGCGCCCGGCCGGCGGCGCGGCGCAGCAGGGCGCGCAGGCGCGCGGCCAGTTCGTCGATGGTGATCGGCTTGATCAGGTAGTCGTCGGCGCCGGCGTCGAGTCCGGCGATGCGCTGGTCGACGCCGTCGCGCGCCGTCAGGATCAGCACCGGCAGCTTCAGGCCGCGCGCGCCAGCGGCCCAGCCACGCCATGCCGTCACCGCCGGGCAGGCCGAGGTCGAGCACGATCGCATCGTAAGGGCGCGCCGCCAGCGCCGCATCCGCCGCGTCCCGTTGGCGAACCAGTCGACCGCATGGCCGAGCTGGCGCAGGCCGGTGGCCAGGCCTCGCCGAGCAGGGCGTCGTCTTCGACGATCAGTACGCGCATGACATACCAGCCCCGGTCCGCCGGAAAATGCGGACTGTCCGCCCATTATGCGGAGCATACGCGCGACAAGCTGCAGATCAGCCTCGGCACGCAGTGCAGTACCATCTCCATCGACGGCGTATTGTCATCGAGAGCCAGATAAATCATCCAGTCTGCACCCACTACAAGTAGCGCCACGGCGCAGGCTGCCGCGGCGGCGCAAGCGTCCGCCACCATGCGCCG
>CAVRNE010000050.1:0-95029 GCA_963722025.1 uncultured beta proteobacterium
ACTACTGGGACCGTCTCGTCTGGGGCACCAAATGGCTGGAACCGTTCCGCCAACTCTTCGGTGATGAGCGCGCCAGCTACGCCGAGGCGCTCAAGCGCAACTACGAACAGGGGCCGCCGGCCGATTGGGCGAACTCCTACATCAGCTCCTATGCCACGATGCACCCCTGGGAAGACTGGGCCGAGACCTGGGCCCACTTCCTGCACGTGGTCGACAGCCTCGGCACTGCGATGGGCTTCGGGCTCGATGCCGAGAACCTCGAAGGCGACATCCAGCCATTCACGCGCGATGCGCTCTACGCGCCCGACGATCCCGGTGCCGAGCGCTTCCTGTCGCTGCTGAACGGCTGGCTCGAGATGACGATGGTCCTCAACGAGATGGCGCGCAGCATGGGCTAGCGGGACTTCTATCCGTTCGTGATGTCCAAGCCCGTCGTGGCCAAGCTGCAGTTCGTCCAGATGGTCGTCGCTGACGCGCGCACGAACCCGGATCTGTGAATCTCGAGCGAAGGAGTGGAGAACATGGACCTCCCAGCGCAAACCACGGTCTACCTGAAGGACTACACGCCTGCGCCGTTCCTGATCCCGCAGGTCGATCTCGATATCGACCTCGTCGGCGAGGACGACGTGCGTGTCGCGGCGACACTCGTCGTCGATCGCAATCGCAAGGCGGCCGACCCCACGGCCGCCTTGCGGCTCGATCTCGACGAGATCACCGTCGAGTCGGTGGCCATCGACGGAACCATCCTCGGGCCCGATCGCTACACGCTCGACGACCGCCACCTGACCCTGCCGGGCGTGCCCGATACCTTCAGCCTGAAGACCGTCAGCCGCATCAACCCCAAGCAGCAACACCAAGCTGATGGGGATCTACACCTCCAGCACCGGCTTCTTCAGCCTGTGCGAGGCGCAAGGCTTCCGCCGCATCACGCCGTTCCTCGACCGGCCGGACGTGATGGCCAGGTACACGGTGACGCTGCACGCGGACAAGGCTCGTTATCCCGTGCTGCTCGCCAACGGCAACCTCATGGCGCAGGGCGATGAAGCCGGCGGCCGGCACTGGGCCAGATGGGAAGACCCGTTCCCGAAGCCGTCCTACCTCTTCGCCGTCGTCGCCGCCAAGCTCGACAGGCGCAAGGACAGCTTCAGGACCCGCTCCGGCCGAGAGGTTCTGCTGCAGTTCTTCGTCGAGCCCGGCAAGCTGGACCAGGGCGAGTTCGCGCTGGAGTCGCTCAAGCACGCGATGAAGTGGGATGAGGACAGCTACGGCCTGGAGGTCGACCTCGACCAATACAACGTCGTGGCGGTGGGCGATTTCAACGCCGGCGCGATGGAGAACAAGGGGCTGAACATCTTCAACACCAAGCTGGTGCTGGCCCGCCCGGACATCTCCACCGACTGGGACTTCAACTTCATCGACCGCACGGTCGCGCACGAGTACTTCCACAACTGGACCGGCAATCGCGTCACCTGCCGCGACTGGTTCCAGCTTGCGCTCAAGGAAGGGCTGACGGTCTTCCGCGAGCAGCAGTACGCGGGCGATCAGTACTCGCGCGCGGTGACGCGCATCCAGGCGGTGCGCAACCTGCGCTCCGGCCAGTTTCCGGAAGACGCCGGGCCGATGGCGCACCCGGTGCGGCCACCGTCGTACCAGCAGGTCAGCAACTTCTACACCTCCACGATCTATGCAAAGGGCGCGGAGCTGGTGCGCATGATGCACACGCTGGTCGGCGCGCAGGCCTTCCGCAAGGGCATCGACCTGTACTTCGAGCGCCACGACGGGCAGGCCGTGACGACCGACGACCTCGTGCGCGCGATGGAGGATGCGAGCGGCATCGATCTCACGCAGTTCAAGCGCTGGTACGAGCAGGCCGGAACGCCGCGCCTGGACGTGCGCGACCACTATGACCCGGCCACGCGCAGCTACGAGCTCACCGTGACGCAGCGCTGCCCGCCCACGCCGGGGCAGCCGACCAAGCTGCCGATGCACATGCCGCTCGTCGTCGGGCTCATCGACGCCGAAGGCCGCGATCTGCCGCTGCGCCTCGAAGGTGAACCGGCCCGGGGCACGAGCGGCGTGCTGTCGCTGCGCAAGGAGACGGAGGTGTTCCGCTTCCTCGATGTGCCCGCCGTCGCCGGTGCCTTCGCTCGGCCGCGACTTCTCCGCGCCGGTGATCATCGACTACGAGTACAGCGACAAGGCGCTGCAGCACCTGCTGAGCTACGACAGCGACCCGTTCAACCGTTGGGAAGCGGGGCAGCGGCTCGCCATGAAACTGCTGCTCGAGGGCGTGGCCGACCATCGCGCCGGCCGCCCGGTGCAGTTCCCCGACCATCTGGCCCAGGCCTTCGGCCGCGTGCTCGACGACGCCGCAGCGGGACCCCGCCTTCGCCGCCGAGGCGCTCGCGCTGCCGCCGGAGGTCGTGATCGCCGAGCAGTTCGATGAGATCGACCCCGAGGCCGTGCACGAAGTGCGACTTGCGATGCGCCGCTTCCTGGCCGGACGACTCCAGGCTGACTTACGCCGCAGCCTACGAGACCTTTGCCACGCCCGGCCCGTATCGGCCCGATGCCGTTTCCAGCGGCCGTCGCGCGCTGCGCAACCTGTGCCTGGGGTACCTGGTGGACCTGGCCGATGAGCCGTCGCGCCGCCTGTGCCTCGCACAACTCGCAGCGGCCGACAACATGAGCGACGCCATGGCCGCGCTCACGGCGATCGCCAACTGCGACTGCGCCGAGCGCCGGCCCGCGCTCGACGCCTTCTACGCCAAGTGGAAGGACGAGCCGCTGGTGGTCGACAAGTGGCTCGGCGTGGAGGCGCTCTCGCGCCTGCGCGGCACCGCTGCGCGCGTGAAAGAGCTGACCGCGCACCCGGCCTTCACGCTGAAGAATCCCAACAAGGTCTATGCGCTGCTCGGCAGCTTTGGCGCGAACCAGGTCAACTTCCACGCGGCCGACGGCTCCGGCTACGATCTGATGGTCGAGCAGTCGGTGGCGCTGGATGCGATCAATCCGCAGGTGGCCTCGCGCATGACGCGCAATTTCGAACGCTACAAGCGCTTCGAGCCCAAACGCCGTACGCTGATGCGCGCCGCGCTTGAGAACGGTGGCAGCCACGCCGGGCCTGTCCAAAGAGACCGCGGAAGTGGTCGGCAAGGCGCTCGCATAGAAGCGCACCGCGGATCAACCCCGGATCGACAGCCCTTTAGCCTCAGTATGAGCCCCCGCCGGCTTGCCGCGACGCGGGGATGATCACCGCGCAGGCCAGGCGCGGGCCCGCGTTGCCGGTGGGCTGGGTCTTGTAGTCGTCCGGGTCGCGGTGGACGATCAGGCCCTTGCCCATGACGTCGGTGCTGCCGCTGCCCAGCGTGATGGTGCTGGACTCGAAGCTGAAGGTGGCCACGCCGCTGGCGTTGGCCTTCAGGCTGGGAAGGTCGCCGGAGTGATGCATGCCCTGGCTATGCTGGCCATGGGGCTTGCCATCGGGATTGAAGTGACCGCCGGTGCTCATGCCGTCGCCGCTGGAGCAATCGCCCTTTTCGTGGACGTGGAAGCCGTGCTCGGCATTGGGCTTGAGGCCGCGTACTTCGCCGCTGACCAGCACGCCCTTGCCGGCCTGCTCGAAGCGCACGGTGCCGCTCGCGCTGTTGCCGGTGGTGGGCGCAAGGGTGGCGGTGGCCTTGGGACCTTGGGATGTGGCGCAACCGGCGAGGGCGGCGCTACGGCGAGGGTGCAAAGCAGGCGCTGGACCATCGGAAGTCTCCTTGTTGTGTTTCAGCGCACTGTAGCCCAAAAGTGGCCAAGGCCGCCGAAAACCCAATCTAACGCTGCAATAGCTTCAACAGGCGCTCCAGGCCGCGATCGCGGATGTTGTGGCGTCGCAATTCTTCCCAGGTCCGGTGCGCGTAGTCCAGCGTCGTGCCGTAGATCCCCGTGGCTTCGGAGAAGATGCGCCGGTACTCGTCCTCACTGAGCACCCCCGTGTGGCTGGGGCTCTTGCGCGAAAGGGTGAATGCCAGCGCTTGAACCGGCCCGTGGCTGGTGTGGCAGGTCAGCCATTTCGGGTCGTACACCGCAGTGATCATTTCGCGCGACCACAGCCTTGTCAGGACCTCCTGGCCGCTCTGCCTGGGGATGCGAAACACCATGCCCTGGCAACAGCCCCCGGAGAGCATGCCGAACACCAGGCCGGGCCGCTCGGGCGTGCCGCGGTTGATGCGGCTCCACATCTTCAGCGCCCGGTGCCAGCCATGCACCTTGGCCGGCCGGCGCTCGGCGAATTCGAAGTCCGGCTTCCATATCAGCGAGCCATAGCCGAAGATCCACAGGTCTTCGCGGCCGCCCCATTCCTGCAGCGCCTTCTCCAGCATCGGCACCGGGTCGCGCAACGGCTTGATCAGATCGTTCATGGGCTCATCGTGCTCATGGCCACCACTTTACCGCCCGGCCAAAAGCCCCAGTGTTTTGGTAACCCGTTCGTAACGGCGGCAAACACCGAGGCGGCCTGTCCGGGGTAGGATGAGCCGTCATTTTGTTACCGGACCAAGATGAAACTTCATCCTGCTGTTGTGGCCGTGACCGAGCGCATTCGCCAGCGCAGCGCGGCTGGTCGTGCCGCCTATCTTCGACTGGTCGACGAGGCCGCCGCGCGCGGCCGTGGCGAGGACCGCATGGGCTGCGCCAACGTCGCCCATGCCTTTGCCGGGCTGCCCGACGAACGACAAATTCCGTGTCGTGGCCGAGAAGGCGCCCAACATCGCCATCGTCACTTCCTACAACGACATGCTGTCGGCGCATGCGCCGTTCGCCGGATTCCCGGACGTGATCAAGGACGAGGCGCGCAAGTGCGGGGCCACGGCGCAAGTGGCGGGCGGCGTGCCCGCCATGTGCGACGGCGTGACCCAAGGCACCGCGGGCATGGAACTGAGCCTGTTCTCGCGCGACGTCATCGCGATGGCCACCGCGGTGTCCCTCAGCCACGACGTATTCGATGGCGCGCTGATGCTGGGCATCTGCGACAAGATCGTTCCGGGCCTTCTCATCGGCGCCCTGCATTTCGGCCACCTTCCCACGGTCTTCGTGCCCGGCGGGCCCATGCCGAGCGGCCTGTCCAACAGCGAGAAAGCCAAGGTGCGCGAAGAGGCGGCGCAAGGCCTGGTGGGGCGGGATGCCTTGCTCGACGCCGAAATGCGGGCCTATCACTCACCGGGCACCTGCACGTTCTACGGCACGGCCAACAGCAACCAGATGCTGATGGAGGCGATGGGGCTGCACGTACCCGGTACGGCGTTCGTCAATCCGGGCAACGAATTGCGCGAGCATCTGACGCGCGAAGCAGTGCGCACCGTGCTGGGAATCATCAAGGCACGCCGCTATGTGCCCATCGGCCGCATGGTGGACGAGCGGGCCATCGTCAACGCGATGGCGGCGTTGCTGGCGACGGGCGGCTCGACCAATCACCTCATTCACTGGGTCGCGGTGGCACGGGCCGCGGGCATCAGCATCGACTGGAACGACTTCGCCGAGCTGTCCGCCGTCGTGCCTCTGCTCAGCCGCGTGTATCCCAACGGCACGGCCGACGTGAACCAGTTCCAGGCGGCCGGCGGCCCGGGCTATGTGATCCGCGAGCTGCTGGATGCGGGACTGATGCACGAGGACGTGCTGGCGGTGCGCGAGGCGGGCATTCGCGAGTACACCCGCGAACCGCATCTCGGCCGCGAGGGCCTGGCGTGGTCGGACATCGGGCCGTCGCGCGACACCGATGTCGTGCGTCCGGCGACGGATCCCTTCAGCGCCACCGGCGGCCTCAAGCTGCTCACCGGCAACCTCGGGCGCAGCGTGATCAAGGTTTCGGCCGTGCCGAAGGACCGCCATGTCATCGAGGCGCCCGCGCGCATCTTCAACGCGCAGGAGGAACTGCTGAGCGCCTTCAAGGCCGGCGAACTGGAGCGCGACGTCATTTGCGTCGTGCGCTGGCAGGGTCCGCAGGCCAACGGCATGCCCGAGCTGCACAAGCTCACGCCGCCGCTGGCCGTGCTGCAGGGCCGGGGCTTTCGCGTCGGGCTGGTCACCGACGGGCGCATGAGCGGGGCTTCCGGCAAGGTGCCCGCCGCCATTCACGTGTCGCCGGAAGCGGCGGCCGGCGGGCCTTTGGCCAAGCTGCGAGACGGCGACATGGTGCGCCTCGACGCCACGGCTGGAACCCTGCAGGCGCTGGTGCCCGATGCGGACTGGGCACTGCGCGAGAATGCCGTCATGCCCGGCAACCTGAAGGCCTCCGACGCAGCCGGCGTGGGCCGCGAATTGTTCACCGCGTTCCGCCGCAATGCGCTGGCGGCGGAAGAGGGCGCCTGCACATGGCTATGAACAAACTGACTTCGCTCGACGTGATGAATGATGCGCCGGTCATCCCGGTCATCGTCCTGTCGGATGTGGCGCACGCGGTGCCGCTGGCGCGCGCGCTGGTGGCCGGCGGTATCCGCATGCTCGAGGTGACGCTGCGCACGCCGGTTGCGCTGGCTTGCATCGAGGCCATCGCGCGCGAGGTGCCGGATGCCGTCGCGGGCGCCGGCACAGTCCGCAGCGCGGCCGATGCGCAGGCCGCGGCGATGGCGGGCGCGCGTTTCGCGGTCAGCCCCGGCTACACCCATGCCGTGGGCAAGACCTGCCACGAGCTCGAATTGCCGCTTTTGCCCGGTGTGGCCACGGGCAGCGAGATCATGGCGGCGCAGGAAGACGGCTACACCGAGCTGAAGTTCTTTCCCGCCATGCAGGCCGGCGGACTGGCGATGCTCAAGGCCTGGCAAGGCCCGTTCGGCGACGTGAAGTTCTGCCCCACGGGAGGAATCAGCGCGGCCAATGCCGCGGAATTCCTGGCGTTGGCCAACGTCGTGTGCGTCGGCGGCTCCTGGCTGACGCCGGCCGATGCCGTGGCCCGGGGCGACTGGGCGCGCATCACCCAGCTCGCGCGCGAGGCGGTGGCACTACGCTGATTCGGCCGTGCGTTCGATCAATTCGATCTTGTAGCCGTCGGGATCGGTCACGAAGGCAATCACGGTGGTGCCGCCCTTGACCGGCCCCGGCTCGCGCGTGACGTTGCCGCCGCCCGCGCGGATCTTCTCGCAAGCCGCATACGCGTCCGGCACGCCCAGCGCGATGTGGCCATAGGCCGTGCCCAGCTCGTAGCTGTCGACGCCGTGGTTGTAGGTCAACTCGATCTCGGCGTGCTCCGGGTTCGTGCCGTAGCCCACGAAAGCCAGCGAGTATTTCTGGTCCGGCCGCTCGGTCGTGCGCAGAAGCTTCATGCCGAGCACGCGGGTGTAGAAGTCGATGGAGCGCTGCAGGTCGCCCACTCGCAGCATGGTGTGTAGAAGTCTCATGGGCGAATTATGATGCGGCAAGGCCATGATCCTCATCCCCCACATCAGTCTCGCCGTCCCGGCTCACGCCCGCGACATCGCGGTGATGTCGCGCGAGTACATAGAGTACGGACTGGGCTGGAGCTGGACGCAGGCGCGCGTGCTCAAAGCCATCCGTGACGAATCCACCAACGTGGCCGTGATTCGCGAGCAGGACGCCATGCTGGGGTTCGGCATCATGCGCTACGGCGAGCGCAAGGCCCACCTGGTGCTTCTCGGCGTGCACCTCGGCCACAGGAAGCGCGGGCTGGGCGCCTTGCTGCTGGCATGGCTGGAGAAATGCGCAGTCACGGCCGGGCTGGAGCACATCCAGGTGGAAGCGCGGGCCGACAACCAGCCTGCGCTCGCGTTCTACCAGGACCAGGGCTACCGGCAGCAGGGGATCGTGCCCGGCTATTACAGCGGCATGATCGACGCCGTCAGATTCGAGAAGACGCTTTTTGCCCGGCCCAATGGATGAGCTGGAAGCTCTTCAAGGCAACTCATGGCCACGCCCGACACCTTCGTGCAAGCCCTGGCAGCGATCAGGACGGCCAACGCCAGCCTGAAGGCTTTCACCGCGCTGCGCGACGACACCTCGGCCTCGAGCATGGCGCCGCAGCTCACGGGGCCGCTCGCGGGCAAGCTGATCGCCGTCAAGGACATCTTCGACACGGCGGATTTTCCGACGGCCTACGGTTCGCCGATCTACTCGGGCCACCAGCCGTCGACCGAAGCGGCGATGGTCGGAATCATCCGCAAAGCCGGCGGGCTCGTCATCGGCAAGTCGGTGACCACCGAATTCGCCTACCTGCAGCCCGCCTCCACGCTCAATCCCGCGGCGCCGGGCTGCACGCCGGGCGGTTCGTCCGCCGGCTCCGCAGCCGCCGTGGCGGCGGGCCTGGTTCCACTTTCGCTCGGGTCGCAGACCGGCGGCTCCACCATCCGGCCGGCCTCGTATTGCGGTATCGCCGGCTTCAAGCCCAGCTTCGGCATCCTGCCCACGGCCGGGATGAAATGCTTTGCGTGGTCGCTCGACACCGTCGGACTGTTCGCGCGAACGGTAGGCGAGGTCAGCGATTTCGCGCAGGCAGTCAGCGGCCAGCGCATCATGGCGCCCGCGCCGCGCGAGCCGGGCGAATGGACCATAGGCGTTCCCGCTGCCTATCCCTGGGGGGAAACATCAGCCAGTGCCCAGCGCGCGATGGCGCGTGCGATCGAGGTCCTGGGCGCCGCGGGCGCGCGAGTCGTGTCCTGCACCCTGCCCAGTTGGGCCGCCGAGGCCTTCACCGCGCACGACACGGTGCAGGGATGGGAGGCGGCGCGGGCGCTGGCGCTGGAAATGGAAACGGGCCTGGACCGGCTTTCGCCCCTGCTGCGCGAATACCTGCTGGCTAGCGCCGAAATCAGTGACGAAGCGTATGCGGCTGCGCAGGCTGTGGCCCGCCAGGCGCGCTTGCAGTGCCGCGAATGGCTCGCAGGTATCGATGTGCTGCTGACGCCGAGCGCGCCCGACGAGCCCCCCGTGGGGCATGCGAGCACGGGCGCCTCGACCTTCAACCGGGCCTGGACCCTGCTCGGAACACCGTGCCTGAACGTGCCTGGCTGTGTGGGCATCAACAACCGCCCGATGGGCCTGCAATTGATCGCGCCGCCGGGCAAAGATGGCGATTGCCTGGCGGCCGGGCTGCTGCTGGAGCGCCTCTTGCGCGCTTGAGACATGGCGAACCCTTCCACGCGATTCACGCTCTATTCCGGCCCTCTCAGCATGTTCGGCGCCAAGGCGCAGATCGCCGCGCTGGAGAAGGGGCTCGAGTTCGACCTCGTGATGGTCCCCTTCGACTTCACGGCCCTGTACACGCCCAAGCACCCCGAGGTGTTGCGCATCAACCCCAAGCGGCAGGTGCCGGTACTCGTGCATGGCGACCTGGAAATCTTCGACTCGACGCAGATATTCGAGTATCTCGAAGACCTGCAGCCCACGCCACCGCTATGGCCGCGGGAGCCGCGCGCCCGGGCTCGCGCGAGGCTGCTCGAGCACAAATCGGATGAGGTCTATTTCCCGCATGTCATCCGCCTGATGGGCCTGCAAAGCGATCTGCGAGGCGAGGCCGCCGTTGCCGCCATCGAAGCCGCCACTCGCTATTACGCTGAAATGGATGCCTTGCTGGAAGGCCGCGATTTCCTCGCGGGCGGCTATTCCTTTGCCGACATTGCCTTCTACATGGCGGCGCTGTTCGGCGAGCGGCAGGGCGCGCCGCTCACCGCGGCCACGCCGAGGCTGCTGGCGTGGCGCGAGCGCATGACGCAGCGGCCCGCGGTGCGTACCGTCGCCGGTGCGATGGCCGCGTGGCTCGCGTCGGCGGGCCGGCCGGTGCCCGGCTTCCTGCGCGGCCTTTAGGGCCTGCCACGCGTCAGTTTGGAATTCCGAAGGACTGCGTCCAGTAGATGCCGCCGTACTGGCTGCTCTGGCTGGGTGCGCAGCCGATGGCGTAGTCCTGGTAGCGGGTGCTCATGATGTTCGAGCAATGGCCCGGGCTCTTGAGCCACGCCGCGATGGCTTCGTCCATCGATCGTTGCCCGACGGCGATGTTCTCGCCCGTGCTGCGGCCATAGCCGGCGGCTTGCGTCCTGTCGCTGGGCGAAAGGCCTTCGGGGTTCGTGTGTGAAAAGTAGTTCCTGGCGGCCATGTCCGCGGAATGCGCGGAAGCCGCCGCGGCCAGTTTGTCGTTCCATCTCAGGGCAGGAGCGGCACCGAAGGCGGTGTCGCCACACTGGCGCGCAACGGCGCGCGCGGCGTTGATCTTCTCCAGCGCCTGCTCCGGCGAAATCTGCGCCAGACAAGCGGCCGCTTGCCCAGCCCCGCCGCCGCCACCACCGCCTCCACCGCCAATGGTGGAGCCACCACCACCGTCGTCACCGCCGCCGCCGCACGACGCAAGGAATATCGTAAGGGCCAGAAAGCCGATCTTGTGCATTGTTGCCATGTTGCTCCAGACCAGGGTTGAGTTGATCAGTTGCGTGTGCAACTGATCTGTTCCCCAGATTGGTAACGCGAACGAGCTGGCGGTTCCCGTCGGAACGCCAGCCGGGCGCTTATTCGCTGAATTACTTCTGCGCGGGCAGTTCAAAGACCAGGCAGGTCGTCGTGGCGTGGGCGTACAGCGTGCCGTCCGGTCCGTACAACCGCGCTTCGGCCGTCGCCAGCTGCCTGCCGCAGTGAATGACCTTGCCCTCGGCGCGCACGCGCGGTGCCTTGGCGCCGATGGCGCGTACCAGGTTCACGCTCAGTTCGGCCGTGGTGTAGCCGCGCCCGGCAGGCATCATGGTGTGCACGGCGCAGCCCAGCGCGGAATCGAGCAGGGTGGCATACCAGCCCCCGTGGATGGTTCCCATCGGGTTGAGGTGGGCGGGGCCGGGCGTTCCCTGGAACACCGCGCGGCCTTCTTCCACTTCCAGAAGCGAGAAGTCCAGCGTCTTCGCGATCGGCGGGTAGGGCAGCTTCTCCGCGCAGCATGGCCTGCATCATTTCCAGCCCGGTCTTGCCGGCCAGCTGCTCGGGGCGCGCCACACCGGCACCGACGCCGGCATCGAGCCGCGCCACGACTTCGCGCTCCTGGGCCAGCCAGGTCTCGAGCTGGTTCATCTGGGTCATCAATCGTTCTCCTGAAAATAAACTTGCATATGCAATAGTTGCAGATACAATAATCGACATGGACACCGCTGTCAAGCCGCAGGGCTGCACCAACATCAAGCTGCGCCAGCTGATGCGCCGCGTGGCGCAGCACTACGACGCCGAGGTCGGCAAGACCGGCCTGAAGGGAACGCAGTATTCGCTGCTTTCCTACGTGGTCAAGCTCGGCCCCATCCGTCCCGGCGACCTGGCGCGCGAGATGAAGATCGGCCCGTCCACGCTCACCCGCAACCTGCGCCCGCTGATCGATGCGGGCTGGCTCGAGCTCGGCCCGGGCGCCGACGCCCGCAGCCGCCTGGTCAGTGTCACTGACGCGGGCCGCGAAAAGCGTCAGGAGGCCCAGCGCCGTTGGCGAGTGGCGCAGGAAGGCATCAACCAGACGCTGGGTCCGCGCCGCGTCGTGCAACTGCACGCACTGATCGACGAGTGCATGGCCCTTCTTTCACCCCTTGATGGAGATATCGATGAGTAGCGCGACGAATCTCGAGGGCCGGCGCATGGCCTTCTGGCTGGTGCTGCTGGCTGCGGCCGGCACCTTTGCCCTGACCATGGGCACGCGCCAGACCATGGGCCTGTTTCTCTCGCCGCTCAACACCGCCACCGGCCTGGGCCTTGGCAGCATCAGCCTGGCCTTCGCCTTCGGCCAGCTCTGGTGGGGCCTGACCCAGCCGTTCGCCGGCGCCATGGCCGACAAGGTCGGCGCGGGCAGGGTGCTGTTCGCCGGAGCGCTCCTGGTCGCGCTGGGCACTTTCATTACTCCGTACATGACCACGACAGCGGGTTTGATTCTCGCGATCGGCGTGTTGTCGGCCGGCGGCGCGGGCATGGCCGGTCCGGCTGTGCTGATGGCGGCGACCACGCGGCTGATCCCCGCCGACAAGCGCGGCCTGGCTACCGGCATCGTGAATGCGGGCGGCTCGTTCGGCCAGTTCCTGATGGCGCCGATCGCAGCGGCGTTGATGGTGGGCATCGGCTGGGCCGGTGCCATGCAGGTCATGGGCCTGGTGGTGCTGCTGTGCCTGCCCGCGGCCTTCCTGCTCAAGGGCAACTCGCTGCAGGCAGCCCCGGCCGGACACAAGGTGGTCGGCACGCGCGAAGCCATCCGCACCGCGCTGCGCAACCCCAGCTACCTGATGCTGGGCGCCGGCTTCTTCGTCTGCGGCTTTCACGTGGCCTTCCTGGCCACCCACCTGCCGGGCGTGATCGCATCCTGCGGCTTGCCGACCGAATGGGCCGGCTGGTCACTGGCCATGATCGGCTTGTTCAACATCGTAGGCAGTGTCGCCATGGGCTGGGCCGTGGGGCGCTGGCGCATGAAGTCGCTGCTGTCGCTCGTCTATGCGTCGCGCGCCGTGGCCGTGATCGTGTTCCTGCTCGCGCCCAAGACCGGCCCGGTGATGCTGGTGTTCGCCGCCGTCATGGGCCTGACGTTCCTGTCCACCGTGCCGCCGACGGCGGGGCTGGTGGCCAAGTTCTTCGGACCGGCCAACATGGCCACCCTGTTCGGTATCGTGATGCTCGACGCACCAGGTCGGCGGCTTCCTGGGCGCCTGGCTGGGCGGCAAGGTCTTCGAAGCCACGGGGGCTTACGACTGGGTCTGGTACATCGACATCGTGCTGGCGGTGGGCGCCGCGCTGATTCACCTGCCGATCCGCGAGGCGCGGCTGCCGCTGGCGCGCAAGCCTGCAGCAGCGTAAGGGAACGTTGATCCGGGGCCGACAGCGGGCCATTGAGGTTAAAGTTCGCGGGATCAGCATCCGAGCCCCGAGCATGAAAACATCGCAACTCCTCGTCGCAGCCCTGGCTGCCAGTCTTCTCTTGTCTGGCTGCAAGGATTCGACGCAGCCGCCTTCCGACGCCAAGGCGGCCGCCACGGTGCCGGTGTCGCTTGCGGCCATCCAGGCAGAGGCGACCGGCTTCATCCAGGGCTCGGCCATCAGCGCGCGCACGGTCTACGTGTTCTTCGACCCGCAATGCCCGCATTGCGCGGCGCTGTGGAATGCGGCCAAGCCGCTGCGCAGCCAGGCCAAGTTCGTCTGGATACCCGTGGCCTTGATGAACAAGACCAGCGAAGCGCAGGGCGCGGCCTTGCTTGCCGCCAAGGATCCCGCGTCGGCGATGGACGAGCATGAAGCGTCCATGACCGCCGGCAAAGGTGGCATCGCGGCGGCCGGAGACATCGAGGCGCAAAGGGCGGTCGTGCGCAAGAACACCGCGCTGATGAATCGTTTCGGCTTCGCCTCCATCCCTTCCATCGTCGGACAGCATGCCCAGACCGGCGCTTTGGTGACGCAGGCAAGGGGGCTTGCCTACGCCCGAGTTGGCGAAGTTGCTGGGCCTGGAGGTGCCGGCGAATTAGAAGTCTGCGCGGCTGACGCGTGCGGCAGAAATGCGGAGGCACGCGGCAAAGTCGTGTCCGGGCAGGCCGCGGCGCATCGACAAGGCGGTCGGTGCCTTCGCACCGACTCCCCTGGGTTTGCTCGATTTCGTGGCCCGTCGCACAACTCACTTCGCGCCCTAAGGCCGCTCCGTTCAAACAGGTGCGACGAGTCAGTTGCACGAAGCGCGCTAGCGCGCGGCCACGAAATCAAGCAAACCCAGGCGCCTCGCAACGATGCGCCGCGGCCTGCCCGGACACGCCTTTGCAGAGACATGTGTTGGTGCTCGACGCTCGCACGCCCACCATGTTGGCTCGCGGCAGGCGGTACCCGGCGGGGGCGATTTCTGTGGCGGCTGCGATGCTCGGCCTGGGGGCGGGCGCGCTTGCGCGCTTCGTAAACTGACTCGTCGCAGCTGTTTGAACGGAGCGGCCTTCAGGGCGCGCAGTGAGTTGCTGCGACGCCGACCCCAGGCCGAGCATCGCAGCGGAGTCGGAGCGAAGCGGAGACCGCCACAGTATGAGCCCCTGCCGGGTACCGCCTGCCGCGACGCGAGGATGCACCGAAGGAAACCGGCTGTGAGAGCTTTGCCGCGCCAACATGGATCCCGGGTCAAGCCCGGGATGACAGCCCTGGCTACACCGGCACGGTGTAGTTGAGCGTCATGCGCCCGCCATCCACCACCACGATCTCACCGGTGATGTAGCTGGCGGCGTCGCTCGCCAGGTAGGCCACGGTGTCGGCGATCTCCCAGGGCTCGCCCAGGCGCTTCATCGGCGTGCGGCTCATGATGCGCTTCTTCGCCTCTTCGCTGGTCAGCACGGCCTTGGCGGCCAGCTCGGTGGCGATGGTGCCGGGCGCCACGGCATTGACGCGGATGCCCTTGTCGGCGAGCGCCAGCGCCATCACGCGGGTGAGCTGGTTGATGCCGCCCTTGCTGACGTTGTAGCTGGAGATGTTGGGGATCGCCAGCGTGCCATTGACCGAACTCATGTTGACGATGCTGCCTTTGCCCGCCGCGGCCATCTGGCGCGCCACGGCCTGTCCCATGAGGAACGAACCCTTGAGGTTGACGCGCAGTACAGCGTCGAAATCGGCTTCGGTGACGTCCAGGAAATCGGCGGCCTTGAAAATGCCCGCGTTGTTGACCAGCACGTCGATACGGCCATAGGACTCGACGGTCCGCGCCACGACGGCATCGACCTGCGCCTTGTCGCCCACGTCGCAATGCACGTAGAGGCCATCCAGGGCCGTGGCCAGCGCCTGGCCGCGCGCGTCGTCCACGTCGACGATCACGGCCTTGGCGCCTTCGCGGGCAAAGCGCCGCGCGCAGGCTTCACCTATGCCCTGGGCGCCGCCGGTGACGATGCAGACACGGCCCGCCAGGCCGAAGGAAACGTTGTCGCTATTCATGCGCGAATGGTACCCGCGCATGCAGCCATGAAGTCAAGCGCGTTGCGCTTCACCTCGGCCGGCGTCATGCCCGGCTTGTAGAGCGCGGAGCCGATGCCGAAACCATCGGCGCCCGCCGCGCGATAGGCCCCCATGTTGCCGGTGGCTATGCCGCCTACAGGCAGCAGCGAGTGCCTCGGCCGGCAGCACGGCGCGCAAGGCCTTCACTCCCGCCGGCCCGATCATCTCGGCGGGAAAGAGCTTCAGGCCGCTGGCGCCGGCGGCCAGCGCGGCGAAGGCCTCGGTCGGCGTCAGCACGCCGGGAAGGCAGACCAGCCCCAAGCGCACTGCTTCGCGCACGACCTCGGCGTTGAAGTTGGGCGCGACCACCAGCTGCCCGCCGGCCGCGTGCACCTCGCGCACCTGCTCGGGTTGGAGCACCGTTCCCGCGCCCACCAGCGCATCGGGGAAAGCCTTGGCCAGCGTGGCGATGCTGCGCATGGCATCCGGCGAGTTGAGCGGCACCTCGATCAGCTTCCAGCCGCTCGTGACCAGCGCTTCGCCGATGGCGTGGGCTTCATCGGGCTCCAGGCCGCGCAGGATCGCGACCAGCGGGCTGACAGCCAATGCGCCTTGGAATTTGTCGAATGCGTTCATGCCGTTTTCTCCAGCGTTTGTGCGATGGCCCAGAGGCCACGCCAGCTTGCTTCGGATCCCACGCGCCGCGCGGCCACGCCCAGCGTTTGCAGGCCCAGCTCATACCGCTGCGTGAGTGCTTGCGCGCCGATGATGACGACAGGTTCCCGCAGCGCTTGCAACTGCTGCGAGCGCAACTCCTCGCCGATGACCAGGCCCGAAAGGTAGCTGGGCATGGCGGCCGCGGGCAGCCGCTCGAACAGCGAGAGCGTTCGCGCGCTGAATGCGGCATGCAGAAGGTTGCCGCTGTGCCCGGCGTGCTCGACACCGCGCCTGAAGGCCGCCTCGTCCAACTCGCCGTCCGCCTCGCGGCAGCGTGCGCGCGAGGATGGAATGCTGGCGCAGCAGGGCGAAGAACTCACCGGTCATGAAGGTCGCGAAAGATTGGATCCGGCCCGCCTCGACCCTGACCCATTTGCTGTGGGTTCCGGGCAGCACCAGGAGGCCCTCGCCCAGTTCGAGCAGCGACAGCGCACCGAACACCTGCGTTTCCTCGCCGCGCATGACGTCCGGCACGCCCTGCTGTTCGCAACACAGGCCGGGCACGATGGCGACGCGGCCGGCTTGCACCCAGGCCAGATGCGCCGCGATGTCGGAGAAGCCGGCTGGGCAAGCGCAGTAGGGCGCTTCCAGCCAACCCTGCCGGCTGCCGGCCATGCCGCTGACCAGGGCCAGGGCCGGCCCGGCGCGCATCCAGTCGCCGCAAGCAGCGTCGAATACGGCCGGGAACTCGCCCGGCGCCACATTGAGAATGCCGCGCGGCAGCGACCGCTCTTCAATCGCGCGGCCATGGCCATCGAGCAGCGCCGCCCGCAGGGACGAGGTGCCCCAATCCAGCGCGACCAGCCGCTTCACAGCAGCGCCTTGACCTGCTCGGGCCAGGGCAGCGGTGCCACCGCGCCGAAGCCCTGCACCGCGATCGCGGCCGCGGCATTGGCATAGCGCGCCGCGTCGAAAACCGTATCGCCCAGCGCCATGCGGGCCAGCAGGTTGCCGCAGAAGCAGTCGCCCGCGCCGGTGGCGTCGATCACTTGCACCCGGTGGCCCGCCAGCCGTTCGCGCCGGCTGCCGTCGCTGACCACCGCTCCCTCGCGCGCCGAGCTTGAGCACGACCTTTTTTGCGCCCAGCGAATGGCTCCAGTCGATGATGTCGTCGGGATCGCTCGCGGCCACTCAGCACGTCGACGTCATCGACGCTTGGCAGGAACAGGTCGCACAGGCCAATGGCCTTGGTAATGCCGGCCCGCGCATCTTCCAGTGACCAGAGCTTGAGGCGAAGGTTCGAATCCAGCGAGACGAGAGTGCCGGCGCCGCGTGCCTGGACCATCGCCTCGAACACCGTCTCGCGCGCAGCAGGTGAGATCGCCAGGGAAATGCCCGAGACGTGCAGGATCCTGGAGTTGGCTATGAGTGCCCGCGGCAACCATTCCGGCGTCATGCGGGCGGCGGCCGAGCCCGTGCGCAGGTAGTTGAACTCGTGGCCGCTCGGGGCCGTGGGAGACGAAGTAGATGCCCGTCGGGGCCTCGGGGTCGCGTTCAACGCCGCTGGTGTCGACCCCTTCCTGCTGCCACAAATCCATCAGCGCATCGCCGAAGGTATCCTGGCCCAGGCGGGTCAGGTAGGCCGTTTTCGCGCCCGCGCGGGCAGCGGCGATCACGGCGTTGCTGGTGTCGCCGCCAAAGCCCTGCAGATAATGTGGCTTGCCGGGATGGGTCTGGTTGAATTCGACCATGGCCTCACCGAGCGCCGCCACGTCAAAATGTTTTTCCATGCTCAGGCGTATCGTACGCCACGGAGTGCCCTCACTCGAAGTCCAGCAGCACCTTCATCGCCTGCGACCGATCCGCCGCCAGTGCAAAGGCCCGCCCCGCGTCGCGGTAGGGCACGGACGCCGAGATCAGGGGCTTGACGTTGACCAGCCCCTTGTTCAGCAGGTCGACGGCGATGCCGAACTCCTCGTGGAAGCGGAAGGTGCCGCGCAGGTCGAACTCCTTGGCGACGATGGCGTTGATCGGCAGCGTCATTTCGCCGCCGATGCCGATCTGCACGATGATGCCGCGCGGGCGCAGCGCATCGAAGGCGCCGCGCAGCGCCCGCTCGTTGCCGCTGGCCTCGAACAGCACGTCGAACTGGCCCTTGTCGGCCGCGAACGCCCGCAGCGCGTCGGGCTGCGTCCGCGACATTGATCGCCTGGTCGGCGCCCACCTTCAGCGCGCTGCGCAGCGCGAAGTCGCCCATGTCGGTGACGACGATGTTCGAGGCGCCGGCGTGCCGTGCCGCCACCACGGCCAGCGCGCCGATGGGCCCGCACCCGGTGATCAGCACATTCTTGCCCAGCAGCGGTCCGGCCCGGCGCACCGCGTGCAGCGCGACGGCCAGCGGCTCGGCCATCGCGCCTTCCTCGTCGCTCAATGTGTCGACCAGCTTGTAAGCCTGCCCCTGCTCGACCACGATCTCGCGGCGGAATGCGCCTTGAACATGCGGTGTGCGCATGGCGCTGCCGAAGTAGCGCATGTCCAGGCAATGGTTCTGCAAGCCCTGCTGACAGTAGCGGCAGATGCCGCAAGGCAGGCTGGGGCTGATGGCGATGCGTTCGCCGACCGCGAAGCCCGCGACGGCGCTGCCGATTTCCTCGATCATGCCCGCCACTTCATGGCCCAGCACCATGGGCTCCTTCACGCGAACGGTGCCGAAGCCGCCCTCCTGGAAGTAGTGCAGGTCGGAGCCGCAGATGCCGCCAAAGCGCACGCGAACGCGCAGTTGCCCGGGAAGCACTTCAGGCGTGGGCACGTCTTCGACGCGCAGATCGCGGGCGGCGTGGATGACGAGAGCGTCCATGTCTTGCGTTTCCTTTGCTGTATCTAAAGCGTGGCCGTGACGCCGCCATCGACGTAGAGGATGTGGCCGTTGACGAAATTGGATGCATCGCTCGCCAGGAAAACGGCCGCGCCGACCAGGTCTTCCACGTCGCCCCAGCGGCGCGACGGCGTGCGGTTGATCAGCCAGCCGCTGAACTCCGCGTTGCTCACCAGGGCCTCGGTCAGTTCGGTCTTGAAGTAGCCGGGGCCCAGGCCGTTGACCTGGATGCCGTGGGGGCCCCAGTCGATCGCCATGCCTTTGGTCAGCATCTTCACCGCGCCCTTGCTGGCGGTGTAGGGCGCGATGTTCGGGCGGCCCAGCTCACTTTGCACCGAACAGATGTTGATGATCTTGCCGCGGCCGCGCGCGATCATGTGCCGGGCCACCGCCTGGCCGACCAGGAATACGCTGTCGACGTTGGTTTTCATCAGCTCGTGCCAGTGCGCTTCCTCGAACTGCTCGAGCGGCGCGCGGCGCTGCATGCCGGCATTGTTGACGAGGATGTCGATCGGGCCGATCTCTGTCTCGATGCGGGTGATGGCCTTGCTGACGGCAGCGCCATCGGTGACGTCGAAAGGCGTCGTGACCACGTCAGCGCCATCGGCTTTCAGCTTTTCGGCGGCACGTTCGAGCTTGGCAGGGTCTCGCCCGTTCAGCACGATGCGCGCGCCCGCGCCGGCAAGGCCGGTGGCGAGTGCATGGCCAATGCCCGAGCTCGATCCCGTGATGAGCGCCGTGCGGCCGGTGAGGTCGAACTTCTGAAGGATGGAATTCACAACAACCGCGCAAACACTGCGCCAAGCGTTCAATGATTGTCCGCGGCACGAAGGCCCCGCGCTTGCCCACCAGGAAGTCGAGGTCGACGCCTTCGTCGGCCTGCAGCACATGGTCGACATACAGCTTCCAGTAGCCTGACTTCAAGGGCGGCTCGGGCGCCTTCCATGCGGCCAGGCGGCGCGCCAGTCTCGTCATCGCTGATGTGCAGCTGGATACGGCGATTGGGCACGTCGAGCTCGATCATGTCGCCGTTTTGCACGACGGCCAGCGGACCGCCGGCCGCGGCTTCCGGCGCCGTATGCAGCACCACCGTGCCGTAGGCCGTGCCGCTCATGCGCGCGTCGCTGATGCGCACCATGTCGGTGATGCCCTTGCGCAGTACCTTGGGCGGCAGGGGCATGTTGCCCACTTCGGCCATGCCGGGGTAGCCCTTGGGGCCGCAGTTCTTCAGCACCAGCACGCAGGTCTCGTCCACGTCGAGGTTCTCGTCGTCGATGCGGGCGTGGAAATCCTCGATGTTCTCGAACACCACGGCGCGGCCCTTGTGCACCATCAGCGCCGGCGTGGCGGCGCTGGGCTTGATCACGGCGCCGCGCGGCGCCAGGTTGCCGCGCAGCACGGCGATGCCGGCCTTGTCCTTGAACGGGCTGGCCAGCGGCTTGATCACCTCGGCGTTGTAGTTCTGCGCATCGGCGATGTTCTCGCCGACCTTGCGGCCGTTGGCCGTGATGGCGTCCAGGTGCAGGTGCTGCGAGATCTCCTTCATCACCGCCGGCAGCCCGCCCGCATAGCAGAAGTCCTCCATCAGGTACTTGCCCGAAGGCTGCAGGTTCACCAGGCAGGGCAGTTCGCTGGCCAGGCGATCGAAATCCTCGATGGCAAGCTGCACGCCGATGCGCCGCGCGATCGCGATCAGGTGGATCACGGCGTTGGTCGAGCCGCCGATCGCGGCCAGCGTCTTGATGGCGTTCTCGAACGCCTGGCGCGTGAGGATCTTCGACAGCGTCAGGTCTTCATGAACCATCTCGACGGCGCGCCGGCCGGCCATGCGCGCCAGCACATTGCGCCGGCCATCCACCGCGGGGTAGGCGGCATTGCCCGGCAGGCCGATGCCCAGCGCCTCGACCATGCTGGCCATCGTCGAGGCGGTGCCCATGGTCATGCAGTGGCCGTGGCTGCGGTGCATGCAGCTCTCGGCTTCGAAGAAATCGGCCAGCTTGAGCGTGCCGGCGCGCACCTGCTCGCTCATGCTCCACACGCCGGTGCCCGAGCCCAGCTCCTGCCCGCGCCATTTGCCGCTGAGCATGGGGCCGCCGGAGACGCCAACGGTCGGCAGGTCCACGCTGGACGCGCCCATCACCAGGGAGGGCGTGGTCTTGTCGCAACCCATCAGCAGCACGACCCCATCGATCGGGTTGCCGCGGATGCTTTCCTCCACGTCCATGCTGGCGAGGTTGCGGTAGAGCATCGCGGTGGGGCGCAGCAGCGTCTCGCCCAGCGACATCACGGGAAACTCCAGCGGGAAACCGCCGGCCTCGTACACGCCGATCTTCACCTGCTCTGCAAGAGTGCGGAAGTGCGAGTTGCAGGGCGTGAGTTCGCTGAAGGTATTGCAGATGCCGATGACCGGCCTGCCGTCGAACTGGTCGTGCGGTACGCCCTTGCCCTTCACCCAGCTGCGGTAGGCGAATCCGTCGCGGTCCTGGCGGCCGAACCATTGTTGGCTGCGCAGCTCGGCGGCGGGTTTCTTCCTGGTGGTCATAGGGAAAGTCCTGAATGTTCAATCATATTATGTTCATACCATTGGCTCTCAGTTCTCAGTGGAAACCATGACCGAAGGGGCCGCCTTGTCTCGTCCGCAGATCCTTACCGTCGCCAAGCTGCCGCCTTTCCTGCTGGAGCCCCTGAACGACGCTTTCGTCGTCCATGACCGGCTGCACCAGAGCGACCCCGCGGCATTCGCGAAGGTCGCGCCCGAGGTTCGCGGCATCTGCGGCGGTGGCGAATCCAAGGTGCCGCGTTCGCTCATGGAGCAGCTGCCGGCGCTGGAGGTCGTGTCCATCATGGGCGTCGGCTACGACGGCGTCGACGTGCCGGCCGCGCTCGAGCGGGGCATTCCGGTGACGCACACGCCCGGTGTGCTCAACGACGATGTCGCCGACCTGGCCATCAGCCTGATGTTCAGCGTTGCCCGGCGGATTCCGCAGGCCGACCGCTACGTGCGCGAGGGCCGCTGGGCCACCGAAGGGCCGATGCCGCTGGCGCGCAAGGTTTCGGGCGCGCGCATGGGCATCGTCGGCCTGGGGCGCATCGGCCAGGCCATCGCCCGGCGGGCGCAGGCATTCGATATGTCGGTCGCCTACACGGCCCGCAGCTCGAAGCCGGAAATTCCTTTCGATTTCCATCCGACGGCCAAGGCGCTCGCGGCGCAGGTGGACTTTCTGGTCGTGATCACGCCCGGCGGGGCGGGCACGTACCACCTGATCGACGCCGAGGTGTTGAACGCGCTGGGACCCAATGGCTACCTGATCAACGTGGCGCGGGGCTCCGTCGTCGACGAAGCGGCGCTGATCGAGGCGCTGCAAAAAGGGGTGATCGCCGGTGCCGGGCTGGACGTGTTCGAGAAAGAGCCCCATGTGCCGGAAGCCCTCAAGGCGCTGGACAACGTGGTGTTGACCCCTCACATGGCCAGCGCGACACGGGAAACGCGCCAGGCCATGGCCGACCTGGCCATCGACAACCTGCGGGCCCACTTTGCCGGCCGCCCCTTGATCAGCCCGGTGCCGGAATGGACCTGAGGCAGGGCGTATCCGGGTTTTCCATGGAATTCGAAGGTTTTAATGATCATATGATAACAACGCACGACTTCATCTATTCACCTCTCATCTACCCACCTGTATAGGAGACAAGCGATATGAGACTCAAGACACGTGCTGGCCACGGCGATGTTCGCCGCGGGCCTGGTCGCAGCAGGGCAGGCCGCCGCCCAGGAGAAGCTGACGGTCTGGTGGCAAAAGGGCTTCTACAAGGCCGAGGACGACGCGCTTCTACGCGGCCATCAAGAAGTTCGAGGCCAAGAATCCCAAGTACAAGATCGACCTGTCGCTGTACGCGCCGCAGGAAATGATTCCGAAGACGGTTGCCGCGCTCGACGCGGGCAACGTGCCCGACGTGACTTACGGCGACGTGTTCGATTTCCAGGTGACCGCCAAGTGGGCGTACGACGGAAAGCTGGAAGACGTTTCCAGCATCATCAACCCGATCGCGTCCAAGTTCGAGCCCGCGGCCCTGTCCACCACCTTCCTGCTGAACAACGCCAACGGCGGCACATCGCGCCTACTACGCCTACCCGATCAAGCAGCAGACCATGCACATCCAGTACTGGAAGGACATGCTGGCGGAGGCGGGCTTCAAGGAAAGCGACATTCCCAAGGACTGGAAGGGCTACTGGAGCTTCTGGTGCGACAAGGTGCAGGCCGGCTATCGCCAGAAAACCGGCAACCGGGCTTTCGGCATAGGCCAGCCGCTGGGGGTGGATTCCAGCGACTCCTTCTTTTCGTTCCTGACCTTCATGGACGCCTACAACGTCAAGTTGGTCAACGACTCCGGCAAGCTGCTGGTGGACGACCCGGCGGTGCGCCAGGGCCTGATCAACGCGCTGACCGACTACACGGCCATGTACACCAAGGGGTGCACGCCGCCCTCGTCCACCAACTGGAAGGACCCGGACAACAACGTCGCCTTCCACAACAAGACGACGGTGCTGACCCACAACGCGACGATCTCGATCGCCGCCAAGTGGCTGGACGACATGAACAACACGACGCTGACCGAAGCGCAGCGCGCCGCGGCCAAGAAGAACTACACCGAGCTGATCGCCACGGCCGGCTTCCCGAACAAGCCGGACGGCTCCAAGATGGTGTACCGCGCGGCCGTCAAGACCGGCGTGATCTTCAAGGATGCCAAGAACAAGGAAGGCGCCAAGAAGTTCGTCGCGTTCATGCTCGATGACGCCAACCTCACGCCGTACGTCGAAGGCTCGCTCGGCCGCTGGTTCCCGGTGACCAAGGCCGGCGCAGCAGAGCGCCTTCTGGAAGAGCGACCCGCACCGCCTGGCCGTCTACAACCAGTTCATGAACGGCACCACGCCTTTCGAATTCACCAAGAACTACAAGTTCACGGTGCTGAACAACGAGAACGTGTGGGCCAAGGCAGCCAATCGCATCATCAACGAGAAGGTGCCGGTCGATAAGGCGACGGACGAAATGATCGCCCGCATCAAGACCGTCGCCGCCAACTAGGAAGTGCAGGCCGGCCGCGCGCCAATGGGCGCCGGCGCCGCGTTCGCGTCACCCTGCCGGGCCTTCGAATCATGACCCAAGTCGCAACCGCATCGATTCCCGTCGCGGCCCGGCCGCCCAGGGCGCTCTCGCAATATGAGCTCTGGGGGCGGCTGCTGGTCGTGCCGTACCTGCTCGTGTTCGCGGTGTTCGTGCTCTATCCCGTGGTCTACGGGCTGTGGCTGGCGCGCCATCCCGCCAGCTACGACAGGCTGTTCGACGACCCGATCTTCTTTCGCAGCGCCGTCAACACGCTGGTGTTCCTGGTCGTGGCCATCAACGTCAAGATGATGGTGGCGCTGGTGCTGTCGGGTTTCTTCATCAGGACGCGCTGGTGGATCAAGGCGCTGTCGGTGCTGTTCATCCTGCCGTGGGCGGTGCCCTCCATCCCCACCATCCTGTCGGTGCGCTTCATGCTCAATCCCGAGTGGGGCGTCATCAACTCCACGATCTTCCGCCTCACGGGCCTGGACGGCCCGAACTGGCTCAACGACCCGACGCTCGCCTTGTCGTTTTCCATGCTCATGCACATCTGGAAGTCGCTGCCGTTCTGGACGCTTGATCCTGGTCGCCGGGCGGCTGGCCATTCCGGGGGAGCAATACGAGGCCGCCTCGGTCGACGGCGCGAGCAACTGGCAGAAGTTCCGCTTCATCACCTGGCCGGCGATGCGCACGCTGTACGTGACATCCACGATCCTGTCGGCCATCTGGACCCTGGGCGATTTCAACAGCGTGTACCTGCTCACCGGAGGCGGCCCGGCCGACCTCACGCACGTGCTGGCGACGCTGGGCATCCGCTACCTGCGGCTGGACCAGGTCGACGTGGCCATGGCATCGATCGTGGTGGCGCTGCCGCTCGTGTTGCCGCTGGTGTACTTCATGATGAAGAGGCTGTCGCAAATGAAGAAGATCAGCCTGCGCATGATCACGGCGGAAGCCAAGCTGCTGCTGATCGGCATCCCGGTGTTCCTCTGGACCATCATCCCGGTCTATCACATGTTCCTGTTCGCGATCTCCGAGCGCGACTCGGCGACCTCCGGGCGGCTGTGGCCCAAGAACCCGACGCTGCAGAACTTCGAGACGGTCTTCTTCCAGAAGCATTTCTACCTGAGCCACTTCTGGGTGCAGCTGGGCAACTCGCTCGTGATCGCACTGGCCGTCGGCGCGATCACGCTGGTGGTGGCCACCACGGCCGCTTTTGCGATCAGCCGCCTGCGGGTGCGCGGCGGCCGCACGGTGATGAACATGGCGCTGTTCACCTATTTCATCCCGGCGGCGTTCCTGGCGGTGCCGATGTACAAGACCATGGCCAACTACGGCTTGCTCAACAACCAGTGGTCGCTGATCCTGGCCATGGTCACGATCGCGTCGCCTTATTGCATCTGGGTGCTCAAGCAGGCCTCGGACAAGCTGCCCTTCGAGCTGGACGAGGCGGCGCGCATGGACGGCGCAACGCCCATGCAGCTGTTCTTCCTGGTGTACCTGCCGCTCATGGTCCCGTCGATGGTGGCGGTGGGAACGTATGCGCTGCTGCTGGCCTGGAACGAGTACCTGTACGCCTTCCTGCTGCTGTCCAACGAAACCGATCTCACGCTGGCGGTCGCGCTGGGCAACTTCCTGGCGGCCGATGATTCGCCGTGGGAACTGCTGATGGCCACCGGCTTCGTCTACGCGCTGCCGCCGGCGGCGATCTACTACGCCTTCAAGCGCTACATGGTGTCGGGCCTCACGGCCGGCGCCGTCAAGAGCTGACAGCCAACAAGGAACTGCTCCCACCATGGCAGCTGTCTCATTCAACCGCGTCGAGAAAAACTTCGGCAAGTTCAAGATCATCCACGGCATCAGCCTGGACATCGCCGATGGCGAGTTCGTGGTGATGGTCGGCCCTTCGGGCTGCGGCAAATCCACTTTGCTGCGGATGCTGGCCGGCCTGGAGGAGATCTCCGGCGGCGAAATCGCCATCGACGGGCGCGTCGTGAACGAGGTGGATTCCAAGGACCGCGACATCGCGATGGTGTTCCAGAGCTACGCGCTCTATCCGCACATGACCGTCAGCGACAACCTGGGCTTCAGCCTGCGGCTGCGCAAGGCCGACAAGAGCCTGATCGGCGAGCGGGTCGCGAATGCCGCGCGCATCCTCAACCTCGATACGCTGCTGGAGCGCTATCCCCGGGAGCTCTCGGGCGGCCAGCGCCAGCGTGTCGCCATGGGACGCGCCATCGTGCGCGATCCCAAGGTGTTCCTTTTCGACGAGCCCTTGTCCAACCTCGACGCCAAGCTGCGGGTGGCGATGCGCGCCGAGATCAAGGCCCTGCACCAGCGGCTCAAGACCACGACCGTCTATGTCACCCATGACCAGATCGAGGCCATGACCATGGCCGACCGCATCGTGGTGATGCATGACGGCATCGTCGAGCAGATAGGCACGCCGCTGGAACTGTTCGACCGGCCACGCAACCTGTTCGTGGCGCAATTCATCGGGTCGCCCGCGATGAACGTGATGGCGGGAACGCTGCGCACCGGCGATGGGCGAACCTGGATCGAAGCCGAAGGCCAGCGCTGGCCCGTGGGAGCCATGACGCAAGCGCGCGACGGGCTTGCCGTGCACTATGGGGTGCGGCCCGGCGACATTTCCGTATCGACCTCGGGCGGCGGCATTCCGGCGAAAGTGATCGTCGTCGAGCCGACCGGCGCGGAAACCGAGCTGTTGCTGGAGGTGGGCAAGGCGCAGCTCGTGGTCGTGCTGCACGGCCGCACCGCCGTCCAGCCGGACGACATCGTCAGCCTGGACATTCCCGCGGGCAAGGCGCACGTGTTCGACGGCGCCACCGGCAACCGCCTGGAGTGAAGACCATGACCGTATTCACCAAGGTCGTTCTCTACACCGGCGCGGATGGCCGCGCGCAATTTCGCGATGAACCGGTCGCGCTGGACGAGGGCACGCCCCAGTCCATGCTTTCGGCGCTGTTTCCCTCCGGCGGCATGCAGCTGCGCCACAGCCCGGTCGGCTTTCGCAGCCAGTTCCATTGCAGTCCCCATACGCAATGGGTGTTCATCCTGGGCGGCCGGATGGAGATCGGCCTGCAGGATGGCACGTCACGCATCTTCGGGCCGGGAGAGCATTTCTATTCCGCCGACCTGCTGCCCGCGGGCGCCATTTTCGATGCGTCGGTGCACGGGCACTGGAGCCGGCAAGTAGGCCCCGATCCGCTGACGACACTGTTTGTGCGCGGGTGAGAGCGCAAGCCAACATGATCAAGAACGTTCACGGCAACACGGTCGATCATCTCGGCCAGGCCATCGTCGCGGGGCGGTATGGCCCCGGCGCGCCCATTCCGCCCGAGCCCATGCTGTGCGAAGAGCTGGGCGTCAGCCGAACGGTGGTGCGCGAGGCCGTGAAGTCGCTGATCGCCAAGGGCCTGGTCAGCAGCGGACCCAAGGTGGGCACCCGGGTGCTGGACTCGGACCAGTGGAACTGGTTCGACCCCGACGTCATCATGTGGCAGTCGCATGCCGGGCTGACCCCCGAGTTCCTGCGCGATCTGCAGGATTTGCGGCGTGTCGTGGAGCCCGCCGCCGTGCGCATGGCGGCAGAGCGCGCCACACCGCAGGATCTGGCGGAGATCGAATCGGCGTTCGAGGGCATGCGCAAGGCGGTGGAGGAGGGCGGCGACTACGTGAAGTACGACCTCCTCTTCCACCAGGGCCTGCTGCGCGCCTGCCGCAACCGCATGCTCGTTCAAATGAGCAAGGCGCTGGGCGCGTTGCTGCGCACCAGTTTCGAAATCTCGACGACGCGCAAGGACGGGCCGAGGAATTCGCTGCCCTTGCACCGCGCGGTGCTGGATGCCGTGGCGGCGCACAACCCCGCCAAGGCGGAAAAGGCCATCCTCGTGCTGATCGACGGCGCGCGCGAGGACATCGAGCAGGTGCTGGCCACGCGCAAGCGCCTGCCGCGCCTGAATATCCCTCCGCCTTTCATCAAGGCGGCTTGACCCAGGTCAACGGTTTTACAAATTCGCGGCGTGAGTTCCGCCTCGCACACGTTAAAATTTGTATCTATAAAAATCCGCGGCGCTGGCACATGCCGGTGCACGCGGATGCCCGGGCGCGCAGACCGCCTGCCCGGAACTCGTTGGAGATGACACCGTTGGCGGACTCATTCAATTCGCCAGCCGGCCCTGGACGAGCCGGGTCGCTGGCTTGGCACTACCGAGCTGCTCGATCTGGAAGACACCAGGTTGCGCCTGCGTGCGCGCGCACTGACCCAGCTTTGCAGACCGAGCGCGAGAAGGCGCTGGCGGTCTATGGCTTCGTCAAGCGCATACCCTTTGCAAAACCCTTGAAGCTGCGCTTGCGGACCGCGCGCCAGGTGATCGATGCGGGCCGGGGCGACGCCGACGACAAGGCAACGGTGCTGATCGCGTTGATGCGCGCGGCTGACGTTCCGGCGCGGTTGCGCTACATCGAGCTGCGCGGCGAGGTCCTTCGCGGACTGACCTCCAATGTCGCGTCCGCCGGGCGTCCTGTTGCGGAAATCTGGCTGAACGATTGCTGGATGCGCACCGACACCTACATCTTCGACGCGGTCTACATGGCGGCCGCGCGCCAGCGCCTGAAGGAGCACGGCTGGGACTGGGGCTATGGCATCCACCGAAATGGGGACGCGATCTGGAGCGCCGCGGGCGAAGCCTTCCTGGGCGGCGTCCCGACCGAGAAAGATCCCATGGTGGTGAGCGACCTGGGCGTCTACAGCGATCCGCTGGAATTGGTGTCCTCGCAGGCCTGGCGCGCCTTCCATCGACCCATCATCCGGGCCGTCCGGTGGAACGTGCTCGCGCCCCTGATGGACAAGGTGGTGCGTGAGCTGCGCGAGGAGGGCTCGGCACCGCGCCTGACCGGGCACCGGATCTTCCTGAGCACGGCGCCGTGGATTGCGGGTCAAGCCCGCAATGACAGCCTTCTGCAATTCCCCCGAGAGCAGCACGTGGCGCCCCTTGTGCCGCGGGGACCATAGCGAGCAGCGCGTTCGCCACCGAGCGCGCATCGACCGACGCATAGTTCGCGGGGATCAGCGGTGCCAGCAGCTGCGAAACCCGCAGCGCCATCTTTTCGCCGGATCGCAGGGGCTGCCCCAAAGCTTCGCGGTCCCCCGCCAGGAAGGAGGGCCGGGCAATGACCAGCGCGTCCAAGCCCAGAGCGGACAACGCCTCCTCCATCTCGCCTTTGACGCGGTTGTAGAAGATCGCGGACCGTGGATTGGCCCCCATGGCACTGACTACTCCGAGCCGGCGGGCGCCCGCCGCCTTGGCCGCCTTCGCGACTGCCACGACCGCGTCGAAATCGACGGCCCGGAACGCCGCCTGGCTTCCGGCCACCTTGATCGTCGTGCCCAAAGCGATAAAGGCCTCGCCCACGCTGGGCAGCGCAGGCAAGGCCTTGAAATCGACCCGGTGCTGGGTCAGCTTGGGATGCGTGAGGGGCAGTTCGCGGCGGCCCAGGGAATGGACCGCCGCTACCGATTCATCGGCCAAAAGTCCTTGTAGGATTTCCCGGCCCACGAGGCCCGAAGCCCCCGCCACCACCACGGTTCGAGCGGCCACCGCCGCCCCCGCCGCCGCGGCGTCCGCGTCCGCCCATGCTGTCGACGCTGGTGCGTAAGGGGTCGGGTTGTCCATCGGTATGTCTCACAGGGGCATCGCGTTGCACGAAGGGGCTGGCGATATTGTGCGCCCCATCGCGCGGCTGCGCGTCATCCCCGTGCCGCGGTGAGTGGCCGTGGGCCGGCCGGCCCTGCTGTGGCGGGCGGGCGCCGCCCTGCCTGGACCCGTTGCCGTTGCGGGCTCCGTTGCCATTGCCGTTGCCATTCGCGCTGCGCTGGCCTTGCGGCTGCTTGGGCTTGGCCGAACGATCGCCGCCACGGGCGCCGCCTTCGGCGCCCTTGTTGTCGCGGATGCGCTGCATCATTTCCTGGCGCGCGGCCTTGGCGGCCGCCATCATGACTTCGCGGCTGGGCGGCTTGCCGGCGCCGCCCCAGATGGTCTGGCGTCCCATGGCGATGGGCTCGCCGCGCTCGCCGGGCTCGGGGCCGAAGCCTTCGATCACCTGGGCCGGGATGCGCTGCTTGGTGAAGCGCTCGATCTCCTGCATGAAGCCTTCTTCGTCCAGGCAGACGAAGCTCACGGCCGCGCCTTCGTTGCCCGCGCGGCCGGTGCGGCCGATGCGGTGCACGTAGTCTTCGGGCACGTTGGGGATTTCATAGTTGACCACGTGCGGCAGCTCGTCGATGTCGATGCCGCGGGCGGCGATGTCGGTCGCCACCAGCGCGCGGATGTCGCCGCTCTTGAAGCCCGACAGCGCCTGGGTGCGCGCCGACTGGCTCTTGTTGCCGTGCAGCGCCATGGCCTGGATGCCGTTCTTGGTCAGGAATTCGGCGACGTTGTTCGCGCCGAACTTGGTGCGGGTGAACACCAGCACCTGGCTCCAGTTGTGTTCCTGGATGATGTGGGCGAGCAGCTGCTTTTTCTTGCCGCGGCCGACCGGGTGGACCACCTGGGTGATGCGCTGCACGGTCGTGTTGCGCGGCGTCACCTGGATGCTCTGCGGATCGCGCAGCAGCGTGTTGGCCAGGTCGCGGATCTCGTCGCTGAAGGTGGCCGAGAACAGCAGGCTCTGCTTTTCCTTGGGCACCAGGGCCAGGATCTTCTTCACGTCGGGCAGGAAGCCCATGTCGAGCATGCGGTCGGCTTCGTCGAGCACCAGCATCTGCACGGTGGAGAGGTCCAGCATGCCTTGCTGTTGCAGGTCGAGCAGGCGGCCGGGCGTGGCCACCAGGATGTCGACGCCGCTCTTGAGCTTGCTGATCTGCGGGTTCATGCCGACGCCGCCGAAGATCACGGTGGAAGTCAGCTGCAGGTACTTGCCATAGGTGCGGATCGATTCCTCGACCTGGGCAGCCAGCTCGCGGGTGGGCGTGAGCACCAGGGCGCGGATGCCGTAACCGCCGAATTTGTTCTTGGCGCTGCGGCTCATGGTGAGCTTGTGCAGCAGGGGCAGGGTGAAGGCGGCGGTCTTGCCGGTGCCGGTCTGGGCGCCGCCGAGGAGGTCTTGGCCCTGGAGCACGACGGGAATCGCCTGGGCCTGGATCGGGGTGGGGGTTTCGTAGCCTTGCTCGCGCACGGCTTTGAGAATGGCGGGTGCCAGGTTCAGTTCGTCAAATGTCATTTAAGGGTGCGCCATCCATGGCGCTTGGGAATCGGCCTGTACGGTGCATGGCACCGAGCCAGTCAAAGGCAGATGAGGTTCAGGGGGTGGGAGCCGGCAAGCTCTTGTTCAAGGCTTGCTTCGTCCCCAGCGAAACGCTGAGATTGCGGGCAACTGGAGTCCGCAATAGCCCTATTATCGCATGCTTGAGCGTCTCGCCGTTGAGGTGGCTGCAATGCGCCTCAGGCAGTGGCCATTCGCGTAATTTGTTCAGTCGCAGCGTCATCGACGGCGGTTACCGGCTCGTCATCTGAGGCTGTCAGCCATGGTTGCACCTACCGTGAGCTGTCGCATTTGCCCACGCATGCGCGCAGACAGGGCAAAAAGCTGGCGCAGCTCATCCGGCCAAGCTGATAATTGGGTCCTCTATACGCTCATCATGGCCAAACTGTTAAAGCTTCGACTCGGCCTATCCGACGACCCATCGGCTTCCCAGCCGTCACTCAACGACTGCCTGGAGGCCATGCTTGCGCAGGCAGACCTGCTCATCCACGACATGCTCAGCGGCCTGGAAGCCGCCGCCGCACCGGCGAGCGCGCGGCGCATCGCCGGCTTCGAGCAAGCGGGAACACAACTTGCCATCGAGGACATGGCGGCCAACAAGCAATCGGTGGCCGCCACCTATCGTGCCGAACTGACCCGCCTGGTGTACCAGGGCGGTGGCAAGGAACAGGCCCATGCCGAGGCCCTGCGGTTCGAGGACCTGCGGCTGTTCGAGGACGATCAGCTGGACCAGAGCATCGAAGTCGCGCGGGCCCAGCAGGAAGTCTCGCTGGCCGTGGACGACGTGCTGCCCATGCTGGACGCGCTGGTGAGTACGCTGCTGGGCTGGCGAACCATCCAGCCCGGCCTCAATCCCGTGCGGCCCGAGATCTTCGTTCGCGCGCTCCAGTCATGCCTGTCGCAGCACGTGCCGGACCCCTCGGTGCGCGAGTTCCTGATCGCGCCTGCCGCCGGCCTGCTGGGTGCAAACCTGCGCCGGCTCTATCGCGAGCTGTCCGACTGGCTGCGCTCCTGCGGGGTCGAGCCGGCCGTGCCCATCGGCGGCAGGGTGCAC
Source organism: uncultured beta proteobacterium (assembly GCA_963722025.1). Lineage (GTDB taxonomy): Bacteria > Pseudomonadota > Gammaproteobacteria > Burkholderiales > Burkholderiaceae_C > Ramlibacter. The sequence goes on from CAVRNE010000050.1 coordinate 31,856, forward strand.
AAGGGCAGCGGGTCCGGCGGAAAGCCTGCGGCGGACTCGGTGTCGAAGACGCTGCTCACACTGGACCGGCTGCGCAAGCTGTTGGCCGGCGATTTCGACAACAGGCTCCGCGCCAGGATTTCCTCTACACGGTGCCGGCGTCGATGGCCATGCTGCAGGACATGAAGCAGGTCGACGTGCTGGTCAACAAGCTCGAGCGGCGGCCCAAGGCCCCGGTCGCGCCGCCTGCGGATATGCTGGCCGAGGCCCCCGCGGCACAGGACGCCGCGCCCCGCCTGGGCGTGCAGCTGGGGGAAGAGGTGGTGCGGCTGATGTTCGACAACCTGGCGCAGGACAAGCGCCTGTTGCCCGAGTTCAAGCGCCAGCTCAAGGCGATCGAGCCCGCAATGCTGAGGCTGGCCGAGCTGGACTCGCGGTTTTTCAGCGACCGCACCCATCCCGCCCGCGAGTTCCTGGACCGGATCACCCAGCGCAGCCTTGCCTTCACCAGCGAGAGCGACCCGGGCTGGCGGCGCTTCCACGCCACCGTGGAGGATTCGGTGCGCTGGCTCACCAGCAAGGTGGTCGACGCCGATACCTTCGGCGAGCTGATGGATCATCTGCAAACGCAGTGGGCCGGCCACGATGAAGGCCTGCTGCAGCGCCGCGAAGAGGGCGCGCGGGCGTTGCTGCATGCCGAGCAGCGCAACCTGCTGGCGCAGAAGCTCGCCGCCGAGTTCACGCAGCAGCTCGAAGGCCTGGATGTGGCGGACTTCGTCGGCGATTTCCTGCGCAATTCATGGGCCCAGGTGGTGGCTGAAGCCCAGCTCAGCTGCGCGGACGGATCGGACGATCCCTATGGCTACAGGGCCATGGTCGACGACATGATCTGGAGCGTACAGAAAAGTACCGCTACGCGCGGCCGGGCCCGCCGCCTGGTCCAGATGATTCCGGGCCTGCTGGCCAAGCTGCGCGAAGGCCTGGACCGCATCGAATACCCGCCGGAATTGACGGCCCGCTTCTTCAACAACCTCATCGCCATCCACCGGGCGGCCGTGCACGAGGGCCGTGACGCCATCAGCCAGGCCGCCGCGGAAGCCGCGGAGGCCCAGCCATCGCAGTTCAGCGACAACGAGGTCGACGCGGTGTGGCTGGACCAGCAGGAGGCTGAGGATTCGGGCTATGTGCCCGAGGATGCGATCGCGCCGGAGCAGCCGGCCAGTCCCGACGCCATGGAGGAGCCGGCGGAGCCGGCCCGCGCGGGCGACATGAAGACCGGCACCTGGGTCGAGCTGATGGTCAAGGACCAGTGGATCCGGGCGCAGCTCACCTGGGCCAGCCCGCATTCGACCCTGTTCATGTTCACCTCGCTGGCCGGAACGGCGCATTCGATGTCGCGCCGCACCCTCGACCGGCTGCGGGCGCAGGGCTCGATCAAGATCGTCGCCGAGCGCAACGTGGTCGACGAAGCGCTGGACGAGGTCGCCAAGGCGGCGCTGAAAAACAGCCTCGACGGGAAGGTCTGAGCGGTCATGCCGGACTGCGATCCGGCATCCACCGAGGCGCGCCGACATGGATCCCGGGTCAAGCCCGGGATGACAAAGAAACCAGTCTGCCCCATCCCGCCGATAATGGAGGGTTGCACCTGCAGCTTTCCTGAAAAGATATCCCCATGGCCCAGTACGTCTTCACCATGAACCGCGTCGGCAAGATCGTGCCGCCGAAGCGACAAATCCTCAAGGACATCTCCCTGTCCTTCTTTCCGGGCGCCAAGATCGGCATGCTGGGCCTGAACGGCTCGGGCAAATCGACGCTGCTCAAGATCATGGCCGGCGTCGACAAGGAATACGAGGGCGAAGCCACGCCCATGCCCGGCCTGAACATCGGCTACCTGCCGCAGGAGCCCAAGCTCAATCCCGAGCACACCGTGCGCGAGAGCGTCGAAGAGGCCATGGGCGAGGTGTTTGCCGCCAAGGCCAAGCTCGAGGAAGTCTATGCCGCCTACGCCGAGCCCGACGCCGACTTCGACGCGCTCGCCGCCGAGCAGGCACGCCTGGAAGCGGTGATCGCCACGGCCGGCACCGACTCGGAGCATCAGCTCGAGATCGCCGCGGACGCCTTGCGCCTGCCGCCGTGGGAAGCCAAGATCGGCCTGCTGTCGGGCGGCGAAAAGCGCCGCGTGGCGCTGTGCCGTTTGCTGCTGTCCAAGCCCGACATGCTGCTGCTGGACGAGCCGACCAACCACCTGGACGCGGAAAGCGTGGAGTGGCTGGAGGTGTTCCTCACGCGCTTCTCCGGCACCGTCGTCGCCATCACCCACGACCGCTACTTCCTGGACAACGCAGCCGAATGGATTCTCGAACTGGACCGCGGCGTCGGCATTCCGTGGAAGGGCAACTACAGCACCTGGCTGGAGCAGAAGGAAGCGCGCCTGGAGGCCGAGCAGAAATCCGAAGACGCCCACATGAAGGCGATGAAGAAGGAGCTGGAGTGGGTGCGCCAGAATCCCAAGGCCCGCCAGGCCAAGAGCAAGTCGCGGCTGGCCCGCTTCGAGGAGCTGTCGGACTTCGAATACCAGAAGCGCAACGAAACGCAGGAAATCTTCATTCCCGTGGCCGAGCGCCTGGGCAATGAAGTCTTCGAATTCACGAACGTATCCAAGTCCTTCGGCGACCGGGTGCTGATCGACAACCTCAGCTTCAAGGTTCCGGCGGGCGCCATCGTCGGCATCATCGGGCCCAACGGCGCCGGCAAGTCGACGCTGTTCAAGCTGATCGCCGGCAAGGAAACGCCCGACAGCGGCGAAGTGAAGATCGGCTCCACCGTGAAGATGGCCTTCGTGGACCAGCATCGCGACGAACTGGCCAACAACAAGACCGTGTGGGAAGACATCTCCGGCGGCCTGGACATCCTGAACGTGGGCAAGTTCCAGATGGCCAGCCGCGCCTATGCGGGGCGCTTCAACTTCAACGGCGGCGACCAGCAAAAGCGCGTCGGCTCACTCTCGGGCGGCGAGCGCGGCCGCCTGCACCTGGCCAAGACCCTGATCGCCGGCGGCAACGTGCTGCTGCTGGACGAACCCTCCAACGACCTGGACGTCGAAACGCTGCGCGCGCTGGAAGACGCGCTGCTCGAATTCGCGGGCAGCGTCATGGTGATCAGCCACGATCGCTGGTTCCTGGACCGGATCGCCACGCACATCCTGGCCGCCGAGGGCGACAGCCAGTGGACCTTCTTCGATGGCAACTACCAGGAATACGAGGCCGACAAGCGCAAGCGCCTGGGCGAAGAGGGCGCCAAGCCCAAGCGGATGCGCTACAAGGCGCTTAAGTGAAACATCCCCGAAGCGCCTGCGGCGCCTCCCCCTCAAGGGGGCGCAGCCAGCGGCCCGGCAAAGCCGGTTCCGCGGCTGCCCACGCAATGCATTGCTCGCCGCGCTGCGCGAAATTCGCCTGTCCTAGATTTCCGCCAGCTTGCGCCGCACCAGATTGATGTTGTTGCGCAGCGCATAAAGCTCATCGGCATACGACAGCGGCACGTTGATGCGTCCGACCCTGGCTTCCAGGGCATCCAGTTCCTGCGCCAGCTGCGCCGCGTCAGAGCCCTGCGCCTGCATCTCGTTCTCGATCGCGCGCAGCTGGCCGTACCAGCGGAACACGCGCGAGCGGATGCGGAACTCGTACAGCGGCGGCACGATGCGCGACAGCGGCAGCAGGATGGCGATGATGATGCCCAGCGCCAGCCACATGCGCTCGACCAGGTTGGCCAGCCAGAACGGAAGGTAGCGCTGCAGGAAGGGCTGGCCGCCCTTGATGGCGCGCTCGGCCTCCGCGGAAACAGGATATTCGCTGTGCTCCGTGGTGGGAAAGCTCCCCGTCCGGTTGAACCAGCCGGCTGGGCTGTGCAGCTCGCGCGCGGCCTGCGCGAACAGCTGCAACAAGGCGGGATGCGTTTGCTCGCGCGTGAGCAGGGCGGTGGTGGTGGCGACCAGGCGCAGGTCGGCGGCGGGCATGTCGCGCGCCAGGTCCACCACGCCGCGCGGCAGCACTACCGGGGTGAGAAACGGAAAGCGCCGGGAGTAGGCCTCGCTCTGGGCGAAGTCCATCAGCTTCACGCCCGGCGTCTGCAGCAGCATCTGCACCATCAGCGATTCGGGCGCGGATGCGAACACGATGGCATCGATCTCGCCTCCCAGGAAGGCCACCGTGGCTGGTGTCTGTTCCAGCTGGGACAGCGTGATCCGCTGGACGTCGATGTTGTTGGCCTCGAACAATTTTCCATCAGGCGCGGCACGCCGCTGCCGGCGGGTGCCGATGTTCAGGCGCAGGCCCTGCAACTGCGTCAGGGCGGAGATCGGGGTTCGTCGCTTGCGGCAGATGCCGCAGCGTTGCGCCCCGAGGGGGCTTTCGCGCCTGGGGCGGCTTGGGGTGTTCACGCTGGCAGTGGCTGTTACCTTGCGGGCAGCGTCCTCGCGGTAGAACAGCCACACGGGTTCGACGAACAGGCTGCCCAGCGACTCCAGCCCGCTCTCCTCGGTGGTGGCCCGCTCGTTGCTGCCGCCTTGCACGAAACCCAGGTCGGCCTTGCCTTCGCGCAGCAGCCGCAGGTTGTCCGAGGAGCCCTGGCTTGGCAGCAGCACGACTTCGATGCCGTTGGCTGCCAGGGCCTTCTTGTAGCGCTTGCCGAATTCGTCGTAGGCGCTTTGCGCCGGGCCCGTGGCGAGCGTCACGCGCTTGGGCGGCGTCGGATCCAGCCACAGATAGGCCAGCACCAGCAGTGCGACCGCCACGATGGCAAAGGGTCCCGCGGAGATCAGGAGCTCGCGGATGGAGACCAGGGTGTAGCGGATCGCCTTGGGCATGTGCGGCTTCATCACAGGTCGGCCGCCGCAGGAAGGTGAAGGCTGCCCACCGTGAGTCCCTGTGCGGCGCGCACCGCACGCACCACTGCCAGCGCCACGACTTCGGCCGCCATGGTGCCAAGCACCATCATGCCCGGCGACTTTCCGGCGCGGCCGGTGCCCAGCGCGAACAGCGTATCGCCGTCGGACATGGTGTGCACCGGGTTGATGCTGCGCGCCAGGCCGTCGTGGCCCATGGTTGCGAGGCGCGAGGCCTGGGCCTTGGTGATCACGGCATCGGTCGCTATCACGCCGATGGTGGTGTTGGTGCCGGGCAGCAGCGGCTTGGGCGCCTCGCCGCGAAGCAGGGCGCGCCGCGTATCGAGCAAGGCCTTGCCGTCGGCTGTGCGGGCACCCGCGATGGGCTGGCCCGTCTGAGGATCGATCACGTCGCCCAAGGCATTGCAGGCAATCAGCGCGCCGACGGTGACGCCATCGAAGCGTGACCGAGGCGGTGCCGATGCCGCCCTTCATGGCGCGTTCAATGCCGAAGATCTTCCCCACGGCCGCGCCCGCGCCGGCGCCCACGTTGCCTTCGGCCGGGGCCTTGGCCGATGCCGACTCGCAGGCGCTGATAACCCGCGGCCGCGTCCGGGCGGATGGTGGCGTCGCCGACCAGCAAGTCGAACAACACCGCGCCCGGCACGATGGGCAGACGCACCGGTCCGACGGGAAAGCCGACCCCTTGCTCCTCCAGCCAGCGCACCACGCCGGTGGCCGCATCCAGCCCCCACGCACTGCCCCCCGCCAGCAGGATGCCGTGTACACGGTCCACCAGGTTGGTGGGCGCCAGCAGGTCGGTCTCGCGCGTGCCCGGCGCCGCGCCGCGGACGTCCACGCCTGCGATCGCGCCCTCACGGGCGATGACCACCGTGCAACCGGTGGGTCGTCGTGGGTCGGTGAAGTGCCCGACTTCGATGCCGGCAACGTCGGTGATGGCAGAGCGGTTCATGGATTTCATTATCCATGGCGGGCGCAGGAAACGTCCTACATGGGATGCTGCGCTTTCGCCGACATCTAAGCAGTGCCGAGCTTTCTACAGTGGAGATTCGCCGGCGCCGCTGGCAATTTTTTCGACATGCCGAGAGGAAGCATCATGAATAGCGAAACAAGCGACAGCATCACCAGCATGGACGGACCCGGCGGTTCCACCGGCCTGAACGGCGTCGCCGATGGCACGAGTGCGCCGCGTCGCCCAGAAAGCCCATGAGGCCGTGGACAAGCTCGAGCAGACGCTCGGCTCCAGCAGCGAAAGGGTCATGGGCTTGCAACAGGAATATGGCGAGATGGCCCGTGAGCAGGTCCGCGAAAACCCGTTGGCCGTGGTGGCCGGGGCCTTCGCCATCGGCTGGCTGCTGGGCAAGCTCACACGCTAAGGCCCGAGCCGGCCAGCTCCTGCCGCGCCTGGCGCATCACCGACCAACCGGAGGTGATGGCCAGGCAGGCCATCACCGCAGCCACAGCCAGGTCGGGCCAGGCGGTGGCTGTACCAAAGACACCCAGAGCGGCCAGCATCACCGCGATATTGCCGATCGCATCGTTGCGCGTGCATAGCCAGACCCCGCGCATATTGGCATCACCCTCCCGGAACGCATAGAGCAGCGCCGCCACGCCCAGGTTGGCCGCGAGCGCCAGCGCGCCGACCAGGCCCATGGTGAGCGGCTCGGGCACGACCCCCTGGCTTGCGGACCACAAGGCCTTGCCGATGACGATGGCACCGAAGCCCAGCATGCTGGCCGCCTTGAGCAAGGCCGCGCGCGAGCGCCATGCGAAGCCAAGACTCAGCACCGCCAGCGTCAGCCCATAGTTGGCCGCGTCGCCGAAAAAGTCGATGGCATCGGCGAGCAGCGAAACCGAGCCCGATTTCAATCCGGCCGCGATCTCGACCCCGAACATCAGGGCATTGACCAGCAGCGCGATCCACAGCACGCGGCGATAGCCGGGCGGAGGCGCTCCGTTGGTGGATGGGGCTCGTGCTCGTGGTGGCAGCAGTGTGCGGACATGGTTTCCTTTCTTGTGGGGGAATTGGAAACCCTGGAGCCGCTCCAGTGTCAACTGCCTATGATGAACGCATGAAGATCAGCGACCTCAGCCGTGCCACCGGCGTCGACGTGGAAACCATCCGCTACTACGAAAAGGCGGGCCTGCTGCCCGCGCCCGCGCGCGAGGCGAACGGCTATCGCAGCTACGGCGGGCCGCACCTGGAGCGCCTGGCCTTCGTGCGCCATTGCCGCGCCCTGGACATGCCGCTGGCCGACGTGAAACGGCTGCTCGATTTCGTGGGCGGTGTGCGCGACGAGCGCGGCGACATCGATGCCCTGATCGCCGCGCAGTTGCTGCGGGTGCGCGCACGCCTCAAGAGCCTGCGGGCGATGGAGCGCCAACTGACTGCATTGCGGGCAGCTGCGACGCCGACCATGCGACGCACGAATGCGGCATCCTGCACGAGCTGGTGGCCGCCGCGCATGGCGAGGCCTGCGCATGCCACGCGGAGGATCCGGTGCGATGAACCTGCCGCGCGGCGTGTGGGCCAGCCTGTTGGCCGCGCTGTTGTTCGGCGCCGGCACGCCGCTGGCCAAACTGCTGCTGGCGCAGGCCGGCCCATGGCTGTTGGCCGCGCTTCTCTACCTGGGTTCGGGCATTGGCCTGGCCCTGATGCGGCGCATGCAGGCCAGGCCGCCGGTGCGGATGGTTGCCGGCGAGGTCAAGTGGCTGGCCGGCGCGGTGCTCGCCGGCGGCGTGGCCGGGCCGGTGCTGCTGATGCTGGGATTGGCCGCCATGCCGGCCTCCTCGGCCTCGTTGCTGCTCAACGCCGAAGCGGTGTTCACCGCGCTGCTCGCCTGGTTCGTGTTCAAGGAAAACGTGAACGCCCGCGTTGCGCTGGGCATGTGCGCCATCGTCGCCGGCGGGCTGCTGCTCGCCTGGCCGGGCAGCATGAGCTGGCCGGGCTGGCAACCCGCGCTCTTCGTGGTGGCGGCATGTTTCGCCTGGGGCCTGGACAACAACCTGACGCGCAAGGTCTCGCTGGGCGATGCCTCGTGGATCGCCATGGTCAAGGGGCTGGCGGCGGGGACGACCAACCTGGCACTGGCGTTCTTCCTGGGTGCTTCGTGGCCGGCGCTGCCTGTGGTGCTGGCCGCGGGGCTGGTCGGCTTCGCCAGTTACGGCGCCAGCCTGGCGCTTTTCATCGTGGGGCTGCGCGAACTGGGCACGGCGCGCACGGGCGCGTATTTTTCCGTGGCGCCGTTCTTCGGCGCGCTGCTTGCCATCGCGCTATTGGGCGAGCCCATCACGGGCGCATTGATCATTGCCGGCGTGTTGATGGCCATCGGCGTCGCCCTGCATCTGTCGGAGCGGCACGAACACCGGCATGTGCACGAGGCCATGGAACATACGCACGAGCATGTGCACGGGAGCGATGTCCATCACGACCACGTGCATGTGCCGCCGGTGCCGCCGGGCACCCGCCACAGCCATGCGCACCGCCATCAGCCGCTGGTTCACAGCCACCCGCACTTTCCCGACGCGCACCACCGGCACGAACACTGACAGTGATCAGGCCGGTGCCAGCCTTGCCCGCCGATCGAACCACAAGGTGGTCAAGGCGACAAGGGCGAAGGGCAGGCCCACCCAGGAAAGCTTGTCGAAGCCCAGCGTGCCGATGAACGCGCCGCTGATGACGGCGCCCAGGGCCGTGCCGACGTACAACATCGAGCCGTTCAGGCTCATCAGCAGCGGCGCCTGGGCCGGCGCCAGGGTGGCCAGCAGGAACTGCTGCGGCGACATCATGCCGAAGCCGGCCACTCCCCACACGACGAACACCAGCACCGTGAGCGGATAGTTGCCGCGCGTGAGGGGCACCAGCAGCATCATGGCGGCCAGGACCACCAGCTGGATGCGCAAGGTCCGCAGCGGCGCCGAAGCGATCCACCGCCCTGCCGCCGATGATGGTTCCGGCGACGCCGGACAGTCCGAACATCACCAGCGTGAAGGACAGCTGGGCGGGCGTCATTGGATTGAGCGCCAGCAGCACCGGGCCCACGTAGGAAAAGACGCTGAAGATGGCGACGAAATACAGCAAGGTGCGAATCCATACCCGCACGACCGGCCACTGCCGGGCGGCCGACGCCATGCCGGCGAAGCTGGCCCCGGGGGCCGCGATATGGCGCGGCAGCCGCGCCCACAGGACGATCCACACCGCAGCGCAGGCGCCTGCCACCAGCCATACCGGCACCCGCCATCCATAAGTGAGGCCCAGCCAGGTGCCAAGCGGCACACCCAGCGCGTAGCTCAGGCTGATGCCGAGAAAGGTGAGCGACAGCGCGCGGCCGCGCCGCTCGGGAGGAGCCAGCGCGACGGCCACGCCCGCGGCAAGCGCCGCGAACACCGAGCCCGTGCCCATCAGCACGCGCCCCATCAGCAACACCGCGAACGAGGGCGCCGATGCCGACAGCACGCAGCCGGCGGTAAACAGTCCCAGCGCCAGGAGCATCGCGCGCTTGCGCGGCCAGCGGCCGGTGGCCAGCAGGAACAGCGGCGCCAGGCAAGCCGAGGTCAGCGCATAGGCGGTCATCACCTGGCCCGCCACCGCGATGCTGACATCGAGCGATGCGGCCAGCGGCTGCAGGATGCCGGACAGCACGAAGGCGCCGGTGCCGATGACCAGGTTGGTCAGCGCGAACAGATAGAGGATGGGGGGCATGCGGGCCGATCAGGGCCTGGCCACGGGCTTGGGCAGCGGCAACCCGCGCGCCTGCATCACGCCTCGCAGGCGGTCGGGGTAGTCGGTGATGATGCCGTCCACGCCCCAGGCGATCAGCCGTTCCATGTCGGCGGGATTGTTGATGGTCCAGGGGATCACCTTGAGCCCCAGTGCCTGTGCTTCCTTGAGCAGCGCCTCGGTCAGCGCGCTGGCGTTGGGCGACCACACCGCACCGCCGGCAGCCTTGACCAGCTTGGGCACGCTGCCATGATCGGCGATCTTGAGGCCCGCGGTCCAGGCACCGCCCTGCACGTTGTCGTTGTTGGCGGTCTGGACCGTGAGGTACACCGTCGGAATGGCCGGCGCGATCCGCTGCACCAGCTGCAAGCTGCGCCAGTCGAAACTCTGGATGGTGACGCGCTTCGTCATGCCGGCGTCCTCGATCACCTTGAGCAGGGCCCGCGTCATCGCTTCGGCGTTCACCGTGTCGTCCGGCTGCGCCGGGGTTGATCTTGGTTTCGATGTTGAAGCGCACCTCGTTGGCGCCCAGCGCCTTGACGCGGTCGAACAGCGATGCCAGTGTGGGGACGCGCGTGCCGTCGCGCGGCCTGCTGTGCGTCGAACGTCCTGGCATACGGCGTTTCCGGGTTGATGCGCCCTACGTCGTAGGCTTGCAGCTGGGCCAGTGTCAGCGTCTTGATCAGTGGGCCTTTGCTGCCCACCAGCCATTGCCCGCCGGCATCGCGCGTGATGGCCGGGTTGAGATAGGGATCGTGATGGATCACCACCACGCCATCGGCGGTGACGCCGATGTCCAGCTCGAGCGTCGTCACCCCGATTTCCAGCGCCCGCTCGAAGGCGGGAAGCGTGTTCTCGGGCGCCAGTCCGCGAGCGCCGCGGTGGCCCTGGAGGTCGAAGGCGAAGGCCGAAAAAGAAAGAGCCGTGCCCAGGCACAGCAGGATTGTTTTCAACATGCTGCCGGCGATCCTACCGTGGACGCCCGAATCCTGCTTTGCGTGCCGCGGCGAGAAGCTTTCGAGCAAAATGCGTGGATGCCGCGCCGCCCCGAGAACCTTCACAAGGCCTACCACGCCCACGTCTACTTCGGCCCGCAGACCGTGGACCAGGCGCGGGCATTGGTGGCCGAGGCCGGCAAGCGCTTGAACGTCCAGGTCGGGCGGGTGCACGAGAAGCTGGTCGGTCCGCATCCGGCCTGGAGTTGCCAGCTAGCCTTCAGCGCAGCCGAATTCGACAAGATCATCCCCTGGCTGGACGAGCATCGCGGCGATCTCGACGTGTTCGTGCACGGTTTGACCGGCGACGACCTGGCCGACCACACGACCCATGCGTACTGGCTGGGCAACGAATGGCCGCTGCATCTCGAGATGTTCCAGCGCGGCGGCGGTCTGTCCTAGCCGCTCGGCGATACAGGTACGACGTCAGCTGCGCAGTTTCGCGTCCAGCGTGATTTCCGGAACGGCCGCCAGCGCCTTGGACAGCGGGCAGCCCTTCTTCGCGCCTTCGGCCAGTTCCTTGAACCGGGCTTCATCGATGCCGGGCACCGTGGCCTCCAGCGTCAGCGCGATGCGGTCGATCTTGAACCCTTCGCCATCCTTGACCAGCCGCACGGCGGCGGTGGTGTCGATGGCCTTGGCGGCGATGCCCGCTTTTTCGCAGGCGACGGCAAAGAACATGGTGAAGCAGGCCGCGTGCGCCGCGCCCAGGATTTCCTCAGGGTTGGTTCCTTTGCGGTCGTTCTCGAAACGGCTGGCGACGCCGTAGGGATAGCCCTGCAGCGCGCCGGTTTCGGTGCTGACCTTGCCCTGGCCGGTCTTGCCGGCCCCGTCCCAATGGACGCTTGCTTTTTTCTCGAACATGACGAACTCCTTGGAAGGACTTCGTTCGAGTCTGCGCAGGCCGGCTGTGGCGGTCTGTAGGACGGCGCCTCGTGCCCGGCGTCACCAAAGCGACGGGCCTTGGGGCCATCCCTGATGCGGCGCAGCAGGGCCCGGGCTAGGCTGGCCGCCATGCACCGCCCTCATTACAAGTTCTGGCCCAAGCGCCTGCCCCATGCCCTGAACCCGCCGGCGACTTCGCTGTGGGACAACCTGGAAATCAGCGCCCGCCGCTACCCCGACAAGCCGGCGCTGGTGTTTTTCGGCCGGATCTTCAGCTACCGCGAACTGGTGGACAAGGCGCAGCGCCTTGCCGCCACGCTCAGCGCTCTGGGGGTGAAGAAGGGCGACCGGGTCATGCTCGACATGCAGAACTGCCCGCAGCTGGTGATCGCGCATTTCGCGATCCTGCGCGCCAACGCCGTCGTGGTTCCCGTCAACCCGATGAACCGCGCGGAGGAGCTCAAGCACTACATCAACGATCCGGACGCCAAGGTCGCGATCACCACCGCCGACCTGGCGGCGGAGATCGCCAGGGCCAGCGATGCATTGCCGCAGCATGAGCGTCTCGCACACATGATCGTGAGCCATTTCACGGATGCGTTCGATCCCGGGTCGGGCGATCCCATGCCCGACGCGTGGCGCGACTGGCTGCTGACGCGGCATCCGCTGCCGGCATTGGCCGGCGGCGAGGTGATGAGTTGGGAACAGGCGCTGGACAACACGGCCCCCTTGCCGCCGCTGGAGGTGGGGCCGGGCGACTTGGCGGTGCTGCCCTATACCAGCGGCACCACCGGCCTGCCCAAGGGCTGCATGCACCTGCACAGCAGCATCATGCATAACGCCGTCTCCAGCTGCGTCTGGGGCAACGGCACGGCGCAGAACGTGGCGCTGCTGGTCGTCCCCATGTTCCACATCACGGGCATGGTCAGCGTGATGCACGCCAATATCTATATGGGCGCCACGCTCGTGATGATGCCCCGCTGGGATCGCGACCTGGCCGGGCGCCTGATCTCGCGCTGGAAGGTGACGACCTGGACCAACATCCCCACCATGGTGATCGACCTGTTGGGCAGCCCCAACTTCGACCAGTACGACTTGTCCAGCCTGGTCCACATCGGCGGCGGCGGGGCGGCCATGCCGCAAGCGGTGGCGCAGCGGCTGCTCGAGCAGTTCGGCCTGCGCTACGTGGAGGGCTATGGCCTGACCGAAACCGCGGCGCCCTCGCACACCAATCCGCCGGACGATCCCAAGCAACAGTGCCTGGGGATTCCATTCATGAGCTGCGATTCGCGCGTCGTCGATCCCGAAACGCTGACGGAAGTGGCTGTGGGCGAGCAGGGCGAAATCATCATCCACGGCCCCATGGTGTTCGCCGGCTATTGGAAGCGGCCGCGAGGCAACCGCGGCGGCCTTCATCGAGTTCGAGGGCAAGCGCTTCTTTCGCTCCGGCGACCTGGGCCGCGTGGATGAGGACGGCTATTTCTTCCTCACCGATCGCCTCAAACGCATGATCAACGCCTCGGGCTTCAAGGTCTGGCCGGCCGAGGTCGAGGCACTGATGTTCCGGCACCCGGCCATCCAGGAGGCCTGCGTCATCTCCGCCAAGGACAGCTACCGCGGCGAGACCGTGAAGGCCGTGGTGGTGCTGCGCGCCAGTCACAAGGGCCAGGTCAGCGAGCAGGACATCGTGGATTGGTGCCGCGAGAACATGGCCGTGTACAAGGTCCCGCGCATAGTGCAATTCACCGACGCGCTGCCCAAGAGCGGCAGCGGAAAAGTCATGTGGCGCACCTTGCAGGAGCAGGAAAGCAAGGCGTAGACTGCAACACTTGGAACAGAAAAATATCGAGAGTCCCATGAGCCGCATCCCCGCGCCCAGCACCGGCTGGCGGGAAAAGATAGCCCCCGACGAGGAGCAGCGCTACGCCGGCTATGCCAGTCAATTCGCGGAGATCCAGGCTCGCAAGTCGGCGCGTTGGGGACCGGGGCGGGCTTTGCATCGCAAGCAGCTCACGGTCGCGCAGGGGGTACTCGAGGTGCTGGACGGCCTGCCCGAGTTCGCCCGGCATGGGTTGTTTGCGCAACCGCGCGAGTACGACGTCTGGGTGCGGCTGTCCAACGGCGGCATGGACCGCGCGCCGGACCGTGCACCCGACATACGGGGTTTTGCGCTTCGGGTGTTCGGCGTGCAAGGCGAGTCGGCATTGGGCAACGGCCCGGCCAAGAGCCAGGACTTCACGCTCATCAACCAGGAGGCGTTCGCCTTTTCCGGCAGCGGCGAATTCGTCGATTTCGTTGCCGCCGCGTCGCGCGGCAATGGCGCCCTTGTCAAATACCTCTTCAAGCGCTATGGCTTCCTGGGAGCCCCACGCCAGTTGAGCAGGATGGTGAAGATGGCGGGCAAGCCCTTCGGCGGCTTCGCCACCGAGCCCCTGTTCAGCGCGCTGCCCATGGCCAATGGGCCCTACGCGGTGCGCGTGCGCCTGGTGCCCGCGCCATCAAATGGGACGGCCGAGCTGGGAGCCCGCGACGACTGGGCCCGGGACTTCTCGGCCCGGCTGGCGCGCCAGCCGCTGCACTGGGACTTGCAGCTCCAGTTTTTCGCCAGTGAAGAGCTCACGCCGATAGAAGACGCCCGCGTCAACTGGCCGACCCCGTACGCGACGGTGGCGCGGCTGATGTTGCCGCGGCAGGACACCGCGGCGCCCGAAGGCTTTGCTCTGGCGCAGCAGATCGAAGCCTCGGTCTTCGATCCCTGGCAGGCATTGGCAGAGCACCGGCCCCTGGGCGACGTGCAGCGGGCCCGCAAGGTCGTCTATTTCGAAAGCCAGAAGGGCCGCGGCGCGGCCTGAGCCGTGCTCGATCTGTCGGATATCGCCTACACGGCGTCCGGGGGTTTGCCCATAGGATTGGGCCCGGAGAGGCGAGAACTACAGATGAGACAGAACACCCTGCGTAATAATTTCTACCTCGTCGATTTCGAGGGCATGCCCGGGGCAACTCCGCTGCTGGTCGACACTGACGCGGCGGGGTGTCCCTGATGGAACTGCGAGTACTCATCCATGCACCCCGCGGCCGCGATGCGGCTGTGGTCAAGGGCGTGCTGGAATCCCACCACTGGATCGAAGTCTGCGACGAGCCCGCACAGCTTGCGGCTTGCCTGGATGAAGGCGCAGGCGCCGCCATCCTGACCGAGGAGGCCTTGGCGGCGGGCGACGGGTTCGCCCAGGCTTTGGCCGGGTGGCTGAGTCGCCAGCCGTCATGGTCCGATTTTCCCTTCATCGTGCTGGCTACCAAGCAGCCTGGACGCCGATCGGCCCAGGCGATTGCCTTGCTCCACACGCTGGGCAACGTCATCCTGCTGGAGCGCCCGCTCAATGCCGAAACGCTGACCAGCGCCGCCGACGCCGCCGTGAGGGCGCGCAGGCGCCAGTACGCGACGCGCCAGTACCTGGAAGAGATAGGGCGCAACCGCACCGAGATGGAGCGCCTGAACAGCGAGCTGGAAGCGCGCATCCTCGATCGCACCCGCGAACTGGCCAGCGCCAACGACCGCCTGATGAAGGAGATCGCGGAGCGCGAGAAAGCCCAGGCGGCTCTCACGCAGGGGCAGAAGATGGAGGCCATAGGCCGTCTGACAGGCGGCATCGCCCACGACTTCAACAACCTGCTGCACGTGGTCAACATGAACCTGGAGCTGATCTCGCTCTATGCCAAGGAAGAGAAGGTCAAGCCCGTGGTGGACCGCGCGAAAAGCGCCGCCAAGCGTGGCGCCAAGCTCACCAGCCAGCTGCTCTCGTTCGCGCGCAGCCAGTCGCTGCTGCCCAAGCTCACCCATGTGAACGCCCTGCTGGTGGGCATGAAGGACCTGCTGGAGATTTCGGCGGGACCCGGCGATCACGGTGGAGCTGGAATTGTGCGACGAGCGCGCGGCCATGGTCGTCGATCCCAGCCAGCTCGAGATGGCCGTGCTGAACCTGGCCGTCAACTCGCGCGAAGCCATGCCCGAGGGCGGCGTCCTCAAGATTTCCTCCTGCATGCAGCACCGGCCGCAGGACGAGGCCCAGCTCAAGCGCGGCGACTACGTGGTGGTCTCCGTGAGCGACACGGGCAAGGGCATTCCTGCCGCGCTGCTGAGCAAGGTCTTCGATCCCTTCTTCACGACCAAGCCCACGGGCAGCGGTACCGGACTCGGCCTGAGCCAGGTCTATGGATTTGCGCGGCAGTCGGGCGGCCTGGCCTTCATCCGCAGCGAACAGGGGAGTGGCACCACCGTGGATATGTACTTTCCCGCCGCCCCGCCCGATGCGCAAGATGTGGAGCCACCGGCCGCGCCGCCTGTGTCCGCGGAGCTGAAGTCGCGCCAGATCCTGGTTGTCGAGGACGATCCGGACGTGCGCAGGGTCATCTGTGAATGCCTGGGGCTGATCGGCTACTCGGTGGCCGAGGCGGCCAACGGCTCCGAGGGACTGGCGGCTATCGCCAGCCACAAGCCCGACCTGTTGGTGGTGGACTACGCCATGCCCGACATGACCGGCGCCGAGGTGATCTCCAAGGCCCGCGAAATGGTGGGTGAGCTGCCGGTGATCCTGGCCACTGGCTATGCCGATATGGCGGCGGTGGAGCGGCTCGCCGGCAAGCCCGCCATCCTGCGCAAGCCTTTCGACATCAACTCGCTCGGCGCCGCGGTCGCCTTCGCGCTGGAGGGCGTGCCGGAACACGAAGGCGCCGTCGGCGCCTGAGCTGCTTCGTCGCGGGCACGGGATTTGCCCTGGCATGGGCAAAAGGAGACATCCATGCCCGCCAATCCCAAGCCCCTTGCGGGGCAAGTCATTGTCCTGACCGGCGCGTCGAATGGGATCGGCCTGTGCACCGCCCAGCTGGCGGCGCAGCAGGGCGCCAGGCTGGTACTCGTAGCACGCAACACCCAGCTAGTGGACAGCTTGATGGCGGTCATCAGGTCATCCGGCGGCCAGGCCATCCATGTGGCGGCCGACGTCACGGTCCGCGAGCAGGTGAGGGCCGCGGCGCAGGCGGCGATTGCGCAATTCGGCCGCATCGACACCTGGATCAACAATGCCGGCGTCGCCATCTACGGCCGGCTCGACGAGGTGAACGAGGCCGACAGCCGCCATCTGTTCGACGTGAATTTCTGGGGCGTCGTGAACGGCTCGCTGGCGGCCTTGCCCTACCTGATCTCTGCGCGTGGCTCGCTCATCAACGTGGGCGCCGAGGTCACGCAAGGCTCGGGTCCGCTGCAGGGCATGTATGCCAGCTCCAAGCAGGCCGTCAAGGGCTTTACGGATGCGTTGCGGGCAGAGATGCAGCAAGTGGACGGGGTGCTGTGGCGATCACGCTGATCCGGCCGAGCGGGCTGGATCCGCAGAAAGTCGCCGAAGCCATCATTGACGCGGTGACCAAGAGGCAGCCCAGGCCCGCTGACCCTGGCGCGCCGGCGGTGCCGCAGTGGATGGCCTGCCGCGATGCTGCCCGGCGCGAGCCCGAGCGCGAAACGCACGTACACGGCAGCCATTGACCCGAGCGAAGCCTGTGCCCACCACGAGGGTCACGACGCCGCAAGACGACTTTGGCCGGCCGGCCGGTGGCTGGCGGTTGGACGTCTATCGGGTCATCTATGAATACGATACCCCCGCCGGGAAATTGTTCGACGAGCTCGTCATGGCGGCCATCGTCATCAGTGTGGCGGTGGTCATGGCCGACAGCGTGCAAGACTGGCACACGCGCTACCGCACCGCGTTCACCTCGATCGAATGGTTCTTCACGGCCCTGTTCACGCTGGAGTACCTGGCGCGGCTGGCAAGCGTCGACCGGCCGTTGCGCTACGCGACCAGCTTCTTCGGCGTCGTCGATCTGCTCGCCGTCCTGCCCACCTACCTGGCGCTGATCTTCCCGGAGCTGCACGCGCTGATCGACGTGCGGGTGTTGCGCCTGCTGCGCATCTTCCGGATCTTCCGGCTCACCGAGTACGTGGCCGAATACCAGGTGATACTTGAAGCGTTGAAGGCCAGCCGCCGCAAGATCCTGGTATTCCTGTCCGCAGTGATCATGGTCGTGCTGATCCTGGGCACCTTGCTGTATGTGGTCGAAGGCCCGGAGCATGGCTTCACCGATATTCCCACGTCGATGTACTGGGCCGTGACCACGATCACCACCGTGGGCTTCGGCGACATCACGCCCAAGACCGACCTCGGGCGCCTGATCTCATCGGTGATCATGCTGCTCGGCTGGGGCACGCTGGCCGTGCCCACCGGCATCGTGACGGCCGAGATGACGGCCCGCCACCATCCGCGCCGCCGCTGGAGCAGCGCACCTGCGCGCAATGCGGGACCGAAGGTTACGGTCCCGAAGCGAACTTCTGCCAGCAGTGCGGCGCCCAGCTGCCCAAGGTGGTGGCGCCTCTCGTTGCGAAGCCGCCGCCCTAGGGCCTGTCACCCTAGACCGGCTCGATGTCGGTGACGACGCGCGCGTAGCGCTGCTTGCTCCAGTACGCCGAAGCCCAGTCGATCAGCACCACGATGCGGTTGCGAAAGCCGATCAGGAAGTAGATGTGCGCGAACAGCCAGAACAGCCACGCGAAATAGCCGCTGAACTTGAAGTGGCCCACCGGCGAGGCCAGGTCCACCACGGCGGCGTTGCGGCCGATGGTGGCCAGGTTGCCATAGTCGCGGTAGCGGAAGGGCTGCGTGGCCTGGCCCGCCATGCGTCGCAAGATGTTGGCCGCGGCCGCGCGGCCCATCTGCTTGGCGCCGGGCGAAACGCCGGGCACGTCGCGTGGCGCGTGGCCTTTCACATAGCTCTTGGCCGCCGCCAGGTCGCCGATCACGCTGATCTCCGGGTGGCCGGGCAGGCTGAGGTCGGGCTCGACGGTGACACGCCCGGCCCGGTCGGTGGCCACGCCCAGTGCTTGCGCCAGTTGCCGGCCCAGAGGTGAAGCGGCCACACCGGCCGCCCACACCACGCAGCGCGTAGCTATGGTGTAGCTGTCGCCGCCTGCGCCGGGCTTGACTTCGACGCTGCCGCCATCGATCCCGGTCACGCGGGCATCCAGGCGCACTTCCACGCCCAGCTTTTCGAGTTGCTCCCTGGCTCGCAGGCTCAGGTCTTCGGGCATGGCCTGCAGGATGCGCGATCCGCCCTCCAGCAGCACGATGCGCGCGCTGGCGGGATCGATGCGCCGGAATTCTCCGGGCAGCGTGTGGCGGGCGATCTCGGCCAGCGTGCCGGCCATTTCCACGCCCGTGGGCCCGCCGCCTATCACCACGAAGGTCAGCCACGCGGCGCGGCGCCCGGCGTCGGGTTCCTTCTCGGCCGCCTCGAACGCCAGCAGGATGCGGCGGCGGATTTCAAAGGCGTCATCCAGCGTCTTCAATCCGGGGGCGAACGGCGCCCAGTCGTCCCGCCCGAAATAACTGTGGGTGGCGCCGGCGGCCACGATCAGGTGGTCGTAGGGCAGGATAGGCCCGTCCTTGAGATGGACCTGGCGCGCGGCCGCATCGATGGCGATGACCTCTCCCAGCAGCGTCGTCACGTTGGCCTGCTTGCGAAAGAGGTGGCGCACCGGCGCCGCGATCGCGGGGGCGGAAAGGCCGGCCGTGGCCACCTGGTAGAGCAAGGGCTGGAACAGATGGTGGTTGGTCTTGTCCACCAGGGTGATGTCCACCGGCGCTTCGCCCAAGGCGCGGGTTGCCTCCAGGCCGCCGAAGCCGCAGCCGATGATGACGATCCGGGGTTTGTCCTTGTCGGAGGCCATGGAACATTATGCGAGGAAGGCACAATGAGGGATCCCAAGGAGAGAGACCGATGTTCCCCACCTCGATCGCGGGCAGCCTGCCCAAGCCGGCCTGGCTGGCCGAAACCCACAAGCTCTGGCCGCAGTGGAAGGCCCAGGGCGACGAACTGCGGCAGGCCAAGGCCGACGCCACGCTGCTGTGGATCAAGGCCCAGGAAGATGCGGGCCTGGACATCGTGGGCGACGGCGAGCAGTCTCGCCAGCATTTCGTGCACGGCTTCCTCGAGCAGGTGGAAGGCATCGACTTCGAGCACAAGGTGAAGATGGGCATCCGCGACAACCGCTACGACGCGATGGTGCCGCAGGTGGTCGCGCCGCTGAAGCTCAAGGGCCGGGTCCACGCCTTCGAGGCGCAGCTGGCGCGCGCCCACACCACACGCAAGCTCAAGTTCACGCTGCCCGGCCCCATGACCATCGTCGACACCGTCGCCGACCGCTTCTACGGCGACAAGGTGAAGATGGCGTTCGCTTTTGCCGAGCTCCTGAACCAGGAAGCCCTGGCCTTGCAGGCCGACGGCGTGGACATCATCCAGTTCGACGAGCCGGCCTTCAACGTGTACATGAAGGAGGCGGCGGACTGGGGCGTGAAGGCCTTGGAGCGTGCGGCGCAGGGCCTGACCTGCACCACCGCCGTCCACATCTGCTATGGCTATGGCATCCAGGCCAACGTGGACTGGAAGAAGGCGCTGGGCGAGGAATGGCGGCAGTACGAGCAGATTTTTCCGGCGCTGGCCGCCAGCAGCATCCAGCGGGTGAGCCTGGAGTGCTACCACTCGCATGTGCCGCCCCATCTGATGAAGTTGCTGGAGGGCAAGGACGTGATGGTGGGCGTGATCGATGTGGCCAGTGACGAGATCGAGACGCCCGAGCAGGTGGCGGACACGATAGGAACGGCCCTGCAGTTCGTGGCGAAGCACCGGCTGTTTCCGTGCACCAACTGCGGGCTGGCGCCCATGGACCGGGAAGTTGCCATGAAGAAGCTTCAGGCACTGGCGCAAGGCGCTGAACTGGCGCGCCGAAGGTACGGCTGATGGCCAGCCTGAACCGGCGGGCGCTGGCGCGGCTGCGCGGAGTGTTGCAGTCGCATATCGACAATGGGCGTATTCCCGGCGCCATCGCGGTGGTGGCTCTGGGCGGGCATGTCGAGCTGTTCGACGCGCTGGGCCGGCGGGATGCCGGCGGCGGGCGCGCCCATGAAGGACGACTCGATCTTCCGCATCTATTCCATGACCAAGCCCATCGTCTCGCTGGCTGCGCTGATGCTGGCCGAAGAGGGGACGGCTGCCGCTGGGCGACCCGGTGGCGAAGTACCTTCCCGAGTTTGCCGGCCAGCAGGTCGCGGTGGAAGCAGGGCGATGCGGTGCGGCTGGAGCCCGCACACCGCGAGGCCACGGTGCACGACCTGCTGCGGCACACGGCGGGGATGACCTATGAGTTCCTGGGCACCAGCGCCGTCCAACTCCAGTACGACGCCGTGGACATCGTCAACCGCTCGCGCACCAACGCCGAGTTCTGCAAGGTGCTGGCCGCGTTGCCGCTGGCCCACCATCCGGGCAGCCGCTGGCACTACAGCCGCGCCACGGATGTGCTGGGCGCGCTGCTCGAGGTGGCTGCGGGGCAGCCGCTGGGCACGTTGCTGCGTGAGCGCATCCTGCAGCCGCTGGGCATGAACGACACGGCCTTCTCCGTACCGCGGGATCAATGGCATCGCATCGCCGAGCCCTTTGCCAACGATCCTGATACCAGCGAGCCTGTCGTCATGATGGACGCACGCGAGGTGCCGGCGTTCGAGTCGGGGGGCGGCGGGCTGCTGTCGACCGCGGGCGATTACATCCGCTTCCTGCGCTTCATGCGCAATCGGGGGACGCTGGAAGGGACCCGCCTGGTTTCGCGCAAGACCATCGAATGGATGACGTCCGACCATCTGGGCGCCATCCCGATCGAGGGCGAGTTGCTGCTGCCGGGTTATGGCTTTGGCCTGGGTTTCTCGGTGCGCACGCATGCCGGGCTGGCGCCGCAGCCGGGTTCGGTGGGCCAGTACTTCTGGAGCGGCATCGGCGGCACCTCGTTCTTCGTCGATCCGGCCGAGGACCTGTTCGCCATGCTGCTGACGCAGGCGCCGAACCAGCGCATCTTCTTTCGCAACTTGTTCCGGCATTTGGTGTACGCGGCGCTGGATTAGTTCGCGTCGCG
Organism: uncultured beta proteobacterium; assembly: GCA_963722025.1. Taxonomy (GTDB): domain Bacteria; phylum Pseudomonadota; class Gammaproteobacteria; order Burkholderiales; family Burkholderiaceae_C; genus Ramlibacter. Next base: position 53,338 of record CAVRNE010000050.1, read on the forward strand.
TGAAAGCGCACGGCCTGTTGATGGCGTAGACCTCGCGGCAAAGTCGTGTCCGGGCAGGCCGCGGCGCATCGACAAGGCGGTCGGTGCTTCGCACCGACTCCCCTGGGTTTGCTTGATTTCGTGGCCCGTCGCACAACTCGCTGCTCGAAGGCCGCGCCGCTCCACAGCGCGCCCTGAATGGGTCGCCAGTTCACGAAAAGCTGGCGGACTTCTCGGAGTTCATCGCACCGAGGCTGAGGCCATGAAGATAGAGTTTCGGCCTGCTCCTGCGGAAGCGCGTCCAGTAGCGATAGACTGCAGCAAACAAGGCCTGCGCCGCTTCGAGCCGTAGCCTGCTCGACCAGCATGGACAGCGGGCTCGACAGATGGATACTGCAGCGCGACGCTCGCTAAGTCGCTATTGTGGAGATATTCCGCCGTGTCCATCGAAGCGGGATCGACCCAACAGGTACCGGTGGGCGTGACGACGACAAGCACGGAGCGTTGAAGGCGCCAACACGCTTCAAATCCACGAGGGCGAGTTTGCCGGCTACTGTACCGTCTCGCGGAACCAAGCCAGACATAGACCCGGATGGGTTCCAGCGCATCCTCTTGCGTGACCGCCTATCTAGGCAGCCGACGGTCCGATGCGAGGAATACCGTAAGCTCGCGCAAGTTGATCCAGCCACGAGCGAGGCCGGCTACCGGTCTTGAGAGGAGGTCGGCTGCACCGTTCCGGTTCGACGAGAGCATAGAAGCTATAAAGGACGAATCAGCAGGTGAAGCGTGTAGCGGACGAGCAAACCGTTGCGATCATCCAGAACAGCGTGATCGCCACTGAGAAAGCGAACCTTTGAAACCCTGCGCGTACGAAGCGGCCGACCGTTCGAAATCCGACGAGCGATGCCTTGAAGAGCCGGGCAAGCGCGACAGCACCAGGAAAGCACGATAGCGACGAGCAGACTTCAATCGGATGCAAACTTGTGACGGGTTCGAGCTCAATCAGCGACGGATCGAGTTCTGCCATCTTGTCGAGCACAGGAACAATATGGCGACGACGTGCAACCGGCCGCGACACGATCTTGAGAGCCACCAGCCGCTCGCGCGGTTCGGGAAGCTCCATATACCGCAGCCGATTCAAGCGACGGATGCGACGTTCAGGCGGGCGTGTGGGTCGAAGTCACCGCACCATGACGATCTCTGACGGACAGTGGAACTCGCCGGCGAGGACACGCTGCGCCTGTAGGAAGCATGCGGCAAACGAACCCGGCTATGAAGGAACGATGGATCGATTGGAGATTCGGTTCGGCCGCTACCGGCGACGGCCGACTCTGCCGGGTTAGAAGGGAAGTGCGCGACGCTGCTGGCATTGGACGCAGGCAAGCGCATCATGCTTCGCGCAGGCGGCACCGACGACATTCCTGAGGAGACGGCTTCTGTCGACAAGTGAGGACGCTGTCTAACGGCCGGTCGCAACCTGGACGCGCTTGCGGCTATCTGAGCGGCGTTCGCAGCTGTACACGAATCGGAGCAACCCCAGGGCGCGCCTCGCAACGTGCGTCGCGGCCGATGCCCGGACACGCCTTTGCAGAGGAGTCGGTGCGCGCTCGACGGAGGCACGCCCACCAGCGTGTCCTCGCGGCAGGCGGTACCCGGCAGGGGCGAGTTCTGCGACGCCGACCCCAGGCCGAGCATCGCAGCGGAGTCGGAGCGAAGCGCGAGACCGCCGAGCAGTATGAGCCCCTGCCGGGTACCGCCTGCCGCGACGCGAGGATGATCGAAGCACCGTGCATGGATGCCGGATCGAGTCCGGCATGACAGTGCTATATGCCGCGACGCGAGGACTCCTACCTCTCAATGAGTGCGCAGCACATGCGCTCCATCTGCGCCGCCCATAGGCGGGCCTGCGCTTCGTCCAGTTCCAGCAAGAGCGCATAGCGCCGCCCGCCCCACACGGCGAGGTGCAGGGCACGCACCGTTTCCACCGAGGGCCGTTGCGGCAGGTCGGTGCAGGCGTCGAACACGCGCTGCCAGGCGGCCTCGAGTTCTTCCTGCACGCGCCGGTGATGCTTGGGCTGGGCCATCTGCGCCTCCAGCGCCAGCATCTGCGGATGGAACCAGGGCAGCTCGGGCGCATCGACCCCGCACATCAGCCGAACCAGCTGGTGTACACGTTGCTGCCACGACAGCCCGGCAGGCTGTACCGCTTCCCGCTCCACGGCTTCCACCAGCACCTCGACGCTGTGGCGCACATAGCCCGACAGCAGCGCCAGCTTGTTGGGGAAGTAGTCGTACAGCGTGCCGACGGAAATGCCGGTTTCCAGCGCTACGGCGCGGGTCGTGAGGCGCTCCCAGCCATCGCGCTGCCAAATCCGAACAAAGGCGTCGTAGATCGCCTGGACGGTGAACTTCGCCCGCGCCTGGGACGGGCGTTTCAGCGGCTTGACGCCCGGCGGTGGCGGCCGGGTGCTCACGGCCGCCCGTTTCCGAACCCACGAAGACGCGCGCGGCCATACATTCGTTCCATACCGACCGCAACCTTCAAGGACATGACCATGAGCCAGCTCACACGCCTGTTGACCGACAAGAACGCATTGAATCACACCCGCATCGCCGCCGCGCCGCTGGCGCCGGTGGGCGAGGGCGAGGCCCTGCTCGAAATCCGCCGCGTCGCGGTGACCACCAACAACATCACCTACGCGGCTTTCGGCGACGCCATGCAGTACTGGAACTTCTTCCCCACGGGGCAGGAGGGCTGGGGCCATATGCCGGTGTGGGGCTTTGCCGACGTGGTGGCTTCCACCGTGCCGGGCGTGGAGCCGGGCGAGCGCTTCTACGGCTACTTCCCCATCGCCAGCCATCTGCGGATGAAGCCCGTGCGCGTCACCGAGCGCGGCTTCTACGACGGCGCCGAGCACCGGCTGTCGCTGACCTCGGCCTACAACCAGTACACCCGCGTCAAGGCCGATCCCGCCTATCGCGCTGCCGACGAAAACTACCAGATGCTGGTGCGGCCGCTGTTCATCACCTCCTTCATGCTCGCCGACTTCCTGCAGGACAACGCATTCTTCGGTGCAAAACGGCTGGTGGTTTCCAGCGCCTCGAGCAAGACGGCGTACGGGACGGCGTTCTGCCTGGAAGGGCAGCAGGGCATCGAACTCGTCGCCCTGACTTCCAGGCGCAACAAGGGCTTCGTCGAAGATCTCGGCTGCTACCACCGGGCGGTGACCTATGACGAACTGGACACCATCGCCGCGGACGTGCCCACGCTCTACGTGGACTTCTCGGGCGACGAGGACCTGCGCGCGAAGATCCACCATCACTTCGGCGCCGCACTGGTCTATGACTGCTTCGCGGGATCGGCCCAGAACACCAACTTCCTGCGCGACACCGGCCTGCCCGGTCCCGAGCCCAAGTTCTACTTCGCGCCGGTGCAGATCCGCAAGCGCAATGCCGATTGGGGGCATGCCGAGGTCAACCGCAAGTTCAACGAGGCGCAACTGGCCTTTATCCGCCGCGTCAGCGACAGCCGCAAGCCCTGGATGGCTGTGCGGGAGCATGCCGGCTTCGAGGCCGCCCAGGGTCTGATCGCGGACCTGCACGCAGGCCGGATCGACCCGGCGGCTGGGCATGTGGTGGTGCTGACTTGAGTCTGGAGTGGGGTGACAGCCGGCGGGCGCGGTGCTAGCCTCCATCCCATGAATTCTCACGACCACTGGAAGCACGACGGCGTGCGGGTGATCCCGGGCAACCAGCTCGATCCCAACACCGCCCAGACCCCCGGCATGGACCGCAAGGCGGCGATCAATTTCGCCCGCGTCGGGGCGCAGAAACTCTGGGCCGGCACCGTGACCATCCATGCCAATGCCAAGACCGGCGCCCATCACCACGGCCACCTGGAAAGCGTGATCTACATCGTCAAGGGGCGCGCGCGCATGCGCTGGGGCGAGCACCTGGAGTTCACCGCCGAAGCCGGGCCCGGCGACTTCATCTACGTGCCGCCCTATGTGCCGCACCAGGAGATCAACGCCAGCCCCACCGAAACGCTGGAGTGCGTGCTGTGCCGCAGCGACGGCGAGGCGGTGGCAGTGAACCTGGACATCGAGCCGGTCGAAAAACCGGAGCAGGTGCTGTGGGTCGATCCCACGCATCCCAAGGGCGGTGTGTAAGTTGGCACAAATCGCAACTCACGCGTCTGAACGCTGAGCCGCGGCTCGCGATAGCCGGTGTGGGACGGCTCCTACGCCGAGGTCAGCAATTGTCCGTTACCTGTCTTCGCATCCTTCGTTTAAACGGAAGGAGCAAAGGAGTCTGTGGCATGGACACTGACAAGGACACGGCCGCGCCCGCGGCCGTGCCGCCCGAGAGCGCCGGCGAGCCCCAGGGGCCGGACGCCCGCGTGCGATGGCGCCTCGAAACACTCGTACCCACGCTTGCTGTTGTTGCAGTGGCGGTTACCGCCGTCATCACCGCCGTGATGGTGAGCCGCAATGGCTCGCCCGCAGCGCAACAGGCCGCGGATGCATCCGTCAGCCGGCAGAGCGTCGTGACGGCGCCGCCCTTGAAGCTCGCGCCGCCGACAGCGGCCGAGGCGCCGGCTCAGAGCGGCCCAAGCCCGGCTGCCTCGAATGCAATGGGCGCGACTGCCGCATGCCGAAACTGTGGCGTGGTGCAGATGGTCGTAGCCGTGCACGAGTACGGCCAGCCCAAACCAAGCAGCTACCAGATGCACATTCGCATGGACGACGGCAGCACTCGCACCGTGGAGCAGCGCGGCGCGCTGGCCGCGGGCTCACGCGTGGTGGTCGAGGGAAAGTCGGTGCGGCCGTTGCCCGCGCCGCAGCCCGGTGGGGGCTGACTCGGGTCAGTCCTGCGCGACCTGCAGGACCAGCTTGCCGAAGTTCTCGCCCGTGAACAGTTTCATCAAGGTCTCGGGGAATGTCTCCAGGCCCTGCACGACGTCTTCCTTGCTTTTCATGCGGCCGTCCTTCAGGTAGAGCGCGAGCTCGGCCACGGCGATGGGGAAGCGCTCGGCATAGTCGAACACCACCATGCCTTCCATGCGCGCGCGGTTCACCAGCAGCGACAGATAGTTCTTGGGGCCCTGGATGGGCGTGGTGTTGTTGTACTGGCTGATGGCGCCGCAAATGATGATGCGCGCGCCCCGGCCGATGCGAGCCAGCACGTCGTCCAGGATCTCGCCGCCCACGTTGTCGAAATAGATGTCCACGCCCTTGGGGCAATGTTCCTTCAGGTCGGCCTTGACGTTTCCGGCCTTGTAGTCGATGCAGGCGTCGAAGCCCAGCTCATTGACCACCCAGTCGCACTTGGCGCGGCCACCGGCGATGCCCACCACGCGGCAACCCTTGATCTTCGCCAGCTGGCCCACGGTCTGGCCCACGGCGCCGGCGGCGCCCGAGACCACCACCGTCTCGCCCGGCCGGGGCTGGCCGATGTCCAGCAGGCCGAAGTAACCCGTCATGCCGGGCATGCCCAGCACATTGAGCCACTGGGTGATGCTGCCCATGCGCGGATCGATCTTGAACATGCCGCTGCGCTTGATCTGGTCTTCGGCGACCAGCATGTATTCCTGGACGCCCAGGCCGGCGGAAACCAGGTCGCCCACCGCGTACTTGGGGTTTTGCGAGGCGATGACCTTGCCGATGCCGCCCGCGCGCATCACTTCACCGATGCCCACCGGCGGGATGTAGCTCTTGGCGTCGTTCATCCAGCCGCGCATGGCCGGATCCAGGGACAGCGCCAATGTCTTGACCAGCACGCCACCGGCTGCGGGCTCGGCCACCGGCTCGGCCGTGAAGGACCAATTCTCGCGGGTCGGCGTTCCCACGGGGCGCTTGGCCAAACGGACTTGGTGGTTGGTGAGGGTGGTGATCGCGCTCATGGTGTCTTCCCGGAAGGTCTGACTGAAAGATGAGGCATGGTAGCGGCCGGCGCCGATTGGGCCGGTAGCGCAAGTGACAGGAATTCCTGGGCGCTGCCGAGCTGGCGTCAGCACTGTAAGCGTTTCTGTCAGGAGCGAACTCGGCGCGCACCAAGGATTCGCGGGCTTGTGCTGTAATAAATCCGGAGGGGATTCGACTGATGTGCTGAGGCACGCCACACCAGGAGGCTTTCGCATGCCCGCGTTTCCGTCATCATCCGCCCGCGGCTATTTGCCGGCCACATCCTGCCGCTCTGACCTGGCTCTGCGCTATGCGCAGGTGCGCGCCCATAGCCTGGCGCTGGCGGAACCGCTCTCCGCCGAAGACCAGTGCGTCCAGTCCATGCCCGATGCCAGCCCCACGAAATGGCACCTGGCCCACACCAGCTGGTTCTTCGAGGCCGTGGTGCTGGCGCCCCATGTGCCGGACTTGCGGCCCTTCGACCGGCGCTTCTCCCATCTGTTCAACTCCTACTACGAGTCGCTCGGGCCACGGCACCCACGGCCGCAGCGCGGGTTGCTGACGCGGCCGGGCCTGCCCGAGGTTCTTGCCTACCGCGCGCATGTCGATTCAGCCATGCAGCGGCTGATCGGTGACGCGGACGAAGCAGCGTGGGAAGCCGCGGCGCCGCTGATCGAACTGGGGCTGAACCACGAGGAGCAGCACCAGGAACTGATCCTCACCGACATGCTGCATGCGCTTTCCTGCAACCCGCTGTTGCCCGCGTACCACCCGGTGCACGCGCCGGGATTGCGGCTGGCGTCGGTTGCTGCGCAGCCTCACTGGATCGACATGCCGGGCGGAACCGTGCACATCGGCCACGGCGGCGAAGGTTTTGCCTTCGACAACGAAACGCCGCGCCATCCTGTGCTGCTTGCGCCCTACCGAATCGCCGACCGGCTGGTGACTTGCGGCGAATACGCGCAGTTCATTGCCGATGGCGGCTACGAGCGGCCCGCGTTGTGGCTGTCCGATGGCTGGGCCGCCGTGCAAGCGGGCGGCTGGCAAGCGCCCCTTTACTGGATCGCGCCCGATGACCCGCGTGCGCCGGCAGCGCATTGGCAGGTTTTCGGCCTGCACGGTGTGCGGCCCATGGACCCGGCCGCGCCCGTGAGCCAGCTGAGTTTCTACGAAGCGGCCGCCTACGCGGAATGGGCGGGGGCGCGCCTGCCGACCGAATTCGAGTGGGAAGCTGCTTTCGATGCACCCGGCATCACCCAGATGGCCGGGCATGTCTGGCAGTGGACGCGCTCGTCCTACGATCCCTATCCCGGCTTTCGCCCCTGGGCCGGAGCGGTGGGTGAGTACAACGGCAAGTTCATGGTGGGACAGATCGTCCTGCGCGGCGGCAGCGCCGCAACGCCGGCGGGCCATACGCGGCCGAGCTACCGCAATTTCTTTCCGCCGGCGGCACGCTGGCAGTTCTCCGGCTTGCGGCTGGCCAGGGACGCAGCTTCATGCTGACGCGCGACCTGATCAGCATCGAGGCGGGGCGCGATCCGGGCGACAGCCGGCCGGCTGACCCGCTGATCGGCGAATTCGCCCACGACCTGGCGGTGGCTTTGGCCTCGCGCCCGCGCAGCATCTCGCCCAAGTATTTCTACGATGCCCAGGGCTCGCAGCTGTTCGACCGCATCTGCGAGCTGCCCGAGTACTACCCGACCCGCACCGAACTGGGCATTCTGGCGAAGAACGCGCGCGAGATCGCGGCGCAGATAGGGCCCCATGCCGAGATCGTGGAGTTCGGGGCAGGGTCGCTGCGCAAAGTGCGGCTTCTGCTCGATGCGATGAATCAGCCGGCGCGCTACCTGCCGATCGACATCTCGGCGGAGCACCTTTCGTTGTCGGTGGCTGCGTTGCGGCGGGACTACCCGGAGCTTGCAGTGCAGCCGGTGGCTGCGGACTACACCTTGCCATTGCAATTGCCGCAGCCGCTGCGGGATGCGGGGCAGCGCGTCGGTTTCTTCCCCGGCTCGACCATAGGCAACTTCACGCCGGACGAGGCCCTGCATTTCCTGCAAGGCGCGGGCCGGCTGCTGCGCGGCGGAGCCTTGCTGCTGGGCGCGGATCTGGTCAAGCATCCCGCCGTGCTGCATGCAGCCTACAACGACGCGCAAGGCGTGACGGCAGCATTCAACCTCAACCTGCTGGCGCGTGCCAACCGCGAGCTGGGAACGCGCTTCGTGCTGGATCAGTTCGATCACAGCGCTTTCTACAACGCTCCCCTGCAACGCATAGAAATGCATCTGGTCAGCAGGGTGCGCCAGACCATAGCTTTCGGCGGTGGGGCCTGCGAGTTTCACGAAGGCGAAACCCTGCACACCGAGAACTCGTACAAGTTCACCGTCGAAGGTCTGCGCGCGCTGGCGGTGCGCGCGGGCTTCAGGCCGGGGCCGGTTTGGATGGACCCCGACAGGCTTTTCAGCGTGCACTGGCTGCGCGCACCGGATTAGCGCACCGCTGACGTCCGTGCGCGACAGAGAGTTGGATGGCACGCTGCAAAGTCCGTTGTCCGGGAAGGCTCGACGCCGCGCATCGTCAAGGCGGTCGGTGCTTCAGCGCCGACTGCCCGGCGTTGGCGGATTTGGCGGCTGCGCCAAACTGCGCGTCCCGAAGGCGCGCTGCGCTCGAACGAGGGACGACGAGTCAGCTCACGAAGCGGCTGCTGCGTGGCCATGGGATGTACGCCGACCCAGGCGCTTGCGCAACGATGCGCCGCGCGCCCGCCTGGACACGCCGTTTGCAGCGGACTTGGTCGGCGTGCATCGGTCGCACGCCCACCATGTTGGCTCGCGGCAGGTGGTACCTCCCCGCCGGCGTGACCGCCTGCCGCGACGCGAGGACACCGAACGTTCCTAGTCTCCCGTCGCGCCATCCGGACCCGCTGGCGCGTAATTCAACCGCGACGCCACCACGTGAAGCCGCAGCGCTTCATATTGCCCAATGAGGGATTGGCCTCGCCTGCCACCGTGGGCTCTCCTGTTTCCGTGACGATATGCAGGGCGCCGGCGGCGGCCGCGTCGGCAATCCGTCGGGCCATGAGTGCGCCCTGGCCACCGTGCCGGCGGTGCGACGGCGCCACTGCGGCGACGCCAAGCCAGGCTGCCTGGCCGTTCAGGAACAGGCAGCCGCCGCCCACCACCTGGCTGTCCTGCGTCGCTGCGTACATGTGCCACGGCCCACCACGCAGACGGCTCAGCCATTCGACCATGAAGGCCGGCATTTCGAATGCCTGCGCCGCGATCCGTGCGATGTCCAAGGCCTGCGCATCGGTGGCGGGCGTGATCTGCAGGTCCGTAGCGATGGGCGGTGGTGCCTCGGGCCCGCGCAGCATCTTGGCCCAGCTGCGACGCGCAGGGTGGACATAGCCCATCGCCTCCAGCTGGGCGGGCAGGCCGGGCGGTGTTGCGTGCGGATTCCAGTGCAGCCACCAGTTTGCGCAGCCGGCGAGACGGAAGGTCTCGGCGATGGCCTCGATGTCCTGCCGGGTCGCCTCCTGCCGCAGCCCCAGGCCAATGGCGCGGTTGAACATCGGCGTGGGCAGGCCCGGCGCCAGTAACAGCGTGGCGTCTGCCACGCGTTCGACGCGCAGCCCGAGACGCTCGCGCAGAGGCGCAGGTGCGGCCGCATACATTTCGGCGAAGGCCTGGGCCTCGACCTCGTCGGCCACGCGGGCCGCTTCGAGCGCGGAAAGAAGGGGCTTGCTCATCGCATGCTCCTTCAGACGATTCGGTTGCCGTGCAGGAAAAGGCTCGCGATTTCGCCAATCGGCTGCACTGTGGGCAGGGGCAGCGTCGACACGCTCCAGGCCCGCGGGATGCGGAGCGCACACATGCAGGTGCAGGTCCTGCGCAGGGATGAGTTCGAGCAGGCGTGCGTGGCCGGCCAGCAGCGTGGTGGGCTCGCCTTCGAAACGGTAGGCAGCGAGGAACATGGCATCACTCCTGAAAATGACAACGACGGCCTTACACCGTAAAGCCAGTTTAGGCGCGAAACCATACGGTGTAAAGTGCTGTCATGGCCACCCTCCCAAAAAAGATTCGCCGCCCGGCGCGCGCTCCCGCAATTCGCGAGCCCTTGACCCGCGAACGCATAGCTCAAACGGCACTGGAGCTGATCGATGAGGAGGGCCTGGAGAGCTGCTCCATGCGGCGGCTCGGTGCGCGGTTGGGCGTGGAGGCGATGGCGCTGTACCATCATTTCGCCGGCAAGGGAGAGTTGCTCGACGCGGTGATGGACCGGCTGGTGGATGAGATGGAGCTGCCGGCGGGGCAGGACCTGGCTCCGCTGGAGCGCCTTCGCTCTTTCATCCGTAGCTACCGGGCGGTGGCTGTGCGCCACCCGCGGGCCTTCGTGCTCGTGGCGGCGCGCCGATTCAATACCGAGCGCACATTCGCTGCCTACGAAACCATCCTGCAAGCGTTCGCCGACCTTGGCCTGGACGCGCAGCAATGCGCGCACTGGTTCCGCCTGATCGGCGGCTTCGCCAGCGGGGCCGGCATGGCCGAAGTGGCCAGCCGGGAGCGCGTGCCGGATGCCACGCCGCTGCGCCTGGAGCATCAGCCCGACGGCATCGCCTATCCCCACGTACGGGCGGTCGCGCCTCATCTGCGCGTAGAGAAGCTCGACGAGGTCTTCGAGTTCGGGCTGGACGTGATATTCGAAGCGCTGGCACGGCAAACGAGCCGGCGGCCGGCTCGCCGTTGAGCCGTCTCCTATGATTGAGGGCATGATCCTCAGCCCAGCCTACACCTATCCCGACCAGCTTGCGACGCAATTGCGGCAGCAGGGCTATGCGGTATTGAGCCCGCAGGCCGTTTGCGAGATCTCGGGTTGCGCGCTTGCCGACTTGATGGCTCTGCGTCCCAGCTGGGACGACCTGTCGCCCGACACCTACCTGAAGGACGGGGGCCACTATCGCCGCCGCCGTCATTCCTGTTTTGTGGTCGAGGGCCAGGAGGTCGAGCAAGCACCGCATCGCGCGCACTGGCAGCCCGTGGAATACAACGCCTTGCACGGCGGCATGCAACGCTGGTTCGAGCCGATGGAGCCCGCCGTCGTGCAATCAACAGCATGGCCGCAATTGCTGCGCGCCCTGGGCCGGGTCAGCAGCGAGCTGAAGGGCAAGAGGCCCTGGTATGTGGAGGCGCACCAGTTCCGCATCGACACCGAGGGCGGCATCGGACGGCCCACGCCGGAAGGCGCGCACCGCGACGGTGTCGACCTGGTGGGTGTATTTCTCGTCAACCGCGATGGGATCAAGGGCGGCGAGACGCGCGTGTTCGATGCCGACGGCCCGGCAGGCCAGCGCTTCACCTTGACCGAGCCCTGGAGCCTGCTGCTGCTCGACGACGAGCGGGTGATTCACGAATCGACGCCCATCCAGCCTGTCGCCGCGCACGGGCATCGTGACACGCTGGTGCTGACCTATCGCGCGGGCGGCTTCCAGGGAAGCTGAGTTCTGCGGCGTGCTAGCGTCGGCTGACCAGCATGCCCAGCAGGAAGCCGAGCCCTGCGGCGACGCCGATGGCTTGCCATGGGTTCTCGTGCACGTACACGTCGGCCGCTCTGCCGGCGTCCTTCGCGCTGCCCACCGCCACGTCCTGGAGTCTGGCGAGGTCGGCCTTGGCCTGCTCCATGCGAGCCTGAATGCGCGAGCGCAGCTCGGCAGCTCTTGTCGCCGGCCTGGCCGGCCGTGAGCCTGAGCAACTCCTCGGCATCGGCGATCACCAGCTTGAGATCGGCCATCAGCTTCTCTCTGGGGGCGTAACTCGTGGAGTCTTGGGAGCTGGTGGACATGGTGACCTCCTGGCGGTTGGAGGACCAATGGTAGTGCCTAACGGCGTTCCGTAGGGCCCTCGCATAGCGCTTCAGTCGCGCACGTCCGCCACGGGGTTGCTGCCGAAATCCGGCCGCGCCAGGAAAGCGAGCACCGTTGCCGCGGCTTGCGCGGGCGAGGCGAGGGCGCCCTTGTCCTTCAGGCCGGTGAAGCGGCCTTTGTCCGGGAACTGGCTGGCGTCGGCGCTTCGCAGCTGGACTTGCATGTCGGTGTCGATCACGCCCGGCGCGAGCGAGCAGACTTTCGCGCCGTTGGGCCTGTCCGCTTCTTCCAGCGCGATGCAGCGGGTGAAATGGTCCATGCCGGCTTTGGCCGCGCAGTAAGGAGCCTGTGAAGCCATCGCGTGCCGGCCCAGGCCCGAGGAGATGTTGAGCACCTTGCGCACCGCGGTCCACGATTGCGTGGCGCGCAGAAAAACGGACGTCAGCAGCAACGGCGCCTCCAGATCGACGCGCATCGCATCGGCCAGCTCTGCCGCCGGGATCGCCGCAAGCGGGGCGATGCGCGGCAGCATGCCGGCGTTGTTGATCAGCGTGATCGAGGCAAAGGCCCCGGCGTCATGGTCCGCCAGCCAGGCTTCCAGTTTCGACGCAGCCACCTCGGGGCGCGTCAAATCCTGCGGCCATTGCTCGCACAGGCGCCCGGACTGCGAAGCTCGCAAACCGAGTGCGTCGTTTTGCTTGCGCGAAATGCACAGCAGGTCGTGGCCGGCAGCCAGCAGTTGCTCGGCCATGGCGAGGCCCATGCCGCGCGAGGCGCCAGTGAGAATAGTGATGTGTTGGCTCATGCCGCCATCGTAGCGCCAACGCTTGTCATGCCGGACCTGATCCGGCATCCATGGCGAAGGATGGATTGCGGGTCAAGCCCGCAATGACCGCTCTCTGCCGGCGCCGCTCAAGCGGCCAGCACGATCGGGAAGTTGGCACGCAAACCGTCGCTGCTCTGCTCGAACGGTACCGTCAGCGCCGCGCGCGCCTCCGGCCTCAGGTTGCGCCACAGGAAGTCGCGTTCGTTGCCCGGATCGCCCGCAACGTACATCTGGGTGGTCAGCAACTCGCGCGAGGCTAGCTTGACCTTCACGTGGATGTGCGGCGTGCGCCCGCTGTAGGCGACCGGCCGTATGGTGCGGAAGCGGTACTGGCCGTCGGCGCCCACTGTCACCCGGCCAAAGCCCTGGAAAGCAGGGTCGGCCTTGCCGCCATCGCCGGGATGATGGTAGTGCCCGGCCTCGTCGCATTGCCAGATCTCGACCAGGGCGCCGGCGACGGGCTTGCCCTGCAGGTCTGGTGACACTGCCTTCCACCCACGCGGGCTGGCCGCGCTTGTAGTCCAGCGTGCCGTTGCGCAGCAAATCGAAATCGGAGTCCTTGGGCAGGCTGACGGGATAGAACGGCCCCTCGGTCTGCGAGGGTGTCTGTTGCCGGGCGGCGGCCGGCTGGGCCCGAAGACCGGTCCAGACGACCGGAAAGGCAACCAGGGCGGCGGCGACCTTGCGCCGGTTGGGCAGGGGAGGGGACATGGTGTTGAGAGCGGCCCTGGCCCCCGCAAGTTCCGATTCAAAAAGCTGCCGGGCTGGAGAAGGCCATGGTCGCGCCGGTGACTGGATGAGCAAACTGCAGTTCGGTCGCGTGCAGCAGCAGCCGAGGTGCCCGTGCCTGGACTTCGGGCGGCGCATACAGCGTATCGCCCAGGATGGGATGGCCCAGGGCCTGCAGGTGCACCCGCAGCTGGTGCGAGCGCCCCGTCAGGGGCTCGAGCGCGACACGCGTGACGTCCGCTTGCTCGTCGTAAGCCAGAACCCGCCAGCGCGTCTGGCTGGGCTTGCCGCGCTCCGGCTGGATAATTCGGCGCGGCCGGTTGGGCCAATCGGCGGCGATGGGCAGGTCGATCAGCGCCCAATGGTCCGGGGGCAAGGAAGTGCCGGGGCGGCCCGCGACCACGGCCACGTATTGCTTTCTCACCTGGCGCTGCGCGAAGGCCTCACCGAGGGCGCGTTGGGCCTGGCTGCCCCGCGCCATCAGCCACAGGCCGGAAGTGGCCATGTCGAGACGGTGCACGACGAGGGCATCCGGGTAGACCTGCTGCACCCGGACCGAAAGGCAATCCTGCTTGTCGGCGCCCCGCCCGGGAACACACAGCAAGCCGGCCGGCTTGTCCAGCACCAGCAGGTGCTCATCGGCAAAAACCGTTTGTTCGGATAATCGCTGCATGACCGCCCTTCAATCCCTTCCGTTTTCGCTGCAGACCATCTTGCTGCTGGCGGCTTCCAATGTGTTCATGACGATGGCCTGGTATGGGCACCTCAAGAACCTGGCCACGGCTCCCTGGTATTTCGCCGCCCTGGCGAGCTGGGGCATCGCCCTGGCCGAATACCTGCTCCAGGTTCCCGCCAACCGCATAGGTTTTCGCGAGGCCGGCTTCTCCGTGGGCCAACTCAAGATCATGCAGGAAGTCATCACGCTCGCGGTCTTCGTCCCGTTTGCGCTGTTCTACCTCAAGGAGCCGTTCAAGCTGGATTACCTCTGGGCGGCGCTTTGCATGGTGGGCGCGGTGTATTTCATATTCCGCAATTAGTGGGCCTGGGCCCGCAAGTTACACTCGTCGCCTCCCGGAACCACCATAAAAAAACAGGACCCAGCAATGCTGTTTGGCAAGCTGCTGCCGCGCGAAGGCAATTTCTTCGAAATGTTCAACCAGCACGCTGACAAGATCGTGGAGGCCGCGCGTGCCTTCTCGCAGCTGGTGGCGCACTACAACGACCCGCACCTGCGCGAGCAATTCAACCGCGACGTCGACAACGCCGAAAGGGCGGCCGACCGCGTCACGCACGATGTGAACCGGATGATCCACAAGACCTTCATCACGCCGATCGACCGGGACCAGATCCACGCGCTGATCAATACCATGGACGACGTCGCCGACCTGATCCAGGACTCGGCCGAGACCATGGCGTTGTACGACGTGCACCACATGACCGACGAAATCACTCGCCTCACGGACCTGAGCGTCAAATGCTGTGAGCGGGTCAAGGAAGCCGTGTACATGATTGGCAAGCTGGCGGACCCCGCCACCGCCGAGGCCGCGCTCAAGACCTGCGAGGAGATCGACAAGCTCGAGTCGGACGCGGACCGTGTGATGCGCGCCGCCATGAGCAAGCTGTTCCGTGAAGAGCCCGACGTGCGCGAAGTCATCAAGCTCAAGGCGATCTACGAGCTGCTCGAGACCATCACCGACAAGTGCGAGGATGTGGCCAACGTGATCGAGGGCATCATCCTCGAGCATTCCTAGCCGGGCGGGTCCTATGCAAATCGCGCAAGCCGCCCTGTGGGTGGTGATCCTGCTGGTGGCGCTGGCCCTGGCATTCGACTTCATGAACGGCTTTCACGACGCGGCGAATTCCATCGCCACCGTCGTCTCCACCGGCGTCCTGAAGCCGGGCCATGCCGTGCTGTTCGCGGCGTTCTTCAACCTGGTCGCCATCGGCGTCTTTCACCTGAGCGTGGCGGCGACCGTGGGCAAGGGCATAGTCCAG
The DNA here is from genome assembly GCA_963722025.1 of uncultured beta proteobacterium. Taxonomy (GTDB): domain Bacteria; phylum Pseudomonadota; class Gammaproteobacteria; order Burkholderiales; family Burkholderiaceae_C; genus Ramlibacter. The sequence continues at coordinate 68,630 of CAVRNE010000050.1, forward strand.
CCGGACGTGGTCGACACCCACGTGGTGTTCGGCGCGTTGGTGGGCGCGGTCACCTGGAACTTCCTGACCTGGTACTACGGCATCCCCAGCAGCTCCTCCCATGCCCTGATCGGCGGCATCGTCGGGGCCGTGATCGCAAAAGCGGGAGCCGGCTCGTTGATAGCCGCCGGCATCTGGAAGACCGTGCTGTTCATCTTCGTGTCGCCCGCCCTCGGCTTCCTGCTCGGTTCGCTGATGATGGTGCTGGTGGCCCATCTTTTCCGGCGCGCCACGCCGTCGCGCGTGGACAGGTGGTTCCGCCGCCTGCAGCTGATTTCGGCCGGCGCCTACAGCTTGGGCCATGGCGGCAACGACGCGCAAAAAACCATCGGCATCATCTGGATGCTGCTGATCGCGACGGGCTATGTCGCGGTCGGCGACAAGAGCCCGCCCAACTGGGTGATCATCAGCTGCTATACGGCCATTGCAGGCGGCACCATGTTCGGTGGCTGGCGCATCGTCAAGACCATGGGCCAGAAGATCACCAAGCTGCGGCCCGTGGGTGGTTTTTGTGCCGAGACCGGCGGCGCGCTCACTCTTTTCCTGGCCACGGGGCTGGGCGTCCCGGTCTCCACCACCCACACGATCACCGGCGCCATCGTCGGCGTCGGTTCCACCCAGCGCGCCAGCGCCGTGCGCTGGGGCGTGGCCGGCAACATCGTCTGGGCCTGGATCTTCACCATCCCGGCCAGTGCCTTCGTCGCGGCGATTGCCTACTGGGTCAGCCTGCAGATTTTCTGATGCGGGCTTGACCGCAATCCATGGCGCGCGATATGGATGCCGGATCCCGGCATGACACGCGCCCGATGCACCGGATCATTGCGAAATCTTGCGGCCTTCTTCCACCTGGTACTCGAAGTAGTGCTGGAAGCTGTAAACGATGCTGGCCATCAGCACCGTCGTGCCGATCAGCAGTGACACGACGACGGCGCCGATCGTGAACCAACTGGTGCCGCCCGCTGCCGCGTCCTCGCTTGCGCCCGGGTTGAAACGCGCGTTCCATTTCTCCCGCGTGGTCAATCCATAGACGATGGCGGTGAGCGCGCAACCGGCGATGGTGAAGCCCAGCAATGGGATGAGCGCCCAGCTCCATTGATCGTCGACGCCGTAGCGTTGCAAGCGCTGGATGCCATAAAGGCCCAGCGCCGAGGGAATCGGCAAGGCCCAACCCAGAGGGTCGCCGATGCCGTGCAGGTAGAAGCGGTGCAGGCCCAGCGGCCCGCCCAGGAAGGCGAGCCAGGCAGCGAGGGTCTTGTTTTTCATCCGGCGGCAGCCTCGGGCGGGGTGGTGTCGCCTTCGCCCAGGGTTTTTTCCATCAGCACGATGTCCAGCCACTTGCCGAACTTCCAGCCGCACGACTTGAGCGTGCCGACGGGCGCGAAGCCCAGCGAGCGGTGCACACCGACGGAGCCGGCGTTGTTCGAATCCCCGATCACCGCGATGAGCTTGCGGATGCCGCTCGCCTGCGCCTGGCGGGCCAGTTCGGCGAGCAGCGCCTTGCCCAGGCCCTTGCCCGCCGCATCGGGGTGCAGATAGATCGAGTCCTCGGCCGAGAAGCGATAGGCCGGCCGCGGCTTGAACCATTGGCAATAGGCGAAGCCCAGCACCAGGCCTTCATCCTCTGCAATCAGGTAGGGCAGGCCCTTGGACAGCACGTCGGCCCGGCGGGCGGTCATCTCGCCTTCAGTGGGCGGCGTGGTCTCGAAAGTGCCGGTGCCGTTTCGCACATGGTGCGAATAAATCGCCGTGATGGCGGGTAAATCGGAGTCCCGGCTGGGTCGGATGGTGCTCATAGGGTCCAAAACGCTATAATCGTGGGCTCTACAGCGTGTCGCTGGCCGGGTGGCCATTAGCGCGTGTCTCAACGCTGGAAAGATTTTGGGGGAATTTTTCTCCCTCCACCCAAGGATAAATCATGGTCGTCATTCGACTCTCCCGCGGCGGCGCGAAAGCCCGTCCGTTCTTCAACATCGTCGTTGCCGACAAGCGTACCCGCCGCGACGGCCGCTTCATCGAGCGCCTGGGTTTCTACAACCCGATCGCCAAGGACAACGAGGAAAGCATCCGCATCGCCCAGGACCGCCTGACGTACTGGCGCGGCGTGGGCGCGCAAGCCTCGCCGACCGTCGAGCGCCTGCTCAAGCAAGCCGCCGCCAAGGCAGCTTAAATCCCGTGGTCCCGGGCGTCCGGCAGCCTCGCTGCCAGGTCTTGAGTCTGCGGAACTGCCCGCGGACGCCATAGAAGTCGGTCGCATCGCCGACGCCTGGGGCGTCAAGGGCTGGTTCAAGGTCCTGCCCCACAGCGCCTCGCCCGAGGCGCTTTTTTCTTCCAAGCGCTGGTACCTGCTGCCCACAGAGCGTGGCACCAAGACCTTCACCGGTACGGTGCTCCTGCGCGTGCGGGAAGCCAAGGAGCACTCCGACACCATCGTGGCCAGTGCCCATGAGGTGGACGACCGCAACGCAGCCGAGGCGCTCAAAGGCGCTCGAATCTTCATTCCCCGCTCCAGCTTTCCCACGGCAAGCACCGACGAGTACTACTGGGTCGATCTGATCGGCCTTCAGGTGGTCAATCGTGAAGGAGTGGCTCTGGGCCAGGTCAAGGAACTCCTTTCCACCGGCCCGCAAACCGTGCTGGTGATCGAGTACGCCGAGGACGGCAAGGCGATGGAGCGGATGATTCCCTTCGTTTCCGCCTATGTCGACGGGGTCGACCTGCCCGGCAAGCGCATCACGGTCGACTGGCAGGCCGATTACTAGCAACAGGCCCTAACATCGGCGTCATGCGCTTCGACGTCATCACGCTGTTCCCCGAACTGTTCGCGCCTTTCCTGGCCAGCGGCGTGACCCGGCGCGCCTACGAATCGAAGCAGGTCGACGTCCATCTGTGGAACCCCCGCGATTTCGCCGAGGGCAACTACCGGCGCGTGGACGACAGGCCCTTTGGCGGCGGGCCCGGCATGGTCATGATGGCCGGTCCGCTGGCGCAATGCCTGGCCACGATCAAGGCGCAGCGCGGCGATACAGCGCCCGTAGTGCTGTTTTCACCGATAGGCGCCAAGCTCGACCATGCGGGCGTGGAGCGCTGGTCGGCCAGCCAGGGCGGCGTGCTCGTCTGCGGACGCTACGAAGGGGTGGACCAGCGCTTCATCGACCGCCACGTCGATGTGCAGATCAGCCTGGGGGATTTCGTGCTTTCCGGCGGTGAGATAGCGGCCATGGCCCTGCTGGATGCGGTCGCCCGCCTGCAGCCGGGGGTGCTGGGCGACGAGGACAGCCACCAGTTCGACAGCTTCAATCCCGCCCTGGACGGGCTGCTGGATTGCCCGCATTACACCCGTCCGGAAGAGTGGGAGGGACGCAAGGCCCCTCCCGAACTGCTCTCCGGCCATCATGTGCAGATCGAGCGCTGGCGCCGCGACCGGCGCCTGGAGATGACGGCGCGGCTGCGCCCGGAACTGATTGCGGCCGCCCGTGCCGCCGGGCGCCTCTCGAAGGCCGATGAGGCGCTCTTGAGCAAGCTGCCATAAGTTGCTTATAATCAAAGGCTTTTCGATCCTCTGCCCGGCCGCGGCTTGCAACGTTTGTCAAGCGTTTCGATGTCCGCCCCTAGCGTAGCGCGGGCACGATCACAGAGGTAAAAAACCATGAATCTCATCGAAACCCTAGAGCAGGAAGAGATTGCCCGTCTGGGCAAGAAAATTCCCGTATTCGCACCCGGCGATACCGTCATCGTCAGCGTGAACGTCGTCGAAGGCACCCGCAAGCGCGTGCAGGCCTACGAAGGCGTCGTGATCGCCAAGCGCAACCGCGGCCTGAACAGCGGCTTCACGGTGCGCAAGATCTCCAGCGGCGAAGGCGTGGAGCGTACGTTCCAGACCTACAGCCCGCTGATCGCCGGCATCGAAGTCAAGCGCCGCGGCGATGTGCGCCGCGCCAAGCTGTACTATCTGCGCGAGCGCAGCGGCAAGTCGGCGCGTATCAAGGAAAAGCTGCCCAGCAAGCTGGCCGCCGCCCAGTAAGCAGCGTCCCGCGAAGAGAGCCGCCGCAGCCTTGTGCTCGTGGCGGCTTTTTTCATTCCGGCCCATGCCCATCAATCCCGCTCCCGCCTACGTGCCGCTGTCGAAGCTGCCGAATTTCGATCCCCGCGTTGTGCCGGTGATCGGCATCGACACGCACCTGGCCGCAGTGCGGCCGGAGGCGCTGGCGCCCAACGCGCTGCGCGAGCGCTTTCAGGCCCCGCCCCAATGGGAGCCGGAGGTCTGGGCCGAGCCCAAGTTTGCGGAGCGCCAGCCGGCCAGGGCGTCGGTGCTGATCCCCGTGGTGATGCGCGAGCGGCCCACGGTGCTGCTGACCGAGCGCACTACGCACCTGTCCACCCATTCCGGGCAGGTTGCCTTCCCCGGTGGCAAGCGCGACGATACCGATACCGACGAGGCGCACACTGCGCTGCGCGAAGCGCACGAGGAGATCGGGCTCGCCCCCGGACTGGTGGAAGTGATCGGCCAGATGCCGACCTACACCACCGGCACGCAGTTCATCATCACGCCGGTGGTCGCCCTGGTGAGCCCCGATCACAAGCTGACGCTCAACACCTTCGAAGTGGCCGATGCGTTCGAGGTGCCGCTGGACTTCCTGATGAATCCGGCCCACCACCGCCGGCATGCGGTCGAATGGGCCAACGCCCGCCGGGAGTAGTTCTCCATGGCTTACATGGACGGCTCCATCGAGCGTTTTGTCTGGGGCGCCACCGCCGCCATGCTGCGCAACTTCTACCGTTTCCTTGCGGCCTGAGTAGGTCAATCGCATTAGGGCGGTCCCGGCGCTGCTGGCGAAGCAGTGCCTATATCATTGCCGCATGAGCTTCTTCGCCATCCTGTTCGCTCTGCTCCTGGAGCAGGTGCGTCCCTTGGCGCGGCACAACCCGATCCATGCATCGCTGCGCAGCTGGGCCCGCTGGGCCAGCAGGAACTTCGACGCGGGCAAGACGCACCATGGCTGGGTTGCCTGGACCGTGGCAGTCATCCTTCCGTCGGCCGCGGCCGCGGGCGTGTATTGGCTTCTCGCGCTCACGCTCGGATGGCCCTTGGCGGTGCTTTGGAGCGTGGCCGTGCTGTACGTGACGCTGGGGTTTCGGCAGTTCAGCCATCATTTCACCAGTATCCGCGACGCGTTGGACGCCGGCGATGAGGCCGCCGCCCGCGAACTGCTGGCGCAATGGCAGCAGGTCGATGCCGGCGAACTGCCGCGCAGCGAGATCGTGCGCCACGTGATCGAGTATTCGGTACTGGCCGCCCACCGCCACGTGTTCGGTGTGCTGGCCTGGTTCTCCGTGCTGGCTGCTTTCGGCCTTGGCCCGGCCGGTGCGATCCTCTACCGCATGAGTGAATTTGTTGCGCGTTACTGGAAGTACCGCAACCAGACGCAAACCCAGCCGGCCAGCGCGGCCCTGCAGTCCGCCGCGGCCAGCGCCTGGGCCGCCATCGACTGGCTGCCGGCCCGCATCACCGCGCTGGCATTCGCGGTGGTCGGAAGCTTCGAGGAGGCGATCGATTGCTGGCGCAATTACGCCCAGCGCTTTCCCAACGACAACGATGGCGTGATCCTGGCCGCCACTTCCGGCGCCGTCAATGTGCGGCTGGGCGGCGAGGCGCTGAAGTCAGCCTATCCGGCGGGCGGACCACAATCCATGGACGACACCGAGAGCACGCCGGGCCGGGAGGCCGAGGTCGGTCACCTGCGCAGCATCGTAGGGCTGGTGTGGCGGTCGGTCGTGCTGTGGATGGTATTGCTGGCGCTGCTGACGCTGGCGCGCCTGCTGGGCTGACCGGGCAGGTGTCATCACGCCTCCAATTGCAACGCGGTCATGCATGCGCGTGAGTCCTTGAGGTAAGCGGCTTCCGGCCTCTGGGTCCACCAGTTCACGGCCATCGTGATGCGCAGCTTCGTATCCTTCTGCGGTCGCCACATGCGGCCAATGACGCCGTGGTACAGGTGGCCGGGGAAGGTGGCGTACCGGTTTGCTTTCGGGCTGACGAAACGCATGTCCTTCGGCTGCTGCGGGTGCGCCCCCTTGCCGGTGAGCACCTGATCGGTGATCACCAACTCGCCGTAGGGCGCCGAGGTGAGAAACAGCACGCTCGCCGTTTCAGGGTGCCTGATCTTCTGCAGGTCCTGTTCATCGAGGTCGCTGCGGTCGAAGTGGCATGGCAGCAGCCACTGCGGCGTCGAGTTCGTCATGCGTCACGCTGAACCACCACTCGACTCCGATCACGCTCGCAGATGGGTTCGCCAGCGGCCTCAGGCTGTCGACCATCGACTCAAAGACGTTCTCCGGCGCGCGATCGAGCGGGTACCAGAAAGTCGTCTGGTAGAAGGGGAACCCCTCCTGCAGCAGGCGCCGGAAATGGCTTTCCGGGAAGGTATGCCGCAGCGCGTTGAACTCGCGGCGCGGCACAGCCGGATCGAAGAGCCTGACGCCGGCCAGAGCGCTATTCGTATCGCTCGCAGGCGCGGACGCCGCCGGCGGCTTCATGGTCCGCGTGCTGTGTGGCGTTTCGGCGTTCCTTTGCCGGATGGTGATGCGTGCGCCTTGGGAGCCGTTGCCTTGCCGCGTTCGGCAATCTGGAATTGGTCGTAGGCGCTGTTGTCGTAGACGTAGTCCAGCGTCGGCACGAGCCGGACCTCGACGCCGCCCAACTTGCGCTTGAATTCACTGATCTGTTGCCACGCATGGTTCGGCTGGTCGAGTGGCGCGACGCCCCACAAGTCGTACCACTCGCAGCCCGAGGCCTTGGCCCTGCGCATGATTTCGAAATGAAGCAGGTACGGCGCCATCACGCTGCGTTGCGCCAGGAGCGAGCCGCCGTAGAGGTAGCTTGCGCGCCGGCCGCAGGTGACGACGAGCGCGGTGGCGAGTCGCCGCCCGCCGTGCTCGGCAAAGAACAGCGAGGCCTGGCCCCGCGGAACGAACTCGGTGAGCATTGAGCGGAAGTAGGCCGGCGTCGTCGGCTTCATGCCCTTGCGAACAATCGTGCAGCGTTGAATACGCATGAAGTCGATCAAGCCCTGATACGAGTTGTCCCTGACGATCGTGACGCCGTGCTTGCGCGCAACGCGAACGTTGTAGCGGCCCTTGGGCTTCATCTGCGCGAGGATCTCGTCTTCGCTGGGGCGCAGGTCGATGCACAGCGTATCGCGTGGCTCGGAGAAGCGGTCAGACAACGCCGCCGGCCGAAAGCCACGCACGAAGTCCGGCAAGTGCTGCCAGCGCGGCTCGATCCGCAGGTGGCTGACCGTCGCATCCTCGGCCTTGCGATGGCGTTCGATGCTGGCGAGCACGGCGTCGAACACTTCGGCCGCGCCGGCCTCATCGGCGGGCAGCACCGGCCCTTCCTGCACGTAATAGAAGCAGCGCCCCGGCTCGTAGGTCCACTTGCCAACGAGCGCGCCGCCGACAATCGCGTCGCCGTCCTTCAGCGTGACGGCGAAGTGCTCGGATCCCGAGCGCGCGCGAAACTGCGCCCACGGCGATGACTGCATGAATCCCGCATCGGGCGTTGCCGCGACGAAGCGGTCCCAGGCGCTCCAGCGTGCGATGACCTCGTCGGTCATGCCACGTGTCGTGTCGTCCCCCGAGGGAGCGCGATCGCCTTCGAATGGGGTTGTGCAGTGCTCATGCCGCTCCGATCTGCGCCGCGGGTTGGGCGTGGGCGACGGCGGCGCGGCCGGAGCCCGGCAGCACTGACAGGTTCGCCACACCGTGGCCGCCGATCTCGTCGAGGTTGATCACGCGATCGGCCGAGCGGATCGTCTCGGGCCGGTGCGCGACGATGATGCGTGTCACCCGCGTGGCGCGGATCGCCGCGTTGACCAGCTTTTCGTTGGTGACGTCGAGGTCGCTCGTCGCCTCGTCGAGCAGCAGCACACCGGGCTGGCGATACAGCGCGCGCGCGATCAGCACGCGCTGCTTCTGGCCACCCGACAGCACGGTTCCCATGTCGCCGATCAGCGTGTGGTAGCCCATCGGCATGGCGGCGATCTCGTCGTGCAACGCGGCCAGCCGCGCGCAATCTTCGATGCGGCGCTTGTCGGGTTGGTCGGCGAAGAAGCAGATGTTGTCGGCCACCGATCCGGCGAACAGTTGGTCGTCCTGCATGACCACGCCGATCATCGAGCGCCAGCGCGTCGCGCCCATACTCGCCAGCGACTGACCGTCGACCAGCAATTCGCCTTCGGTGGGCGTCAACAGGCTCGTCAGGATCTTGAGCAGCGTCGTCTTGCCGCATCCGGATGCGCCGACGATCGCCACCGTCTCGCCGGGCTCGATCCTGAAGCTCACGCGATCGAGCACCCAGGGGTCGGTCTCGCTGTAGCGAAAGCGCAGGTTGCGCACCTCGATCGCCACCGGCCGCGCGGTCTCGGAGGCGTCGGCGTCGGCGGCGGACCGCGCGGCTCGGGCTTCGTGAGCGCGATGTCCGCCAGCCGCTCGGCGTGCAACCGCAGCATCGTCAGTTCGACGGCGCGGTCGATCAGGTTGCTGACGCGGCCGAGGAACTGGTCCTTGTAGACGATGAAAGCGAGCAGCATGCCGATCGACATCTGTTTCTCGAGCACCAGATTCGCCCCCATCCATACCACCACGATGGCGAGCATGCCGATCAGCAGCGCGTTGGCCGTGCGAACAAGCAACTGCAGCTTCTGCGTTGTCAACTGGCGATTCGTCGCTTCGATGAGCAGGTTCATCCAGTGAGCGCGCCGGCTGTCCTGCCCGTTGAACAGCTTGATCGTCTTGACCCCGCGCAGCGTCTCGAGCACATGGGTGTCGCGCCGCGCGCCCCAGACGATCGCCTCGGCCGAGGCATGGCGCAACGGCGTGTAGGACACCCAGCGCAGCAGGCCGTACAGGAGCGCGCCGGCGATAGCGACGAACGTCAGGGTCGGCGCGAACACGAACATGATCACCAGCGTCACGCTCACGAGCAGGCCGTCGAGAACCGCCTCGACGACGTCGGTGGTGATCGCCTGCAGGATGGTGTCCTGCGAGCAGAAGCGCGACACCACGTCGCCGAGGTGACGCGCCTCGAAGTACGACGATGGAAGGTTGATCATGTGGCTGAAGATGTTGGTTCGGCCCTGCACCTTCAGCGAGGCGCCAAGAACGATCACGATCCAACCGCGCATGGCGGAGACCATCGTTCGCAACAGCAGCACCATGCCGAAGCCGAGCGCCAGCACGAGCAGCAGATCGCGGTCGGCGCTGACCAGGGCATGGTCGACCACCCACTGCATGAACAGCGGGCTCATGACCGCGAACACCTCGATCGCCAGGGCGAGAGCAAACAACTGTCCGAGCGAGCGCCGCAGCCCGACGACGCGCCCCACCAGCGAGCGCAGGCGAACGCGCGCCGGCTCCTTGACGGGCGCCAGTTCACCCACCGGCGTCAACTCGAGCGCGACGCCCGTGAAATTCCTCGACACCGCAGCAAACGGCAGGCGGCGCACCCCGACCGCAGGGTCGTGAATCACGATCGCGTCGTCCGTGACCTTGGCGAGCACGACGAAGTGGTGCAGATCCCAATGCAGGATGCACGGCGTGCTCAACTGACGCAGTTCGTCCAGTTCCAGGCGCAACGGGCGCGCGGCGAACCCGAGCCGCTCGGCCATGCCGACCAGGTTCTTCAGGCTGGTCCCCTTCATCGAGACCGACAGCTGCCGCCTCAGCTCGGTGATCTCGCAGGGCTGGCCGTGGTAGCCGACGATCATCGCCAGGCATGCGAGGCCGCATTCGGTCGCTTCGGTCTGCATGACCATCGGCAGCCGGGACCCCCAGTTGATCGCGAGTTTGTCGAGTGGGTTCATACGCGCTGCGCTCCCGTCACGGCGTACAAGGGATCGAGCATCCATTCGAACAGGCGCCGCCGCTCGAGTGCCACGTCGGCTTCCAGCGTCATTCCCGGCTGCAGCGGAGTCTGCGCGCCATAAGCCGTGACGGTCTGGCTGGTGAGGCTCACCGTGATGCGATAGATCGGCTCTGCCGCGGCACTGCCCGCGACGCCGGTCACGCTCGTGAGCCCGGCCAACTGCGCCGGCAGTTCAGCGGGGCTCAACGCCGCCCGCGAGATCGCCGCAACCACGCCTTCGTAGTGGCCGAATCGCTGGTACGGGAAGGCCTGGTAGCGCAGTTGAACTCGCTGCCCGGTGCGCACGAAGCCGATGGAACGGCTCGGGGCGTACAGGTGCGCCTCGAGTCGGGAGGTCGGGGGTACGATCGACAACAGCGGTGTGCCCGTATCGGCCTTTGCGCCCGGTACGGCATGGATCGCAGTCACCGTGCCGTCGTGCGGTGCGACGACGACGATTTCGCGCCGCGCTTCGGCCTCGGCGCGTTCCTGCTCGAGTTCCGCCATGCCGCGATCGAGGAGCGCTGTGTCGCGTCCCAGCTTCAGCGGCAGGTCGGCGCGCTCGGCTTCGATGTTCATGCGCTCGCGCACCGCGGTGAGCCGGCTGCGCTCGGCTGCGGCGAGGCGTGTGCGCTGTTCGAGCAGCTCGGACTGCACCTGCTGCACCTTCATCTCGGATATGAAGCCCTCGGCGTTCAGCTTGCGGTGCAGCGCGACGGAGCGCTCGGCAATCTCGACCCGCTCGCGAAACAATGAGATCTCGCTCTGGATCTGTTCCTCTTCGGCGCGCCGGGCGGCCACGCGACTGGCCAGCGCGCGATCCTGCTGCGCGAGCAGACGCTGTTGCTGGCTGCGCTCTTCGGCCATGCTGGCACGACGCTCGCTGAGCCGCTGTGTGATCTGTGCCTGCGTGGCCCCGAGGCGCGCGCTTTGCAGTTCGTCGGAGAGCGTCAACAAGCGATCGCCCTTGTGCACCTGGGCTCCTTCTTTGACGTCGAGATTTCCGACGATGCCTGGGCGTGGGGCCTGCAAGCGGACCACGCCCTCCTGGGGCAGGAGCCAGCCATTGACGCGGGCCGTGCGCGTGAATTCGCCGAAGCAGAGCAGCGCGACGATTGCCGCGGCGGCGGTCACGCCGGCGAGCGTGAACCACCGGAATGAAGCCCGCGGCGCCAGCATCACGGTGCCGAGCCATTGCGTCTGCCGCGCCTCGATCACCTCCGAGCGGAACAGGCGCAACTCTGCGCCCGCGGGCCGGGCGTCGGCGCGCGCGGCGACAGCCGGCACCCAACGGGCGTCCTGGCCGTCGGCCACATTCGAGCCAGCAGGAGAATCTGCTTGATCTGCCATAGCTTTGACTTACTTGGCCATGAGCCGTTGGTTGATTTCGCGGTTCGCGTTGAGTTGGAGTGGTAGTGCGGGCCCGTCCCCTGACGGGACCCGCATCGTTTGACCTGGTCAGTTGGGGATACGGGAATTGCCGCTACCGGGCGGGTTTCCAGTCGTTCTCGGCGCCGGTTATTTCGGCCGTTGATTGGGGAGCCGCCGGGCGCGCCGTCGATCGCCATTACCCAAGCCGTTGTTCTTGGTTGATTGCTGAGATGTCCGTCGGCCGGGGCGCCGTCTGGGACGCCGCCAGCTACCAGTTCCATCTCTTCAGTCTTCAATGTACGCATCATGGGTCTCCATGAAAAAACGCGACAAAAAATCGCGCGGGCGGACGGCACAAACTTCCTCCCTCCCCAGCGCATCAGCCGATACCTGTCGCTGGCAGTACCGGCCGAAGCTGAAGTACATCGCGGCCGACCTCTTCAGCAGCGTTACAAGCTGTCCAATGCTTGAGTTGCGGTGCGGCGCCGCACAAAGAAGGAAACAAAGCGTAGTCGCTGAGTGGGGCGAGAGCGCCGGCCGCCCCGGAGGCCGCCGGCGCACGCTACTCAACTACTGCCGAGACTGTCGTTACACCGGTTTCAGACTGTTTGAAACAGCAAGAAGACTAGCAGGCTGCGCTGCTCGGCCCTAGAACCGCTGCGGCTGCGACAGCTCCGCGAACAGCTCCTTGTAGATCCGGTAGCGCGAGGGCGTGATGCCCTCGGTGGTCGCATCAGAACCCACGGCTGCGATCACCCCGCAGCCCGGCTCATGCAGGTGTGTGCAGTTGTAGAACTTGCAGTTGCCCATGTGGGCCTTCAGGTCGGGCATGCAGCCCGCCAGTTGCATGGGCTCGATGTGGTTCAGGCCAAACTCCTGGAAACCCGGCGAGTCGATCAGCGCGGTGCCGGTTTCCTTGTCGACCCAGTACAAGGCGGTGCTGGTGGTGGTGTGCTTGCCGGAGTTCAAGGCCTGGGAGATTTCACCGGTCACGACCAGGGCGCCCGGCGCCAGAAGATTGATCAGCGTGCTCTTGCCCGCGCCCGAGGGGCCGAGGACGAGGGTGGTCTTGCCCGCCAGATGCTTCAGAAGATGGTCCCGGTCGACCTGCTTGGAGTGTTTCAGCGAGAGCGGCAGCACGCCGTAGTGCATGCGCTGGTAAGGCAAGAGACGACCCCAGGCGCGCTCGAACGGCTCCACCAGGTCACTCTTGTTCAAGGCGATCACCGGCGAGATGCGCTCGGCTTCGGCCGCGATCAGTGCTCGGGCCAGCTGGCTCTCCGAGAACTCGGGCGTGGCTGCGATCAGGATCAGGACCTGGTCGAGGTTGGCCGCGAAGGACTTGGTGCGAATCTCATCCTGCCGGTAGAAGAGGTTGCGCCGATCTTCTACTTTTTCGATCGTGCCTTCGTCGTGCGAGCCTTGCCAAAGCACCTTGTCGCCGACGACGGCCTGGCTCTTCTTGCCGCGCGGATGGCAGATCAGGCGCTGGCCCTCCGGCGTTTCGACGACGCAATGGCGGCCGTGGCTTGCGACCACCAGTCCGCGGTCGAGCGCCGCGCGCTCGGTCAAGAAGCCATCCTCACGCAAGCAGCGCGTCGACTTGCGAAGCGCTTTCGAAATCGGTTTCGGACAAGCCCTTCACGTCGTGCGTGTTGAAGCGCACGACACAGCGGTTGTAGTGGACCGAAAGATCGGGGTGATGGTCCTCCGCATTGGCGATGAAGGCCACGGCATTCACGAATGAGATCGTTTCGTAGTAGTTCTCGAAGGTATAGGTCTTCTCGATCGCCACGTCGGGTCCGTCGCCCGTGAGTTGCCAACCCGGGGCCGTGGTCAGCCGCGTGACGATCTCGGGTCCTGTCAGCGCGCGGCGCGGCAGCAAAGACCAGTCCTTCTTCTTCAGCATCGTGCTCATACATAGCTCCCGGCAGTCATGCGCGCCAGCCGCTCGGAAGCCGGCGGGTGCGAATAGTAGAACTTCACGAAGACCGGATCGGGTGTCAGCGTGGAGGCATTGTCCTCGTACAGCTTCAGGAGGGCGGTGGACAGGTCCTTGCCGCTGGTTTGCTGCACCGCATAGGCGTCGGCCTCGAACTCGTGCTTGCGCGACAGCCGCGCGAACAGGGGCGAGATGAAGAACGAAAACACCGGCACGGCCAGCATGAACAGCAGCAGCGCCAGTGCGTCGTTGGGCCCGTTCAGGTTGGGGCGGACACCCAGCCCCGTGTAGAACCAGATCTGCGTCGACAACCAGCCCAGCAGCGCAAAACCGGCCAGGCTCAACGCGAACATGCCCGCGATGCGCTTGATGATGTGCTTGTGCTTGAAGTGGCCAAGTTCGTGCGCCAGCACCGCGTCCACCTCGCCGGGCGAGAGCTTGGACAACAGGGTGTCGTAGAACACCACGCGCTTGGCGGCCCCGAAGCCGGTGAAATAGGCGTTGGCGTGGGCGCTGCGCTTGCTGCCATCCATGACGAACAGTCCCTTGGCCGCGAAACCGCAGCGTCGCATGAGTTCGGTCACCCGCGCTTTCAGGGTTTCGTCATCCAAGGGCCTGAACTTGTTGAAGAGGGGCGCGATGAAGGTCGGGTAGATCACCAGCAACAGCAGGTTGAAGCCCATCCACACGGCCCAGGCCCACAGCCACCACAGGCTGCCGGTCGCACCCATGAGCCAGAGGATGAGGGCTGCGATCGGCAACCCGATGGCGGCACCCAACAGGGTGGACTTGACCAGATCGGTCAGCCAGAGCCGGGCGTTCATCTTGTTGAAGCCGAAGCGCTCCTCGATGACGAAGGTCTGGTACAGCGTCAACGGCAGCTCGAGGACCCCGCCGATCAGCGCGAAGCATGCGAGCAGCGCCAGCTGCTGAGTCATCCCTGGCCCCAGCCAGCCCAGCAACGCCTGGTTGAGCGAGTCAAGCCCGCCCAGCAGCGTCCAGCCCAGCAGCAGGGCAGCACCGAAGGCCAGCTCGATCAGCCCGAAGCGCGTCTTGGTGATCGTGTAGTCAGCCGCCTTCTGGTGGGCGGGCAGGGTCACGATGCCGGCAAATGGGGCCGGAACGGCATCGCGATGCCGGGCGACATGGCGAATCTGGCGCGACGCCAGCCAGAACTTGACGCCCAGGCTCGCGAGCAGGAAGGCGGCGAACGCCAGAGTCAGTGTGTAGGAAGCATTCATTGCGTCCAAGTTTAGATGTATCCACGGTTAGGGCATAGGCGACAATCGCAAGATGTCAGAAACCGTAGCGCAACTCCCGGCCACCCTCCCAAAAAGCGACCAGAACCTGATCTGGCTTGACTGTGAAATGACCGGTCTCGATCCCGAAAACGACCGCCTCATCGAAATCGCAGTCATCGTGACCGGCGCCAACCTCACGCCCAGGGTCGAAGGCCCGGTGCTGGTGATCCACCAGAGCGATGCGCAGCTGGACAAGATGGATGCCTGGAACAAGGGCACCCACGGGCGCAGCGGCCTGATCGACAAGGTAAAGGCCTCCACCGTCACCGAGGAGCAGGCCGAACAGCAAATCCTGGATTTCGTCGCCAAATATGCGCCCAAGGGCAGCACGCCCATGTGCGGCAACAGCATCGGGCAGGACCGGCGCTTCCTGGTGAAGTACATGCCCAAGCTGGAAGCCTTCTTCCACTATCGCAACGTGGACGTCAGCACGCTCAAGGAACTGGCCAAGCGCTGGCGGCCCGAGGTCTACAACTCGTTCAAGAAGCAGCAGAAGCACACGGCGCTGGCCGACGTGCACGAGTCCATCGACGAGCTTGCCCACTACCGCGAGCACTTTCTCAAGCTGCCGGCGGCTGAACCGGTTGCGGGAAAACCCTGAACGTGCGACAATTGATGGCTTGGCTGCATTAGGGCCAAACGTGCATCTCCTTCACACACCGGCTCATTCCTCCTAAAAGAGGACGCGCTCACCAGCGCTGACGAGCCTCCAGCGGCCCAGGCCCTGACAGTCGTTTGATGGTTGATGTTTTTTAACCATTGACGACAACGCCGCTCCTCTTCGGGCGGCGTATTCGTGTGAGTAAACATGACCGACACTTTTGAAGTGCAGGGCGACTTTGCGCCTGTGCAAACTCTCGATATCTCCACCGACTCGGTGGCGCAAGCCTTGCCGCTGGCTCCCAACGGCTTCCTGAAGATGGGCCTCGCGTCCGAACTGATTCGCGCCGTGGAAGACCTGGGCTTCACCCAGCCCACCGCCGTGCAGGAACAGACCATCCCGCTGGCCCTGCCTTCGGATGACGAAGCCGCAGCGCACATCGACCTGATGGTTTCCAGCCAGACCGGCAGCGGCAAGACCGCGGCCTTCCTGCTGCCCGTGCTGCACACGCTGCTGAAGCAGCAAGCCGATGCCGAAACCAAGGCGCGCCTGGACTTCGAGCGTGAAACCGCCGAGGCCCTGGCCCGCGGTGAAGAAGCGCCCAAGCGTCCCAAGCGCAAGGACCCGACCAGCTCGCGCAATTTCAAGGCCGCCACCCCCGGCGCCCTGATCCTGTGCCCCACGCGCGAACTCGCGCAGCAGGTGGCCAGTGACGCCATCGACCTGGTCCGCCATTGCCGCGGCCTGCGCGTCGCCAACGTGGTCGGCGGCATGCCCTACCAGATGCAGATCGCCAGGCTGCAGAACGCCGACCTCGTGGTCGCGACGCCCGGCCGCCTGCTCGATCTGCAGCGTTCGATGCAGATCAAGCTGGACAAGGTGCAGTTCCTCGTCGTGGACGAGGCCGATCGCATGCTCGACCTGGGCTTCGCGGACGACCTGGCCGAAGTCAACCAGCTCACCATTGCGCGCAAGCAGACCATGATGTTCAGCGCCACCTTCGCGCCGCGCATCCAGCAGCTGGCCACGCGCGTGATGCGCGAGCCCCGCAAGATCCAGATCGACAATCCGCAGCAAAAGCACGTCAACATCAAGCAGGTGCTGTTCTGGGCCGACACCGCCCAGCACAAGCGCAAGCTGCTGGATCACTGGCTGCGCGACACCACGATCAACCAGGCCATCGTGTTCGCCAGCACCCAGATCGAGTGCGACGGCTTGGCCAACGACCTGCAGCAAGCCGGCTTCGATGCCGTCGCGCTGCACGGCGCCCTGAGCCAGGGCCTGCGCAATCGCCGCCTGATGGCGCTGCGCCAGGGCCACGTCCAGGTGCTGGTCGCCACCGACGTTGCCGCACGCGGCATCGACGTGCCCACCATCACCCACGTCTTCAATTTCGGCTTGCCGATGAAGGCCGAGGATTACACCCACCGCATCGGCCGCACCGGCCGTGCAGGCCGCGACGGCCTGGCCGTGACGTTCGCCGAATTCCGCGACCGCCGCAAGATCTTCGACATCGAGGGCTACACCAAGCAGCCGTTCAAGGCCGAAACCATCCCCGGCCTGGAGCCGCAGCAGCGCGCGCCGCAAGGCGGCCGTCCGGGCGGCGACTTCGCCGGCCGCGGCGGGCGCGACAACCATTCGCGTGACCGCAAGTTCGGCGCGCCGCGCAGCGGCGGCTTCGGCGGTGGCGGCGGTGGCTTCGACCAGCGCCGTGGCAATGACGGCTACGGCCGCAAGCCCGGCTTCGGCGACTTCGGTGGCGCAGGCCGCAGCGAAGGCTTTGGCGTGCGCAACAACGACGGCTTCGCGCCGCGTGGCGATTTCGCACCCCGTGGACCGGCAACCTTCGCCAAGCCGGCCAAGCCCGGCAACGGCGGCAAGGTGTTCGTGCCGCGCGACATCAAGAAGCGTCCTTACAAGCCGGCGAACTGAGCCGAGGCGGCGGAACTCAAGCCGCCGCAGTCACCGCCCGGCCGGTTTCCGGCCAGCGGCGGTGCACAAAAATCCACGAGAACAAGCCCACGCTCATCATCAGCAATGATGGTGAGCGTGGGCGCGTCCGCGATTCCCGACTCTTAGTAGCTGAGAACACGATCATGCTCAAGCGATAGCCGGACAAGAACGTCGGGCATTGCGAACTGCGCTGGTTTGTTTGCAATGTCAGCCTCAGACACGCCACGCGATTTGGCTGACATGCCTGAGAGGTAGAACTTCGCTCCACCGACCGCCAGCGCTTCAAAGTGCTCGCGGAGCTTGCCAGTTCCGAGGCCCGTCAGCGAGTCTAGAACGGCGTCCCTGAGGAGTTGCACCGCATCGCCAGCCAGGAACAAGCTCACTTCGTGGCGCTCGTCTATGGCGGCTTTGGCCACGAGGAAGGCGAGCGCCGCGCGCGTGGGATCGTTTGGGCCGCACGTGATGCTCACGAGAATCTTCGCCATGGTTCCTCCACGTATCAAACCTAACTGGGGGTTCAATGCTCAACCAATCCGGGTCGACTTCCTTGGGACATCTATCCCGTATTGGGAGGGCGCTTTCCTCCCTTTTTAGTCGTCCGCCGCTAGTAGCTTTGTCCTGCTGCGCGCGCAGAGCCGGCGATTCTTGAGCCGAGGCGGCGGCACTCAAGCCGCCGCAGTCACCGCCCGGCCGGTTTCCGGCCAGCGGCGGTGCACGAAAATCCACGCGAACAAGCCCACGCTCATCATCAGCAATGAGGTGAGCGCGAGCCCGAGCGTCGAATGCATGACCAGCGGTGCGATCACCCCCGCGACTATCCCGTTGGCCGTAGAGCCGATCACGGCCTGCAGGGACGAGGCCAGCCCGCGGCGTTCCGGGAACATGTCCAGCACCAACAGCGTCACCACGGGCACCATCAGGGCCCAGCCGAACGAGAACACCGCGATCGGTATCAGCGCCCAGCCGGCGTGGGCAACCAGCATGTAGTTTGCGGCTACGTTGCCCAGCGATATCAGCAGCATGATGGTGAACCCGTAGCGGATCTGCCGCCTCGGCGTAATCTTCCCGGCCAGTCGTCCGCTGAACCAGGAGCCGCCCATGATGCCGGTGATGGTGAGCAGGAAGAACCAGAAGAACTCCTTGGGCGCCAGGTGCAGGTGCGTACCCAGGAACTCCGGCGCCGCCAGCACATACAGGAACATGCCGTTGAAGGGGATGCCGCTGGCCAGCGCCAGCAGCAGGAAGCGGGGGTTCGAACACAGCTCCCAGTAGCCACGCATCAGGTTGCGCACGTTGAACGCCTGGCGCTGGGTGACGTGCAGGCTTTCAGGCAGCAGCTTGAAGTTCGCTATCCACAATGCCACTCCCACCGCCGTCAGGAACCAGAAGATGCTGTGCCAGTCCGCGTGGACGAACAGCCAGCCGCCGATGATGGGCGCGATGGCGGGTGCGACACCGAAGTAGATGGTGACCTGGCTCATCACCTTTTGCGCCTGTGCCGGCGGGAACATGTCGCGGATGATGGCGCGTGACACCACGATGCCCGCGCCGGTCGACAGGCCCTGGAGCCCGCGGAAGAAGACCAGCTGGCCGATCGTCTGCGACAGCGCGCAACCGGCGGACGCCAGCGTGAACACGGCGATGCCCCAAAGCACGACAGGGCGCCGGCCGAAACTATCGGCCAGCGCCCCGTGGAACAGGTTCATGAAGGCAAACCCGAAGAGGTAGGCCGACAGCGTTTGCTGCATCTGCACCGGCGTGGCGCCCAGCGCCCTGGCTATGCCCGAGAACGCCGGGATGTAGGTGTCAATGGAAAAGGGCCCGAGCATGCCAAGCAGTGCAAGCAAGGCAGCAAGGGCCCAGCGCGGTGCGCGCCAGAGTTGATTGGCTTCGGGATTCACGAAGCGCTTGAGTCTACTCTGTAGGCGCTGACCTAACTAAGCCCAAAATTGTTGGGTTATCTATCAGACGAAAAAAAGGCCGGAGTGAATCCGGCCTTTTCCATGGTGCTGCTGCGAATCAGCAGTTATTGGCCGCTGGTCGAGACCTGGTAGTCGTAGACGGTGATGTCGCCGCTGCCGACCTCGGGCTCGACGCCCAGTTCCACGCTGGACACGTACTCATTGCCGGTCGCCCAGGGTTGGCCGTTCACGTCCTTGCGGGTCGAGATGTAGTTGATGACCGCGGCCAGATCGATCTCACCGACCACAGGCAGCACGGCCGGGACGAAGGCAATCATCTTCCAGCCGGTGCGGCCATAAGAGCCGTTCAGATAGCCGAAGTCGTAATCGAGGGCGCCGTCCGATTTCTTGGTGACGTAGACGTGGTACTCCCTGCCGCCGATGGTGGCGGTGTGGTCGTACCAGGTGGGATTGCGCCCGCCGGTGTGTGCGCGCCGTAGCCGCCCCAGTTGGTCAGCGGAATCATGATCTCGTGCGTGATCGACGCGTTCACGAAGCCCGTGTCCTGTTTCGGGTTGGACTGCAGCCAGATGTCGTAGCTCAGGTGGCCCTTGCCGGTGGGCGTTTCCATGTGCTTGATCGTCGCCTTGGCCTTGAGCGACTGCAAGGGCAGCTGCAGCGGGAAGACCGTGCCAGGCGTGGCGCCGGCCGGCGAGGTCGACGAGATGCTGCCGTCGGGCAACTTGATGGCGTTGCCGTTCACGTAGTTGCTCGAGCTGGCATAGCCAGGCTTCTTGCCGCTCAGGACGGTCGGGTAGCCCTTCACTTCAGCCGAGCCGGGCGGGCTGGGCCAGCGCCACTTCAGGCGGAAAGCGACTTCGCCGTTCGGGCCGACGTTCGGGCTGACGCCCACCTGCTGTTCGAACTGCGTGGAGGCAGTGCCTTCGGTGATGGAGCCTTGCGCCCCAGCGGTTGTCTTCCACCCAGTAGGCGTCGTTCGCGTTGCCGGTCTGCAGCCAGAACTTGGGGCTGGCAGCAACCGGGATCGAGGGAGGCAGGCTCGGCGAGGCTGGGGCGGCCGGCGCAGCCGCAGGAGCGCTGGCCGCAGCCGCGGTGGAGACTGCGGCTGCGGGCGGGGCGAAGGACTCAACCGCGGCTGGAGCCTGCGGCGGGGGCACCACCACCACCACCACAGCCGGTCACGATGGCGAGTACGGCGGCGGCAGAGCTGGAATGCAGAAATAGGCGTTTTTTCATGTTCAACAATTGATGTGTAGGGAGTGGGCTTCCGGCTAGGCATCGATTGCCTTCCTTCCACCTGTTGAAAGATGAGCTGCGGCTTCATGGACCGGCTTTCCGCGAGTCGCCGTGTATGCGGCGTTGGCGGCTGAGCACTTGGTCAACCTCAGCGAGAAACCCAACTGTAGTAGGAACCGTCCGACAAGGCACCATCCAGCCCGCCTACAAACGTAAGCGAATCTCGTAGATGTTTACCCTAATACGGCGGCTCATGCTGCGAACTTTCTTCGCAGCGGGTTACTGCTCATCCATTCAGTGAATGGATGAGAAGCGCGCAAACAGGAGCTCTACAGGGTGTGGGGTGAGCCTCGACGGTTAACTGAAGCGGGACCGCAGCCGTCGGAGTCGGCTGAGCTTGTAGCTCAAGCTCAGCCGCAAAACTTACGTTTGCTGGCGGCGCCGGGACGGCCGGAGCGAGCTCAACCGCCCATTTCGGCTTTTGTATTCAGGATTTGGCCCGCTTCCGTTGAGCTGATCCAGGCGTGGCGTCTGCTTGGGCTGCCGCACAACGGTGGCAGACTTCGCATACTATCGTTGCGAATGACGCTGGATCGACCGTTCAGGTCGTCGTAACCCAGACTCCATCGTTTCGGCGGCAGGCTGTGCCGCGCGTGGTCTGCCAACCGGTTGCGGTGTGAACCTGTGCCTGGTACGGCCTGCAATACGTGTCGCCTCGAGTCACTACGGCGCCAGGGACGACAGCGTATTTCCCACCCCCTTCGGCCCATTCGACGCGACGGCCGGCCGGTGCCAGTTCAAGAGCCTGGCCGATACAGGCCTGGTCTCGCGCATCCATGCGACGGCCGACTTCTCCGCCCACCAGAACGCCGGCGATGGCACCGCCGACCGTGGCAACAGCGCGGCCGGAACCACTGCCCACCTGGTTTCCGAGCAGAGCGCCGGCGACGCCACCCAACACCTTCCCGACCGTCTCACTGTTGCAGTAGCTCACCTGTGCCTGCTGCACTGGTGCCTGCTGCACCGGCACGGGCTCGTAGCCCGACCGGTAGCGATGTGGCCGGCCCTGTTCAACGACCACCCATGGCGGGTAAATGACGGTGACGGGCTGTAT
The DNA here is from genome assembly GCA_963722025.1 of uncultured beta proteobacterium. Taxonomy (GTDB): domain Bacteria; phylum Pseudomonadota; class Gammaproteobacteria; order Burkholderiales; family Burkholderiaceae_C; genus Ramlibacter. The sequence continues at coordinate 90,010 of CAVRNE010000050.1, forward strand.
CGCCACTGGCTGCGCCTGACGCACGACAACATCCTTGCACGTGCGCTTTTCCTTGTAGTCGCCGTCTTTCTCCCACTTGCGCTCGATCTTGCAATTGCCATCCCAGAACTCTTCCTTGTGCTCATGAGCGTGGTGTTATGCCCATGGCCGTGGCCATGGCCATGGCCCTTTCCGTGATCGTGGTCGGCCATTGCGCCGGGCACAAAGCCGAACGAAATGAGAACCAAGGTGAAGGGGCAGGCAATGTGATTTGAAGGTCGCGGACATGGTGAAGCTCATCAGTACGAGTTTTCGCGATGCTACAGCCCAGCTGCGTGCCGCCGCCGTAGGTTTTGTAACAAACCTTTGGCGCTTGCGCCCCAGACTGCGGGGAGCATCTGTACGCTTAGTTGTGATGCTCGCGGCCAGGGAATCGCGAGCCAAACCGCCGGAGGTGACATGAGCTTGCGGTCGATGAAGTTCCGGTGGGGGCGATGGATGGCGGTCGCTGCCGGCTTGCTTGCCGCGTATGCGGCGGTGGGGTTCTGGCTGGTGCCTCTGGTGATCAAGGACCAGATCCCGAAGCTGGCGCAGGCCGAGCTGGCGCGCCAGGCATCCGTCGGCGAGGTCCAGTTCAATCCCTTCACCTTGCGCCTTGTCGCGGCTGACCTGCGTCTGGCAGGAGTCGATGGCGCACCGCTCCTCGAGGTCGGCAAGCTGGCTGTGGAACTGCAGTGGCGATCCCTGGTCCGGCGCGCCTGGAGCTTCGCCGACATTCGCATCACGGCGCCGAGTGCGCACCTGACGATCGGGCCGGAAGGCGAAATCAATCTCGTCGAACTGCTGGACAAGCTCAGGCGCCGGCCGCGTGAAGCTTCCGCCGAGACCGGCTTGCCACGTCTCATCATCGAGCGTTTCGCGCTGGAACAGGGGAAGATGGATGTGCGTGACCAGCGCGCCGGGCACGTCAGCCTCGTCGCGCCGATCGATTTCGCGCTGACCGATTTCAGCACCCTGCCGGACCAAAGCGATGCTCACGCATTGAGCGCGCATTTGGCGAGCGGCGGCACATTGCGCTGGAAGGGTCAGGCATCGGTCAATCCGGTCCGCGGCAGCGGCGAGCTGACCCTGGAAAACGTATCGATGCCTGAACTGGCGATTTACCTCAAGTCCTACACCCGCGCAACGGTGGCGCAGGGGCAGCTCACCGCAGCATTGCCTTACAACTTTTCCTATGCCGACGGCAAATTCGACTTCAACTTTGCGGGCGCCGGGCTGTCGCTGCGCGACCTGGTGTTTGCACGTGAGGGCGCCACCGATTCATTCGCTGCGCTGGCAAGCCTGGACGTGAAAGACATCAACGGCGACCTGATCCGGCGGCAGTGGGCGATAGGCGAAGTGCGCGCCGAGGGGGGCAGGCTCACCGTCAAGCGCGACGCCAGGGGAGAAGTCGATCTGGCGAATCTGATGGTCGACTCTGCGGGGCCGGCCGCAGACCCGCCGCCCCCAGTGCCGCGGTGGCTGTGAGCAACTGGAAACTGGGGATCAAGCAGGTATTCCTCGATCAGGTATCCATCAATATCGTGGACGAGACGGTCAACCCGCCGCTCAGTCTGGGTGCCGAAAAAGTGCGGCTGCAGCTGCAACTGGCCGCCGAACAGGCCGGTTCAGACCTTCAACTGAAGCTCGCGGATGCCGGGTTTTCACTCGGTGGTGTGACAGTCGCCAGTGGCGGGCAGACACCGCTCAAGTTCGCACAGCTGGGGTTCACCGAAGGTACGTTCGATCTGGCTGAGCGGCGGGTCGGGATGGGCCGCCTGTATGCCGAGGGCGGCCAACTGCAGATTGCCCGCGATGGCAATGGCCAGTTCAACGTCATGGGCCTGCTACCCAAGTTTCCCCCGTCCGGCCCGAAAGCTGCGTCATCCGCGGGCCCGCCGTGGGTCGCTGCGGCCAAGAGCGTGGAATTGAAAAAATTCGGGGCTGAAATCTCGGATCAGGAGACTGGCGTCCAGGTCCATGTGAGCGACTTCGCCGCGAGCCTCGAAGGCGCCAGCAGCGACCTGAAGCGGCCGGTGAAATTCAACGCCGCGCTGAACCTGCGTGAAGGCGGCCAGATGGCGGCGCAAGGAAGCGTGGTACCCGACAGTGGTGCAGTGCAGGCCGATGTGCAGGTCAAGCAACTCGCACTGACGCCCTTGCAGCCCTTGCTGGCCAAACACGTCAAACTGAAAATCGCGGGCGGCAGTGTCTCTACGCAGGGACAGCTCACCACCGGCGCCGGCGGGCAAAAGGCGCCAGGCGTGCGTTATCTCGGCGCGCTCGACATCGCGGGCCTCACGCTCAACGAAGTGGACGGAGAACTGTTCGCGGCATGGAAAAACGTGCGCGCGGACAAGCTCACAGTCAGCCTCGGCCCCAACCTGCTGGATATCCAGGACCTGCGCGTAGTCGAGGCCAATGCCAAGTTGATCATCGAGGACGACCGCAGTTTCAACGCGGCCCGCCTGCTGGTCAAACCAACCAACGCCGATACGAAAGCCATGGGAGCGTCCGCGGCCCCGTCGAAGACTGCGGATGACCCGTTCCCGGTGCGCATCAGGCGCGTGCGCCTGCAGAACGCCAAGCTGGACTTCACCGACCTGAGCTTGCGGCCGCAATTCGGGGCAAAAATCTACGAGTTGCAAGGCGTGGTCACCGGCTTGTCGTCCAACCGGGCGACGCGCAGCCGCATCGAGTTGGATGGCCGGGTCGATGAGTTCGGCCTGGCGCGCATCCGCGGCGAGCTCAACCCCTTCGCTCCGCGCAACAACACCGACGTCAACGTCGTGTTCAGGAATATCGACATGGTGACTACTTCGCCATACACCATCAAGTTCGCCGGCTACAAGATAGCCCAGGGCACGATGTCGCTCGACCTGCGATACAAGGTACAAAACAGCCAACTCGAAGGCGCCAACCAGATCGTCATCGACAAGCTGACTTTGGGCGAGCGGGTGGACAGCCCCGACGCACTCAAGCTCCCGATAGAACTGGCGATCGCCGTTCTCAAGGACAGCAATGGCCGCATCGATCTGGGCCTGCCCGTCTCAGGCAACCTCGACGATCCGCAGTTCAGCTGGGGAGCGCTCGTCTGGAAGGCCTTCACGACCGTGGTGACCAAAATCGTCACCGCGCCATTCCGCGCCTTCGGCGCGGGCGGCGGTGAGAAGCTGGAGGCTATCGAATTTCGATCCCGGCAGCGCCAAGCTATTGCCACCGGAGCGCGAAAAGCTGAAGCAGGTGGTGGAGCAGCTGGCCAAGCGTCCGCAACTGAAACTCTCCGTGCCGGGGCAGTACAGCGAGGCGGCCGATGGGGCCGCGCTTCGGGCGCGCGCGGTACGAATCGAAATCTCCCGGCGTGCCGACATCAAGCTCGAGGCAGGTGAAGAACCCGGTCCCGTGGACCTGGGGAGTCGCGCCGTGCGCAGTGCCGTGCGGGATCTATACGTCGCCCGCTTTGGCGACGCCGAACTCGACAAGCAGAAAAAGGCAGCCGAGTCCGCAGGGCGCCGGGACCGAAGCGGCTCAGGCGCAGCAGAAGCTTCCCGCCTGGCAGCGTTTCGGAAAAATGATTCAAGGCGAGCCGCCGGTGGCCGATGCCAGTTCCTTCTACGGCAAGCTGCTGGAGCGCCTGAACCAATCCGAGCCGCTGGCTCCCGATGCCTTGACGAAGTTGGGAGCGCAGCGGGCGGACGTCATTCTCGCCGCACTCAAGGAAGCCGGCATCGATCCGGCCCGTGCTGCCTCCGCGGCGCCCGAGAAAGTCGTATCCGATGCCGGCAAGCCGGTGCCGCTCAAGCTGGGGCTGGCGGCGACGTGATTCGAGCGCCTCGGCTGTCATCCGCTCACGCCCTGGCCGCAAGCTGCGCCCAAGCGCCAGCTTCCGGATGCACGATGCGAACGAGCGCACCGCGGGCGACTGCTTCGCATCCCGCTTCCACAGCATGCCCGGCGTGCGCACCGGGGTAGGGCTTTCGATCGGGATCATGCACACGTCGTCGCGCGGCTGCACCGCGTGGCTGGAGACGATGGCCGCGAGCTGCGTGCGGGCCACGAGCCCGACGATGGGGGCGATCGTGTTCATCTCCGCGGCCACCACCGGTTCGGCGCCGCAGGCGCGAAAGCACTCGTCCAACATCGTGCGAGTGGCAAAGCCGCGCGGCAGCAGCACCAGGCTCTGGCGGTGCAGCTCCACCATGCGCACGCGCTTGCGCTGCGCGAGCGGGTGCCCGGGCGAGACGACCAGCACCATCTCCTCGGTGTAGAGCGGCTCGAACCACAAGCTCGTCGGGTCGGACGGCTGGTAGGCGATGCCGACGTCCAGCGACGTATCGATCAGCCGCTGCGCGATCGCGTCGGCCGCGAGCTCGTCCACCGTCACCTTCACGGTGGGATTGCGCGCAAGGAACAGCGCCAGGCACTCCGGCACGAAGCCGATGTTGAAGGTGCCGGTGGCCCCGATGCGCACCTCGCCGGAGAGCTCGTCGCCCGCGCGCATCAGGTCGGAAAGGCCATGGTCCACCTCGCGCAGCGCCCTGGAGGCATACCCGAGAAACGTCTCGCCCGCCTCGGTGAGCCTCACGCGCTTGCCGATGCGGTCGAACACCGCATGGCCGAGCTCCTCTTCCAGCTGCCGGATCTGGTGCGACAGCGTCGATTGCGTGACGTGCACCCGCTCGGCGGCGCGGGTAAAGGAGAGGCACTCCGCCAAAGCGACGAAATAGCGCAGGTGGCGCAGTTCCATAGGGTTTACCAGGGTAAATGATCGACGGCATCAATCTGAACCATCGAAATTCTTCACTTCTTATTGTTGCTGTCAATCGATAAAGTCCCGCTGATCAGTCGCGGTAACCACGGAGACATCTATGGCGCAGTTGGAATACGACACCGAAAGCATCACCGACGCAGTCATCGCACGGCTTGCCGACTGTTCGGACCCGCGCTTCAAGCAGGTGATGACCTCGCTCATCGGCCACCTGCACGCTTTCGCGCGCGAAGT
>CAVRNE010000051.1:0-14822 GCA_963722025.1 uncultured beta proteobacterium
GAGGTTGTGAATCGCAGCCGTGTTCAGTGAGTCAAATCCTTGCCCGGGAACGCAAGCGCGGTTTTAGCCACGCCCAGCTTCTCGCGCAGGCAGGTCACGGCTTGCCCTCCTGTGCCGCGGCCCCGGCGTCGCTGAGTTGGGCGGCAACGCCGAAATGGCGCTGGTGTATGCGCGCCACGCTGCTGAAGAAGCGCGACAGGGAAAACTGCTTCTCGTAGAGGGTGCGCCCGTTGCGGCCCAGCGTCTCCATCAACTCGGGTTCCCGCAGAACCATGTGCAATGCCGCTGCGATTGCGGCCACGTCGCCGGGGGTGACGAAGCAGGCGTTGACGCCGTTGGCAAGCACCGATGGGATCTCTCCGACCGGCGTGCAAATCACTGCGACGCCATTGGCCAGGGCCTCGAGGATGACCAGCGGCAGGCCCTCGTCGTAAGAAGGCAGCACCAGCGCATCGGAGCGGGCCATGAGCTGCGCCACCTTTTGCTGGTCGATCCAGCCCTCGAAGCGGACCAAGCGCTCGATGCCGAGTTGCCGCGCCTTCGCCTCGTACCCGGCCACGTCCCCGCCGCCGGCCAGCGTGAGCTCCAGAGAGGCCCCCCGCAAGGAGGGATGGGCCAGCGCCTGCAGCAGGTCCGAGACGCCCTTGCGTTCCGACAGGTTGCCGACGAACAGCACGCGGCGCGCAGCCCCCGCAGCGGCCCTGTCGCGCCGCCGCGCGGGCTCCGGCACGCCGTTGTTCAGGATTTCGACACGGCCGCCCGGGACCTGCAGCTCTTGCATCACGAAGCGCTGCGAAGCCGTTCCCAGCACCACCACGCTGGCCGGCAGCGAAAAGATCCAGCGCATGAGGCGCTGCAGGGGCTGCGGCATTGAATGGTAGAACTGAGGAAGCTGGGCCGCGTGCAGGTGCAACACCACCGGCACGCCGATCGCGCGGCAAAGCACAATGATCGCGCCCTTGCGCACCACGCTCAGCCGCTCGGCCATGTTGACGTGGACCCCGGCCAAGTTGCCTCCCAGGCGGCCGCGCACCAGCTTGGCCAGCGCTGTCAGCAGTACCCAGAGCGAGCTGAAAGCGCTGCCGCCGCCGCGGCGTGTCGAGCGGGCGCAGCTGCGCGGTATGGGCTGGGGCATCCAGGGCCTGCGACTGGATCAGGTAGTCGACCACCTTGAACATGCCGCCGCCCATCGGTGCCCAGGGCACGGCGATGTAGATGTAGCGGCCACGCGGTCCGGTGGCGGCACGGGCCCGAAGGACTTGCCGGCAATGGCTGCGACAAAGGTTCGGGCGGCATGGGGGTGCTTGGGGTCGCTGTGCATGTTTTCGTGGCAATCAGGAAAGCGGGTCAGGCGTAGTGCTCGCGGCGCGAGGCCGAGGCCTGCGGCGGTTCGTGGAGCACGCGGCTGCCGATGGCATCGCGCGGCGGGCGTTGCCGGCGCAGCAGGCCGCGAAGCAGTCCGGCGGTGTTGAAGCACCAAGACACCACCGAGTACGAGGCGCGGGCCGGCGAGCGCTTGCGCCACAGCATCAGTAGCCAGGGCGCGGCCACCAGTGCGGCGGAGCAGGCGAAACGGGCGGGCGCGGCCAGCGGCCAGAACGCAACGCTCAGCAACAGGCACCACCACGCGAGCACGCCCAGGTAGATGCGCAGCTCCCGCATGCCGCGCCATACCTGGCGCATGTGCGGCTGGCCGGCAGCCCCGCGCACCAGCTCGCCCAGGCCGCAGACATAGCCGGTGCGCCAGCGGCGCAGCAGCAGCTGATAGGGCGGGACGTCGTGGCCGTAGTGGGTCACCGCGTCCACCGCAATGCGCCACAGCTTCCAGCCGCGAGAGCGCAGGCGCGCCGCCAGATCGAATTCTTCGTAGCTGTGCAGGTTGCGATCGGAAAAGTAGCCGCATTCCTCGATGGCCCTGCGCCGGTACAGGCCGCCGCCGTCGAGCCGATCGACCTCGCCGGGTGACAGGTGGGCCGCCGCGCGCAGCCCGCGCTCGCGGTACTCCATGCTTTCGGTGTTGAGCTCTACCACCCGGCCGCCCACGCCTGCGGCCTCGGGATGCTGTGCGAGAAAGGTCAGCGCGTGCGGCAGGAACCCCTGCATCATCCGCATATCGCCATCCAGCAGGTAGACATACTCGCCGCGTGAATGCTGATAGCCCAACTGCGGACCGACGCCGCAGCAACGCTCGTGCGCATTCACCAGCTGCACGACGCGAACGGGGTACAGCGAGGCCAGCTCCACGGTGCGGTCTGTCGAGTGGCCGTCCGCCAGGATCACCTCACCGCCCACCTCGGCAACGGCCGCAAGGCTGCTCTCGATGGCCGCGCAGATGTTCTTTTCCTCGTTGAAGGCCTTGATGATCACGGACACGTTGCAGCGTGCCGCACCGCGCGCAGGGACTGAAGGCGTCGCCGTGCTCATGGCAGCGTTCCTTGCTGCGCGAACTGATCGGAGGAGCGAACACGCCAGCGCTGCCAGCGGTCGGCCATATTCGCGGGCAGCAGCAGTGCCATCAGCAACGTCATACTGCCAACGCATGCTGGTCGCCGCGTGTCGTGCGCGCAGCAGGGCGCGCAGCGCATCGCGGCGCTTGCCGTCGGCCAGCAGTTCGCGCGCCAGGGTGATCTCCTGCTGGGCCACGAACCACAGCGCGGAACGCCTGTGCTGCGGCGGGATGGTGCCGTCCAGCGCGTGCTGCGCGCATCCTCAACATGAAAGGCGCCAATCCCCGGGGGTGCGCCGCCGTGAGGGAACCGGGGACCGCCACCCGGTAGGCGGCGAGCGGCGCGTGCGCCAGCGCAACCGCGGTTTCGTCGGCCAGGCGAAACCAGAGATCGAGATCCTCGCCATGCGACTCGCCCTCCACGAAGCACGGCCGCATCTGCCGCAGGCGCTCGGTGCGCACCGCCACGCTGCTGGTGAAAAACGGCATGCTCTTCATCCACCGCGCGCGCAGGTCTTCTATCAGCTCGATCTCGCAAAAGGCCTCGGGCACGGTCCATTCGTCCAGGTCGCCGCCGTTGCTTTCGTACTACCTGCCGGAACCCCGTGTGGCCAGCATGTCGACCTCCGGGTAGGCACGATGCGCGTGGGCCAGACCTGCCAGGAATTCCGGGTGGTACCAGTCATCGGCATCCAGGAACGCGACCCAGTCGCCCTCGGCCATGGCGATGCCGCGATTGCGCGCCGCGGAGACGCCCGCGTTGGCTTGCCTCACCAGCCGCACCCGTCGGATCGCAGATCTTTTCAACCAGCTCGGCGCTGCCATCGGTCGAGCCGTCGTCGATCACGATGATCTCGCGCGGCGGCAGGGTCTGGGCCAGGGCCGAGCGCACGGTGCCCTCGATGAACCTGGCCTTGTTGTACAGGGGAATGACCACTGAAAATTTCATGATGCGGTCCGGTAAATGGGCTTTGCGCGGACTTCGGCGGCGGGCACGCGGGCGCTGGCGGCCGAAGCCAGCGTGATGATCAGGAGAAGGTGCGCAAAGATTTCTGTTCCATAGCCGAACAGGATGAGCGGAACTTCGCTGACCGAACGCAGTGCCAGCGCCAGGAAGAGCGCAAGGCTGAGCCCCTGGGTGGACCTGGCATAGCGCACGGAAAGAACCAGCAGGGTCAGGGCATAGAGCACCAGGCCGGCGGCGCCCACGATGCCCGAGCGTGCCAGCGTGTCCAGGAACTGGTTGTGCGCATTGGTGGCGTTGGGCATGTTGATGCTCGTGCGGTACGCTTCGTTCCACAAGTCCGGCCCGTAGCCGAACAGCGGGTTCGCCCGCCACTCGTCCATGCGCGATCGCCCAGATCTGGTCGCGCCCGGTCATCGAGACCAACTGCGCGCCCTGGGCGGTTTCGAAGAAGCCGGCGACGGCGGAGCCCACGTCGGCCAGCAGCAGCGCCCACAACAGCACCAGGGCGAGAGCGATGGCCGACAGGCAGGCTGCGACGCCGAAGGAGCCCTCGCTGGGGTCGCCCAGGCGGCGCCAGGCGCTCGGGCCGTTGCGCACGGCCAGCATGCTGATCGCGCAAAGCAGGAAGGCGACCCAGGAAGTCTTGGACTGTGCAATGAACAACACCCCGAGACCCAGGAGCCATGCTGTCCGGTTGAGCCAGCGATTGGCGAATGGTTTGCACCACAGGCACAGAAGCGCCGTGACGGCGAACATGCCCATGGCCACTGGATGCGGCGCCAGGCCACCGTGACGCGGCAGGCCCGGAATCAAACCCTGCGTGTACGAGGCGTCCATGACGAGCCTTGGCATCAGCGGTATGAGCAAGACGCCGGCCAGCATGAACAAGAGCAGCGCGTTGCGCGTGGCGCCCAGGATCTTCTCGCGCTCCGGCACGGTGGTCAGCAAGGCTGCGCAGCCAAAGATCACCGGGTAAAGGTACTCGTGCGCGATGCGCGGGTTCGTGCCGAGGAATGCCGGAGCCGCCACGCTGCACAGCCAGTACGTGACGAACGCGGCGGTGAGCAGCGGCGAAGGCATGCGCCTGTGCGAAGCGAAATGGTTGAAGATCCGTTCGGCGGACACGGCCAGCAAGATGAGCGAGACGACACGCTGCGCCCAGGGAATGGCCGGATGCTGGAGGACGGCTAGCGGCCGCCAGATCGCTGAAGGTTTGCGAAAGGTCGCGCCCCGACAGCAGCGAGGTCAGGGCCACCACCGTCAGCATCGCGGGGAAAACCCAGTGGAGGAAGCCGGTAGTGCGTTTCATCATGCCTGCCCGCCGGAATCGCCCAGCCCGAAGCCCGGAACGAGCCTGGCGAGGGCGCTACGTGCCTCCAGGCCCAGTACCTGGGGCCGCACCAGTATCAGCAACAGCATCGCAGCCATTGCGCATATGCCTCCGGCATACAGCGCGACACCGGGGAAAGTCAACGTGGCGACGGCGTGCTGGCCGGCCAGCACGGCAACGGCTGCGACGGCTGCAAGGCCCAGTCCGCGCGCGGCGTACGGCACTATCGTCATCCAGCGCAGCTGCAGGGCGTTGAGGGCCGCCGCCACGATCACCAGCGCGCGGGTGAAGAGGACGATCGCCGAGACGATGGCAACGCCGCGAATACCCGAGGGCGCAAACAGCCACCATGCGGGCCCGGCAAGAGCCAGCAAGGGCAGCTGCAGCAGGAATTCCTGGTGCTTGCGTCCGGTGTTCCAAAGCACAGGGGTCGTCAGCGCGAAGCACGCCCAGGCGGGCAGGCACAGGAACAGCAGCGCCAGCACCCACGCCGATTCCATCCAGGCCCGTCCGTACAGCAGGCTCACCAGGTCCGCGGACAGCAGCGCCAGCACCACCGAGACGGGCGTCACCAGCACCAGGATGCAGGCCATTGCCAGCAGCCAGCCCTGGGCCAGCCGCTTGGGCTCATCCTGCAGCTTCGCACCCGTGGCCAGGAAGGCCGGCTGCAGCGAATTCACCAGCAACACGTTGGGAATCGAGGCCAGGTTGTACGCCACGGTGTAGAGGCCCACCGCGTGCGCGTTGAGGACGCGCCCGATCAGCACGCGATCGAGATTGCCCAGCAACCAGTTCACCACGTTGGTGAGGAAAACGGTGCGGCCGGTGGAGAGCGCGTCGACGCCGCCCGCGTGGGAGAAGAGGGGGCGCACCGGATGGGGCTTGGCCGCATAGACGCCCACGAGGTTGACGGCCGACTGCACCACGCACGCGGCGCCCAGCGCATAGGCGCCATATCCGTGCAGTGCCATCGGAATGCCTACCGCCAGGTAGCCCGCCGCGTAGCTTGCGAACTGGATCAGGCCGAGCGCACGGAAGTTCAGGTCGCGCTGCAACAGGCAAGTGGCGGGCGCGCCTGCGGCCATGAGCAGGCTCGCGAGCGCAAGCAGCTGCACCATGCCCTCCACGCGCGGGTCGGAGAAGAAACCCGCGATAGCCGGTGCCGCCGCGTACATCGCCGCTGCGCACAGGAGGCCTGCCATCATCTGCCAGGTGAACGAGAAGCGGATGTCGTCACGCGTCACCGTGGGCAGCAGCATCAGGTTCCAGCTGAAACTGCCTCCCGCCAGGAAAGCGGCGAAAGTGAGGACCGCCATGCCGATGCCGTAGACGCCGAAATTCTCCGGCCCCAGCATGCGCGCCAACGCGATCTGCGCCACCAGCTGCAGCGCGAACCGGGCGATGGTCGTCAGTGCGCTCCATTTCAGCGCGCGCTCCGCCCGAATGGCCAGACCGCCTGCGGTCATTGGTCGTTCGCACCGTAGCGCCGCAGCGCTATGCCCGACATGAGTGCAAGCGCAGCAAGAAGCATGGCAGGGCCGCCGCGCCGGGGCGATTCCTCTTCGCCCGCAGAGGCACTGGCGGAATCTTCACGTGCGATGGGCGGTGCGTCGTGGGTGCCGGCTGCGGCTGTCGTGATCAATTCGCCCCCGGTACGCACCGCACCGGCCACTGGCATGGGCGCCGTCTTGGTGCCTTCTTCGCGAGCTCGGCATCTGGATGGGAGTCGAGAGCGGCAGGCCGCGAATCCACGCATTGCGCGAGCGCAGCCTGCGAAAAAATGCAGAGAACAACAGCAGTCAGTGATCTGTACATCCGGCTCTCCTCGCAATGGTCTCAAATCGATTTTGCGTCACCATCAACATCAAAAATGGCAAGTGTCATGGCTCGTTCAGGTTATTACACGGAATCGCTTGCTGCCGTCCGTGAAGGCAGAGCTGCATTGGTGCTAGAGGATGAGCCCGAGGTGATCGTAGGAGCCCCCCATCGCAGCTCGTGTAGGACTCGGGCGATAGTTCCGGTGCGCTTGTGCGACGACTCGAAAAAGCGGCTTTTTGTTGACGGCAGGTTCGTCGTTTTGAGCTCGATGAAGTACGCGAACGGACGCGCTGCACAGTTGCCGTGCGGCAACTGTGGCAGCGCAACCACTTGCGCGACCACCGACTCGCGATCATCGATGCTCCGGATCGCCGGAGTGGACCTTCGACACTTGTCTGACTTGTCCTACACGCGGGAAATGTCGCGCTACGTAACATGCTTGCATGCGCCATAGCCGAACCGAACATTCGAGAGTGCAGGCCCTGCAGCAGGAGGTCGCGCGTGCCGAGGCCGATTACCAGCGCCTGCGGGCTGCGTATCTCGAGATCGCGCGCAACGAACCGGGCCACGAGGTCGCTTTGGCCATGATCGGCAGCGACATGGATCGCGCCCATGCGACTCTGCAGGCCCTGAGCGGGCTGCCTCGTCTGCCGTTTACGCATGAGCCCAGCACCGTTGTCAGGCGTGAAGCCCAGCGGCTCGTGCACGAAAACACCTGAGAGGATGTGCGCCCCCACGGTCTGAAGTCGGCGCGGGCCGACACGCGTTTGGCGTTCTCGCTGAGGCCACCCGGTCCACGCCACTGCCACCATCGAGTCAATAAGGAGTTCGCATGATCCCCTATGACATCGACCCGAGCCTGCATGACGGCGAGCCCGAGCCAACCTCGCTCGACGACGGCTTTTCGCCCCCATCGCACGAAGCGCACGAAGCCAAACCGGATGATTCGCCCGATGTGGCCCCGGCGGAGCCGGTAGATCCAGCCCTCTGGAACAAAAGCGCGTTCTGATCATGTCCACCCATCCCGTCGAGCCCGAGCCGCCGCCGGGCCCTGAACCCATGCCCGCAAATCCCACGCGACTGCCGGTCGAGCCCGAATTCGGCCCTCAACTGCCGCCGGCCGAGCCCGAGGACCCGCGAGTGAAACCGCCTACGCTTTGAGGAAACGAGATGAACCATTCGATAAAACCCGGCGTGATACCGCCCCCTCCGGGACTGGAAAAGGAAGAGCCTGAGCTCGCGGACGAGGAAGACATTGCCAGCGACGACGTGGGAAGAAGGGACTGCCGACGAGCCGCTTCGTGACGTGGAACGCGAGTGATCGCATGAGCAGCGCGCCTGCGCCGACGAGTCCGCCGACGGAGCCGCCCAAGCCTGTGAACCCGGAACCCGAGCACGAGCATCTCGATCCGGAAAAAGGCCGGGTCGAGGAGCCTGAGCCCGGCAAGCCGGAACATCCGACCCAGTAGCGAGAGAGTTGCTCCGGGGAGTGCCATGCACCGTAGGTACGGTCCCACGGGCTTTATCGCGGTTTGACTTATCGCCTTACTTGAGCAAGCGACACACAATAATCCTATGGTTGAGAACGCTAAATACGGCATCACGGCCCTGCGCTACGCGGGCGCTCATATCGTCGAAGCCATGATGGGCCTGATCGACATCACGCAGACGAAATGGGACTTGCGGCCGACACCCGCGCGCCTGACCGAGGTGGTCGACCGCCTGGTCGAAGGCGACACCGTCATCAGCCTGTTCCCTGACGATGAAGGCGGCCTGCAGCCCGGCCCCGAGGTCAAGGTGGACGTGTTGCCGGAAGGCACCGAGACCCTGGCCCTCGCCGAGGAAGAGCCCGGGCGCAGCTTGGGCGATCTCCCGCGCTTTTAATCTCCAATCCTGTCGGGGCCTACTTCGCCGCCTTTGCCGCGCGAGTTCGCATTGCCCGCGGCGGCGGCGTTCTCATTTTTTTATGGCGACGAATGACTTGGGCATGAAGAGTAATTTTTCAGTCAAGATATCGGCATCGCGAAAGAGGCACTGAAACATTTTTTTGTTCAGAAGGCGCGCACTCTCCACACTTCGCACCGCCTCATCGATTGAAGTCGCCCTGCTCCAATGACCCAGTTGAAAGTGCGAAACCAGCCAAAGGCGGGTTGGCTTGGGAAGCCAATGAAAGAAAGGTGTCATGCAGTGGGGCTCGACCGGAAACCAGTAGTTGGGAGTTTGAACGAAGTATTTCTTTGAAACTCTCAATACTTCCTTGCCGAATTGCACCATGCGTGCCCAATCGCCGACATGCTCCACCACGGAGTTGGAGTGGGCAATGTGAAATGATTCGTCACGGAACCCCGAAAGATCGCAGCCAGCTTCCTTGAACGGACCGTGATGCTGATGCAGATCGCGATGGCGATATTACTTTGTGATCCTATAAATGCCGCGGGACAATGATGACGCTGACGTCCATCACTGTGAAGATCCTCATGATCTCGAGCAAGACCGATGTTGCCGACCAGCACGGCTTCCGAGTGGATGCCGATTCGCACGGTGAGAGGCGGCAAGCCTTGCGACACGAACCCTCGATGAGACCGACCATCCGGCGGGCTTGGCGCCGGGATGACTCATCCGCGTGGCTTCGCATTCTTTCTCGCCACCCGCCTCGGCAGATTTCAGCAACCCGGTCGACAAGGCCGTGCCGCACACGATGACCAGCCCGCACAGCAGCATCCAGCCGGTGACGCTTTCGCCCAGGAACAAGCACGCCGTAGAACACCGCGAACACCGGCACCACGAAGGTCACGGCCAGCGCGCGCGCGGGTCCGAGCCTGCTCGATCAGGCGGAAATACAGCACATAGGCAATGCCGGTGCAGAGCACGCCTACCGCCACGAGAGACAGCCACGCCTGCGGGCTTGGCATCTGCGCGGGCCAGAACCACAGCGCCGGCAACGCCAGCCCGAGCGTCGCACCCAGCTGGCTGCCGGTCGCAGTGACCAATGCGGGCACGCCGCTCAGGTAGCGCTTGGTCGCGCTGGCAGCCAGGCCGTAGCAGAACGTCGCAAGCAGGCATGCGATCACGGCCCAGCCCGGGGCCGCGCCCGAGGCGTCCGGCTTGAAGCTGGCCTTGTCCCAAGCGAGCAGGGCGACGCCTGCGAAACCGATGGCCAGGCCGAGCACGCGCGAGCCGGTCGGCCGGTCCTTCAGCCACAGCCACGCGACGAGCGCGCCGAACAAGGGCACGGTGGCATTCAGGATGGCGGACAAGCCCGTCGTGATCGACAGCAGTGCGTATGAATAACACGCGAAGGGGATGCCCGAATTGAGCACGCCGACCACGAACACGGGCTTCCAGTGCTGCCGCAACTGCGGGGCCAGGCCGCGCAGCAACAGCAGCGGCAGCAGGAACAGCGACGCCACGGCCACGCGCACGGCCGCTGTGGGCAGGGCGCCGAATTCCACGGCGCCCAGCCGCATGAAGAGGAAGGACGCGCCCCAGATGGCAGCCAGGAGGATGAAGTCGATGAGCGAGCGGCGGTTCACATCAATGCGCCTTCGAGCCGCAGCAACGCGCCCTTGCGTTCCAGCCCGCCGGCGTATCCCGTGAGCGAACCATCCGACCCCAGCACGCGGTGGCATGGCACGACAATGCTCACCGGATTGCGTCCCACCGCCGCGCCAACCGCGCGCACCGCAGCGGCTTGGCCGACGCGCCGGCTCAGGGCACCATAGCTGGTGGTCCCGCCAGGAGGGATCGAAAGCAACGCCTGCCACACCGATTGCTGGAAAGCGGTGCCGCCCTGCAAATCCAGCGGCAGGTCGAACCGGGTGCGTGTGCCGGCGAAATATTCATGGAGCTGAAGCATCGCTTTGCGCAGCAAGGGATTGTCCGGCTCCACAGGCCACGCAGAGCAATCGGGCAGATGGCGCTGGCCCTCGAACCAGACGCCGGCCAGGCCGCGGGCGGTGGCCGCGACGATCATGGGGCCCAGGGGGCTCTGAAAGCGCGCCTGGACGATGGAAGTGTCGAATTTCATGGGGACTCCTGGGGAAGTGTCATCGCGTGCCAGGCCCGCACCACGGCATAGCTGCGCCAGGGCTTCCACGCTTGGGACGCGGCTTGCGCCGCACGCGCCGGGTTGGGGCCGCCCTGGACGCCCAGCGCCTTGTGCAGCGCCACGTCGCCGGCCGGAAACGCGTCCGGCCAGCGCAGGGCGCGCATCGCGATGTACTGCGCCGTCCAGTCGCCGATGCCCGGCAATTGCTTCAGCGCTTCGATCGTCGCCTGGACGTCGGCGCCGCCGTGAAGCTGCACCCGTTTCTCGGCCACGGCCCGCGCAATGCCGACGATGGCGGCTTGCCGCTGCTTCACGATGCCCAGCTGGCCCAGCGCATCGCCCTCGGCTTGCGCCAGCACAGCGGGCCGCGGAAACAGCCGCGTGAGCTGCGGATACGGCGTGGCGATCGGCTCGCCGAACCGGTCGACCAGGCGTTGCGCGAGGGTGCGCGCCGCGGCCACCGTGATCTGCTGGCCGAGGACCGCGCGCACGGCCAGTTCGTAGCCGCTCATCGCGCCGGGAACACGCAAGCCGTCGCCGTGGGGGAAGCTTGCGTGCAGCACGTTGTTGATCGCGTTGGGGTCGGCGTCCAGGTCGAGGACCGCGCGAAGGCGGTGGATCACGACCGGCAGGGCTTCGCGCAGCGAGTCGCTGACCCGCAGCACAACCTGGTGGCGCGCCTCGTCGAACTCCGCCAGCAGCCAACCGTCATGAATTTTTCCGCCGAACGGCACGGACAAGGTGCGGCCCATCGCAGCCGCGCCGCCTTGCTGGCTGACGAACTCGACGCCCGACAGCTCGCGCTTGGCGAAAAAGCCGAGCATGGCCTGCACATCGTAGGGGGGCCGAAAGCCCAGGCGGATCGCCAGGCTTTGCGGCCGCTGCGCCGCGCCCTCGCGGCGCAGCTGGGTCGGACTGAGCCTGTAGTGCTCGAGGAATGCGGCGTTGAAGCGGCGTACGCTGGAGTAGCCGCTGATCAGCGCGACCTGGGTGACGGGCAGGTCGGTGTCGGCCAGCAATTGCTTGGCGGTGAGCAGCCTGCGGGTTTGCAGGTATTGCACGGGCGAAACGCCAAACTGGGCTTCGAAGATGCGCCGCACATGGCGGTCGCTCACGCCCAGTCGCTTGGCCAGCTGTTCGACGCTGGGGCAAGCGGTATCGCCCCAGGCCTCCGGGTCATCGAGGAGGCGCGCCGCCTGGTGCGCCAGGATGTAGCTCGCATCCTGGATCGACCAGATGACGGAGTGCGGCGCCAGTTCGGGCCGGCAGCGCAGGCAGGGGCGGAAACCCGCGCTCTCCGCCTGCGCCGCGTGGCCGAAGAAGCGGCAATTCTCGCGCCGTGGCATGCGCACCTTGCAGACCGGCCGGCAGTAGATGCCGGTCGAAGTGACGCCGATGAAGAACCGGCCATCGAAGCGCGCATCGCGTGCTTGCAAGGCCAGGTAGCAGGCGTCGGGTTGCAGGGTCGCGGTATCGGGGTTCATGCGGTCGATGATACGCAGCGACGCACCCTCGGCTAGCCGTTTTCGGACATGTCCCTACACGTCGGCATCCACCCCGACCGCATCCTCGACGCGGGCGATGCCGTCGGCCTCCAGCAGCCGTTCCAGCCCCTCGGTGATGGCCCCGACAACGCCTGGTCCCTCGTAGACCAGCGCCGTCAACAGCTGTACCAGCGAAGCGCCCAGCCGGATCTTGCGGTACGCGTCTTGCGCGGTGAAGATGCCGCCCGAGCCGATGATGCGGTAGCGCGAGCGGTCCATGCGGCGGTAGAGCTCGCGGATCGTGCGGTCCGCCGCATGGGCCGCGGCCGGCCCGGATACCGCGCCCGGCATGACCGCCAGCTTCGAGGCGGGCGTAGCCAGGCCCTCGGGCTTGCCGGGCGGCAGGTTCACGGAAAAGCCCGCCACCCAGGGCGAAGGCTCGACGGTGCCCAGAAACCTCTCCAGGTCCAGCAGCGTGGGGAATGGCGCCACCTTGAGGAAGAGCGGCTTGGTCAGGTGCACGGTGTCCAGCCCGTCGAGCAGCTGCCGCAGGCGCGCCTGATCGTGGAAGAAACCGCGCCCTTCGCGCGTGTTGGGGCAACTCAGGTTCAGGCAGAGGTAGTCGGCCACGGGTTGCAGGCGGCGCACCGAGCGCAGGTAGTCGCCTATCACCGCTTCGTCCGGTTCAGCGGCGCCGGACGGCCCGCGGTTGGTGCTGACGATGTTGATGCCCAGCGGGGCACAGGCCTGCAATCCCGCCAGGCGTTCGGCGACACGGATGGCGCCATCATTGGGCAGCCCGTAATTGACGACGATGCCGCGGTCTTGCGGGATGCGAAACAGGCGCGGCTTGGGATTGCCGGTCGAAGGCTCGGCCGAGATCGACCCGACCTCGACATGGCCAAAACCAAGCGCCGCCAGGAGGGGCACGGCCCGGGCGCTCTTGTCGAAGCCGGCTGCCAGGCCCAGCGGCGTTCGAAATCGCAGGCCCTTGACTTCGATCGCAAGGCGGGGCGCCTGTATCGCAAGGCTGCGCTCGAACCGCGAACACAGCCAGCGCGACGACGAGGCCAGCTCGGCAGTGGCGATGGTGAACCTGTGCGCCGTTTCCGCGCCGGTGGAGAAAAGCACCGGGCGCAGCAGCGACCGATAAATGTCCATGGCCCGATTGTGCTGCGCCCGCGCCCTGCGCAGGTGCCCTCGACGCCTACAATTCGCCCTTCGTACCCGCCCCAGGAAAGACACATCAATGCAACTTTCGCCCTCCATCTTCAAAGCCTATGACGTTCGCGGCATCGTTCCCTCCACATTGACCGAAGAGGTGGCGCAAGCGCTCGGGCATGCGTTCGGGACGATCGCGCAGGCTGAAGGCGAAAAAGTGGTCGCCGTCGGGCGCGATGGGCGGCTCAGCGGCCCGGCCCTCAGCGCGGCCCTCGTGCGCGGCCTGGTGGCATCGGGCGTCGACGTGATCGACATCGGCATGGCAACCACGCCGATGCTGTACTTTGCGGCCAGCACCTTGTGCACCAGCGGCATCCAGGTGACAGGCAGCCACAACCCCAAGGATTACAACGGTTTCAAGATGGTGATGGCCGGCCGGGCGATCTACGGCGAGGAGATCCAGGCCTTGCGCCGGCAAATGGAGGAAGACGGAACCGGCGCCAGCGTCGCAAAGCCCGGCAGCATCCGCAACGTGAACCTCCTGGCTCCCTATCGCGACCGCATCGTCCAGGACGTGAAGCTGGCGCGGCCCATGAAGATCGTGGTGGACTCAGGCAACGGCGTGGCCGGCGCATCGGCGCCCGGCATCTTTCGCGCATTGGGCTGCGAGGTGATCGAGCTCTACAGCGAGGTCGATGGCAATTTCCCCAACCACCACCCGGACCCGAGCAAGCTGGAGAACCTGCGGGACCTGATCGCCGCGATCGGCACCCACAAGGCGGATCTGGGCCTGGCCTTCGACGGTGACGGCGACCGCCTGGGCATCATCACGCGCGGCGGCAACAACATCTATCCCGACCGCCAGATGATGCTGTTCGCGCAGGACGTGCTCACCCGGGTGCCCGGCGGCACCATCCTGTTCGACGTCAAGTGCACGCAGCGCCTGGCGCCTGCCATCCGCGAGGCCGGCGGCATACCGCTGATGTACAAGACCGGGCATTCGCTGATCAAGGCCAAGATGAAGGAAATGGCGTCGCCGCTGGGCGGCGAGATGAGCGGCCACATCTTTTTCAAGGAACGCTGGTTCGGGTTCGACGACGGCACTTACGCCGGCGCACGCCTGCTGGAAATCCTGTCGCGCCACGCCGATCCCAGCGCCGTGCTCGACGGATTGCCAACCAGTTTCTCCACCCCCGAACTCAACGTGAAGTGCGCCGAGGGCGAGCCGCATGCCTTGGTCGACAAGCTGGTCGCCAGTGCCAGCTTTCGAAGCGCCGGCCCAGGTTTCCACCATCGACGGCGTGCGGGTCGACTGGCCCGACGGCTTCGGCCTGATCCGTGCCTCCAACACCACGCCGGTGCTGGTGTTGCGCTTCGAGGGCCACACCCAGGAAGCCCTGCATCGGATCGAGCGCGACATGCTGGCGCTGCTGCGGCGCCTCAAGCCCGACGCGCAGATCGAGCAGGCGGCGCATTGACTTGTAATGACTGTCATGCCGGACTCGAGGAGCCTGCCTGCATCGCATCCACCGGGGCGCGCCAACGTGGATCGCGGGTCGAGCCCGGGA
>CAVRNE010000052.1:0-50159 GCA_963722025.1 uncultured beta proteobacterium
CTTGCCGCCCAGCGTCGGATTGTTGAAGCCCGTATTGAGCGCCCAGCCGTAGTCACGCACACCTTCGTCGTTGCTGTTGCGAAAGAGGCTGAACGTGGTGCCATCGAAGGTGCCGTCATTGACGATCAGGACCATCTCGATGAGCTGCCTCCCCGCGGGCACGTGGTCACGGATCTCGATGCCGTAGGTGCGGTTCTGGAAATAGGCCGACGGGAAGGTGAGGTAGCGGCCCGGCCCATCGTCCGGTGCCGTCCAGGGTTCACCGCGCTCGCGCGCGTGGCGCTCGGTGGGACGCATCCCCATCAGCGTGACGAGCGTGCCGTCCGCCTCGCGATACTGGATATGCTCGGTGACCGGAGTGCCCGCCGCGAACAGCGGATAGAAGCTCGCAACGCCCAGGCTCGCGTCCACCGGCGTGGCTTGCGTTGGAGGCAAGGGCGGCGAGGGCGGCACAGGATTGGGCGTGTCGATGAGGGTGCCGATGTTCTCCGGCTCCTCCCCGGGGGACGGTTGGTCGCCGCCTCCCGGGGACGAGTAGCCTGAACCACCGCTGCAGGCAATCAGCGCGGCCGTGGCGACGAACAGACCCGCCAGGGCGACAGTCATGCGCGACGACAGTCTTGTGTCGACGTTCTTCTTGTTCACGATTCGTCCCCCTTGTTTTTCGTGTGGCGCTCATATTCGTGAACACAAGGAACTGGCCAGCGTTGACCGATTGCAGCGGATTGTCCGCAGCCTTCCCCCCGCTCATCCGTGGCCCTTTTTATTGACCTAGCCAGGCCGACGTTTCGTATTCGAGCAGTGGAGTATTACGAAAAGCTCTTCAATAGCGCACCCGCCAATCTTTGATATGCGGTATCAAGATTGATGTGTTGAAGGCAGGCCGAATTCGTGGTACGGGGTCGTCAACCCAAGGGGGCAGCTCCACTCGCGGGTTCGCGCGGAATGGAAAAGGAGAAGCTCGCTCCAGGGCCTTCGTTCGGCTCTGCCCAGAGGCGGCCATGATGCCGCTCGATGATAGAGCGGCTCACAGACAACCCGATGCCCATGCCGCCGCTCTTGGTCGTATAAAACGCCTCGAACAACTTGTCCATGCTCCCTGGGCCCAGCCCCAGCCCGGCATCGCGCACGCTCAGGCGCACACGATCCCCGCTCTCCCTCTCGGTCCTGATCACCAGCTGCCTCGGTCGGTCGTGGACGTCGGTCATAGCCTCCGAACCATTGCGCAGCAGGTTCAGGATGACCTGCTGGAGCTGGATGCGATCCCCGATGACGCGCGGCAGGTCCTCGGCCAGTTCCGGCTCGAATATCACTCGGTTCCTCTGCAGCTCGCTCATGCACAGGGCGATCACTTCCCGCGTCGCTTCGTTCAGGTCCATCGGCTCCAGCGTGAAGTCTCTTTTGCTGAACATGGCCCGCAGGTGCGCGATCACGTCGGCGGCGCGGTTGCCGTCGCGGATGATGCGCCGCGCCGTTTCGCGCGCGCCCTCCACGTTGGGCGGGTCGGCATCCAGCACGCGCAGGCAGGTGCTGGCGTTGGTGATCACGCCGGTCAGCGGCTGGCTCACCTCATGGGTGATCGAGGCGGCCAGCGTGCTCAAGGTCGTGACCCTCGCGACTCGGGCCAACTCCGAGCGGACCTGGTTCAACTGGTGCTCGAGCCGCCGCAGTTCCTCCTCTGCCTCGTGGCGCTCGGTCACGTCGAGCATGAAGCCGACGAGGCGCGCATCCGGGCTGTCGCCGCTGCTCACGCGGCCCTTCAGTTGCAGCCATCGCGTGGAGCCGTCCTTGTGGGCCACGCGGTATTCGAAGGACACGTCGCGGGCTTCGTGGGCACGCGCGATGGCCGCGTCGGCAGCAGCGCGGTCCGCGGGATGGACCAGCTTCTTCCAGCTGTCGACCGTACCGTCGTACTCGCCGGGAGCGACACCCAGCATGGGTTCCAGGTACGGCGACCAGCGCGTCTGCCGCTCGGCCGATCCGAAGCGCCACTCGAACGCCGCGGCCCGCGCAGCGTTCTGCGCGAGGTCGAGCATTTCCTGCCGGGCGCGCAGTTCGGCCTCGATGCGCTTCTGCTCGGTGATGTTGCGGCCGATGCCGTGATAGCCCTTGAAGCGCCCGAGCTCGTCGAAGAGCGGGGCTCCGGTCATGCTGAGGTAGCGCACGGCACCGTCGATCCCGATGCGGCAGCACTCCAGGTCGCGAAAGGGCAGGCGCGCCGCCAGCACCGCCTTGTGCTCGTCCCAGGAACCGGACAGCGGCCACATGTTGGAAAGCTCCCAGCGCGTCTTGCCATAAGACGATTCGCCGGTATGGCCGGTCAGGTCGATGGCCTGGCTGGAAAGGTAGACGAAGCGCAGGTTCTCGTCCTGCCGCCAGTACCAGTCCGACGACAATTCCGTGAGGCTGCGGAAGCGCTCCTCGCTCTCGCGCAACGCCGCCGCCGCGAGCTGCCGGTCGGTGATGTCGCTCACCACGCCGTCGAGCAGCAGGTGATCTTCGGCGACCCGGGTCGCGTGCATGCTGTCGCGGACCCAGCGCATGGCGCCGTCGGGTCGCAGGATCCGGTACTCCAGGTCGATCCGGTCGAGCTCGCCATCCAGCAGGCGCTTCATGGCCGCGCCGACGGCCGCGCGGTCCTGCGCTTCGATCGTCTCGATCCATACCTGCAAGCCGTGCCCGAGGTAGTACCCCGGCGGACGGCCCGTGATGCGCTCGACCACCGGCGAGAAGTAGCGGTATGCGAAGGCGCCGCCCGGTCCCGCTTCGGCGCTCCACAGGTAATCCGAGATCGACCCGGCCAGGCGTGCGAACTGTTCCTCGTTGCCGCGCAGCGTTCGTTGTGCCGCCGCGCCCGGCGGCAGGTTCACCTCTTGCCCCAGCACAACTCCGTGCCGCTCTTGATGTTGCGGCTCGCCACTCCACTCACCGGCTTGTCGGCGATCAGGGTGACGCCGGTGTTCGTGTAGCCGCTCGGCTTCTTGCCGGTACGGGCAAACTCCACGCCGGCGCGCACGCCCATCGTCCCCATCTTCAACGGGTATTGCTGTGACGTCGCGGCGATCATGCCGTTGCCGACGTTGCGGATGCCCTCGCAGCCGCCGTCGATCGAGACGATCACGACGCCTTTTTCCTTGCCGGCCCGCTTGAGCGCGTTGAAGGCGCCGGCGGCGGCGGGCTCGTTGACCGTGTAGACCAGATTGATCTCCGCGTTCTTCTGCAGGCAGGTCTCCATCGCGGCCTGCCCCTTCGCCTGGTCGCCGAAGCTGTCGACCATGCAGGCCACCATGGGATCGGTGCCGAGCTCCGAGCTCTTCGCGTCGGGCGCGTTCACGCCGAACCCGCGCAGGAAACCGTTGTGGCGCTGCGTGCCAACGGAGAGGCCGGGCACGAGGTCCAGCATGGCGACGACCGGCTTGCGGTCCCCCAGGGCGGCCTTGGCATACTGGCCGATGAGCATCCCGGCCTCGTAGTTGTCGGTGGCGAAGAGGGCGTCCGCTGCGTCCACGGGCTCCGTCGGGGTGTCCAGTGCGATGACCAGCACACCCTTCTCGCGTGCCTTGCGCAGCACCGGAACGATCGCCCGGGTGTCGCTCGCGGTGATGAGGATGGTCTTGGCGCCCGCAGCGATCATGTTCTCGACCGCCGTGACCTGGCTGGCGTGGTCCCGCACGTCCTTGCCGGCCGCCGTGAGCAGTTTCGCCCCCGCCGCCTTGGCTTCGGCCGCGGCGCCGTCCCTGATGGCCACGAAGAACGGGTTGGTGTCGGTCTTGGTGATCAGGCCGATGACCGGGGCATCGGCCGCACGGGCGCCGCAGGTGGCGAGCAGCGCAGAAGCGAGCAAGAAGTATCGCAACTGCATGGCAGACTCCTCTCGACCAATGACTACAGATGACCTGGGCGATCGACGGCCATTGCCATTGGGTCGGCTAGTATAGGGCGCGAGCACCCATGAGGTCTATGTGGTCAGGCCGGTGGTGCTGACGCTGCAAGGTTGACTCAGCAGGGCGCGACAATGGAAAATACCCGGACGGATGAACACCCCAGCCATCGGTCAGGTTCCCCCGGGTACATCGTCACGACACGGGTGGAGACCCTGAAGTTGCGGGCCGCCATGGGCATCATCACCATCCCGCGCCTGCCGCAGTACGTGCGGTCACAGCTCGGCGTCCTCGGCCCCTTCCTCGCACTGGTGCTCGCATGCGCGTTCTTCGCTTCCCAGAGCGACCGTTTCCTGTCTGCCCAGAACCTGTCGCTGATCCTGCAACAAGTGATGGTGGTGGGCGTGCTCGCGCTCGGGCAGACGCTCATCATCCTCACGGCGGGCATCGACCTTTCATGCGGCATGATCATGGCGCTGGGGAGCATCGTGATGACCAAGCTCGCGGCCGACTTCGGTTTGCCGGTGCCGCTGGCGATCGCGTGCGGCATCGCCGTGACGGCGCTGTGCGGGCTGGTCAACGGATTGCTGGTCACCAAGGCGAAGCTGCCTCCCTTCATCGTGACGCTCGGCACGCTCAACATCGCGTTCGCGATCACGCAGCTCTACTCGAAGTCGCAGACCGTGACCGACGTGCCCGCGAGCATGACCTGGCTGGGCAACGCCTTCAACGTTGGCAACACCAGCATCGTCTACGGCGCGGTGCTGATGCTCGCGCTGTACCTGGCGACCTGGTTTGGGCTGCGTGAAACCGCGGCCGGCCGTCACGTCTATGCGGTAGGCAACAATCCGGAGGCCACGCGGCTGACCGGCATCGCGACGCACCGGGTGCTGCTGGGCGTCTACGTGCTGGCCGGCGTGTTCTATGGCATCGCTTCGCTGTTGTCGGTGGCGCGCGTCGGCGCCGGCGACCCGAACGCAGGCCAGACCGAGAACCTCGATGCCATCACGGCCGTGGTGCTGGGTGGCACCAGCCTGTTCGGCGGCCGCGGCGTGGTGCTGGGAACACTGGTGGGCGCGCTCATCATCGGCGTGTTCCGCAACGGCCTCATCCTCATGGGCGTCTCTTCGATCTACCAGATCCTGGTCACCGGCGTGCTGGTGATCCTGGCCGTGGGGACGGACCAGCTCTCGCGCAAGGGGGTACGCTGAATTGGCAGCGGACTCTCGCTCCCGTGGCGGCGGCGGTTCTGACGCGGATGCCGTGCCTTCGGCGCGGCTGGTGCTGCAGGCCAAGGGCTTGGTCAAGTGCTACGGCCATGTCACGGCCCTCGACAACGCCGACATCGAGCTGCGCGCAGGCGAGATCCTGGCGGTCGTCGGCGACAACGGCGCGGGGAAGTCCTCGCTGATCAAGGCGCTCTCGGGCGCCCTGCGGCCGGATGCCGGCGAGATCTGGCTGGATGGCGAGCCGGCACACTTCCGCAGCCCAATGGACGCACGACGCGCCGGCATCGAGACCGTGTACCAGGACCTTGCCGTGGCGCCCGCCATGACCATCGCGGAGAACCTGTTCCTCGGGCGCGAGCTGCGCCGCCCCGGAGTCCTGGGCCGGCTGGGGCTGATCGACAAGCGGCGCATGCTGGAGGAGAGCATGGCTCGCATGAACGACTTGAAGGTCGACATCCACTCCATGATGCAGCGGGTGGAAACGCTCTCCGGCGGCCAGCGCCAGTGCGTGGCGGTTGCCCGCGCCGCCGCCTTCGCACGGCACGTGGTGATGATGGACGAACCCACCGCGGCCCTGGGTGTCAAGGAAGGGAACATGGTGCTGGAGTTGATCCGGCGGGTTCGCGATCGCGGCCTGTCCGTCATTCTCATCAGTCACAACATGCCGCACGTGTTCGAGATCGCCGACCGCATCCACATCGGTCGCCTCGGCAAGCGCGCGGCGGTGGTGAACCCCAGGAAGATCAGCATGAGCGACACGGTGGCCGTGATGACCGGGGCCAAGGGGCCCGAGGAGCTTCCGCCCGAGGTTCTGGCGTGAGGGTAAGCGCCAGTTTTTACCCCTCCTGGACATGAATGCCGACGGCTACTTTGGGGGGCCGTCCACTATGCGGTTAACGGGGTACGGCGAGGACAAGCCGCGCAACATGCAGTGGATCGAGGATCCGGACCATCGCTTCAAGACGGCTGAAGTGTGCGAGTTCTCAAGCCATCGAAGAAAGCTTGTCGGCACTGAAATCAGTGGACCCACGCCCATCACAAGCCTCTTCTGAGGCGCTTCCGGCCATCGCACACTTTGCTCCTCGCGGAATGGAGAAGCAAAACGTCGCTCCGGGGCCATCGCCGTTCGGAGCGGCCCACAGACGGCCCCGGTGACGCTCGATGATGAATCGGCTGACGGACAGCCCAATTCCCATGCCGTCGCTCTTCGTCGTGTAAAACGGCTCGAAGAGCCGCTCCATCACTTCAGGTCCGAAACCCACCCCAGTATCCTGCACCGTCAGGCGCACGCAGTCGTCTCCGTCCGGCTGTGTTCGAACGATCAACCGCCGCGGGCGATCTTCGACGCCGCGCATCGCGTCTGAGCCGTTTCGGATCAAATTGAGGACGACCTGCTGAAGCTGGACACGATCGCCGATGACAGGCGGGAGGTCGTCAGCAAGTTCCAGTCGCAGAATCACCCGGCAACTCTGAAGATCACTGGACGCCAGCGCAATCACTTCGCGCGCAGCATCGTTCAAGTCAACCGGTTCGGCCGCAGAGTCCTTATTCCCAAAGAGCGCGCGCAAACGCTTGATCACATCAGACGCGCGTTGGCCATCGCGAATTGTTCGACGTGCGGTTTCAACCGCGCCTTCGATATTAGGAGGCTCGGCGGCGAGCAGCCGAAGACAGGTGCTTGCATTGGTGAGGATTCCCGACAGCGGTTGACTGACTTCATGCGCGACCGATGCCGTCAGTGCCCCGAAGCTCGTGACTCTGGCCACGCGTGCGAGGTCGGATCGAGCTTTGCCGAGCGCCTCTTCCGAGAGTCGCCGTTCTGTCACGTCCTGAACCGCGCCGATGTACTCCAGCCGGCCATCCTTGTCTCGAGTGGCGTGAGCGATCACGTGCAGGTACTTGACCGAGAGATCGGGCATCAACAGCCGATGCTCGTAGTCGAAATTGCCGCCACCGCGCGCCAAGTCGATCATGTCGGTGAACAACGTGACATCTTCCGGGTGGACTCGGCTTGCGATCAGCTCGAGCGTCACTGGCACGCCCGGGTCAAACTTGAATATTCGGTAGAGCTGCTCTGACCAAGCGATTTCGCCCGTCGCCACACGCCAGGAAAAGCTGCCCGTGCGACTCAGATGTTGACCCTCTGCGAGAAACGCCTCGCTGCGCCGCAACTCGTCCTCGGCCCGCTTTCTCTCGGTGATGTCGCGCAAGTAGCCGGTGAAGGCGGCTGGCCCACCCAACTGAATGCGTGTGATGGCGAGTTCAGTGGGGAACTCGCTGCCGTCGGCACGGACCGCTGCCATCTCGATGCGCCTGCCGATCACTCGCGTCTCGCCCGTGAGCAGGTAGCGGGCGAACCCCCGCTCGTGCTCCGCCCGAAGTGACGGCGGGATGATGACATCGGCCAGATGCTTTCCCAGCACGTCACCCCGGCGGTACCCGAAGGTCCGCTCTGCCGCTGGATTGAACTCGGTGATGCGGCCCTCATGGTCGACGGTCACGATGCAGTCGAGCGCCGATTCCAGGATGGCTGTCTTTCGCGCCTCACTGAGCCGCAACTCGTCCTCGGCCCGTTTTCTCTCGGTGATGTCGGTTGCCGAGCCGCTCCACCGTATGACCTTGCCCGCGTCGTCGCGCTTGCAGATGGCCTGCAGCATGTGCCAGCGGGTCTCCCCGCGGACGATGTAGCGCACTTCCATGGCAAGCCGCTCGCCCGTTCCGGCGAACAACTCGTCCCGCGCAGCCTCCCATTTCGCAGCATCCTCCGGGTGCATATTCGTGCGGGCTGTGAATTCGTCTCTGCTGACCCACGTGGTCCCAGGCGAATACCCGCCCAGTTCGTACGCTCTCGGCGAGACAAAATACCGGTCGGTGGGGATGTGCCAGTCCCAGTATCCAGACTCGCTCGCAGCCATGGCGAGCTCGTAGCGCTGCTCGGATTCGCGCAGCGCGTCCTCGGCGCGCCGACGGGCGTCTACGTCGGCAATCGAGCCAGCCATGCGCAACGGTTTGCCGTCGGCATCGCGCACGCACACGCCGTGGAGGTGGCGCCAGCGGTAGACGCCGTCGGGCTGGAGGAAGCGGAACTCGCCGTCGTACGCCGGCACCTTTCCCGACAAATGTGCGTTCACCGCGGCGAAGCGCTGCGGCAGGTCATCGGGATGCAGCGGCAGGTTTTCGAACCACCCGTCCAGCGGCACAACCTTCGGCCCGGGAGGCAATCCGCATAGCTCGCGCGTGCGCGGCGAGAAATAGACGGTGCGGCCGACGAGATCGATGTCCCACACGCCGTCGGAGGAACCGGCCACCGCGCGCGCGAAGCGGTCCTCGGACCCGTGCAGCGCCTCCTCGACGCGCTTCTCCTGGGTTATGTCTCGCACCGTGCAGGTCCAGCGCACCATTGCGCCGGAAGAGTCGCGCGCCGTCACGCCGACAATGTGCACCCAGCGCGTCTCCCCGTCGCGGGTGAACCGCATCTGCATGTCGAGGCGCGCCGTCTTGCCGGCGAAGTGCTCGGCCATCGCATGCGCCATCTGCAGACGGTCCTCGGGGTCGAACGGAATGCTCCCCACCAGGTCGTCGCGGCCGCTGAACGTCGTGCCTGGGGTGAAGCCGTAGATCTCCAGGAGCCGGGGCGAGGCGTAGACCGTGTCGCTGGCGGGGAACCAGTCCCAGAAGCCACTGTCGCTCGCCTCCATGGCGCGTGCGTAGCGCTCCTGTTCGCGCAGCTTCCCGGCTCCTCGAGAGCTTCCCCAGCCCACGGCCAACCCTAGGACGGAGAACGTGACGAAGCGAGGCAGGTCGAGAATGCCGCCCAGCAACGGATAGCTCATGGCTATGAGCTGGGGAAGCGTGAACGTGGCGATCACGGCGGCCAGGAATCCAGGGCCGGCACCGCCGAACCACGCCGCGGCGACCACGGCAATCGTAAACAGGCCTGTAGGATGCAGCGTCGCGCTGACGGGTGAGAGGTGACAGGGCCACCGCGAACAGGACGCATGCGGGCGCCAGCGCATACCGCAGCGCTACTGCCGCCAACAGTCCTTCCAGGTGAAACGCTTGGGGAGCACCTCTTTCCTACTCCGAGCCGGCGCGGTGCCTCCGCAGACCTGCAAGACCGCGCCGAAGCGTCTTGACAGCGAGGAAGGCTTACACCACAGCCTTCAAGCGACACGAAGCCACCGCACCTGCCCACCCCTTGACGGAGCCCCCATCACCGGTGACGTCACAACCTCAATTCCAAAAGATCGCTTTGCCACTCAGGTCCAAAGCCCTTGTCGTCAAATCGGCGGAGCGCATCTGTAGCGACCTGAAGCCGCCTCATCAGGAGCCGAAAAAGAAACGATGCGACGCTGATCCTCGCCACACCAAGCCTGGCGAGCTCGCCAAGCGCAACACTTCCCGGGCTGTAGAGGACATTCGTCGGACCGAGCTCGACGTACTCCCGTATGGCAGATACGTCCGACAAGAAGATCGGGAAGACGCAATCAGCACCAGCATCGAGGTACTTCCGGGCGCGTTTCAAGCCTTCCTCGAGAGCACCCTTGTGAAAGTGCACATCGACCCGAGCATTGATGACAGGGTCGAAGCCACGGGCACGCGCAGCTGCCTTGATAGAGGCAATACGTTCCGCATGCCGGTCGGCGTCGACAAGAGCGCCCACACGATGGTCAGTGTCTTCGATGTTCGCCCCACAGGCGCCTGCGCTGGCAAGCCGATCGACGAATTCCTCAGGTGACAGCCCGTAGCCATCCTCCAGGTCTGCCGTGACCGGCAACTTCACAGCGTCAGCGATTCGTCGAAGCGCGCCAAACGCGACATCTGCTGGAAGATGGCCGTGATCCTCATAGCCGTTCACGGGCGCGAGCGCGTTGCTGCTGGTGCCGATGGCGAGCATGCCAGCGGATTCGACAACTCGAGCGCTCGTCGGGTCCCAAACGTTGGCCAAAATCAGAGGATCGCCTGCAACATGCAGCTTGCGCAGTTTCTCGGCTTCCGCGGGAACGTCGTGCGCACCGGATTCTGCTTGCTTGCTCATTACATCATCCTATGCCGGGTCGCTAGAATTGTCCATGACGCTCGCGGTCGCCGCTGAGATCACCGCATTCCGATGAGCTTCGATCGCCCCAACAAATGCTGAGTCTGATGTATGCGGATTTTGGTTGTCGGATCAACCGGAGTCTTGGGAAGACATGTAGTTCCGCGTTTGCTTGAACGTGGTCACCAGGTACGTACGGTGGCACGTAAGCAGGAACAGGTGAAGCAACTTCAACACGTAGGTGTCGACGCTGCTGTCGGAGATATTCTTGACGCGGAGAGTCTGAAGAGGAGCGCAGCAGGATGTGAGGTCGCTCTTCATCTGGCGACCGCGATTCCGAAACCGGGTGCAGCGCAGGATTGGGCGCCTAACGATCGGATTCGACGAGAGGGAACGCAGAATCTGCTCACGGCTTGTCACCACGCTGGTATCCGTCGTTATGTCCAGCAAAGCATCTGCTTTCTCTACCGTTACCAGCCAGGTGCTTTAGCCGACGAGACGACACCACTCGAACCGAATCCATTCCTGCAATCAACCCTTGATATGGAGGGTCTTGTCCAAGCGTCACTGCTCGATTGGTGCATCTTGCGGGGTGGATTTTTCTATGGCCCGAACACGTATGAAGATGCGTGGCGTGAGGCGCTTCGCCAGGGCACGCTACCGCTCCCAAACGACGGCAGCGCTCAACTCTCGCTGATTCGTCAGGTGGATATGGCCAGCGCCGTTGTGCTTGCGGCTGAAAAAGCGCCAGCACGCAGCAGCTACAACGTCGTCGACGACTATCCGGTGACCTACAAAGAGCTATTCGACTATTTGGCGATGCTCGTTGGCGGTCTGCCTCCTATCGCTGGCGGTCCGGAGTTCCTGCCACCGTTCGCTTGTCGCAATGACCGGCTCAAGGCATTAGGTTGGGCCCCGGCGTATCCGAGCTACCGCTCCGGACTGGCATAGGCAGTCGCATGTCGCAGAGCGCCTGCATGACGTCGTCTGGCACCGTGCGCTTCCTGGCGTCCAGTTCGACACGGGCGAATCGGATCCGGCCGCACTGCCCGATCACGAACGTTGCAGGAATGGGCAGTTCCCACTGACCATCCTCGTTGAGTATGGCCGCGTCCGCGCCGACCTGTGCGTACAGGTCGACGAGTTCGGGCGGCAGGGTCATCGCAATGTTGAAACCGTTGGCCGCGTGCAGGCCCCGGTCGCTGAGCAGGGAGTAGCCAAGGCCCTGCGTGTCCGTCGTGTGTCGCAGCCGGTCGGCAGGTTCTGGCGAGATGGCAACGAGGCTCACTCCCAACTGTCCGAGAGATGCGGCATGTGCCTGCCACGTTCTCAGCTGGCGCATGCAGATGCTGCACCATTCCCCCCGATAGAAGATCACCACCAGGGGTCCTTTCCGCCAAAGGTTGGAGAGTGCGATCAACTCTCCTCGCGCGCCAGGCAGGGTCAGTGCCGGAGCTTCGTCACCTACGTGCTTGGCCCAGTCCAGCACGCCCGTGGCGCGGAGGATTTCGGACGACTGGTCGAAGAACTTGCGCACAGCCGCTGGCGCGTCGGAACTTGCCTGAACTTAGTACCGCCGGGCCAAATGTTGGGTGTTCGGATGTGCGGTACTGGTTCGACAGCAATGAAGGGATCACTCGGCAGCACCAGTATGGGCGTCGGAATAGCAAGGTCGAGGAGCCAATAATAGTGAAAAGAATCAAGCACTTAGCTGGAAACGGCTGAGTGCTTTTTTCTTGGCTGACTCAGCTAGTAGGCGCATCGTAGGCGCAAGCCGCTCAGCCTCATCCAATCGATTGGGCCGTGCTGGCGGTTTTTTCACGCCGGCCGTGGAGATCAGCCACTCCCCCGCCGACGGCTGCAATGACTCATGTTGTGCGTAACCATTTTTTATAGATAGGCAGCACCCCGAAACTAAAGCTGAGCTTGCTTATATGCACAGAGCTCGCCTAAGCTGTGTGTTCGCTCGGATCGTCAGATCCGGATTGGTGCGGACTGCAAGTCAAGGAGCACAAACATGTATGCGGTCGTCAGAACTTACTCAGGAGCCGGCGCAAAGAAACTTTTCGACGTGCTGGAGAAGCGCAGTGCCGACGTTGAGGCGCTCATCCGGGGAGTGCCTGGCCTGAAGAGCTATACGCTGCTGCGCGGTGGCGACGGAGGTGTATCGGTGACTGTCTGCCAGGACAAGGCAGGTGCCGACGAGAGCTTGAAAATTGCGCGCGATTGGATCCAGAAAAATGCCGCTGATACCGGTGTGGGCCCGCCCGCCGTCACGGAAGGAACGGTCGTCGTTCAGATTTGATAGCGCCGGGAACTGACTCGTCTGCATAAGCCCGCAGCTATCCAGCGGCCAAGGCGAGCTCATCCGGATGAAAACCCTCTCGGCGCTCTCTTGCGCCACCTTACTGCCCGGCTGCAGCATGGTGGTGCTCAACCCGTCGGGGTACATCGCAACGCAACAGGCGCAGCTGTTGGTCATCTCCACGGTGCTGATGCTGCTCATCATCGTGCCGGTGATCGTGCTGACGCTGGTATTCGCCTGGCGCTATCGAGCGTCCAACACGGACGCGCTCTACGAGCCGGACTGGGACCATTCCATCCAGCTCGAACTGGTAATCTGGTCGGCGCCGCTGCTGATTGTCATCGCCCTGGGCGCGCTGACCTGGATCGGCACGCACACGCTCAATCCCTATCGCCCGCTGGACGCACGTGCCGCCACTCCCGGCGTCGAACCCCTGGACATCCAGGTCGTCGCCCTCGACTGGAAATGGCTGTTCATCTATCCCAAGCAGGGCATCGCCGTGGTGAACGAACTGGCGGCGCCGGTGGACGTCCCAGTGCGCTTCAGCATCACGTCGTCCTCGGTGATGAATTCGTTCTTCATCCCGGCGCTGGCGGGCCAGATCTATGCGATGCCGACCATGGAGACCAAGTTGCACGCCATCATCAACCAGCCCGGGCGAGTACGAGGGTTTCTCCGCGAACTACAGCGGCGCCGGCTTCTCCGGCATGCACTTCAAGTTCCACGGCCTGAGCGCCGCCGACTTCGAGGCCTGGGTCCAGAAGGCCAGGGCGGGCGGCCAGGCGCTTAGCCGCGACGGCTATCTCCAGCTCGAACGGCCCAGCGAGCGCGAGGCGGTGCGCCGGTACGGGACGGTCGCGCCCGGCTTGTTCGATGCCGTCGTCAATCGCTGCGTCGCTCCGGGCAGCCCGTGCCTGCACGCAGTCATGGCGGCGGACATGCGCCGGGCTTCCGCGGCGCTGAATTGGCGGCCCGAGTCGCAGATCTGCACCGCAGCGGATGCTGCGACGATCGCCTGGCTGCCCGTCTCCGAGCGGAAGTAGCGCCGAATGTCCGAGCCCGCCGACCTCACCAAGCTCCTGTTCGGGCGCCTCAGCTGGGAATCGCTGCCGCTGCACGAGCCCATCCTGATCGCCACCTTCGCCATGGTCGTACTCGGTGGCGCCGCCATCGTGGTCGCCCTCACCTACTTCAAGTTGTGGGGTCCGCTGTGGCGCGACTGGATCACCAGCATCGACCACAAGAAGATCGGGATCATGTACGTGATCCTGGGGCTGGTGATGCTGCTGCGCGGCTTCTCCGACGCCATCATGATGCGCGCCCATCAGGCCGTCGCCTTCGGCGAGACCGCGGGCTACCTGCCGCCGCACCACTACGACCAGATCTTCACGGCGCACGGCGTCATCATGATCTTCTTCGTCGCGATGCCGCTCGTGACGGGACTCATGAACTTCGCGATGCCGCTGCAGATCGGCGCCCGCGACGTCGCCTTTCCGTTCCTGAACAATTTCAGCTTCTGGATGACCGCTTCCGGCGCCGGACTCATCATGGCCTCGCTGTTCATCGGCGAGTTCGCCAAGACCGGCTGGCTCGCCTACCCGCCGCTGTCGGGGATCATCCACAGCCCGGACGTCGGGGTCGATTACTACATCTGGTCGCTGCAGGTGGCGGGCGTGGGAACCACGCTGTCCGGCATCAACCTCATTGCCACCATCGTCAAGATGCGCGCGCCCGGCATGGGCATGATGAAGATGCCGATCTTCACGTGGACGACCTTGTGCGCGAACATCCTGATCGTCGCCGCGTTTCCCGTGCTGACCGCCGCCCTCGCGTTGCTCTCCCTCGACCGCTATGTCGGAACGCACTTCTTCACCAACGAGCTTGGCGGCAACGCCATGATGTACGTCAACCTGATCTGGATCTGGGGCCATCCGGAGGTGTACATCCTGATCCTGCCCGCCTTCGGCATCTTTTCCGAAGTGGTGTCCACCTACAGCGGCAAGCGGCTGTTCGGCTATGCGTCCATGGTCTACGCCACGGTGGTGATCACGATCCTGTCGTACCTGGTGTGGCTGCACCACTTCTTCACCATGGGCTCCGGCGCCAGCGTGAACTCGTTCTTCGGCATCGCCACGATGATCATCTCGATCCCCACCGGCGCCAAGATCTTCAACTGGCTGTTCACCATGTACCGGGGGCGCATCCGCTTCGAGGTGCCGATGCTGTGGACCATCAGCTTCATGGTCACCTTCGTCGTCGGCGGGATGACGGGCGTGCTGCTGGCGGTGCCGCCGGCCGACTTCGTGCTGCACAACAGCCTGTTCCTGGTGGCGCACTTCCACAACGTCATCATCGGCGGCGTCGTGTTCGGCCTGTTCGCGGGCATCACCTACTGGTTTCCCAAGGCCTTCGGCTTCAAGCTGGACCCGTATCTGGGGCAAGTGGTCCTTCTGGTTCTGGACGATCGGTTTCTACGTCGCCTTCATGCCGCTGTACGTCCTGGGCCTGAAAGGCGTCACCCGCCGCCTCAGCCACTTCCCGGACCACACGTTCCAGGCCTGGTTCGTCGTCGCCGCTTTCGGCGCCGTGCTGATCGCCTGCGGCATCGCATGCTTCCTCATCCAGCTCTGGGTGAGCTTCAGGCGGCGCGAGGCGCTGCGCGACACCACGGGCGACCCCTGGAACGGCCGCACGCTGGAGTGGTCCACGTCCTCGCCGCCGCCCGTCTACAACTTCGCTTTCACGCCGATCATCCACGAATCCGACGCCTGGTACGACATGAAGAAGCGCGGCTACACCCGGCCCGTGGCGGGCTTCATCCCGATCCACATGCCGAAGAACACCCGCGCGGGCTTCGTGCTGGCCATGCTGAGCGCGGTCCTCGGCTTCGCCCTCATCTGGCACATGTGGCTCGTTGCGGCCGCGGCGTTCGCCGCGCTGATCGTCGCGGCGATCGTGCACACGTTCAACTACGAGCGCGACTTCCACCTCACCGCTGCTGACGTCGTGCGCGTCGAGGACGCCCGCACGCAACTGCTGGCCCGCCATGGCTGAATCCACCCTCACGGCGCCCGAAGCGCTGCGCTTCTACGAGACCGGGCCGCATCACCCGGAGCAGCCGACCCTGCTCGGGTTCTGGCTCTACCTGATGAGCGACTGCCTGCTGTTCGCTTGCCTGTTCGCCTGCTACGGGGTGCTGGGACGCAACTACGCGGGTGGGCCGTCCGGCGCCGAGCTCTTCGAGTTGCCGCTGGTCGCCGCCAACACGGCGCTGCTGCTGCTCTCGTCGATCACCTACGGCTTCGCGGTCATCGCGATGCAACGCAGGCAGCGCAACCCCACGCTGGCCTGGCTCGCACTCACCGGGCTGCTCGGAGCGGGCTTCGTCGCTATCGAGCTCTACGAATTCGCCCACCTGATCCACGAAGGCTACGGCCCGCAGCGCAGCGCCTTCCTGTCGGCGTTCTTCGCGCTGGTGGGCACCCACGGCCTGCACGTGAGCGTCGGCATCATCTGGCTGGTCACGCTGATGGTGCAGGTGCGCAAGCACGGCCTGGTCGCTGCGAACCGTCGCCGCGTCATGTGCCTGTCGATGTTCTGGCACTTCCTCGACGTGGTGTGGATCGGCGTCTTCACCTTTGTCTACCTGATGGGCGTGCTGCCATGAGCGAACACATAGAAGAGCACGAAGAGCTCGAACACGACACGCTGCACATCACGGTGGGCGGCTACGTCACCGGCTTCGTGCTGGCGGCGATCCTGACCGCGATCCCGTTCTGGCTGGTGATGGGCAAGGTGCTGGAAAGCCCCACCGTCACGACCTTCATCATCCTCGGCCTGGCCATGGTGCAGATCTACGTGCACATGGTCTTCTTCCTGCACATGACCTCGAAAGCCGAAGGCGGCTGGGCCTGGATGTCGCTGATCTTCACGCTGGTACTGCTGGTCATCACCTTGAGCGGTTCGCTGTGGATCATGTACCACCTGAAGGCCAACACCATGCCGCTCACGCCCGAGCAGGTCCGGAAACTTCCCTGAGGCACCAGCGTCATGTCTACAGCCGGTTCCGAAAGCTTCGAACGTGACGCCCGCGCCGTCTCGTCGCATCCGTCGGTTTCGCCGGGCGACATCGCCGTCGGCGTGGTCATCGGGCGCACGTCCGAGTACTTCGACTACTTCGTGTATGGCATCGCCTCGGTGCTGGTGTTTCCGGCCATCTTCTTCCCCTTCGAATCGCCCATCCGCGCGAACGCTGCTTTCCTTCGCGGTCTTCGCTCTGGCATTCATCGCCCGGCCGTTCGGGACCCTCCTGTTCATGGATATCCAGCGCCGCTGGGGACGCTACACCAAGCTCACGCTGGCCTTGTTCCTGCTCGGGTCATCCACGGCCGGGATCGCCTTCCTGCCCGGGTACGGCGCCATAGGCCCGGCCGCGATCGCCTTGCTGGCAGCCTTCCGGATTGGCCAGGGCATTGCTCTCGGCGGTGCCTGGGATGGCCTGCCCTCGCTGCTCGCCCTTACCGCACCGCGCGGCAAGCGTGGCTGGTATGCGATGCTGGGGCAATTGGGCGCGCCGATCGGCTTCATCATCGCCAGCGCGCTTTACCTGTTGCTGTATGGGACCTTGTCACGCGAAGATTTCCTGGACTGGGGCTGGCGTTATCCCTTCTTCTGCGCCTTCGCCATCAACGTGGTGGCCCTGTTCGCCCGCCTTCGGCTGGTAGTCACCCACGAATTCGATGAGCTTCTCACCGAGCGGGAACTCGAGCCATCCCCGTACGGCCACTTGCTGCGCTCCTCGCAGAGAATCAACGTGCTGCTGGGCGCATTCGGCGCGCTCGCAAGCTATGCGCTCTTCCACGTGGTGACCGTGTATCCGCTGGCGATGATCGTGTTGTTCACGAACGAGGCCGTCACCGAATTCCTTGTGCTGCAGATCGTCGCCGCGTTCTTCGGGATCGGTGGCACCGTCGCCTCCGGCCTCATCGCCGACCGGCTGGGACGGCGCAACACAGTAGCCATTTTTGCCGCCGCCATTGCCGCTTTCAGCGGGTTTGTCCCGACCCTCCTGAATGGCGGTCGGGTGGGACACGCTGTTTTCATCGTGCTCGGGTTCACGCTGCTGGGCCTTTCCTACGGGCAGGTGGCCGGCGCGCTGGCAGCGAACTTCGAATCCCGGTTCCGCTATACCGGCGCCGCGCTGACGTCGGACCTGGCCTGGCTCTTTGGCGCCGGATTCGCACCGCTGGTTGCGCTCAGCCTGTCCGCGTACTTCGGGCTCGGTTATGTCAGCCTGTACCTGCTCTCCGGTGCCGTGGGCACCCTCGTGGCGCTCTGGATCAATCGCAGGTTGGCGGAGAGCGATTGAAGGTGCGTCAATCGCCGGCCTCGAAGGCGACACCCGGCGGCCGCGTCACCCTCGCAGATCAATGCTGGCTGTCGGCGAAGCCGTCCAGGCCGGCGGGAGAAAGCTCATGCTTGTCGATACGATAAGGCAAGGTGTCGCGCGTGATGCCGAGCGCGCGCGCTGCCCGACTGACGTACCAGCCGTTGCTGCGCAGCGCATGCAGCAATGCCTCGCGCTCGTCCCCGGGAGCGAAGTCCGCGCGGACGTCGCCATGGAAAGTGGCTGCTCGCCGGAGGCAGCCAAACCAACTGCCCGACTGGGTCGGCCGCTTCACCGACGCGGACAATCCGCCGCGGCCTGCCGCACGGGCCATCCGCTCGATCAGCTGTGCAAAGACGGATGCGAGCTACGCGGGCAGGCGTTCGTTTCTTTCCGGCGAAGAAGGGGGACCGCATCAGCGGTTGGCA
Source organism: uncultured beta proteobacterium (assembly GCA_963722025.1). Taxonomy (GTDB): domain Bacteria; phylum Pseudomonadota; class Gammaproteobacteria; order Burkholderiales; family Burkholderiaceae_C; genus Ramlibacter. The sequence goes on from CAVRNE010000052.1 coordinate 18,268, forward strand.
GTTGATGCGCCGACTGCTCGCCGATGCCGGGAAGCCGGACGTTCCCGGCCTGTACCTCAGTCGCGGCTGCACTTCTTCTGGGAAACGGTGCCGTATATTGCGCGGGACGTGAAACGCGTCGAGGATGTGGACACCACCGGGCCCGACCACTCCGCCGACGCCGTCGGTTGCGGATGCCTGCGTGAAGATCGCCGGGCCGAACTCATACGGATATGGTGAGCCCTCCATACGCTGCCGCCCGATCTTGGCTTCGTTGGCTTCAACGACCCGGCCCCGTTCTGCGCGATGGGTCGCGTCGAGGAAATCGAAGTTGCGATGCAATTCCTCGAACGGTTTGCACGCCCAGTGCAAACCTGGACTATCATGTTCCCCCCCCCCCTCATCCCATTCCGCCATTGCCGAGACGGTGAGGCGGCGAGGGCCAACAGTTTCGTAATCCCTCCAGCCCCATGAAAAGCCGCTCAGGAATCCGTTACGAAACGCAGCACATCCGGAGAGCTGCAGGCGCTCGATTCCGTCGCCGATCTTGAACATCAACCGCAGCGCCTAACCATACGACCGGCGCTGATGTAGGAGTCCAGGTCGCCCTTCTCCCCCCCCCCCCGCTCCCCCCCCCCCCCTCCCGCTTCGTTCGCAAAGTGCACCGAGAGGGAGTCGCCATACAAGCATTCCGCCGGTTCTGCCATATCGTCTTCTATCGGCTTCTTCCTTAACGCCCTTGTCCATCTTGGGTTGCCCCTCCTCTCTCTCCCTTTCCCTTCTTCCCCCTCCCCCCTCCCTCTTCCCCCCCTCTCCCCTTCCTTCTCCCTTGCCAGCATGGGCCGCATGTCGGGCACGTTGTTCCAGTGGACGGCAACCTGCGAAAATCGAGCTGCTCGAGAACGGCAAGGTCAAAGCTTGGGTCAAATTCGACGACAACGGCACGGGCGGCACCCGCAACGGTGGCGTGGCTCTGGTGACCGACCTCGGACTCGGGAAATGCGAGACGCGGGAACAGTGCGGCGAAAGGGCGGTTCTCCGGCCTACTGGGCTTGAGTTCTGGTCTCCCGGGTGGTGGCACTACTGCGTCGCCGCCGGCACGGACGAGGGTGCTCCCCCCAAGAAAAAGCAGATGCTGGACACGCCCGGGTATCTGGGTCATGGTGGCACAAACGCGCTAATTGGCGCCTGGGGCTCTTCGTTCTTGAGCTGGGCAAGGAACCGTTCTAGAGGTGACTCACTCGCCGGCGAATGACTGTCGGGTAGCCGGGTCGGGCAACGGAAGCACTGCACTCTCGAGAACGCAAACGCGGGAATGGACCGCGCTCGCCTGTCTGGCAGCGGAACGGCTCCCAATGGGGACCCGGTCGGGGATTCCGAAAGCCTGCCGCCTTCAGATCGAGGGATCCTACCGATGCTGGTCGACACGCCTATCGAGGTCGTGAAAAAAGGTCAGTAACTCTCTCTGAACCAAGTCGGTTCAGAGCGGCAGTGAAATTCGTCAGCGCGTTGGCATCACGCAATCCGAGCGCACTAACGAAACGGTGTCAAGGGCAAATACGCTGGTAGCTAGCGATTACTCATGGGCTCAGAACCCGCATGAAATCTAGGGTTCCGAACGGAGGGATTCGAACCCTCGATGAGGCTCTACACCCCATACTCCCTTAGCAGGGGAGCACCTTCGGCCACTCGGTCACGTTTCCTGTAGGGGAGATTATGCCCCAACGGCAGCTCATCAGGCTGCGCCGGCTGGTCCAGATCGAAGGCCCGGTGCAGCGCCCGCACCGCCAGCTCCATGTACTTCTCGTCGATCACGACCGAGGTCTTGATCTCGCTGGTGGAGATCATCTGGATGTTGATGCCCTCTTCGCTCAGCGCGCGGAACATCTTGCTGGCGATGCCCACGTGGCTGCGCATGCCGATGCCCACGATGCTGACCTTGCAGATCTTGGTGTCGCCTTCCAGGTCGGTCGGTGCCCAGCGTGGGCAGCACCTTGGTCTTGAGCAGGTCGACGGTGCGCGCGTAGTCGTTGCGGTGCACGGTGAAGCTGAAGTCGGTCTTGCCGTCCTTGGCAGATGTTCTGGATGATCACGTCGACTTCGATGTTGGCATCGGCGACGGCGCCCAGGATGTGGTAGGCGATGCCGGGCTTGTCGGGCACGCCCAGGATCGAGATCTTGGCTTCGTCGCGGTTGAACGCGATGCCGGATACGACGGCTTGTTCCATTTTTTCGTCTTCCTCAAAAGTGATCAGGGTGCCGGACTTGGCCTCTTCGTCGATGTCGATGTCCCAGGGCGTGAAGCTGGACAGCACGCGCAGCGGCACCTGGTACTTGCCGGCGAATTCGACCGAGCGGATCTGCAGCACCTTGGAGCCCATGGACGCCATCTCCAGCATCTCCTCGAAGCTCACGGTGTGCAGGCGCCGCGCCTCGGGCACGACGCGCGGGTCGGTGGTGTAGACGCCGTCCACGTCGGTGTAGATCAGGCACTCCTGCGCCTTCATCGCCGCCGCCACGGCCACGGCCGAGGTGTCGCTGCCGCCGCGGCCCAGCGTGGTGATGTTGCCCTCGCTCGTCCACGCCCTGGAAGCCGGTGATGATGACCACCTGGCCGGCGTCGAGGTCGGCGCGCACCTTCTTGTCGTCGATCGATTCGATGCGGGCCTTGGTGTAGGCGCTGTTGGTGTTGATCGGCACCTGCCAGCCGGCGTAGCTCACGGACTCCATGCCCTCGGCCTGCAGCGCGATGGCCAGCAGCGCCGACGAGGCCTGCTCGCCGGTGGAGGCCAGCATGTCGAGCTCGCGGTGGAGCGCGTCGGTTTGCTTGGGCGGCGCCAGTTCCTTGGCCAGGCCCAGCAGGCGGTTGGTTTCGCCGCTCATGGCGCTGGGCACCACGACCATCTGGTGGCCGGCGCGTGCCCACTTGGCCACGCGCTTGGCGACGTTGCGGATGCGCTCGGTCGAGCCCATCGACGTGCCGCCGTATTTGTGAACGATCAATGCCATCGGAAGGGAATGAGAAGATGGATGCGGCCGCAATGCCGAAATCGTGCTATGCCGGCGCGCCGCGCTCAGCGCAAAACCTGCGGGATTATACGCTAGAGCCGGCATTGTACCAAGCGCAGCTACGTCGCCCTCGCGCTGCACGAAGCCGGTTCCCACCTTGATGCGGATGTCGTGGCCGCGCGTGGCGCAGGCGTCCACCTGGTCCAGCAGTTCTTCCAGCTGCGCCGCGCTCGCCGCGCACTGGTGCGCCGTGCGCAGCCAGTGGCGCAGCGCATTGGCCTGGCGCGGCGCGCGGGAGAGCTTGCGCAGTGCCCGGATGGCCGGTGGCGTTGCCGACGACGGCCAGGTCATCCGCCGCCAATGCCGCCAGCAGCTCCTGGGCCTGCGCCGCATGGCGCGCCGAGCGCGCGAAGGTGTCGCGAAACTGCGGGAAGGCCTTCTCGAGCGCCGGCAGCAGTTCATGGCGGATGCGGTTGCGCGTGAAGGCGGTGTCGGCGTTGGTCGGGTCGTCGATGAAGGAAACGCCCTGCTCCGCCAGCCAGGCGCGGATCGCCGCACCGCTAGTGCCCAGCAGCGGACGCTCGAACTGCATGCCATGGCGCTGGAACCGCTGCGGCATCGCCGCCAGCCCGGGCAGGCCGGCGCCACGGCTGAGCGCCAGCAGCATGGTTTCCACCTGGTCGTCGGCATGCTGCGCCAGCCATACCGACTTGCATGCCCAGCGTTTTGGCGGCCTCGGCCAGGGCGGCATAGCGAGCCTTGCGGGCGGCGTCTTCCGGGCTTTCGCCGGGCTCGTTGCGGGCATCGACCCTGGCCTGCGTGCAGCGGAACGCCCAGCCCGGCGCAGATCGTCTCGCAGTGCCGCGCGAAATCATCGGCGGCAGCTTGCAGGCCGTGATGAACGTGGATCGCGTGCACCTGGCCGGGCCAGGTGGCGGCGGCGGCCAGCAGCAGCGCGGTGGAATCGGCGCCGCCGCTGAAGGCGACGGCGACGGGCAAGGCGGGAGCAGAGCCCTTGCAATGGCGCAAGGGCGGGATTGGGCAAGGCGCTAACGCGCTTCGGCTTTGGTGTCGTTGAAGCGGCCATAGCTTTGCAGCCGCTCGTAGCGCCGGTCGAGCAGCTCGCGCACCTTCAGGTCGCTGAGCTGGCGCCAGGCGTCGTTCAGGGCACGCTTGAGGAAAGCGGCCATCTGCTTGTGGTCGCGGTGCGCGCCGCCCACGGGCTCGTTGACGATCTTGTCGACCAGGCCCAGGGCCTTGAGGCGGTGCGCGGTGATGCCCATCGCGTCGGCCGCTTCCTGCGCCTTCTCGGAGGTCTTCCAGAGGATGGACGCGCAGCCTTCGGGGCTGATGACGGAATAGACCGAGTACTGCAGCATCAGCACCTGGTCGGCCACCGAGATCGCCAGCGCGCCGCCGGAGCCGCCCTCGCCGATGACCGTGGTGATGATGGGCACTTCGAGCTGCGCCATCTCGAAGATGTTGCGGCCGATGGCCTCGGACTGGCCGCGCTCTTCCGCATCGATGCCGGGATAGGCGCCGGGCGTGTCGACGAAGGTGAACACCGGCAGCTTGAACTTCTCGGCGGTCTTCATCAGGCGCAGCGCCTTGCGATAGCCCTCGGGCCGGCTCATGCCGAAGTTGCGCAGCGCCGCGCTCCTTGGTGTCGCGGCCCTTCTGGTGGCCCAGCACCATGCAGGGATTGCCGTTGAAGCGGGCCAGGCCGCCGACGATCGACAGGTCGTCCGAGAAATGGCGGTCGCCGTGCAGCTCGATGAAGTCGGTGAAGATCTCGTTGACGTAGTCGAGCGTGTACGGGCGCTCCGGATGGCGCGCGATCTTGGTGATCTGCCACGGGGTGAGGTCGCTGTAGATGTCCTTGGTGAGCTGCTGGCTCTTCTTGCTCAGCTGGTCGATCTCTTCGGAGATATCGACCGCCGATTCGGTCTGCACATAGCGCAGTTCTTCGATCTTGTTCTCGAGTTCCGCAATCGGCTGCTCGAAATCGAGGAAGGTTCTTCTTTGCCAAGGTCTTCTCCTTGTTTATTGTGCGGCCCGTCAGTACGCGACTGGCAGGGGGTCGAGCGAGCGCCAAATATACCAAGTTGCGACGCTGCAGTAAGGAGCCCAGGCGGCGGCCACCTCGCGGGCATCGCTGCGGCTGACCGGGTCGCCGGAAAAATAGTTGTGGCTGATGCCGTTGATGAGCCCGATATCGTCCAGCGGCAGCACGTTGGGCCGCATCAGGTGGAAGATGAGGAACATCTCCGCGGTCCAGCGGCCGATGCCGCGGATCGCCACCAGTTCGGCGATGATCGTCTCGTCGGCCATGTCTTTCCAGGCCTCGACATGGATCGCGTGCCGGAGTCGAAATGCAGGGCCAGGTCGACCAGGTATTCGATCTTGCGCGCCGACAGCCCGGCGGCCTGCATGTCGTCCACCTTGAGCTTGAGCACGTTGGCCGGGCGTCATCCGCCGCGGCAGCTTGGCGAAGCGGTCCCACACGGTCTGCGCCGCCTTCACCGAGATCTGCTGGCCGACGATGCTGCGCGCCAGCGTGGTGAAGGCGTCGCCGCGCGACTGCAGGCAGGCGTCGCCGAACTGCGGGATCAGGCGCTTCATCACCCGGTCCTTCTTGGACAGGTGCGGCAGGCCTCTTCCCAGTAGTCGGGCGTGGACCAGGATGATCTGGCTCTTGGCGGTCGGGCATGGCTCAGCGCTCATGAGGCCGCCTCCCAGGTGGTGCCTGTCGGCGAGTCCTTCAGCACCATGCCCTGGGCCAGCAGTTCGTTGCGGATGCGGTCGGCCTCGGCGAAGTTCTTCGCCTTCTTGGCGGCGGCGCGCTGCTCGATCAGTGCCTGCGATGGTGGCTCTCGTCCAGCTGCGTTCCCGCTCGCAGGAACAGCTTGGGATCGCCCTGCAGGAGGCCCAGGCAGCCGCCCAGGGCCTTGAGCAGGCCCGCCACTTGCGGCGACTTGCCCCGGTTGACCTCGGCCGCCAGTTCGAACAGCACGGCCACCGCCTCGGGCGTGGCGAAGTCGTTGTCCATGGCGGCCTTGAAGCGGCGGCATAGGGATCGGACCAGTCGATGGCCACCTGCGCCGGCGCCACCAGTTCCAGCGCCGTGTACAGGCGCTTGAGCGCAGCCGCGCGCATCGTCCAGGTGCACGTCGCTGTAGTTGAGCGGGCTGCGGTAGTGCGCGCGCACCAGGAAGAAGCGCAGCGTCTCGGCATCGAACTTCTTCAGCACCTCGCGGATGGTGAAGAAGTTGCCCAGCGACTTCGACATCTTCTCGTTGTCGATGTTCACGAAGCCGTTGTGCATCCAGTAGCGCGCCAGCGGCTTGCCGAATGGCGCCTTCGCTCTGGGCGATCTCGTTCTCGTGGTGCGGGAACTGCAGGTCGGCTCCGCCGCCGTGGATGTCGAAGGTCTCGCCCAGCAAGGCGCAAGCCATCGCCGAGCACTCGATGTGCCAGCCCGGCCGGCCGCGGCCGTAGGCGCTGTCCCATTGGGCGTCGGCGGGCTCGGTGGGCTTGGCCGATCTTCCACAGCACGAAGTCGAGCGGGTCTTCCTTGCCGTCCAGCACGGCGACACGTTCACCGGCATGCAATTCGTCCAGCGACTTGCCGGAGAGCTTGCCGTAGCCGGGGAAGCGTCGCACCGCGTAGTTCACGTCGCCGCCCTCGGCGCGATAGGCCAGGCCCTTGTCTTCGAGCCGCTTGACGATGTCCAGCATCTGCGGCACGTAGTCGGTGGCGCGCGGCTCGTGCGTGGGACGCTCGATGCCCAGCGCGTCGAAGTCGCGGTACATCTCGGCGATCATGCGGTCGGTCAGCGCGCGCACCGTCTCGCCGTTCTCCACGGCGCGGCGGATGATCTTGTCGTCGATGTCGGTGATGTTGCGAACGAAGGTCAGCTTGTAGCCGCTCGCCTTGACCCAGCGCTGCACCACGTCGAAAGCCACGTTGGCGCGGGCATGGCCCACGTGGCACAGGTCGTAGACCGTCATGCCGCACACATACATGCGCACATGGCCCGGCTCGAGCGGGGAAAAATCTTCCAGTGCACGCGACAGCGTGTTGTAGATGCGCAGACTCATGGATGTTCGTGTGCGCCGTATCGCGAAGTGATGATCGGGTGGCGCGGTTTCAGATTGTCTCTCGCTACAATCCAGCGCATTATGACGCACGCCGGCACCAAACTCCCCGCAATCCTGCGCCTGCTGGCACTCGCCGCGGTGCTGTGGCTGCCGCCGGCCGCCTTTGCCGACGACTATGCCGACGTCAACCAGCTGCTGCGATCGGGCAAGACGGCCGAGGCCTTGGTCAAGGCCGACCAGTACCTCGCTGGCCAAGCCCAAGGATCCGCAGATGCGCTTCCTCAAGGGCGTGATCCAGACCGAGGCCGGCCATACAGGACGACGCGATCGCCACCTTCAGCAAGCTCAACGAAGACTACCCCGAGCTGCCCGAGCCCTACAACAACCTGGCGGTGCTCTACGCGGAGCAAAGCCAGTTCGACAAGGCACGTGCGGCGCTGGAAATGGCCGATTCGCGCCAACCCGAGCTACGCCATCGCGCACGAGAACCTCGGCGACGTGTATGCCCGGCTGGCCGGCATCGCTACAGCAAGGCCCAGCAGCTCGATCCGCGCAACACCAGCGTGCCGCCCAAGCTCGCGCTGATCCGCCAGCTGTTCACTCCGGTCGCCAAAGCCAACTAGTCGCGGTCGTAGCTCTGCCATCCCCGCCGGGCCGCCGCGCCGGTACCATGCTACGTTTCGCCGTTTCTTTCGAGGAGTGTTCCGCTTGATGACTGCCATGACTCGCCGCTTCGCGGCCCTTGCGCTGTCTCTCATGCTGGCCGGCGCGGGGCCTTCGGCGCAAGAGGCGCCCCAAGCGTCAAGTTCGCCACGACCGCGGGTGACATCGTGCGTGGAGGTCTATCCGGACAAGGCGCCCAAGACGGTCGAGAACTTCCTGCAGTACGTCAAGGACAAGCACTACGACGGCACCGTCTTCCACCGCGTGATCGACGGCTTCATGATCCAGGGCGGGGGCTTCGACGCCGAAGTACATCGAGAAGCCCACGCGGCGCACCGGTGCGCACGAAGGCCGCGAAGCGCTGGCCAAGGGCGGCCCCAGGAACGTCGTGGGCACGCTGGCGATGGCGCGCACCAGCGACCCGAATTCGGCCACCTCGCAGTTCTTCATCAACGTGAAGGACAACGCTTTCCTCGACCCCACCGTCATTCCGCCGGGCGATCCGGTGCCGCGCTTCGAATACCAGGGCCGTGTCTATCAAAACGTCGCGCGCTCGCAGCTGGAGAACGCGCCCCAGTTGTACGGCTACACCGTGTTCGGCAAGGTCGTCAGCGGCATGGATGTGGTCGACAAGATCAAGGCCGTGCCCACCGGGCCGGGGCCAAGGCCCGCGCTTTCCAGCGACGTGCCCAAAACGCCCGTCATCATCAATCCGCCACCGATCGTCCAAGTAAGGCAAAGGCAGCCCCATGAGCAATCCCAAAGTCGAACTGCACATCGCCAAGTACGGCGTCATCACCCTCGAGCTGGACCAGGACAAGGCGCCCAAGTCGGTCGAGCCAACTTCCTCGAACTACGTGAACAAGGGCCACTACGACAACACCATCTTCCACCGCGTCATTCCCGGCTTCATGGTCCAGGGCGGCGGCTTCGAGCCCGGCATGACCCAGAAGCCCACCGATGCGCCGGATCGAGAACGAGGCCAACAACGGCCTGAAGAACGACAACTACACGGTGGCGATGGCGCGCACCCAGGCGCCGCACTCGGCCACCGCGCAGTTCTTCATCAACGTCGCGGACAACGAGTTCCTCAACCACACCGCGCCCACCGCGCAGGGCTGGGGCTACGCGGTGTTCGGCAAGGTCGTGGGCGGCACCGACGTGGTGGACAAGCATCAAGGCCGTGAAGACCGGCCGCAAGGGCTTCCACGACGACGTGCCGCACGAAGACGTCGTGATCGAGAAAGCGGTCGCGGTCCAGGCGTGACCCCGACCGGCATTGCCTCGCTTCGAGGAGCTGCAGGCTCCGGGGGCTGGCGCACGGTCGATTTCATCTCCGACCTGCACCTGCAGGCCGCGGAACCCGGCGACCTTCGACGCCTGGCGGCGCTACATGCAGACCACGCCGGCCGATGCGGTGTTCATCCTCGGCGACCTGTTCGAGGTCTGGGTCGGCGACGACATGGCGCACGAGCCCGGCTTCGACCGCCGATTGCGCCGCCGTGCTGCAGGCCACTGCCGGCCGCGCCGCCCGTCTTCTTCATGCACGGCAACCGCGACTTCCTGGTCGGCGACGGCTTCCTGCGGCGCCTGCCGGCACGACGCTGCTGGCGGATCCGACGGTGCTGGGCTTCGCGGGCCAGCGCTGGCTGCTGACGCCACGGCGACGCGCTGTGCCTGGCCGACACCGATTACATGAAGTTCCGCGAGCAGGTGCGCAACCCCGCCTGGCAGCGCGAATTCCTGTCCCGGCCGCTGGCGCAGCGCCAGGCCATCGCGCAGGGCGATGCGCGAGCAAAGCGAGGCGCAGCCAGCGCTCGGCCATCGAATATGCGGACGTCGACAGCGCTGCCGCGCAAGCCTGGCTGGAGGCGGCCGACGCGCAGGTCTTGATCCACGGCCACACGCACAGGCCCGCCGACCACGTGCTCGAAGCCGCGCGCGCAGCGCACGTGCTGAGCGACTGGGACGCCGCGCGCCGAGCCGGCCGCGCGCGCAGTGCTGCGCCTCACGGCAGCCGGCCTGCAACGCATCGCCTTCCTGGCGCCTGATGTTCGGCTGGCTGCGCAAGCGCCGCGCCGACCGCCGTCGATTCCCGACGCGCTGTGGCAGGCCGTGCTGGCCCGCTATCCCTTCCTGGCCGAACGCCCCGCGGCCGAACTGCAGAGCGCCTGCGGCAGCTCGCCGCGCAGTTCCTGCGCGACAAGGAATTCCACGGCGCGCAACGGCTTCGTGATCACCGACGAGGTGGCGCTCGCCATCGCGGCGCAGGCCGTGCTGCCGGTGCTGCACCTGGGCGGCTGGCGCTGGTACGACGACTTCGTGGGCATCGTGGTGCACCCGGACGAAGTGCGTGGCGCGCCGCACGATCACCGACGAAGACGGCGTGGTGCACGAGTACGACGAGGTGCTGGCCGGCGAGGCCATGGACGGCGGCCCGGTGATGCTGAGCTGGCAGGACGTGGACAGCGCGCGGCACCACCGCCGAGCAGGGCTACAACGTGGTGATCCACGAGTTCATCCACAAGATCGACATGCGCGACGGCGCGCCGACGGCTGCCCGCCGCTGCGCGCTCGACACGAGGCGCGCGCCGAGCCGCCTGGCTCGCGGTGATGCAGGCCGAGCTACGAGGCCTTCCGCGAGAAGGTCATCATCGCCGAGCGCTTCGGCGGCGAAGCGCCCTGGCTGGACGCCTACGGCGCGCAGGCGATCGACGAATTCTTCGCGGTGGCCTGCGAGGCCTACTTCGTCAACCGCAAGCGCTTCGAAACCGAGTTCCCGGCGCTGATGCCGCTGCTCGACGGATTTTTCGGGCAGCATCCCGGCTCGACCGGATCTACGGCGCGCCGTCGACCCGCAGCCCGCATGCCGGCGCTTACTTGCGCAGCAGGGCCTTGAGCACGGACTGCAGCCGCCGCGCCGTGCCCGCGTCGTAGCCCGAGGCCAGCACCCGCGCCGTGTCCTCGCCCCAGGTCTGCGCGGGCGAAGGATCGTTGCGCCGCGTGAGCAGCTTCAGTTGCAGCGCGCGCCGTGCATCCAGCTGCTCGGCCGGCGTCGGCACTTCGGCCGCGACCTCCAGCCGCAGCAGGGCTTCGGACGCATCGCCGGCCGGGCGCTGAACCCAAGCGCCTTGATCCAGGCACCGCGCACGGCCGGCGACACGGCCTTGCCCAGTTCCTGCTGGCTGGGCACCTGCTCGGCAGTCGCGCTGCTCCCAAGCCGTCATGAGCTGGGTGAGCGCTTCGCCATGGGCCTGCGCCGCGAGCTTCTTGAGGGCCAGCTGCGCATGCTCCAGGGCTTCGCGCTGCGCGCGGAACGCCACGTCGCCCAGGCGCGGGCCACGGTCCTCGTCCGACCTGTCGCCGAAACGGCCGCCACCGAAGCGCCGCTTCGCGCGGGCCACCGCGGTCGTCGCGGCGTTCGCCGAACTTGCCGCCGGGTCCGCCCTTGCGGTCGCCGAACTTGCCGCCCCGGCCCGCAGGCATGGGCTCGGCCTTCTTCATCCCAGGCCGGTCGTCGCCGCGCATGGCAACAACCGGCTTGGGCGCGGGCTTCGGCGCGGTGCGGCCGGGTTGCGCCGCAGGCTGCGCCTCGCCCTGCGCCATCGGCCTGCGCATCGGCCTGCAGGGCTTCGCCGCCCCGGCTCGGCCGCGGCCTCAGCTCGGCTTCGGCAGCCGGTGCCTCGGCGGCGGGCGCCACCATCGGCAGGTCCGGCGGCGGCAACCGCCGCTGCCGCCTGGGCCTGGCCGCGCAGCGCGGCTTCCAGCGCCGCCATCGCAGCCTTGATCTTCTGCGCATCGCCGGTGGCATTGGCCGCCTCCAGCGCCTTGGACGCGTCCAGCACGGTGCGATCGCGATCGCTCAGCGCCGCCGCGGCCTTCTCGCGCTCTTCGCTCTTGCGGTTGAAGGCTTCGTCGATCGGCTTGCGGAAGGCGTCCCACAGCTTTTGTTCATGCTTGCGATCCAGCGGAATCGCCTGGGCTTCGGCCTGCCAGCGCTGCTGCAAGGCCTTGACGGCGTCGACTCGCAGCTGCGGCGCGGCGCCGAGCACCTTGGCCTCGTCGATCATGGCGTGGCGCCGCTCCAGGCTTTGCTTCTGCACGGCCTCCAGAGGGGCGGCCGCGGCCTGGATGGCCTCCTTCCACTGCGACTGCAGTTCGGCGAAGGCCTTCTCGCTCAGGTGGCCGGCGTCGCGCCAGCGTCCTTCGAACTGGTGCAGGATGCGGCTGAAGCCCTTCCAGTCGTCGTCCTTGGCCGTACGGTTTTCCGCGGCCCAGGCTTTCACTTCCTCGATCAGCGCCAGCCGCTGGGCCTTGTGTTCCGCCGCCTCGGCCTTGACCTTGTCGAGCCAGGCTTCCACGACCTTGTGGGCCTCGTTGCACGCGTCGTCGAAGCGTTTCCACAAGCGCGTGATTGGGCACCCCGCCCTGGTCGGTCTGCTTCCATTGCTCGCGCAATGCGCGAAGCTGTTCCTGCATCTTGCGCCCGCCATAGCGGGGCTTGGGCGGCTGCGGCTCCTGGCCTTCCACGGCGCGGGATGCTCGAACAAGGCCTCGGCCTTGGCCACCAGTTCCTGGCGCAGCTGGTCGGCGCGCCAGCGCTGCCAGCCTTCCATCTCGCCGGCGGCAGCCAGCGCCGCATGGGCCTGGTTCTCCAGCTTGTCGTCGATCAGCTTGGCGTGTTCCTTGAGCGCATTGCGCAACGCCGCCGCGGCGCCGGCGCTGGCCTTGCCGTGGCCCTGGGCAATTTCCTGCTCCAGCTTGGCGAGCACATCGCGCACGACCTGGGCGGCTTGCGCGCGCACTTCGGGATCGACCTTGGGTTTGGCTTGGCTTCGCCGGCGCTTCCACCGGCACGCCGCGCGCGACGCGCAGCTCGTCGGCCCATACCGGCACCGGCGGCAGCGGCGCCGACGCATCCTCGGCCGCCTTCACGGCCTGGGCCAGCGCGTTCTGGAATGCATCCCAAACTGCTTGAAGCTGGGCGCGTGAAGCGTCCAGCAAAGGCGGGAATTTCGCATCGACGCTGGCCCAGTTCGGGTCTGCCAGCAATGCCTGGGCCTGGGCTTGCCAGTCGGGAACGTCCGTGGCCAGCGAGCCGGCGGCAGCCTGGGCATCGCGCCAGGACTTGGTGGACAGCACTTCGATGCGCTGGGCCAGCAAGACCGCGGCCTCGCGCTGCACCTGGACGCGGTGCTGAAGATCCTCGATGCCCTTGATGCGATCGGCCAGTTGGGCCTTCAGGGAAGCCAGGGGTTCGCGGCTGAGCGGAGCGCCCGCCTTGGCGGCGTCGCGCTGCCAGGCCATGGCGTCGGCGATATTGAGTTTGCCCAGGGCGAGCAGCGCCCTGGCCTTTTCGGACCATTCGGCGGCGATCGCCTCCTGGCCCCTGCTGCGCTTGATCTCATCGAGCTTTTCGCGAAGCAGTTTGGCCGCGCCCTTGTCGCGCCCGCTCAGCTCGCGGAACACCTCTTGCATCTGCTCCAGGCTGGGATTGGCCGCAAGCCACTCGCGCACGCGCGCGGCGCGTTCGCCCGAAGTGGGCGCCGAGAATGCGCCGCCGGTGAGCGTGTCGAGGGCGCGGGTGTCGTTGGGTTTCAGGGTGGCTTGGGTCACTGAGGTTTCTTGAGGGCTAAGGGTGAATGCCCGCGATCCGGGCAAACCGCTATTCTCGCCGCGAATCATCCCCGGTCGCAGATGCCGGTAACCACGGCTCACATACGCAGGTCATCAGGACAAACGAGAAAGCCCGGACAGACAGCGGAACCGCCTGCCGGGCTTGACGGCTGACGCATAGTCTTTCGCCGCCGGGGTTCGCGAACAAGGAGTGTTATGTCCTCGGTCACGTCGGAAGCAACGGATTGCTCCCAGGAGGGGCCGGGGCTACCACCGAAGTGGCCCTACCGGCTGGCTGCCTGATCGCTCAGGCCTTTTGAAGATAGATGAGGAGATACCCCATTTCAAGATCGCCTTTTCAATGGCGCGGACGCCCGCGATTGCGGATATTGCCTTGACAAGGGTGGCCGCTCTAGGGTTAAACCCGATACTGCCGCGCTTAGGGCTTCTCAGCGCCAAACCCTGTTACCGGGCCGCCATCCGACGAGCGGCATTCTGGCCAGTGGTTTTTGCAATATGAAACTCCAGGGGATGCATGTCGCCTGATCGGATTTGCGAGCAGGGCATCTGATGCTGCCTGTTTCGACTCGATTCTTAGCTATCTATTTGCTAGCAACCCAGGATGATGCGCAACAAAATGTCGGGCTGGTCCGACATGAAAACTGCCGTCCGGCTGACAGGAAATCGTACTCGGCCGGGCGTAAAGTATCTCATCATTATGTGAATATCGAATAAAAAGGTAACTCGTTATTCTTGACCTGTTATTAAGTCGGCCCCTAGAATTCGCCGTCCCCAGCAAAAGTACTAGGGACAACCCGAACCCGCTGCCGACCCCGGCTAAGTTGAATCGCTGCGGCGAGCCCCAGAAAAGGCTCCCGGCAATTTGATGGCGTACCAATCCAAACGAGGAGCCTGAGGTGTGATGCCGCCGATGCCGCATCGCGAAGCAGGCCCGCGCGTAGAAAGGAAGTGCTATGACAGCGTTAGGAAAAAAAATGGCCCAGGGCCTGCGGACCTTCGCGTCCGACGTCGCCCAAGGCTTTTTTGAGATCACGCACAACAGCTTCGCCCTTGTCGGCCTGGCCTGCGTATTTGCCGTGATCACCCTGACTGCCCGGCCTGACCTGCGTCAGACCGGCGAATCCATGCTGATGAGCTGGCTGAAGGCCCGCCATGAGGCGACCGTTGGCATGCCGGTGGAACTGGGCGCGATCGAACGCGCGACGGCCACTGATCCCCAGGACCTGCCGAAACAGCAGGCGGCGGTCGCCTACTGGCTCAGCAAGAAGTACCGCGTGGCACCCGAGCCGCTGAGCGCCTTGGTGGCCGAAGCGTATGAAATCGGCAACCGCGCCAAGCTGGACCCCACGCTGATCCTTGCGATCATGGCGATCGAGTCGGGCTTCAACCCGTTCGCGCAGAGCCCCGTGGGCGCCCAGGGGCTGATGCAGGTGATGACCGGCGTCCACAAGGACAAGTACGAGAACTTCGGCGGCAAGCTGGCGGCTTTCGATCCGGTCACCAACCTGCGCGTGGGCGTGAAGGTGCTGCAGGAATGCATACAGCGCGCCGGCTCCCTGCACGCCGGGCTGAAGTTCTACGTGGGCGCGGCCAACCTGGAGGGCGACGGCGGCTATGCCGACAAGGTCCTGGCAGAGCATGCGCGCCTGAAGCTGGTGGCCGCCGGGCAAGCCCGCTCCCCTGGCCCAGCCGCCGGTGCTGCGGACCGTGGCACCGGTCGGAGCGCCGCCGGCGCGGGTCGAGGACAAGGTCGCCTTGATTTCGGTCTCTTGAGCCGGCGGGCCCGGTGGTCCGCTACACTTAGGCTGTACGCGACTGGCGATAGGCGCGGCGCCCCACGGGGTGGCCGGCGCTGACGTGGGATCTAACCACTGGGAAGCGTACCGCCGGAGTAGCAATGAGCCGGCGTTCAGCCGTTCGCCTGGGCAGCCCTTGTTTCATATAACAGGGACCACCGTCTTAAGGACTGCCGCGCCATGTACCACCGCAATATCCTCGTCGAACAAACCGATCCCGAACTCTGGGCCGCCATCCAGGCCGAAAACAAGCGCCAGGAAGAGCACATCGAGCTGATCGCCAGCGAAAACTACGCCTCCCCGGCAGTGATGGCCGCCCAGGGCACGCAGCTCACCAATAAATATGCCGAGGGCTATCCCGGCAAGCGCTACTACGGCGGCTGCGAATTCGTGGACATCGCCGAACAGCTGGCGCTGGCCCGCATCAAGGAGATCTTCGGCGCGCAGGCGGCCAACGTGCAGCCCCATTCCGGCGCCCAGGCCAACGAGGCCGTGTTCCTGGCCTTCCTCAAGCCCGGCGACACCATCATGGGCATGAGCCTGGCCGAAGGCGGCCACCTGACCCACGGCATGGCCCTCAACATGAGCGGCAAGTGGTTCAACGTCGTCTCCTACGGCCTGAACGACAAGGAAGAGATCGACTACGACGCCATGGAGCGCAAGGCCCATGAGTCCAGGCCCAAGCTGATCATCGCCGGCGCCTCGGCCTATGCCCTGCGCATCGACTTCGAGCGCTTCGCCAAGGTGGCCAAGGATGTCGGCGCCATCTTCATGGTCGACATGGCCCACTACGCCGGCCTGATCGCCGCCGGCGTCTACCCCAACCCGGTGCCGCATGCCGACGTGGTGACATCCACCACCCACAAGAGCATGCGCGGCCCGCGCGGCGGCTTCATCCTGATGAAGTCCGAGCACGAAAAGGCCATCAACAGCGCCATCTTCCCCGGCTTGCAGGGCGGCCCGCTGATGCACGTGATCGCCGCCAAGGCCGTGGCTTTCAAGGAAGCGCTGGCTCCCGAGTTCAAGGTCTACCAGCAGCAGGTAGCGAAGAACGCCCAGGTGGTCGCGCGAAACCCTGGTGGAGCGCGGCCTGCGCATCGTCAGCGGCCGCACCGAAAGCCATGTGATGCTGGTGGACCTGCGGGCCAAGGGCATCACCGGCAAGGAAGCCGAGGCGGTGCTGGGCGACGCCCACATGACGATCAACAAGAACGCCATCCCCAACGACCCGGAAAAGCCCATGGTGACCAGCGGCGTGCGCATCGGCACGCCGGCCATGACCACGCGGGGCTTCAAGGAAGAAGAGGCGCGCATGACGGCCAACCTGGTGGCCGACGTGCTGGACAACCCGCGCGACGCGAACAACATCGCCGCGGTTCGCGAAAAGGTGAACGCCCTCACCCGCCGCTTCCCCGTTTACAAGTAGTCCGCCATGAAGTGCCCCTTCTGCAGCAACGATGAGACCCAGGTGGTCGAGACGCGTGTGGCGGAAGACGGCGACTTCATCCGCCGGCGCCGCCAGTGCCTGAAGTGCGAGAAGCGCTTCACGACCTACGAGCGCCCCGACGTGACCTTCCCCGCCATCGTCAAGAAGGACGGCCGGCGCATCGACTACGAACGCGCCAAGCTGCAGGCCTCGATGAACCTGGCGCTGCGCAAGCGCCCGGTGAGCACCGAGCAGATCGACAGCGCCGTGGAGCGCATCGAGGAAAAGCTGCTGAACCTGGGCGTGCGCGAGATTCCTTCAGCGCGCATCGGCGAGCTGGTGATGCGCGAGCTGAAGAAGCTGGACAAGGTGGCCTACGTGCGCTTTGCCAGCGTCTACCGCAGCTTCGAGGACATCGACGAGTTCAAGACGCTGGTGGATGAAGTCCGGCGCTGAGCGACCGGCGGTCAGGCGCAGCTGGTCGAGGTGACGTCTTCTGCATGCGCGGGCGGCCGACCGCGTTGAGGATGATCTGGCGGCGCTTCGCCGCTGCTCGGCCGACTGGCGGCACAACGTGAGCGTGCCGGCCTGGAAGCCGCCGCCCACCAGCTGCGTCGCCCGGTGGGCGCGAAGGACAGATAGTCGCGCGCACGTTCATGGTTGCCGGTCAGCCGCAGGTTACCCGGCAAGGGGCTGCTCACGCTGGACGCAGCTTCTCGGCTGCTCGCGCATCCCATTGTTGTTGGCGTCGTGGAAAACGATCCAGCCCTGCTCCCAGCCGCCGCGTTGCGGCGCAAGCCGCCCCATCGGCCGACTTGCACAGCACGACCCGGCTGTTGCGCTTGATGGCCTCGCTGCGCGCCAGGTGCAATGTGTGACAACAGCAGGTTCGACGCCGATGTGAGCCTCATGGACGTGGCTGCGGCACCGAGACCGGAGAAGCCGATGGGCAGCAAGATGGCCATTACGGCCAGCGTCACCAGCAGTTCAACAAGAGTGAGTCCCCGCTGGGTTTCGCGCCGCGCGACTGGGCGCTGCGACAGCATGGGGCGGCAAAGGGGGCTGGCTTTTCATAGCCGCCTATTTTAGCCTTAAATATTAAATTTTCCTTTATATTTAATATAGACGCTAACTCTGTGAAAAATAACCAATATGATTCATGGACAAGTGCCCGTGCGTGTGGTCGCTACGGAGGCACGACCTGTGGCGCTTACGGCAATAGTGCGCTCCTGGCGAACCGGGTGACGGGTTCTGGCGGCACAAGGTCAGGCTCGCTGCGGTGGCGACTGAGCCCCGTCGGCTGGAAGACAATCGAGTTACTACCGGTGAAGGAGTAATCACTCGCGAGGCTCTGCTGATAGAGGACGCGCGTCTCGTTGCTGTCTACCGTGTCATTACCGGCGTTCCCGCCCGCGCCGCTGTCACTGAAGATGATCCATCCCTGCTGCCACCCTCCCGAGGTGGCGCAACTCGTCCCGTTGGATGACCGGCAATCGTGACGGATGCATTGCGCTTGATAGCCTCGCTGCGTGCAAGATGGGCACCGGCAACGAATGAGTTGCTGAATGACGCCAGGCATTACTGAGGAATGCCTCACTGAACGACGGCAGCGCGATGGCGGCCAGGACACCAAGCACGGTCAGGCTGACCATCAGCTCGATCAGGGTGAAGCCGTGCTGCACCCTGATCCGGGCCTCGCGTCGATTGAACTGTGGAGCCATCATGCGCGTCATTTCTTGTTGAGGTACCAATACAGGCGCCCCTTGGGCATGACCGCCGATGACGAAGCGTCGGCTTCTTCGATTCAAGCGGAGAGTCTCCCGAGCAGCCTATGCAGAAAGGCAGCGTCTCTCCTGTGTCGAGCGTAACCAGGCCTGCCGTCGCCGACGGCGGGAGGCCATCGCCCGCGACGTCTTCATAGCGCGTATCGCCCTCCGCAGGTTTCGCGTACTCGTAGCCACGTTATAGACCCGTGTGGTTCCGAGATTGCTGCAGGTACCCGCGGTAGGGGTGCTGTTGGCAACAGCCGGCTCATGGGTGCTGAAGGTCAGACGTTGAATATGGTGAGTGGCTGCGTCACCACCTGCTCGGTTGAATTGAGGCCCAGGTACCAGCCTTTCTTGGTTCCCAGGCTCGTGGGTGACGTGACGTCTCTGCCGATCGGATACAGCGAGGCCAAGCAGGTGAGCGCCGCCGCCGCAGTCGGTGATGCCGGGGTACGTGGCATCATCCGGCTTGTCCTTGAACTGGAAGAAATAATTGGTCACCGCGGTGGCCGAGACGTATCCCGTGATCGGCTTTTCCCGATCGCCCGAACCCACCATGATCGTGTACTCGCCCGTCGCCGTATTCACTACGCTGGGCGCGTACATGAACTTGCGGTTCGCAGTGCAACCGGCGGAGGCCGTGTCGCAGCCGAGTGACGCGATGTGCTTCATTGTCCAGGCCGTTGGGGCGCCCGTCATGGTGATGCGAAAGACATTGCCGCCCAGGTCGACGATGTAGGCGTACTTCGCATGCCCGTCGCTTCCGGAAACAATCGCCATGTCGGCTATGACCCCGCGGTACTTGTTGAAATTAGTCAGCATCGCGGCCGAGGTATCGAAGCTCTGATGTATTCCCCCGTGTCGCCGTTCACCACATACACCTGGTGGCCCTTGGAGCTTGAAGTGCAATTGTGATTCGCCCCGGTGCTGGTGAGACCGTCATAGTCCTCGCAC
Organism: uncultured beta proteobacterium; assembly: GCA_963722025.1. GTDB lineage: Bacteria > Pseudomonadota > Gammaproteobacteria > Burkholderiales > Burkholderiaceae_C > Ramlibacter. Next base: position 37,599 of record CAVRNE010000052.1, read on the forward strand.
GTGTCGTATCCACCGCCGAACATCAGGAGGGGCGTGGTGGCCGTGCCTGAAGCATAACTACCGTGCGTGAACGATTTGACGGAACCCCACGTCTGTCCTATCCCGTCCATGCCGGTAGTGCAGACACCGGCAGCGGTGCAGCCGATTCGCCATTTCAGCGTGGGACTTGTCGGCGCATCTTGCTCACGTCGAACGCATAGATCGACCGCCCACCCCGGCGCATGGTTGCGTAGATGAATGTCTTGACCGCGGATGAACTGCCGACCGTGCCACGAAACGCGGTGATGGGCCCGTCAATCCCGTAGTCCTTCTTGGCCGTGGTGGTGACCGGGGTGTTGAGGTAGTAGTTGGGGGGCTGTTCGAGCGCAACCTGGAGAACTTCGGCAGGAAGTCCGGAGGGACGAACGACCAAAGCTCGGCACCGGCGGGCATCGAGCCGATCGCGGCCGTGCGATTGCCGTTCACCGCCCGGAACCAGCCATCGTTGGCACCGTAGAAAACGACAACTTCCGGTGTAGTGGCCGTGCCGAAGTTCACGGCAACAGGTCGTGAGTGAACCACGTCGCCGTGCATGGACAATCTGCTGTCGGTGAACGATTTATCGCCGTCCTCGTCCACCTCGACGCCTTTGTCCACCGCATTGTCCATGCCCTTGGCCCAGTTGACCAAGCTGGTCAGTTCGTCCTGCGTGGTCACGCCAAGCTGGGCCGGCGTTACGTTCGAGTCATTGAAGGTCACGAGACTCGTGCACGCGGCGTCGTTGCACGTCCACGTGGTCCTGGATGCGCTCCCTCGCAGCACGTACGCCTGTCCGCCCTTGGCTACTAGGTTGCCATCCGGATAGTTTGAGGCGTCAGCACCCGCTATCGTCAGGCAGTCGCTTTCCGGCGCGCTGCTCCACTCCGTGTCCACTACGGACGGTGTCCAGTAACTTCGCGCGCACTCCGTGATGAATCCTGTCTGATTGTTGATGGCCGGGGTGAACGGCATGCCCGGTGCGGGAGGACGTGCGTCGACCAGCTTCAGCCCATTGTCGACAAGTGCCATCCTGTACTGCTTGAGGTTGCCTTTCCAACGGGGCGCGCCCTCGCCGTCGGGCCGGAACATACCGATATACACCTGGTTCAGGTAAGTGCCCTGGGTGTTCACGCTGACCGGAAGGCTGACCGATGCGAACACACTGTTGACCGACTGGATCTGGAAAGGGCCGCATTGATCGCATCAGGATTTCTGCCGCTGCTGGTCACATTGAAATATTCGCCCCCGCTTTGCGATGCCATGCTCTTCAACAAGGCGCGTCCAGCCCGGTCCCTGCCCCGTACTACCCGGGTTGACATCGATCGTATAGACCACGCCCTTGACTGCGCTTTTCTTGAGGAAACGCGCCCATTCGTCCGCTGGGTTGTCCTGCGAGCCGCTGGGGTTCAGTGGAATGGCGGTTGTCTTGCCGCCCGCGGCAGCCAGCGCCGAGGTTGCGACGGTGATGTCCGCGTTGTTGTCCTGGGCCGGGCCATTGCTGATGTAGATGATGTAGTTCTTGACGCAGCTCGCCCGAGCCCGCGCGGGTGTAGGTAGTAGCTGTTTCTTAGTCAGAGCGTTACCGGTGAACGCGTGCACCACATCGTCATAGGCGTTGCCGATCCGTATTGCCGGTGTAGTCGGTCTTGTTCTTGTAGTTGCCGGCGTGCGGCGTTCCGCCGCTGAAGTAGTAGTACGCCTCCATCATGGCCTTGGCGACCTTGCCGCCGTTCGACTTGTCGTCCTAATGTGCAGGCTATTGATCAGGTCCGCGTACGCACCCTTGTTTTCATTGGTGATCGGTCGAAACGCGGCTCGTACATATGCCGCCGTCATTGCCGCTGTTCCCGTTGCCGGTTTCGTTGAACATCATCAGGCCGATCCGAAACTTGGCCGTGCTCTTTGTTCACAGGCTCGGCTGAACACATTGACCAGGGCGGCCTTTTCGTTCTGGAAAGCCGGTTCCAGTTCGCCGTGTTGTCCAGGATGATCAGCACGTTTGGTATTCGGTCGCGGCGGCGGGCGGAACGCCTACGAAGAACTCGATGTCTTCCGCGAGGCCGGGGGAAATATGAGCCACGAACACAAGCAGTGCCGCGATGCATTGAAAGATTTTTTGCTTCATATCATTCTCCAATCGGGGTGCTCGGTGTCGCGCAGACCGCCGTCTTCTGGCTGTTGGTGAGCATCACACGCACACCTTGGTCATGACCACGGAGGCGCCGCTGGCCGCATCGCCCACAGTCGCCCGAAGTCCCACTCGGTATGCCAGTTGTTCTCGGCGCAGAGCGCCTTGAGGTTCTCGTCGCACTTGTCGGGGTTGATTACCTCCGTGGCCCTGACGCATTTGGGCTGCCGCAATCACGACCTTATAGTCGATGATGCCATCCTTGTTGATATCGACATTGAGGGTCCTGTGCCGACGGGCCCGTCGGTGAAAGCCGAACTGATCACGTGCTCGATGGCCTGGTTGGCCGCCGCAACGGATTCGTCGCGGGCTTGCATGTTGCCCACGGACTTGAGGTTGGAAGAACTCAGCGTGAATGCGGACTCACGACGATCATCGTGATCAGCACCATCACGATGAGGCCGATGATCAGTGTCGCGCCGCGCTGGCGTCCCGGAAGGGGCGGTCGTGTCATGGAGTCTCCCGCCGTCCCGACACATTGGTCAGGCGGATTGTCTGGGGTGAACAAGTGGCGCTTGTACCCATCGTTGAAGGGGCCGAGAGTCCGTTGGCTGACAACCCCAAGGTGTAGGTCTTGGTGTCTTGATAGCCAGGCGAAGCCGTCTCGGCCGCGCACCAGGACAAAATATCTTGGCCACCACCGCATTCATCAGCCGGAAGGGGCTACACGGAGATGCCGTGGTGCAGTGCACGTAGGTGTCCGGGAAGCCATCGCCCCGATTCGTCGGCGAGTTAAGCACCGGAGCGTTGGAAGCTCACGTGCCGCGCCGGACGCCCGTGGTCGTGTTGAAACTGGTGAGCGATGCGGTCAGTGCGGCCCCCGAGTCGCTCACGTTGTCAATGCCTAGTTCGACCCGAAAGCCCTGAATTCCTTCGACAAGGGCCTCCGCGGAGCCGTGGTTCGTGCCGGTGTAGACCGGGAACGCATCAGCGTCGGACCCGTCCCCCACAGGTCACCGCAAAGTCGCGCACGTAGTACAGGTTGGAGACGAACTTGTGGATGGATTCAGGGGACCACGCTCCGTACAGGCCGGGGTCACGCCCGCTACCGTCACGGCCCTTCGCTTCAAGGGGAAGATTACTGGGACGTTGGCCGGAACTGAAGGGTACGGATCAAGAACGTACGCGGGGCTGGGGGCGACCGCCGCCTGGAAATAGAGGTCGTTGAGCGACCGGCGCGCGCCCGCTCACGCCCGCGGCGCAGTTCTCCACATGCCGGACGACCAGCACGTCCGTGCTCGGCTGGGGTTTGATCACCCGCAGGCGCACAACGGGAGCGTGGGCGACGGGACCACCGCTGGAATCTCGTGCCTTGCACCGCGATACCGACCAAAGATGGTATCGCGAGCGAGGGCGGTAAGCCGCATCTCCACGGGTCCGGAACTGTCCGGAGCAGGGGTCGGGCACCGCGGTGGGCACATCGTTCGCAGCGCCCGAGTGGCTGAAGTCGTCGAATAGGGACATGCCCCGCCCAGAATCCCGCATGGGCGACATCGGCCTGAGCAGTTGCAGTGCGAAACGCCCGTTCTCGATGACACGGTTGGTCTTGCTCAGCTCGCTGTTGTTCCGATTGACGTTGATAAGCAAAGTGATCGAGGGCCAGCACGATCAGCGAGACCGAGGACCATGGAGACCATCAGCTCCACCAGGGTGAAGCCGGCTTGATGATGGCGGGCGGGCTGTTTCATAGCGTCGCGATCCGAACCACGGTAGTCACCGTACGCCGGCACAGGTCGTTGATGCACGGGGCCTGCCGGCCCGTTGTAGTTGTTGGCCCGCAGCCCACTGAAGCGGGCGGCGCGGAGATGGGCGTGAGCCCTTGCCAAGCGACGGTGATGAGGTAGTCGCCTCCCACGCTCTCGACGCAGCCGGCACCGCCGACCATGGCTCCGACCTTCGAGCCGTCTTGATCTCCCCGGCGCCCTGCAGGGCGTTACACCACTCGCCCAGATCCCGCTGCGCCAGCGTGGTCGTCGTGGTCGGGCAGGCCGACCCCGAGTGGACTCCCCGCCGCCGGCCAGGTACGCGGCGGCATTGGTGCGGTTCGAGGAAATCCGATTGGCCATGTCGTTGAGCAGCAGCAGCGCCTGGCCTTGGTAGGCCTCCATCTCGGAGGACTGCATGCGCATCTGCAGGCCGGCCATGCCCAGCAGGCCGAAGGCGATGATGACCATCGTCACCAGCACCTCGATCATGGAGGCGCCACGCTGCGCGCGCCGCCCTCATGCTGGCGGCCTACCATTTGGCTGCCGGGCTCTTCACCCCTTCGCTGGTAAAGGTTCGCGCCATCACTCGCTTGCGGGCCGCCTGTGTGGGTGAAACGTGATCGTGAACGCCGGCACGGTGCCAGAAGGGACGGTTGTCCCAACCATACCTGGCACTGACTTCCGCGGGCAGGCATAGCCGCTGGCCGTGAGCTGTGCCTTGGTGGCGTAGACCCGATTCGCCAACAGGAACTGCTGCTGACGGTTGGCGATGTCCAGCATCTGCGCCTGGGCGGCCGGCGCGCCCCTTTCTTGACGTGGCTCGTGTAGGACGGGTACGCCATGGCAGCCAGGATGCCCACGATCGCCACCGTGATCATCAACTCGATCAGCGTGAACCCGCCCTGCCTTGACCTTGCGCATGCCTTTTCCTCTTTTTGTCGCCATAGAACGAGCTGGACCATAACTGAAGCCTGTGACCATGCCGCGGCCCGCCCGACAACCGGTCGCTTTCCCCGGGCGAGTGGTTTGCCGGAGAATAGGCCGATGGATTCGATGGACCCCTTCATGCAGCAAGCCCTGGCGCAGGCCCGCCGCGCCGTGGGCTTGTCCGAGCCCAATCCCCGCGTGGGCTGCGTGATCGTTTCGCCCGACGGGCGGGTCCTGGGCGAGGGCCACACCCAGACGGCCGGCGAGGCCCACGCGGAAATCATGGCCTTGCGCGATGCGCAGGCCAAAGGCCATGCGGTCACCGGCGCCGCCGCCTATGTGACGCTGGAGCCCTGCTCGCACCACGGCCGCACCGGCCCCTGCTGCGACGCCCTGGCCGGCGCCGGCATCGGCAAGGTCGTGGCCGCCCTGCCCGACCCCAACCCGCTGGTGGGCGGCCAGGGCTTCGCGCGGCTGCGGGCCGCGGGCATCGAGGTCGACGTCGGCCCCGGGGCCGCCGAATCGCGCGAACTCAATATCGGCTTTTTCAGCCGCATGGTGCGCCAGACGCCCTGGGTGCGCATGAAGGTCGCGGCCTCGCTGGACGGCAAGACCGCCCTGGACAACGGCGCCAGCCAGTGGATCACCTCCGAGGCGGCGCGCGCCGACGGCCACGCCTGGCGGGCCCGGGCCGGCGCGGTGCTGACCGGCATCGGCACCTTGCTCGAGGACAACCCCCGGCTCGACGTGCGCCATGCGCAGACAGCCGCGCCAGCCCGACGCGGTGGTGGTGGACAGCCGCCTGCGAGACGCCCCCGGCTGCCAACATCTTCCTGCCCGGCCGGCGCCTTTTCATCTACGCCGCGGTGGCCGACGCCGAGCGCCAGGCCGCGCTGGAAGCGCGCGGCGCCACGGTCATCCTCATGCCCGGGCCGGGCGGCAAGGTCGATCTGGCCGCCATGCTGCGCGACCTGGCACGGCGCGAGGTCAACGAACTGCACGTGGAAGCGGGCCACAAGCTCAATGGCTCGCTGATGCGCGAAGGCCTGGTCGACGAATTGCTGGTCTACCTGGCCCCCAAGCTCGTCGGCCAGGGCCGGGAAATGGCGCATTTCGGGCCGCTTGGCCGACCTGGCGCAGGCCGTGGCGTTCGAGTTCCTCTCGAGCCGAGATGATCGGGCCCGACCTGCGGCTGATAGCCCGCATTCCCGGTCGCGACCGTTCTAGCGCCTGCGAAAATACGGGCATGTTCACCGGAATCATCACCGGCGTGGGGCGCATCGCCGCCGTCCACGACCTCGGAAGCTCTTTACAGCACGGCAAGCGCCTCACCATCGGAGACGCCCGCCGGCTACCTCGACGACGTGGGCCTGGGTGACAGCATCGCGCTCAACGGCGCCTGCATGACGGTCACCACCGCTCGACCCGGCGCAGCAGCCGCTTCACCATCGACATCTCCGCCGAATCGCTGGACAAGACCGCCGGCCTCGCCGAACCCGGCCCCATCAACCTCGAAAAGGCCCTGCGCGCCCACGACCGGCTGGGCGGCCACATCGTCTCCGGCCACGTCGACGGCATCGGCACCGTCACGCCGCTTCGCGCCGGTCGGCGAAAGCTGGGAGCTGCGCGTGCTGGCGCCCCGCCACTGGGCAAATACCTGGCCTACAAGGGCTCGATCACCGTCAACGGCGTCAGCCTCACGGTCAACAGCATCGCCGACGTCGCCAGACGGCACCGAAATCAGCATCAACCTGATTCCGCACACCGTGCAAAACACCGCGCTCGGCCGGCTCGAGGCCGGCAGCCGGGTCAACCTCGAGATCGACCTGATCGCCCGCTACGTCGAGCGCATGCTCACCGCCGAGCCGCAACCATCATGAAAGCCATCAGCATGAGCATCCTCCCAGCGTTCCCCGGTCGCCATCTCCCCGGTCGAAGACATCGTCGCCGACATGCGCGCCGGACGCATGGTCATCCTGGTCGACGAGGAAGACCGCGAAAACGAGGGCGACCTGGTGCTGGCCGCCGACCACGTCACGCCCGAAGCCATCAACTTCATGGCGCGCTTCGGCCGCGGCCTGATCTGCCTGACCCTCACCCGCGAACGCTGCGAACGCCTGCGCCTGCCGCCCATGGTGGCGCGCAACGGCACCAAGATGGGCACGGCCTTCACGGTGTCGATCGAGGCCGCCGAGGGCGTGACCACCGGCATCTCGGCCGCCGATCGCGCCCGCACCGTGCAGGCCGCGGTCGCCCGGAACGCGAAGGCCGCACGACCTGGTCCAGCCCGGCCACATCTTTCCCTTGCAGGCCGTGGACGGCGGCGTTCTGATGCGCGCCGGCCATACCGAAGCCGGCTGCGACCTGGCCGCGATGGCCGGCTTGACGCCCGCCGCCGTGATCTGCGAGATCATGAAGGACGACGGCACCATGGCGCGCCTGCCCGACCTGCAGCTGTTCGCCGCGGAACATGGCCTGAAGATCGGCACCATCGCCGACCTGATCGAACACCGCAGCCGCAACGAATCCCTGATCGAGAAAGTCGGCGCGCGGCCGCTGCACACCGCCTATGGCGAATTCATCGCCCATGCCTGGAAGGACAAGCCCAGCCAGGGCCTGCACCTGGCGCTGGTCAAGGGCCAATGGTCGACCGACGAAACCGTTCCGGTGCGGGTGCACGAGCCGCTGTCGGTGCTCGACGCGCTGGAGATCGACCGCTCGATGCACTCGTGGAACCTGGACGCCAGCCTCAAGCACATCGCCGGCGCATGGCAAGGGCGTGGCGGTACTGCTGAACTGCGGCGAGGACGCGCAGCAGTTGCTGGCGCAGTTCGAAGGCACCGCCAGGGCGTCGCACGCGCCCGAGCGCGGCCGCATGGACCTGCGCACCTACGGCGTGGGCGCGCAGATACTGCGCGAATGCGGCGTCCACCGCATGAATCTCATGGGCAACCCGCGCCGCATGCCCAGCATGGCAGGCTACGGCCTCGAAATCGCCAGCCACATCGCACCTCACTAGAAAACCACGGAAAGTACAAACAATGTTTGGCGCAGAAAAAGGCAAGGCCGGCAAACTGGACGGCAAGGGCCTGTATATCGGCATCGTCCAGGCCCGCTTCAACGAAAGCATCACCAACGCGCTGGCGCAAGCCTGCAAGGCGGAGCTCGCGGCATTGGGCGTCGCCGAAAGCCACATCGAACTCGTGCACGTACCCGGCGCGCTGGAAATCCCGGTGGCGCTGCAGGCCATGGCCGAAAAAGGCGGCTACGACGCCCTGGTCGCCCTGGGCTGCATCATCCGCGGCGAAACCTACCATTTCGAGCTCGTGGCCAACGAATCGGCCGCCGGCGTGACGCGCGTCTCGCTGGACTACCAGCTTCCCATCGCCAACGTGATCCTCACCACCGAAAACCTGGATCAGGCCGTGGCCCGCCAGACCGAGAAAGGCCGCGACGCGGCCCGGGTCGTGGTCGAGATGTGCCACGTGCTGGACGACCTGTGATGACCGACGACAACAAGCCGGCCCCGCGCCAAAGCCGCACCGGGCTCACGAGCACCGGCGCCCGCAAGGCCTCGGCCAAGTCCGCGCGCAGCCGGGCCCGCGAGTTCGCGTTGCAGGCGCTCTACCAGCACCTCGTGGGGCGCAACGACGCGCAGGCCATCGACGTGTTCACCCGCGACCTGGCCGGCTTCCACAAGGCGGACTCGGTGCACTACGACGCCCTGCTGCACGGCTCGATCAGGGAAGCGGCGGAACTCGACGCCCTGATCCTGCCGCTGCTGGATCGCAAGATGGAAGAGATCTCGCCCATCGAGCACGGCGTGATGTGGATCGGCGCCTACGAGTTCCTGCACTGCCCCGACGTGCCCTGGCGCGTGGTGCTCAACGAGTGCATCGAACTGGCCAAGGAATTCGGCGGCACCGACGGCCACAAGTACGTGAACGCCGTGCTCAACGGCCTGGCCGCCACGCTTGCGCACGCCCGAGGTCGAGGCCGACAAGGCATCTGGAAGAGCAAAGGGATGAGAATCTCCGCGCGAGCCGAAAAGATCGAGCCGTTCTACGTGATGGAGGTCGCGAAGGCGGCTTCGAAGCTTGCCCGGGAAGTGGCGCACACCGACCGGCCGATGATCTTCCTGAACATCGGCGAGCCCGACTTCACCGCCCCGCCCCTGGTCCAGGAGGCCGCGGCCAAGGCCATTCGCGACGGCGTGACCCAATACACCCACGCCACCGGCCTGGAGCCGCTGCGCGAGCGCATCAGCGGCTGGTATTCGCAGCGCTTCGGCGTGCAGGTTCCGGCGCGGCGCATCATCGTCACCGCCGGCGCTTCCGCGGCATTGCAGCTGGCCTGCCTGGCGCTGATCGAGGCCGGTGACGAAATCCTGATGCCGGACCCGAGCTACCCCTGCAACCGGCATTTCGTGAGCGCTGCCGACGGCCAGGCCGTGCTGGTGCCGACGACGGCGGCCGAGCGCTACCAGTTGAGCGCGGCCAAGGTTGAGGCCCATTGGGGCGACAAGACGCGGGGCGTGCTGCTGGCATCGCCTTCGAATCCCACCGGCACGTCGATCCACCCGGACGAACTGCGCCGCATCCACAGCTTCGTCAGCGGCAAGGGCGGCATCACCCTGCTCGACGAGATCTACCTGGGCCTGAGCTACGACGAAACCTTCGGCCACACCGGCCTGGCGCCTGGACGACCAGGTCATCAGCATCAACAGCTTCTCCAAATACTTCAACATGACCGGCTGGCGCCTGGGCTGGATGGTCGTGCCCGAGGCGCTGGTGGCGGTGGTCGAGCGGCTGGCGCAGAACCTGTTCATCTGCCCCAGCGCCGTGGCGCAGCATGCGGCCCTGGCCTGCTTCGAAGCCGAGAGCCTGGCCGAGTACGAACGGCGGCGGGCGCAGTTCAAGGCGCGGCGCGACTATTTCATCCCGCAGCTCGACGCCATGGGCCTGTCGGTTCCCGTGGCGCCCGACGGCGCGTTCTACGCCTGGGCCGATTGCTCGAAGGCGTGCCAGAAGCTCGGCATCCAGGGCAGCTGGGATTTCGCCTTCGAGGTGATGAAGCGCGCCCACGTGGCCGTGACGCCCGGGCCGCGATTTCGGCACCGCACAAACCCATGATTTCGTGCGCTTCTCCACCGCCAACTCGATGGCGCAGCTGCAGGAAGCGGTCGCGCGGCTGCGGTCCGGCTGCTTGGATGACGCTGGCAAGCTGATGTCCTTCGAATTCCCCATTCGCGTCTATTGGGAAGACACCGACGCCGGCGGCATCGTCTTCTATGCCAACTACCTGAAGTTCTTCGAGCGGGCCCGCACCGAATGGCTGCGCTCCCTAGGGCATCGAGCAGCGCAGCTTGCGCGAACGCACGGGCGGCATCTTCGTTGTCGGGGAAACCTCGGTGCGTTACCGGCGGCCTGCCCGCCTCGATGACGAACTTCTTGTTACGGCGCGTGTCCAAGAATCGGGCCGTGCGTCTTTGATAATTGCCCAGCAGGCGTTCCTGAAGAGCAGCGGCGAGTCTGCTTTGCGAAGGGACGATCCGCATCGGGTGGGTCGAGGCCGACACCCTGAAGCCTGCGAGAATCCCGCACAACATCCTGGAAGCCCTGAACCCATGAAGCCTGACCTGTCGATCGTGCAACTCGTGCTCAACGCCAGCTGGGTGGTGCAACTCGTCATGCTGCTTGCTGATCGGGGTGTCCATCGCCAGCTGGGCGGCCATCTTTCGCAAGCTGTTCGCCCTCAAGCGGGTCAACACCCTCAACGACGACTTCGAGCGCGACTTCTGGTCCGGCACCAGCCTGAACGATCTTTTCTCGGCGGCGGCGCAGAACGCCAAGATGGCCGGCCCGATGGAGCGGATCTTCGCCAGCGGCATGCGGGAATACAGCAAGCTGCGCGAGCGCCGCATCTCCGACGCCGGCACCCTGCTCGACGGCGCGCGCCGCGCCATGCGGGCCAGCTTCCAGCGCGAGCTGGACGCCGTGGAGACCAACCTTTCGTTCCTCGCGTCGGTCGGCTCCGTATCGCCCTATGTGGGCCTGTTCGGCACCGTGTGGGGCATCATGCACGCCTTCATCGGCCTGGCCAGCCTGCAGTCCGTGACGCTGGCCACCGTGGCTCCCGGCATCGCCGAGGCGCTGGTCGCCACCGCCATCGGCCTGTTCGCCGCGATCCCGGCGGTGGTCGCCTACAACCGCTTTGCCCGCGACATCGACCGCGTCGCGATCAAGCTGGAGACCTTCATCGAAGAGTTCTCCAACATCCTGCAGCGCAACCTGGGCGCGCACTCGGCGTCCGGACACTGACACGAGGGCCGCACATGCCAGCCACCATCAGCCGAGGCCGGGGACGCCGCACCATCAACGAAATCAACATGGTGCCGTTCATCGACGTGATGCTGGTGCTGCTGATCATCTTCATGGTGACGGCGCCGCTCATCGCGCCGAGCATGATCGATCTGCCCAGCGTGGGCAAAGCGCCCAAGCAACCCGACCAGGTGATCGAGGTGATCCTCGGCAAGGACGAGGGGCTCGACGTCAAGATCGGCGAGAAGACCGTGCGCATGTCACTGGATGGCGTTGTCGCCGCCGTGAAAGAGGCCCAGGCCGGCAGGCCTGCAGGTGCCAGCGCCGTGGTGATCAGCGCCGATCGCAACGTGAAATACGAAAGCGTGGTGAAGGTCATGGACAACCTGCAGCGAGCCGGCGTGCAGCGCGTCGGCTTGTCGGTGAAACTGGCCAGCTAGGCAAGACCATGCACGACAGCGCCGATCGCCTCGATTTCGCGCCGCCACCGCAACCGGCCGCCGTACGCGCTTTCCTGCTGGCCATCCTGGCCCACGTGCTGCTCATCCTTGCCCTCACCTGGGGCATCAACTGGGACCGCGACTCGCAAGACGTCGCGGCCGAGGCCGAACTCTGGTCCGGCGTGCCGCAACAACCCGAGCAGCCCAAGGTCGTCACGGCGCCTCCGCTGCCGGCGCCGCCCCTCCCCAGCCAGAACCGAAGGTCGAGCCCAAGGTCGAGCCCCCGCCCGCGCCGCCGGTGAGCAAGGAACCGGATATCGCGCTGGAGCAGGAGAAGAAGCGCCGAGAGCTGGCCGAACGCAAGCAGGAGGAGCTTGAACGCCAGAAGAAGGCCGAGGCCGCCCGCAAGAAGCGTGAAGAGGCCGAGCTCGAGAAAAAGCAGGAGGCGCGCAAGCGGGAGGAAGAGCAGAAGCGCCAGGCAGTAGCCGAGCAAAAGGCTCTCGAGGAAAAAAAGAAGAAGGAAGAGCAGGCCAAGGCAGCCAAGGAAAAGGCTCGCGAACAGGCCGAAGCCAAAGCAGCTCAGGCCAGGCGTGAAGCTAATCTGAGCCGCATGCGAAATCTGGCAGGGACCGGACCGGCTGACAACAATTCCAATGGTGCCGGCGGCCCTTCGACCAGCTACGCAGCAAAAATCGCTGCGCGCATCAGGCCGCATATCCGGCACCCGCAAGACGTCCCGGGAAACCCGCCGGTCATCATCGAGGTGAGAACTTCACCAGACGGCACGATCATCGGCCAGCGCGTGGTCAAGTCGAGCGGCAACAGCGCCTGGGACGAATCCGCCATCCGGGCCATCATCGCCACAGGCTCGCTTCCCAGGGACACCGATGGCCGTGTGCACTCACCCATCGAGGTGAGTGTGCGGCAAAGAGACTAGTTTTCGTACACGATCTGGGCGCCGC
>CAVRNE010000053.1:0-60269 GCA_963722025.1 uncultured beta proteobacterium
CCGGAAGCCCGTGATGCACCGTCGCACGCCAGTTGAGACCGGGGAAGCGGTTCGCGCTGGCTGGCGGAGATCGACACCATCGGATGCCCGGGAAAGCAGCGGAACAGCGACTTCAGGTCGGGCAAGTCGAGGCGGCCATGGGCGGTCGAGACGCAAGGGGTCCGGCAATGGCTCACCAGCGCGAGCTGATGCACATCGGTGTGGAAGTGGATCACGTCGAAAGACGGCGCCGCCTTGAGCACCATGTCCATCATGATGGTGTGCCAGACCAGCGGGTCCGGTTTGTGCGGATCCAGCCGCAGGCCGCGAGGCACCACGGAGACCAGATTGGCCGAAGTGATTGAGTCGCCGCTGGCGAATAAAGTGACCTCGTGCCCCATTTCCACCAGGGCTTCGGTCAGGTATGAAACCACGCGTTCGGTGCCTCCGTATGCGCGCGGAGGCACGCTTTCGAACAACGGCGCAACCTGGGCAATCTTCAAAGCGAGTCCTCCTGTGGGGGGTGCGGCGAGGCACCATCCGTCTGAAGATAGCTTTGCGAATTTCCGGGGGGTGTAGGACGGGACCGCTTATCGGCCGCCGGGTGAGGACCACGAGCTAGCTAGCCCAGACCTACCCCGCAACGCTGGCAATGAAACGCGAGGCCAGGTCTTAGCCGGCGTTCACCTGCCGTCCTTATCCGAATCTCCTGGGATTGCGCGTTCCACTGTATCGCTCACACGCTGCCACGCGTCTCGAGAAGCGTGCTTTGCGTGCTCCCATTCGAGCTTGGAATCGCCGCGGGAGGCGTTCCAGTCCCGACCAAGATCCGGTCTCCAAATCATCGAAGCTGAGGTCGGGATAACGGGTATAAGACTCAACGCCATAGCGGTACGCAGGTGCGTAGTCGTCATAGCTCGACCCGCTTTGGATATACGGGCGATCCGAGTAGTTATCGCGCCAATACCTGTCTTCTTCAGCGGGGTCAACCGCTTTTGCAACGCCCTTGCCGGCTAAGGCCCCCACAACCGCGCCAGTGACAGCACCAACGGCAGCGCCAACCGGACCGGTCATCCGCCGGCTGCCGCGCCTGCCGCAGCGCCGCCGGCTATGCCTCCGGTTGCGCCGCCGACTGCTGCTCCGACGCCCTTGGCGACCGGGTGCGACTTATCTTTTTCAGTTCCAGGCGAGGTACGGGTGTCTTCGTGAACTTTCATAAGGTACTCCTTGGTATGACGCTGCGCCGCGGCGACGATCGGCAGCGCTCGCATTGACAGCGTAGGATGCGGAGCGGCTGCATGGCATCGCTGGCCGCCCCTTCTTGTTGACGGCTCGTCTCGGGTCAAGGTGTCGGCCTTCACCTACGGGACCCGTCCTTGGGGCGGCTGCTTATGGCAGCCGATAGCCGCCCTCGTGCCCTGGCTCCGCCCGTCATTGAAGAACTCTGATTCATGCGAACGGGCAGTCCAGCGATGCTTCTACAAGCCCTGACGGAGCAGCTCGTTCGCCGCCGACAGTGGCTGCCAGCATCAGCCTACAGAGGCTTGTACCGGCAGCGCTAGGCTGGTTGAGGTGGCGTCGTGCTGCACGCACGCCCGCACCTCAAAGGAGATCCACTATGGCTCAAGACGCCATTGCCTTGCTCGAAGCCGACCACCAGCGCGTGGAAGGCCTCTTCCGGGAGTTCAAGTCGGCCGGCGGTGACCCTGTGGCCAAGCTCCACATGGCGCAGATCATCTGCATGGAACTCACCCTGCACTCGATGGTCGAGGAAGAGATTTTCTACCCCGCGTTCGCGCACGCTACCGGCGATGAGCAGCTTGTCGAGCGCGCGCGAAAGGAGCATCAGCACGTGAAGGAGCTGATCGCCCGCTTGCCGACAGCCGACAACCTCGACGGCGCGGTGGAAGCCATCTGGCGGCACGCGCTGGAGCACATCGAAGAGGAGCGCCGGGACATCTTCACGAAGGCGAAGTCCTGCGGCATGGAGCTGGCCACGCTTGGCGGCAGGATCCAGAGCCGCCGTGCCGAGGTGGCCACGACCATTCAGGAAGCCTGAAACTGCGGCGGCGTTGCTTCGCCAACAATTCCAGCGCGTTCCATCTGCGTTGCACCGCTGCTTACGACCTATTGTTTCGAAAAACTAGCTCGGCGTGATTTGAGCGTTGTTTGGACGATCCCTTCGATGGCTGCCTCTGCGTCCTCGATCGCGTTCAGCTCGAGTTTCTTGCTGCCCCACTTCGGTTTCCCAAGGTACTCAGCGACGGAGGTCACCCGCTTGACGACCCTACCACCAGTTTTGATGGTGTAGTTTCCGAACCGGTCAACTTCAATCTCGTACGTTGTGTCGGGCCTAGTCTTGCTGACATATGTGATTTGCATCCGGGCATTGTCCTTCATGAGCCGCCAGTGCGGACTGCTCACATCCGTCGACAAGTCAGTAGATCGATCACCGCAACGTCCGCCCCACAATGCCTGGGCTGCAAAGAGCACTCTAAGTTCTGCTTTCGCCGACGAGCCGGTATCCCCCTTACTTGCGAAGGGGCGACTCTCCGCGAATCTCGGCCTCTATCGCGCGCACGACGCACTGCACTGCGCGAGCCGCCTCGGCTTCCAGCGGGCCCGTCACGCCCAGGAACCTCGGTGGGTCGGACCAACGGGCCGCAATATGCGCACAGCGCAGTCGTTCGACGTCCGCGGCGGATTCGGCCCCTGCCTGCAGCCGCTCTCCGACGGTTTCACCGACTGGCCCATGCGTCGGCCCGGCATCGCTCTGCTGCTTTTCGAGGGCGCGCCCCTCGTCGCGCGTGTGCGACTCCCACTGCGACTGGCTCGACTTCTCATCCATTCTGCTGATCTCCGATCTGCGCTCAAAGAGAGGCCTCCAGTATGCGCGCACGGCGGCCGGGGCGGAGCCGGCGGGCGGCAAGAGCCAACGGCGCAGCATCAGAGCACTTTGCGACCGCTGATGACTCGCAGCAGCACCACGACGACGGCGATCACCAGTAACACGTGAACGAAACCGCCCATGGTGACTGAGGTAACGAGGCCAAGGGCCCATAGCACGAGAAGAATGACGGCGATGGTGTAGAGCATGGAATTTCCTTAAAGGATTTCAATGCGCCGTGGCCTTGGTGCCACCGACGAGAATGATGCGGTCGCCGACGAGCCACTTGCCCGCACTCGAATCGCTGCTGGTTTGCACGGAGCCGTCGTGCATCCGTACCGTGAACTCATAGGCCGTCGGCACCAGCCCCTCCGCCTCGACGTGCCGGATGGACTCCACGAACCCACAACCGGCGCAGCGTGTCCGTACGCCCGTGGCTGACGCTTCAGGTGATGAGACCGACGCCGCCTTCACTTCGACGCCGACTTGAGCATCCTGCATGGCGTTGATCGCACCGGGCGCCAGCGCGCACAGCACCGCCGCCGCCATCACACCCTGCAGCACCGCCGGCGGCACACAGCGAAGCGCTTTACGAAAATCCGTGAGGACCGCGCGGCGAGCAAAAGAGAGAGTCAAGGCATGGGGCATGGTGGAGTGCTCGCACCCTACTTGACGCGCATGTCGCGACGACACCGCCATCACCACCAAGGTGAAGGGGTTCAAGTGACGAGCGTCCTTGCTGGGATGGGTGCGCGCGGCACATTATGGTTGGTTCCCGAGTGAGGAACTGGCGAAACACCTCCTGGACACCTACACGCTCTCCCTGGGTGAGGACTTGACTCAAGCACAGGTGTTTGTTCTTCCTTACGCGCCGGTTCCTGGCGGTATCCAAGCGAGAGCTTGACGCTCTAGAGTCAATGGGCGGGCAGGTCGCTCGCGTGCCAGCGGACGGCATCACCTTCCCCTCTCCGAAGGCCGGGAAGCTAGACCACACGTTCCTAGACCACGTTTTCGCAGGGATTTGCACACTCCTGCCTCGCTCGGTCGCCGATGGCGCAGGTGTGGAGCGAGATCTGGGACCAGCTGTCGGTGCTGAACGACGCGGTAATGCGCGGCGAGTCGCAATGGTATGAGGACATGGCGTTCGATGTGGCCGGCCGCAGCGACAGTGGCCCCAGCTACTTCGGCTTCTCGTACACGCCGCTGCTGGATGGACAACGACACACAAAACAGCCAAAGAATGAATGTACGTCCGAACCACGCCTATCTTTCGCAAGGCGGCGGTGCTGTGTAGCAGAATCTGGCGTTAGTGATGCAGTTAGCCGATGGGCTTGGACCCGATAAGCGCCGTCGAGATGCGGCAGGAAATCAGCGCTCAGAAGCGGCGCGACGCCGTAACCCAGTAGGTCTCGGCCCTCGAAGCGGTTGCGCACGCCGAACTCCTTGAGGATCTTGGCGTCCACCAGCCAGGAGGCGTCGGCGTTGGTCCATGACAGCGCCGGCCCGAGCGCCAGCGCCCGCGACTTGTTGCCGTGCGACGGCACGCCGGGGCCATCGTCGCTTTCCAGTTGCTGCAGCCAGTAGCCCTGCACGCCGGCGCGGACGCTGCCGACATCCTTCAACAGCGAGCCATCCATGACCATGTAGGTTCCCGATTTCACATCGGTGTCGCGGTTGCGAGAGTTGAAGGCCACCGCCACTCGCGTGCCGGCGTCCCAGCCATCGCCCGCATACCCAACGGAAAGCGTCGGCCGGAACGTGTGGTAGTTGCCGGATCCTGCGTTGATGGGCGAAGCGGCGTCGTACTTGCCGGTGGGAAAGATCATGGATGCGGCGAGGACCACGCTCGTGCGGTCCCCCGCCCAGGAGATGATCGGCGCGATCTCGAGATCGCCCTGCGCGCTGGTGCTCCCGCCAAGGGCCGTCGCCTGCGTGTCGAGCTGCGACTGGATACCCGCCATTGCAGGCTCCGGCACGCCGGGCGGGAACTGGCCCGCCAGGGAGAACGACTGCTTGCGGTCGAAGAAGGGGATCAGCGCGCCGGCGCCCAGGTAGCCGCCGAAGAGCTTGTGCTCGGAGATCCAGACGATGCGCGGGATGACGACCGTGGCCCGGGTACTGCCTGAAAGGGCGGCGTTCAAGCCGGCGCCCACCGGGACTTGAGGTGAGTTGCCGTCGTTGTCCTTCAACTGCTTCGACTCGTAGTGCATGACGCCGACTGTGCCTGTGACGCCTGGCAGCAGCGGCAGCGCCAGCTCGCCACCGGACCACCCCGGCGCCATGCGAATGAGACCATTCTCGACGGCAGCGGCGCCGCCGGGCACCAGGGCGGCGCACCATGCCAGTGTGATGGCGAGGACGGCTGCGGCTCGCGCGATGTTGGGGGTTGTTCATGTTCTCCTCTTCCTCTCGTTGTAGTTAGCCGGCATCAGCTATCGCCGAGCGTCAGCACTGCGCGCCCGGGCTTGCCGGCTTCGACATGCGCAAAGCCTGCTCTGGCATCGTCCAGCGTGGCTGCAATTCCGATCGGCAGCTGCAGCCACCCTGCGGACACGCCTTCCGCCAGCGCATCGAGCGCCGCGCCACTGGGCCGGAAGACAGTCCACGCATAGCGGGCCGACGCGCTGCGGGCCTTGACGGTGGCGCGCCCGGCAGCCTTCTGCCGGCGGGTCGTCCAGAGCGCCTTCAGGAAGCCGTGGCTGTCGAAATTTCCCAGCAGCGGGTGCACGGTGGTCGCATAGCCCAGGGCGTCGCGGTCGAGATACCCCGCGAGCAGCGCGTCATCCTCCCAGCTTGCGAAGTTGAGGATGGCCGTGAAGTCAGCCGGAAGTACGCACCATGGCTGCGGACTCGCGAGCCACGAGTGCGGCCGCGCCGAGACTGGCACAGCGATCGAGGTTCCGTTGGAGGTCGACGGCGGTCACGACGGCGCCCCAATGGCGCAGCAGCTGCAGCGCGAGCTGGCCGAGGCCGCCGGCCGCGCCGCTGACGAGAACCTTGCGCCCTCTCGCGGTCTTGGCGGAGAGGCCGGCGCCCTCCATTGCCAGCCACACGGTCGTGAAGCTGTAGGGCAGGGCGCCCAGCGCGACGGGGTCGCTGCCCGCCGGCGCGGTGCGCAGCCATTGGCGCGGCACGGCGACGTGCGACGCGTGCGCGCCGCTGGCCCCTGTCGGCTTGAGCCCGAAAACCAGCGTGCCGGGCTTGAGATCGGACGCCCCCGGTCCCGGCGTCCTGCACGATGCCCGCGACATCGTTGCCGAGCACCAGCGGAAAGCGGCCCGCACCGCGCAGCGACAACAGGCGCTTGCCGTACCCGGCCGCGCGCTTGGCGTCGATGGGATTGATGGAGCTTGCGCGCTGTGCGACCAGCACTTCGCCGGCGCGCGGCTTCGGCATTTCGATGAGGCGAACTTCCAGTTGCGCCGGGCGGGCCGGTGCGATGCAGAACAGGGCGTGGGGTCTTTTCATTTCGAGGTTGCGACGACGTTGTGGTTGATGGGTACTTGGTCACGAGGCTGTATGGCGTCGAGGGCCATCCGCACCAGCGCGCCGGCTTCTTCGAGGGGCCCCTCTGCGAACACGCAGCGGTCGGGGCGCACCAACGCCACCCAGCCGAACGGCACCTTCTGGAAGTGCGTGTCGTCCAGCGCCTCCAGCCGGGATGCGGGCGCGCCAAGGTGCTGGGCCTGGCCGCGGTGGCACCACTGCCACACGGAGCCGCTCATGGCTTTCCAGCGGCCGAGCAGTTCCGCCGATAGTGCCGCGGCCGGGTCCACGCCGAAACCGATCAGGGCCCAACGCGAGCCGAGTGCGTCGTCGCTCAACAACGGGAGCGATGCAGGGCGGCGCACCCACGCTTGCGGCAAGGGTGGCGCCGCCGCGCAGCCTGGCCGCCGGGCCACGGCGGAACAAGCCGCTGTCGAACGTGTTCTGCGGCTTGATCTTCAGGTCCTCGAACAGCGCGCGCGTGAACGGCAGCATGCCGAGCAGCCGCATCGTCCCGTGGATCAGGAAGGCGGCTGAGGCGGTTGCGCGGCATCACCAGCGCACCGAGGAACCTCGCCAGGTTGATGATCTTTCGCGCGTGCGGGCCGCCGCTCCTCGTCGTAGCTTGCCAGGATCGATTCGGCGGCCTGTCCGCGGATCACCCATGCCAGCTTCCAGCCGAGGTTGGCGGCGTCGCGCAAGCCCGGCGACGAGGCCCTGGCCGGCGAACGGCGGCGTGACGTGCGCGGCGTCCCCGGCGAGGAAGCAGCGGCCCTTCGAGAACGCCGCCGCCTCGCGCGCATGGAAGCGGTACACCGCGGTGCGCTCGATCCGGATGCGCGACGCGTCGCACCAGGGCGCGAGCAGGCGCCGCACGTTTCGGGCCGACTCCATCTGCTTCGCGCGTCTCGCCCGGGCGCAGCATGAACTCCCAGCGCTGCCGTCCGCCCGGCGCGGGCATGCGCGGCGTCGGGCGGCGCGGGTCGCAGCTGAACTCGACGTGGTCGATCGGGTCCGGCACATCGAGCGCGTCGACGATCAGCCAGTCCTGCGCGAAGGTCGCGGCCCTGGAAATCCAGCCCGAGCGTGCGCCGCACGAGCGAGTTCGCGCCGTCGGCGCCGACCAGGAAGCGGGCACGCACTTCGAAGCGCTTGCCGTCGCGGTCCTTCAGCCGCGCCGTGACGCCCGTGCCGTCGTCCTCGAAGGCTTCCAGCGCGGTGCCCGGCAGCACGCAGGCCGTCGGCGCCTGCGCCAGCTTGCGCGCGCAGCACTGTCTCCAGCTCGGGCTGGTAGAAGGTCACGAGCGCCGGGTGGCCGTCGATCACGCCGGCGTGTTGATGCGGGCGAAGCGGCCGAACAGCGGCGAGCGGTACTGCACCTGCGGGATGCGCGATGGTGGCGAACTCGCCCTCGCGCACGCCGACCATCTGCAGGATGCGCAGCGCCTCGTTGTCGAGCGCGATCGCCCGGGGCTTCGTGAAGATTTCGGTGGCCTGGTCGATCGCCAGCACGCGTGACGCCGTAGCGCGCCGAGCAGGTTGGCCAGCGCGGCGCCGACGGGCCGAGGCCGACGACCAGCACGTCGAACCGCAAGGGTTCGTCGTGCTTGCCGGCAAAGTCGCTGATGGTGCGCGTTTCGGTTCGCATGGGGCGCTCCTCGTTCAAGGGGCCACGATGGCCGTGGTCTGTTCGCCGAGATCGATCGCGCCGTCGTCGGTGCGAATCGTCGCGCTGATGCGGTCGCCGGGCCGCAGGTACTGCGGGTTGCTCGCGCCCCTTGCGCGATGAACAGGCGCCACTTGGTGGCATCGCTCATGAAGTGCCGCATGACGAACATCGCGAGCCTTGCCCGGCGCGCGCGCGGCGCAGCCCGCCGGCGTGCCGGTGGCGATCGAGGTCGCCGGCGCGCAGGTCGTGCAGCGACGCGAGTTCGGTGAGCGTGGCGGCCGGCTGATGGATCATCTCGCCGCAGTACGCGTCCTGCCGCAGCTGGCCGTTCACCGCGAGCCGCATGCGCAGCTGCGGCCAGCGCGCCCACTCCTCGGGCGTCAGCAGCACCAGGGCGGGGCCGACCGGGCCGAAGCCGCGGAAGCTCTTGCCCTTGTAGAACTGGCCCTGCGGCAGCTGGACGTCGCGGGCCGACAGGTCGTTGACGATCGTGACGCCCGCGAGCCAGTCGCGCAGCTCGTCCGGCGCGACCTGCGTGCCGGCCGGCAGGTCGCGCCGCAGCACCAGCCCCAGCTCGATCTCGTAGTCGAGCAGCTGCACGTGCGCGGGGCGGACCACGGGCGCGTCTGCCGCCGTGATGCAGGAGCGGCGCCTTGGTGAAGAGCGTGTTGAACGGGAAGTCGCTCAGCGTCGCAGGCCGGACTCCTTCACGTGGCTGCGGTAGTTCACGCCCTGGCAGATGAACTGCTGGTGCGGTGGTCACGGGCGCCAGCAGCCGGACCCGTTCGCGCGGCACGCGTGGCCTGGTCGGCTCGCACGGCCCACAGGCGGTCCCAGTGGCGGGACAGCAGCTCGCCGGTGGTGGGCGCGTCGACGTCGAGAGGGGCGAGCTCGAGTCCGAACTGCACGGCCCACATGGGTGCGCTGCCGTCGTCGCATCGCAGCGAGGATGTCGTGGCATGGGGTTCTGTTCGGGTTGTGGATCAGAGCCAGGGACGCGCGGGCGCGTCCGCGGCTGCGGCGAGCAGCTTCAGGCGCTGCGGCGTGATGCGCCTCTGCGACGCAGCAGCTTCAGCACGCGCAGCAGCGTGCGCAGGTTCTTGCCGGGCTTCATCGAGGCCGGCGCGTCGGCGCCCCAGGCCCAGATGCCGCCGAACTCGAGCGGCGAGTAGCAGGTCTCGAAGTCGGCCGTGAAGACGTCACCGTCGGTGTAGTGCTCGTACTCGAAGCCGTCGGGATCGAACCAGTAGTCGAACAGCTGGCTGCCCAGCAGGTGGCGGCCGATGCCCCACATGTGGCGCCAGCCTGCGGCGCGCAGCACCTGCTGGCCCTGCCCGAGCGCGTCGAGGTCGACGACCTCGTAGGCGCTGTGCTCGTACCGGTCCTCGATGCCCGCCGACGAAGCACCACCGTGTGATGGTCGGCGGGCGTGTCGCCCAGGTCGAGCCGGCAGAACGCGAGCGCGGGACTGCCGTCGGCGAGGTACTGCACGTCGGTGGGGATCAGTCCGAGCACGCGGATGTACCAGTCGGCCATCGCGGCGAAGTCCACCGTCTGCAGCACGACGTGGCCGAGCCGCACGACGCGCGCCGGCTCGATCGGCGTGCGCACTGTGGCGTTGACGCGCGGTCGTGGCCGACGGCGAGTTGGCGAGCCGCGTGACCGGCTCGCGGTTGCGGCAGCGGGTCGACGTTCGGCCTGGCCCTGCAGCAGCCAGACGGTGCGGCCCGCCGGGTCGAGCAACTCGACGCCCGGTTCCGCCGCCGGGAATCTCAGTCGGCGCGGAGCCGGCGCGCGCCGAACGTCGCGCACGTAGACGCTCCAGGTCGGTATCGCCGGACATCGCGAACGCCGCGCCGACGAAGCGTGTGCGCCCGCCGCGCTCGCGCGATGGCGATGCACGGCGCCGTGCCCGTGCCGCGCGCGACCAGCCGCGCGTCCGAGGAGTGGGCGATCGTCGAATCCGAAGTCGCGCCAGAAGCGCTCGGTCTCGGCAAGCGACCGCTTCTCCCAGCGCAGGAACGCCAGCGATACGGCGCGGCCGAGCGGCTGCGGCCGCGGCAGGCGCTGGACATGCGCGGGCAGCCGGCTTTCCGGAACGGACTCGGGCTGGCGAAGGGAAACGTTGCGCATGGGTGTTTGCCTCACTGTTTGGCGGCCTTCAGTCCCAGCAGGCGGTCGCGTGCCTCTTCATCCGCCTTGGGTCCGAGAAAGATGCGCAGCACGACGCCGTAGAGCCGTTCGGACGGGATGGCGAAGGAGCCAAGCGCCGTACCGTTGCGCGTGGCCACCAGGCCCTGTCCCGGCAGCCAGTCGAGGCTGATGACGTCGCCCTTGCGGACGTCGAAGCCGCGAAACATTGCATCCAGCGCGGCGATCCCCGGTGCGAGGGCCTCCAGCTCGGCCGTGCTGGCGACCGCGCGCAGGTCGGACATGAACTTGCGGTTCAGGTCCGCGTTGCTCACGTCGCGCAGCATCAGCAGCCGCAGGCTCTTCGGGCCGGCGGCCGCGTTCACCGCCTCCAGGCTCGTGGCCCTTTCGGTCAGGTACAGCGCGGCCACCTCCACCTTGAAGATGGCGAATCGGCGCAAGGCCGCCCCGTTGAGCAGCAGGGGATGGCCCGACAGCTGGATGGCGTCGGGCACGTGTGTGGCCATCGACCTCGGTCGCCGCCGCCGAGGCGGCCATGACCAGGAGAAGCGAGGCGATCGGACGGGCGATGGACATGGGGTTCGGGTGGCGGGTTGAATTGGTGATTCATAGTGACATCGTACGTCATTATGACAGACATGTCGTTTTCCCTAATGGAAGGCGTGGGCAAATTGTCATAATGATGATATTGTCACTTTCATACACCAGGATGCCCCATGAAACCCGGAACACCGGACGAACTGCGCCGCGCCCGGCCGTGCGCAGCCCGCAGGACGTGCGCGCCCTCGAGTCGGAACTTCCCCGAGCCGCTCGCCGACTGCAGCAGCACCTATGCACTGCTGAAGCGCGGTGCCGAGCGGGATCCCGAAGCGCCCGCGCTGTCGTTCTTTCTGCAGGCGGACGATTTCCAACGGCCCTTCGTCTGGACGCACCGCGAGTGGATCGCGCGCATCACGCAGACGGCCAACCTGCTGCGCCGCCACGGCCTCGGCCGCGGCGACACGGTGGCCTATGTGCTGCCCAACCTCCCCGAAACGCACTGGGTGATCTGGGGCGGCGAAACCGCCGGCCGCGTGCTCGCGCTCAATCCCCTCCTGGAGCCCGCGATGCTCCGGGAGTTGATGGCAGGCCGTGCAGCCCCGGCTCCTCGTCACGCTCGCGCCGACCCCGGGCACCGACCTGTGGGAGAAGGTCTCCGGCATGGCCGGGGATGTGGAGAGCCTCGAAGCCATCCTCACGGTCTCGCCGCTGCGATACCTGCCGGGGCCGGCGGGTGAAGCAGCCATGGCGAACCTGCGGATGCCGCGAAAGTGTCGGGCGCATTCCCGTGCTCGACCTGCACCAGCTGCTGGAGCTTGTGCCGGACGATGCCTCGAGTTCGAGCGCGCCCGCGCTCAACGACGTCGCTTCGTACTTCTGCACCGGCGGCACGACCGGCATGCCGAAGATCGCGGTGCGCACGCACCGCACCGAAGTGGCGAACGCCATCCAGGTCGCGGGCCATGTTCGGCGAGCTCGGCGCCGAGCAGCCGCTGTTCTGCGGTCTGCCGCTGTTCCACGTGAACGCGCAGATCGCCACCGGGCTGATGCCATGGTCGCGCGGCGGCCACGTGGTGCTCGCCACGCCCCAGGGCTATCGCACGCAGGGGCTCATCCAGCAGTTCTGGCGCGATCGCGGCGCACTACAGGCTGTTCTCGTTCTCCGGCGTGCCCACGATCTATTCGGCGCTGCTGCAAGCGCCGCGCGAAGGCCTCGATCTCGCCTCCCTGAAGTTCGGCCTCTGCGGCGCCGCGCCCATGCCCTTCGAGCTGATCTCGCGCTTCGAGCGGGAAACCGGGATACGGATCCTGGAGGGCTACGGCCTCACCGAGGGCGGCTGCGTCTCCACGCTCAATCCGCCCGGCGGCTCGCCGCGGCCCGGGCTCCATCGGCATCCGCCTGCCGTGGCAGGACCTGAGGGTGATGGTGCTCGATGGCGGCTCCTATGTGCGCGAGGCGGCCCCCGGCGAAACCGGCACGATCGCGATCACGGGCCCGAACCTGTTCGAGGGCTACCTGAATGACGCGCACAACCGTGGGCTGTGGATCGACGTGCCCGGCTCGCCCTCGCGCTGGCTGAACACCGGCGACCTCGGCCGCGTCGACGGCGAAGGCTACGTCTGGCTCACCGGCCGCAGCAAGGAGCTGATCATCCGCGGCGGCCACAACATCGACCCGAAGATGATCGAGGAGCCGATGCACGAGCATCCCGAGCGTGGCTCTGGCCGCGGCGGTCGCGCGGCCCGATGCGCATGCGGGCGAAGTCCCCGTCGTGTATGTGCAGCTGCGCCCCGGCACGAGCGCCACCGCCGACGAGCTGCTCCAGTGGGGACGCGAGCGCATCGCCGAGCGCGCGGCGTGGCCGAGAGCAGGTGGTGGTGCTGCCGGCCCTGCCGACCACGGCCGTCGGCAAGCTCTTCAAGCCCGGCGCTCGTCGAGATGGAGGTTCGCTCCGTGGTGGCCGAGGAAGCGCAGGCGGCAGACGCGACACTGACCTCTTGCGAAGTACTTCGCGATCCGCAGAAGGGACTGGTGGTCCGCTGGGGCGCGGAGCGAAACGGGGATGCGCTGGCGCAGCGGCTCGCGCGCTTCACGTTCCGCGCCGAGCGCGCCTGAGCGGCGATACGAGGCACAATCAGGCGCCATGGAAAAACAAGATCATCGGACCCGGGTTGCCGCCGAGCGGCGCGAGAGAATGCGGCGCCGCCTGTTCGGCAGCGCCTTGCAGCTGGTAGCCAAGCAAGGGCCGGCTGCCACGTCGATCGACCAGGTGATCCAGGCTGCGGAAGTTTCGCGCGGCACGTTCTACAAGTATTTCGACACGCCCGATGCGTTGTTCGACGAGCTGTCGCTCGAACTGGCCAACGAAATGATCCGCATGGCCGAGCCGGAAGTCGTGCGCATCGAGGACCCTGCGCAGCGCGTGGCGACCGGGCTGCGCCTGGTCATCCAGATGGCGACCAGCAACAAGGAGGTCGCCGGATTCCTGGTGCGCCTCGGCTGGCCGGAGGTGAGCAGCCGTCCCGTCCTGGTCGAGTTCGTGCAGCGCGACCTGGAGGAAGGCATGCGCAAGGGGCGGTTCCTGGAAATGCCCGTGCGCCTCGCGTTGAACATCGTGTCGATGACCGTGATCGGCACGGTGCACCTGATGCTGGCCCCGCGGCCGCCGCGAGGATCTCGCCGCGCAGGCCGTCGCCAGCGCCTTGCGCGCGCTCGGTGTGAGCCAGAAGGAGGCCGCGCGGCTGGCCGCGGCGGAACTCCCCGCGCCCGGGCCAGTGGATGGCGGCTTGATTCGCGGGCCGGCAAAGCGCGGGGCGAAGGCCCGCTGATGCCACCACCTTTCGAACGACCCCGAGCAGACGGCCGATGCGCTGAGCAACGAGTTGCTGATTCTGATCGAATCGACGGCTGGGGAGTTCGTGGATCCGGCGAAGCGGATTGCCTGCGGCGTGCGGCTCTATCTGCACGCGGCGCGCGAGTATCCGGCGTTCGCGCAAGCGGTGGCGGCCACGGGGCTCCAAGTGGCCGGTCTCAATAGCCTGCTGCACGAGTTCCTGCCGCGACACCTTTACTCGGGCGAGAGCACCGCCCGGTTCGCGGACATGTCGTCCCGGGCGGCGGTGGACCTCATTGCGGGCGCGACTCTCGCCGCAGTCGCTCGCATCGCTTCCGGCCAGGCTCCGCCGGACCATCCGGAGCAGGTGGCCGCCGCGATCCTGCGCGGGCTTGGCGTGCGCGGCGCCGAGGCTCGCCGGCTGGTGAAGATCCCGTTGCCGGACATCCGGCCCGCGCCGGGTTCGCGGCTCGCCGGGGCGCACGGGACGTGATCGAGGCGCTCGGCACGCGCGCTCTGAATGCCCCGTCAGGAAGGCACTGCGCCTCAGCTCGCCTTGATGTCCAGCCTGCGGATCAGCGCAGGCAGCTCCGCAAGGTCCTGCGCGATCGTGTCGGCCAGCACCTTCGGCGGCCCGCCCACCAGCTCCCAGCCGTTCGCCTGCGCGTAGGCCTTGAAGCGGGTTTGCGCGATCGCCGCGTTGAGCGCCGTGTTCAGCTGCCGCACCGCAGCGTCCGGCGTGTTCTTCGGCACCGCGAGGCCGACCCAGAACGACGGATCGAAGTTGCGCAAGCCGGTTTCGGCGAGGGTCGGAACGTCGGGCAACGACGGCAGGCGCTTCGTCCCGGTCTGCACGAGCGGCACGATCGAACCGTTCTTCATGCCGGCCTGCGCGGAGGCGAAGTCGAGCGCCGCGAACTGCACCTCGTTGCCCATCAGGCCCGCGATGATGGGGCCGTGCCCTTGTACGGCACGTGCGCGATGTCGATGCCCGCCAGCGCCTTGAACTGTTCGACCGAGATGTGGTTCAGCACGCCGACGCCGGAGCTGCCGTAGTTCAGCTTTCCCGGGTTCGACCTGGCGAACGCCACGAACTCCTTCAGGCTGCGCAGTTTCGACTGGCTGTTGGTCACGAACATGCCTACCGCGCGCAGCGCGAGGCCCACCGGTGCCAGGTCGCGCGCGGGGTCGACCTGCCCGGACTTCTGCACCAGCGGCGCCATCGTGTGGTTGGAGCGTGACGTGACCAGCACGGTGTACCCGTCCGCCGGCGCATGGGCCACGGCTGCGGTGCCGATCAGGCCCGATGCGCCGGGGCGGTTGTCCACCACCAGCGGCTGCCCGAGCGCGGCGCGCATGTTCTCCGCCAGCAGCCGGCCGATGATGTCGGTGGGGCCGCCCGGCGGGTTCGGCACGATCACGCGCACCGGCCGGTCCGGAAATGCGGATTGCGCGAACGAGGCGCCCGCGGCGAGCGCGCCGCCGGCGGCAAGAAATTCACGTCTCGTGGTCATTGAAATGTCCTCCTGGTTTGGTGTTTTCGGCGGTGCCGGCGTCCCGCGACTTGGCGGCTCATGCACGTCAGCGCATGGCGGGGCGGAACTCCGGGATCCGCTTCTTGATTTTCGAGACCGTGTGGACCTTCACCTGGTCCGCCCACGGTCCATCGACGGTCCGAAGGTTCAGGGGTATCAGATGGCGCCAGGCCGAGCTCGTCGGCAAGCCGCGGAATGAAGCCGCCAAGGTCGAGCGACAGGTTGGTGACGAGAACGTCGTCGCCGTGGAAAACGAAGGTATTCGACCAGAGAAAGCCGATGGGTGCCCCGTTGCGATCGATTCCTCCGAAGTCGCCGAGCTTGGCGATCACCCGGCCCTGCGTCGGCTCGAGCACGAGAATCTCGTTGGACTGGTTGCACGCGACCCAGAGGTTGTCGTGCTCGTCGATGTGCAGACCGTCGGGCCCGCCGCCGACGCGGTGGACGAAGACTTCCGGCGTGCCGGGCTCGAGTGCCGCGCCAGTCAACGGAATCTTGACGATGATGTCGTTCGCCGTGTTGGCGACGAACAGGGCCGTCTTCTTGTTGTTGAACGCCAGACCGTTCGCGCCGATGCCGGGTGGCAGCCTCGTCGGCTTGAGCAGTGGGGTGGTGACCCACGCCGTCGCTTCGCCGCCGTTGGGTCCGACTTTCCAGATGATGCCCTGGTGGGAATCGGTCACGTACACGTTGCCGGCGTCGTCGAACTCCAGGCCGTTGAGGCCGGGGTTCTTGCCCGTGACCGTCATGAACACCGAGGAGTCGCCCGTCTTGGGATCGACGCTCAGGACCTTCCCGGCCTTGTAGTCGTTCACGAGCAACTGGCCCGTCTGGGGATGGAAGCCAATGTCGAGCAGCAGCCTGCTCGAGCCCTTGATGGTGACAGTCCGCAGGTGCTTGCCCTTCGGGTCGAACACAATCAGCGTTCCCTCGCTCGTCCGGGGTTTGTTCACCGCCACCGTGGCGACATAGACGTTGCCCTCGCGGTCCGTGGTGATCCCCTCGGGATGCGCCTCACCGGCGGGCAGCTTGGCGAATGTCTCGACCTTGCCGCGCTCCCAGGCCTGCGCGGCGGGCGGCGCCGCGAGCAACACCGGCAATATCAGCATCGGCAGGATCCGCATGGCCTTGGCTCTGTTCATCTTCATGTCTCCTATATCGTGGGTTGATGGATCGTCACTGACGATCCGGTGGGTGGCCTGCGCCGGTCAATACGACTTCGGCAGACCGAGCGCCTGCTCGGCGACGTAGCACAGCGCGAGTTCCTGCGTCACCGGCGCGAGCAGGGACAGCACGCTTTCGCGCAGGCCGCGCTCGACGTGGTACTCCTTGGCGAAGCCGAATCCGCCGTGCGTGCGGACGGCGCGCAGCGCCGTTTCGTAGCCGGCCTCCGCGGCGAGGTACTTGGCCGCCGTGGCCTCGACCCCGCACGGCTTGCCGGCGTCGTAGAGCGCAGCCGCCTTCCACATCAGCAGCTCGGCGGACTGCAGGCGCATCCAGCATTCCGCCAGCGGATGCTGGATCGCCTGGTTCTTGCCGATCGGCCGGCCGAACACGACGCGTTCCTTCGCATAGGTCGTCGCGCGCTCCAGCGCCGTTTCGCCGGCACCGAGCGCGGCCGCCGCAACGAGGATGCGCTCCGGGTTCAGCCCGTGCAGCAGGTACCTGAAGCCCTGGCCTTCCTCGCCGATGCGATCCGCCAGCGGAATCTCCAGCCCGTCGATGAACAGCTCGTTCGAGTCCACGGCCTTGCGCGCCATCTTCTCGATCTCGCTGATGCGCACGCGCGAGCGGTCCAGGTCCGTGTAGAACAGCGTCACGCCGTCCATCGGGCGTGCGCAGTCCTCGATGGGCGTCGTGCGCGCCACCAGCAGGATCTTGTTCGCGTGCTGCGCCGTCGAGGTCCAGACCTTCTGGCCGTTGACGATGTAGCGGTCACCGGCGCGGCGGGCGAAGGTCCTGATGCGCGTGGTGTCGGATCCGACGTTGGGCTCCGTCACGCCGAAGCAGGCGCGGTCCGTGCCGGCGATCAGCGGCGGCAGCATGCGCCGCTTCTGCTCATCGCTGCCGAACACGACCACCGGTTGCGGGCCGAACAGGTTCAGGTGCACCGAGGACACGGCCGCCGAGCCGAGCTTGCCGATGGTGCGCATCACCATTGCTGCGGCCGAAATGCCGAGGCCGGCGCCGCCGTGTTCCTTGGGCATGGTCACGCCAAACCAGCCGCCGCGCGCGATGGCGTCGCAGAACTCGCCGGGCCAGCGCCCGTCGCGGTCGCGCGCCAGCCAGTAGTCGTCGCCGAAATCGGCGCAGAGGGCTTCGACGGCGTCGCGGATCGCGAGCTGGTCGTCGGAGAAATCGAAATTCATGACGGCAGTGCCGATTGCAGGAAAAGCAGGTCGACGCTGCGCTCGCGCAGCAACGCCGACTCGCTCGCCAAACCGCGTTGCGCGCATTCGCCGAGATACGCGGCGTCGCGGCGCATCCGCGTCAGGTCGACGCGCCATCCGAGTCCGGCCATCAACCACTTGAAGTCGACCATGGTGAGCAGGCCATCATCGCGGATCGAGGGGCGACTCCGCCGCGCAGAGATCGGGGTTCATGCCTTCACCTCCTGCAGCAGCAGGGCGGGCACTTCGACCGGCATGTCGAGCAGCATCTGCGCCATGCCCTTGCCGAGCGCATCGTTGCGCAGCGACGCCATGCCGCCGCCGCCCAGCGCCCGCTCGCACACGAGGTTGATGGCGTGGATGCCGGGCAGCTCGTAGCGGTGGACCGGCCCGTGCACCAGATGGCCGAGGTACTCCTTGACACGTTCGGGCGTCACCTGCTCCATGAGCACCGCCAGCAGTGCCGGACGGCGCGCGATCAGGCCGATGTTGGACGTGTCGCCCTTGTCGCCGCTGCGCCCGAACGCGATCTTCACGAGCGGCACGGTCTTGCGCGGACCGGCGGGAAGCGCGAGCGCCGCGCTCGCGAGCGGTTCGGGCGCGAGCTGGGGCCGCAGTGGCGGCAACGCCACCGCGAACGTCGTGCCGTCCACCGTCACGGTGGGCGTGAGACCTGCTCCTTGGGAACGAGCCAGGCGACCTGCCGCAACACCGGCGACACCGAGGGACGGCCGCCCGAACCGGTCGTGCCCGGCGACCACGAGGTGCCGGGCGCGGCGAACTCGCGGCTGAACATCTCCAGCGCGCGGCGTTCGGCATGCGTCACCGTCAGGCGCAGCACGACTTCGCGCGTCGGCAACGGCCGCGCATGCGGCCCGTAGGCGGACTCGGTGCCGAGCAGCTCGACGTTCGTCGCGAGGAACTCCGCGAACCCGTGCTCGCGCAGCAGCCGCTCGCCGCGCTCGAGCAGCGCCTCGCCCGTTCGCTTCGCCTTGGCCGGGGCATCGATGCCCACGATGGTGAGCTGCCCCGACACCTTGAAGCCCGCGTGTGCGGTGGCGCTGACCTTGTAGGTGTTCGTCGGCGGGCGGCCACGCGCGCCGGTCACGAGCACGCGATGCGGGCCCGACCTGCTCCATGCGCACCGCGCGGAAGTCGCACGTCACGTCCGGCAGCAGGTAGTTCGCCGGATCGCCGATCTCGTACAGCAGTTGCTCGCCGACCGTGGCAGGCGTGACCAGGCCGCCGGTTTCCGGCGGCTTGGTGACGACGAAGCTGCCGTCTTCGCGGCACTCGACGATGGGGTAGCCGATGTTGGCCCAATCCGGCACGCGGTCCCAGTCGGTGTGCAGGCCGCCCGTGGCCTGGCAGCCGCACTCGATGATGTGGCCCGCGAGGCTGCCCGCGGCGAGCCGGTCGAAGTCGTCGGCAGCCCAGCCGAACTCGTGCATCAGCACGCCGAGCGTGACCGCGCTGTCGACGCAGCGGCCGGTGATCACGATGTCGGCGCCGGCATCGAGCGCGCGCGCGATCGGCAGCGCACCGAGGTAGGCGTTGGCCGTGACGAGGCGCTCGGGCAACGGTTGCCCGCTGGACATGTCGACGGCGCCGTGCCGGCGCATCGCATCGGCGAGCGGGAGCACGTCGTCGCCTTCGACGACCGCCACGCGCACCTTGACGCCGAGCTCGTCGGCCAATGCCTGCACCGCCGCGGCGCAGCCCTTCGGGTTCACGCCGCCCGCGTTGCTGACGATGCGGATGCGCTGCTCGATGGCCTGCTTCAGCACGGAGCGCAGCGCCACCGTCACGAAGTCGATGGCGTAGCCTTCTTCCGGCTTCTTCATGCGCGCGCCGGCGAGGATCGACATCGTCAGTTCGGCCAGGTAGTCGAACACGAGGTACTCGATGCCGCCCGCGCGCACCAGCTGCTCCGGCCCGAGGCGGCTGTCGCCCCAGAAGCCGGAGGCGCCGCCGATGCGCACGACCTTGCCGGACGTCGCGTTGTTCACTTGCCGGTCCATTGCGGCCTCCTCTTGTCCTTGAATGCCGCGATGCCCTCGCGCGCGTCCTGCGTCATCGCCAGCAGCCCGATCTGCCCTTCGCCGAACGCGATCGCCTCCTCGAAGGACATCGAGCGCATCGCCTTCATCGCATACAGGCCGCGCCGCAGCGCGGTGGGCGAGTTGCCCTGCAGGCGCGCGAGCAGGCGCTCGAGCGCGCCGTCGAGGTCGTCCGCCACCTCGTTCACCAGCCCGATCTCCCTTGCCCTGGCAGCATCGATGGGGTCCCCTGTCAGGCACATCTGCGCCAGGCAGCGTTGCGGCAGCTGCGCCTGCAGAACGGCCAGCACCTGCATCGGGAACACGCCGACCTTGGCCTCCGGCAGCCCGAAGATCGCGTGCGGCGCCGCGATCGCGAGATCGCACATCGCGAGCAGTCCCATGCCGCCGGCCATGCAGGCACCGTTGACCCGCGCGACGAGCGGCACGGCTCATCGTGCGCGCCTGGCGCAGCAGGTCGGCGTAGGCGATGGTCGGCGTCGCGTAATCGAACACGAAGGCATCGGCGCCGAGGTCGGCGCCGGCGCAGAACGCCTCGTTGCCCGCGCCGGTGAGGACCACGGCGCGGATGGTCCGGTCGGCCTCCACGCGATGCAGGGCATCCTGCAGCGCGGCGATCACTTCCGCATTGAGCGCATTCCGGCGCTCGGGGCGGTCGATGGTCAGCACCAGCCGGCCATCTTGCCGGCTTTCCTTGACGAGTGTTGTCATGCTTCGATTCCCATTTCGTTGGCAGTTGTCGCCTGCTGGGTCGCACCGGACTCGCACCATCTCGCGGATCTGCTGCGGCGAGAAGCCGGCCTCGGCCAGCAATTGCGCGCTGTGCTCCCCGAGCCGTGGCGGCGGGCGCAGCGGCGGCAGCGGCGATCTGCGGCCACTCGCTCGGCACCGCCATGGTCCGCAGCGTGCCCTCGGTCGGATGCTCGTACTGCTGGAAGAACCCGATGTCCTGCAG
Source organism: uncultured beta proteobacterium (assembly GCA_963722025.1). Classification (GTDB taxonomy): domain Bacteria; phylum Pseudomonadota; class Gammaproteobacteria; order Burkholderiales; family Burkholderiaceae_C; genus Ramlibacter. Next base: position 20,487 of record CAVRNE010000053.1, read on the forward strand.
GTGCGGATCGTCCATCAGCGACTCGAAGGTGTGCGCCGGCAGCACCGGGATGCCGAGCGGCTCCAGCAGCTCGCGCCATTCCTGCGTGGTCTTCGTCCCGAGCTTGTCCGCAAGGATTTCGTACAGCGCCTCGACATGCTGCGTGCGCGATTCGCCGTCGGCAAAGCGCGGGTCGCTCTCGAACCGCTCGGCCTCGCCGACCGCGCGCATGAAGGCCTTCCACTGCTCGTCGGTGTAGACGACGAGGCACACCAGGCCGTCCTGCGTGGCGTACGGCCGCCGCTGCGGATTGAGCAGCCGCGGATAGCCGAAGCCGCCGCGCGGCGGGATGAACGTGTGGCCGTAGAGATGGTCGCCCAGCATCATCTGCGCGGTCGTCTCGAACATCGGCACGTCGACCGCCTGCCCGCGGCCCGTGCGTTCGCGCGCGAGCAGCGCCGCGCAGATCACGCCGAACGCGTACAGGCCCGTCGCCCGGTCCGAGAGGTTGAGCGGGGCATAGCGCGGCACGTCGGAACCGGCCCGCACGCTCGCCTCGGGAATGGCGACTGCCGCCTGGATCAGGTCGTCGAAGGCGCGTAAGGCTGCATAGCGGCCGCGCTGGCTGAAGCCGAAGGTGCCGACATAGACGATGCGCGGGTTCACCTGCCGCACCGCCTCGTAGTCCAGCCCGAGGCGCTTCATCGCCTGCGGCCGCACGTTGTAGACCAGCGCGTCGGCGTCTCGCGCGAGCTTCAGCAGCGCCTCCTTGCCGTCAGGGCGCTTCAGGTCCAGCACGATGCTGCGCTTGTTGCGGTTCAGGTTGAGGAACAGCGGGCCGGCGCCCGCGCGCCCGCCGGGACCGGTGGCGCGCAGCATGTCGCCGCCGGGAGGCTCCACCTTGATCACATCGGCACCGAGGTCCGCCAGCATCTGCGTCGCCGAAGGGCCCATGACGACTTCGGTGATGTCGATGATGCGCAGGCCGGCGAGAGGTCCGCCCTGGTTCGAGTCGTTTTTCATTCGGCCCGTGCTCCTCTTTCCGGTCAGGAACCGTTCACGTCCGCGCCGTTGCCGCGGATGTAGCCGACCGGGCCGATCCCCCGCGCCGCCGCCGCGGTTTCGGTCAGGTGCTGGATCAGGACCGCGTCAGTGAGCGAGTGGAACGTGCCGTCATCGTTGAAGCTGACCTGCGCGCCTTCGAGCCAGGCGATGACCACCGTGTCCTCGGTGTTGTCCTCCGGGCAGTAGAAGGTGTGCACCGAGCCGACCGGCTCGTACAGGTACGAGCCCGCCGTCTGCGGCTGGTCGGGGTACTCGCGGTAGCACCAGCGGCCCGAGAGCGTGTACACCTGCGCCGCACCGGTGTGGTAGTGCAGCGGCAGGGCGCAGCCGGGGGCACAAATGGCCATGAAGACCCACTCTCCGCGCTCCGGGTCCAGGCGCAGCGGCTTGATGTGGATGCCGGGGACACCGAGGATGTCCTTGAACAGCGGGATCTGCTCGATGTTGACGGTCAGCAGCCTGTCCTGCGGCATCGCAGGCAGCGGCAGCGGGGCGCCGGTGGACGTGGTGAGCTGAGTGGGCAGTCTTGCGGTCATGTGGAGTTCCTTTCAGACGTGTGAGGGAGGAGGACGGAAGCCGTCCCTTGATGAGGAAGCCGGACGCCCGCCGGCCCGTCGGGCAGCGCAGGGCCGCGGCGGCCCCGCGTGGGAGAAACAGGAAGTCGCCCGGCGCGAGCTGGAAGTCCTGCCCGGCCGCGCTTGCGTGGAGTTGTCCATGCTCGAGAAAGAGCACCTGCTCGGCATCCGGCCTGGCGGTGCACGCGAGCGCATCGCCGCCGCCCATGCGCACCGCGCCGATCTCGACCCAGCGCGCGCCGGTCTTCTCGCCGTCGATGAGCGGGACCAGCCCTGGCGTGTCCGTCGCCTGCGGCGTTGATCACGCGGACGTCACCGCACTGCGGCGAAGCCGCTTCCGGCACGGTGATCGTCTGCGCCGGGTTCTCGCCGTACGGCGGTGCGTACACGACGAGCAGCCGACCCGGCTGGTCGCTGGTCACCCGGAAGGTATGGAACACGCCGGCCGGCACATAGCTCCAGCTGCCGGGGCCGAGCGCTTCGACCCGGCCCTGCGCTTGCGACTCGCCCGTGCCGTCCATCATGTAGGCGCATTGCTCCAGGTACGGATGGGCATGCGGCTTGGCGCCGTGCGACTTGACGATCGTGCCGACCAGTATCTCGAGCGCCGTCGCGCCGACGGTTTCGGGGCCGATGACGCGCACGTTGGAAGTGCCGGTGTGGTTCGCCGGGGAGTAGGCGGCCAGCTGCGCCGCGCTGATCACGGTGGGTCTCATGTTCTTCACTCCGGCTGGATCCCGGCGGCTGTCACGGCGGCCGACCACTTGCTCATTTCCGCTTTCACGAACGCGCGCAGCTCGTCCGGCGTCGATCCGCGGCTGCGGCCGCCTGTGTTGGCGAACTCCTGGCGCACGGCCGGGTCGGCCAGCGCCGCGCGCAGCAGCTCGCTCAGCTTCGCGACGGTTTCCTTAGGCGTCTTCGCGGGCACGAAGGCGGCGGACCACACCGTCATCTCGAAGCCCTTCAGGCCGGCTTCCTGCAGCGTGGGCACGTCGCGCAGCAGCAGCTCGCGCTCGGCGCTCGATGCGGCCAGCGCGCGCAGCTTCCCACCCATCACAAGCGGCAGCGCAGCGCCGATGTCGCAGAACATGAAGTCGATCTGCCGGCCAATGAGGTCGGTGAGGGCCGGCGGCGTGCCCTTGTACGGCACCGCCAGCAGGTCGGCGCCGGTGGCCGCTCTTCAGCAGTTCGCCGGCGATGCGGCTCGAGGAGTTACCGTAGCCGAATCGCAGTGTCTTGCCGCCCGGGCGCAACTGCGAGAGAAACGAGGCTATGTCCTTGTGCGGGCTGTCCGCCGGCACCAGCAGCAGCAAGCCGCTCGCGCCGACCATGCTGACCGGCTCGAAGTCCTTCACCGGGTCGTAGGGCAGCTTCTTGAACATGGCGGGATTGGCCGCGTGCGTGGTGTTGGTCGTCAGCAGCACGGTGTAGCCGTCCGGCGCGGCCGCGGCCGCCGCTTGCGCTGCGATGAAGCCGGAAGCGCCTGGGCGGTTCTCCACGATCACAGGCTGGCCGGTCTTCGCCGTCAGCCAGTTGCCGAGCAAGCGCGCGCCCACGTCGGTGCCGCTGCCGGCCGGGAACGGCACGACGAACTTGATGGGCCGCTCCGGATAGGGAGCGGCGCAGCACCTGCAGGCTGAGCAGGGCGGCGGCGAGGAACAAGAGAAGATTTCGCACCGTAGTCTCCAACGTCTAAATGTCTAATGTTAGAAGTTTAGGACGAGAAGGCTGACGCCAACGTCAGGGTTTACCCGGAATGTGGTGTAACGGTTTTCAAGATCCGCTTGCGCCGCGGCCCGCGGCTGAGGCTCGGTGATGCCCGGCATGGTCTTCAAGGCGGAAACGGGGAAGTCGATCTCGGAGACGAAGCGGTCGCCCCGGTACCAAGTCAGCCCGGCATACAGCACGTTGCCCTTGCCGTCGAGCAGCCGCCGCGACATCTTGGCGACTGGCGAGGCGAACGGAATCTTCAGCATGTCGCAGACCGGGAAGTCCGCCGGCATCACGGTCGTGCGCTGGCGCACGTGCTTGCAGCGCGCGCCCAGCGTGTCGAGCACGGCGGCAAGCAGCTTGCGCTTCTTCGCCACGTCGCTGCGGCAGCGATTCGAACACCGCCGCCGGCATGTAGACCTCGACATAGCAGAACGGCTCGCCGGAATACGTGTGCAGCTTGCGCACGCACACGTAGTCGCCGGCCGCCCGGTCCTCGGGACCGAGCAGGTCCTGCGGCACCTGCGTGCGGCGCCCGATCTCGAGGATTTCGAAGGCCAGTTCCTGCGGCGCGGCAAACACGTCGTTGATCGCCAGCTCGATCGTCGCCGGTGGCGGCAGGCAGCGGCGGCGACATGGGTCCCGACGCCGCGCTGGCTGCGGATCAGGCCTTCGCTGGACAGCAACTCGTACGCCTGCCGCACGCTGACGACCGCCACGCCGAGGTCATCGGCGAGCTGCGTGATCGGCGGCAGCTGCGAGCCGAGCGGGTACTCGCCCTTGGCGATTCGGTGCCGCAGCAGCGACGCGAGCCGCTGGTACTGCGCCACGCCGCGTTCGGCGCGCAGCTCCGTCCGCTCTGTTCCATTGGGTCGATCGTCTGCCATGCTATATGCCTAATATTGCAATTATGCATCCGCAGACGGTCGAGATTACTAGGACGCGGTAGCTCGACGACTGCAAAGCATGAACCGCCGATTCATCCTTGCTGGGCGGGAATCGCCACGTCATGCCTCGCGCATCCCGAGGAAGCCGCCGGCGCCGACGATGACGTGCGACACCGAAGCATCGGGTGCGACGATGATGTCTTGCACCCGGCCGATCGGCTGGTCGTGTTCGTTCACGACCGGACGGCCGAGAATCTGCCGGGCGGCGCTCCAGCCAGCCGCGGCTTCGCGCACCTCGAGGGTGGCTGTAGCGACCACACTGCTGCCCGCAACCTGGCCGTGCGCGAACCCTGTGGCCGCAGCAGAGCGCGAGCGCGGCACGCGAAGCATGAACCGCCGATTCATTCTTGCCCCCCTGCCTGAGCGGTTTCATCGGCCGCGGCTCCGATGACGGGTACGTCCCCCCCGCTGTCGATGTCGCGATGCACCTGCGCTTCTCTGTGCTGCAGGTACGCGTCGCGCATGAACGTGTAGCGGTCCAGCGCCTGGTCGAGTGCCGTATCGAGGGGCAGCAGCCTTGCGCGCGCGTCGACGGCGCCCGCTGCGCCGATCGCGATGCGGTCGGCTGCAGGCGAAACGTGCCCCAGCGGATGGCCGACAAAGTCGACCGGGAGCGCCGCCGTGTCGCGCAAGGTCGAGGGACCGAGCAGCGGCAGCACGACGTACGGGCCGGGCGGTACGCTCCAGCGGGCCAGCGTCGTCCCGAAGTCCTCCTTGTGGCGCTCGATCCCTGCGTCCGTCGCGATGTCGAGCACGCCGCCGAGGCCGAAGACCGTGTTCACGGCGAAGCGCGTCCCGTTCTGCGCCGCGTCGCCGGGCTTCAGCTGCAGCACGCTGTTCGCTGCCGACCACACATCGCCGAGGTTGGCGAAGAAGTTGGAAACCCCGGAGCGGACCAAGCCGGGGACCGTGCGCTCGTACGCTTTCGCCACCGGCTGGAAGGCGGCCTGGTCGACGCGGCGGTTGAACGCGTCCACCGGGCGATTGAAGGACTCCAGCGGGTCGCGCGGGTCGGCTGCATGAGCGCTGGCCGCGAGCAGCGCTGCACAGGCCGCGAGGGCGGCGATCCACGTCACGTCGCATGGCGAACCTCCAGGGTGCGTTCCAGTTCGCTGATCCTGCGGACGATTTCCGGCACGTCCGGGTGGAGCGGGTCGATCTGGCGCATGGCCCAGCGGTACCAGGCGAGCGCCATCAGGCGGTAGATGGGCATGAGTCCCATAGAGTCTTTCAGTCAGTTGCGCATCGGGACGATGCTGAAGCGGGTGATGTCCTCCGACTTCGCCAGCTCGTGCGCGAGTTGCGACGGCGAAGTGGAGCGAGACCGGTGCAGCGCCACCACGCAGAAGCGCCATACCGGGTGGTTGTCGTCGAAGCTGAAGCTGAAGCTGCGGGCATCGCCCGGTAGCCGTTCGCTTCGGCGACTTGGGCGAGTTCCTCGAAGCGCCGGGCCGAGTCGCGCCGGAACGTCAAGGTCACGTGGAAGCTGGCGCGGCCCGGCAACCACCTCTCGATCTGGTGAACGAGCGTCATCGACAGCATGCAGAGCCCGGCCAGCAGGAGCGCCGACCCATACAGCCCCACGCCCAGCAGCACGCCGACGGCGGCGGCCGCCCAAATCGATGCCGCCGTCGTCAATCCGCTGATGCTGAGGCCGTCCTTGACGATCACGCCCGCGCAGAGGAAACCGATGCCGGTGACCACGCCCCCTACCACGCGCGTGGCGTCCGGGGTGACGTCGTGCGCCGTGCCGCCGTACCACAGTGGCGCGAAGCCTACGAAGATCGTGAGTGCCGTCGAGGCCATGCACACCAGCGCGTACGTGCGCATACCCGCGGCGCGGCCGTTGAACGTGCGTTCGTAGCCGACCGCCATGCCCAGGAGCAGCGCGCCGATCAGGTTGAGCCCGATGAAGGCGTTCGCAGCGAGGAAATCTCCGCTCCAGTAAAGCTGAAGCGCTTCCGCCGAGATCATGGTTCCTGCTCCGTGCCGGCGTCGGAGAGCACCGGGCCGCCCGAATCCAGGCCGAGGCTGCGGCGCAGCCGCTGGAACTCCGCCGAACCGCGCAGCAGCTGGCGCCCTGCTTCCTGCAGCTGGCGCGAGTGCCCCGGCAGGATCTCGAACGCGGTCGGCACGTGCAGCAGCGTCTTGCGCTCCTCCTCCTCGGGCAGGTCGCGCAAACGGATGTTGATCACGAAGATCTCGGCATCGGGCGCGAACGGGCTGCCCTCGCGCCCCCGCGCCTGGCGCAGTTCCTCCGCGGCACGGCGCGCGGCGTCCTTGACGATCTCGGTCGTTTCCTCCGTCCAACGCGAGCCCGCGCCGAAGATCATCGAGTTCAGCACCTGGATCGTGCCCGGCACGCGATCGCTCTGGTCGATCCGGTCCGCGGTGTCGCGTTCGGAGTTCACGACCACGAGCACGATGCGCTGGACGGAGCCTGGCGGCAGGTTCTCGAAGGCGTCGTGCAAGGATCCGCTGGCGATGGTGTGGTCGACGAGGCCACGCACGCCGAGGTTGTCGACGAGCCCGCCATCGACGAGGTGGATGTAGGGCCGCTGCTGCGCGTTGCGATAACTCTCGGCGATCTTGCGAAGGAAGCGCGCCGAGAGGTTGCGGTTGCCGCTGCGATCCAGGCGGCGCTGCGCGACGGGCGGGCAGCTGCCCGCATGGTTGCGCAGCGTCATCGGGCTGAGCAGCAGCGGCACGGACGAAGACGCGGCCACGGCGAACGACAGCGGCACGGTGTCCAGGTCGGAACAGATCAGCGCGAACTGCTCCGGCGTGAATTCGAACGGCGCGCCCGTGGTCAGGTCCGTGGCCGTGACCAGCAGGTGCGGCCAAGGGCGGCGCCTGCGCATCTCGCCGAAGGTGGTGCCGCGGAACACGGTCTGCAGGCGCTTCTCCAGCACGTTGCTGCGCCCGTACCACGGCGAGGTGAGGTCGTACAGCGACGCCGGGGAGAGCGCCTGCCGGATCAATCCGGTCTGGAAGTTCACCCGCAGGAAATCGCGATCGAAGCGTTCGAAGGTCTCGTCCCCGAACGCTGTGTAATAGCTCGCCAGGACGCTGCCGCCGGAGACGCCGCTGATCAGACCCACCTCGTCGAGCAGCGTCGTCTCGCGGCCATCCAGCTCGAACCGCGTGGCCTTGAGTTCCTGCAGCACCCCGAGGCCGAAGGCCGCCGCGCGGGCGCCTCCGCCCGACAAGGTGACGGCAGCGACAATCGGGCGCGGCGGCGGCGACAAGGTGGACTCCTCGTGCGGCAACCGCGTCCGCAGGCACGGGCTCGTTGATCCACGGGCGAACCGTGGAGCAACCGGCCAGCGCGAGCCCCGCAAGGAGCAGGGCCGCGGCGCGCAAGAGGCGGGCGATGGATCTGCGCCATGCGTCGATCCGTCAGGCGGCGGCCGGCTCGAGTGGCGCCCGCGGTTTCGCCGCGCGGCGCCTCGCGCTTGACCTTGAACCACGCCGCGTAGAGCGCCGGCACGAAGAAGATCGTGAGCACGGTGGCGGCCGTGAGCCCGCCCATGATCGCGATCGCCATCGGGCCCCAGAACACGCTGCGGGTCAGCGGGACCATCGCAAGCACGGTGGCCAGGGCCGTCAGGATCACCGGACGCGTCCGGTGGATCGCGGCGTCGAGCACGGCATTCCAGGGATCGCGGCCTTCGGCCATTTCCGTCTGGACCTGGTCGATCAGGATCAGCGAGTTGCGCATGATCATCCCGCCCAGGGCGATGACACCGAGGATGCGCGACGAAGCCGAGCGGCGCCTGGAACGCGAGCAGCGCGGGCACCACGCCGACCATGCCGAGCGGCGCCGTGAGGAACACCATCCACATGCGGGAGAAGTCCTGCAGCTGCAGCATCAGGAGCAGCAGGATGGTGACGATCATCAGCGGCGCGATCACCAGCAGCGCGCTGTTCGCCTTCTCGCTCTCCTCCACGGCGCCACCCACGTCGATGCGGTAGCCCGAGGGCAGCTTCGCTTCGATGTCCTTGAGCAGCGGCTTGATCTCCTTCGTGACCGACACGGCCTGCTCGCCGTCCTTCACGTCGGCGCGCACGGTGATGGCCATGTCGCGGTTGCGGCGCCACAGCACCGGCTCCTCCAGCTCGTACCGAACCTTCGCGACCTGCGACAGCGGCACCACCGTGCCCTGGCGGGTATGGAGGTTCACGTCCTTCAGGGTGTCGAGGTTGGTCCGTTCCGCCGGGACCGCGCGGGCCACGATGTCGACCAGGTCTTCGCCTTCGCGCAGGTGCGACAGGGTGACGCCGTTCATCAGCGTCTGGGTCGCGATCGCCACTTCCGCGGGGGCGAGGCCGAGGGCGCGCGCCTTGTCCTGGTCGAGGTCGATCTTGAGCGTGCGGACCGGGTCGTTCCAGTCGAGCTGCACGTCGCGGACCTTGGGGCTGGCCGCCATCACGCGTTCCACGTCACGGGCGATCTCGCGCACCTTCTGCGTGTCGGGACCGACGACGCGGAACTGCACGGGGAAGCCCACCGGCGGGCCGAGTTCGAGCCGCGTGACGCGCACCCGCGCCTGCGGGAACTGCTCGTCGGCGCTCGCGATCAGCCGCGAGCGCACGCGCTCGCGCGCCTCGAGGTCCTTGGTCATCACGACGAACTGGGCGTAGCCGGGGTTCGGCAGCTCGGGACTGAGCGCGAGGTAGAAGCGCGGGGAGCCGGCGCCGGTGTAGGCGGTGAAGAAGCGCACATCCTCGTCCTTGGCGAGGCACCTCTTCCATCTTCTTGACCTGCTCGGACGTGGCCGCGAACGACGAACCTTCCTTCATGCGCAGGTCCACGATCAGTTCGGGGCGCGAGCTGTTCGGGAAGAACTGCTGCGGCACGTACTTCATGCCGGCGAAGGCGAGCACCAGTGCGCCGAGCGGTCACGCCGATCACGAGCCAGCGCTTCTCGATTGCGAAATCGATGGCGCGGCGCAGCTTGCGGTAGAGCGGGGTGTCGTACGGATCGCCGCCCTGGTGGTGCTTGCCGAAGTCCTTCGGCAGCAGCTTGACGGCGAGGTACGGCGTGAAGATGCCGGAGACCACCCACGACAGCAGCACGGCCGCCCCGACGATCCAGAAAATGCCGCCCGCATATTCGCCGGTGCTCGACTGCGACAGGCCGATCGGCAGGAAGCCGGCGACGGTGATCAGCGCACCGGTCAGGCGCGGCATCGCGGTGGCGGAGTACGAGAACGCGGCCGCCTTCACGCGGTCCCATGCCGCCTTCCATCTTCACCACCATCATCTCGATGGCGATGATCGAGTCGTCCACCAGCAGGCCCAGCGCGATGATGAGCGATCCCAGCGAGATGCGCTCGAGGTTCCAGCCCATGGCCAGCATCACCACCGCCACGGCGCCCAGCACCAGCGGGACGGAGGCCGCGACCACGATGCCGGTGCGCCAGCCGAGGCTCACCAGGCTCACGGCGATCACGATGAGGAGCGCTTCCAGCAGGGAGCGCTCGAAATCCCACACGGCTTCCTTGACCGTGGTCGGCTGGTCGGCCACTTGCTCCAGCTCCACGCCGTGCGGCAGCTCCGACTGCACCTTGGCCACGGCCTTCTGCAGGGCGTCGCCCAGTTCGACGACGTTGCCGTCGTCGGTCATGGACACCGCGAGCATCAGCACCTGCTGCCCGTTGTGGCGCACCGTGTAGGTGGACGGGTCCTCGTAGCCGCGCCGGACCGTCGTGAAGTCGCCAAGCTTGATCAGCTTGCCGCCGGCAGTGATCGGGACGTTGCGGATGTCCTCTTCGGTCGTGAACTGGCCGGTGACGCGTACCGCGACGCGGTCCGTGCGGGTGTCGATCGAGCCGGCGGCCAGCACGCTGTTCTGGCTGCGCAGGCTCTCGGCGATCGCCGCGGGCGTGATGCCCAGGGTGGCGAGCCGCTCGTGGGAGAACTCGATGTAGATGCGCTCGGCCTGCTTGCCGTAGAGGTCGATCTTCTTGACCATCGGCACCTTCAGCAGGCGCCGCTTGATGTCCTCGGCGGTGTCCGCCAGGTCGGACATGGCGATGCCTTGGCCCTTGACGGCGTACATCAGCCCGTACACGTCGCCGAACTCGTCGTTGAACATGGGGCCGACGACGCCTTCGGGCAGCTCGCTGCGGACGTCCGAGAACTTCTTGCGCGCCTGGTACCAGGCTTCGCGCTGGTCCTTGCTGGAGGTGCCGTCCTTGACGCTGATGGTCATGCCGCCGTAGCCCTGGCGCGCATAGGTGACGACCTTCTCGAAGTGATCGAGCTGCTCGAACTTCTTCTCGATGCGGTTGAGGACTTCATCCTGCATCTGCTGCGCCGTCGCTCCCGGCCAGATGACCACGGCCGTCATGGAAGGCACCGAGAACTTCGGGTCCTCCAGCTGGCCCAGCTTCGTGAAACTGAACGCGCCGGCAATGGTGACCACCAGGAGCAGGAACAGGACGACGGCGCGGTGGTTGAGCGCCCATTCGGAGAGGTTGAAGGATTTCATCGCGCGGCCACCTCGCTGTTGGCCGCGGCGGCGGAGGCCGCGCGGTGGAGGCCGCGGCAGGCGCTGCCACGCGCAGGCCCGGCGCCATCTTCTGCACGCCGGCGGTCACGATCAGCTCGCCGGCGCGCGGGCCGGACAGCAGCACTTCGTCGTTGCGGTAGCCGTGCACGGTCACCGGCACGAGTTCCACCGTGGCGGTGCGCATCGGCCTGGCGGCGCACCGACCCACACGGCCGGCTTGCCGCCGGCCTGGGTGATGGCCGCGGCCGGGACGGCGGCCACGGGCGTGGCGCGCCGTCGCGCGTTCGGCGACGAGGGTCGCCGTGGCGCCGAGCGGCAGGCGCCGCGCGGAGGTGGGCTTCAGCCGCGCCTGGTAGGTGCGCGTCTGTGCGGCGGCCTGCGGCGCCAGTTCGCGCAGCGCCACGTCGAACGACTCGTCCGGCGCGCTTGCCAGCGTCGCCTTGTACTTGCGCCTTGCGGAAGGCGGCGAGATGGTCCTCGGGCACGTCCACCACGATCTCGGGCTCGCCTTCGGCGGCGATCGACACGACCGGCAGGCCCTCGGCGACGACCTGGCCGGCCTCGAAGCGGACCGCGGTGACGACGCCGCTGCGCGAAGCCCGCAGCACCGTGTATTTGAGTTTGTTGCGCGCGAGCTCGAGCTTGCGCGCCTCGGCCTCCGCAGCCGCCGCGGTTGTCTGGACGGCCGTGCGCGCGCGCTCCTCATCGGAGACGCTCACCGAGCCGTCGCTCCTCAGCGCGGCAAGGCGCTTGTGGTCCGAATCGGCCTGCTTCGCCTGCGAGGCGGCGGCGGCCGCCTGTTGTTGCGCCGCGTCGAGCGCGAGCCGGTAAGTCGGCGTCGTCGATCACGGCCAGGATGTCGCCCTCGCGGACGGTGCGGCCGACGTCGACCTTGCGCTGCATGATCTTGCCGCCGACGCGGAATGCTTCTTCCACCTCGTGCCGGGCACGCACGGTGCCGGTGTAGCGGTTCGCGTCGCGGGCGGAGTCATAGCGCAGTTCGACGGTGCGCACCGGCCGAAGCGGCTCGGCGGGCGGGGCTTTCGGGGCTGCAGGCGGCCAGCATCGCGGCCAGGGGGACGGCCATCAGGGCCGCAGTGTGGGAGGTTTTCAAGGCAGTTCCTCGTGGCAGTCAGTGGGATTGGGAAACGGGTTCGAACGCCTGCCACCCGCCGCCGAGCGCCTTGAACAGGCGCACGCTGGCGAGTTGCAGCTCGGTCTGGCTCTCGTTCGCGCCGAGCCGCACGGTCAGGCGCGTGCGCTGGGCGTCGAGCAGCGGCAGCAGGTCGATCTGGCCGCGGTCGTAAAGCGATTGCGCGCGCCCCTGCGCGGCTTCGGCCGAGCCGGCGGCGAGCGTCATCGCCTCGGCGCGCAGGCGCTCGTCGCGCAGGGCGACCAGCGCGTTCTCGACGTCCTCGAGCGCGCGCACGATGCCGTCCTCATAGCGGGCGAGGGCCTCGGCCTGCGCGCTGGTGGCCACGTCGTTGATCGCCTGCGTGCGGCCGGCGTTGAAGATCGGCATGGCGAGCAGCGCAGACGCGTTGGTGAAGCGGGAGGCGCCAATGCTCATGTCGTTCAGCTCGAGCTTGTCGCGCCCGAACACCGCGCTCAGGAACAGGCGCGGGAACCATTCCGCGGCGGCCTGCTGGCGGCGGGCGTTCGCCGCTTGCAGCTGCGCCTTCAGCGCGAGCAGGTCGGGCCGGCGCTCCAGCAGCGCGGCGGGCTGGCCTGCGCGCGCCACAGGCACGGCGACTTCGCGGGAGTGGGGAACGATGCGCGCGGCATGGGCGGCCTGGTCGCCGATCAGCACCGCGATGCGGTGCCGCGAGACGGCGGCGAGCGTCTCCAGCGGCGGGATCGCGGCCTGCGCACGCGCGGCTTCGGTCTGCGCGCGTTCCACGTCGAATTGCGTCGCCAGGCCGGCGCGCAGGCGCGCGGTGACAAGCCGCAGCGTCTCGTCCTGGGCGGCCGAGATCGCTCGCATGGCCTCGAGCTGGCGCAGCGCGCCGACGAGCGTGAAATAGTGGGTCGCGACGTCGCTCACCACCAGCATGCGCACGCCGTGCGCGCCGTACTCGGCGGCGGCCGCTTCGGCGGCGGCAGCGGCGGCGCCGGCGCGCAGCCGCCCGCTCAGGTCGATTTCCCACGAGACGTCCAGGCCGACACCGGCACCGCGCGTGTCGGGATTGCCCTGCTTGAACGTCGCGTCGCGACCGGTGCTGCGGTCGGTGCCGGTGACTGAAGCGCCAATGCTCGGCAATAGCGCCGACCGGCTGATCGTCTCGCCCGCTCGCGCCGCGCGCACGCGCTCGACGGCGATGCGGATGTCACGGTTCTCGCGGGCGGCGCGGCGCACCAGGTCGGAAAGCACCGGGTCGCCGAAGCTGTCCCACCACGCGAGCTCGGGCTCCTGCTGCGAATCGGCGGGCGCGGTCGCGAAGCTGGCGGGAGGCTCGATGGACGATTGCGAGACCGGGGTCGCGCAGCCGGCAAGAGTCAGCGTTAACACGGCCGCGAAGCCGGGCGTGAGGAGGCGTAGGGCGAGCGGCTTGGCTCGTCGGATCGTCATCGGGGTTCCTTCGGTGCAGTTTGGGAATCGGCCGGCGGCTCGCGCGTTTCGGCGGCATGGCGGGCAAGCCAGGCGAGCAATTCGGCGCCGGTGGCAAAATCGATGCTGTCGCCGCTCGAGACGTGCTCGATGCGGCCGGACAAATGGCCGTTCTCGGGCCGTGCATCGCGGTGCAGCCGCAGCACGTACCGGCCGGCAGAGGGATAAATCGAATGCGTATTCAGGACCATGGCAGGGAGTTTCGATTCGGCGGGCGGCGAAGTCGTCTCGCCGTCGTCTCGCTTCGGTCCCAAAACGGCATCGGGGAGCAGCGCATGCCGAGCTTTGAACGAGCAGCCGCCGCTGCGCGCGCGCTTCGGCCCGTATCGCCTGGACGAGGCCGAGGCCGTGCTGGCGCGCGGTGAGGAGCCGGTCGAGCTGCCGCCGCGCGCGTTCCAGGTGCTGTGCGCGCTGGTGCGCAAGCCGGGCCAACTGGTCACCAAGGAGGCGCTGCTGGATGCCGTTTGGGGCCACCGCCACATCAACGAGTCGGCGCTCAAGAACATCGTGAGCCAGTTGCGGCAGGCGCTCGGCGACGACGCGCAGCAGGCGCGCTTCATCCAGACGGCGGCGCGTCGCGGCTACCGGTTCATCGCGCCGGTGATCGATGAACTTGCCGCGCCGGTGGTCGCAGCGCAGGTGCTGCCCGTCGCGCGGGTCGACGTGCCGCAGGCTACAGCAGCCGCCGGCCTCGTAGGGCGGGCCGCAGCGCTCGGCGAACTCGACAGCGCACTCGCTGCCGCGCGGCAGGGCCAGCGGCAGCTGGTGTTCGTGCTGGGTGAAGCGGGCCTCGGCAAGAGCGCCCTCGTCGAGCGCTTCACCGCAGGTTGCGGTGCGCGGCTCGCATTCGGCCAGTGCATCGAGCACTATGGCAGCGGGGAGCCCTACATGCCGGTGCTCGATGCGCTCAACGCGCTGTGCCGCGCGGAGGGCGGGGCCGCCGTGGTCGACGCGATGCGCGCCGTGGCGCCGACGTGGCTGCTTCAGCTGCCGTGGTTCGTCGGCGACGACGACCGGCGCAACCTGCAGCGCGAAGCGGCCGGCGCGACCCAGGACCGCATGCTGCGCGAGTTCGGCGAGCTGGTCGACCGTGTCGCGCGCGACCAACCGCTCGTGCTGGTCCTGGAGGACCTGCACTGGAGCGACGGCGCGACGGTACAACTGCTCGGCTACCTCGCGCGGCGGCGCGGCGCGGCCGCGCTGATGCTGCTTGGCACATTCCGGCCTGCCGAGGTGATCTTCGAGGAGCACCCGCTCGCGCGCCTGCGCGTCGAGCTGCGCCGCCATCGCCTCTGCCGCGAGGTCGATCTCGACCCGCTGGCGGAGGCGGACATCGGCGAGTGGCTGGCGACGCGCCTTGGCGCGGCAGTTCCCGACAGCTTCGTGCAGCTGCTGCATGCTCAGGCAAGCGGCGTGCCGCTGTTTGTCAACGGCATGGTGGACGAGCTCATCGCGTCCGGCGCGCTGAAAAGATTGGACGGCGGCTGGGAGTTCCCCACGGCGCACGCGCTCTCCGTGCCTCGCAGCATCGCCGACGTAATCGAGGCGCAGCTGTCCCGGCTGACGGCGGAGCAGCAGGTGGTACTCGGCGCGGCCAGCGTCGGCGGCGTGGAGTTCCAGGACCTGCCGCTCGCCGACGTGCTGCAGCTCGGCCCGCTGGCAATGCAGGCCGCCCTCGCCGAGGCCGCCGCGCGGCTGCCCTGGCTGCGCAGCGTCGGCGCGGAGTCGCTGCCGGGCGAGCGGATCGCGACGCGCTATGCCTTCTCGCACCAGATGTACCGACAGGTCGTGTACGACCGGCTCGCTCCGGCACAGCGCCTGCAGTGGCACCGGGCCTGGGCCGGGGCGCTCACGGCCCTGCACGGAAGGGCCTCCGGCGAGATCGCCGCGGAGCTGGCGTTGCACTTCGAGCGCGGAGAAGCGCCGACGGCAGCGGCCGAACAGCTAGGCGTCGTCGCCGCTCGCGCGCTGGCTCGCAGCGCACCGCAGGAGGCGTTGCGGGCGGTACGGCGCGGCTTGGAGCTGGGCGCGGACCGCATCGACCGCGGCCTGGAGCTTGAGCTGCGCCTGGGCGAGGCGCTGGCGCTGTCGCGGCTGCAGATGGTTTCGGAGCTCGAAGTCGCGGCGGCTTTCGCGCGCGCGCGGGCGCTCGGGTCCGCTCGACACCCCCGCATGGCCGCGGGTGCTGCACGGCGCATGGTGGGTGCATTACGCGCGCGCCGAATTCGCGGCAGCGCGAGAGCTTGCGGAGCAAATGCTGGACCTGGGCCACCAGGACGGCGACGCTGCCGTGCGGCTAACCGCTCTGAACGCGTTGGGACTCGTCGAGTTGGCGGCGGGCAACCTGCCCGCCGCGCGCGATCATCTCGAGGCCGCACTCGAGATGCACACCGCGCTGGCCGACGTGCTGCCGCCCACGCAGTTCGTACAGGACCCGGGCGTCGAGGCCCGTGCCGCGCTCGCGCTCATCTGCTGGACGATGGGCGAGCCGGCACAGGCACGCGCGATGGCCCGGCGCGCGGTGGACCTGGCAGTTGCGAACCGGCATCCGGTGAGCCTGGTCACGGCGCTGACTTGCGCCGCCATCATGCACAGCTACGCGGGTGAGTTCGATACCGTGCAGTTGCTGACAGAGCGGGTGCAGGCTGTGATCCAGCACGAGTCTCTGCCCACCACGCCGGGCGACGAAGCCTGGTTGCACGGCCGTGCGCTCGTCGTGCTCGGGCAGGTCGATGAAGGCCTCGCTGCGATGCGGGCGGCGGCGCGCAGCGTCGAGGCCACGGGGATGCGTCTGGGGATTGTCGGCTTTCACTACCAGTACGCGGAAGCGTGCCATGCCGCCGGCCGCCACGACGATGCGCGCTCATCGATCAACGCCGGGTTACCGCTGGCCGAAATTCCTGGGGCGCAGCAGCTGCTGTCGCCGCTGCTGCGGCTGAACGCGGACGAGTGCGCGCGTGAGGGTGACGCCGCGGCGGCAGACGCTTTGCTGCGACGAGCCGTCGAGGTAGCGCACGAGCAGGGCGCCGGGTTCTTCGAGCTTGCCGCCCTCGCGACTGCGAAGCGCATCGGGGCGCAGTGCGCCGACGCTGCACGCCTCGAGGAACTGCTCGCGCGCTTCGCAGGCGATCCGAGCCCCGCAGTTGCCGCCATGCGGGCAGCGTGATCGGCGCCCGATTCCGCGCAGCTCTGCAGAAAGTTCGCGCTCGACGGCGATCAGTGTGTGAGACCGGTGGCCTTCAAGGGCCAGCCACGTGGTCGTGAAATAGTACGGCAAGAGGCACCGGTCGGCATACGCGCCTGCGACGTCCATCGACGGCCTGAGGGCAACACGCCGAACACGAGCCGTCCCCGCAGTGAACCTGGTGACTTTGGGACCGACGTCTTCGACGATGCCGGCGACATCGTTGCCGAGAACCAGCGGGAAGCCGCCCGCGCCTTTCGGCGTGAGCAAGCGGCGCTCGAGCACATGCCCATGCGGGATGCGACGAGTCGTCATCTGCTGCAGCTCGAAGCAGTGCGGTTCCGACGGTGCGACGCAGAACAACGCGCGGGCAGTGCGCGCCGCTTGCTCGCTGGGGCCGGTCGCCCCGGAGGCAGGTTCGCCTCGCATCGCTCAGTTGGACGCCAGCGAACGGGTGGCGGACGCGGGCTGCGCCGCGACGCGCAGCCACTCGGAGCCGCTGTCTTCGCTTGTGAAGGCGTGCACTTCGTCGCGCGAGGCGAGGTACTCGGCAGTGACCTCCGGGCGCGTCTTGGTGCTGCGGAAGTACTTCAGCGGGTTGTAGCTCGTGGACCAGGGGTTTATGCCGGGCTTCTGGTATTCGGCGAGCTCGGTCTGCACCTGGGCGCGGGTCTTGAGAGACACGAAGGGTTCGACCGGCACGGCCAGCGGGGACTCGGCAAGGGCGGCGCCGGCGAAGCTGGCGGCGAGGACGGCGGTGATGACGATGCGTTGCATGGAATGTTCCTCCGGAACAAGAACGGCGTCCCTACGCTTTCCGGCTTGGCCGTGCCGGGTGGACACCGTGGATGGATGAAATTTGGCCATGCATGAAGCGTAGTTTCCGGGCCGGGCAAAGTCGTCCCGCGGCGGTCCCGGTTCGGTCCGGATTCTGTCCACTCTGGCCTGCTTCAAGATGACTAAAATGTCATAATGACATATATACCACTATGAAATGCGTCAAATGGTGACTTCCTAGCCCTGGCGTCTGCTTTCGGCCCGAAGGCAGCCGCAAGGCAGCGACGGCTGTCCAGCTGCATTGCTAGCAAGCGTTGGTTGTCCAGCGGCTCCGTGGACGCTTATCAAGCCGACAGCGCTCGATCGCCGGTGTATCAAACCGGCTGGCGGCGAAGCAGACGCACGGAAAAGACAATTTCCGTGCCCTCTGCGCGGGCCTCGATCTGGCCGCCGTTGGCCCTGGCAATTTCGCGGGCGATGTAAAGCCCAAGGCCCAGACCCGCATTTGGATCGTACTTGAGGTCCTGATGCTGGCCGCGCTCCAGCGCCTCGAAGAACCGCTGTAAGCTCGATTGGTCGATTGTTGGTCCGGTGTTCCTGACCTCGAAGCGAAGTCTTTCTCCATCCTCGGCAATCACTATGCGTACGGGCGCTTCCCTGTCCCCGTACTTCACTGCGTTCACAACGAGGTTGCCAAGCAGGCGCTGCAAGCTCGGTCCATCCCAACACCCCTTGGTATCGCCGGTCGCCTCCAGCAGCAACTCACGGCCGGGATACACCGAGCGCAGCTCCTGCAGTTCGTCCGCGAAGAGATCGGCCAGGTCCACGTTCGTCGGGGACACACGAAAGCCCAGTCCCAGGTTGGCTCGGTTGAACTCGACCAGCTCATCCAGCAGGCTCTTCATTCGGGCACCGCTGTTGACCAGGCGCGTCGCGGCCTCCGAAACCTTATCCCCTGCGTTCAACTTGCCGAGGTACGCAGCCGTCATCAGAATCGACTGCAATGGTGTCCGCATATCGTGGCCAAGCATGCCGAGCAACAGGTTTCGCGCCTCGTCAACCTTGTCGCTGAAAAAGGCAACCGATTCCGCGAGCGCCTGATCGATGGCCTCGTTGAACCGAATCATGTCCTCCAGGTTCGGCGGCTCCGGCAGGCAGGCATTCGCCCAAAGGCGCAGCACGCTGGCACGCAAGGCGCGGTACTCGCTCGCCATCTGCTTGATGTCGAACCCGCTGCGGGCGCGCAACAAGCCGTGCGTCTGCGCCGCAGTTTCCACGGCGGCTAAAGGGGCCAGGCCCATCGACTTTGCCGCCTGAGCCTCAGACGTCTGTGATGTCGAAAGGTCCTTTGCCACTGCGATCAGGATTTCTTGCACGTGGTCGCGCAACTCCAGCTGCGTCATCGTCGATCCGGCCGGACCGCGGGTGCCGGCAAACTTCTCCCACTGCAACACAATGGCCTGCATGTCACGCAAGATGAAGTCTGCTAGCCGCACGTCTGCCCCTTGGTTGATTTCAAGGATGATCGCTGCACCATTATGGCTTGAAGGCCGGGCCCAGAGGCATCGTGGAGCGACGAACGAAAAAATGCTGCCGCAGCGGAAGAGCTGCACGTTGCCGAGTCGATCCGCGAGAAACTCGCGAGACAATCCAGAGCTTCCAGGGGTGTTGTGTCAATGAAGTCCCGAGTCGCATCAATACGTGCCGAGGTGCAGGCCATTGCAGGCCGGCCGATGGTTCGCGAGGGAGCACGCGATGCCGTGCCAATGGCGATCGGGATCGCCGCGTGGGGACTCGTCGCCGGCGTAGCCATGGCCAAGAGCGGGATGGGCGCGTCGCTCGCCATCTTCATGTCCATCCTCGTGTACGCCGGCTCCGCCCAGATCGCGTCATTGCCGCTGATCGCCGCGGCTGCGCCCATGTGGGTGGTCTGGGCTACCACGCTGTGCGTCGGCCTGCGGTTCATGGCGTTCAGCTTCCACTTCCGCCCTTACTTTGCGCATCTGCCGCGGCGACGCCGCATCGTGCTCAGCTACCTGATGGGTGACACGAATTTCGCGCTGTTCATCCGCCGTTTTCCGGAGCAGGTCTCTGGCCAGCAGCACGAGGACTACTTCCTGGGCAGCGCGCTGGTGACTTACGGCGTATGGCAGCTCTCCATCATCACCGGGATCATCGCGGGCCACGGTATTCCGGCTTCGTGGGGCATCGGCTTCGCGGGAACGATGGCACTGCTGGCGCTGACCTGCACGCAACTGAGAAACCCTTCAACCTGGGTGGCTGCAGTGGTAGCTGGCTGCGCTGCGATTGCAGCGTACGCGCTCCCCCTCAAGTTGAACATCCTCGTCGCCATCGCGGCCGCAGTCGCCTTCGGCGTCCTGGCCGATCATGCGCAAGCTGCCCGCAAAGGAGCAAAGTCATGAGCCCGCTGGAGATATTCATCACCACACTCGGCATGGCCGTGGTCATCCTGCTGTGCCGCTCGTTTTTCCTGATCCCGGAACAGGACCTGCCGATGCCGCGGTGGCTGCGCGAGGGGCTTCGCTATGCGCCGACTGCCGCTCTTGCAGCGGTCGTCGCGCCGGAACTGGTCATGACACAGGGCCACCTGATCGACACCTGGCGCGACGCGCGCATCTTCGGCGCCGTTGCGGGCATGGCTTTCTATGCATGGCAGCGCAGTCTGTTCTACACCATCGTGTGCGGAACGGGCGTCATGCTGGCATTGCGGTTCGGGCTGGGGTGGTAGGTTGGGTCAACCGGGTACCATGACCGGATGACCGACCGACGAACCGGAGCCTGGACCACGCTGGCGACCACGCTGGCAATCCAGGCCCTGGTGGCCATGGCGGTGCTGGCGGTGCCTGCCATGGCGCCTGCCATGGCCGAATCCCTGGGCGTATCGCCAACGCTGATCGGCGCCTACGTCGCCATCGTGTACATCGGCGCGATGCTGGCAAGCATGCTCGCGGGGCCGCTGGTGATCCGCTACGGGGCGATCCGGGTCAGCCAGCTCGGCTTGCTGGTGTGCGCAGCGGGCCTCGCCTTGCTGGCGAAGGCGCCCGGCCTCGTGTCCACAGCCATCGGCGCCTTCCTGGTCGGCGTCGGCTATGGACCGATCACTCCAGCCAGCACCCACCTGCTCGCCCGCACCACGCCACCGCATCGCATGGCCCTGGTGTTCTCCGTCAAGCAGACGGGTGTTCCGCTGGGTGGCGCTATGGCCGGGGCCTTCGTTCCAGCGTTGCTGCTCGCAGGGGGTGTCGATGCCGCGCTGCTCGCGGTGGCGGTCGGCAACATCGTGTGCGCGCTCATATCGCAGCCGATGCGCGCAGGCCTGGACAGCGACCGCGAACCGAGTCGTCGTCTGACCTTCACCAGCCTGGTGGGGCCGATCCGACTGGTCACTTCGCACGCCGAACTCAGGGGGCTCGCCGCGTTGTCCTTCGTGTTCTCAACGGTGCAAATGTGCCTGGCGACCTACCTCGTGACCTACTTGCACTCGACGCTTGCGTACACGCTGGTGGCCGCCGGCGCCGTGTTGTCGGCGGCACAGGTGGGCGGTGTCGTGGGCCGCGTCGCGTGGGGATACATTGCGGACCGCTGGATCGACTCGCGTCGCATGCTCGCAGTGCTTGCGGTCCTGATGGCACTCTGCAGCATCGGCACCGCAGCCTTGCAAGCCGGCGGGGCGGTCGCGATCGTCATCGCGCTCATGGTGGCGTTTGGCGCATCCGGGACCGGCTGGAACGGCGTCTATCTCGCGGAAGTCGCGCGGCTGGCGCCACCGGGCCAGGCCAGCGCGGCCACGGGCGGCTCGCTCGCCATCACCTTCCTGGGCGTGGTGCTGGGGCCGATGCTGTTCGGCGCGCTGTCGGGCTTGTTCGACAGCTATCGCGCCGGCTACCTGGCGCTTGCGCTGCCGACGGCCTTCTGCGCCTGGCAGTTGCTGCGCAGTGCACGCCGCGCTCGCGCAAGTGGTTGATTGGGACGCACTCTCCAGTGATTCACCGAGCTCGCCGTCAGTCGAGCGTTTCAGAGGCATCGAAATCCAGTTCGACTTTCGCCCCGTTCGGATCGTGGCAGAACAGTTGCCAAGTGCGAGTTCCGGCTTGCTGGCGCAATTCGAATTTCGTACCACTGCGATCGAAACGCTCCTTGACCGCGCGCAAATCCTGGGCAGTGAACGCCATGTGGTCGATGACTCCGGCTCGACTCGCCGGCACCGGACGGTCGAAGTAGACATGCAGCACCGCCTGCGGCCCGGTTCCGTAAAGCCAGGCCCCCGGAAATCCAAGATCCGGCCGATATCCGACTTTGAGGCCTAGCAGCCCAGTGTAGAACGCCAGTGTCTTCGCCTCGTCTTCCGCGATCACCGTGAAGTGGTTCATTCCTACAATCACTTGAATCTCCTTGGGTCAAGCTTGCAGCACCAGTGCACCGACACTGGCGCGCGATTCGAGTCGGGCGTGCGCCTGCGCGGCGGCGTCCAGCGTGTAGCGCTCGATGGGTGGCGCGGCGATGCTGCCGTCGGCCAGCGCGGCCCACACGCGTGCGGCACGCTCGGCCAGCTGCGACGGGCTGGCGACGTAGTCGAACACCACCGGCCGCGAGAAAGTCAGCGACTTGGCGACCAGTGCATCCGGCGGCACGGCTGCAAGGGGCCCGCTAGCCTGGCCCAGGCTGATCCAGTGGCCGCGACGGGCCAGCGCCGACAGGTTTTCGTCCCGCGCGTCGGCACCGAGACCGTCGATCACCACGTCAGCGCCGCCACATGCACGCTGTACCGCGTCGGCAAAGCGAGGGTCCCGCGTGACGATGACATGTTCGCAGCCGTACGCCCTTGCAACCCGGGCCTTTTCATCGCTCGACACCGTGCCCAGTACCACCGCGCCGAGGCGGCGCGCCCATGAGCACACCAGCAACCCGACGCCACCGGCCGCCGCGTGCACCAACAGCCGCGTTCCGCGCCCCACGCGCCCGAGGTCGCGCAGCAGGAAGTCGGCCGTGATGCCCTTGAGCAGCAGTGCGGCCGCCATGTGGTCTTCGATGTCGGCAGGCAGGCGCACCACCCAGGCCGCGGGCACGCAACGCACGCTGCAATAGGCGCCGGGCACGGGGCCGAGGTAGGCCACGCGGTCACCAGGCAGCAGGCCGTTGACGTTCGGCCCCACATCCAGCACGGTCCCCGCGGCCTCCATGCCCGGCACACCGGGCAGCGGCAGCAGGCCGGGCATCCAGCCACGCCGCAGGTACACGTCAAAGAAGTTGACCCCGATGGCGCGTTGCTGCAGGCGCACCTCACCGTCGCCGGGTGCGGCGACCTGGGTCGACTCGGCCTGCAGCACTTGCGCATCCCCGTAGCGGTGGACCACAACGTGCCGGGCCGGGACCGTCATCCCGATCGGCGTCACCTCGTGCCGCTGAGGCCGCACGTCAAACCCGAGCTGCAGGTGGCGCCGGAGATTGGCGAAGCCGGCCTCGTAGACGCCCTGCGCCACCATGTCGTGCAGCTGACGCTCCATGCCGGGCGGCGTGGAGAAGGTCGATTCCCAGTGCCAGAAGGTGCGATTGCCGTCGGTCACAGGCTTGAGCGTGAGCGTAGCGACATAGCGCTGCAGCGGCACGGTCGCGTCGACGATGCAGTAGGTGCTGCGGTGCTCGTTGTCGGACAAGGACAGCAGTTGCTCGCGGATGCGATTGCCGTCCTTCAATGTGAAGCTGCGAACGCAGCCGACCTGGTCGCTGCGCTCGCCGCCCTCGATGCGGCTGGTCTCCACGATATCGTGCCATTGATCGTGGCTGTTGAAGTCGCGCAGTACCGCCCAGACGCGCTCTATCGGCGCGTCGATGACGGTGGATCGCACGACGCGCTGCACTCAACCATGGGAGACGCTCCGAAATGACGCTTCAGCGCGTCGAAGCCGCCCTGGAATACACCGCCGCCTATGGAATCGCTCAGTTCCTGTTCACGCCCTGGCGCGCACTCGAACTCGGCGCTCCACTCGGCGAAACAGCGTGCGCCGTCTGTCACCGGTGAGAGCTTCAGAGTGGCCACGTACTGGGTCACGCCCATGGGGCTTTCGAGAATCTCATAGCTGCAGCTGTAATCGTAGTCCGACAGTGCAAGCAACTTCTCGCGGATCATGCCGCCGTCACGCAGGTGGAAATGACGGATACAGCCCACCCGGTCGCTCGGCTGGTCGTTCTCGATACGGCTGTCGGCAATGTGAGGGTGCCACTGCGGCAAGCCGTTGAAGTCGCGGATGCGAGCCCACACGTTGTCGGCGCTGGCATCGATCACGCTCGACGCATAGACCTGCACCATCGCCTACTCCTTCTTGTCGTGCGGACCCGATGGAAGTGCAGCCTGCGCGCCACTGGCGCCACCGACGAGCCGCTGAATGTCTCCGCCCTCAAGACCGATCTCGCGCAGCAACTGGTCGACCAGCGGCGCCTGCGCACGAAAGCGCAGGGCTGAATTGACGAGACTGTCCGAGAAATTGCCGTTGGACCCTGCGTCGCCATGGCCGGTGCCCGAGCCCCCGAGACCGTCCACCTGCAGAATCTTGATGCCTTCGATGCGCTCCATCGGCCGCACCGACTCGCGGATGATGGCCTCGGCCTTCTCGACGAGCTTCATCCGCAGTGCCGACATGCGGGCCTCGGGTGTCAGCATGTTGTGCGCCTCGTTCATCAATCGCATGGCTTCGGCTTCGATCTCGGCACGCACGCGGATGGCCATCGACTTGATCTTGTCTGCATCGGCGTCGGCCTCTGCCTGTGCGCGCAGCGCATCGCCCCGGTCGGCGCTGGCGGCCTTTTCGGCTTGGGCGGCAGAGGTGAGGCGCAAGGCATCCCGTTCAGCAATCTGTGCAGCGCCGATCAGGTCGATAGCCTTCTTGCGCTCGGCCATTTCGATCTCGCGAGCGGTAAACACTTTCTCTTCGGCCGAGATGGCGAGTGCACGCGCCGTTTCCGCGTCAGCCTGCGCCTCGCTTTGCGCTTTGCTCTCGCGTGCGATTGCAATGGCACGCTGCTGCTCGGCAAGCTCGAGCGACAGCCGGCGTTCGATTTCGGCGCTCTGGATCGCGCGCTCCTTGCCGATGCGCTCCTGCTCCAGCGTCTGCTCCGAGCGGATGCGCGCTGTGTCGATAGTCTGTTTGGCGGTAATTTGCGCGCCCTCGGCATCCTGCTCGCGCTGCGCGCGTTCTGTTGCCACTTCGGCGCGTTGGCGCGCACGGGCAATCTCCACCTCGCGCTGCTGCGACAAACGCGCGTACTCGCCTTCACGGTCAATTTCCAGCGAGAGCTTCTCGGCCTCCAGGTTCTTGTTGCGTATCGCGATCAACGTGTCCTGTTCGACGTCGTTGCGCTGCTTCTTGCGGTGTTCGATCTGCTCGGTCAGGCGCGTCAGACCCTCGGCATCGAATGCATTGCTGGGGTTGAAATACTCCATGGCAGTCTGGTCGAGTTGCGTCAGCGAGGCGGCTTCGAGTTCGAGGCCGTTCTTGGTGAGGTCTTCCGCCACGGCCTCGCGCACGCGTTTGACGTAGGCGCCCCGCTTTTCATGCAGCTCTTCCATGGTCATCTCTGCGGCGGACGTGCGCAACGCGTCGACGAACTTGCCTTCGACCAGTTCCTTGAGCTGGTCCGGCTCCATCGTGCGCTGGCCCAGCGTTTGTGCCGCGTTGGCCACGGCCTCAGGGCGGGCCGCGACGCGCACGTAGAACTCCGCGATCACGTCCACACGCATGCGATCCTTCGTGATCAATGCCTTGTCGCGCCCGCGGCTGACCTCCAGCCGCAAGGTGTTCATGTTCACCGGGATCACGTCGTGAACGATCGGCAACACGAATGCGCCGCCATCCAGGACTACCTTTTGCCCGCCGAGCCCAGTGCGTACGAAGGCGCGCTCCTTGGAGCTGCGCAGGTAAAGCCAGTGCATCAGCCAAACGAGGATGGCGACGACGATCGCCACCACAACCAAGCCGAGGATGAAACTGCCAAACTGGGAACCAGACATGATATGTCTCCTGTATGCGCTGAGTTACCGTGTGATCTGGGTGAAGCGCAGGGTCGTCTCGGTGAGCGCCAGCTCGGTGGGCAAGCGCTCCATCGAACTGGCTCCGTAAAAGCCGTGGCAAGCGGGGCAATGCGCCAACATGTATTGCGCGTCTTCGGGCGTGGCGATAGGGCCGCCGTGGCAGAGCACGATCACTTCGGGGTTGACCGATTTCGCGGCGCTCGCCCAGGCGTTGACGCGCGTCACGCAGTCATCCAGCGTGAGCGCCGTCTGCGCGCCGATCGCGCCGCCCGTGGTCAGGCCGAGATGGCAAACAACGATATCGGCACCCGCTGAGGTCATGGCTTGTGCATCGGCTTCGCTGAACACATACGGTGTGGTCAGCAAGTCGAGCGCACGGGCCCGGCGGATCATCTCGACCTCGAGCCCATAGCCCATGCCCGTCTCTTCCAGGTTCGCGCGGAAGGTGCCGTCGATCAAGCCCACGGTCGGAAAGTTCTGCACGCCGGAGAAGCCCAGGTCGATCAGCCGCCGCAGGAACTGATCGGGAATCATGAAGGGGTCGGTGCCGTTGACCCCCGCCAGGACCGGCGTGTGCTGTACCACTGGCAGCACCTCGTGCGCCATCTCGCAGACGATCTCGTTCGCGTTCCCGTACGCAAGCAAGCCGGCAAGCGAACCACGCCCAGCCATGCGGTAGCGACCCGAGTTGTAGATCACGATCAGGTCGATCCCGCCTGCTTCCTCGCATTTCGCTGACAGGCCGGTGCCCGCGCCGCCGCCGATGAGAGGCCGGCCCTGGGCGATCTTGGCGCGAAAGCGCTGCAACAGCGTGGCACGTTCAATGCGGGGCATGGTGGTGGGTCCTTCCTCTGGGTGTCAGGCGCGCCGTGCGCTGGCGGGCGATCGGGCCACTTCGTGCCAGGCGGCTACCAGTGCGTCGGCGAACGCTTCGTCGTTGATGTGCAGCGGCAGCCGTTGCAGCTTGCGATCGGGTCCGGCGCGGAAGTGCTCCTCGATGGTGGTGAACAGCACCCGGTCGGCCTCGGGGTCATGGAAGGGCTGGCCCGGCCGGTCGATGCCGGAGACGCCGCCCTCCGGGATCAGGAAACGCACCGGCCCCTGCATGGCATTGAGCTTGGCTGCGATGAATTCGCCGATCCCGCGGCATTCATCGGCCGTGGTGCGCATCAGCGTCACCGTCGTGTTGTGACGATAGAGCCGCCGTGCGCGAAAGCGCTCAGGCACCGAGTTCCACTCGCCGAAGTTCGCCATGTCCAAAGCGCCGCACGAGCCGACGTAAGGGATGGCATGGCGAGCGAATACGTCCAGCCGCGCCGGTCCGGCCGACAAAATGCCACCTGCAATCTCGTCGGCGATCTCGGTCGTGGTGACGTCGATCACGCCGGACAGCAGGCCGGAATCCGCCAGCTTTTCCATCGACTGACCGCCAACCCCGGTGGCGTGGAACACCAGGCAGTCGTAGGCGTCCTGGAGTTGCCGGGTCACAGCCTGCACGCAGGGCGTGGTGACGCCGAACATCGTGAGCCCCAGGGCGGGCTTGGTGCTGCCTGCGGCGACCGCGGGATGCGCGATCATGCCGGCCAGCGCATGCGCGGCGTTGGCCAGCACCTTCTCGCTGATGGAATTGATACCCTGGACGTCGGTCACCGAATACATCATGCAGATGTCGCTAGTGCCGACATACGGCCGCGTGTCGCCGCTGGCCATGGTCGACACCATCACCTTCGGGCAGCCAATCGGCAGTGCGCGCATGCCCTGGGTTGCCATCGAGGTACCGCCAGATCCGCCAGCCGAAATGAGCCCGCCCAGGTCGCGACGGGACTGCAGGAAGATCTCGAAGGCCAGCCCCATCGCCTCGGTCGCACGGCCACGATCGCCTATTGAACACTGCTGATTCACCCTGAGGGTGGTGACGCGCGACCTCGCGCGGGTGGACGCTGGCGGGCGACGGCTTGCCGGAGGTGGCCAGGTCGACCGTGACCACGCGCAGCCCCAGCTTTTCGAGGCACTGGCGCAAGAAGAACAATTCGCGCGCTTTGGTATCGAAAGCTCCGGCCACATAGGCCGCGCGCACGCTGCCGGCCGCCACAGGGAACTCAAGCACGGTGGGAGGCACAGCCGGACGCGGCGCCGGTGCCGGCGCCACCACGGGGCTTGCGCGCACGATGTCGGCCACGGGTGCAGCGGTGCCGCCCGCGTTCCAACGCGTGAAACCTCGCACGGTGCCCGGTGCCAGGTCGTCGAGCGAGGGTGCGCCGTCGCCATGGGCACGGCGCACCGTGAAAACCTGTGTCGGTGCGGACGGGGCGAGCCCATGCGCCGCCGAATCGCCATTCGCGGGCATTTCGTCGGGGTCGCCCGAGCGCACGCCGAGCAACCGCTCCTGCAATGCGCGGTCGGCAGCGAGCTGTGCGGTCGGCATCTCCTGCGCGATCCGCCCGTTGACCATCACGCCAATGCGATCGGCAACGCTCATCGCGACGCCGAGGTTCTGTTCGATGAGCAGCACCGCGACCTGGTTCTGGGCCACCAGGTCGCGCAGAGCTTGCACGACCTGCTCGACGATCATGGGGGCAAGGCCCTCGGTGGGCTCATCCATGACCAGCAGCTTGGGGTCGAGCAAAAGGGCACGGCCAATCGCCAGCATCTGCTGCTCGCCGCCGGAGAGCTGCGCGCCGCCGCTTCCGCGACGCTCGGCCAGTCGCGGGAACATGGCGTAGATGCGGTCGACGTCGCGTCGCTGCCGGGCGACCAGGCGCAGCGTCTCGTCCACCGACAGCGAGGGCCATACGCGCCGGCCCTGCGGCACGTAGGCGATGCCGCGCTTCGTGATCTCGTCCGGCGAGCGGCCCAGAATCTCCTCGCCGGCCAGCCGCACGCTGCCCTGTGCCGCCACCAGCCCCGTGATCGCATTGCATAGCGTGGTTTTACCCATGCCATTGCGCCCCACCACGCCGAGCACCCCCTGCGTTATGGACAGGTTGACACCCTGCAGCGCGTGGGCGCGGCCATAGAAGACGTCCAGGCCTTCCACGACCAATACCGGGCCGCGCGTCTTCTCCGTGTCCTGCTCTCGGTCGCGTCCGAACCACGCCATCAGTGCTTGCTCCCCATGTAGATGGCCTGCACCTGCGCGTCGTTCTCGATCTCGGACGGGCTGCCGGTGCGCAAGACGCGGCCGTTGTGCATGACGGTGACGCGATCGACCACGCGCAGAGCGATGTCCAGATCGTGTTCGATCAACACGAAGCTCATGTGCGAGGGCATCGAGGTCAGCAGCGCCACCAGCTCGCGGCGTTCCGCGGGCGAGAGGCCGGCTGCCGGCTCGTCGAACAGGATCAGCCGCGGTGCGCCGGCCAGCGCCATGCCGATCTCCAGCTGGCGTTGCTGGCCGTGCGCAAGATTGGCGACGCGCTCGTCGGCAATGTGCGACAGACGTGTCTGTTCGAGCAGATCGCCTGTTGCCACGGTCGACGCATGGCCTGCGCGCGCGCGCAGGAAGCTGAAGCGTCCGTTCGTGACTCCGCGCACCGCGAGGAAAAGGTTCTCGCGCACCGTGAGGTCGCGAAACAGCAGCGAAGACTGGTAAGTGCGCCGCAGCCCTTTGCGGATGCGCTCGTGCGGCGGCAGGTCCGTGATGTCTTCGCCGAAGAAATGGATCCGCCCGGCGGTGGGCGGGAAGTCGCCGGTGATGGTGTTGAAAAGCGTGGTCTTTCCAGCCCCGTTGCTTCCGAGAACCGCGTACTTCTGGCCGGCGGCGACCGTGATCGACACGTCATCGACAGCCTTGAGGGCGCCAAAGGCGCGCGTCACCCCGCTGAGCGCCAGGGCATCACCGGACAGCAACTGCCCGGCCGGTGCGTTCCAGGCGCTGGCACCGACGGCACGTGCCGTCGGCTGCCGCAGCGAAGTGATCGAGGCCATCGTTCAGTGCCAGTGGTTGCTTACTTGCGGCAGTCGGGCACATCGCGCGTGCCCAGGCCCATCTTCTTGAACTCCGCTTCCGGCAACCCGAGCGTCTGCGTGATGTTGGGTACGACACGCACCACCTTGTTGTAGAACGAGCCGTCGGCCGCCTTGGCCACTTCGGTGATGTAGGTAGCCCCCACACCGTTGCGGTTGCTGTCGATCTTCACCTCGCCGGCCGGGCCCTTGAAGCTGGTCTTCTGCAGCGCATCACGGTAAGCCTTCTGGTTGCCCGACAGGTCGCCCTTGACTGCGTCGAGCGCGTCGAGCGTCGCCTTGGTGTTGATGTAGTAGAGGTAAGCGAAGAGCGAAGGACTCGGGAAGCCGTCCTTGAACGTGGCCTTGTAGTCGGCCACGAACTTCTTCCACTCGGGCGTGTCGATGGAGTCGGCCATCGGGCCGGCGGATGCGGTACCCAGCAGCGATTCGCGGCGCTTCCCCTTGAAGTTGAGCACCGTCTGGTCGACCGTGATGGAGCCGCCGACCATCGGCTTGTTGCCGCCTGCCTGCTCGTACTGGGTGAGAAAGTTCACCGCGTCGGAGCCGCCCAGTACGACCACCAGCGCATCGACGTCTTTGGGGATCTTGGCGATCACCGAGGCGTAGTCCTTGGTGCCCAGCGGCACCCAGGCCTTGTCGACCACCTTGCCGCCCTTGGCGCAGTAGCTTGCCATGAAGCCCTGGACCTGCGAATACGGGAAACCGTAGTCTTCGGCGATCAGGAAGGTCTTCTTGTAGCCCTTGGCGAGCGCATGTTCGCCGAGGCCAACCATCCACTGCGCGCCCTCGGTGTTGAAGCGGTAGAAGTTCGGCGCCGGGTCGGTCAACGTTGTGGCCTGGGCGCCCGACGAGCCGTTGATGAAGGTGATGTTCGGCTGCGTCTTCGCGTAGTTCTTCACGGCGATGCCCTCGTCGCCGGACAGCGGGCCGATCATGATCTGCACCTTGTCCTGCTCGACCGCCTTGCGGGTGGCGTTCACGGCCTTGTCGGGCGTGGCGTCCGACGAGACCTTCACGAACTCGATCTTCTTGCCGCCGGCCATGCCGTTCTTTTCCTTCAGCGCGAGGTCGGCGCCGCGCATGCTGTCCTGGCCCGGCGCGGCGAACGGCCCCTCGAGCGTGGCCAGCAGGCCGATCTTCAGAACCTCCTGCGCCTGCGCGAAGCCGAACATCGCGAACACCGCGGCCGCGCCGATGACACTCCGCGCAAATACCCTTTGCTTACCCATCATGTCTCGCTCCAGTTGAGGTTGGTGAATGCGGCCTGCGCCGCTGCTGCGTGAACTGACCCGACAGGCGTGTGCGCAGGTTCTGCCACAACCCCAGAAGACCATCGGGTGAGAACAACACGATCGCGAGGAAGACCCCGCCAATGACGAGATTGAAGCGTTCGCGGTCGACCAGGTCGATCGCGAAGTTCTGCAGCAAGACGAAGACGGTGGCGCCGATGAAGGCGCCGATCGGGTGCTTCATGCCGCCGAGCACTGCGATGATGAGGATGTTGATCATCGCGCCGATGCCTATGGTGCCGGGCGAGATGCGGCCGTTGTACCAGACCATCAGAACGCCGCCGACCGCAGCCAGAAACCCGGCTACCGCATAGGCGCTCACCCGGTGGGCGGTCACGTTGAAGCCCAGCGACTGCATGCGGCGCGGGTTGTCGCGAATGCCTTGCAGCGCAACACCGAAGGGGGTCCGCACCAGGTACTTGACGAAAAAGTATCCGGCAGCCGCGCAGGCCAGCACCAGCAGGTAGAAAGGCAGTGGCTCGTGCAGATCGACGTCGAGCACGGTTGGCGGCGCGATCTTGCTGAAGCCCTGGAAGCCGTTGAACAGCGTGTAGTTCTGTTGCGCCAGATAGAAGAATGCCACGCCCACCGCGAGCGTGATCATGATGGTGTAAATGCCCTCGGTGCGCACCGAAAGCCAGCCCACCGCGGCCGCGAACAGGGTGGCGAGCGCCAGCGCAAACACGACGGCGAGCCACCACGGCCAGCCAAGGCTGATGGCGGCATTGCTGCTGGTGCCGAAGATGGCCACCAGATAGCCGGCCATGCCGGCGATAGTCATCTGCGCCAGCGACACCATGCCGCCGGAGCCACCGAGGAAGGTGAGCGAAAGCGCGATCAGCCCGAGTGCAAGCGACTGCGCACCGATCTGGAAGGTGAAGAAAGGCGAAGCGAAGAAGGGATAGGCGAGCAGCAGGGCGGCGACCACGACGTGGCGCCAGCGAACCGGCCGCAGCAGCGCTCGCAACCAGTGTGGCAATTCGCCTTGCTGCAGAGGAGCTGCCGGTTCCTGACGTGCGCCAGGTCGCCCATGGGCCTGCTGGATCGGCACCACAACGCCGCTCGCCGCGGCGCGCACGGCCGCCTGCGAACTCATCGCCCGCCGCCACTTCGCGGCGCTCACGTGTTCTTCCCCATCAGCCCACGGGGCTTGAACGCCAACGCGATCACCATGATGACGAAGGTGAAAACGACGCTGTAGGTCGGCGCGTAGGCCTGCCCGAACTGCTCGGCCAGGCCGATCAACAGCGCGCCAATGGCGGCTCCGACGACGCTGCCCATGCCGCCGACGATCACCACCACCAACGAGGCCAGCAGGTAACGCGTGTCTTCTCCAGGAGAGATCGACAAAGCCGTTCCGCCCACGACACCCGCGAGCCCGGCAAGTCCGGCACCGATTGCGAAGGTCGTCGCGAAAACCAGCTGCACGTTGACTCCCGATGCCGCGAGCATGCCTCGGTCGTCCACGCCGGCGCGGATCATCATGCCGATACGGGTGCGCGCCAGCAGCCACCACAAGCCAATACCGATCGCGATCGATGCGATCAGCACTGCCAGGCGGTAGGTGGGGAACTTCTCGACCAAAGGCAGCGTGGTGGAGCCGTAGATCCAACTCGGCGGGTCGAACGTGTAGATCTCGCCGCCCCAGATCCAGAGCATCAGGTCGGCCAGCACGATCGACAAGCCGATCGTCACCAGCGTCTGGCGCAGGTCCTGGCCCTGCATGTGGCGGAACACCAGTAGCTGCATCAGCAGGCCCAGCACGGCCGATGCGAGAAAGCCCGCCATGACGGCCAGGACCCATGAGCCCGTATGCTCGCCGACGAACCAGCCGACATAAGCGCCGACCATGTAGAGCGAGCCGTGCGCCAGATTCACATTGCGCATCAGGCCGAACACCAGCGTAAAGCCGCTCGCCACCAGGAAATAGAGCGATGCCAGCGTGAGGCCGTTCAGCAGCGTCTTGAAGAACAGCGTCGCGTTGTCCGGGATCGCCCAGGCAGCGAACACCACCACCGGCCCGCCGAAGAGCAACCACAGGGACCACTGTTTGCGCGTCATGCGACCTGGTTCCACGCGCGCTGCGCCGCGATAGCGGGCGATTTCACGAACTCGCCGTTCTTCATCACCGCGAGGATGCGCTTGGGGTCGCGCAGGATCGCGAGGTTGGCGAGCGGGTCGCCGTCGACCAGCAGCAGGTCGGCGAGGTACCCGTCCTTCACGACGCCGAGCTCGTCGGGCTGCATCATGATTTGCCCACCGTAGAGGGTCGTCGAGCGAATTGCCTCCATCGGAGTGAAGCCCAGATACTTGACGAAGAACTCCAGATCGCGCGCGTTCTGGCAATGCGGCGTGAAGGCGAAACCGTAGTCGCCGCCCGGCAGCACGCGGATTCCACGCTTGTGCATCTTCGACAGTGAATCGAGCGCGGCCTCCCATTCGATCTGGTAGCCCATGTCGGTGGCCATCTGCCTGGTGATACCAAAGGCCTCGGCCTCGTTCAGCATGGCGTAGAGGATCGCGATGCCGGGCGCCACGAACACCCGATCCTTGGCAGCCTCCAGCATGTCGAGTGCCTCGTTGTCGACAAAGCTCGCGTGATAGATCAGGTCGATGCCGTGTCGCAGGGCCTGCTTCACGCTCTCGGATGAGCGCGCATGGGCGATGCCGCGCTTGCCGCGGATCTTGACCTCGCGCATTGCCGCGGCGACCTCCTCGTCCAGCATCCAGGTGGTCTCGGCGGGCGACTGCGGCGTGAAGTTGTCGCCCGAGAGGTTGAGCTTGATCGAATCCACCCCGTACTTCAGGAACAGGCGAACGGCTTTGCGCATCTCGTCGGCGCCCGAGATGTTCACGCCGAAGCTGAACTCGGGAAACGGCAGGTGCGGCAGGGTTTCGTCACCGAGCCCGCCGAGGACCGTGATCTCCTGGCTCGCCGCCAGGTAGCGCGGCCCCGGGATCTGCCCGGCGTTGATGGCATTGCGGATGACCACGTCGAGCCGCGGTTTGGCGCAGGCCGCGCCCACGCAGGATGTGAAGCCGGCCTCCAGGTAGCGCCGGGCCACCTTGGCGCACCACAACACATGCTCTTCCAGCGGCATGGTCTGGATAGCCGAGAGCGTGGCCGCGTCGTTCCACGAAAAATGCGTGTGTGCCTCGCACATGCCGGGCATCAGCGTCGCGCCCGCGCCGTCGATGACGGTGGCGCCTCCGGGCGCTATCGGCGCGGAACTGCGCCCGACCTGGCGGATCCGGTTGCCGCGCACCAGCACGCTGCCGTTGTAGGGATTCTGTCCAGTGCCATCGAGGATGCGCACGTTGGTGAAGACAACATCGGCCATCGTCGTACTCCTCAATCGCCCCAGCCGGCGGTGGCACGCGCGCGCCGCATGGCCGGCGCCCGGTGGAACTCTCCGTCCTTCATCACCGCCAGGATGCGGGCCTTGTCCTGCAGGACGGTGATGTCCTTGAGCGGGTCGCCATCGATCAGCAGGATGTCCGCGAGGTAGCCCTCACGGATGTAGCCGAGGACCTTGCCCATGCGCATCATCGGGCCACCCCATGCAGTGGCCGAGAGGAGGGCTTCCATGTTGCTCATCCCTACGTACTTGACGAAGTACTCGAGATCCTTGGCATTGGTACCGTGCGGGGTCCACGCGAAACCGTAGTCACCGCCTGGCAGGATCCGGATGCCGCGTTTGCGCATCGCACGCATGCTCTCGATCGCCGCCTCGAGTTCGCGGTGGTAGCCCATCTTGCGGGTCACTTCCGGCGTGAGACCCCATGCGCTGGCGTGGTGGCAGGTGTTGATCAGCCACGCCAGTCCCGGCGCGATGAAGTGCTCGGTCTTGTGTGCCTCGAGCTGGTCAAGCGCCTCCTCATCCGTGAAACTCGCGTGGTAGATCACCTCGATGCCCTGCTTCACGCATTGCTTGATCGACCACGTCGAGCGCGCATGGGCTGCGACACGCTTGCCCCAGGCCTTGGCCTCCTCCACGCAGACGCGAATCTCCTCTTCCGTGAACTGGCTCATCTCGCTCGGCATCCCGGTGATCGATTCGCCCGACAGATTGATCTTGACCGAGTCAACCCCGTACTTGGCAAACATGCGCACGCAGCGACGCATTTCCTCGGCTCCGCTGACAACGGCGCCGAACGCGAACTCGTGCTGCGGCAGGTGCGGCTGCGTGGTGTCGCCGAGTCCGCCCGGAACAGTAATCTCCTGGCTCGCCGCGAGATAGCGCGGGCCGACGATGGTGCCGTCGTTGATGGCGTTTCGCGTGACGACGTCCAGGCGCGGCTTGGCGCAGGCAGCGCCCACGCAACTGGTCCAGCCCATGTCGAGGTAGCGCTTGGCGACCTCGGCGCACCACAGGATGTGCTCCTCGGGAGGCATGCGCTGGATGGCCTCCAGAGAGGGCTGATCGTTCCACGAGAAGTGCGTGTGCGCTTCGACCATGCCGGGCATCAGGAATGCGCCCGCGCCGTCGATCACCTGCGCGCCGGCGACGGGTATGGAGTGCCCGCCGAAAGCAGTCTTGATGACACGGGATATGCGGTTTCCCTGCACCAGCACGTCGCCTGTGAATGGCGCCTCACCGCCGCCATCGAACACGCGCACATTGGTGAACATCACGTCGGCCATTGTTCAGCTCCTTGCGTGGGTCTGCAGGAAGTCGCGCAGCTCGCGCTGGCACTCTTCCGGCCTTTCCACGGGCGTCCAGTGTCCGCAGCGCGGCAGCACCACGACCCGGGTGCTGCGCGCGCCATGCAGCCGATCGGCCATCGCGCGCACCGCCTGCGGCGGCGCGACGCCGTCCTCGTCACCGGTCACCAGCAGCACCGGCGCCTCGATGCGCTCGACTGCGGCAGCCTGCGCGCTCGCCAGCGCTTCGCAGCTGCGCGCATACGCCTCACCGTCCTGGCGCATCAGGCTTTCGCGCACGAACGCGACCGCCAGCGGCAGGCGGGTGCGAGTATCGGCCGATATCGCGGCATTCAGCAGCCCCTGCGTGATCTCGTGCATGCCGGGCGCACCTTCGCGTGCCTTGGCTGCGCGCGCCTTGATCGCGGTGCGGGCGGCATCGGGCGGTGTGATCAGTGGACCGAACAGCGCAATGCTGGCAACCAGCATGGGCTGCGTGGCCGCCACATGCTGCACGACGATGGTGCCCATCGAATGGCCGAGCCAGTGCGCGCGTTTCACATCCAGCCTGGTGCACACATCGAGCACGGCGGCTACGTAGCGCTCGATCGACAACGGCCCTTCAACCCGCTGCGAGCGGCCGCTGCCCGGCAGGTCGATGCGGATCACGCGGTGCCGAGCCAGTGCAGGCATCAGCGGGGTCCAGGTGTTGCTGCTGCCACCGAGCCCGTGTACGCACACGATGGCC
This sequence comes from uncultured beta proteobacterium, assembly GCA_963722025.1. GTDB lineage: Bacteria > Pseudomonadota > Gammaproteobacteria > Burkholderiales > Burkholderiaceae_C > Ramlibacter. Next base: position 56,548 of record CAVRNE010000053.1, read on the forward strand.
GGACCCTCGCCTTCCTCCTCCACTGCCACGCGGTCGACGAGTTGGAATGCCATGGTCATTCAAAAGCGCGCAAGGTGATCACGGGGCAGGGCTCTCCTGATCTTTGGGCTCGATCCAGAGATTTTTGAGACATGCGTCTCAAAAAATGTGGATTCGTGCATCATACGTACCGGTTCAACGTGTACAAGCCGAGTCAACCTCGCTGAACTTAGGACAAACCCGATGGCTCGCTCTCGCTTGAAATACAAACTTACAGAGCCGCCAGTCCCGCCGGCGCACGGCGTGAAGGCGGAAACCTTTCGTCTTCTCCTCGACGCCGCAATGGCGATCATTCAGGAAAGTGGCCACGTACCTTCCGTGGCTGAGCTGGCGGTGCGCTCAGGTGTCTCGCGTGCAACCGCGTACCGTTACTTCGCCAGCCGCAGCGCACTCGTCACCGCTGTGATCGCCACCTCGCTGGGCCCGGTACGCACGCTGGCTTCAGACAACCCCAACGGCCGTGAACGTGTGCATGAGCTGTTCCTGGAGACCTTTCCACGCTTCAAGGAATTCGAGCCCCAGCTGCGTGCGGCCGCGCAGCTCTCGCTCGAGCATTGGGCGCTGGAGCGCGCCGGCCTGCTCACGGAAGAGCCGTACCGGCGCGGGCACCGCGTGTACATCCTCGAGCACGCGATCGCGCCACTCGCACCATCGATGACGCCTGCGATGCGCAACCGGCTGCACCGTGCGCTCTCGGTGGTCTACGGCATCGAACCCTATGTGATCCTGAAGGACATCTGGGGTCTGCCGGACCGGGAAGTCGAGCGCATCGCCTTATGGATGACGGATGCGTTGATCGACGCGGCGCTGCGCGAATCGGCGCTTGCCAAGCGTGCGGTGGGCGTCACACGCAAGTCAGCCAGGAAGAGTTGAGGCGCAGACGATGCCGGACATATCCCCGCGTGGTACGACGCGCAATACAACAACCGGGCGCGCATCCCTGAGCATCCCGCGATTCTTCAGCATTGGCTCGAAGCGTCCACAGAGGCGCTGGCCAGCCATCCGGAGATGGTGGAGTACGCCTACGGTCGCGATGTGCGCGAGCGGCTTGACGTGTTCCCGGCGAAGGCTTCGGGCTCGCCGGTCCTGGTCTATCTGCATGGCGGTTACTGGCGAGCCCTTGCTTTCGACCTGTGGGCTGCTCACTGGCGGCCACGGTCGAAATCACATGGACGTGCTGCATGAGCTGGCAGACAAGCGTTCGAGTACCCACGCTCACGCACTCCAATTGCTGGGCCTCTAGTTACCGAGGCAGTTTTCTCCGGCTCGCAACAGGAGGAGAATGGCACTGCTTCCGACTGCCGGGGTGAAGTGATGAGACCTGCCCAAATCGTGACCATGACCCTGCTGTTTGTTGCTTTCACCACGCAGCCTGCCTTCGCGGTGCTGAAGGTAGGCGTCGAAGCGCCGGATTTCGCCGCTGACGCCGCGCTCGGCGGCAAGCCGTTTACCTTCAGGCTGGCAGAGGCCTTGGCGAAGGGTCCGGTGGTGCTTTACTTCTACCCGAAGGCCTTCACGACAGGCTGCACCATCGAGGCCCACGCCTTCGCCGAGGCTGACTCCTCGCTTCCATGCTCTAGGCGCCACCGTGATTGGCGTCAAAAGCGACAACATCGAGACGCTCAGGCGCTTCTCGGTGGAGGCCTGCCGCAACCAGTTCGCCGTCGCGGCTGATGCGCAGTCAAAGGTAATCCAGGCATACGACGCAGCCAGCACCTTCTCACGCAGCATGGCGGCGCGAGTGTCGTACGTGATCGACAAATCCGGCCGCATCGTGTTCACGCACGACAGCATGAGCCCCGAGGGCCACATCACGGAGACGCTCAAGGTCATCGAGCAGTTGCACGCGCGGCCGGCGCAGTCATCGTCGACCACGGCACCTCGCCCATCACGCTCAACGCCACCCTGACCGGGGCTTGAAGTTCCCCTTCGGCGTCACGCTGCGCCGCAGCAAGTTGATGTGATGCGACCCATTCCCGGATCGCTCTTCGATCGTCGACTCGGGCGAAACAGCAGCCTGCGACTTCACCGCTAGCGATTCCACGCCGTGAGCGGGTGTGCGACGGCTCAGCGCCCGGCCCTTATCCGATAGACCCGATTCCCGGAAACCGCACATTCCCCGTCTCCGCACCATGCAATGCGATTGCGTCCCGGAGCCCTGCTTGGATTTGTTCGACAAGGGATCTTGGCTCAGCGAGGCGTGAAAGGGACGCTACGCTGGCCTCCGACAGGCCGGATCGCCAGGGCGACACCAAGACTGCTGTGCTTCATCCGCGTACGCTAGCACAGCCGCGTTCGCCGCGGCTTTATACAAACGGCTCAGGCCCAGGTTAGCAAAGGTGTTGCTCGTAACAGGCGAAAAATCATAGCTCTTGCCCTCTTGACGCGGGAGGACTAATCTGTGTTTTCGCGTCCGTCTGTCCCGCGAGCCGGAGCACCATCAAGTAGTCGCTTTTCGACGGCACGGAGGTAGTGCATGGGGATTCGAAGCTGCGCCAGTCCGAGGAGAAATTCCGGCTGGCCCTGGGATGCCGCAGGAGCACTAGTCTACGAGGTGACCCCCGGCGGCGACATCGTCGCCCATGGACTTGAGCGCGTCACCGGCTACCGTGCCGACGAGGTGGCCCTCACGTTGGACTGGTGGTATTCGCTGGTTCACCCCGACGACCTGCCTGCCCATCGCGACAGGATTGCCCGCTTCGGGAGGCGGCTGGCCCCTGCCAACGCCACCTATCGGATCCGCCGCAAGGACGGCGCGTGGATCTGGGTCGAAGGCACGGCGCAGACATTCAAGGACCCATCCGGGGCAGTCACCAAGCGAGTCGGTGCTGCTTATGGACATCACCGAAACGCAAAGGAGGCCATGGACGCGTTGCGCGAGTCGGAGCAGCGCCTGCGGGATGTTGCACGTCGTTTAAAGCAGCCGTCTGCTGGCGGTCCGACGTGATGAACGATGCGCTGGTGGACCTGCTCGACTGTGCGATCAGCTTCCGGCGCAGCCGGCCTCGGCTGCGTGCAACTGTTGAACTCGAAAACGCAGGCGCTCGAGATCGAGGTTCAGCGCGGATTCCGTAAAACTGTTTCTCGACCACTTCGCGCCGTGCGCGTGGACAAAGGCTCTGCGTATGCGCAAATCCTCCACAGTGGCAAACAGATCATGATCGAGGACGTCCAACTCCACCCTGAGTTCGCACCCCGTCGCGCCGTGGCTGAGGATGCTGGTTACCGCGCCGTCATTTCCACACCGGTCCAGGCTCACGACGGCAATATGGTGGGCTTGCTTTCCATTCACTTTCGCGACCCGCACAGCGTTTCTGAACCAGGATCGGCAGTTGCTCGAGATTTTTGCCGTTATGCCGCCGACCTGGTCTGCCGTTTGCGCTTCGAGCAGGCGCTTCGGAACGCAGAGCGCTGCAAGGACGAATTCCTCGCGATGTTGGCGCATGAACTGCGCAGCCCGCTGGCCCCACTGACGAACGCCCTGGCAATGATGAAGCGAGCGCCCGACAACGCCGATGTGATCGAGCGGGCACGCAACATCATGGATCGGCAGGTGGCCCAATTGGGTCGCCTGGTGGATGACCTGCTCGACGTGAGCCGCATTGCAAGCCAGAAGCTGCAATTTGCGCGTCGACAAATGCTGGACCTCGTGTCATTGGCCAATCGCGCCGCCGAAGTGTGTC
>CAVRNE010000054.1:0-43260 GCA_963722025.1 uncultured beta proteobacterium
CTGAAATCGCTGATGGGCCTGGTGCCGATCAAGACCGGCAGTATCGAGTTCGAGGGCGAGCCCATCCACGAACGCGACGCCGTACGAGCGGCCGGGCGGCATCGGCTACGTGCCGCAGGGGCGCGAGATTTCGCGCGGCTCACGGTGAGGAAAACCTGCGCATGGGCCTGGCCTACAAGAGCGCGGCCACGCCGATCCCGGCCGAGCTGTTCGATCTCTTCCCGGTGCTCAAGCAGATGCTCGGCCGGCGTGGCGGCGACCTGTCCGGCGGCCAGCAGCAGCAGCTCGCAATCGCCCGCGCGCTCGCCGCCGGGCCGAAGCTGCTGATCCTGGACGAGCCGACCGAGGGCATACAGCCCAGCATCATCAAGGACATCGGCCGGGTGATCCGGATGCTGGCGGACCGCGGCGACATGGCCATCCTGCTGGTCGAGCAGTACTACGACTTCGCCCGCGAACTTGCGGATGATTACTTGGTGATGGAGCGCGGCGAATTCATCGCCCGTGGCCTGGGGCACGACATGGAAACGCAGGGGGTGCGCCAGCTGGTGGCGATCTGACGGGTCGAAGCTGTAGGCTGGTGCCTACCATTACTGAGGCAGCTGTCGTTCAGGGCGTAGTTGCGCGAGGGTTATTTTGCTAACCATCCATCGCACAACCCGGAGAATTCAAATGCCTGTCATCCTCTGGCTTCTCGGCGTTCCGTTGACCGTCATCCTGTTGCTGATGCTGTTCGGCGTGTTCTGACCTGCGCATCAAGGCTTCCTTCCTTCGCCTGCTCATGCTCGAGGTTGCGTCCCGACAGTTCGCCGCGGTCGCCCTCGCTGAACTCGTCGCCGCCGCTGGGCTGGGCGGCCTCCTCGCGTCCCTGGTTGGCATAGGGCTGGCGGCCCTCGCCGTGCTTCCACGTGACTTCGCTGCGGGCGCCGTGGGCCGCCTTTCCTGCCTCGGGCCCGCCTGGGGGATTTTTGCCGGTCATGAAGGTTTCCTAGCGGATTTTCCGCGTTGCGATTGGGCGACCGTGTCAGTCGGCTGCTCGAGGTCTTGAGTGTGCGAAACGCCCTGCACCCGGCTGGCCTCGGGCAGCACATAAGCGATGCTGAGCTGTGTCTTCAGCGGGCTCAAGTGATCGCGGTAGAAGTCACCGGACACGTGCAGCGAGCCATCGGAAATTCGCTTGTCGTCGGGATCATCCGAGGCGAGCCGCTGCACGCCGTGCCCAGGCGACGCCGCCGAAGGCAAGCCATGCAGCGATACGGTCGTTCCTTCGTGCACCCATACGATGCCGTCGACCTGAGCCGACCGGGCGGCATCGGCCACGAACGGCCCGCCGGCGTCGCGGGCACGGTGAAGCCATCGCTCCGCGCCGAACCCAACAGCACCGATGTACTGCCGCGCAGGCGGCCGTCCTGATCGAATGCGAACAACCGGGCACGCGCCTTGTCGACGACCACGAAGGGCAGGCCCGCGTGGTCCTGGGAATCGACTGCCCACAGCGCGACTTGCCGCACTTCGGCGGAAGCCCTTTCGCGTGCGAGATCGGCGCTGAGCGCTGACACTGCTTCGGTAACCGGCGCGAGTTCCCGCGAGGCATGGTCGAAGTAGACGCCGAAACCGATCAGTGCCGCGACCCGGCCGGTCTGAAAAAAAAGGCCGGCCAATTGCCGGCGGGGATCATGCATTTTCACGGTCGCCTCCAGCGTAGCGGCCGGCACTGATATTGATGTAGGACGCCGCCGCGTCTACAGCATGTTTCAGTGCCGGCGCCGCCGGCTCGCGTCCGCGATCTCGGGGTCAGGGACCGAATCGAGGTTCACCGCAACGCCTGAGCCACTCGCGATGTCAGCGGATTTCGATTGGGTGGTGAGTCCCGGTGACAGCATCTGCGCCGTGTACTTGCCGGCCATCGGCGCATCCGCGGCGAAGCTCAACGTGGGGCCGTAGGCGGCCTTGACCGGCGCGGCGGTGGGCAGGCGGAACCGGTAAGTGCCCAGCACGGAGTCGACCGGCCGGTTGCCCAGTTCGATCGTGGGGCCGCTGGTCAGTGCCTGAGTGGCGCGCGCGGTGGCATCAGTCAGAACGGTGGAGACCGTGGTGGTGCCCGAGACGGCTGATTCGGTCACGGTACCGGTCACGTCCGCCATGGTCGACACCGGCGGCAAGATCGCCGTGGCAGTGCCGTTGACCACGGTGGTGGTGGTGCCTGCGGGAACCCCGGTTACCACTGCGGTGGCGCGACCGTCCGACATGACGACCAGCGAGTATGTGCCCGCGCTGAGGAACGGAATGCTGAATTTGCCGGTGGCATCGGGCGCGGTCGACCGGATCGTCACGCCGTCTTGCTGGGCCGCCACCGTGGTGCTGGCCAGGTTCAAGGTCGTCGAGACGAAGCCCTGCAGGCCCGCACCGACGCGAGGAACGACCGAGACCACGGGCTTCAGGTTGTACTTGCCGGTATTGCCGGCCTTGACCACTGACTTGCAGGCGTCGAAGTCGAGGACCAGGTCGGCCATCTGGCCAGCCGCAACTTCGAAATGCGCTTGCAGTTTCAGCCCGCTTTGCTGAGCGCTGGGTGTCGACAAGGGCACCACCTCGCCGCCGGTCGGCTGCACCGCGTTGGCCACGCTGGTGGTCCCGGTTCCGGTGTTGCTCGCCAGGACCAGGCGGATCTGCGAGTACTGGCCCGCGGCAAGCGGCGTCGTGCCGAGTTCTTCGAGCACGCCATTGGTCAACTCCAGCAGGTCGACCCGCTTGGCGGGCGACACGACCACCTCGCTCCAGCCGCCTTCCGTATCGGCGGCGGTCGAACTCTGGTGCACCCGAACCTTTTCTATGGTGACCCAGACGTGGTCATAGCCGCAACTGGGTGCATCGGTCAAGGCCACGCGCAGCGACCCCTCCCCAGTTCCCGCCTCCTCCACCACCACCACCGCAAGCGGCCAATACGGCGCCCAGGCCGGCCACAGCCATCCAACGAAGGGGGCTCATCCAGCGGTCCGAAGCAAATTTGTCTATCTTCATTAGTACTCTCTTTTAATGAACGGGAGCCTCATACTGGCTTCGCAGCTCAGCGTCGTGTTAGCAGACGTCACAGAACCATCCAATTGCAGCTGATCCAGTGCGTATGCTTACGATTGAGCTGATATGGAAACATTCAGGAAGCCCGGCGAGCACAAAAAAAAGACGGGCCCGCAGGCCCGCCTTCATTTCCCGCCGCGCTTCCACTATTGCACTATTTTCGCTGATTGATTCCATGGCACGAGGACCACGGGTCCGCGGTTTTGGGCTCGATGGTGACCGAGCTCTGGCCGGCCGGCATCACCACGGTTTCCACTTCGCGCAGCAAGCCGCCGCCGGCGACGCTGCCCGTGGTGTTGCCAAAGCCGATCACGGGCCGGGCAGGCGGCTTTTTCTTCGCCCATCAGCGCGTCGCAGCGGGCCGAGGCATTCGACTCGAATTGGCGCCTGCGTTATCGAGCACGCCGCGCTTCTTGTCGGCCTGCGCGTTGCGGGCTTCCCTCAGGCAGGTGTCGCGGTCTTGCTGGGTCTTGCCGGTCATGCAGGCGTTGACTTCCTGCTGGAAGCTGCCCGAGGCATCGATGCCCGTGGTGCCGGTGGTAACCTGGGCGGTGGCGGCCGTTACCGCGAGCAGTGCGGCCACGCCGAACGATACGAGGCTCTTGCGTGAGCGGGCAATATCGGGTGCGGTCATGTTGGACTCCTTGGAATCTGATTAGATGAATGGAGTATGGGCAGGCCGGAAGCTCTTCCGTGCCGGAGAGCACACCGTCTGCGCGGCGGCGGGATGCCGCTCACGACGTAGGACCATACTTGCAGGCGTGGGCCTACGCGCCGTCTGTGAACAAATCGGCGGTTCGACCTGCTAGAGCGCCCAGGTCCGGGGCTGTGTTGCCGGCAACGCCAAAGCGCCGGGCGCCACGCATTGCGGATGGCCTTCAATAAATCCAGTGCCGGTTCCACGAGGGGGGCCAGCACACGGACGGCCACCACGCGGGGACCTGGCGCGGTGGCGCCCGCCATCTCGCACAGCGGGTGGGCGGTGATGACCTCGCGCGCCAGCGCCAGTGCCTGCTCGCGCCGCGCACGGCTGAAGTCGCTGCCCGCGGCGAGGAACAAGGTGGCGAGGCAGCGCTGGCCCGCCAGTCCCAGCGGGCCCTCCAGCAGCCGCGGGTCGGCCGCGTCGATGCGCCCGCGCTCCAGCCAGCCCGCGCAGCTCGATGTGCTGCAGCAGCGTGCCGCGCTCGAAGGGGTTGCGCTCGGGCAGGCCGAGCGCCGTCACGTCCCAGCCGATCAGCTCGGCGCCGGGCGCGAGCGCAGCGCCAGGCGGTTCTCGGCCCGGCAGCCGCTGTAGCAGATCGCCTCCAGCGGCAGCCATTCGAGCCGCGCGCCGGCCTCGAGCGCGATGCGGGTGCGCTGCAGCGCGAGCTCGCCCTCGGAGCGATAGAAGCGCGTCGCGCCCGGCGTGGTGATCAGGCCATGGCTGCCGGGCGCGGCGCGCACGCGGATGTCCAGCGTGTCGCCGCCGACCAGCCCGCCGGGCGGATGCACCAGCACGTTGTGGCAGACCGCGTCGCCCTCGGGGTAGAGGCTTTGCAGGATGCGCAGCGGGCCTTCATGGCGAAAGCGCGCGACGCTGCGCCCGGCTTCGAGCCGCAGGTCCAGCGACAGCCGCGCGTGCCAGGCCATGGCAGTTCAGTAAAGCGCCACACGTCACCGGCAAGCGGACGCTCGTCCACGGCGGCCAATTCATTGATTGGAGCCGCGGTGCGCCCAGGCCGTGGTGTGCTTTTCCAGCAGGCTGAACAGCTCGTACATCAGCATCGCCATCGCGCCCACCACCACCAGGCCGGCGAAGGCCAGGCCCATCTGCATGGCGGAGCCCGCCGAGATCAGCAGGTAGCCGATGCCCTCGTTGGCGGCGGTCATCTCCGATACGGTGGTGCCCACGAAGGCCAGCGTGATGGCCACCTTGAGCGAGCCGTAGAAGTAAGGCATGCGAGCGCGGCAGCCCCACCTTCACCAGCACGTCCCAGCGCTCGCGCGCCCAGCACCCGCAGCACGTCTTCCAGTTCGGGCTCCAGCGTGGCGAGGCCGGTGGCGATGTTCACCATGATCGGGAAGAACGAGATCAGGAAGGCGGTCAGGATGGCGGGCCCCGCGCCGATGCCGAACCAGACCACCAGGATGGGCACGAACGCCGCCTTGGGCAGCGCGTTGAAGGCCGGTCATCAGGGGATAGACCGCGGCGTAGGCGATGCGCGAGCTGCCGATGACGAAGCCCAGCAGCACGCCGACGACGATCGCCAGGCCGAAGCCGGCCATGGTGACCCAGAAGGTGCGCCAGGCATGGCGCCGCGATGAGCCCCGGAACTCGACCAGCTGGCTCCAGATGCGCGCACGGGCTGGGGAAGATGAACTCGGAGACGTTGAAGGCGCGTGCAGATGAACTGCCACAGCGCGATCACCGCCACCAGCAGGATCCAGGGCGACCAGCGTTCGAGCGCGCTGCTGGTTCATGGCGCTGCCTGCTGTTCATCATGGCGGCCGCCGCCTGCTTGCGGATCGCGCCGATGTGCCCGCGCAGCTCGTGCACGACGTCGGTGAATCCGTCGGTGTAGGTGATCTCCAGGTCGCGCGGGCGCGGCAGTTCGATCTGCTTCTTCACCATGAAGCGCCCGGGCTGCTTGCTCATCACGTACACGGTGTCGGCCAGAAAGACGGACTCGCGCAGGTCGTGCGTGACCAGGATGACGTTGAAGCGCTGCTGCGGTCCACAGGTCGCGCAGGACGCACCACAGCTCTTCGCGCGTGAAGGCATCCAGCGCGCCGAAGGGCTCGTCGAGCAGCAGCATCTTGGGCTCGTGGATCAGCGCGCGGCAGATGCTGGCGCGCTGCTGCATGCCGCCCGAAAGCTGCCACGGGAACTGGTCCTCGTAGCCCGCCAGTCCCACTTTCTGCAGCAGCTTGCGCGCCCGCTCGCTCGTACTCGGCGCGCTTGGCCTTGAAGCTGCTCCGGTAGGGCTCGACGATCTCCAGCGGCAGCAGCACATTGTCCACCGTGGTGCGCCACGGCAGCAGCGAGGGCGCCTGGAAAGCCATGCCCGAAATCTTCAGCGGGCCGGTGACCGGCTGGCCGTCGATCAGGATGCGGCCCCTGCGAGGGCATCTTCAGGCCCGTGGCCAGCTTCATGAACGTCGACTTGCCGCAGCCCGAAGGCCCGACGATGGCGATGAACTCGCCTTCGCCGCACGTTCAGGTCGATGGCCTCGACCGCGTATGGCCCTGCGCCAGCAGCTCGTCGTTGTAGGAGAGCCAGACGTCGTCGAAGTGGACGAAAACGTCGCCGCTGGCGGCGGCGTCCTGGCCGTCATTTCTTCGGCGCCGGCAGCACGCCGTTCAGAGATTCGGCCTTGGAGCCGGCAGGAAGGATCCGTTCCACACGGCGTCGGGGTTGACGCGCGTCCTTGGTGCAAACGCATCGGACACCTGGGACGCCATCAAGGACAGGCCGGCCGGGGTCGATCTGGCCGAAGCCTTCGGCGCGGGCGTCGGGCTGTTGATCACGGTGTCGATCGCAAGCTTGAAGCCGCCGGGTTTCGAGCGCGGTGTTGATGATGCCGTCGCGCGCTTTCACGTCGGCGATGGCGGCGTCGGGGTTGGCCACCACATCCTTGACGCCCTTGGTGAAGGCCGCCAGGAAGGCCTTCACGGCCGCCGGGTTCTCCTTGATGATCTTCGGGCGTGGCGATGATCACGTTGCCGTAGAGCTTGACCCCGAAGTCCGGATAGGGAAGGACCACCACGTCCTGGCCTTGACGCCCCGCGCCTCGAGGTTGAGCAGCGACGTGAAGGTGAAGCCGGTGATCGCGTCGACGTCACCGCGGGCGAGCATGGTTTCGCGCAGCGGCGGATCCATCGAGGTCCAGGTGACGTTGCCGATGCCGTTGGCCTTCTGGGAAGATCGGGAAGGCGCGGCGGCCCGCGTCGAACACCGGGGCGCCCATCTTCTTGCCGTTGAGGTCGCCCGGCTTGGTGATGCCGGACTTCTTCAGCGCCATCACGGAGGCCGGCGTGTTGTTGTAGACCATCATCACGGCAACCGGCTTGTTGGGTGCATCCGGATTGTTGGCGTGAAACTCCATCAGGGCCGCCAGGTCGGCAAAGCCGATGTCGTAGGTGCCGGAGGCCACCCGCGTCACGGCGCCGCCCGAGCCGTTGCCGGCGTCGACCGTCACGTCCAGCCCCGCATTCTTGAAGTAGCCCTTTGCAGCGGGTGTCAGGAAGAGCGCGGCCGGGCCTTCGAACCGCCAGTCGAGCTGGAACTTGATAGGCGTGGACTGGGCCTGGACAGCGCCCAGGGAAGCGGCCAGCACGAGGGCGACGGCGGATTTCAGGGCGACCCGTTTCTTCATTGAGAGCTCCAAAAGCAAGACAGAAAAGACGATCAAGGTAAAGCAATAACGATGCCGCCCCGGGGCGTTGCGGCATCGCGGCGCCTATTTTCACCGGCGCTGCCCTGCCCGGCGGTGGGGACTTACCCCTGAAACAACCATTGCCGAGGAGTAGGGCGCGTCCGACGCCGCCATGCGATAAGGGCGCACGCTGAGCCTTTATTTGTGACTACGCGCGGGTTTGAGGCGCAAGACCATATTGCCTTCACCGGCCGTTCGTTTTGGCGGCGGGTGGCCGGAACCAAGAGGGCTGGCCCGCTATCAACAACACGCCGCTCGCGGCAAAGGAGTCTTAGATGAGTTTCATACTCTGGTTAATCGTAGGTGGCATCGTCGGCTGGCTTGCCAGCTTGATCATGAAGACCGACGGTCAGCAGGGCATCCTGTTGAACGTGGTGGTCGGTATTGTTGGCGCATTCATCGGTGGATGGCTGATCTCCCCGATGCTGGGCACCGGCACGATCAATGAAGGGATCAGCATCGGCTCCGTCGTCGTGTCGCTGATCGGTGCAGTCATCCTGCTGGCGATCGTCAATCTGTTCCGCCGCGGGCGCGTCCGCTAAGAACCCAACCGGCCCACAGCCGGCGAACCGAATTTCAGGCACCCGGCCCGCAAGGACCGGGTGCCGCTTTGCGTCCACGGGGGTGAAAACACGGTGGTTCGGTGATGCTGAAAGTGACTATCCTCGGGCGAGCGGACCACCCGGCGCCGAACCAGACCTTCGAAAAGGGAAACCCCATGAAACTCCATCACATCCTGCTTTCCGTCACGATGGCGGCCGCGGCCGGATTCCCGGGCCTCGCCTCTGCCCAGACGGGCGATATACGCATCGCCCACATCTATAGCAGGACCGGGCCGCTGGAGGCCTACGCCAAGCAGACTCAGACCGGGCTGATGATGGGTCTGGACTACGCCACGGGCGGCACCATGATGGTCAACGGCCGCAAGATCGTCGTGCTGGAGAAGGACGACCAGGGCAAGCCGGACATCGGCAAAAGCCTGCTGGCCGCCGCGTACGGCGATGAAAAGGCCGACTTCGCGGTGGGCCCCACCTCCAGTGCGGTGGCGCTGGCCTTGCTGCCGGTCGCGGAGGAATACAAGAAAGTCCTCATCGTCGAGCCGGCGGTGGCCGACGCCATCACGGGTGAGAAGTGGAACAAGTACATTTTCCGAACCGGCCGCAACAGCAGCCAGGATGCGATCAGCAACGCGGCCGTCGCCGACTTTGCTGATGTGTCGATCGGTACCCTGGCACAGGACTATGCGTTCGGACGCGACGGCATCAAGGCCTTCAAGGACGCCATGAAGAAAGCCAAGGTGGTCCACGAGGAGTACTTGCCGCCGAACACGTCGGACTTCACTGCCGGCATCCAGCGCCTGGTCGACCAGCTCAAGGACAAACCGGGCCGCAAGTTCATCGCGGTGGTCTGGGCAGGCGCAACGCCGCCCTACAACGCACTGGCCGCGCTGAACCTGAAGCAGCGCTACGGCATCGACGTGGCAAGCGGGGGCAACATCCTTCCGGCCATGGTGGCGTACAAGCAGTTTCCCGGCATGGAAGGCGCCGCGTACTACTACTTCGGGATACCGAAGAATCCCGCCAACGAATGGCTGGTGGCCAACCACTACAAGCAGTTCAAGACCCCGCCGGACTTCTTCACCGCCGGCGGGATGAGCGCAGCCATGGCCATCGTCACGGCCCTCAAGAAGACGGGCGGCGTCACCCAGAGCGACAAGCTGATCGCTGCCATGGAAGGCATGAGCTTCGAGACGCCCAAGGGCAAGATGACTTTCCGCAAGGAAGACCACCAGGCCATGCAATCCATGTATCACTTCCGGATCAAGAACGACCCGGCCTTCGCCTGGGGCGTGCCGGAACTGGTGCGCGAAATCAAGCCCGAGGAGATGAACGTCCCGATCAAGAACAAGCGCTGACCGCAGGGCACGGTCGCGGCGGGCCTATGGCCGCGTAGGGGCGGCCTCCAAGCTGCAAAGGTCGGGGCTCAGCCGCACTGCACCCGTATCACTCGCCCCTGCGCGTCCACCTCCAGGTTCAGGCGCTGGGCGTTGAACTCCATGGTGACCATCTGGCCCGGTTGCAGGACGCGCACTGCCAACGCGCCCGAGCGTATCTGCGCCTCGGCTGCGAGTTGGGCATTCAAGTAACGCCCCAGCGCGAACTGGGCGCCGTCAATGTTGCATTCGCCGCCGCCCGCGACGGGACTGGAGGCGACCGGTGACCCTGCCGGGGTTGCTTGCTGCGCGCAAGCCGTCACGGCGGCGCCGGCAAGCAGGATGCTGGAGATCTTGAGCATGATCCCAGTTTAGTCCCCGCCGTTACGAAACCGCCGCCCCGTTCTTTGCCGCCGTCCAGCGCTCCAGCTTTTCGCGCGCCCCGTTGGTGGCCGGGTCCATCATCGCGTCGTGATCGGGCCGCTTGGCGCACAGCTCGATGACGTAGCCGTTCGGATCGCGGAAGTAGATCGAGTCGATGAACCCATGATCTGACACGCCACGGGTTTCGATGCCCCAGGCCTTGCCCTTGGCCAACATATCGGCCAGCACCGGCGGCGTCGACTTCCAGCGCGATGTGCAGGTCGAAGTCGTGCTGCGCCTTGAACTCGAACGGCATGTGGCCGCTTCGAAAAAAGCCAGGTACGAGCCGTCGTCGAGCCGGAAGAACGAGTGCAGCGTCGTCGGTCGGCCGCTCTTGGTTTCCTTGATCTCCAGGGCCCGACAGCGGCAGGCCTAAAAAGTCCTCGTAGAACGCCTGGTCTGCTCCGTGTCGCGGCAGCGGTAAGCGTTGTGGTGCAGCTTGCGGATCATGGCAATCCCTTCGACCCGGTCAGACGGTGAGCATCGGAGTGCCCTTGAGCGAGGCGCCGTAGCCTTCGATGGTTTCATGGACCTTCTTCCAGCTCTTGAGCGACTTCATGCGATCCAGCCAGCGCCGCACGTTGGGATAGGCGGAGAAGTCGCCGCCGGTGATTTCTCCGACGCCGATGAAGACGGCGCAGAAGTAGTCGGCGATGGTCATGTCCTTGCCGCAGAGGTAATCGCCGGTTCCCAGCGATATGGCTCGTCGAGGATCTTGAGCCAGCCCTGCGCGCGCTCCTTGCCCCACTGCAGCGTGGCGTCGTGGGCCTCGTCGCTGCGCCGCTTGTGGAGCGGGAAAGATCTGCGGGTAGACGAAGCCATAGCAGAAGTCACGGGCACAGCTGGGTGTTGACCCAGTCCATGCGCTCGTTGACCCGGGCGCGCTGGCGCAGGTCCTTGGGGTACGCTGGCGAGTCCACCTTGTCGGCCAGATATTTCAGGATGGCCGAACTCTCGGTCAGGCGGAAATCCCCGTCCTCCAGGACGGGGATCAAGTGATTCGGGATTGATCGCCTCATACGGCGGCTGGTAGTGCTCGCCGGTGAAGATGTCGACCACCTGCAAGTCCAGCGGGATGCTGTTTTCCGTCGCGAACAGCATGACCGCGCGGCTGGTGGTCGAGGCGGGGTGGTAGTAGAGCTTCATGACAAGGTGTCCTATGGCAGGCACGGCGCCGGGACGGAGATCGTAACGCCGGCAAGCGAATTTGTCGCAACCCGTGCCGACGAGCACGCCCTCCGCTCGTCAGTCTTGCCTGGCCCGGATCAGGCGTCCGGCATCACCGTGTGCTGCGACATGTTCTCCATCGCCCGTACCAGCGCCGAATGGTCGGCCTGTCCGTGGCCCAGCGCCACGCAGGACTGCATCAGCTGCGCCGCGTTGGCCGTCTGGGGCAGGGCCACACCCAGCGCCCGCGCGCCTTGCAGCGCCAGGTTCAAGTCCTTCTGGTGCAGGCCGATGCGGAAGCCCGGCGCAAAGGTGCGCTTGATCATGCGTTCGCCATGCACTTCGAGGATGCGCGAGGAAGCAAAGCCGCCCATCAGCGCCTGGCGCACCTTGGCCGGGTCGGCCCCGGCTTTGGAGGCGAAGACCAGCGCTTCGCCGACCGCGGCGATGTTGAGCGCCACGATGATCTGGTTGGCCACCTTGCAGACCTGGCCGTCGCCCGCCGGGCCGAGCAGCGTGATGTTCTTGCCCATCAGCGCCAGCAGCGGCTGGATGCGCTCGAACGCCGCCGGCTCGCCGCCGACCATGATGGTCAGGCTGGCCGCCTTGGCGCCCACCTCGCCGCCCGATACCGGCGCGTCCAGGTAGTCGCAGCCCAGCGCGTTGATCTGCTTGGCAAAGTCGCGCGTGGCGATGGGGTCGATCGAGCTCATGTCGACCACGGTCTTGCCTTTGGCCAAGCCTGCGGCCACGCCGTCCTTGCCGAACAGCACCGACTCCACGTCAGGCGTGTCGGGCAGCATCAGGAACACCACATCAGCGGCGCGGGCAACGTCGGCATTGGTGGCGCAGGCCGTCGCGGCCTGCAGCGCCTCGGGCACTTTGCTGCGCGTGCGAACGAACATCTCATGGCCGGCGGCCAACAGGTGTTGCGCCATGGGCGCACCCATGATGCCCAGGCCGATGAATCCGATTTTCATTGCAAATCCTTTCCTTGAATCTTTAATAGGCACCGCTGGCCGGTGGCTGCGCCTGGCCTGCGCGCATCTTGGCCATCACCTGCTGTGCACCGGCGGCCATCAGGCGCGCATCGGAGCTGACAGTGACGAACTGGAAGCCCTTGGCGATGCGTGCCAGCGCCGTCTCAGGGCTTGTGTTGTGTATGCCTGCCACCCGCCCGTGCGCCTTGGCCCGCGCCAGGATGTGGTCCACGGCCTGGGCGGCCTTGGGGTCCAGGTCATCCATGGTCGGCGTACAGCCCAGCGACAAGGACAGGTCGGACGGGCCGATGTAGACCGCATCGAGTCCTTCCACCGAGAGGATGTCGTCCAGGTTGTCCAGGGCCTGGGCGGTTTCGATCATGGCGAACCGGACGATCGTGTCGTTGGCGTGCTGGGGGTAGTCGGCGCCGGCGTACAGCAGGGCGCGAACCGGACCGAAGCTACGCGTGCCGCGCGGCGCATAACTGGTCCAGGCCACGAGCTTCTGCGCATCCTCGCGTGTGTTGACCATGGGGCAGATGACGGCGTACGCGCCCGCATCCAGCGACTTCATCAGGATGCCGGGTTCGAGCCAGGGAACGCGCACCACCGGCACGGTATCGGTGGTCGAGATCGCCTGGAGCATGGTGACCATGGCCTGGTAATCGTTCACGCCGTGCTGCATGTCCACGGTCAGTGTGTCCCAGCCCTGGTGGGCCATCGTTTCAGTGGCAAAACTGTTGGGGATGGCCAGCCAGCCATTGACGGCGGCGCCCCCCGAGTTCCACAAGGTTCGCAGGCGATTTGCTCTCATTTGTATTTCCTCAATGTTCGGCTAACGGTCGAGCGCGGGGCGCTTGGGATTGAACTTCCAGCCCGCAATCAGGTATTGCATGGCCACTGCGTCGTCGCGTGCGCCCAGCCCATGCTGCAAATACAGCTGGTGGGCCTTTTCCACTTCGGCCATGTCCAGCTCGACGCCCAGGCCCGGTTTTTTCGGCACCTGGACCATGCCGCCTTCGATCTGCAGCGGCTCCACGGTCAGGCGCTGGCCGTCCTGCCAGATCCAATGCGTATCGATGGCCGTCACACGCCCCGGCGCGGCGGCGGCGACATGCGTGAACATCGCCAGCGAGACGTCGAAATGATTGTTGGAGTGCGAGCCCCAGGTCAGTCCCCAGTCGCGGCAGGTCTGCGCTACGCGCACCGAGCCGGCCATCGTCCAGAAGTGGGGGTCGGCCAAGGGAATGTCCACTGACTGCAGCGAGAGCGCATGGCTGAGCTGGCGCCAGTCGGTGGCGACCATGTTGGTGGCCGTGGGCAGGCCGGTGGCGCGCCGGAACTCGGCCATCACCTCGCGCCCGGAGAAGCCCTCCTCGGCGCCGCACGGGTCTTCAGCATAAGCAACGACGTCGCGCATGTCGCGCATCAACCGAATCGCGTCCTTGAGCAGCCAGCCGCCATTGGGATCGAGCGTGACACGCGCCTTCGGAAAGCGTTCATGCAGCGCCTTCACGGCATCGATTTCTTCTTCGGCGCGCAAGGCGCCGCCCTTCAGCTTGAAATCGTTGAAGCCGTAGCGCTCGTGAGCGGCTTCGGCCAGGCGAACCACCGCTTCGGGCGTCATGGCCTTTTCGTGGCGCAGCCGGAACCAGTCGTTGTCAGCCTGCGGCTCATCGGCATACGGCAGGTCGGTTTTCAACTTGTCGCCGATGTAGAACAGGTAGCCCAGCATCTCCACCGCGTCGCGCTGCTGGCCTTCGCCAAGCAGGGCGGCGACCGGCACTTCAAGATGCTGTCCCAGCAGGTCCAGCAAGGCCGATTCAACGGCCGTGACGGCGTGGATCGTCGTGCGCAGGTCGAAGGTCTGTTGTCCGCGCCCGCCTGCATCGCGGTCGGCGAACTGGCTGCGCATCTGCTGCAGCACGCGCTGGTGGTTGCCGATGGGCTGGCCCACCACCAGGTCGCGGGCGTCCTCCAGCGTTTGGCGGATCTTCTCGCCGCCCGGCACTTCGCCGACACCGGTGCGGCCGGCGCTGTCGGTGAGGATCAGCAGGTTGCGCGTGAAGAAGGGGCCGTGCGCGCCGCTGAGGTTCAGCAGCATGCTGTCGCGCCCGGCCACGGGAATGACCCGCAGTTCGGTGATGGTTGGCGTGGAAGCGCTCACGGGGGCTCTCGCTCAATCCGCCTTGATGTTCCGGCTGCTGATCAGCTTGCCCCAGCGCGCGTGCTCCGACGCCTGGTAGGCGGCGAACTCCTCAGGCGTGTTGGCCACGATCTCGAAGCCCAGCTCCAGCAGCTTGGGCTTGACAGCCGGGTCGTTGAGCGAGGCGACGATGGCTGCGTGCAGTTTCTTCTTCACATCCGCGGGCAGCCCCTTGGGCGCGGCGATGGCCTGCCACGAATACACATTGGCGTCCTTGATGCCGCTTTCCTGCAGCGTGGGCACGTTGGGCAGAAGCGCCGAACGCTTCTCGCTCGTGATCGCCAGGGCCCGCAGCTTGCCCCCAAGGATCTGCGGCATGGCGGTGTTGATGTTCATGAACGACGAATCCACCTGGTTGCCCAACAGGTCGGTCATCACCGGGCCGCCGCCCTTGTACGGCACGTGGATGCCAGTGGTGCCGGTCTGCAGCCAGAACAGTTCGGCCGTGAGGTGGTCGCTGCTGCCGTTGCCCGATGAGGCAAAGGTCATCTTGCCGGGGTTGGCTTTCTCGTACGCGATGACGTCGGCCAGCGTCTTGTGCGGCGAGGCGGCCGGCACCACGAGCACGTTGGGCGCCTGGACGGCGATGGTCAGCGGGTCCAGGTCTTTCAGGGGGTCGTAGGGCACCTTGATGAGGTGCGGGGCGATGACGAACGGGCCCAGCGAGGACACGAGCAGGGTGTAGCCATCGGGCTGGGCGCGCGTCACCTGGGTGGCGCCGATGGTGCCGGTGGCGCCGGCCTTGTTGTCCACGATCACCGTGCCGCCGCCCAATTTCTCGGGCAGCTTGCCGGCGAGCGTGCGCGCGATCAGGTCGGTGGAGCCCCCCGGCGGGAACGGCACGACGAGAGTCACGGGCTTGCCCGCCGGCCAGGCTTGAGCGTGGGCCACCAGTGCGGCCATGCCAAGCAGGACAGCGGTCAGTACTTTTTTCATGAATAGTCTCCAGGGTTGATGCGCTTGCTGCGCGCCGAGTTTGGAAAATCAGTTGGCAGTTGAACGAGCGTCACTGCTCTCAAGGTCAGTCATCGTACAACATAAACCGTTGGAATGGCAGGTGCGAGCTGAATAATGCCGTTGATTTTGAAAGGTATTTTGTTATTCGACGTAAACCGGCATAATTCTAGGCACTACGTTGTACGACAACATAAGCCACTACAACATCAACCCTATGACAGCCCATTCCCAAGCAGCGCCGCTGCACATCACCATGCACGCCGCGGACAACGTCGCCATCGTGGCCAACGATGGCGGCCTGCCGGCGGGCACCGTATTCCCGTCCGGCCTGACCCTGGTCGAGAAGGTGCCGCAGGCCCACAAGGTCGCGCTGGTCGACATTCCGGAGGGTGGCGAGGTGCGCCGCTACAACGTGGCGATCGGCTATGCGATCAAGCCACTGCCCGCGGGCAGCTGGGTGCACGAACGGTTGCTGCGCATGCCCGAGGCGCGCTCGCTCGACGGCCTGCCAATCGCCACCGTGAAGCCGCCCGCGCAGTCGCCTCTGGCCGGCTACACCTTCGAGGGCTATCGCAACCCGGACGGTTCAGTCGGCACCCGCAACATCCTGGCCATCACCCAGACGGTGCAGTGCGTGGCCGGCGTCACTGACTTCGCGGTGGCGCGCATCAAGGCCGAGCTGCTGCCCAAGTACCCCAACGTGGACGACGTGGTGGGCCTCTCGCACACCTACGGCTGCGGCGTCGCCATCGACGCGCCCGACGCGGTGATCCCGATCCGCACCCTGCGCAACATCAGTCTCAACCCGAACTTCGGCGGCGAGGTGATGGTGATAAGCCTGGGCTGCGAGAAGCTGCAGCCCGAGCGGCTGCTGCCGCCTGGAAGCATCCCGCTGGTGGACGAGCGCAACGTGGCGGACGTGGGCGCTTCCGCCGACAACCAGCTCGACGTGGTCTGCCTGCAGGACGAAGCGCACGTGGGCTTCATGTCGATGATCGAGTCGATCATGACGCAGGCCGAGGAGCACCTGGAGCGCCTGAACGCGCGCCGGCGCGAGACCGTGCCGGCCAGCGAACTGGTGGTGGGCGTGCAGTGCGGCGGCAGCGATGCGTTCTCGGGAGTCACCGCCAATCCGGCCGTGGGTTTTTGCACCGACCTGCTGGTGGCCGCCGGCGCCACCGTGATGTTCTCCGAGGTGACCGAGGTGCGCGACGGCATCGACCAGCTCACCTCGCGCGCCGCCAGCCCCGAAGTGGCCGACGCGATGATCCGGGAAATGGCCTGGTACGACCGCTACCTGGAAAAGGGCCGCGTCGACCGCAGCGCCAACACCACGCCGGGCAACAAGAAGGGCGGGCTGTCCAACATCGTCGAAAAAGCCATGGGCTCGATCGTCAAGAGCGGCAGTGCGCCGATTTCGGGCGTGGTCTCGCCGGGGGAGAAGGCCATGCAAAAGGGCCTGCTCTACGCCGCGACACCGGCCAGCGATTTCATCTGCGGCACCCTGCAACTGGCCGCCGGCATGAACCTGCATGTGTTCACCACCGGCCGCGGCACGCCCTATGGCCTGGCCGAGGTGCCGGTCATCAAGGTGGCAACCCGCAGCGACCTGGCGCGCCGCTGGCACGACCTGATGGACGTGAATGCCGGCCGCATCGCCGACGGCGAGGCCAGCATCGAGGACGTGGGCTGGGAGTTGTTCCGCCTGATGCTCGAGGTGGCCAGTGGCCGCAAGAAACCTGGGCCGAGCATTGGAAGCTGCACAACGCGCTGGTGCTGTTCAACCCGGCGCCGGTGACATGACGTCGCCAATCGGGGCCGTGGTGGCTGGCACCTTGACCTAGGACAAAGCTACTGCCGTCTGTGGGACATATGTCCCTTGCTTCGGGCGGTGCTGGCCAGCAGCCTTTTTTTAGTGTTGTTTTTAGGTGTTGGTAGTGTCGGAATATGCGCTGCCGAGCTTGAGGGCCATACAGGTTTTCGGCCAAATCAATCGAACGATCCCTTCCGGCGCAGTCATTGCGATTCGGGCCGTTCCTGTTACTAACTCATGAGGTTACGCATGCAAGTTGGTCAAGTCCCCTCTATCAAGGTTCACCTGGTGGCCCTGCCGCTTGTACGCTGGGGCTTGGAGCAGTTATTGCGCGGAGCGCATCCGCAGTTCGAGTTCGAGATCGTGTCGACTGCGTCCTTCGTGCATGAAAGCCTGCCACTATTGGAACGACACGCCCCCGACGTGGTGGTGTTGGACCTCGATGGCGTCGAAGGCTCCGATGATCTGTCAGAGCTTCAGGCGAATGCACGGGCCAAAGTGATCGTGTTGACCGCCTCGAACGACCGGGCCCTGCTGGATCGGGTCGTCATGACCGGCGTTCGCGGAGTCGTGAAAAAGTGCGAGCCGCCCCAAATACTGCTCAAAGCAATTGAGAAGGTGCACGAGGGAGAACTGTGGATCGACCGAGGCGCTGCGGGCCGCATATTCCTGGAGATGGCAAGGCAAAAGGCCGCCCAGAGAAACGACCCGCAGAAATCAAAGATCGCCACGCTGACCATCCGCGAACGGCAAACCATCGCGGCGGTGGCCGGGGATGCCTCTGCCCCGGGCAAGGTCATCGCCAGCCGCTTGTGCATTAGCGAACATACATTGCGCAACCACCTGACTTCGATCTACGGCAAGCTGGGCCTGTCCAGCCGCCTGGACCTCTACGCCTACGCCACCAGGCATAGCTTGGACAAGGTCTAAGGGAAACGCGCCCTTCGCTACTTCTTTTCGGACCACAGTTCGGAGAAAACGATCTCTCGAAAAATACCGAAGTACCGGCACCTTCAACTACTAGGGACAAACGACCTCCCATTCCAGGATAGATGTCCCATGGAAGTCGGCCCGAATGGGCCGAACATTCCGGGCCGGGGGTGGGGCAGTCGCTGCCCCAACAAGAGCCGAGGTTGGTGACTACTCCCGGCCACCCCCGCCTTATAACCATGAGTCCAACGGAGCACACCATGCACAGGAAGCTTTACGTTCTCCTGGTGTTGCTCACGATGAGCGCGGCATCGAGTGCCGCAACGGATGACTTCGACTCCTTCATGGGGGTCGGTTGGGTTTGGATTTTGGTGCTGTCCCTGTACGCAGTAATTGCGGTGATTCTTCTTCTTGCGTCCTTCAAGACTGCTGCGGAGTCCGCTGCACTCGCGACAAAGACCTCCGAGGAGATGCTCAAACAAGCCACGGCACCGCAAGGGCTGAGCAGCGTCGATACCCGAATTGCGGGTCGCTGGGCACCCCGCCCTGACCGCCTCGAGCTAAATCGCGCCGATTTCGAGCCACAGTCCCTTGATACTCGCATCCTGAACAGCGATGAAGTTGTGGTGCACGTTGATGATGTAGTAGCGGCCTCGTCAAGCGGACCGAGGTCTGCAGTCGCAGGCTGAGAGGTTGACCGGCTGAAAACCTGCGCAATAGCAGAGGTCGCGATAAGCGACCCTGCTCCACCGGAGATTGGAAACCGTCACAGGTCCGTCACAGGCAGCCCGAAAAAAAGCCCGCTACCGATTCGATAGCAAGCTTTCCATGTGTGGGTGGTGGGCCCTGAGTGACTCGAACACTCGACCTACGGATTAAGAGTCCGCTGCTCTACCAACTGAGCTAAGAGCCCCACATGCATTAACTGCTGGGGTGGGAGTTTATCAGAAAGAAAAACCCGAGCGCCCGAAGAAACGATACAGCGAAGCATGCCCGCTACTGCGCGGGCATCGCCAGATCCTCTTCCACGAAGCGCAGCAATGCTTCCACGAGCGCTTCGCGCGGATAGGCGTTCTGGGTCACGAACAACGATCCGATCGTCGTATGCGATCGCGCGATCGGCACCGCAAGTGCCCAGTGGTCGGCGTTGACATAGCCGACGAGGACGCTCTCGGGCACGACCTGGTCATAGAAGATCATCTGGCTGTCGTTGCGCGGGTCGATCTGTGCCAGCTTGTTCCAGCTCGCTTCAAGGATCGACGAGATGCGCGCGGGCTGCGGGAAGGTCACGAGCGAGTAGTAGCGCACGTCGCGCGGCAGCGGGTTCTGCGCGAGCCACGCCCTGCGCACGGCCGGGCGCAGGCTTTCCACGGCGCCGCCGTCGCCCGATTGGCAGGTCGAGCCTGGGAAATGCCGCAGCAGGTCGGCCTCGTACTGCTTGGCATCGTTGGCGAGCGCCGAGCCCCCGACGGCTCCGGCGGCGCTGACCACGGCCGCCACGCGGCTGCGAATTTCCGGATAGGCGACGACCGCCTCCAGGATGTCGGGCGCGCCCTTGGAGTAGCCGATCAGTACCAGGCGCGGCGCGCCCGGTTCCTGGGGCAGCGCCATGATCCTGTCGCGGATCTGCCGGGCATTGTTTGCGGAGCTCGACAGCGCATCGACGCGCACAAACACTGCCCCGTATCCGAATTGACTCACATGCTGCGCCACGGTGCCGGGCGGATCCAGCCATTTCTGGAAGCATTCGAAGCCGATGCCGGCCACCGCCGCGGCGACCAGGCGCCGCTTGGAGGGCCCGAGATCGACTGGCTTTCCGGTGCCGGCGGGTTCCGTGCCGACGCGGGTCAGCGCATCCTCGCAGGGCCGGTAGTCGGGAAAGTCGGCTTGCCGCGCCTGCAGCACGGCGCAGTAGATCTCGCGGAATCGCCCGCGCTTGTCCTGGACGCCCGCCTTGGCGGCCGAAACGAGTACGAGCGGGGGCGTGTCCGTCGAATAGGGCACCAGGGGTTTCGTCGAGCACGCGCCAAGCGCGAGGCACGCCGCCACGATGGCAGTCAGCTTCACCCGGAACACATCTGGAATTTTTAGCATTTTCAGTAGCCGTAGTAGTGACGCCAATCGAACACGAGCCGCAGACCCACGGACCACACGGTGCGCATGCCCGGCGTCGGCGCGCCCGCGGGAAATGTGGTGGAAGCGCTCCGCGGCACATCGGCCGCGGCGAACAGCTGGAACACGACCGACGAACTCTGGTTGGAGGAGAAGGCGCGGTAGGGGCGGTACTCCAGGATCGGGAGGTCATAGGCGATTGACTTGAAATTGACGATGCGCGCCGGTCCCGTCGCATCGGAGCGCGGCACGATGAGCTGGTCGCGATCGTCCAGGCCGTAGTAGGTGACGCCCAGCTCGCGCCCGAGCCACGAACTGGAAGCGGCCGATCGCCGTGGCCCATCCGAGCTGCCACGGAATCAGTCCGCCGTTGCCCGCGGTGACGGCGAGCTTGCTGTAGGCCTTGGGGTCGATCAGGTACAGCGGGGAGAGCAGCAGCAAGTCGCCCGGGATCAGGTAGAACGGCATGCGAAAGCGCAGGGCCAGCCCCGTGCGGGCCGGGATGGCGGCGCTGAGGTTGCCGCCGGCCGAGCCGGGAAAGTTCTCGTTGAAGCGGATGGATGAGGGAGTGTCGGAACGCAGGCCGATGGAGGCATACACCAGCCCGTCGCCCGCTTCGCCGAGCACCCCGTCCAGCCCGAAGCCGGCGCGAACGGAGAGGTCGACTCCCGCCATGTACCCCCGGTCCGTTTGCATTTCCGAAAGGCCGCCATCGATGACGCGCCCATCGATGGAGCCGGCCAGGCCGATGAAGGGCCCCACTTCGCTGCGAAAGCGCGGGTTGGCGCCGAAGCCCGGGCCGAGGCCGGGCACCGGCGTCTGCTCCAGGGTCGCCGCGAAGAACGGACGCTGCTGCGGCAACGCGCCGCAGGTCCGGTTCGAGCGCCGGCAGCTTGTCGTTGCGGCAGACGTCGAAGGCATCGGGCGCCGCGGGGGCCGCCGGCGTGTGCGCAAACGCCAGCCCACCGGGCCGGCCGGCCGCGACGTCCAGCACCTGCTCGAGACTGGTTCGCACCGTCCTGGCTGCCACCTGGGCATCCTCCTCGCGCATGTAAGCGTCGCCCATCAGCACCACGGACCTGCTGCCGCCGGCCCAGGTGAAGACCTCCAGGCCGTTGTGGTTGTAGTAGTCGTGCGTGCCTTGCCGCTGCGAGCGATCGCCCCAGGTCCCGGCGATGTGGCCGGCGGCGAAGACATCCTGCAGGAAGTGCAACGCGAACGCCTCGTCGGCGAGCATGGCGCGGGCGAGCGCCGCTCGCTCGGCGGCAGGAAGCTGCGGCTCCGCGGCGAGCCGGCTCGCCTTTTGCAGCGCACTGAGATGGAAGTAGGAGTAGACGCCGATCGCGTTGATCTCCGAACCCTCGCGCAGGGTCAAGGCGGCGTAGTCGGCCAGGCTGGTCGTGGGTTCCGGGCGCGCGAGCAGGAAGTGGGCATGGTTCGATCCTGCGCGCGTCACGTACTCCGGGTCGGCGCGTTGCAGGCGGATGTCGGCGGTGCGCAGCGCGTTGATGCGCTGCGCGCGCGCGGCCTCGCCGGCGACGCGGCGCTGGGCCTCGCCGACGATGTCCCCGGCCCTGCCGGTGAATTCGGGCAGGGGCACCACCGGGATGCGCGCCAGGTCTTCCTTCAGCTGGGCGCTGACGTCCGCCACCTGCAGGATCCAGGGGGCGCTGCGAGCCGTCTCGAACATTTCGCGGCTCGAACATGAATGATCGCCCCCGATGGCGCTCAAGGCGGCCCAGTCGATGCAGACAGGCGCGGTTCCCTGTTCGAGGTCGGCGCCCGAGGCGCACAGCTGCTTCTCGTCGCCGGTGCGAGCGAGCTGCCACAGCCGGTCGAACACGGGCCGGCGCTCGCCGTCCAGCTGCTGCACGGCCAGCAAGGAGAGTTGCCGGTGCTCCGGATAGATCCAGCTGTGGACGGAAAAGGGTAGGGCGCCAAGGACCAGCACGGCGACCTGGCGCGACAGCACTTTCGCATCGAACAGAGATGGCATGGCCCGGCTCCTGTGCACGGGAATGGCGTTCACAACCCGCACTGTCTTCGCTTTGCCACCTCCAGGGTGTTGGACCAAGGTCCAATATCTGGCGCGGATGGCTCGACTAAAGTTCATGAAAGTCCACAAGGAGTCAACATGAGTCAGATCAATCGGCGTACGGCATTGGCAGTTTCTCTGGCGGCGTGCGGCTGGGTTTGGATGCAGCCGGCCTGGGCCGATGAGTACGATGACACCATCGCGTTGTTCAAGAAGGCCGAGGAGACCGGCAAGTTCTTCGCGGACGCCTACGGCTATGCGGTGTTCCCCAAGATCCTCAAAGGAGCCGTCGGCATCGGTGGGGCGCGGGGCACTGGCCGCGTCTACGAGAAAGGCAAGTACGTCGGCGATTCGACCATGACCCAGCTATCGATCGGCTTCCAGCTGGGCGGCGAGGGCTTCGCCGAGATGATCTTCTTCGAGAACAAGGCGGCGCTTCGACATGTTCACTTCCGGCAATCGTTCGAGTTCGGTGCCGAAGCATCCGCCGTTGCCCTCACGGCCGGCGCGAGCGCGAAGGCCGGCTCCACCGGCGCCGGGGCGGGTGCCCAGAGTCACCAAGGACAAGGCCTCGGCCGTAGCCGCCTATCGCAAGGGCGTAGCGGTCTTCACCATCATCCGCGGCGGCCTGATGTACGAGGTGTCGCTGGCGGGGCAGAAGTACTCGTTCAAGAAGAAGGCCTGATCGCGAGCGCCTGGCGTTAGTCGCCGGCGGCACGCGCCGGCGAGATCTTCCAGAAGGGTCGCGAGATTTCTTCGAGCGGGCGGCCCGGATCCCCAGGCCCAAGCCCATAGCGAACGAGCGAAACCAGGTCTGCACTCACCGCAGGGTCGGACACGAAATAGCTGTGGCCGATGAAACCGGCTGTGTTGGTGACCTGGACAAAGGTGGCGAAGCCGGCGACGGCCCGCGACTTGGCGAGCTGTTCCTTGCTGAGCAACGCTTGATCGACACGTCCCATCCGGCGCAGGCTGCCCATCAACCATTCGGACACGCTGAGCGCCTTGTCGCCCTCCGACGTGTAAACGGTGAGCCGCAGCGTAGGGTGCGGCAATACGAGCCGCGGATTCGGCGCCCCCTTGCCATAGGGCAGGTCGGGGTCGGATTCGATGCTGAAGAGCTTGGTAACCCCCACATCCAGATCCAGGTCAGGCGACATCAGCACGATGTTGCGGACCTTGAATCTGCTGTCGAGGAGCAGCCCGCCTATGTAGGCCTCGATCTCGAGCTCGCGCAAGGCCGTCACCAACACATCGGTGCCGCGACTGTGGGCAAGGAGGTGCAACTTCTCCACGCCGGGAGTGTCGGCAATAAGGCGAATCGCCTGCTTGAGGTGATGCACGGCGAACTCGCCCGACTCGCGATCGACGTTGTAGCCGAAGAACAGGCCGCGCGAGCCGCCCGCGGGCCAGGTGAAGATCGCGCAGACGAACTCGCGACCGAGGAAATGGCACAGCTCGCCCATCGTGAACGACGCGTCCTGGAACGTGTTGGCATAACCATGGACGAATAGCACGACTTCCTTGCGCGGCGCGGCGCCGAGGCGGCGCGCGACCTCGCCCTGCAGCATGGCTGCTGCCTTCTCATGCGCATCAATCGCAGCGGGGGTCCGCACGAGGCCCGTGGGGGTGGGCTCGACGCCATAGGAAATCGGCGGGAATCGCCCAAGCTCCGTCGTCGGTCCGAGCTTCAAGTCAAGCGGCACCGTGCGTTTGCTCAGCGTGCTTTGGGCAACCAACGTGTCCAAGGGGAGCCCTTCGCCGAACTCGATCGTCACGGTGCCGAACGCCATCGAATGCGAGCGCTCGGCGCTGTAGGGCAGCGTCTTGGCCTCCTCGGTTCCCGGCGCGCGATTGGTGACGTACAGCAGATCGATGGAGGCTTTCTGGCCGGCGGCCGGAGCATTCGCAAGAAGGGGCTTGCCCTGTGGCCCGACGTACACCGCCGGAGTGGGCATCAGCGGATAGTTGGTTGCGCAGCCGGTGAAGAGCGCAATGGCCCCAAGCATCGCGATATGAAGACCAATTCTCAAATAACGTTGGTTCATGCTCTGCCTCGTGAAGTCGGTTAAGCGCCGCGGATCGGGCAGCCCTTCGCGTATCCGCTGTGAAAATGCGGGATCCCGATCCGGCCGCTTTTGCCTTGTCGTCGATGTGGCTCAACCTGCGGAGCTCTTCGAAGGGCAGGCTCGTGTCCACGATGCTTCGGTCGTACAAGCGCCGGTCCAGGTAGCCGTTGGCCAACAGACGCCAATCGATGGGAGGAGCGTCCGGATCCACATGTTCCCGGTGGCGGCGGATGCTCGTCGTGCAGTTGTCGGCGAGTGCGTTGTAGAACTGCGGGCGTTCAACCAGGCCGTTGATGCTGTCGACGTAGTCCAGCAACAGCGCCCGGGCGAGGGCCGGTGTGGACTTCAGCCGGTAGAGGTAGACCTGTTCGCCACGATGATTGGTGCGCAGCCCCACCACGTCGCGCTCGTCGGCCACCACATAGATGATCTCGTACTGCTTGAAAAAGCCCTTGACCGCTGAGTATTCCTGTCCCTTGCGCTTGCGCGTCTCGATCGAAACGGCCAGTGGAGGCGCGTTGTCGAACTGCCAACTCATGATCGTGTGCGCGATGGCCGGCGAACCCCAATAGGACATGAAGACGTCGACCCCGCGAAGGGCAGAGAGATCATAGGTGCGATCCACGTAACGAGGGGTGAAGTCGCTCTCCGTGCGCCAGTCGAAGTTCCGAATGTTGTGGACGATGAGTTGCTCTCCCCGAACCTCGACCCGCGGCAGGCGCGCAACATCGGCCTGCCAGTCGCCTTCGTTGCTCGGCCGGATCGTGCTCCACCAGATCAGCAGTGCGACAAAGGCGAGGCCGCAGGCCGCGAGCGCCCAGGCGAACGGCCGCAACCACAGAAGAATCGCCAGCGTGCCCAATGCGTAAATTGACGCGAGCGCAATGCCAAGCCATGCGGGGGCGGGTCCCGCATAGACAAGGGCAAGCGTCCACCACGCAGTCACCAGGAGGATGGGTATGCTGCAAAGCGACGATGATCGCGCGTTTCATCTCCGATTTCTCCCGCCGGCTTCCGGGTCGATCAGGTGGACGGGCACCAGAAGCGTGGTGGACATCAAGTTGATCAGCGTGGTGCCTACCGCGGCGCCGGGGAGCACCTTCACTTCGGGATCGGTGACGCGGCCGGTAATGCTGACCGGAACGACGACGAGGGGCGTGCGCAGTACCCGGCCCAAGATCGGAACGCGGCGTATGACGCGGTGGACGCCGTCGAGCGGCGCCACCAACCCTTGCAGCTCGAGACTTTCGTCGCCGACGTCGAGCTCGCCGCTCACGGTAATGCCGAGCGACGGACTGTCCAGCATTCCGTGATCCAGGCGCACGCGGCTGGCCTCGAACGTACCGGCAGCGGTGATCTCCTGGTACTCGAGGCCGCGTGCCAGCATGTCCGCAGGGGTGGCGCGCGTGCGCGCCGCCACTTCGTCCACAGCGAGAGCGCGGCTCAATGCGGCCGAGCGGTGGATCCGCCCGGAGCGCGCCGCAACGCGAAAGCTGCCGCGCGCCGCGCGCAGGAGCTCTGCAGGCGGGGCGCTCGCGGAAAACTCCACATCCAGGTCGTAGGTCCCGGTAGCGGCGAAATTGTCACCCCACAGGCACGGCACCGTATCCGCGAGCGCCTGGTTGCGTGCCGTGCCCCGCGCGCTGACGGCCACGTTGCCCGGAGTCAGGGTGGCGGTAAACGGAATCGCGATGCCGCACAGTCGCATATCCGTCGCGTCCACGATCACGCTATTCGGAGCAAGCCGCACGCTGGCGGCCATCGGCTTGAACACATGATCGCCGTAAGCCACCGACGTCGCTGCGATGGCGACACGCCCCTCGACGGGGAGATTCCACGCGGCGCGTGCCGGCAGTCTTGCCCGGGCGGTCGCGCGAGAACTCGCGCAGGAGCGGCGCGGCGTCAAGAGCGTCCGCGGCTATGCGCGCGTCAACCACCAGCCGCTCCCCGCCGCCCTCGACGGTGCCGCTCACCGCCAGCCGCTCGCCCGCGAGCCGCAGGACGCTGTCGTGCACGCGCAGCGTCCGCCCCGTGGCGTCAACGTTCAGCCGATCCATCGTGACCGGCATGTCTGCGTATTCACGCAGATCGAGCCCTTCGATCCTGAGTGTTCCGTCAGCGCTCGAGCGGTGTGGTTCCGCGAGGTCGATGGATGCGCGGAAGTTCCCATCGAGCATGGCATGCGTCTGAGGCGGCCGCGCGAGGCTCCGCTCGAGCGTGCGGTGATGGAGGCGCCCGCTGAACCCGAGCTGCGCGGCCACCGGCGACCACTGCAGGCGCAATGCGGCATCGCTGTCGGTGTCACTGAGCGCCAGGCGCCGCAAGTCGAAGCTCCCCGGCAGCCAGGCAAGATCGAACTGCGCCTGCACGCCGTTGGCGATGCTGGCAGTGCCCTGCATGGCAACGGCGTCCTTGATCCATTCGACGTGACCGGTGGAAAGCGCGACCGGCGCGCGCGGCAGCGCGCCAGGCGGGAGCTTCCACTGCTTGCCCGCCCAGGCTATCGCCTGCGCGCCGGACGATCCCTGCGTCAGGGCCAGGTTCATGCGCCGCTCGGGCGCCGCGTAGTTTGACGCCGTTCCAGATACGGTTGCCCGCGCGTCCAGCAGCGCAACCTGCAGCCCCTCCAGCCGCAACGCGCGGGGGGTCGTGCTCACCGAACCGGCAGCCAGTGACAGGGGGCCGGGCAGTGCCGTGCTCATCAGCTTGACCTGCCCCGGCGCCACTGCGGCATCGAACTCGAGAGCCTGCGGCTTCGAAAGAAGGCCCGACAGCCGGGTGACGTGCACCGCAGCCGTGCCCGTCAGGCTCTTGATCTCTCCCAGCATGGGGTGCAGAGGTTCGAACGATGCGATCAAGGGATAGATCTCATCAAGCACGAGCGTCGCATCGCCGCTCGCCGCGCGGATGGCGGGCTCCTGTCCGAGCACGATGTCGATGGCCCCCTTGCTCAGCCTGGAACCACCCACGCTGCCTGCAAGGCCGCTCACGGACACCGCGTCACCCGTATAGCGCAGATCGCCGCGAGCTCACCGCGAGCGGAAGCGGCACGCCCCGATAGCGTCCGGTCGCCTGCATCCCTTTGAGATCCACGACCAATGGTGACGCCCCGCGCCCGGCTTCATAGTCGATGGCCGCCGATGCGCGCCCCTGGAGCTCCACGATGCCCGCCAGCGCCTCGGGATGCCCGCGCAGCAGGTGCTTGGTGATCGCGAGGGCGTCGGCGAGATCCGCCTCGAAGGTTCCCCGCAGGCTACGCAGGGACGCCCGCGGCACGAGCGCTACGGCGAGCACGCCGTCACTGAATGACGAGCGGCCGATCTTGCCCGCAAGCTCGCTTCCCTGCAGCACCCCGTCCGCCATCAGAAGGCGGCCGCTTCCGTTTTCCACGACGATGCCGGCCGCCGGCACCGCGACCGTTGCCGCGTCCACCCGCGCCGTGACCCGCAGCGCGGACGGGTCCGCCAACAGGGCGAGATCGTGGGCTTCGCTGTTGAGCGTCAGGTCCCGCAACGTTCCGCGCTGCAGCCCGTCAACCGCCTCTCGCACTGCATCGAGATCGCCCGCGAGGGCCCGCGCGGCGGCGCCGGCACGCTGCAGGTCGAGCACCGGCACCCGCAGCTCGAGAGTGGGGGCAGTGCCGTCCGCCTTTGCCCGCAATGTGCCCGTCGCTCCCGGAATCAGCTCGCCGGCCCGGAAATCGCGGAGCTCGAACACCAGCCCATCTCCGTCGCGGCCGGCGTCGAGCGCGACGCTGACTGCGCCCAATTCGAGTGTTCGATCGGCACGGGCGATTGCCGCTCGCGGCGCCGAGCCCGTAACGGAAGCCCGAATGGCGCTTCGGTCGTCGGTCACCGAGATATCCGCCGTGACTTCCAGCCCCGACAACGACACCTGTCGCTCCCCGTAGGCAACGGTTATCTCTCCCTCCTCGATCGCTATCGACATATCCGCCGCGTCGCGTGCCAGTCCATCCGCAAGTGGGCCGAGGGCAGCGTCCGCAGTTGCGCCGGTTGCGATCCGCACCTCGAGAACAGGCCGTTCGATACGGACCGCGCTCGGACGCACCTCTCCGTAAAGCAGGGGCAGCCAGGCGGCCCTGACGTGGAGGGCTGCGATCCGCCCGCTGACCGCGCCGGGGACGCGAACCGTGATGCCGGAGAACGCCACGCCAGGACGCGGAAAGAGGTTGAGCGAAGCCGACTCGTAGGTCGCTTCACCGCCTGCCGACTGTGCGAACTGGCGTTCGACGGCGCGTTTCACGCTATCGGAATCCACCAGCAACAGGGCGACGCCGATGACGCAGGCGACGATCGCTGCCAGCGGTCGCGCCGGCTACCGCCAGGCGGTGCAGCCAGCGGAGCCCGCGGTTCGACGGCCTATGCATCGAAGCATTCTGTCACTCAAGTGCGAATCATGGGGCGCTTGGCCGTGGCTACCCGACCGTGCCGTCGGCCTCACGGCGATACCTTCTGCCAGCCGGGGCCGGGGTCGTAGGTGGTCATCGCCGCGGCCTTCTTCGCGCTGTCGGGGCCCAGGTCACGTTCGTAGACCTGTCCGTCATGATTCACGATGAAGCTCATCACTCCCGTGTCCCAGTACCGTGCGGGCCACGCCACGACGGCGAATCCGCCCAGCAGCTTGCCTTTCACGACATAGTCGAGCGCGCCGCCGGGAGCGTGAGTGCCCTGCTTGGTGAGCAACTTGTAGTGATAGCCGTGGTAGCCGTCCGGCCGGGCACTCGGCGGCCCCGCGGCTGCCAGGGTCGGCCCGAGCAGGCTCGGCGGCTCGCCGGCCTTGGTCGGCCAGTACAGGCCGTCGCGCTGGCCCGGCGTGCTCGTGAGCCGCTTCGCGTACGTGAGCAGGCCGTCGCGGTCGCGAGGCTGGCTCGCGTATTCGCGCTGCGCGTCGTAGATCGCGAGCAGCGTCTGCTGCGCGGCGAGTTCGTTGCGTCCGATGCGGCGCACGCGCATCTCCTCGGCCCCGGCTGCGGTGTCGAACTGCCAGCCCGCCGCCGCCTTCACGAGTGGAATCGGCAGTGTCCAGCCATCGCCGCCGGCGGCAATCCGAGCCATCTTGCCGTCGTCGCCCTCGATGGCATGCGAACGGGCCCAGGCCTCGAGGAAGCGGTAGCGGTCATCGGTGCCAACCGGGGGGATCAGCTCGCGGAACTTCGCGCCCAGCATCTCTTTCAGAGCATCCTCGTCGGCGAGTCGCGACCGCCTCGCCGAAGGCTTCCATCGCGGCCTGGGGTGATTGGAACGCCTTGTTCGCGTAGGCGGCAGGCACCGCGGCCAGGCAGAACACGAGCGCAAGCGCTGACGCATGTACTCGGGTATGCGCGCGCGCAGGGAGTGGTGTGGTGATGTCATGCGCATACCTTCCTCAGCGGCGCCCGCCGCCGCCGCGACCCCCGCCGCCGCCGCGACCTCCGCCGCCGAAGCTGCCGCCTCCACTGGGCCGATTGGACGCTGACCGCTGAGCGGTGGAGTTGCCGCGGCTGAAATCGCGTTGTGTCGCGCTTCCGCCGCCCACGCCCTGGAAGGCATTGCTGCGGCCTGCATCCGCGCCACCACCGACGCCACCTGCACCGCCGACGCCACCGGGACTACCGACGCCACCTGCACCGCCGACACCACCGGCACTGCCGACACCACCGCGCCGCCGACACCGCCGACGCCACCCGACACCGCCGACACCACCGACACCGCCCGCACCACCGACACCACCGACGCCGCCAGCACCACCGACGCCGCCACCGCACCGCCGACACCGCCACGACCGCCAGCGCCGTCGAAACCGCGGAAATCGCCACGCCTGTCCGCGCCGCCGACGCCGCTGCCGAACTTCTCGCGGGTCGCGTTGTCGCGATAGGCGACACCCTGGCGATGGCTGGCGTCGTGCTGCCAGCGCCCGCCCTGCGCCCTGCTGCTATTGAAGTTGCGGTCGATGTTGGTGGCCCGGTTCACATTGATGTTGACGCTGCCGCCGCCCCAGTTGCAGTTGCCGAAGATCGCGCCCCCCACCGCCAGGCCAACGCCGAAGGCGACGATGCCGGCGCCGTAGGCGTAGCCCGGGTAGTAGGCCGGATACGGTGGCCAGTAGTACGGTGGATACGCCGGATAGCCCCAGTAGCCGTAGACCGTGGCCGGGTTGTAGGCCGGCACGTAGACCACCTCCGGATTCGCCGGCTGGATGATGATCGTCTGCTGCGTGCTGCCGGCCGGTGGCGGTTCCACGACCACCTTCTGCTGCTCGGTGCTCTTGAGGTTGCCATTTTCTTGCGCCTTCGCCCGCAGGCGTTGCACGGCGTCGAGCACCTCCTTCTGCTGCGCGAGGAAGGCATCGCCCAGCCGCTGCGTCCAGTCGAGCTTGTCGTTCATCGGCTCGAGGATCTGCGGAAAGGCCACCAGCGACTTCACACTGACATCCCAAGGCTTGTCGCCGACCGCCTTCACGGCTGCCTCGCCCTTCACGTTCGGATTGGCCTTGAGCCAGCGCGCGGCGTAGACGATTTCCAGCGGGTACGTGGATGCCATCAGCACCTGCGACAGCAACGAGTCCGGATAGAGCGCGATCGGCGCGACGAGCGCCTCGATCTCTTCGGGCTTGAACGTCGGTGTCGCTTTCTGAGCGCTCGGTGCGGGCTGTGCGCCGGCGTCGTGGTGGTCTGCGCGAAAGCACCTCCCCACCCTGCAGGAAGCCCCAGGGCCAGCGACAAGCCCATGCACATCATCTGCGCCAGGCGTCGGGAGTGGCGATGAACAACTGGCTGATGCATGAACATGCTCGGATCGGCGCTCCAGTCAGCACGAGTGTACTGAGATTTCAATCGATCTGCGCGATAGCACGGTTCGCCGCCGATGTGCTCATCCTTGGGTCATGTTCTCCCGGCGCCTGTCGTCGACGGTCGTGTACACCTTTGCATCAAGTCCCCACCGCCCTTGGATCAGTTCGACGACACAACCAGCCTGAATCCGAGGTCAGAATGTGATGATGGAAAGCCGTCCGATCCTGTTCGATCGTCTCACGTGGACGCGCTGGCGCAAGGCCGTGAGTTCTTTCGTGGGCTCGCCGGACGCGGGGCGACGGGCAAAGGTGCTGTTCGCGGCGCTGCTCGGGTTGCTGCTCGCGATCAACGGCCTGAACGTCGTGAACAGCTACGTCGGCCGCGACTTCATGACCGCGATCGAGCAGCGGAGCATGTCGCGCTTCTTCTCCATGGCATTGCTGTACGTCGGCGTCTTCGCGGCGTCCACGGTCGCAGCAGTCCTGTGCCGCTTCGCCGAGGAAAGCCTCGCGCTGCTTTGGCGCGACTGGCTGACGCGCCGGCTGGTCGGCCTTTATCTGGCGGGTGCGACCTACTACTGGCTGCGCGAAGACGAGTTCGCGAATCCCGACCAGCGTATCGCCGATGACGTGCGCGTTTTCACCGCGACCACCCTCTCGCTCTCGCTGGTCCTGCTCAACACCACCTTCACGATCCTCGCGTTCTCGAGCGTGATGTGGTCGATCAGCCCACTGCTGTTCGGCGTGGCCGTTGCCTACGCGGCGCTTGGCTCCGGCCTGACGGTGCTCTTCGGTCGACCGCTGATCTGGCTCAACTACAACCAGGCTGACCGCGAGGCCAGCCTGCGTGGGGATCTGGTCCATCTGCGCGAGAACGCCGAGTCCGTCGCCGTGCTGCGCCGTGAAGGCCGCATCGGCGCGCGCCTGCAGCGACGGGTGGACGATCTGGTTGCGAACGCGAAACGCATCATCAAAGTGAACCGCAACCTCGGCTTCTTCACGACCGGCTACAACTACCTCATTCAAATCATCCCGGTGTTGATAGTCGCGCCCCTGTTCATTCGAGGCCAAGCCGAGTTCGGGGTGATCACGCAATCGGCGATGGCGTTTTCTCATCTGCTCGGCGCGTTCTCACTGGTCGTGACGCAGTTCCCGCAGATTTCGGGCTGCGCGGTTGTCGTTGCGCGGCTGTCGGCCCTCGCCGAGAGCACCGAGGGGGTGACGGCACGCAGCGTGGGCGGCATCGAGATCGACGACGGCGGATCGCAGTTCGCGTGGGAAGGTCTGTCGCTGCGTACGCGGCGCGACGCCACTCCTTTGCTGCACTCACTGACCTTCGCCATCCCCGCCGGCATGCACGTGCTGGTGACCGGTCCCAACGAAGGAGGGCGCATGGCGCTTTTCCGCGCGAGCGCGGGTCTGTGGAGGGCGGGAGAGGGACGCATCTTGCGGCCGCCGCCCGGCGCGATCCATGTTCATACCTGAGCGACCCTATTTGCCGCCGGGGACGCTGCGCGAAGCGCTGCTGCGCACCGAGCATGAAGGCGGTGTCGACGATGCGCGTATTGCCGCGGTGCTGCGTGAGGTCGGGATCGAAGAGATGGTCGCACGCGCCGGTGGCCTGAATGTCGAGCGCGACTGGGACGAAGTGCTCCCGCTGGCGGACCAGCAGCGCCTCGCGTTCGCGCGGGTCCTGCTCGCTGCGCCACGGATTGCCCTGCTCGAGGGACCCGGCACGCTGCTCGGCACCGACGCCGCGGCGCACTTGATCGGACTTCTGCAAGAGCGGTCGATCACCGTTGTCACTTTCGCGTCCGACGAGGCGCTGGCTGCCCACCATGACCTGCGCCTCGTGCTCGAAGCGGGCGGGAAGTGGAGCGCGCAGCCCATCCACATCGAAAGGCCAGTCACATGAGCGCATACGGCCCGCTACATCTCGCCAGCCCATCGGGGCTGGTGGTGCAGGTGAACAGGAACGGCTCTGTTCGTCGCATCGATCACCGCGACGTGACGGTGAACGCCTTCCTCGGCAACGAGCTCGAGGGCGGTGCGGCCAACCTCTATCTGCGCCGCCATGGAGCGCGCGTCGAATGGACGGCGCTCCTCGGGCCACGCAGCCCGGGTAAAGTCCGCGCTGATGAGAACGGCATCGAGATCGCCGGCGAGTGGTCGGGGCTGCGCTTTCGCGTGTCGCTCGCGCTGGCCGCATCTGCGCCGGCGTGGTTCTGGCATGTCGTGCTGGAGAACGCCGCAGGCGCATCATGCCGGGTCGATCTCGTCTACGCACAGGACGTCGCGCTGGCCAATTACGGCGCAGTGCGGCTGAACGAGTACTACGTCAGCCAGTACGTCGATCACACGCCGCTGAAGCATCCTTCACTCGGCACGGTGCTCGCAGTGCGGCAGAACCTCGCGGTCGGTGGGCGGCACCCTTGGCTTTGCATCGGATCGCTGCGCTACGGCGAGAGTTTCTGCACGGACGCACTCCAGCTTCATGGGCTTTCCACGCGTGCCGGCGGGTCGCCTGCCGCATTGGAAGCCGAGCGCCTGCCCGGGGTGCGCCGCCAGCACGAGCATTCGATGGCGGTGCTGCAGGATGCGCCGCTATCGCTGGCCCCCGGGGCGAGCGCCGCGCTAGGCTTCTTCGCATGGCTGGAGCCGGATCATCCGGGGGTCAGCGGCGCCGCCGACCTCGGCTTCGCCGATCGAGCGCTGGCGCTGCCCGAAGCCGTGCCTCCTGGCATGAAGGCCGGCGCAGCATCGGCCCGTGCGGCCACGCTCTTCAGCGACGCACCCATGCTTGCCGCGACACCGCTTGATCCCGGCATGCTGACACGGCACTTCGGCGCCGACCGCCTGGCGGCCGAGGAAGAGGGCGGGGAGCTCCTCTCCTTCTTCCGGGCCGACGGCGCGCATGTCGTGCTGCCGGCCAAGGAGCGCGCGAGCTTGCGGCCCCATGGGCAGATCCTTCGCACGGGCGACCAGCTCGAAGCCCGACGAAGCGTCGCTGACGACGACGGTATGGATGGGCGGCGTCTTCCATTCGATGCTCACGCAGGGGCACGTCAGCATCAATCGCTTCCTCTCGACGACGCACTCGTACCTCGGGCTGTACCGCTCGCACGGCCAGCGGCTGTTCGTCGAGCGTGACGGCGCCTGGCACCTGCTCGGCGAGCCGTCCGCCTTCGAGATGACGCCCAGCGGCGCGCGGTGGCTTTACGCCCAAGCGGACCTGCTGCTCGAGGTGCGCAGCTGGGCGGCGGTTGATCGGCACGAGCTGTGGCTCACGGTGCGCGTGCTGGACGGCGCCCCGTGCCGCCTTCTCGTGTCCAACCACGTCTCGCTCAACGGCGATGACGGCTCGGACGCCGTGCCCGCGCGCTGGACGCGCGACGACAGGGGTGTGATCGTCGCGTGCCTGCCCGACACCGACGTGGGACGCCGCTTTCCCGACGGTGCGTTTCGTATCGACGTGGCGCCCGGGACGGCGATCGAGCGCGTGGGCGGCAGACGAGTTGCTCTTCACCGACGGCCGCTCGCGCGGCCAGCCCTTCGTGGTGTTGATCACCGCGCCCGCCACATCGGTCGGGTTGCGCATCACCGGGCAGCTGGTAGAGGCGCCACCCGAAGAGGTGAGACGGATGCCGCGGATCTGTGTGCAAGCGATGCGGCCACGGCCGCTCGCTTCTGGCACGGCATGACCGGTCCGCTGGTTCTGGAGGCGCCGGCATCGGTGGATGTGACGCGCGTTGCGGCCATCCTGCCCTGGCTCACGCACGACGCGTGGATACACCATCTCGCGCCGCGCGGCCTCGAGCAGTACTCGGGCGGCGGCTGGGGCACGCGCGACGTGTGCCAGGGTCCTGTCGAGTTGCTGCTCTCGCTCGGGCGCGCGGCGCCGGTGCGCGAGCTGTTGCTGTGCGTATTCCGCAACCAGAACGAGGACGGCGATTGGCCGCAGTGGTTCATGTTCTTCGAACGCGAGCGCGGCATCCGTCCGCGAGACTCGCACGGCGACATCGTGTTCTGGCCGCTGCTCGCACTCGCACAGTACCTGCTGGCCGGAGGCGATGCCGCGCTTCTCGACCAGGAGCTGCCGTATTTCCATCCCGAGGGCGACGCGAAGGCGCAGCACGCCAGCGTGCTGGCGCACGTCGAGCGCGCGCTCGCGCTGATCGAGCGGCGCGTGATTGCGGGTACACGCCTGGCGGCCTACGGCCACGGTGACTGGAACGACTCGCTGCAACCGGCAGACCCGGCGCTCGCCGACGAGCTGTGCAGTGCGTGGACCGTCACGTTGCACTACCAGACGGTCGAGACGCTGGCGCAAGCGCTGCGCCACTACGCGCCACGCGGCGTTCGCCGCGAAGCTGGAGGCCACGCTGGCCGGCATACGAGACGACTTCCAGCGCCTGCTCGTGGCCGACGGCGTCGTTGCGGGCCTCGTGCGCTTTCGCGGCGGCGGCGCCGTGGAGCACTGGCTGCATCCGAATGACCGGGACACGGGCGTGCAATACAGCCTGCTTCCGATGGTCCACGCGATCCTCGCGAATCTCTTCACTCGCGAGCAGGCCTTCCGGCACGTCGAGCTGATTCGCCGCCACTTGCTTGCGGCCGATGGCGCGCGCCTGTTCGATCGGCCGTTCCCGTATCAGGGCGGCCTGCAACGCAACTTCCAGCGCGCCGAGACCAGCACCTTCTTCGGACGCGAAATCGGCCTCATGTACATGCACGCCCATCTGCGCTGGGCACAGGCGCTGGCACACCTGGGCGACGCCGAGGCTGCGTTCCACGCGTTGCGCCAGGCCAATCCGGTCGGCCTGCGTGATGTCGTGCCGAACGCGCGGCTGCGCCAGGCCAACTGCTACGCCTCCAGCTCGGACGCTGACTTCGCGGATCGCGCCGAAGCGACGGCACGCTACGACGCGGTGCGCTCGGGCGCCGTCGGCGTCGAGGCCGGCTGGCGCGTCTACTCCAGCGGCGCGGGCATCGCCGTGCGGCTCCTGCGCGAGTGACCTGCTGGGCCTGCGCCTGCGGCGCTCGTCGCTGTGCATCGACCCGGTGCTGCCGCCGGCGCTCGATGGGCTGGTCGCGCGCATCGAGCTGGAGGATCGCGCGGTTGCGGTGCGCTATCGCATCGGCTCGCTCGGGCACGGACCCCGAACAGTGACGTGCAACGGGCGGCCGTTGGCGTTCGATCGCGAACCTCACCCGTACCGAACCGGCGGCGCCGTGATTCCGATGGACGTGTTGCGCGAGCGGCTGCGGGACGGCGACAACGAAATCGAGATCGAGGTGGGCTGAAATGACCCAAGACCGCGACTTGCTCGACGACTTGCGCGACATCTCCGGCTGGAGCGCCGTGGCTTCGGGACAGGCGCAGCTCACGCTCGGGTCCGACGCCGGCCCGGCCGGGGAGGCAGCACTGCGACTCGACT
Organism: uncultured beta proteobacterium; assembly: GCA_963722025.1. Taxonomy (GTDB): domain Bacteria; phylum Pseudomonadota; class Gammaproteobacteria; order Burkholderiales; family Burkholderiaceae_C; genus Ramlibacter. The sequence goes on from CAVRNE010000054.1 coordinate 36,347, forward strand.
ACGACTTCAAGGGCGGTGGCGGCTTCGTCGTGGCGCGCAGGGACCTTGCGCGCCCGATGCCGGCGGCGTGGGCAATTTCGCTGCGGGTGCGCGGCGCGGCGCCGGCGAACAAGTTCGAGATCAAGTTCGTCGGATCAGAGCGGCCGCAACGTCTGGTGGTGGCATCGCGACGCGTTCGACTTCCCGGCCGATTGGCAGCAGCTGCGCATCCGCAGCAGCGAGGTGGCGTTCGCCTGGGGGCCGGCGGGCGGCGGAACGATGCACGAGCTCGGCGCGCTCGAAATCGCGATCGCAGCCGGGCCTGGCGGTCGCGGGACGGTATGGGTCTGCGACCTGCGCTTCGAGGACCTCTCGCTCGCGGGGCCGCCGCGCGTCGCCGCTTCGAGCACGGCCCAGGGGCACGCGCCGGAGCACGCCCTCCAGGCCTCGCCGGCGACGAGCTGGCGCAGCGCGGACGCCGTGTCGCCCGCGTGGCTCGCGCTCGACTTCGGCCGCGAGCACGAGTATGGCGGCCTCGTGATCGACTGGGCGGCCCCCGGCGCCGCCCGCGCCTTCGAAGTGCAGTGCTCCGACGACGGCGCCTCGTGGAAGGCGCTCGCGGCCGCGACCCAGGCCGAGGGCGAACGCAGCTACGTCTACCTGCCGGGCGGCGGCTGCTCGCGGCATCTGCGGCTGTTCCTGCACGAGCCTCCTGCCGGCGGCGGCCCGCACGAGATCCGCCTGCTCGATGTGCGACCGTTCGACTTCTCGCGCTCGCTCGCGGAGTTCTTCCACGCCGTCGCTGCGTGCGAGCCGCGCGGACATCACCCTCGCTGGCTGCACCGCGAGCAGTCGTACTGGACGCCTGCGGGCATTGCGGGCGGGACCACCGCGGCGATCTTGAACGAGGAGGGCCTGTTCGAGCCCGATCGCGGCAGCTTCTCGCTGGAGCCGTTCCTGCACGTGGACGGCGAGCTGATCACGTGGGCGGACGCGCGAGGTCTCGGTCTCGCTCGCGCAAGGCGTGCTGCCGATCCCGTCGTCCACGTGGCGCTGCGGCGATCTGACGCTCACCATCACCGCGTTTGCAGCGATCGAATCGGGCCGGGCGCAAGCGTGCACGGCGTACCGGGTCGCGAACGCCGGTCCGGCCACGCGGGCCGTGCGCCTTTTCGTGGCGTTGCGCCCCTTCCAGGTGTGCCCACCGTGGCAGGCGTTCCAGGGCATCGGCGGCACTGCGCAGATCCGCACGCTCGCGTGGCGCGACGGAGCCGTGCTGGTGAACGACGCCATCCGGGTCGTGCCTCGCACGGCGCCGAGCGGATTCGGCGCCGCCGCGTTCGAACAGGGCGGCGTGCTGCGCCACCTGGCGCGCGGCGTGCTCCCGCCGCACGCGGAGATCGTCGATGCCTTTGGCCACGCGTCCGGCGCGCTGTGCTGGGACCTCGAAATCCCGCCGGCTGCGGCGCGTGAAGTGGAACTCGCGGTTCCCTTCGCCGAGCGTCCCGCCCTCGGGCCCGTGTCGACCGCCCCGGCGCGCGACGCCGACCTTGCAAGCCTCGGCGACGTCGAGCGTCATTGGGCGCGCAAGCTCGGCCGCCTGCGCGTGCAGATCGGCGGCGAGGAACCGGCGTGCGTGCAGACGCTGCGCACCGCCACCGGACACATCCTGACCAACCGCGACGGGCCCGCGATCCAGCCCGGGCCGCGCCGCTACACGAGGTCCTGGATCCGCGACGGCGCCACCATGTCGGCGGCGCTGCTGCGCATGGGCTGCGCCGACGAGGTGCGCGACTTCCTCGCCTGGTACGCGACGCACCAGGCTGCCGACGGCAACGTGCCGTGCGTGGTGGACCGCAACGGGCCCGACTGGCTGCCGGAGCACGACAGCCACGGCCAGCTCGTCTTCACGCTCGCCGAGTACTTCCGCTTCACCGGCGACCGCGCCTTCGCCGCGGCGCTGTGGCCGGCCGCGCAGCGCGCCATCGGCTACCTCGAGTCGCTGCTCGCGACACGTCGCACGCCCGAGTTTCGCACGCCCGAGCGGCGCGCATGCTTCGGCATCTTGCCCGAGTCGGCCAGCCACGAGGGCTATCTCGCGCAGCCGGTCCACGCCTACTGGGACGATTTCTGGGCGCTGCGTGGCATCGGCGACGGCGCGGAGCTTGCGCAGGCGCTGGGCGAGGTGCGGGAGGCGGCGCGCCTGCGAAACCTGCGCGACGAACTAGGTGCATGTCTGTACCAATCGATCGCCACGACGATCGCTGCGCGCGGCCTCGACTACATCCCGGGCTCCGTTGAATGGGCCGATTTCGATCCCACCGCGACCGCCACCGCGATCGCCACGACCGACGCCGCCGAGCGCCTGGCGCCCGCCGCGCTGGCATGGACTTTCGACGAGTACCTGCGCGGCCTGCGCAGGCGGCGGCGCGGCGAAATCGACTGGAACAACTACTCCGCGTACGAGATCCGCATCCTCGGCGCGCTGGTGCGGCTCGGGCGTTGCGCCGATGCGCACGAGTTGCTCGAGTTCTTTCTCGCCGACCGAAGGCCGACGGGCTGGAACCAGTGGCCCGAGATCTCATGGAGGGATCCGCGCAGCCCCGGTCATCTCGGCGACGTCCCTCACGCGTGGATCGGCGCCGAGTACGTGCTGGCAGTGCTCGGCATGTTTGCCTATGAGCGGCCCAGCGACGCAGCGCTCGTCATCGCAGCCGGGATTTCCGACGCGTGGCTCGATGCCGGCGTAGTGGTCGAAGGGTTGGCGACCTGGTGGGGGCCGCTCCGCTACTCGATGCGGCGCGAGGGAACCCACGCGCTGCGAATCGACACGGCTCCCGGGCTCACCATGCCTCCCGGAGGCGTTGTCATTAGCGCGCCGCTCTCCGCGCGCCCGTTGGTGCGCGTCGAGGTCGATGGCGAGCCGCTCAAGGCGTTCGGCGCCGATGAAGCGAGGCTGTCCCGATGGCCTGTGAGCGTCGTCCTGCGCTTTTGATGTCGCGTTTCTACTGGACGGGTAGCGCAATCGACTGTCCGAACACGTACGACTCCATGGCGATCACCCCGTGCCGGATTCCACCGTCGAGAACCGTGACCGGACCAACGTTGTGGGCGGCACCGGCCGCTACGAGCAACGGCAGGAAATGCTCGATCGTCGGATGAGCGCGCCGCGCGTGCGGAGCCCGCTCCAGCGCGTGCAGCAGCTGGTCAATGTCACCCTGCAGAACCGCGTTGCGGATCCAGTGCGTGAACTCCCGCGCATAGTCCGCCTCGGCTACGTCGCCCATGCGGAATTCGTAGAGGTTGTGCGTGAGACTGCCGGAGCCGATCACCAGCACGCCCTCTTGTGCCAGGGGTGCAAGAGCCCGGCCCAGCGCGAAAGCCTGCTGCTCCCTGCTCCCGTAAGGCAGCGAGATCTGCACGACGGGCACGTCCGCATCGGGGTACATGTGCAGCAATGGCACCCAGGCGCCATGGTCCAGCCCGCGCGAGGCGTGCAGCGACACCGGCTCGCCGTTGGACTCGAGCAGTTGCGCCGCGCGCGCGGCCAGCTCCGGCGCGCCAGGCGCCGGGTATTGGAGGCGGTACAGCTCGGCGGGGAAGCCGCCGAAATCGTGGATGGTTTCCGGCCGGGCGCTGGCCGTGACTTCCAGGCCGCGCGTCATCCAGTGCGGTGACACGATGACGATCCCCTTCGGCTTGCCAAGAGCCTGGCCAAGGGCACGCAGTTGCGCGCCCGCGCGGCCCGGCTCCATCGCGAAGGTGGGCGCACCGTGGGAGACGAACACCGAGGGAATGGTCTTCATGCCGGCTCTTCTCAGGCCAGGCGCTGGCTCAGCTTCTGGTCGATCGATCCGCGGCCGGCGCCGCTGATGGCGAGCGCGGCGGAAATCCCCAGCAGCGCGAGGGCGAATTCGTAGCCGTTCTTCGCGACGAACAGGCCCTTGTCGATGTGGACGCTGAAGATGGCGACCAGCATGGTGACGGCGAGAGCGGCGGCGGTCGGGCGCACCAGGAAGCCGGCGATGAGCGCCAGGCCGCCGAAGAATTCGGCGGCGCCGGCCAGCAGGGCCATCAGGTAGCCGGGAGTCAAGCCGATCGAATCCATCCACTGGCCGGTTCCTTCCAGGCCGTAGCCGCCGAACCAGCCGAACAGCTTCTGCGCGCCATGGGCGGCGAAGATGATGCCCGCGGGAACGCGCAGGGCCAGCGGGGTCCAGCCTGCGTCGCTGCCAGCAGCCGGTGGAAGAAGGTGGTGTCGTTGCGCATGGTGCTGTCCTTTTCAGTGCGATTGATCCCGCGTTGCGGGGCATCAGCTAACTGTATTGATTCGAAATCAATAGATAAATCGCAGTTTTTGCGATTAATAGTTCAGAATATTGAGACAATGGACAAATACCAGGAGATGCGTGTCTTTGCCGGCGTTGTTGACGCGGGAAGTTTCGTCGCGGCGGCCGACGCTCTCGGCATGTCAAAGGCGGCGGTCTCGCGCTATGTGTCTGAACTGGAACAGCGCCTGGGCGCACGGCTGTTGCACCGGACCACACGCAAGCTATCGCTCACCGGCGAGGGTGAGGTGTTTCTTGCCCGATGCCGTGACATCCTGGCGAGCATCGACGAGTCAGAGGCCGAGATATCCACCCGTTCGAGCAGTGCCAGCGGACTGCTGAAAGTCAGCGTGCCCGTCAGTTTTGCGCTGAAGCATCTTGCCCCGTTGTGGAGCGATTTCCTCGCGGCGCATCCGCGCGTGACCCTGGACATCCACCTGGCCGACCGTGTGGTGGACCTCGTCGACGAGGGCTTCGACTTGGCCGTGCGCATCGCCCGCCTTCCTGATTCGACGCTGGTCTCGCGCCGGCTCGCGACGACGCGGCTCGTGCTGTGCGCTTCGCCGGCATACCTGCGGCAGCGCGGCATGCCTGAGCACCCCGCGGACCTGGCGGCGCACGACGTGATCGGCTACAGCCTGCTATCGACCAGGGGCCAATGGTTGTTCGAGGGGCCGGACGGGCCCGTCACCGTGAAGATCACGCCGCGACTGTGGACCAACAACGGCGACACCAGCGTTGCCGCGGCTGTGCGGGGCGCTGGCATTGACCTTCAGCCCACCTTCCTCATTGCGGACGAGCTTGCCGACGGCCGGCTCACGGAGGTCTTGCCCGCTTACCAATCCGTTGAGCTTGGTATTTACGCGGTCTACCCTAGCCGCAAGTTCGTGCTGCCCAAGGTCCGCGCTCTGGTGGAGTTTCTTTCGACAGCTTTTGCGAATCCAACTTGGGTTGCGGCCCGATAGGACCGTTCCGCAGGCTGCCGGCGCAAAGGGTTCCAGAGGAAAGCGGGCACTGTAGTACCCGGCGCCCGCTCTTCATGCGTTGGTTGCATACGCGCATACAAATTTGCTATTTCACAGCCGCGAAGTGCACTCCTACACTCCCGGCAGCCAAATGCGCAAATGAAAAATCCAGCTGATCACGCCAGTGAGGAGTGTTTTCGCTTCGGGAGATATGTCGTTCATCACCTGGAGCAAGCAGTTTCCGTTGACGGTACGCTTCGTCCGGTCGAGCCTCGGGTTTTCGCACTTCTCTGGTACCTCATACTGAGACGCCCGCATATCGTGCGAACTGACGAACTGATCGAACGGGTTTGGTCTGGCAAGACCACAAAGCCTGCGCGGATCGCTCAGTCTGTTGCAAAAGCCCGCAAAGCGGTGGGCGACGACGCTCGAGCTCCAACACTGATCCGGACTGTCTATGGCGTGGGATACCAGTTCGTGGGCAATCCCTCACAGCCAGAAGCTGTCGCCCGCAAGGACTGGCATTTGATTTCTGCGCCCGCTCCAGTTACCGGCAATCCCGTCGCGTGACACACAGAATCCAATCGCTAAAGATCCAGTGCATCAAACTTCCGTTGCCGCAGCCCCACGCTACGGCTTCGGGCGTGATCAGCGCGTCACCTCTGGTGGTCCTCACGGTCAACGTCGATGGCGCGGAGGCCGGCAATAGCATCACCTTCACGTACACAGTGGCGGCACTCAAGGCCGTTGCGGATGTGATGAGCCATCTCGAGCCCCTGGTGAAAGGCAAGGCACTTGATCCTGCGGCCATTTCCCGTCAGTTGCAGGCCCGCTTTCGTCTCGTGGGAACTCAGGGATTGATCGGGATGGCACTGGCGGGATTGGATATGGCGCTCTGGGATGCGTTGGCACGAACGCAGCAAAGCCCCTGTACGCACTTCTGGGGGGGGCGCCGCGTCCATTGAGTGCCTACGGACCCGTAGGTTACGACGGTGCGCGCGGCAGCGCGCTGGCGGCCGAGCAGTGGGCCAGACGCGGATTCAAGGCGGTGAAGGCCAAGATCGGCTACCCCACAGTGGAGGAAGATGTCGCCGTTGTCCGCTCCATGCAGCATGCCACGGGCGGCGAGCTACGCATACTGGTGGATTACAACCAATCGCTTGACCCGGCTGAAGCCGCGCGGCGCCTGCCCGTGTTGGACGAGTTGGGCCTGGAGTGGATCGAGGAGCCCGTCATTGCTCACGACTTCATTTCGCTTGCCCGTCTGTCTGCCATGACACGCACGCCGCTGCAGGCCGGCGAAAACTGGTGGAGCCCGGTCGAGTTTCGCCATGCACTGAGTCTGGGTGCGAAGGATCTGCTGATGCCTGACGTCATGAAATGCGGTGGCGTCACCGGATGGATGGAGATTGCAGCCATGGCCAAGCATGAGAATGTTGCCGTGTCCAGTCACCTGTGGCCTGAAATCAGCACCCAATTGCTGTACGCCTCGGAAACAGCTGGCCAGGAGGGCTCCTGGTTGGAATATTGCGACTGGTGGAACCCGATCCTCGAAGAGCCATTGAGAATGGTGAAGGGAAGTCCCGATAGCCAGGACGTGATTGGGACAGGAGTGAAGTTGAACCCGGCGGCTGTCGACCGC
>CAVRNE010000055.1:0-20544 GCA_963722025.1 uncultured beta proteobacterium
GGCCAAAGTATTTCGGCCCCACATAGGCGGCCAGCAGGCCGATGATGGCGACGACTACCAGCAGTTCCAGCAGGGTAAAGCCGCGGACGCGAGACCCTCTGACGCAAAGCTCCGACGCCGGGCTGTTTGACAGATTCCCACTGCGGGATTCGTGGCGGGATGTTCCCCCCATTTTGTGCCGTCCCTATCTCACTTGGTTTTTGTTCGAACAGAAAGCGATGCATGGCCGCCTCTGTGAATTGTGAGAAGTTTACGACAAAGGTATCAGCCAGTAAAGAAAATCAACTAGGCCGGCTTTTTCGCCAGCATGAACAGCAGCGAGCCCGATCCGGCAACCAGGGCCAGCAGGGTGAACCCGCCGCGGTAGTTGCCCGTCAGGTCGGCGAACATTCCCGCCACCAGCGGCCCGGCGACCTGCCCGAGGGCGATGATGATGGCGGACAGGCCCATGATCATTCCGATCGCCCGCAGGCCGAAATAATCGGCACGGATCGCCTGCATGAACGGGCCGCGCAAGCCCCAGGCCACGCCATGCAGGATGGCGAAGGCGCCGATCATCAGCGGGTGGGTGGCATACGTCAGCATCAGCAGGCCGATCATGTGCGCCAGCATGCAGCCGGCGGCGACATAGCGCTTTTCCCAGTGGTCCCCCACCGCCGCGCCCAACAGCATGCCGGCCGCCTGCGACACGGTCATCAGCGTGATGGCGAGCGAGGCCTGTGCCAGCGAGTAGCCGAGGCCTTCCTTCATGTGCGAGATCGCGTGCACATTGACGGCGGTCACGACCAGCAGGGCGAAGCCGTGGGCCAGGGCCAGCAGCCAGAAGGCGCGCGTGCGCAGCGCCTCGCGCGCAGTGAATTCACGCTCGGCAGGCTCCTCGGCGCCGGAGGCCGGAACGCCTGCCGGGGCCGGAGGCAGTCCATCGACGGTCTCCCCGACGTCGGCGGGTTGGCGGCGGATGACATGTGCCAGCGGCAATCCGATGAGGATCGTGAGCACGCCCGAGGCGAAAGCCGTGGTGCGCCAGCCATAGCTCTGCATCACCCAGCCCACCAGCGGCACGGCGATGCCGCCGGCGGCCAGGCCCAGACCCATGATCGACAGGGCGCGCGCGCGTCGGCGCTGGAACCAGTGCACCAGGGCAATCGTCAAGGGGAAGTAGCCGGAGAGGCTTGCTCCCACGGCGATCACCAGCACGGCGGCGTAGAAGCCGCCCAGGGTGTCGATCCGGCTGAGTGCGATGAAGCCAAGCCCGAAAACGACGACGCCGATCTGAATCATGGCGCGCGGACCGAAGCGGTCGATCAGCCAGCCGAGCGCCGGGCCGAGCAGGGCGCCCTCGATCGACTGCAGAGCCGCGCCGCCGGAAAGTGCGGTTTTGCTCCAGCCGCGCTCTTCGGAAAGCACCGCCACGTAGGCGCCGAAGGCCTGCAGCAGCAGGCCCGCGTGCAGGAACTGGATGCCCGCGGCGGCGGCCACCATCCGCCAGCCATGGAAGATTTTCAAACGTACGCCTGAGTTGAAATCGGCTCAGTTTAGTGGCGAACGCGATGTGAGTACGCGAGTTCTAAAGGGCCCGCAGCGCGAGTCACCTTGAAGCGATACTGGGTGTGTGGAGCGGGTGAAGGGAATCGAACCCTCGTATGAAGCTTGGGAAGCTGCCGTTCTACCATTGAACTACACCCGCAGCAGTCGTGGATTCTACGTCAGCGCCGTGATGCATTTCTGCCTCAAGAGCGCCCTGCGCCCGGTCTGGGAACCCACGAAACACTGAGCATCCCCTCGCAGAAAGGTCTGGCAGGCCAGGCGATGACTCTGGTTGATCTCTTCTCGGTCAGGTGGTTTCTCTCCTTCGGCTTGATCTCATCGGTGTGGGCGATGCCCTGCTCGATCTTGCATTTGCAGGTGCCGCACAAGCCCCCGCCGCACTTGAAGGGGATGCCGCCTTGCTCGCGCAACGACACCCGCAGCAAATTGCTGTTGACGGCGGCTTGGACGGTTTTGTGGCCGTTGGTGATGAAGGTGACCTGGATCGTAGTCGCTGTCATAGTGGCACCAAAGCGGCGTAGCGGCCGCCGGCTGACGTGAGCTGCCTCAGGGCCTTACGCGCGCGTTCCACGCTTTCAAATTTCTCCAGCACTTTGGAAGCGATGTGGTTGACCACCTCGGGCGGCGTTTCGTCGACGATGGTGATGCTTCAGGGGGCGCAGCAATTCGGCGATCACGAACACACGCCTTCCTGCGGCCGAACAGCTGGTAGTCCCAGCTTTCCACCACCCGCAGGCCATCGACCAACTCGAGTCCTGAACTGGCCCGGCTTGCTGGTCAGGATCACATAGGCGGGCTGGTTCATGAACCCGTGCCCGTTTCCTGGAGCAGCTCGATGTCGTGATCGATCCACAGTTGGCACGGCAGGCGGTAGCCCTGCTCGAGCCGACCTTCCAGCAGCTTTTTTTCCTTCCAGTTCGGCTCCGGCAGGTGCTCGCCGCCGCTGAGGATGCGGCAGCAGCACTTGCCGCATTTGCCCATGCCGCAGCCGTAGGAGAGGTGGGGATAAGGAAACTGCCGGATGCCGGCGCGCACGACCAGGTTGGTGTTGGGGGCCACCTCGGCTTCGTGGATTTGGCCGCTCTTGTGGAAGACGACTTTGGGCATGCGGTTCGGAACGGGTAGCAGGCTATATTGTTGGGATATTGTATACCGTGTTCCAGCGTTTTCTCTGCCGGAGTCAGGGCCAATCCCTCAAGCGACGGTCGCCCCCGCCTTCGTGATCCGCTGCCAGGCGAAGCCAGCCAGCGCGATGTCTTCCAGGCCGACGCCGACCGACTTGTAGATGATGATGTCGTCGTCGCTCCGGCGCGGCCGGGCCGACCCACTGACGATTTCGGCAAGCTCGATGATTTTTTCAGGAGGCAGTGCGGCGGGATCGGCCAGGACGATGTCGCCGGCTTCGCGCACAGCTTGCGCCCGCCATTCCACCACCATCGCGCTGGCGCGCGACAGCGAAATGTCGTCGAGTTCGCGGGTGTGGGGCAGGCTCGAACCGATGGCGGCGATGAACGCGCCCTTTTTGAGGCTGTGGCCGCAGAAGAGCGGGGTGGGAGAGCGTGATGCGGTGACGATGACGTCCGCCCGCGCTGCGGCCTGCTCGGCGCCGGCATAGCTCGACCGGCACGCCGCAATCCGCGCGACAGGCGCTGCGCCAGCTCCGCCGATGCGTGCGAGCTGCACAGCAGGATGCGCTCGAGGCCAAAACGGGCCGCGAACTGGCGCGCATGGGCCAGGCCCTGGACGCCGGCGCCGAACAGGGCCAGCACCTTGGCGTCCGGGCGCGCCAGGTGCTGCGCGGCCAGCACCGAGCAGGCAGCCGTGCGCAGCCGGGTGATGGCGCCCGCATCGAACGAAGCGAGGGGCTTGCCGTCGGCGGTGGAAAAAATCAGGATGACGAAATTGAACTGGCCGGCCAGCGTGGTGTAGACCTTGGCGCCGGCGACTCCCTGGTCCGGCAGTACCGCCCCCAGGGTGGACAGCTTGACGCCTCCGGCTTCGGTGCGGATGCGCTCCTGCATCGCGGAGCGACCCGCGCCGAAGCTGGCAAAGGCCTGTCGCATGGCCTCGAGGCGCGTCGGCGGGCGAGACATGGTCATCAATGGTTTGTCGGAGATGTGCAGCATGCGATGCCCCCGGGGTCGGCGGTGTGGTGCGGGCAGGGCGTTGCCCGCTCAGCGGCCGCGCGCTGATCTCGTCGCGCGGGCTGGAGGCGGCGGCGCTGGGGGCTGGGCATTGGAATAGGCATGCGCCGCGTTGTAAACGTGCTGCGTCGCCAACAGGGCCGCCAATTCGGCATTGCCTGCGATGACGGCCTGCAATATCTGCGCGTGCTCGTCCCAGTTCTGCCGCGCGCGCTGCATGTTGCTGGGCGCGAACAGCGCGCCCGTGCGCTCGCGCATCGAGCGCATCAGGTCGCTCAGCACGGCATTGGCGCCCACGGTGGCCAGCAGCTCGTGAAAGCGCGAATTCAGGTCGATGAATTTTTCGACATTGCCGCCGTCCACCGCGGCGCGCCCCCGATCGAGCACCTGCTTGAGTTTCGCCACGTCGGCATCGTTGCGGCGCTGTGCCGCCAGCCTGGCGTTCAGGCCTTCAAGGGTGGCTCGTACTTCGACCATGTCGTGGGCGGCCTGGTCTGACAGCATGGCCACCGACGCGCCGCGCCGCGGCTCGATAGTGACCAGACCCTCCGCTGCCAGGGCGCGCAGGGCCTCGCGGATGGGGATGCGCGACACCCCCATTTCGGTCGACAGCTTGCCTTCGACCAGACGGTGGCCGCGTCGAGAATTCGCCGCTGAGGATGCGCTCGCGCAGCGCGTTGCAGATGGCAGCGGACAAGGGCAGGTGCTGGTCGCCTAGCTTCATCGGGGGGCTCGCGAGACAAGGGGAAAGTAGATCATTATGCTGAACCGCCGCCCGAGTCGGGTAGGCTGATGCGGGGCCGGGGGTTGGGCTACAGTATACAAGAGGTCATTCCAGGCCCTGCCTCCTGGCCCGGCTCTGCTCGCGGCTCAGGCCCCGCTGGGCCGAAGCCGTTCGATCACCTCGTCTGCGGCCAGCACATCGCCGAAGAACAGCATCCAGTTCTGCAGCGAATGCAAGTGCTCCTCGGGCGTGACCGCGGAAAGCGCGTCCTCGACCATGACCGTTGCGTAGTCCATTGCCATCGCATCGCGCGCGGTCGACTCGCAGCAGACATTGGTCACGGTGCCGCCGATCAGCAAGGTGGTGATGCCCCTGGCCTTGAGTTCCGCGTCGAGGCGGGAAGAATCGCGTGTCAGGGCGCTGTAGCAGCGCTTGACCACGCGCGGATCCTCAGGCCGCGCCTGCAAGTCCGATGGAAGAGCAAAGCCTTCGTGCGTGCTGCCGAGTTCCTTGAGTCTGCGGGCGCTGCGCTCGGGCGTCAGCATGTAGGCATGGTGATGCGACCAGAACTCGTCGGCGCCGTCCGAGGTGGTCTGGATCCAGATCACGGTGCCACCCGCGGCGCGCACGGCCGCCGCGAGGCGGTTGACTGTGCCGAACGTCGCACGCGAAGGCGCGCACTCGCCCTGGTAGCCGGGCTGCGTAAAGTAGTTCTGCAGATCGATCACGACGAATGCGGTCTTGCCCGCGTCGAACTGCGGGTAGGGATGCAGGTACCTTGGCGCGCCACCACCCGATCAACGACCCATTGCGGGAAATCCATGTCCTTCCTTTCAGGCGTAGCGGCGCATGGTCGCAGGCTTCGAACCGCGCGATGGCGAGGTACATCACGCCCGACATCACGCCGAGCACCACGATGGCGGTCATCACGATGTTGAGCTTGAAGACCTGGCTGCCATTGATGATCAGGAAACCCAGCCCTCGCTGGCCGACTGGAATTCGCCGACGATGACGCCGACCAGGGACAGGCCGATGTTCATCTTCACGGCGGAAATAAGGTCGGCACGCTGCCGGGCAGCACCACCAGGCGCAGCACCTGCGCCCGGCTGGCGCCCAGCGTCCTGGCCAGCTTGATCTTGTTCGGGTCGGTCGGCCCGGAAGCCCTCGAGGCCACCATGATGGTGACGAAGATCGCGATGGCCACCGCCATGCCGTAGATCGAGTACGTTGGAGCCCAGCCAGATGTAGAAGATCGGCACGAAGGCGATCTTCGGCATGGCATTGGCCACCACCAGGAAGGGCTCGAGCACCCGGTTGGCGAAGCTCGACCACCACAGGCCCGCCGCGATCGCCACGCCGAACACCATGCTGAGGGCGAAGCCGATCAGGGTGGCCGCGAAGGTCGCCCAGGTGTGGGCCAGCAGATTGCCGCTGCGCATCAGCTCGACAAAGGTGGGCCAAAGCGCGCTCGGGTAGCTGGTGAGCATGGGGTTCACCACCTTGGTCTTGGCCAGCAGCTCCCACAGCCCGAAGAAAAGCACCAGCAGCAGCAGGCGGCTGGCCAGCACCCAGTGGCGCTCGCGGCGCTGGCGGGCGAGCCATTGGGCGTAGGCCGGGTCGGCGCCTTGGGCTGCGCCGCAGACGCACCGTGAGCAGGGGCCGCGATCGGCGGCGTCACGGGGGAAACAGCATTCATTTCAGTGGCTCCGCACGCTATGCGCAACCCGCGATCGGAGAAACCGGCGCGGCAAATTCGGGAAACACCGCAGAACCGGCTTTGCCGGGCTGCTGGTGTTGCCCCCTTGAGGGGGCTCGGCTACACGTGGTGAGCCGATACGGGGTTGGGTTCATTCAGCCTTCCACGTGCACGTCCAGCTCGTCCCAGAGCGTGCTGAAGTAGGTGTTGAATTCCGGCAGGCCGCGCGCCTCGAAGGGGGTGGGCCGCCGGCCGCCGAGGCGGGAAACTCCATCCGGTGCTCCGACTTGATGCGGCCGGGCCGGCGCGACAGCACGACCACGCGGTCGGTCATCGCAATCGCTTCGCCGATGTCGTGCGTGACCAGCATCACCGACTTGCCTTCGCTGCGCAGCACCTCCACCACCTCGTCGGCGATCGCCAGGCGGGTCTGCGAGTCGAGCGCCGAGAAGGGCTCGTCCAGCAGCACAACGTCAGGATCGGTGACCAGCGTGCGCGCCAGCGCGACGCGCTGGCGCATGCCGCCCGAGAGCTGGCGCGGATAGTGGTGCAGGAAGTCGCCCATGCCGCACTTGTGCAGCAGGTGGATGGCGCGCTCGCGTGCCTCGCGCATGTCGCGCCGCTGGATCTGCGCGCCCGAGCAGCGCGTTGTCCAGGATGCTGCGCCATTCGTACAGGTAGTCCTGCTGCAGCATGTAGCCGATGCTGGGCGAAGGGCCGCTGACGGGCTGGCCGTCCACCGTCACGCTGCCGCCGGAGGGCTCGAGGATGCCCGCGACGATCGACAGCAGCGTGCTCTTGCCGCAGCCCGACTGGCCGATGATGCTGACGAACTCGCCCGGCGCCACCGCCAGCGAGATGTTGTCGAGCGCCTGCGTCTCGCCCTGCGGCGTGAAGTAGCGCAGCGAGACGTTGCGCACGTCGATGCGCGGCCGACCGGCCGCAGTGGTCACACGCGTTCATCACTTGGCCTTGCTAGCGAAGTCGGTCACCACGACCTGCTCGTACTTCACGCGCTTGGCAGCCTCGAGCGACGCCGCTGGCGGTGAGCATGTCCTGCAACTGCTCGATGGCGGCCTTTTCCACCAGCGGCGAGGTCTTCCACAGCCTGAGGCCGCGATAGCGCTCGATCGCCTTCGTCAGTTCGGCCTGCGACATGCCCGGGAAGTACTCGGCGATCTGCTTGGCGAGGTCGGCGGGCGGTGCGCTCTGCACATGCTTCTGGGCACGCGCCACGGCGGCCGTCCAGGCCTGCAGCACCTCCGGGTTCTTCTGCATGAAGACGTCGGTGCTGGTGAACACGGTGTAGTCCACCTGCCCCACCTCGCTGCCGATGGAGGCCATCACATGGCCGTGGCCGTCCTTCTCCAGATTGCCGGCCTCGGGCTCAAGGAAGATCGCGTAGTCGTTCTGGCCGGCCAGCCAGGCGCCAGTGCGTGCGGCCGGGCCGATGTTGTTGACCAGCTTCAGGTCCTTCTTCGGATCCAGGCCGTGCTTGCGCAGCGCAGCCTCCAGGAACACATCCGGGTTGGAGCCGGGCCGGAAGGCCATCACCGACTTGCCCTTGAGCTGGTTCCAGTCGAACTTGTCGGCGGGCTTGCGCGACATCAGCAGGAAGCCGTCGGTGGCCGTGAGGCCGGCAAAGATCTTCGGCTTGGCCGGCGACTCGCTGTTGGCCACGTAGATGGAGGCCTCCGGCCCGATCAGCACGATGTCCGCGCTTCCGGACAGCAGCGCCGCCATGCCCTTGTCGGTTCCCTGCGAGGTCTTCATTCCCACATCCAGGCCGGCATCCTTGAAGTAGCCCTGATTCAGGGCGACATACATGGGCACATACAGCACCGAGCGAACGACTTCTTCGTAGCGCACCTTGACGGGCGCCTTGGCGGCGGCCTGCGCAGCAAGACCCAGGGCGGCGCCGGCGTGAGCAAGGCGCGCAGCGCGCCTTTGATGTGGCCGGAAAAACGGGGGAACGATTAACGCAGTAGCTTCTCCTGGTTTTCAAGAAGGACCCAACAATACGGATGTATACAATATTCAATCTTTCAGGACATGAAGGTACCATGAAGAAAGGTGCTGTTGCGAGGTGCCGTAGATTCCCTGATGCGGCTGATGCCGCTGCCCATTCCAGTAGCACGATCCGCGCCAGGAGTGGGGTCCATACGGTGAAGCTATTTCTTGATGTCCGCCTCGGACGAGCACCCGAATGGCCCTTGGGCGCCAGCAGTTCGCGCAGCGCCTGCAGGCCGGCCAGCGCCGCATTGCGTGTCCTGTTCGCCGTTGCCGCCGGACAGGCCGACGCCGCCGATCACCTCGCCGTCGACCACGATCGGGAAGCCGCCGACGAAGACGGCGAAGCGCCCCTCGAAGCTCCACTGGATGCCGAAGGCCTCGTTGCCGGGCAGCGCCGGGCCGTTGGGCGCGCGTGTTGAACAGGTGCGTCGAGCGCTTGTGGCCGGCGGCGGTGAAGGCCTTGTTCCAGGCGATCTGCGGTCCGGTGATGCGGGCGCCGTCCATGCGTTCCATCACGATCGGGTAGCCGCCTTCGTCGGCGATGCAGATGGTTTCCAGGACGCCGATTTCCTCGGCCTTGCGCATGGCGGCCGCGACCATGGCGCGGGCTTCGTCGAGTTCCAGTTGAGAGCGGTTTCATTTTCATGGTCGGGTCGATGCGGTCAGACGGCCGCGGTACACGGTCTTGGTCTGCGTGTAGAACTCCAGGCCGGTGCGGCCCGATTCGCGGAAGGTGGCGATGTGCTGGAGCGCTTGAGGCCGCCGAAGGGGGCGTTGATCAGGTTGCCCGTGGTGGTGCGATTGACCTTCACCGTGCCCGACTGGATGTCTTGCTCGAAGCGGTGCATGTAGCGCGGCACTGCGGGTCGCGATGGCGGCCGAGAGGCCGTATTCGCTGTCGTTGGCCTTGGCAATGGCGTCGCGTAGTCATGTGACCTCGATGACGGCGATCACGGGGCCGAAGATTTCCTCGCGGGCGATCCGCATCTGCTGCGTCACGTCCGCTGAAGACGGCGGGCGCCACGTAGAAGCCCTGGGCGAAGTCGCCTCGGTCGAGCTGCATCGCCGCCGCACAGGAGCGTGGCCTCCCGCTTGCCGATCTCGATGTAGCGACAGCACGGTCTCCAGCTGACGGGCGCGTGGCGAGCGGGCCGATGTCCATGCCCGGCGCCATGCCGCTGCCGACCTTCAGCGTGCGGACCTTGGCCACCAGCTTGTCGAGGAACGCGGCCTTGACCGCCTTCATCGACCAGCACCCGGCTGGTGCCGGTGCAGGCCTGGCCCGCTCAGCGACAGGCCGCCCTTGATGGCGAGGTCGACGGCCTGGTCGAGATCGGCGTCCTCCATCACGATCAGCGGGTTCTTGCCGCCCAGCTCCATCTGCGTGCGCGTCGTCATCGCGACCGACGCGGTGGATCTGCTCGCCCGCGGCGGTCGAGCCGGTGAAGGAGACGGCGCGGATCTCGGGCGAGTTGGTGAGGGCCGGGCCGACAGTCCGAGGCCCGGCCCGTAATGAAGTTCAGCACGCCCTTGGGCAGGCCGGCGCTGGTGAAGGCCTCGGCCAGATGCAGCCCCGAGAGCGGCGCATCCGACGAGGGCTTGAAGACCACGGTGTTGCCGCTGATCAGCGCCGGCGCGATCTTGCGCGCCGGAATCGAGACCGGGAAGTTCCACGGGTGTGATCACGCGTCACGACGCCCAGCGGCTCGCGCTGGCTGTAGACCAGCCATGTCGGGGTCGTCATGCGGGATAGGTTTCGCCGGAAAAGGACTGGCCCTCGACGGCATAGAAGCGCAGTGTCTGGCGCCGAGCGCAGGAATCTCGTCCCGGCTCAGGTTCAGCGCCTTGCCCATTTCGCGCGTCATGTCCCGGGCAAACGTGTCTGCGTTGGTTTCCAGGTAGTCCGCCGCGCCATTGAGGATCTTCGCCCGTTTGCCGGGCGGGGTCTTGCACCAGCTGTCGAAGGCGCGGGCAGCGGCGTCTACCGCCCGCCGGCCATCTTCTGCCGCGGAAGCCTGGAAACGGCCCGTTTCCTGGGAGGTATCGGCCGGGTCGGTGTTAATGAAGGTGCTGCCCGTCGCGGCGGGTGCCCAGGCGCCATCGATGTAGTTGAGGAAGTCCCCATCTTGGGTTGTCATGCTTGCACCGTCCTCAAGCGGCGAGCTTGAGCCCGGACGCCGCGGGTTCCTGCACGTAGTCGTGGTACAGCGCGGTGGTGTAGAGCAGGCGCATCTGGGCGCCGATCTCGCAGATCTTCAGGCAGCGCTGCTGCAGCTCGGGTGTGTTGGCGTGCTCCAGCACGATCTGGTAGCCGCGCTCGCCATGGATCTCGTCGGAGACGATGTGCAGGTCGAAGAACTCGACCTCTTCATCGGTGAAGCCGTACTTCTCGCGCAGGGTCGGGGTCTGCTTGCGGTAGATGGAGGGCACCTGTGATTCGAGGCCGACCACCAGGCCGGCGACGGCCACGATCGGGTCTTCGCGCATCGCCACCGCATAGCACCAGGTCTGCAGGCCGCGGGTGGTGGGCGACATGTTGTCGGGGTCGACCACGCGTTCGCGGGTGGTGCCGCAGGCCTCGGCGAAGCGGATCAGCAGGTCGGTATGGCGGTCGCCGCCGATCTCTTCCTCGTACATGTTGGCCAGCAGGAAGTCCTTGGCCTCGGTGTAGTGGTCGGCATCCGGGCATAGACGTAGCCCAGGTAGTCGGCGAAGGGGCCGACGTAGTGGTAGTGGTTCTCCGCCCAGCGGGCCAGGTGCTCGCGGGTCAGCGTGCCGGCGGCCCAGGCCATGCTGAAGGGGGACTTGTTGGCGCTCTTGCCCTTGATGGCGTTCTCGAGCGCGGTGCGGAATTCGTCGCGGTTCATCAACGTGGACATGGGTTCTCCTCTAGGTCGCGAAACCGGTGTGACAGATGTCTGGGATATTGTATACCGTTTAAACAACATGACCAGCTTCGCGTGTTCGGCCCGGGCGCGACTGCAGTCGATCTACCAGGTGAGCAAGAAGACGTGGCCGGCCGACACCGGCTTTTCCACACCTACGAGTGAGATTGCCAACTGGGTGTGGCCGGCATGAGCGCAGGGTCGTCGCGGACGCGCGACAGCGAGGTCTGTCATCCCGGATCTGATCCGGGATCCACGGCTGCGATGGATTGCGGATCGAGTCCGCAATGACAGCGAATCAGGACGAAGCGGCCGCTTGAGCCGGAGCCTCCACGGGCGGTGTGCCGTTCTTGATGACCGAGGCAAGCTGGCTGCGGAATTCGGGCGTGTCGGTGTGGCCGTGAACGGCCACCGCATGCTGGACGGCGGCGTCGAGCAGTTCGCGCTCGTTGTCGGCGGCGATCGCAACCGTGCATTTCATATCGCTTGGGAATTCGCGGCAGTCGATGTAGTGGCGTGGCATGGCAACTCCTTTCCGTCCGTCAGGGACGTGCTTCGAAAATCAGATTGAAGGGGTCCTCCGCTAGCGTCATGGCTTGCTCTTCGGTGAGCGAAAAGCGCTGGCTTTGGGTCGTACTCATGCATGACGGCGCCCAGTCATGGACGAGGTTCTGGGCCGCGGGAGGGTAGTTGCGTTTAGCCTAGATTTGTTACAAAATGTCGCCAGCCCTTGGGCGGATTATCCGCGCGAGTTGAGGGTTGATCTTGGCGGCTTTGCCGGTCTGGCTTGGAGCCAGATGTTCAACTTCTTCTAGCGTATGGTCGGCCTCGCGCCCAAGCCGCAGAAGGGCCGGCCGGCAAGGCCCATGGCGAGTATACGAACCACGGCTTCCGAGCCAGTCGTGCGCGGGTCTTTACCGGTTCCGGAAGTGGTCGAGGGCAACGATCACACCGACTGGGATCTCTGGGAAGACTCGGTGATCGCCCTGGACAGCCAGATGCAATCCCTGGGCCCCTCGGCAAAAAGCTACGCCAGGAAGGAAGCCCCCAGCCAGCTCGATGATCTCGATGTCTTTTCGAGGGTCGGCAAGAACAGGGATTTGTAGGGCTGCTGCCCTGGTGTCGTCCTCAACTCTGGATTGCATCTAAGGGTGCCACTTCGACACCGCCTTGGGCGTAGCGGCCGACTTCCCCCCCGCGAGCGCATAGGACAGCTCATTGGCCGCGCGGATGACGCTCTTGGCATGCTTTTCGAGCTTTGCCTTCGTGAGCCGCGAGGTCGGCCCTGAAATGCACATCGATCCGAGCAGGCGCCAATTGATCGAAAAGACCGGCGCGGCCACGCTCGACACTTCCGGTTCGCGCTCGCCCATCGAAATGTGGAAACCGCGCTCGCGAATGGACTCATACGGCTCGCCTTTGGTGCCGCTGAAGGCCAGGATCACGCGGCCCGGCGCCCCGCTGTCGAGCGGCAGCCGTTCCCCGATGCGTACGTTGTGGCGGACCGATTGCGGGCCTTCCACGCGTGCCACGCAGGAGCGGATGTTTCCTTCGCGCACGTAAAACGAGGCGCTCTCGCCCGTGGCCTTCACCAGATCGTGCAAAGCGGGCTCGACGACATTGTTGACGTCGAAACCGGCCTGGTAGCGAGCACCCAGCCATCCGGCTGCAGGTCCCAGGCGCCACAGCCCGTCGTCGGTTTGCACCATGTAGCTTGACAGCGCCAACGTGCGCGCCAATCGGAGTGCCGTCGTCTTGTGCATCCCGGCGCGCCGGCCGAGGTCGGCCAGCGACAAAGCTGCTTCGCCGATTTCGAATGCCTCCATCAGGGACAGCGCGCGCGTGACGGCGATCACGCCGCCTCCGGCTTCCTCACGGGCCAGTTTCGTGGATGAGTTGCGCATCATGCACCGTGGTCCATTGTGTGAAACGGTATTGTACTGTGCGCAACACGGTTCTACAGTCTGCCTATCCCAAGGAGACAAAACCATGCAGCTTTCCCGCCGTTCCATCGTTGCCTTCGCGGTCGCCAGCGTGCTCGCAGGCGCCGTCCATGCCCAGGCCTGGCCCAGCAAGCCGGTGCGCGTCGTGGTCCCGTTCCCAGCCGGGGGCGGCACGGACCTGATCGCTCGTGAGCTGACCAACAAGGTGGCCAAGTCGGGCTACAACTTCATCGTCGACAACAAGCCGGGCTCCGGTGGCAACCTCGGCGTGGACGCTGCGGCCAAGGCGCCGGCCGATGGCTATACGTTCGTGCTGGGCCAGACGAGCAACCTGGCCATCAACCCGACGCTCTATCCGAAGCTGCCCTACGACCCGCTCAAAGACCTGACGCCCGTGAGCATGGTGGCCAGTGCGCCTCTGGTGATCGTGGTCGGCTCGGACTCGAAGTTCAAGACGCTCGACGATGTGGTGAAGGCGGCCAAGGCGCAGCCCGGCAGCATCAACTACGCGACTTCGGGTAACGGCACCGTGGCTCACCTCGCCGCCGAGTCGTTCCAGAAGGTCGCCGGCATCAAGCTCACGCATATCCCCTACAAGGGCGCGGCGCAGGGCGCCACCGACGTGATCAGCGGGCAGGTGCAGCTGTACGTGTCGTCCATCCCCACGCTCATCGGCCACATCAAGAGCGGCAAGATGCGTCCCGTCGCCGTCACGTCCGGCAAGCGCGCCGACGACCTGCCGCAGGTGCCGACGATTGCCGAGTCCGGGTTCAAGGGCTTCGAGGCTGTCACATGGTTTGGCATCCTCGGCCCAGCGAACCTGCCCAAGGACATCACGGCGAAGCTGAACGCCGACATCAACAAGGCGCTGAAGGATCCCGAGCTGCAGAAGAAGCTGGGTGACCAGGGTGCCGACGTCGCCGGCAGCACACCGGAAGCCTTCGGAAAGCTCATTCGCGATGAGATCGGCCGCTGGGGCCCGCTCGTCAAGGAATCGGGCGCCAAGGTCGATTGAACCCCAACCCTTCGAGACCTCCATGAACAACGACATCCAGCGTGATTTCGATCGCGTCTCGCCCGCCCTCGTGCGCCAGGCGGGCGAATTCCAGGCCGCAATCCTCGCGGACGTGAACGGCCGACGGGGCGCCATGCATGGCCGCATCGCGGCCCTGCGCCCCCGCATGAAGCTCGCCGGCTCCGCGCTGACCGTGGACGTGCGTCCTGGCGACAACCTCATGATCCACGCCGCCATCGCGCTGGCCAAGCCGGGTGACGTGCTCGTCATCGATGGCAAGGGCGACCAGACTGCGGCACTCATGGGCACCATCATGATGACGTCGTGCAAGAAGCTCGGTATCGCCGGCGTGATCATCGACGGTGCCGTGCGCGACAGCCTCGAGATCGACGAAATGGACTTCCCGGTCTTTTCGGTGGGAACGAATCCGAACGGACCGACGAAGAACGTCGCAGGCCGCATTGGCCACCCCATCAGCTGCGGCGGCGTGACTGTTCATGCCGGCGACCTGATCGTTGCCGACGCGGACGGCGTCATGGTCGTTGAGCGTGACCGTGTCGAGAGCCTGCTGCCCCTTGCGCACAAGAAGGTGGCCGACGAAGCCGCCCGCATCGCCCAGATCGAGCAGGGCAACACCGCTGCCCCATGGCTGGCCGGTGCCCTGCGCGCGGCCGGCGTGCTCAAGGATGGAGAGAGCCTGTGAGCTTGCGCCGCGCCATCATCGTCACGGGTGCCGACCTCGCGTCGCAGGCGCTGGCCATGCTGGCGGATTTCGAGATCGTCTACGCCGGCAAGACGCCACAGGAGCCTGAACTGGTCGAACTCTGCCGCCGTCACGACCCGGTGGCGATCATCGTGCGATACGGCAAAGTGGGTGCTGCGGTGATGGATGCTGCGCCGTCCCTGCGCGTGATTTCAAAGCACGGGAGCGGGACGGACACGATCGACAAGAATGCGGCGAGCGCGCGCGGGATCGAAGTGCGTGCCGCGGCCGGGGCCAACGCGGCGGCAGTGGCGGAGCAGGCCCTGGCGCTGCTCCTCGCCTGTGCAAAGTCGGTCGTGCAGCTCAACGAGCGCATGCATGCCGGTCATTGGGACAAGCCCACGCATAAGAGCGTCGAGTTGCATGGCCGCACGATCGGCCTGGTGGGGCTCGGCGCCATCGGCCAACGTTTCGCGCGGATGTGCGACGCCATGGGCATGACGGTGCTGGGGCACGATCCCTATCGCCCAGGATGTGCCCGAATTCATCCGCCGGGTGGATCTCGCGACGATCTGGCGGGAGTCCGACGCGATCTCCCTGCATTGCCCGCTGACGCCGGAGAACTGCGCCTTCGTCAATGCGCAGACGCTGGGCTTGTGCAAGCGTGGGGTGATTCTGGTGAACACCGCGCGAGGCGGCCTCGTGGACGAAGCCGCGCTGCTGGAAGCCATGCACGCCGGCCAAGTGCTTGCAGCGGGCCTGGACAGCTTCGCAGTCGAACCGATGACTGCGCCGCATCCCTTTCACGGCGAGCCGAAGATCGTGCTCAGCCCGCACATCGGCGGCGTCACGGGCGATGCGTACGTGAACATGGGGCTTGGCGCGGCGAGGAACGTGCTGGCTGTCTTGCAAGCGACGGCCAGCGCCGCATAACGGCTGTTCAGTTCACTTCAGGATGTCGCCCAGGCAGAGGTACTTCATCTCCAGGTACTCATCCATCCCGTGGCGCGAGCCTTCACGGCCCAGCCCCGACTGCTTGACGCCGCCGAAGGGCACGTGCTCGGTGGCGATGATGCCCACGTTGATGCCGACCATTCCGTACTCCAGCGCTTCGGCCACGCGGAAGATGCGGCCGACGTCGCGGCTGTAGAAGTAGCTGGCCAGGCCGAACTCGGTGTTGTTGGCCGCGTCTATGGCCTCCTGCTCGGTCTTGAACCGGAACACCGGCGCCAGCGGGCCGAAAGTCTCTTCACGCGCGCACAGCATGTCGCCCGTGGCTTCGGCGATGACGGTGGGCTGGAAGAACTGGCCCTGCAGCTTCTTGCCGCCGACCATCACCTTGCCGCCCTTGGCCACCGCGTCTTCGACGTGGCGCTGCACTTTCTCGACCGCGGCGTCCTCGATCAGCGGCCCTTGCAGCACGCCTTCCTCGAAGCCGTTGCCGACCTTCAGCGCCTTCACCTTGGCCGAGAACTTCTCCACGAACTGGTCGTACACGCCCTCCTGCACATAGATGCGGTTGGCGCAGACGCAGGTCTGGCCCGCGTTGCGGTACTTGCTGGCCATGGCGCCCTCGACGGCGGAATCGATGTCGGCGTCGTCGAAGACGATGAAAGGCGCGTTGCCGCCCAGTTCCAGCGCCAGCTTCTTGACCGTGGGCGCGCTCTGCGCCATCAGGATGCGGCCGACTTCGGTGGAACCGGTGAAGCTGATGTGGCGCACCGTGTCGCTGGAGCAGAACACTTTGCCTGCCGCGATGCTGTTCGCGCTGTCCGCCGTGAGCAGGTTGAGCACGCCGGCGGGAATGCCGGCCCGGATCGCCAACTCCGCGGCGGCCAGCGCCGTGAGGGGCGTCAGCTCCGCCGGCTTGATGACCACCGGGCAGCCGGCCGCCAGAGCGGGCGCGACCTTGCGGGTGATCATGGCCAGCGGGAAGTTCCAAGGCGTGATGGCCGCGCACACGCCGATGGGCTGGCGGATCACCATCAGGCGGCGGTTGTTGTCGAAGGGCGGCAGGGTTTCGCCGTTGACGCGCTTGGCTTCCTCGGCGTACCACTCGACGAAGCTGGCTGCGTAGGCGACTTCACCCTTGGCCTCGGCGAAGGGCTTGCCCTGCTCGGCGGTCATGATGCGGCCCAGGTCCTCCTGGTTGGCCATCAGCAGGTCGAACCACTTGCGCAGGATGATGCTGCGCTCCTTGCCGGTCTTGCCGCGCCAGGCCGGCCAGGCCGCGTTCGCGGCGGCGATGGCGGCTTCGGCATCGGCGGGCGTGAGATTGGCCACGTCGGCGAGCTTGTTGCCGGTGGCCGGGTCATGCACGTCGAAGCGGCTGGCGCCCGTGAGCCATTGGCCATTCACGAGGGCGTCGGTCTTGAGCAGGCTGGGGTCCTTGAGCAAGGCGAGCGGCGAGGTCTTCATGTCCACGAAAGCATCTCCTGGGGAATTTTTTAAGCTTTCTTGTCTGTCATTGCGGGCGTGACCCGCAATCCATGCCGGCACGCGAACATGGATGCCCGGATCAGAGTCCGGCATGACAGCTCAGCTCGAAGCATAGCGCTGGTCCAAGACACTGGCGATGCCGTGGTGAAGGCACTATGGGCGGCCCCGCTAAAATCGAGGGCTATGACCCCCAACGCCACCGTCGCGGACATCCGCAAGACCTTCCTCGACTTCTTCGCCTCCAAGGGCCACACCGTGGTCGCCTCCAGCCCTCTGGTGCCGGGCAACGACCCGACGCTGATGTTCACCAACTCGGGCATGGTGCAGTTCAAGGACGTGTTCCTGGGCACCGACAAGCGCCCCTACGTCCGCGCGGCTTCGGTGCAGGCCTGCCTGCGCGCCGGCGGCAAGCACAACGACCTGGAGAACGTGGGGTACACGGCGCGGCACCACACCTTCTTCGAGATGCTGGGCAACTGGAGCTTCGGCGACTACTTCAAGCGCGACGCGCTGAAATGGGCCTGGGAGCTGCTGACGCAGGTCTACAAGCTGCCGGCCGACAAGCTCTGGGCCACGGTCTATATCGACGACGACGAGGCCTACGACATCTGGACCAAGGACATCGGCCTGCCCGCCGAGCGCGTGGTGCGCATCGGCGACAACAAGGGCGCCAAGTACGCGTCCGACAACTTCTGGATGATGGCCGACACCGGCCCCTGCGGCCCCTGCTCGGAAATCTTCTACGACCACGGTCCCGAAATCGCCGGCGGCCCGCCCGGCATCGCCCGAGCAGGACGGCGACCGCTACATCGAGATCTGGAACAACGTGTTCATGCAGTTCGACATGCAGCCCGACGGCAGCGTTCGGCCTCTGCCTGCGCCCTGCGTGGATACCGGCATGGGCCTGGAGCGCCTGGCCGCGATCCTGCAGCACGTGCACAGCAACTATGAGATCGACCTGTTCGATCAGCTGATCAAGGCCGCGTCGCGCGAAACCGGCGAGAAGGACCTGGCGAACAACTCGCTGCGCGTGATCGCCGACCACATCCGCGCCACTTCGTTCCTGGTCAGCGACGGCGTGATTCCCTCCAACGAGGGCCGCGGCTACGTGCAGCGCCGCATCGTGCGCCGCGCCATCCGGCACGGCTACAAGCTGGGCAAGAAGACGCCGTTCTTCCACAAGCTGGTGCCCGACCTGGTGCGCCTGATGGGCGACGCCTATCCCAAGCTGCGCACCGACGAGAAGAAGATCATCGACACGCTGAAAGCGGAGGAAGAGCGCTTCTTCGAGACGCTGGAAAACGGCATGGAAATCCTGGACGCCGCGTTGGCCGGAGGCCAGAAGATTCTCGCCGGGCGACGTCGCCTTCAAGCTGCACGACACCTACGGCTTCCCGCTGGACCTCTCCGCCGACGTCTGCCGCGAGCGCGGCGTGACGGTGGACGAGGCGGGTTTCCACGCCGCCATGGACAAGCAGAAGGCCCAGGGCCGGGCGGCAGGCAAGTTCAAGATGGACCGCGCGCTCGAATACGCCGGCGTCGGCAACGTCTTCACCGGCTACGAGAAGCTGGAAGAGCCGGCCAAGGTGGTGGCCTTGTATGCCGAGGGCGTGGCCACCAACGAGCTCAAGGCGGGGCAGACCGGCGTCGTGGTGCTGGACACCACGCCTTTCTATGCCGAATCGGGCGGGCAGGTCGGCGACGAAGGCGTGATCGCAAGCGCCAGGGCGCGCAGCTTCCAGGTCGACGACACGCAGAAGATCAAGGCCGACGTCTTCGGCCATCACGGCACGCTGGCTTCGGGCTCGCTCAAGGTCGGCGACGCGGTGACCGCCAAGGTGGACATGGACAAGCGCCACGCCACCATGCGCAACCACAGCGTGACCCAC
Source organism: uncultured beta proteobacterium (assembly GCA_963722025.1). Classification (GTDB taxonomy): domain Bacteria; phylum Pseudomonadota; class Gammaproteobacteria; order Burkholderiales; family Burkholderiaceae_C; genus Ramlibacter. Next base: position 19,000 of record CAVRNE010000055.1, read on the forward strand.
CTGATGCACAAGGCCCTGCGCGAAGTGCTGGGCGACCACGTGCAGCAGAAGGGCTCGCTGGTCGATGCCGACAAGACGCGTTTCGACTTCACCCATAACAACCCGGTCACCGACGAGCAGATCCGCGAGATCGAAAGGCGCGTCAACGCCGAAATCCTGGCCAACCAGGAAACCATGGCCCGGGTGATGGAGATCGAGGCCGCCAAGCAGACCGGCGCCGTGATGCTGTTCGGCGAGAAGTACGGCGACACCGTGCGCGTGCTCGACATCGGTTCCAGCCGCGAGCTGTGCGGCGGCACGCATGTGCAGCGCACCGGCGACATCGGTTTGTTCAAGGTGGTGGGCGAGGGCGGCGTGGCGGCGGGCATTCGGCGTATCGAGGCGGTGACCGGCGCCAATGCGCTGGCCTATCTGCAGCAGCTGGAGGCCACGGTGAATCGGCGTCGCGCGGCACGCTTGAAGGCATCGCCCACGGAACTGCAGGGCCGCGTCACGCAGGTGCTGGACCAGGTGCGCGCGCTGGAGAAGGAAGTGGCGCAGCTCAAGGGCAAGCTGGCGTCGTCGCAGGGCGATGAACTCGTCTCGCAGGCAGTCGACGTCAAGGGCATCAAGGTGCTGGCCGCGCGGCTGGACGGCGCGGATGCCAAGACCTTGCGCGACACCATGGACAAGCTCAAGGACAAGCTCAAGACCGCCGCCATCGTGCTGGCTGCCGTCGATGGCGGCAAGGTGCAGATCGCGGCCGGCGTCACGGCCGACAGCATGGGCCGGGTGAAGGCGGGCGATCTCGTCAACTTCGTCGCCCAGCAGGTCGGTGGCAAGGGCGGCGGCAAGGCCGACATGGCGATGGCCGGCGGCACCGATGCGAGCAAGTTGCCTGCTGCACTGCAGTCGGTGCAGGGCTGGGTGGCCGAGCGGGCCTGAGTAGGCCTGTCATTGCGGGCTTGACCCGCAATCCATCGCGGAGTGGTTGTGCGAGGCATGGATCCCGGGTCAAGCCCGGGATGACGGCGCTTCTATCTGACGATCTTGCCGTCCGGCGTGATCGTCACCAGGTCGATGGCTCGCACCGAATCGCGGACGCCCGCGCGCAGGTTGATACGAAAGCCGCCGACGTCATAGTCCGTCATCGAGGCCATGGTTTTCTGCAAGCCGGCCTTGTCCCAGCTCTTGCCGGCGCGGCGGGCGGCCTCGACCAGCGTCTTGGCCGCGATGTAGCCTTCCAGGCTTTCGTAGGAAGGTGACTGGTCCGAGTTGTCGATGGCGGCAAGGTATTCCTTGACGATGGGCGTGGCCGAACTGCGCGGCGAAGGAACGACCTGCGACACGACCACGCCGCCGATCTCCTTGCCCAGCGCGGTGAAGAGCGGATCGATGCCCACCACCGAGAAATTCAGGAACGCGCCCGCATAGCCGGACTTGCGCATCTTGCGGATGAACGCCGCGGTGGAGTTGAACAGCGACACCTGGATGATCGCTTGCGGCTGGGCCTTGGCCAGAGTGGCGACCGCGGCGTCGACTTTGTCGCTGTTACCGGCACGAAGG
>CAVRNE010000056.1:0-331460 GCA_963722025.1 uncultured beta proteobacterium
TCGAGGACGGCCGCATCGCTGCGCTCGGCCCCAACGCTGGGCAGCATTGGCCTCGCCCCTTCGATCGCATCATCGACGCCGAGGGGCCTGCTCGCGATGGCCTGGGCTGGATCAACGCCCACTTTCATTCGCCGGGCAATCTGATGAAGGGCGCCGCTGCCGGGCTACCCCCTTGAAATCTTCATGCTGTACGAGGTGCCGCCGCTGGCATCGGACGGCGATGCCGGGCGGCTGGCCTATGTGCGCACGATGATCGGTGCGCTCGAGATGCTGCGCCGGGGCATCACCGCGGTGCACGACGATGCCTACCATGTGCCGGTGGCGAGCAAGGCGTCGATCGACGCGATCATGAAGGCCTACGAAGACGCCGGGATCCGTGCGACGGTGGCGATCGACCAGCCGAACATCGTCGAGTACGACAAGTACCCCTACTTGGCCGAGCTCTTCCGGCCGAAGAAAACGTGCGATGGAGCTCGCGCCGCGGCAAAGCGGTGAGGAGCTGCTCGCCCTCTACCGCTACCTGATCGAACGCTGGCACGGCGCGGCCGACGGCCGCCTGTCGGCGGCCGTGTCGTGTTCGGCGCCGCAGCGAGTGACGGTCGACTACTTCAAAGGCCTGTCCGCGCTGTCGCGCCAGCACGACCTGCCGTTCAACATCCACATCCTCGAAACGCAGCTGCAGCGCGTCCTCGGCGAGGAGAAGTTCGGCAAGTCGCTAGTGCGCTACGTCCACGACCTCGGCCTGCTCGACGAACGCATGATGGTGATCCACGCCATCTGGATCGACGATGCGGACATCGAGCTGCTGGCACGCTCCGGCTGCACGGTCGCCCACAACCCGGTGTGCAATCTGCGCCTGGGCAGCGGCGTGATGCCGTTTCGCGCTTGCGCAACGCCGGTGTTCCCATTTGCCTGGGCACCGACGAGATGAACACCGATGACTCGGTGAACCTGTGGTTCGTCGCCAAGACCGCGGCGCTGCTGCAACCCTCGCCACGCCCGAGTGGCGCGAATGGCCGCAGCCGCCGGAGATCCTGCAAGCGCTGACACGCGGCGGAGCGCGCGCGCTGCGACGTGCGGACGATCTGGCCAGCTCGCGGTCGGGTGCGCGGCCGATCTCGTGCTGCTCGACCTCGACACCGTGTCGTTCACGCCGCTCAATGACCTGGGGCCGCCAGCTCGTTCACTGTGAAGACGGCGGCTCGGTGCGCACAACCATCGTCGCGGGGCGGGTCGTGTTCGAGGATGGGCGCATCACCACCGTCGACGAGCGCGCGCTGCGCGCCGAGATGCGGGAGCTGATGCGCGGGTACCAGGCGCAGCTCGAGGAGTCCGGCCGCGAAGCGCAGCGGCTCGAACCGTATTACCGCGAGATGGTGCTGCGCGCTGCCGCGCAAGACGTCGGCATGAACCGAAAGCTGCAGCCCGAGCGACGAAGTTGATGCGCGGCGGCCATCGCCGTCACGCCCCCGCCGCGGCAATGTTGCCGCACCTATATAACAAAGGCACCCGCACGGGTGCCGTCACGAGGAAACCACACTATGTCATCCATACCCCTCAGCCAGGGAAGGGCGTCCACGCTCGCGCCGAATGCGGCCGACGTTGACGCCACCTATAGCAAGATCACCTGGCGCCTGATCCCGTTCATCGGCCTGCTCTGGCTGCTGGCATGGATCGACCGCATCAACGTCGGCTACGTCAAGCTCACGATGTGGCCGACCTGCAGTGGAGCGAGACGGTCTACGGCCTGGGCGCCGGCATCTTCTTTCTCGGCTACTTCTTCTTCGAGGTGCCGAGCAACCTGCTTCTGCAAAAGATCGGCGCACGCAAGACGCTGATGCGCATCACGATAGGCTGGGGCGTGACCTGCGTGCTGATGATGTTCGTCACCACGCCCACGCAGTTCTACATCCTGCGTTTCCTGATGGGAGCGTTCGAGGCCGGCTTCCAGCCCGGCGTCATCCTGTTTCTGACCTACTGGTATCCGAGCGACAGGCGCGCCAAGGTCTTCGGCATGTTCATGGCCGCCTCGGCGCTCGCCGGCGTGATCGGTGGCCCGCTGTCCGGCGTGATCCTGAACGGCATGCAGGGCGTGAACGGTTGGCAGAGCTGGCAGTGGGTGTTCCTGATCGAGGGCATTCCGTCGGTGCTGGCCGGCATCGCGACCTGGTTCTACCTGACCGACCGGCCCGAGCAGGCCAAGTGGCTGAGCGCCTCCGAGCAGAACATCGTGCGCGACCAGCTGGCGCGCGACCACCAGGCGCTCGGCCACCGCGAGCACAGCATCCTTGCCGCGCTAAGGATCAGCGCTTGTGGCTGATGATCCTCATCTACTTCTGCATCGTCGCTGCCAACGCCACACTGAACTTCTACGGCCCGAGCGTCGTGAAGGAAATCGGGTTCACCAATCCGGCCACGATCGGCTGGATCATGTCCGGCGCTTTCCTGCTCGGAGCCGGCGCACAGATTGCTCAACGGCTTCCATTCCGACCGGTACAACGAGGTGCGCTGGCATTGCGCGATCGCGGTAGCGATCGGCGCAGCGGGCATGCTCGCGACCGCACTGCTGATCAAGGTCAGCCCAACGCTTGCCCTGCTGGCGCTCACCGTCGCGGTGATCGGAACGAGCAGCGCGTTCCCGGTGTTCTGGCAGATGCCCAACCGCATCCTGACCGGCGCCGCGGCGGCGGTCGGTGTGGCGGTCATCAACTCGATCGCCAACCTGGCCGGCTTCGGCGCGCCCTTCATGCTCGGCGCGGTGAAGACAGCCACGGGGCAGCTCTCGCCTGGATTGCTGGTGATCGCCGCGGTCGAGATCATCGCCGCGATCCTGATCATCAAGTTCATCCCCCGACTGCATCGAGCCATCAAGGCCTGACGGCGTCATCACACCCTGATCCTGACCAAAATGAAAAAATCTCTCCTTGCGCCCGTAGTCGGCGCCTGCCTTGCCCTGTCCGCCGCGGCTGCCTCGGCCCAGACCCAGGTCACCATTTATGGCATCACTGCGATCGAGGCGATCCACGTGACCAACGTCGTCACTGCCGGTGCCCCGGGCACCGGCTCGCTGACCAAGCTCGACAACAGTCCGGTCACTTCATCGCGCCTGGGCTTTCGCGGCATCGAGGACCTCGGCGGCGGCATGAGCGCCATCTTCGACATGACCCACGGCTTAGCGCTGGATAGCGGTGCCAACGCCTCGACCACGTTCTGGAACCGCGGCTCCTGGGTGGGGCTGCGCACCGGCTTCGGCGCGCTGACGGCAGGACGGCACTGGAACATCAACGATGACATCATGGGCCGCTATTTCATCTTCGGCGGCTACTCGGCGTTTCGCTTTAGCGAGTTTGGGTTCCTCAGCGACCTGGTCAACAACTCAGTCAAGTACGTTTCGCCGAACTTCGGGGGACTGCAGGCGCGTGCGCTGTACGGGGTGGGCGAAGGCGAGACCGGGCGCACCGTCGAGGTCGGGGCCAACTACGAAGCCGGGCCTGTGTCGGTGGGCGCGACATATCGAAGTGCCAAGAACCTTGCCGGGAAGGAGGACAAGCTGAGCGCAATCGGCGCGAGCTACGCGTTCGGCAGCGTGCGCTTGCATGCGGGCTGGGCCGACAGCGATCCCCAGGCGCTTGGCCTGCCGAAGGCACGCGCCTATGACCTCGGGCTCGTTTGGAATGTCAGCGCATGGGTCTGGACGCTCGACTATGTGGCCCGTGACCAGCGGGACACGAACGACGATTCGCACTTCGTGCGCCTCCAGGGCGACTACAACATTTCGAAGCGCACTTCCCTGTTCGGCAACCTGGTCGCGCTGTCCAACGAGGGAACTGCGAGACAGCGGTTCTATGGAGCGGGCGGCGCCGGGCTGGGCCAGAACCTTATGAGTCTGGGCATCCGGCACACTTTCTGAAAGAGCTGAAGCTCGCCCGATTCGGGAAGGAAGAAATACCATGCCACGCTTTGCCGCGAACCTCACCATGCTGTTCAACGAGGTGGGTTCCTCGACCGTTTCGAACGTGCCGCGAAGGCGGGTTTCACCGCCGTCGAGTTCCTCTTTCCCTACGCCTGGCCAGCAGCCGAAATCAAGCAGCGCCTGGATGCCAACGGCCTGAAGCAGGTGCTGCACAACCTGCCGGCCGGCAACTGGGACGCCGGCGAGCGCGGCATCGGCTGCCTCCCGGACCGCGTGGCGGCGTTCCGCGACGGCGTGGCGCGGCGATCGAATACGCCGCGGCGCTCGGCTGCAGCACCTCAACTGCCTGGCCGGCAATGCCGCCGGGTGCCGGCCGACGAAGCGTTGCGGGCAGACCTTCGTCGACAATGTGCGCTTCGCCGCCGCCGAGTTGAAGCAGGCCGGCTTGAAGCTGCTCATCGAGCCCATCAACACCTTCGACATTCCCGGCTTCTGTCTCAACCGCGGCGCAGGCGCCGGCGATCATCTCGACGAAGTCGGCGCGACAACGCTTACGTCCAATACGACATCTATCACGAGCAGCGCATGGAAGGCGAACTGGTCGCCACCATCCAGCAGCACCAGAAGCGCATCGCCCACATCCAGCTCGCCGACAACCCCGGCCGCAACGAGCCCGGCACCGGCGAGATCAACTACCCGTTCCTCTTCGGGACCTCGACCGCATCGGCTACGAGGGCTGGATCGGCTGTGAATACAGGCCGCGCCGACGACCACCGAGGCTGGCCTCGGCTGGCGTCAGCAACTCGCGCGCTGAGCAACCTGACTCAAAGGAGAAGACAAGCTCACATGAAACTCGGATTCATCGGCCTGGGCATCATGGGCGAGCCGATGGCCGGCCACTGATCAAGGCCGGGCACAAGCTCTTCGTCTTCACGCGCGGCGGGCGTTCCCGGCGGCGACGCCAAGAGCGGCGACACAGTGGCATGCAACCGCGCAAGGTGTCGCAGAGAAGTGCCGACATCATCATCACCATGGTGCCCGACACGCCGGACGTCGAGAGAGGTGTTGTTCGGCGAGAACGGCGTCGCTGAGGGACTGACGCAAGGGCAAGATGGTCATCGACATGAGCTCGATCTCGCCGATCGCCACCAAGAGTTTCGCCCGACGCATCAACGCAGCTCGGCTGCGAATATCTCGATGCGCCGGTGTCCGGCGGCGAGGTCGGCGCCAAGGACGCGCGCGCTGACCATCATGGTCGGCGGCACCAGGCGGCATTCGACGCGCGTCAAGCCGCTGTTCGAGCTGATGGGCAAGAACATCACGCTCGTGGGCGGCAACGGCGACGGCCAGACCGCCAAGGTCGCCAACCAGATCATCGTCGCCCTGAACATCGAGGCGGTGGCCGAGGCGCTGCTGTTCGCCTCCCGGGCCGGCGCCGATCCCGGCAAGGTGCGCCAGGCGCTGATGGGCGGCTTCGCCTCCTCGCGCGATCCTCGAGGTGCACGGCGAGCGCATGATCAAGCGCACGTTCGACCCGGGCTTCCGCATCGAGCTGCACCAGAAGGACCTGAATCTGGCGCTCACCAGCGCCCGCGCGCTCGGCGTGTCGCTGCCCAACACCGCCACCGCGCAGGAGCTGTTCAACGCCTGCGCCGCCCACGGCGGCAGGCCTGGGACCATTCGGCGATGGTGCGCGCGCTGGAGAAGCTCGCAAACTTCGAGATAGGTCAGCACACATGCTGACCGAGAGCAGCTGATGCATACCAGAGCAGCGCGCGATGACGCGCCAGCGCTGCGCACGCATGCTCGACGCAGCCACCGAGCGCGAAGCGGCCGTGTGCATATCCCGCCATGTGCCGCCATGTGCCGCCACCTCGACTGTCGCGCCATCCTGATCGAGGCCGAAAGATCGCACCTTCACTACATCGACGATCACCATGCGTCGCATCCGAAACGCCAAGATCGTAGCAACGCTCGGGCCCGCGAGTTCCACCAAGGAAGTCGTGCGCCGCTGTTCATGGCCGGGGCCGATGTCTTCCGGCTCAATTTCAGCCATGGCAGCGCGGACGATCATCGGGCGCGCTTTGCCATCCTGCGCGAGCTGGAGACCGAGACTGGCCGCCCGATCGCCGTGCTGGCCGATCTGCAGGGGCCAAAGCTGCGCGTGGGCACGTTTGCGAACGGGCCGATCATGCTGGGCGCGGGCGCAGCTCTTCCGTCTCGATCTCGGACCCGGCGCCGGGCGATGCGACCCGCGTCGGCCTGCCTCATCCCGAGATCTTCGCGGCGCTGGAGCCCGGCACCGAACTGTTGCTCGACGACGGCAAGTTGCGGCTCGAGGTCGAACAGCTGCGGCGCCGACTTCGCCGAGACGCGAGGTGGTCGTCGGCGGCAAGCTGTCGGAGCGCAAGGGCGTCAACGTGCCAGGCGTCGTGCTGCCGATCTCGGCGCTCACGCCCAAGGATCGGCGCGACCTCGACTTCGCGCTCGAGCTCGGGGCTGACTGGATCGCGCTCGTCTTCGTTCAGCGCCCCGAAGACGTCGCCGAGGCCAGAGCGATCATCGGCGGCGCGCGCTGATCATGTCGAAGCTGGAAAAGCCCTCGGCCATCGAGCGGCTGGACGAAGTGGTCGCGCTGTCCGACGCGGTGATGGTGGCGCGAGGCGACCTCGGCGTGGAAATGCCGGCCGAGCACGTGCCGGCGATCCAGAAGCGCATCGTGCACACGTGCCGCCGCTGGGCAAGCCGGTGATCGTCGCCACGCAGATGCTGGAATCGATGATCGATCGCCCCGTTCCCACGCGCGCCGAGGCCTCGGACGTGGCCACCGCCATCTACGACGGCGCCGACGCGGTGATGCTGTCGGCCGAATCGGCTTCGGGCAAGCACCCAGTGGAAGCGGTCGACATGATGAACCGCATCATTGGCCAGGTCGAAGCGGACCCCTTGTACCGGCAGTTGATCGATGCATCACACACGCCGGCCATCGCCGGTCAGGCGGACACGGCCGAGGCGGTGTGCTGCGCCATGCGCCGGGTCGCCGCATTGATGCACGCCAAGGCCATCGTCTGCTACACCAGTTCCGGCCACACCAGCCTTCGTGCGGCGCGCGAACGGCCCGAAGCGCCAATACTCAGTCTGACGCCTCACATCGAAGTTGCACGCCGCTTATCGCTGGCGTGGGGCGTGCACTCCGTGCACATCGAGGACGTGGACGACGTGAGCCAAATGACGGCCACCGCCTGTCGGGTGGCGCGGCGCGAAGGTTTCGCCGAGGTTGGTGAGCCCATCGTAGCGATCGCTGGCATGCCATTCGGCGAGCCGGGGACGACCAACCTGTTGCGCATCGCCACTATTTGAAGCGCAGCCTGCAAGTACGGATCAGCTCAGAAAGTCTCTGTGGGACGTCGACTGGTGGGCGTATAGAACCTAACTTTTGATAGATGAGCAACACACCCAGAAACCCTCATACCGCAGCGTTCGAGGCTTGGACCGAGCTACAACGCGTGGATGAGGCCAACCGCCGCTTGGCCGTGGCCATGCGCGACTCGCGGATGGGCATACTTTCACATCAAGCACAGAAGCAGGAGGTCGCCGCGATGAAAGCAGAAGCCGATAGGCTTCTTGCGGCAGCAATGAAACAGCTAAGAGAGTCGCGTACTGCAATGCCGTAGTGAGGCTGAGCGCCCGAGCGCCAATGGCCGCGAGCGACCTTGGCCGAAGGGCTCGCTTCGAGCACCGCCGGGTAACCAATAGGGTGATAGTTTCTCAACTTATGACCCGCAATTTCTCAGGTTATGCCCCCACCTACACACCCAACAACTCTAAACGTCAATATTCGCCGCCCTCAACGCATTAGTCTCAATAAAGTCCCGGCGCGGCTCCACCTCATCCCCCATCAGCATCGTGAACACGCGATCGGCCTCGATCGCATCATCGATCTGCACGCGTAGCAGGCGGCGCACCTGCGGGTCCATCGTCGTTTCCCACAGCTGCTGCGGGTTCATCTCGCCCAGGCCCTTGTAGCGCTGCCTGGCGGTGGCGCCTTCGGCCTGGCCGATCAGCCAGCGCATGGCCTGGCGGAAGTCGCTGACCTTTTCTTCCTTCTGCCGCTCGCCTTCGCCGCGGGTCACCTTGGCGCCTTCGTGCAGCAGGCCGCGGAAGGTGTTGGCGGCTTCGGCCAGGGCGGCGTAGTCGGCGCCGTGCACGAAGTCCTGCGTGATCACGCTGCTCTTGATGTTGCCGTGATGGCGGCGGCTGATGCGCAGGATGGGCTTGTCGGTGCGCACGTCGAACTCGCCGGCCACTTCGGCCGGGGCGGCATTGCTGGCCTTGTCCAGCTCCTGCAGCTTCTCCTGCAGCGCCACTGCCGATGCTTCCGCGTCGAGCACCGTGTCCAGGTTCAGGCGCACGCCGTCGGCAATCGCGCGCAGCGCCTCTGCGTCCATGAAGTTCGAGAGCCGCTTGATCACGGCCTCGGCCACCTGGTGCTTGCGCGCCAGTTCCGTCAGCGTGTCGCCGCTGATCACGGGAGTTCCCTCGCCGCCGGTCTGCACCGCGGCGCCGTTCATGGCGATGCGCAGCAGGAAGCTGTCCAGCTCGCTCTGGCCTTGCAGGTACAGCTCTTCCTTGCCGGCCTTCACCTTGTACAGCGGCGGCTGCGCGATGTAGATGTGGCCGCGCTCCACCAGCTCGGGCATCTGGCGATAGAAGAACGTCAGCAGCAGCGTGCGGATGTGCGCGCCGTCCACGTCGGCGTCGGTCATGATGATGATGCGGTGGTAGCGCAGCTTCGCCACGTTGAAGTCGTCGGCGCCGTTGTTGCCGCCCGCGCCGGTGGCCTTGCCGATGCCGGTGCCCAGCGCGGTGATCAGCGTCAATATTTCATTGCTGGTGAGCAGCTTCTCGTAGCGCGCCTTCTCCACGTTCAGGATCTTGCCGCGCAGCGGCAGGATGGCCTGGAACTTCCGGTCGCGGCCCTGCTTGGCGCTGCCGCCGGCGGAGTCGCCCTCGACGATGTAGATCTCGCACTCGGCCGGGTCTTTCTCCTGGCAGTCGGCCAGCTTGCCGGGCAGGCCCATGCCGTCCAGCACGCCCTTGCGCCGCGTCATCTCGCGCGCCTTGCGGGCCGCTTCACGGGCGCGCGCGGCCTCGATGATCTTGCCGACGATGATCTTGGCGTCGTTGGGACGCTCCTGCAGGTAGTCGCCCAGCGTGCGGGCCACCACGTCTTCGACCGGGCCGCGCACTTCGCTGGAGACCAGCTTGTCCTTGGTCTGGCTGGAGAACTTGGGCTCGGGCACCTTCACGCTCAGCACGCAGGTCAGGCCCTCGCGCATGTCGTCGCCGGTCACTTCCACCTTGGCCTTCTTGGCCAGCTCGGATTCCTCGATGTACTTGTTGATGACGCGTGTCATCGCGGCGCGCAGGCCGGTGAGGTGGGTGCCGCCGTCACGCTGCGGGATGTTGTTGGTGAAGCAGAGCACCTGCTCGTTGTAGCCGCTGTTCCACTGCATCGCGACTTCGACGCCGATGTTGGTGTTCTGGTCGGACTGGCGGTCGCCCATGGCGTGGAACACGTTGGGGTGCAGAACCGTCTTGCCCTTGTTGATGAAGGCCACGAAGCCCTTCACGCCGCCGGCGCCGGAGAAGTCGTCTTCCTTGCCGCTGCGCTCGTCCAGCAGGCGGATGCGCACGCCGTTGTTCAGGAAGCTCAGCTCGCGCAGGCGCTTGGAGAGGATCTCGTAGTGGAAATCGGCGTTCTCCTTGAAGATCTCGGTGTCCGGCAGGAAGTGCACCTCGGTGCCGCGCTTGTCGGTCTCGCCGAGGATCTGCATGGGCGAGACTTCGACGCCGTCGATCTGCTCGAGGATCCGGTTCTGCACGAAGCCACGGCTGAACTCGAGCACGTGCACCTTGCCTTCGCGCCGCACCGTCAGGCGCAGCATCTTGGACAGCGCGTTCACGCAGCTCACGCCCACGCCGTGCAGGCCGCCCGAGACCTTGTAGCTGTTCTGGTTGAACTTGCCGCCGGCGTGCAGTTCGGTCAGGGCGATTTCGGCGGCCGAGCGTTTGGGCTCGTGCTTGTCGTCCATCTTGATGCCGGTGGGAATGCCGCGGCCGTTGTCCACCACGCTGATGGAGTTGTCGGTGTGGATGGTGACGACGATGTCGTCGCAGTGGCCGGCCAGCGCTTCGTCGATGGAGTTGTCCACCACCTCGAACACCAGGTGGTGCAGGCCGGTGCCGTCCGAGGTGTCGCCGATGTACATGCCCGGGCGCTTGCGCACCGCTTCCAGGCCTTCCAGGATCTGGATCGACGACTCGCCGTAGGCAGCGCTGGCGCCTGCCTGGTTGGTGTCGATCAAGGGCTGGAAATTGGAGCTTTCCTCACCGGCGGGGCCGGTGTTCACATTGTTTTCTTCGGACATGGACAAACTTTTCTCAAACTCTTGAAGTACCAAACCCGCCTGTGACGGCGGGTTGGTTCAGTCTTGTCATGCCGGACTTGATCCGGCATCCACTGGGCGCGCCACCATGGATTCGCGGATCGAGTCCCGGCAATGACAGCCATGCAGCTTCAAATCCTCATGGGCATCACGACGTACTTGAACGTCGAATTCTCGGGAATCGTGATCAGCGCCGAGCTGTTGGAATCGGCCAGTTCCAGCTTCACCATTTCCTGGTCCATGTTGGCCAGCGCGTCGATGAGGTAGGTGACGTTGAAGCCGATCTCGATGGCGTCGCCGCCGTAGTCGATGTCGAGCTCGTCCACCGCTTCTTCCTGCTCGGCATTGTTGGAGGCCACGCGCAGGCTGCCCGGCTCGATGTTCAGGCGCACGCCCTTGAACTTCTCGCTGGTCAGGATGGCGGTGCGCTGCAGGCTGGCCAGGAGCGGCGCGCGGCCCAGGGTCACGGAGTTCTTGTGGTTCTTGGGGATCACGCGGTTGTAGTCGGGGAACTTGCCTTCGACCAGCTTGGTGACGAATTCCATGCCGCCGAAGCTGAACTTGGCCTGGTTGCTCGCGAACTGCATCTCGATCGCGCCTTCGGCATCGGACAGCAGGCGCTGCATCTCCAGCACGGTCTTGCGCGGCAGGATCACTTCCTGCCGGGGCACTTCCACATCCAGGGTCGCATTGGCAAAAGCCAGGCGGTGGCCGTCGGTGGCGACCAGGCTCAATTGCTTGCCCTCGGCCACGAACAGGATGCCGTTGAGGTAGTAGCGGATGTCGTGCACCGCCATCGCGAAGGAAACCTGGTTCAGCAGGTCCTTCAGGGTCTTTTGCGGCACGCTGAACACCGGGCCGAAGCTGGCGGCTTCCTGCACCAGCGGAAAGTCTTCGGCCGGCAGCGTCTGCAGCGTGAACTTGCTCTTGCCGCCCTTCAGGATCAGCTTGTTCTGGCTGGATTCCAGGCTCACCGTCTGGTCGTTGGGCATGGTGCGCAGGATGTCGATCAGCTTGCGGGCGCCCACGGTGGTGGTGAAGTTGCCGCTGTCGCCATCGAGTTGCGCCGTGGTGCGGATCTGGATTTCAAGATCGCTGGTGGTCAACTGCACCGAGCTGCCGGTCTTGCGAATCAGCACGTTGGCCAGGATCGGCAGCGTGTGCCTGCGCTCCACGATGCCCGCAACCGATTGCAGAACAGCGAGCACTTTGTCTTGCGTTGCCTTCAGGACGATCATGTCTTCCTCTTCTCTTTAATTTCTTAATTTAGATTAGTAGTAGCTAGTAAGGGGGCGGCCCTTCTGTGGACAACCGCTATTTTCCCCTTTTTTATCAAGCACTTGCCCGATCAAAAACACTGTGGCCAGGTGTGCTTCCGTGGTGTACGTCCGGCAGGGACAACTTCCGGTTTCGGCCTCTCGGTGTGGATAACTGATGAGTTGTGCCGGAATGCTCCACAGGGTTATGGGCGGCTGTCATCCATCAGCCCTTCAGCGTCTGTTCCAGCACGTGCAGCTGCTGATTGAGTTCGGTCATTTGCTGGCGCTCGCCGCCGATCTTGCGGACCGCGTGCAGCACCGTGGTGTGGTCGCGGCCGCCAAACAGCTCGCCGATCTCGGGCAGGCTCTTCTGGGTCAGTTCCTTGGCCAGGTACATGGCAATCTGGCGCGGGCGGGCGATCGAGGCCGGCCGCTTCTTGCTGTACATGTCGGCGACCTTGATCTTGTAATAGTCGGCCACCGTCTTCTGGATGTTCTCCACGCTGATCTGCCGGTTCTGGATCGACAGCAGGTCGCGCAGGGCTTCGCGGGCCAGCTGGATCGAGATTTCCTTCTGGTTGAAGCGCGAATAGGCCAGGATCTTGCGCAGCGCCCCTTCGAGCTCGCGCACGTTGGAGCGCACGTTCTTGGCGACGAAGAAGGCCACTTCCTCGGGCATTTCGGCGCTTTCGGCCCGCGCCTTGTTGATCAGGATGGCCACGCGCATTTCCAGCTCGGGCGGCTCGATGGCCACCGTCAGGCCGGAATCGAAGCGCGAAACCAGGCGCTCGTGGATGTCCGCCAGGCCCTTGGGATAGGTGTCCGACGTCATCACGATGTGCGACTTCTTGGCCAGCAGCGCCTCGAAGGCGTTGAAGAACTCTTCCTGCGTGCGGTCCTTGTTGGCGAAGAACTGCACGTCGTCGATGAGTAAAAGGTCGAGCGAGTGGTAACGCTCCTTGAATTCGTCGAAAGTCTTGCGCTGATAGGCCTTGACCACATCCGAGACGAACTGCTCGGCATGGATGTAGAGAACTTTGCTGCCAGGCCGGTCGGCCAGGAGCTTGTTGCCCACCGCGTGCATCAAGTGGGTCTTGCCCAGGCCGACGCCGCCGTAGATGAAAAGCGGGTTGTAAAGCTGGCCCGGCATGCCCGAGACGTGCATGGCGGCGGCGCGGGCCATGCGGTTGGCCGTGCCCTCGACCAGGGTTTCGAAAGTCAGGGCCGTGTTCAGGCGGTTCTTGAAGGCGATATTGGCCGCGTCGTCGCTGATGTCGGCCGGCTCCGGCACCGGGCCCAGCTCGCTCGCGGCGGGGGTGGAGTAAGTCCTGGCCGTAGGTTCACGGAGAGCAAGCGCTAACTCAAGTTGCACGGGCTGGCCGTAGAGCTTCTCCAGCAGGCTGGAAATGCGGCTGGAGTACTGGGCCCGCACCCAGTCGAGCTTGAAGCGGTTGGCCACGAAGATCGTGACCTTGGAGAAGTCGTCGGAGACCTGGGCCACCAGGGGCTTGATCCAGGTGTTGAACTGCTGCTCGGGGAGTTCCTGGGCCAGCTGGTCGATGCAGGCCTGCCACAGGCCGTCGCCGGCGCCAAGGTTGGCGTTGGCCGCCAGGCTATTGTGTTGCCCCTCGCTCATTGTTTGGCTGTCGCCTCTTGTGGATATTTTCATTCTGGGAAGGGCGCGATTCTAAATTATCAAACCCTTATCCACAAAGACGTTTTCGGCATGATGGCGCTGTCATTGCGGGCCTTGCCCATGACACTCATTGACAGGTATTCGGGCTATGTCCTTGCCGCCATTAGCAATTTCCACGATAATCATGGGTTTCCCTGAGAACGAATCATGAAACGCACCTACCAACCCTCCAAAGTGCGCCGCGCACGCACCCACGGCTTTCTGGTCCGCATGAAGACCCGCGGCGGCCGCGCTGTCATCAACGCACGCCGCGCCAAGGGCCGCAAGCGCCTGGCTGTCTAAGCCGCCTGCACGCCAAGTGCAGCGGCTGAAGACCCGGGTGCAGTTCCAGGCCGTGATGGCGGGCCGCACGATCGTCTCCAAGACCGCGCACTTCGCGTTGCATCGCATGGAACTGGACACCTCGGCGCGCACGCCAGGGCCTGGGTCCGAAGGTCCGCGACCGCAGGGCGCTCCAGATACGCCCACAGGGCCTGGGTCCGAAGGATCCAAGGCCCTGTTTGCTGTGCGCGAGCCGTGGATCGGCGCCTTGATTCCCAAGCGCTGGGCCAAACGCGCCGTCACCCGCAATGCCATCAAACGCCAGATCTATACCGTGAGCCAAACCGTCGAACCCCCGCTGCCAGTCGCCGCCCATGTGGTGCGGCTGCGGGCCGGCTTCGACCGCAAGCAGTTCGAGAGCGCCACCTCCGATGCGCTCAAGCGCGCCGTGCGCGCCGAACTGCAAGAGTTGTTCTGCCCGGGCCGCACCATGATCCGCGCTGTGCTGATTGCCCTGGTGAAGGGCTATCGCCTGTTGCTCAGCCCCTGGCTGGGTTCGAGCTGCCGCTTCACGCCCACCTGTTCCGCCTATTCGCTGCAGGCGCTCGAATCGCACGGCGCGGCGGCGGCAGCTACCTCACGCTGCGGCGCCTCGCGCGCTGCCATCCCTGGTGCGCGGGCGGGCACGACCCGCGTTCCGGCGCGTTGAAAAGCCGCGCCTGTTCTCCCATCTGCTCTCTCCCCATTCCAAGAAGAAGACTTCATGAACGACATTCGCCGCACCATCCTGTGGGTGATCTTTGGTTTCTCCATGGTGATGCTGTGGGACCAGTGGCAGATCTATAACGGCAACAAGCCGACCTTCGTTTCGGCCAGCCCCAGCCCACGGCGACCGCCACGGCCCCGGCCGGCGGCGCGTCCGGTGTTCCGTCCAGCTCCGTGCCTGCGCCCGCAGCCCGCGGCTGGCACACCGTCCGCCAGCGCCGTGCCCGGCGCCGCGCCGGCGGGCACGGCCGCGCCCGCGGCCGTCGAGCGAGAAGATCACCGTCACCACGGACGTGCTGCGCCTGACCTTCGACACGGAAGGCGGCTCCCTGGTGCGCACCGAGTTGCTCAAGCACGCCGGCGACAGCGCGACCGACAAGTCCACGTCCACCTTCGTGCTGCTGGACCAGAGCGCCCGAGCACGCGTCTACGTGGCGCAGACGCGGCCTGATCGGCGGCGACTTCCCGAACCACAAGACGCCCATGACGTTCAGCGGCGACCGCGCGCTGAAGGACGGCAGCCAACGAGCTGGTCCTGCGGTTTGAGTCGCCGGTGCAAGGCGGCGTGAAGCTGGTCAAGACCTACACGCTCAAGCGCGGCGCCTACGAAATGGCCGTCAAGCCACGAAGTGGTCAACACGGCACCGCCCCGGTGTCGCCGCAGCTCTACCTGCAGCTGGTGCGCGACGGCAACAAGCTGCCGGGCGGGTCGTTCGTTCTACTACCGACACTTTCACCGGCCCGGCGGTCTACACCGACGCGAAGAAGTACCAGAAGGTGGAGTTCAGCGGACATCGACAAGAACAAGGTCGATATCCAGACAGGACGGCGACCAACGGCTGGGTGGCCATGGTGCAGCACTACTTCGCCAGCGCCTGGATCCTGCCGGACGGCGTCAAGCGCGAGAATTTCGTGCGCAAGGTCGACACCAACCTGTACTCGGTCGGCATGATCGCGCCGCTGCGAGCCCATCGCGCCCGGCGCCAGCCAAGGCCGTCGATGCGACGCTGTTCGCCGGCCCGCAGGACGAAAAGATGCTCGAACGCGATCGCGCCCGGCCTGGACCTGGTCAAGGACTACGGCATCTTCACCATCCTGTCCAAGCCGCTGTACTGGCTGCTCGACAAGCTCCACGGCGTGCTGGGCAACTGGGGCTGGGCCATCATGGCGCTGGTGCTGGTGATCAAGATCGCCTTCTACTGGCTGCAGGCCAAGGGCTACGAGAGCATGGCCAAGATGAAGGCCATCAACCCCAAGGTCATGGCGATGCGCGAGCGGCTCAAGGACAAGCCGCAGGAGATGCAGCAGGAGATGATGCGCATCTACCGCGAGGAAAAGGTCAACCCGATGGGCGGCTGCCTGCCGATCATGGTGCAGATCCCGGTGTTCATCGCGCTGTACTGGGTGCTGCTGTCCAGCGTGGAGATGCGCAACGCGCCCTGGATCGGCTGGATCCAGCGACCTGTCCGCGCCCGACCCTTACTTCATCCTGCCGGTGGTGATGACGCTCACCACGCTGTTGCAGACCGCGCTGAACCCGACGCCGCCGGACCCGATGCAGGCCAAGCTGATGTGGTTCATGCCGCTGGCGTTCTAGCGTGATGTTCTTCTTCTTCCCGGCCGGCCTGGTGCTGTACTGGATCACCAACAACGTGCTGTCGATCGCCCAGCAGTGGATCATCAACACGAGGATGGGCGTGCCGCCGGAGTTCAATCTGCCGAAGTTCCGGTAAGACAGCTCGTTGCGAGCCCGAGGGCCGCGATAAGCGGCCCTTGTCTTGCTGGAGAGAATCAATACACCATGCTCCCGCGTCACGACCAGCCGATCGCCGCCATCGCCACCGCCCCGGGCCGCGGCGCCGTCGGCATCGTGCGGGTGTCCGGCGCGCTCGGTCGCGGCCATCGTGCAGGCCGTCTGCGGCCGCGGCGCTGAAACCGCGCGAAGCAACCTACCTGCCGTTCCTGGCGGCCGATGGCGGCACCATCGACCAGGGCCTGGCGATCCATTTCCCGGCGCCGCACTCCTATCACCGGCGAGGACGTGCTGGAGCTGCAGGCCCATGGCGGGCCGGTGGTGCTGCAGCTGCTGCTGGCGCGCTGCCTGGAGGCCGGCGCCGGCGATCGGCCTGCGGGTGGCCGAGCCCGGCGAATTCACCCAGCGCGCCTTCCTCAACGACAAGATCGACCTGGCCCAGGCCGAGGCCATCGCCGACCTGATCGATGCCAGCACCGAGGCCGCGGCGCGCAGCGCCAGCCGCTCCATGTCGGGCGAGTTCTCGCGCGAGATCCATGCGCTGCGCGATGCGCTGATCCACCTGCGCATGCTGGTCGAGGCCACGCTGGATTTCCCGGAAGAGGAAATCGACTTCCTGCAAAAAGCCGACGCCCAGGGCCAGCTCGAGCGCGCTGCAGCAGACCACTGGCGCGCGGTGAAGCAGCGCGCGCGCCAGGGTGCGTTGCTGCGCGAAGGCATCAAGGTGGTGATCGCCGGCCAGCCCAACGCCGGCAAGAGCTCGCTGCTCAATGCGCTGGCGGGCGCCGAACTGGCCATCGTGACGCCGATCCCCGGCACCACCCGCGACGTGGTCAGCCAGACCATCCAGATCGAGGGCGTGCCGCTGCATGTGATCGACACCGCGGGGCTGCGCGACAGCCAGGACCATGTCGAGAAAATCGGCATCGAGCGCGCCTGGGGCCAGATCGACGGCGCCGACGCCGTGCTCTTCCTGCACGACCTCACGCGCTGGCAAACCGCCGATTACGCGCAATCCGACGGCGCCATCGCCCAGGGCCTGGCGGAAAAGCTGCCCAAGGCCGTGCCCGTGATCGACGTGTGGAACAAGCTGGACGCCGCGCCGGATACCGCCCTGCCCGGCCGCCGGCCCATGCCGGCGTGCGCCTGTCCGCCAAGACCGGCGCCGGCCTGGATGAGCTGCGCCGCAGGCTGCTGGACGTGGCGGGCTGGCAGTCGGCGCCCGAAGGCGTGTACATCGCGCGCGAACGCCATGTGCAGGCGCTGCGCCGCGTGGACGACCCACCTGGCGCGAAGCGTCGGCGCATCTGGCGGCCCAGGCCCAGTCGCTGGATCTGCTGGCCGAGGAGCTTCGGCTGGCCCAGAACGCGCTCAGCGAGATCACCGGCGAGTTCACTTCGGACGACCTGCTCGGGGTGATCTTCTCGAGCTTCTGCATCGGCAAGTAGCGGTATCAGGTGTAAGAGCCCGTTAGCCGATCTTGTGCCTGGCTCTGCCGGACGATACTGTCGAGCATCATGAATGCTCCGCAGCGCGGTCTGATCAAGTCCGATATTCAAGGCCTGGTCCAGGCTATCGCCCGCAACCATTCCCTCGACGCTTTCTCGCTCAACCTGACGGCGTTTCAATGGGAAGTGCTGAGCAGCTACATGCAGCCTTTCGCCATGCGGCAGGGCCAGGTGCTGATAGAGCGCAAGGCGCTGGACCGCACGCTCTACCTGGTGGAGTCGGGCGGGCTGACCGTTCATTACGAGGACGGCAAGGGCCGGGTGCGCATGGCGCTGGTCGAGGCCGGTTCGGTGGTCGGCGAAGGCGCTTTTTTCACGCGGCTTGCGCGCAACGCCACGGTGCAGGTGGCCTCGCCCAGCAAAATATGGTGCCTGACACCCATCCGGTTCACCGAACTCAGCAACCGCAACCCCGCTGTGGCGCTCGAGATCGCCATGGCCCTGGGCTCCCTGGTGGCGCGCCGCCTGGTCAACAAGCCCAAGCGAATTGCGGTCACCTGAGGCGTAACTATTTCACGAACGCCGGGCTCGGGCGCCCGTCGGTAGGGCTCTGCCGAGAGACGGTAGTGGCGTTCTTGCGGGCCGCACTACACTGTTGAGGTGGGGGAACGAAAGTCCTACGCTCCCACTTTTCCCGCCCAATACGAAGAAAGCCCGCCATGTCACTGTTCAGCTGGATGTTCACGGGTCGAAAACCGGCCACGCCGCCCGAGAGTTCCGGCCTGTCGCGCATGGACCCCACCCGGCCGGCCAAGCGCTCCGCCGACAAGGACGCCGCACTGAACAATGCCCAACCGGCCAACCGCAAGGGCGAACGCATGGCCCGGCGCGAACTGCTGTATACGGTGGTCCGTGACGCCATGACTCGCGCCGGCGTGCTGTCGGCCGGCTACAAGTTCAAGGTGCTGTCGCTGGACGCTCGCGGCCGCCAGTTCCTGGTGATGGTCGACCTTGCGCGCAACCACGGCGGCGAAACCGCGCGCCTGGCCGAAATCGAAGCCCTCATCGCCCAGGGCGCCAAGGCGCGTTACGACATCCTGGTCAGCGCCGTGTACTGGCGCATGAACGAGCATGTGGCCGTCGGCGAGCCGAAAGCCCAGGTCCAGCAGCGCCCGGGCAACCCGCCAGCCGTGCCGATGGACTCGCAGCCCGCCGGAATCGATTCGCAGCCGGCCGCGCTGGAGTCGGCCCCCGCACCGCTGGAGGCCGCCCCCGGGCAGCCCAAGGCTTCCCGCTACGACCCCATCCAGGCCGAAGAGGTGGCGGCGTTCAAGCGAGCGCTGGCCGACGGCGTGGCCAACCCGGCCGCGGCCGCGGCCGCCGCAGTGGGCGTGCCGCATGGCGCCAGCGCCCGTGCCTTCGACGGCTCGAGCCGGCATGGGCCGCAAAGCTACACGCTGCTGACCGGTTTCGAAGACACCGAACTGCCGGATGCCCTGGATCCGCACGAGCTCAGTGGCACGCAGTACGGCAAGCTGAACTGACGGCTGACGCAGCTGCGCGCTGATCAGCCCCGCAGCAGTTTCTCCTCGGCCACCGCCAACGGCTCCGGCCGTGCCCGACAGCACCAGGGTGTCGCCGTCCGCCAGCGGCGGATCCGTCTTCCGGATCGATCGGCCTTGCCGTCGCTGCGGCGCAGGCTCACCACGCGCACGCCCGTCGCGTGCAGCGCCAGCTGGCTGAGCGCGCGGCCCAACGAGCGCGGCGCCGAGCGGCAGCGTGACGCGTGGTCAGGCGCTCGTTTCGCAGGTCATCCACGGTGTCGTCGTCGGCGCCGTGGAAGTAGCCGCGCAGCAGGCTGTAGCGCGCGTCGCGCTGGTCCTGCACGATGCGGATCACCCGGCGCATCGGCACGCCCACCAGCGCCAGCGCGTGGCTCGCCAGCATCAGCGAGCCTTCCAGCGCCTCGGGCACCACCTCGGTGGCGCCGGCGGCCTGCAGCTTCTCCAGGTCGCGGTCGTCCTGCGTGCGCACGATCACCGGCACCTGGGGCGCATGGCTGCGCGACGTTGGCCAGCACCTTCAGCGGCGCCGGGCACGTCGAGGTAGGTCACGACCACGGCGCTGGCGCGCGCCAGGCCGGCCGCCACCAGCGCCTGCAGCCGCGCCGCGTCGCCGAACACCACCGAGTCGCCGGCCGCCGCCGCCTGGCGCACCCGGTCCGGGTCCAGGTCGAGCGCCATGTAGGGGATGCCTTCGCGCTCCAGCATGCGCGCCAGGTTCTGGCCGCAGCGCCCGTAGCCGCAGATGATCACGTGCTTGTTGGCGTTGATCGACTTGCGCGCGATGGTCGTCATCTGCAGCGACTGCTGCAGCCATTCGCTGGCCACCAGCTTCATCACGATGCGGTTGCTGTACATGATGATGAAGGGCGTGGCCAGCATCGACAGCACCATCGCTGGCCAGGATCGGGTTGAGCAGCGTCGGCGGCACCAGGTCGTTCTGCTGGGCCAGCGTCAGCAGCACGAAGCCGAATTCGCCGGCCTGCGCCAGGTACAGCCCGGTGCGCAGCGACACGCCCGTGGATGCGCCGAGCAGGCGCGCCAGCACCGTCACCAGCACCAGCTTGAACAGCACCGGCAACGTCAGTCAGCACCAGCACCAGGCCCCAGCGCTCGGCCACCAGCCGCCAGTCGAGCAGCATGCCGATGCGTGATGAAGAACAGCCCCAGCAGCACGTCGTGGAACGGCCGGATGTCGGTTTCCACCTGGTGCTTGTATTCGGTTTCCGAGATCAGCATGCCGGCGATGAAGGCGCCCAGCGCCAGCGACAGGCCCGCCAGCTCGGTGAGCCAGGCCAGCCCCAGCGTGACCAGCAGCAGGTTCAGCACGAACAGCTCTTCGCTCTTGCGCCGCGCGACGATGCGTGAGCCACCAGCGCATCACGCGCTGGCCGCCCGCCAGCAGCAGCGCGATCAGAGCCGCGGCCTTGAGGGCGGCGAGCGCCCAGCGCCGTCAGCAGCGCTTCGGGCGGGCTGCCCAGCGCCGGGATCAGCACCAGCAAGCGGCACCACCGCCAAATCCTGGAACAGCAGCACGCCCATCACCCGCTTGCCATGCTCGGTCTCCAGCTCCAGCCGCTCGGACAGCAGCTTGACCACGATGGCGGTGCTGCTCATGGCCACCGCGCCCGACAGCGCCAGCGCGGTGCTGCCAGTCCATGCGCCACAGGGCGGGCGCCAGCGTCGGCAGGTAGCAGCGAGCCCAGCGGTGATGATCGACGATGGTGAGCACCACCTGGAACAGCCCCAGCCCGAACACATGCGTTCGCATGGCGCGCAGCTTGGGCAGGTTGAATTCCAGCCCGATCACGAACATGAGGAAGACCACGCCGAACTCGCCCAGGTGGCGCAGCCCTTCCGGAGTCGTCGCCCAGCGCCAGGGCGTTCGGGCCGATGGCCACGCCCACCACCAGATAGCCCAGCATCGGCGGCAGCTTGAGCGAGCGGCACACCACCACGCCCAGCACCGCGGCCACGCAGGTACAGCAGCGTGAGTTCGAGCGAGGTCATCACCGGCATGCTACCAAGGGAACGCGGCGCAGGCCTCTATAGAATCCCCCCATGGTCTCTCGGCAAGCTCACGACAAGCCTTATGACGCAGCCCAGGCGCTGCGCCTGGCGCTGGAAACCTTCGACATCGAAGCAGCGGCGGTGCTGGGCCTGAAGACCCGCACCAACGAAGGCTTTGCCCGGGCGGTGCGAGCAGATCCTGGGCGTGCGCGGCCGCGTGGTGGTCATGGGCATGGGCAAGAGCGGCCACATCGGCCGCAAGATCGCCGCCACGCTGGCCTCCACCGGCACGCCGGCGATGTTCGTGCATCCCGGCCGAGGCCAGCCACGGCGACCTGGGCATGATCAAGGCGGTCGACCTGGTGCTCGCCATTTCCAACGGCGGCGAAAGCGAAGAGATCACCGCGATCCTGCCGGTGCTCAAGCGCCTGGGCGTGCCGCTGATCGCGATGACCGGGCGCGCTGAAATCCACGCTGGCGCGGCATGCCGACATCGTGCTGGACAGCGGCGTCGAGAAGGAAGCCTGCCCGCTCAACCTCGCGCCCACCGCCAGCACCACGGCCCAGCTCGCGCTGGGCGACGCGCTGGCCGTGGCCCTGCTCGATGCGCGCGGCTTCAAGCCCGAGGACTTCGCCCGCTCGCATCCCGGCGGCGCGCTGGGCCGCAAGCTGCTGACGCATCGTGAGTCGACGTGATGCGCTCGGGCGAGCGCCGTGCCGCGCGTCGGCGCCGGACACCTCCGTCAGCGAGCTGATGCGCGAGATGAGCGCCAAGGGCCTGGGCGCCTCGGCGATGGTCGACGGCGACGGCCGGGTGCTCGGCATCTTCACCGACGGCGACCTGCGCCGCCTGATCGAAAACGGCGCGGACTTGCGCGGCCTCAAGGCGCGCGACGTGATGCATCCCGGCCCCCGCACCATCCGCCAGGATGCGCTGGCCGTCGAAGCGGCCGAGCTGATGGAGCAGCACCGGATCACCAGCGTGCTGGTGGTCGACGCCGACGGCAAGCTGTGCGGCGCGGTCAACAGCAACGACTTGATGCGCGCGCAAAGGTCATCTGAACTGGCGCCTGCAGCGAACCATGTCGCAGCCTGCGCTGAATTTCCCGCCCGAGCTGCTGCTCGCGGCCCAGGGCGTGCGCGTCGCCTTCTTCGACGTGGATGGCGTGCTGACCGACGGCGGGCTGTACATGTCCGACCAGGGCGAAACGCTCAAGCGCTTCCACATCCTGGACGGCTTGGGCCTGAAGCTGCTGCAAAAGGCCGGCATCACGCCCGCCGTGATCACCGGCCGCGATTCCAAGCCGCTGCGCGGGCGGCTGCAGGCGCTGGGCCTGGCGCATGTGCACTACGGCACCGAAGACAAGCGGCCCGCCGCCGAGAAGACCTTGAAGGAGCTCGGCCTGGACTGGACGCAGGCCGCGGCCATGGGCGACGACTGGCCCGACCTGCCGGTGCTGCGCCGCTGCGCCTTCGCCTGCGCGCCCGCCAATGCCCACGCCGAGGTGAAGGCTGTCGCCCACCACGTCACGTCCGCGGCCGGCGGCCATGGCGCGGCGCGCGAGTTCTGCGACCTGCTGCTGGTGGCCAGCGGCCGCTACGCCGGGCTGCTGGACGCCTACGCTTGAGTGCTGTGCTGCCGCGACCCAATGGCTTGAGGCTGCTGCGCAGCGCCTGGGAACGCGTGTCGGTCTACCTGCCGATCATCCTGATGGGCCTGATGGCCCTGGGCACCTACTGGCTGGTGCGCAACACGCCGGGCCTGGGCACGGCCGAAACCCGGGGCGAGGCAAGTGCACGAGCCCGACTACCTCATGCGGCGCTTTTCGGTCAAGACCTTCGATCCCCGGGGCGCCTCAAGAGCGAGGTCTTCGGCACCGAGGCGCGCCACTATCCGGACACCGACACGACTGGAGATCGACCAGCCCCGGATCCGCTCCTTCAACGCGCGCGGCGAACTGACGGTGGCCACTGCCCGACTGGCCATCAGCAACGCCGACGGCACCGAAGTGCAGCTGATCGGCGATGCCGTCGTGACGCGCGAGGCCGTCACCGGCAAGGACGGGCAGACCCGGCCGCGCCTGGAATTTCGCGGCGAGTTCCTGCATGCCTTCCTGGACACGCGAGCGCGTGGAGTCGCACAAGCCGGTGGAACTGACGCGCGGCGACAACCGCTTCACCGCCGACAGCCTGGAATTCGACAACCTGGACCAGGTGATGGATTTGCGCGGCCGGGTCCGCGGCAGCCTGGTGCCGAGCAACCGCGAAGCCAAGGAGCGATAGCATCGACAAGCTGGTCTTCATCACGGGCGCATCCAGCGGCATCGGCCAGGCGCTGGCCTGGCGCTATCACCAGGCCGGCTGGCGGCTGGCGCTTGCCGCCCGCCGCACCGGCGAGATCGAGAACTGGGCTCGCGCGCAGGGGCTGGGCCGCGACCGCTACGCTGTTTACGCGGCCGACGTGGCTGACACGCAGAGCATCGTGGCGGCCGGCCAGGCCTGCCTGGCGCGGCAGGGCGTGCCCGACGCGGTGATCGCCAACGCCGGCATCAGCGTTGGCGTGGACACGGCGGTGCGCGAAGACCTGGACATGATCGCCCGCACCTTCGCCACCAACAACGTGGGCCTGGCCGCCACCTTCCATCCGTTTGTCGAGGCCATGGTCAGCCGCGGCTGCGGCGCCCTGGTGGGCATCGGCAGCGTCGCCGGCATCCGCGGGCTGCCGGGCCATGGCGCCTATTGCGCCAGCAAGGCGGCGGTGATCAGCTATTGCGAGAGCCTGCGCGGCGAACTGCGGCGCTCCGGCGTCAAGGTGGTGACGATCTGTCCCGGCTACATCGACACGCCGCTGACCCGGCAGAACCGCTATGCCATGCCCTTCCTGATGCAGCCGCAGGACTTCGCCGAGCACGCTTTCCGCGCCATCGAAGCGGGCACTAGCTATCGCGTGATCCCATGGCAGATGGGCATGGTGGCCAAGCTGCTGCGTTTGCTGCCCAATCCGGTCTACGACAAGCTGCTGGCCGGACGGCCACGCAAGCATCGGCAAAGCCAGCAATAAGAAGTTGCCATGGTTGAAGTGAAGTCCGCTTGAAATTGATTTAAGTTAAATTAAATTAAATCAATTCAACGAGACAAGCACATGGCACCCCGGGCCTACAACAACCAGACGCGGCAGCAGCTGCAGACCGAACTCAAGCAGCGCATCGTCGAGGCGGCCGCCCAGTTGCATGCGCAAAAAGGCGGCCTTGGCACCACCTATGCCGATATCGCCCAGGCGGCCGGCGTGTCGCTGCCCACGGTCTACAAGCACTTTCCCCAGCTCGACACACTGTTCCAGTCCTGCACGGCTCATGTGGGGCAGGCCGCACCTGCCCTGCCCGTGGACAGCATCCTGGCCGCGCCGGATCTGGCGTCGGCGGCGCTGCAACTCGTGGACGCCATGGACCAGCTCAACGCCTACTACGAACCTTGGCTCGTCTGGCGCGACCATGGGCGCAACCAGTTCCTGGCCGAGCTGGCCGCCCAGCGGCGGCAGCAACTCACCGGGCTGTGCGCAGCGGTCCTGGCCAAGCATGGCCTGACCGACGTTGCAGCCGACCGCGCCGCCCTGTGGGAATCGCTGCTGCATTTCGAACACTGGCACCGCCTCGTGCGCGGGCACCAGCTGCCCCGCGCCGAGGTGCGCCGCTCCCTTCATCAACTGTTGCTGGCAGTAGCCGGACCGCTGCCCGCAACACCGTCGTCCGCGGGTCCGAACATGAAAGTGATTCCATGAACGCCCCTCAAGCCTCCATCAACCGCATCGCTCCCGACACGTACCGCATCAGCGTCGCCATGCCGCCCGAGATCTTTCCCGGCGGCTTCTCCTTCAACCAGTACCTGGTGGTCGACGACAAGCCGCTGCTTTTCCATACCGGTCCGAAGAAACTGTTCGGCCTGGTCAGCGAGCAGATCGAGAAAGTCCTTCCCGTGGCGCAACTGCGGTATATCGCGTTCTCCCACTTCGAGGCCGACGAGTGCGGCAGCCTGCCGGATTTCCTGGCACGCGCGCCACAGGCTCGGCCCGTATGCAGCCATGTGGCCGCCATGGTGTCGGTCAGTGACCAGGTCGACGTCGAGCCGGTGGGCATGCAGGACGGGGAGGTGCTCGATCTGGGCAAGCACAAACTCGTGTGGCAGTCGACACCGCACTTGCCGCACGGCTGGGAGTGCGGCTACTTCTTCGACCGGACCACCGGGACGCTGTTTTGCGGCGACCTGTTCACGCAGCCGGGCATGGGGGAAGAACCCTTGGTCAGCAGCGACATCCTGGGCCCCAGCGAAGCTTTTCGCGGCGAGATGGACTACTTCTCGCACACGCGCGAGGCGCCCTCACTGATCGATAAACTGGCGCGCCTCGAGCCCTCGGTGCTCGCCTGCATGCACGGCAGCGCCTGGGCCGGCGATGGCGCCGCCATGCTCAGGAGCCTGGGGCAGGCATTGGCGCACTGAGGTTGGACCGCCCATGAAAAAAGCCCGCCGGCCGGCGGGCTTTCGCATTCAACGCTTGGGGATCAGGCGTCAGTAGCCGCCACCGCGGTTGCCACCGCCACCGCCACCGCCGCCGCGCGGGCCGGAACCGTAGGGGCTGCGGAATCCGCCATCGCCCCCGCCGCCGCCGCCACGGCCGCCATAGCCGCCGCCTTCACGACGGCCACCGCCGCCGCCACTTCCCCCGCCACCGCCACCATAGCCGCCACCACCGCCACCGCCATAACCACCGCCCCCACCATAGCCACCAGCTGCGCGGCGGGCGCGATTCCATGGGACGTGCCTCGTTGACGACCACGCTGCGGCCGCCCAGCGGCTGGCCGTTCATGCCGTTGATGGCCGCTTGAGCCTCAGCGTCGCTGCCCATCTCCACAAAGCCGAAGCCCTTGGAGCGGCCGGTCTCGCGTTCCATCATGACCTTGGCGCTGGTCACCGCGCCGAATTGCCCGAATGCCTGTTCCAGATCGCTGTCGCGCACGGAGTAAGGCAGGTTACCCACGTAAAGTTTGTTGCCCATCTATTGGGACTCCTAAAAAAGACGAGTGACTGCTAGCGATGGAGTCCCGAAAACGCATTCAACTGAACCTGAGCGACGCGAAAAGTGACCTGTTCACCGCATACCTTGCGTGACACGCATACTCACGCTTTTCCATTATGAACAGATATTGGGCGGCGCGTGGGGGGCCGGCACAGCCGCCGCGCACCGCAAAAACCCTAAAGCGCGCAGGCATGAAAAAAGGGCCCTTAGGCCCTTTTCTTGTACTCAGCAGGAGGTCTTAGTAACCGCCGCGGCCGCCGCCACCGCCGTCACGACGACCACCGCCGCCGCCGCCGCCGTAGCCACCGCCGCCGCCACCACCACCGTAGCCGCCGCCACCACCGCCGCCGAAGCCGCCGCTACGGGGGGGACGCGATTCCATCGGACGAGCTTCGTTGACCACGAGGCCACGGCCGCCGATTTGCTGGCCGTTCATGCCTTCAATGGCAGCCTTGGCTTCCGCCTCGTTGCTCATTTCGACAAAGCCGAAACCCTTGGAGCGGCCGGTGTCGCGCTCCATCATGACCTTGGCGCTGGAGACGGTGCCGTACTGGCTGAACGCCTGCTCCATGTCACTGTCGCGGTACGAATAGGGCAGGTTGCCCACGTAAAGTTTGTTGCCCATTAAAAGGACTCCTCGAGAAATAAACGCTACTAAGCGATGGAGTCCGAAAAACGCAAGCTACAAACCACGCGAAACCGACCATTCACCGCAAACCAATGTGCCACGCTCGCGCGGGCACCCTCGTATTATGGGCTAACTTGACCGATCGTGCTGGTTTTTCATCCCAGGGCTATTTTTCGTCAATATAGTTCCGCCAGCTGTGCAGTGCATTGCGCATGGTCAGAAGCTGGCGCTCGAAGACCGGGCAGGCCTTGCAGGCCGCCAGATGCAGGCGCAAGGCCACCCGTTCCACCAGTGGCAGGACGCGGTCTTCCCGCGCCACCAGCAGGGCGGCGACCTCTTTGCAGGTTCGGCGCAGGATCATGAGGCGCTACGGTTTCCAAACCAGTTGAGTTCCAGGCATTCGCGCAGCCGCAACCGCGCCCGGTGCAGCTGGACGTAGAGGTTGGTCGGCGTGAGCTTGAGTTCCTTACAAATCTCTTCGCTGGAAAGCTCCAGCCATTCGCGCATCAGGAAAACCCGGCCCATGGCGGCGGGCAGTTTCTCGGCGCAGGCCTCGAGCACGGCGAAAAACTGGCGCGAATCGAGTTCCTGCTCGGGGTTGCCCCAGTCGGCCGGCCGGTTGGCGAAATGGCCGTCGGCCCGGAACATCAGGGCCTCCAACTCCTCGCTGCCGTCACCTTCGTCTTGCGCCAGGCTCACTTCTCGCTGCCGCTGGCGCAGGATATCGATCACCTTGTGCTTGAGGATGCCCACCAGCCAGGTCTTGAGCTGGCTGCGGTTGCCGAACGACTGGGGCTTGGACAGCGCGGCCAGCATGGTCTCGGACACCGCGTCCTCCGCCCAGGCGTCGTTGCGCAGCTGCAGCCGGGCAAAGCGCAGCAGGTAGCCCTGGTGTTCGGCCAATTGACTTTCAAGGGTCATGGTGAAAATCTGTAAGAGGAAATCATCCCACATGCTCCGGTACAATCGCGGCTGTCATTGGGGAGTAGCCTCCCTTCAGCTTCGAGAGGGGCCTGCGTCAACAGACTTGGATTCGCATCCATGGCGCAGGCGGTTTCCGGATTTGGCGAGACCTTTGACTGCGCAGCCTCCGTTTTTGGCCGGGGATGCTGTGCGGTCAATGTGTGCTCGTTCCGGCCTGGACGTCCTTTCATGGAAGCTTTCCTCGTCTCCACCGGCATCGTCGCCCTCGCCGAAATGGGCGACAAGACCCAACTGCTCTCGCTGCGTGCTGGCCGCGCGCTTTCGCAAGCCCTGGCCGATCGTGCTGGGCATCCTCGTCGCCACCCTGGCCAACCACGCGCTGGCGGGCGCGGCTGGGGCCTGGGTCACCACAGTGCTCGGGCCCGCAGGTGCTGCGCTGGGTGCTGGGCGGCTCCTTCATCGCGATGGCCGTCGTGGATGCTGATCCCCGACAAGCTCGACGACGACGAGGCGCCGCAAGGCGCCGCGCCTGGGCGTGTTCGGCACCACGCGTGATCGCCTTCTTCCTGGCCGAGATGGGCGACAAGACCCAGGTCGCCACCGTGATGCTGGCGCGCGCAATACAAGCGCCTGTGCTGGCGGTGGTGGCCGGCACCACGCTGGGCATGATGCTGGCCAATGCGCCGGTGGTCTGGTTCGGCGAGCGCATCATGCGGCGCTTGCCGATCGCGCCTGGTGCACCGCGTCTCGGCCGCGATCTTCGCTGGTCCTGGGCGTCGCGGCGCTGGCCGGCTGGGGCTTGATATACTGCGCCCACAGCGCCGATTTGCTCCAGCTTGCGGGCGCTCAATAAATTCAGCTAAAGACGGATGCCCGACCCGGCCTCGCCTTTTTAGCGACGCCGGGTTTTTTGTTTTCATGACGCTTGTTGCCGTCTCCGCAGTCGATGGAGTTCAGCGAGCCGCTTGCCCTGCAAAGCGGCGCGTCGATCCGCGGCTACTCGCTGGCCTACGAAACCTACGGCACGCTCAATGCCGACAAGAGCAACGCGGTGCTGGTCTGCCACGCGCTGAATGCCTCGCACCACGTGGCGGGCGTCTACGCAGGCCAGGACAAGTCCGAAGGCTGGTGGGACACCATGATCGGCCCCGGCAAGCCGGTGGACACCGACCGCTTCTTCGTCATCGGCGTCAACAACCTGGGCTCGTGCTTCGGCTCGACCGGGCCCGATGCACGTCAACCCGGACACGGGCAAGGTCTACGGCGCCGATTTCCCGGTGGTCACGGTGGAGGACTGGGTCGATGCCCAGGCGCGCCTGCTCGACGGCGCTGGGCATCCAGACGCTGGCGGCCGTGATGGGCGGCAGCCTCGGCGGCATGCAGGCGCTGTCGTGGACGCTGCAGTACCCCGAGCGCGTGCGCCACGCCGTGGTGGTGGCCAGCGCGCCCAACCTCACCGCCGAGAACATCGCCTTCAACGAGGTCGCGCGCCGCGCCATCGTCACCGACCCCGATTTCCACGGCGGCCATTTCTACGAGCATGGCGTGATACCCAAGCGCGGCCTGCGCATCGCCCGCATGATCGGCCACATCACGTACCTGAGCGACGACGTGATGAACGAGAAGTTCGGCCGCGCAGCTGCGCGAGATGCCGGTCGAGCGCGCAAGCGCAGCGTGCAGGACTACCTCTATTCGACGCAGGACGTCGAGTTCCAGATCGAGAGCTACCTGCGCTACCAGGGCGACAAGTTCAGCGAGTACTTCGACGCCAACACCTACCTGCTGATCACGCGCGCGCTCGACTACTTCGATCCCGGCGCGCGCGCACAACGGCAACCTGCGCGCGCGCGCTGGCACGGGCCACGGCCAAATTCCTGCTGGTGAGCTTCACCACCGACTGGCGCTTCGCGCCCGCGCGCAGCCGCGAGATCGTCAAGGCCCTGCTGGACAACCGCCGCAACGTCAGCTACGCCGAGATCGACGCGCCGCACGGCCACGACGCCTTCCTGCTGGAGGATGCGCGCTACATGGGCGTGGTGCGCTCCTACTTCGAGCGCATCGCGCAACGGACGGCCGCAAGCGCGGGGCCGCATGAGCATGAGCGATCGCGCACACCATGCAATCCGATCGCCCAGCTGGTGCCGCCGGGCTCGCGCGTGCTCGACCTGGGCTGCGGCGACGGCGCGATGCTGGACTTGCTGCAGCGCGAGCGCGGCTGCAGCGGCTACGGCATCGAGATCGCCGACGACAACGTGCTGGCCTGCGTCAAGCGCGGCGTCAACGTGATCCAGCTCAACCTCGACGAGGGGCTGTCGATGTTCGACGACGCCTCCTTCGACGTCGTGCTGCAGATCGACACGCTGCAGCACCTGCGCAACGCCGAGACCATGCTGCGTGGAAACGGCGCGCGTGGGCCGCATCGGCATCGTCGCGTTCCCGAATTTCGCGCACTGGCCCAACCGGCTCTCCATCGCGCGCGGCCGCATGCCGGTGACCAAGCGCCTGCCCTACCAGTGGTACGACACGCCCAACATCCGCGTCGGCACCTTCAAGGACTTCGAGGTGCTGGCGACGCAAGAACCGCCTGCGCCATGCTCGACAGCCTTCGGCCTGCAGGAAGGGCGCGAAGTGCGCTTCCTGCCGAATGCCCGCGCCGGCACGGCAGTCTTCAAGTTCGAACGGGGCTGACCCGCCGACTTCAGTGCGCCATCGGCTCGCGCGAACCCGGCGCTGTAGTCCTTGTCGGTGAACAGCGTCCACAGCGCCAGCGCCAGCACGATCACGCCGGCAATCGCCGTGCTGAGCATGGCGTTGCGATTACCGCTGAAGCCCAGGATCCATGGCGATACGACGAGCCAGAGCCCGATGCCCGCTTCGGTCCATTCTTCCCACGCCCGCGGCACGAAAGCCGCCCCCAGGGCCGTGGCGACCAGCAAGACGCCTACGATCACCGCGTTCGACATGGCCATGGACGAACCGTCAAAGCCCAGGACCCAAGGCGAGATGATCACCCAGAGGCCGAGGACTGCGTTGACCAAGTCCTGCCAATGTTTGGGTTGCTGCATGGTTCACCTCCTGTCGCCGGCGGGATGTCGGCAAGATTTGGATCAGATCGCGTTTCGCTCGAGTTCCCCAAACCGAACAGGCCACGCGTCAGCGGTCCGGCTGCGGGACGATACGCAGATAGGGTTTCGGCGCCTTCCAGCCCTGCGGGTACAGCTTCTTGGCCTCGTCGTCGGACACCGAGCCGGCAATGATCACGTCTTCGCCCTGCTTCCAGTTGACCGGGGTTGCGACCCGGTGCTTCAGGGTGAGCTGCATCGAATCGAGCACCCGCAGGATCTCGTCGAAGTTGCGCCCGGTGGTCATGGGGTAGGTCAGCATCAGCTTGATCTTCTTGTCCGGCCCGATGACGAAAACCGAGCGAACGGTCTGGTTCTGGACGGGTGTGCGGCCTTCGCGAACTGCCCGGCTCCTCGGCCGGCAGCATGTTGTACAGCTTGGAGACTTTCAGGTACGGGTCGCCGATCATTGGATACTTGGGCAGATGAGCCCTGGGTCTCCTCGATGTCCTTCGCCCAGGTGTTGTGACTGTCGACCGGGTCCACGCTCAGGCCGATGAGCTTGGTATTGCGCTTGGCGAATTCAGGTTCGATCTTGGCCATGTAGCCCAGCTCGGTGGTGCACACCGGGGTGAAGTCCTTGGGATGGGAAAACAGGATGGCCCAGCTGTCGCCTATCCATTCGTGGAAATTGATGGTGCCCTGCGTGGTCTCGGCGGTGAAGTCCGGTGCAACATCATTGATGCGTAGAGACATGATCACTCCTGTGTTGGCTGGCAATGTAGAGACGAGTATTCAACGAGTATTCAATATAGCAATATAGGCCTTGATTGCGCAGGTACCAAGTTGCGCTAATATTCACGCATCGGGAATACAGCCTCCCGGGTCTTCACAGATAGACGGTGTCCCGTCCAAGCGCTGGCAACTTCACCGTTGGAGTTTTTCCGTGGACACCGCATCGCATTCCATATCCCCTGAACAGTTTTCGGCCCTGCTCGGCAGCGCCGACGCGCCCCTCGTGCTCGACGTGCGGCGCGAAGAGCGCTTTCGCGAGAGTCAACGCCTGCTGCCCGGCGCGCGGCGTTGTGCGCCCGAGCAGGTCGCGGGCTTCGCCGCCGCCAACGGCCCGGCGCAGGTCGTCGTCTATTGCGTGCATGGGCTCGAGGTCGGCGAGCAGGCCGCGGCCCAGTTGCGCGCGGCGGGCTGGAACGCCCGCTACCTGCAAGGCGGCATCGAGGGCCTGATCGAACACGGCATCCCCACCATCCGCAAGCGGCCGGACCTGGGCGTGACCGGCGAGCAGCCGTCGCGCTGGATCACGCGCGAGCGGCCCAAGATCGACCGCGTCGCCTGCCCCTGGCTCGTTCGCCGCTTCATCGATCCCACAGCGCAGTTCTTCTATGTGCCGACCGAAGAGGTATTTGCGCAAGCGGCCCGGTTGAAGGCGGTCCCCTACGACATCCCCGGCGCGCCGATTTCCCACGAAGGGGAGCGGTGCAGCTTCGATACCCTGCTGCGCGCGTTCGAGCTGCAACAGCCGGCCCTGGACATCC
This sequence comes from uncultured beta proteobacterium, assembly GCA_963722025.1. GTDB lineage: Bacteria > Pseudomonadota > Gammaproteobacteria > Burkholderiales > Burkholderiaceae_C > Ramlibacter. Next base: position 32,355 of record CAVRNE010000056.1, read on the forward strand.
TGGCGACCATCGTGCGCGGCGCCGACACCGACCGGCTCTCGCTGGCACCCCAGGCGGCGGGGCTGCTGGCGGTGTCGCTGGGCCTGTCGCGGCTGCATGCCGCCGACGACCAGGCCATGCTGGCCGCGGCAATGCCGGTGTACGACGCCCTGTACGAGTGGTGCCGCAGCGCCAGGGGAAACGCACAGCTGGCGCGCGCCTGCGTCGCCGGCGGCAGCGCAATGAGGGCGGTGAGCTTTGGCGAAGCCCTGAAGTTCTGGCTCAAGCTCGGCTTCATCAGCTTCGGCGGGCCGGCCGGGCAGATCGCGATCATGCACCGCGAACTGGTGGAGCAGAAGCGCTGGATCTCGGAGCGGCGCTTCCTGCATGCGCTCAACTACTGCATGCTCTTGCCCGGCCCCGAGGCGCAGCAGCTGGCCACCTACATCGGCTGGCTGATGCACCGCACCTGGGGCGGCATCGTGGCGGGTGCGCTGTTCGTGCTGCCCTCGCTGTTCATCCTCATCGCGCTGAGCTGGGTCTACGTGGCCTTCGGCGAGGTGAGCTGGGTGGCCGGGATCTTCTACGGCATCAAGCCCGCCGTCGCCGCCATCGTCCTGCAGGCGGTGTGGCGCATCGGCGGGCGCACGCTCAAGAGCCCGCGCAAGGTGCCGCTGCTGTGGGCGATCTCGGTGCTGAGCTTCGTCGCCATCGCGGTGCTGAAGATACCTTTCCCATGGGTGGTGCTTGCGGCGGCCGTCGCGGGTGCCTTGGGCGGCAAGTACCTGCCCGCGCAATTCGCCGCGGGCGGCGGCCATGCGGCGGCCCAGGTCGATGACGCGGCGCAGGACAGCGCCGGCTACCTCATCGACGACGCCACGGCCACGCCCGCCCACGCGCTCTTCAGGAAGTCGCGTCTGGCCAAGGTCGTGCTCGTGGGGGCCTTGCTGTGGCTGCTGCCGATGGCCATGCTGATGGCGGCGCAGGGATGGGACGGCGCGCTGACCCAGATGGGCTGGTTCTTCACCAAGGCGGCGCTGCTGACCTTCGGCGGCGCCTACGCCGTGCTGCCCTATGTGTACCAGGGGGCCGTGGAGCAGTTTCACTGGCTCACGGGGCCGCAGATGATCGACGGCCTGGCGCTGGGCGAGACCACGCCCGGCCCGTTGATCATGGTGGTGGCCTTCGTCGGCTTCGTCGGCGGCTGGACCCGGCAGGTGCTGGGTCCCGACATGCTCTTCGCCGGCGCGGCGCTGGCCGCGGTCGTGGTCACCTGGTTCACCTTCCTGCCGTCGTTCCTGTTCATCCTGGCGGGCGGCCCGCTGGTGGAGTCGACCCACGGCAACCTGAAGTTCACCGCGCCGCTCACGGCGATCACTGCCGCCGTGGTCGGCGTGATCGCCAGCCTGGGGCTGTTTTTTCTGGTGCACATCGCCCAGCGCGCCGACGGGCGCATCGACTGGGTCGCGCTGGCCCTGGCCGCTGCTGCTGCCGTCGCCCTGCTGCGCTACAAGCTGGGCGTGATCCCCGTGATCGCGGGCTGCGCGCTGGCCGGCCTCGCGCTGCGGCTTGCGGGCTGGGCCTAGAGCTGCCTTGGCGTATCCTTGTCATACCACTTTCGTTTTTTGTATGACAAGCCAATTCACCCCGGTCACCAGCGGCGCGCGACTGTCGGATCAGGTCGCCCAGCAGCTGGCCGCGCAAATCGCCGCCGGCCGGCTGGCCGCGGGTGAGAAGCTGCCGCCCGAATCGCGGCTGGTGGAACAGTTCGCGGTCAGCCGCACGGTGGTGCGGGAAGCGGTGTCGCGCCTGAAGTCCCTGGGGCTGGTCGATTCGCGCCAGGGCAGCGGAGTGTTCGTGTGCGCCAGCCCGCCCTACGCTCCCTTGAATTTCGACTCGCGCCACGGCGAATCGCGCGAGGCGGTGATCCAGATGGCCGAGGTGCGTCGCGCACTCGAGGCCGAAGCCGCCGGCCTGGCCGCCCAGCGCCGCACCGCGCAGGACGTGAAGCGGCTGAAGCAGGCGGTGCAGGCCCTGGATCGCGCCGTGAAGGGCGGCGGGGATGGCGTGGAGGAAGACCTCAAGTTCCACCAGGCCATCGCCGCTTCCGCCCACAACCCCTTCCTCATCGGGACGCTGGACTACCTGTCGCAATTCATGCGCGGCGCCATCGGCGTGACCCGGGCCAACGAAGCCCGCCGCGCGGATTTCGCCGCACAGGTGCGCGACGAACATGCGGCGGTGGTGGTGGCGATCGAAGCCGGCGACGTGGCGAAGGCCCGCGCGGCGGCCTCGCGGCACATGAACAACGCCATCCGCCGGATCGAAAGCGCGGACCCGGCGTTCTGGCGCCAGGAAGGGGCGCGCCTGGCGGTTCCGTTGGTGGCGCGGCGCTAGCGGAGCCACACCGCGTGGCGAATCGTCCGCCGCTCGGCTGAAGTTGTATGATAACAATATCAATTTGCAAGTCGAGCACAGGCATGGAACAGAAGGTCGGCGTCATCGGACTGGGCGCGATGGGCGGCGGCATGGCGCGGTCGCTGCGCCGTGCCGGCTTGCAGGTCCACGCGGTGGATGCCCGGCCCGGCGTGGCCGACTCCTTCGCAGCCGAGGGCGGCATCGCCTGCGGCTCGCCGGCCGAGCTGGCGCAGCATTGCGACGTCATCGTCAGCGTGGTGATCAACGCCGCGCAGACCGAGAGCGTGCTGTTCGGCGACGGCGGTTGCGCCGAGGCGATGAAGCCGGGCAGCGTCTTCGTGATGTGTTCGACGGTCGATCCGGCCTGGTCGGCTGCGCTCGAGTCGCGGTTGGCGCAGCTCGGCATCCTCTACCTCGACGCGCCGATCTCCGGTGGCGCGGCCAAGGCGGCCGCGGGCCAGATCACCATGATGACCTCGGGCCGGCCCGAGGCCTACGAAAAATGCGGCGATGTCCTGGAGTCCATGGCCGCCAAGGTCTATCGCCTCGGCGAGCAAGCCGGCGCCGGCAGCAAAGTCAAGGTGATCAACCAGCTGTTGGCCGGCGTGCACATCGCGGCCGCGGCCGAGGCGATGGCGCTGGGCCTGCGCGAGGGCGTGGACCCGGCGGCGCTGTATGAAGTCATCACCCACAGCGCGGGCAACAGCTGGATGTTCGAGAACCGCATGGCGCATGTGCTGGCCGGCGACTACACGCCGCTGTCGGCCGTCGACATCTTCGTCAAGGATCTGGGCCTGGTGCTCGACCTGGCGCGCGCCAGCAAGTTTCCGCTGCCGCTTTCCTCCACGGCGCACCAGATGTTCATGCAGGCATCCAGCGCGGGCTTCGCCAAGGAAGACGACAGCGCCGTGATCAAGATTTTCCCGGGCATCGAACTGCCGCCGTCCAAGCCGGCAGGCCCAATCGAAGGATAGCAACCATGAACATTCTCATCACCGGCGGCTGCGGCTTTGTCGGCGCCCGCCTCGCCCGCGCCTTGCTGGCACAAGGGAAGTTGGCCCTGGCCGGCGCACCCGCCCGAACCATAGCAGACGGTCACCCTCGCCGATCGCGCGCCGCCACCGCCCGATCTCGCCGCCGATCCGCGCGTGCGTTTCGCGGGCGGCGATCTCAATGAACAGGTTCGCAGCGGCGCCATTCCGGGCGCCGGCACCGACGTGGTGTTCCACCTGGCCGCCGCAGTCAGCGGCGAATGCGAGGCCGACTTCGACCTCGGCATGCACAGCAACCTGGACGCCACGCGCGGCTTGCTCGACGCCTGCCGCGCCATGGGCAGCCAGCCCACATTCGTATTCGCGAGTTCGCTGGCCGTCTTCGGCAACCTGCCCGGCCAGCCGCTGCCCGACCTGATCGAGGACTTCACGCTGCCGACGCCGCAAAGCAGCTACGGCATCCAGAAATTCATCGGCGAGCAACTGGTGGCCGACTATGCGCGCAAGGGCTTCATCCGCGGGCGCAGCGTGCGCCTGATGACGGTGAGCGTGCGTCCGGGCAAGCCCAACGGCGCGGCGTCCAGCTTCCTGTCCGGAATGATCCGCGAGCCGCTGGCCGGCCAGAAGGCCGCCTGCCCGGTGCCGCCCGAAACGCCGGTGGCACTGGCTTCTCCGGCCCGCACGATCGAAGGCATCATCCGGGCCGCGCAGGCGTCCGACGCGCAATGGGGCCCGCTCACCGCCGTCAATCTTCCGTCCCTGCGCACCAGCGTGGGCGCGATGGCCAAAGCGCTCGAGCAGGTGGCCGGCAAGGCTGCCACGGACCTGCTGGATTGGGCGCCGGACCCGGCCATCCAGCGCCTCGTCCGGACCTGGCCCGGCAACGTGGAGTTTGCGCGGGCACGGGCGCTGGGCCTGGAGGCGGACGCGGACTTCGTCTCGGTGGTGCGCGAATACATCCGCGAGAACCCCGACGCGGTGAAGCTGCCGGTGCGCTGAGCGTGGGGGCACAAATACTTCTTGGTTGCATCGCCGACGACTTCACCGGCGCGACCGACCTGGCCAACAACCTGGTGCGCGGCGGCATGCGCGTCGTGCAGGCCATCGGCGTGCCCTCGCGGCCGCTCGATGCCTGCGCCGATGCGGTGGTGGTCGCACTCAAGTCGCGCACTGCCACGCCTGACGATGCCGTGACTCAATCGCTCGCCGCGCTGCGCTGGCTGCAGGCGCAAGGTGCGCGCCAGATCTACTTCAAGTACTGCTCCACCTTCGACAGTACGGCGCAGGGCAATATCGGGCCGGTGACCGAGGCGCTGATGGACGCGCTGGATACCGACTTCACCATCGCGACGCCCGCCTTTCCGGACAACCAGCGCACCGTTTTCAAGGGCCACCTTTTCGTCGGCGACGTGCTGCTCAGCGACTCGGGCATGCGCCATCATCCGCTCACGCCGATGACCGATTCCAACCTCATCCGCGTTCTGCAGGCCCAATGCCGGCGCAAGGTGGGGCTGATCGACTACCAGGCAGTCGCTGCCGGCGAAACGGCGGTGCGGGCGAAAATTGCGCAACTGCGCGCCGAAGGTGTCGCCATCGCCATCGTCGATGCGCTGGGCAATGACGACTTGCTGCGACTGGGCCCTGTACTCAAGGGCATGCCGCTCGTCACGGCGGGTTCGGGCGTCGCGATCGGCCTGCCATCCAATTTCGGGATCCAGGCTTCGGCTGCCTCGGCTGCGCTGCCGGCCGCTGGCGGCGCCCAGGCGGTCGTGTCCGGCAGTTGCTCAGCGGCCACCAACCGGCAGGTGCAGGCCTTCATGGACAGCGGCCGCCCGGCATTCGCCCTCGATCCACTGCGTATTGCCGCAGGCGAAGACCTGGTCGCCCAGGCCCTGGCCTGGGCGGCGCCGCTGCTGCCTCAAGGGCCCGTGCTGGTCTACTCGACGGCGCAAGCCGAAGCCGTCAAGGCGGTGCAGGGCCGGCTTGGCGCGCAGCAGGCGGGCGCGCTGGTCGAGCAGGCCATTGCCGCGATCGCGCGGGGCCTGGTCGAGCTGGGCGTGCGGCAACTGGTGGTGGCCGGCGGGGAGACTTCGGGCGCCTGCGTGCAAGCGCTTGCGATCGACCAGCTGCAGATCGGCCCGCAGATAGCGCCGGGTGTGCCTTGGTGCTGGGGCCGCGACGGCGCGGGCCGGGCCGTGCATATCGCACTGAAGTCCGGCAACTTCGGTGCCGACGACTTCTTCGGCAAAGCCTTTACGATGCTGCAATGAACGAATCGCAGGCCCGCGGGGAGATTTGCCGTATCGGCAAGAGCCTGTTCGACCGCGGCTACGCGCACGCGACGGCGGGCAACATCAGCATGCGTCTCGACGATGGTTTCCTGATCACGCCGACCGATGCCTGCCTGGGTTTCCTCGACCCCGCAAGCCTGGCGCGACTCGACGCGCAAGGCCGGCAGATCTCCGGCGCTCCGGCCAGCAAGACGCTGGCGCTGCACAGGGCGATCTACCAGGCCGCCGCACCGTTCGCGGAAGCAACCCGCTGCGTCATCCATACCCACAGCACTCACTGTGTCGCCCTCAGTCTCGATTGCAAGCAGCCTGAGCTGCTGCCGCCGATCACGCCCTACTTCGTGATGAAGGTCGGTCACGTGCCTCTGGTCGGCTACCAGCGCCCGGGCGCGCCTGCAGCGGCCGAGGAGGTGGCGAAGCTGATCGCGCAGCTACGGCGAGAATGGCCGGCCGATCCGGGCGGTGATGCTCCAGCGGCTGGGCCCCAACGTCTGGCACGATACGCCGGCAGCGGCGATGGCGGTGCTGGAAGAACTGGAAGAGACCGCGCGGCTGGTGCTGCTCGCGCCCAGCGCATGCCAGCCGCTGACGGAACTTCAGATCGATGAACTGCGCCGCACTTTCGGCGCTCGCTGGTGAAACACGATCCATGCCCCAATTCGCCGCCAATCTCTCCATGCTCTACCCCGAGCTCGACTTCCTGGACCGCTTCGAGGCCGCCGCGCGCGATGGCTTCAAGGCGGTGGAGTTCCTGTTTCCCTACGCCCATGAACCGCGCGAGCTTGCCGCGCGGCTCGAGGCCCACGGCTTGCAGCAGGTGCTGTTCAACATGCCGCCGGGCGACTGGGACAAGGGCGAGCGGGGCCTCGCCTGCCGCCCGGGCGCGAAGCCGAATTCCGCGATGGCGTAGGCAAGGCGCTGGCGTACGCGCAAGCGCTGGCTTGCCCGCGTGTCCACGTGATGGCGGGTTTGTTGCCGGCGGGCACTGAGCGCGAGGCGGTGCGGCCCACCTACGTGAACAACCTGCGATGGGCCGCGGCGCAGGCGGACAAGCAGGGCGTGCAGCTCTTGATCGAGCCGATCAACACCCGCGACATCCCCGGCTTCTTCCTCAATCGCCAGGACCATGCGCATGAACTGATCGCGGAAATCGGCGCGGCCAACGTCAAGGTGCAGATGGACCTGTACCACTGCCAGATCGTGGAGGGTGACGTGGCCATGAAGATCCGCCAGTACCTGCCCACCGGGCAGGTCGGGCATTTCCAGATCGCCGGCGTGCCCGAGCGGCATGAGCCCGACGTCGGCGAGATGAACTATCCCTACCTGTTCAAGGTGATCGACGAGGTCTCGCGGCAGTGCGGCTGGACGGGCTGGGTCGGCTGCGAATACCGGCCGGCGCGCGGCGCGCAGCCGGGCGGGACTTCGGCCGGGCTCGACTGGTTCAAGCCCTGGCGCGCCTGTTCAGCCCTGGCGTTTCAGGATACTGATCTTGCCGTCGGCCTCGAGGAAGGCGCAGCGCATGTCTTCGAGCTTGCAGTCGTTTTCGCGCAGCGCTTGCTGGACATCCGCCTCAGGCACGCGCTCTTCCTTGAGAACGCCCTTGTAGATCACCCCATCGCGGCCGATCAGGGTCGGCTTGCCTTCCAGGATCTCATCCACCCGCCGGTTGCGCGCCGACACCCAGGCCGTCGCCATGTTGAGAGCGATCAGCGTGGCGGCGGCAATGAGCCCGCCGACGAGCGACTCGTCGCCACCGGTCAGCGAGGCCGACACGGCCTCGGCCAGCAGCATCACCACGATCAGGTCGAAGGGAGTGAACTGGCCGACCGTGCGCTTGCCCGAGAAACGCACCATGACCATCAGGCACACATACACGGCGACCGTGCGCAAGACGAATTCCCACCATGGAAGAGCCATGTCAAGCATGACGGTCCCTTCGCGTCGACGCAGGGCTCACAAGGCCACGATGTCCTTACCGTCGAGCAGTTGTTCCACTTTCGCGGCAGAGTTGCCCACTTGGTCTACGGCACGGCGCAACTGGTCTTCGCTGCAATCGAACTGTTTTCGCCACCAGCTGACTTCTCGCGGGTCATTCAGGTTGATCAGTCCGCGGTCGGCGGGAACGGTTTCGAAGACATAAGCCATGGCCTTGTACTCCTTTTCTTATCCGGACACGCAGGCATTGGACGCCTCCCGCAGCGCGCTCCCTGACCGCCGAAAACGAAACAGGCTGTAATCCGGTTCCTACCGGTTGCTACAAATTTGATAGCGCAGTTCGCCTCGCCCTCAGGCGGGGTCAGGCAAGCCGCTTGATCAGCTCCATGGCGGCGGCCGGCGCCCGCTCCTTGGCGCCATTGATGAAGTAGATGAATGCCTCGCGCGCCGGGCCCTGCGCGGTCCATGCGCGCGCGCCCTGCGCCCATTGGTCCAGTACCGCAGGGTCATAGCCCGTTTCGCGCTCAGCCTCGCTGCGCATCAGGCGGATGTAGGCCAGGTCGCCCTGGGCGTCGACGATGGCCGGGAACTTTTCCGAGTCGGTATGCACCGTCGTGCAGCCGTAGCGGCGCGCCAGCTCGACATAGCCCGGCGTGTCGAAGCTCGGGTGGCGTACATCCAGCACATGGCGCAGTTTCAGCCCATCCACCTGCGCGGGCAGCAGCGCCAGGAAGCCCTCGAAATCCGCCGGCATCGAATTGCTTGGTCGGCATGAACTGCCAGACGATCGGTCCAAGCTTGCGCGCCCAGCTCGCTGATGCCGCTGCCCACGAAGCGCTGTATCGACTCGCCCGCCGTTGCCAGCAGGCGCCGGTTGGTGGCAAAGCGATTGGCCTTGAGCGAAAACACGAAATCGTCGGGCGTCTCGTCGCGCCATTTGGCGAAGGTGGGCGGCTTGAAGGTGCTGTAGTAGGTGCCGTTGACCTCGATGGCGGTGAGCTGGCGGCTGGCATAGTGCAGCTCCTTGCTGTGCGCAAGCCCTGGCGGAAAGAAGTTGTTGCGCCAGGGCTCGTAGGTCCAGCCGCCCACGCCCACGCGAATGCGTTGTTGCGAACCTGCGTCGCTGCTCGTGCCTGTCGAATTGCCCATAGGTGCGCTCCCCGAATAGCCGCACTCTAGCGCGACTTGCGGCCCCGGCGTAAAGTGGCGTTTTGCCGTTACCCACCCCAACAATGAACGCACCCATCCACCGCGAACTTCCGGCCGGCTTGCTCGACAGCACCGCCGCCCTCGCCCACGCCACCGAGCAGTGGGACCGCGACATCGTCAAGCAACTCACCGACTACATCGCCATCCCCGCCAAGTCGCCCGGCTTCGACAAGGACTGGGTCCAGCACGGCCACCTGGAAACGGTGCTGCGCAACGCCGCCGCCTGGATCGAGGCGCAGAAGGTCGAAGGCCTCACGCTCGAGATCGTGCGCCTGCCCGGGCGCACGCCGGTGCTGTTCTTCGAGATTGCCGGCCACCCGCGCGGCGAGTACAGCAGACTGTGCTGATGTACGGCCACCTGGACAAGCAGCCGGAGTTCACCGGCTGGCGCGCCGACCTGGGTCCCTGGACGCCCAAGTACGAGGACGGCAAGCTCTATGGCCGCGGCGGCGCCGACGACGGCTATGCGGTCTATGCCAGCATCGCCGCCGTGCAGGCGCTCAAGGCGCAGAAGGTGGCGCATCCGCGCATCGTGGGCCTGATCGAGACCTGCGAGGAGTCCGGCTCCTACGACCTGCTGCCCTATGTGGACGCGCTGCGCCCGCGCCTGGGCGACGTGGCGCTGGTGATCTGCCTGGACTCCGGCGCCGGCAACTACGACCAGCTCTGGCTCACGACTTCGCTGCGCGGCATGGCCAGCGGCACACTGAAGGTGGAGGTCCTCACCGAGGGCGTGCATTCCGGCGACGCCTCGGGCCTGGTGCCCTCGAGCTTTCGCATCATGCGGCAGGTGCTCGATCGCCTGGAAGACAGCAAGAGCGGCCGCCTGCTGCCGGCGAGCTTCCACTGCGAGATGCCGGCCGAGCGGCTGGCGCAGGCGCAGGCCACGGCCGCCATCCTGGGCGACGAGGTCTACAAGCGCTTTCCCTGGGCCCACTACGATTGCGGCGGCTCCACCGCTTTCGCCCTGCCGACGACCACCGACCCGGTGCAGGCGCTGATCAATCGCACCTGGACGCCCGACGCTGTCGGTCACGGGCGCCGAAGGCTTTCCGTCGCTGCAGGACGCGGGCAATGTGCTGCGGCCCTACACCGCCTTCAAGCTGTCGCTGCGCCTGCCGCCGCTGGTCGACGCGGCGCAGGCCGTGCAGGAGCTGAAGACCCTGCTCGAAGACAACGCGCCCTACCAGGCCAAGGTGACCTTCGAAAGCAACGGCGGCGCCACCGGATGGAACGCGCCCTCCACCGCGCCCTGGTTCGAGCAGGCCCTCAACCAGGCGTCCCAGGCGCATTTCGGCGCGCCTTGCGGCTACATCGGCCAGGGCGGCACGATCCCGCTGATGAACATGCTGAGCACCGGCTTTCCGCAGGCGCAGATGATGGTGTGCGGCGTGCTCGGCCCCAAGAGCAACGCCCACGGCCCCAACGAATTCCTGCACGTGCCCTATGCCAAGAAGCTGACGGCGACAGTGGCACAAGTGATCGCCCAGCTGCCCTGAAGCGGAAGTCGTGAACTCTCGCACAGGGAATATGCGACGCAGTTCACGGTCCTGGACCCCTCGCCGCGCCAGTCGCCAAGGCTCTACCGTTGGTCCGCCGCGGGTTGCGCCGGTATTGCATGCCAGCGATCATCATGGCCTGCCATGAACCCCGCCACGACCGAGTCCACGCTTTCCACGTTCACCGCCAGTGACGGGAATAACCTCGCGATGCAGGACTGGCCTCTTGCCCGAAGGCGTGGCCCTGCGCGGTGTAGTGGTGCTGGTGCATGGCCTGGGCGAGCACGCGGGACGTTACGACCATGTCGCGCGGCGCCTGAACAGCTGGGGCTTTGCCGTTCGCGGCTACGACCAGTACGGCCACGGCGAATCCGACGGCGTGCGCGGCGCGCTCCCGGTGGAGACGCGCCTGGTCGACGACCTGGCCGACGTGATCGACAGCACGCGCGCCCGCATGGAAACCGGCACGCCACTGATCCTGCTGGGGCACAGCATGGGCGGGCTGGTTGCGGCCAGCGCTGGTGGCGCTCGGGCAGGTGCAGGTCGATGCCCTGGTGCTGTCCTCGCCCCTGCTCGATCCCGGGCTTGAGCGGCTTTCAGAAATTCCTGCTCGCAACGCTGCCGCGCATCGCGCCCAATCTCACCGTGGGCAACGGGGTGGACCCGAATTTCATTTCGCACGACCCGGCGGTGGTCGCGGCCTACAGGGCCGATCCTCGCGTGCATGACCGCATCTGCGGCCGGCTGGCGCGCTTCATTGCCGACGGCGGCCCGCCGGTGGTCGAGCACGCGCCGCACTGGCCGGTGCCCACCCTGCTGATGTACGCGGGCGCCGACAGGCTGGTGAACCCCGAAGGCAGCCGGGCCTTCGCCGCGGCGGCGCCACAGCAGGTGGTCAGCGCCCATTGCTTCGAAGGCCTGTACCACGAGATCTTCAACGAGCCCGAAAGCGAGCCCGTGTTCGAGCGCCTCAGGCAGTGGCTGGACGGCAGGTTCTAGCCGGTGCCGAGCCGCCTCAAACCGGCTCGCGCCCCCTTGGCGGGCAGGGCGTAGCCCGTGGGGGCCAATACGCCAGCCAGATCAGCGCCGCGCCGGTCAGCAAGACCGGAATCAGCGAGCCGTAGTTCAGCAGCGCCCAACCCTGCGTCGTGACCAGCACGCCGGAAGCGAAGGAGCTCACCGCCAGCGTGGCGAACACGAAGAAGTTGAGCGCGCCCTGGGCCCGGTCCTTTTCGTCGGGATGTAGGCCGACAGCGAAAGCGTGGTGCTGCCGGTGAACAGGAAATTCCAGCCCACGCCCAGCAGGAACAGCGCGACCAGGAACTGGTGCAGATCCACCCCCGAGAGCGCGACCACGATGCAGCCCAGGTTGAGCGCCACGCCTATGCCCATCACCGGCAGCGCGCCGAAGCGCTTGATCAGGCTGCCGGTGAAAAAGCCCGGCGCGAACATGCCGATGACGTGCCACTCGCAGCACCAGCGCAGCGTCGGAAAACGGCAGCGCAGCATTGCTGCATCGCGATCGGCGTGGCAGCCATCAACAGGTTCATCACGCCGAAGCCCAGCGCGCCCGGCCGCGGCCGACACGATGAAGACCGGTTGGCGCATGATCTCGCCAAGCGGCCGGCCGCTGGGCGCAGCGCTGCGTGGCGCCGGCGGGGCGGGAATTCGATGAATGCCAGCAAGCGCCATGGCCAGCAGCGCCACCACGGCCAGCGCGACGTAGGCGCCGGCGAAAGGCCACCGGGAACACGTCACGCGTGCGCGCCGCCAGGTTCGGGCCCAGCACCGCGCCCAGCAGGCCGCCGGCCATCACCAGCGAGACTGCCTTTTCGCGCGCCTGCGGCGCGGCCAGCTCGGCGGCCGCAAAGCGGTACAGGCTGGCGTTGGCGTTGTAGTAGCCGGCCACCACGGTGGCGAAACAAAGAAGCCAGAAGTGCTTGCCCGACGGCCGCGTACGCACACAGCAGGGCGGAGCAGGAGCGCGACCACCAAGCCCAGCTGGAACGAGACCTTGCGGCCGAAGCGCTGCTGTGTGCGCGCGACCATGCCGGTGGACAGGGCGCCGCCGACCACGTAGCCCATCACCGGCAGCGTCGCCATCCATCCGAGCGGTGCCAGCGCCAGCCCGACCAGGCCGTTGATGGCGATGAAGGTGACGTTGTTGGTGAGGAACAGGCCCTGGCAGATCGGCCAGCAGCCACAAGTTGCGGTTCATCTTCCCAGTGTAAGTGCCGCCAGCACGGCGAGCGGCGCGGTCTCCGCGCGCAGCACGCGCGCGCCCAGGCTCGCGGGCTGGAAGCCCTGAGCCAGCGCGGCCTGCTCTTCGTGCGCCGTGAGGCCGCCTTCCGGGCCCTGAGAGCACCAGCAGCGGTGCGACGCCCGCCGCGGCTTGCATCAAAGGCCGCGCCGCGGCAGACAGGGACAGCACCAGCCGCAGCTCCTGGCCCTGAGGCATGGCCAGCCAGCGCGCCATGTCCATGACCTCGTGGATCTCCGGCACCCGGTTGCGGCCGCATTGTTCGCAGGCGGCGATCGGCGATGCCCTGCCAATGCGCCCGCTTCTTCTCGCGCGCGTTCGCCGTTGAGCTGCAGCACGCTGCGCTCCGCGACCAGGGGCTGGATGCTGGCCGCACCCAGCTCGGTGGCCTTCTCGACCAGCCAGTCCATGCGCTCGTTGGCCGGCATGCCCACGGCCAGGTGCACTGCGCGCGGCGCTTCGCGCTCCAGCGGCAGGTGCGCGCCGACCTGCACCCGCACGTCGCTGCGCCCCATGTGTTCGACCACGGCCTCGAACTCGCCGCCCTGGCCGTTGAACAGCGTGATGGCCGTCGCCGGGCTGCAGCCGCAGCACCTGCACATGGCGCGCGGCGCCCGCCGGCAGCTCAAGCGATTGGCCCGTTGCCAGGGGCGCGGGGCAGTAGAACCGGGGCATTCGCGGGCCCGGCGCTAGATTCGGCCGAACGCGTAGCCGGTGAGGCCCTGCGTGCCTTCGACTTCGTCGAGCAGGCGCAGCAGCGGCGCCAGTTCGCGGTAGCGCCCGGCCGTGGCGCGGATGTAGGCGATGAAGCGCGGCGTGTCGGCCAGGTACTTGGGCTTGCCATCGCGCAGCGTCAGCCGCGCGAAGATGCCCGCCACTTTCAGGTGGCGCTGCAGGCCCATCCACTCCACGCGCGCGGTAGAACTCGCCGAAGTCCGCGATCCACCGGCAAGCCGGCCTTGAGCGCCTTCTGCCAGTAGCGCACGGTGATGTCCAGCACGAATTCCTCGTCCCAGCTCAGGAAGGCATCGCGCATCAGGCTGGCGATGTCGTAGGTGATGGGGCCGTACACCGCGTCCTGGAAGTCCAGCACGCCCAGGCGCGGTCGCCGCATCCTTGGGCATCATCAGGTTGCGCGGCATGAAGTCGCGGTGCACGTAGACGCTGGGCGCGGCGAGGTTGCGTCTCGATGATCAGCCTGAAGAGGCTGTCCAGCGTCTCGCTGCAGCCGGCCTTCGACCGTGACGCCGCGGTGGCGCGCCAGGTACCAGTCGGGGAAAAGCGCCAGCTCGCGCGCCAGCAGGGCCTCGTCGTAGGGCGGCAGCACGCCGGGCTGCGAGGCCGGCTGCCAAGCCACCAGGGCGTCCACGGCGCGCAGGTACAGGCCCTGGTTGGACGAGGCATTGGCCGGGTCCACCACCTCGATCATGGTCTGCGTGCCCAGGTCGTCCAGCAGCATGAAGCCCAGCGCTTCGTCCCATTCCAGCACCCGCGGCACGTTCAGGCCGGCCTGCGGCCATCAGCTCGCGCGACCTTGCACGAAGGGGGCGCAGTCTTCCTTCTCGGGCGGCGCGTCCATGATGATGCGGCGTGCGCGCGCCGGGTCGCGTCGGCGTCGATGCGCAGGTAGCGGCGGAAGCTGGCGTCGGCCGAGGCCAGCCGCACGGTGTCGGGCAGCAGCCGGTGCGCCGGGGCAATGCCGTCCAGCCAGCGGTGAAAAGCGGCCTGGCGTTGCGGATCGTCCCAGCTGACGAGGGCGGTGGGGGTAAGGGGAGGGGTTGCAGGGGCGCTCATGGATAATCCATTCTACAAATCCAATCCCGCCGGCCCCGATGCCTGCCGCCGCGGGAGCCCACAGCTCTTGATATACGACTTGAAACCCAAGGCGTTCCGCGCCCGCTTTGCCCTGACCCCGGTTGCGCTCGTGGCGTGCACTCTCGCTGTATGCCGGCGCGGCCCGTGGCCAGGAGCAGCAGCCCCTGGTGCTCAAGCCCAGCCCATCGCTGCGCGAGGACATCCCGGCACCGACGCGCGAACAGCTGCCCACGTACCTCGTCGGGCGAGCGGGTCTTCGGGCCGCACCGACCTGGAAACCGTGATCGAAGGCGATGCCCAGCTGCGCCGCGGCGCGATGGTGATCCGCGCCGACCGGCTGGAGTACTACCAGCCGGACGACCTGGCCAAGGCCAGCGGCAACGTGCGCATCAACCGGCCGGCAACATCTTCGAAGGCCCCCTGCTGGAACTGAAGGTCGAGGCCTTCGAGGGCTTCTTCAACCAGCCGCGCTACCGGTTCCTGCGCAACGACGCCTATGGCGAGGCCGAGCGGGTCGACTTCATCGACGACAAGCGCGCGATCGTGCGCAAGGCGACCTACACCACCTGCCAGCGCAGGCCGGGCCCGAGCTGGATGCCCGACTGGATCCTGCGCGCGACCAGCATCCGGCTCGACACCGAGGAAGATGTCGGCCAGGCCGAGGGCGCCGTGCTGAGCTTCATGGGCGTGCCCATCCTGCCGATCCCGTCGCTGAGCTTTCCGCTGTCCGAACAAGCGCAAGTCGGGCCTGCTGCCGCCCACCATCGGGCTGGACAACCTGAACGGCTTCGAGGTCACGCAGCCGTACTACTGGAACATCGCGCCCAACCGCGACGCGACCTTCTACCCGACGCTCATGACCAAGCGCGGCGTGGATCTGGGCGGCGAGTTCCGCTACCTGGAGCGCGACTACCAGGGCGAGCTGCGCGCCAACTACATGCCCGATGACCGGTTGCGCGAGAGCGACCGCTGGGGCTATGCGCTCAGGCACGACGGCATCGTCGGCAGCGGCCTGCCCATCGGCGCGGCTGGGCCTGAGCCTCAATCTCAACCGCGTCAGCGACGACAACTACTGGCGCGATTTCTCCCGCGCAGTCCGCATCGCTCACCGCAGCGCCTGCTGGCCAACGACGGCGTGCTGCACTGGGGCCGCGGCGACTTCTCGTTCATGGCGCGCGCGCTGAAGTGGCAGACCTTGCAGGACGTGAGCTCGCCGATCGTGCCGCCGTACGACCGCCTGCCGCAGCTCGTCGGGCGCCATGCCCGCGACAATCTGGCCGGAGGGCTGGAGAGTTACGTCGAAACCGACTACACCAAGTTCGCAGTCGGACCCGCTGCTGCACCGGCCAGCCCAACGGGCAGCGCGCCTTCGCGCTGGCGCAGCTGAGCCGCCCCTGGCAGACGCCGGGCTGGTTCGTCACGCCCAAGCTGCAGCTGCACGCCACTCACTACCAGTTCGACGCACTGCTTCAATGGCGCAACCTCGGCCAGCCGCACGGTGCCCACCTTCAGCCTGGACAGCGGGCTGGTGTTCGAGCGCGACGCCAGCTACTTCGGCCGCGGCTTTCGCCAGACGCTGGAGCCGCGGGCCTTCTACGTCTACACGCCGTTCCGCGACCAGAGCCAGTTGCCCAACTACGACTCGGCGCGCAACGATTTCAACTTCGCGACCATCTACACCGAGAACGCGTTCGGCGGCAACGACCGCATCTCGGACAACAACCTGCTCACGCTGGGCGTCAGCACCCGCCTGCTCGACCCGGACACCGGCGCCGAGGCGGCGCGGTTCGGCATCGCGCAGCGGCTGCGGTTCAAGGACCAGCTCGTCACGCTGCCGGGCGGACCGCCGGTCAGCGAGCGGCTGTCGCGACCTGCTGCTCGGCGCGAACGATCAACTGGACGCCGAAATGGAGCGTGGACTCCACCGTTCAGTACAACCCCAAGATCGGGCGCTCCATCCGCTCCACCATCGGCGGGCGCTACAGTCCCGCGAACTACCGCGTGGTCAGCGCGGCCTACCGCCTGCAGCGTGGTTCGCCCGAACCGAGCGAGCAGATCGACGTCGGCTGGCAGTGGCCCCTCAACGACCTGTGGGGCGACAAGGGCCAGAACCTGGGCCCCGGCCGTGGCGAGGGCGAAGGCCGCTGGTACAGCGTGGGCCGGCTGAACGTGAGTCTGAAGGACAACAGCCTGGTCGATGCAGTCGTGGGACTGGAATACGACGCCGGCTGCTGGCTGGGCCGGGTCGTGCTGGAGCGCCTGCAAAGCGGCACGACCACGGCGAACAAGCGCATCCTGTTCCAACTCGAATTCGTGGGCTTCACCCGGCTGGGCTCGAACGCCCTGCAGTCGCTCAAGGACAATATCCCCCGTTACCAGTTCCTGCGCGAGCAGGTCACCACGCCCAGCCGCTTCAGCAACTACGACTAGCACAACAGTGATCACCATGAACCAACGCGCCTACGTCCTGTGGCTGGCTTGCGCGGCGCAAGCCCTGGCCCTGCATCTTCCCGCCGCCGCCCAAGGCCTGCGGGTCGCGCCCCGCCTGGAGGCCGTCCGGCTGCGCGGCCGGCGGACAGCAGCCCCCGCCCGGCCGATTACATCGTCGCGGTGGTCAATTCGGAGCCCATCACCAACAACGAGGTGCGCAGCCGGATGAGCCGGCTCGAGCGGCAGTTCGCGCAGCAGGGCCAGGGCGTGCCGCCCCGGGCCCAATTCGCGCGCCAGGTGCTGGAGCGCCTGATCACCGAAAAGGCCCAGCTGCAGCACGCGCGCGAAACCGGCATCAAGGTCGACGAGGCGCTGGTGGACCAGGCCGAGCAGAACCTGGCCCGGCAGAACCAGGTCGAGGTGGCGGAGCTGCGCCGCCGGCTCGCGGCCGACGGAATCGCGCCGGCGCAGTTTCGCGAGGAGCTGCGCAACCAGATCGTGCTCACGCGCCTGCGCGAACGCGAGCTGGAGTCGCGGGTAAAGGTCAGTGACCTCGACGTGGACCAGTTCCTGCGCGAGCAGCAGCAGGCGAGCAACGACCCTGCGACCCAGGAGATCAACCTGGCCCATATCCTGGTGGCCGTTCCCGAGAACGCCAGCGAGGCGCAGATCGCGAGCCTGCGGGCCAAGGCGCAGCGGCGTGCAGGAACGCGCCCGCGCCGGCGAGGACTTCGCCAAGCTGGCCGCGGAAGCTTCCGATGCCCCGGGCGCCGCCGCCAACGGCGGGCAAGTGGGCCTGCGCACCGCCGACCGGTATCCGCCCCTGTTCGTCGCAGGCGATCCAGAACCTGCCCGAGGGCGGGGTCAGCGACATCGTTCGCTCGGGCGCGGGTTTTCACGTGATCAAGGTGGTCGAAAAGCGCAAGGGCGGCTTTACCGGCGCCGTGGTGCAGAGCCATGCGCGCCACATCCTGCTGCGCCCCGGCCCGCAGTTGAGCGAAACGGCCGCGGTCCAGCGGCTGGCCGAATTCAAGAGGCGGGTGCAGGCCGGCCAGGCGGATTTCGCGCAGTTGGCGCGGGAGTACTCGCAGGACGCCAGTGCGCGCAATGGCGGCGACCTGGGCTGGGCCAATCCCGGGCATGTTCGTGCCGGAATTCGAGGATGCGATGGCCAGCCTGGCGCCCGGGCAGATCGCCGATCCCGTCGTCTCGCGCTTCGGCGTGCACCTGATCCAGCTGCTGGAGCGCCGCCAGGCTACCTTGAGCCAGCGCGAGAAGCGCGACCTCGCCCGCAACGTGGTGCGCGAGAAGAAGCTCGACGAAGCCTACGTGCAGTGGGCGCAGGAAGTGCGCGGACGGGCGTATGTCGAGTTCCGCGAGCCCCCGCAATGAATATGTCCCCACGCTTGTCACTTCATGACTGCGCTGCCGGCCCGAGGCGGGCGCTTCGCCGGCGCCGCTTGAAGCACATCCCCCGCAAACGATTCGGCCAGCACTTCCTGGCCGACCAGGGCATCATCGATGCGATCGTGCGCGCCATAGATCCACGGCCCGGCCAGGCGATGGTCGAAATCGGGCCGGGGCTGGGCGCCATGACGCAGCCCCTGGTCGAACGCCTGGGCAAGCTGGCGGTCGATCGAGCTGGACCGGGACCTCGCGGCGCGCTTGCGCGGCCATGCCCAGCTGGTCGTGACCGAGGCCGATGTGCTCAAGGTGGACTTTGCGCAACTGGCGCAATCGCTGGGCGTGCCGCAAGACACGGGTGGTGGGCAACCTGCCCTACAACATCTCCACGCCCATCCTGTTCCACCTGCTGGGCTTCGTGGACAGCATCGAGGACCAGCACTTCATGCTGCAAAAGGAAGTGATCGACCGGATGGTGGCGCGACCGGCGACCAGCGACTATGGCCGCCTGTCGGTGATGCTGCAATGGCGCTACGAGATGGAAGACGTGCTGTTCGTGCCGCCCGAATCGTTCGATCCGCCGCCGCGCGTCGACAGCGCGGTGGTGCGCATGGTGCCCCGGGCGCAACCGGCGGCCGTCGATGAGAAGCTGCTGTCGGAACTCGTGCAGGTGGCTTTCAGCCAGCGCCGCAAGATACTGCGGCACACGCTGGGCAAGTGGCTGGAGCAGAAGAATTTCGGCGGCGCGTTCGACACGCAGCGCCGCGCCGAGGAAGTGCCGGTGGATGAGTACCTGAACTTGGCGGCGCCGATCCGGCAATGACAAGCCCGTCGAACAAGGCACGGGCTTTCCAGACAAAACAGCCCGGGCTTGACCCGGCGATCCTTGCGCTAGCTGGCATCTCGGATCAAGTCCGCAATGACAGCTCGCTTACGCCGCTGCGAGCCAATAACCCGCGTTGAATGGGCTGCTCATGCGCAGCGCCAGGGGCGAAACGTCCACCAGCTTGTCGGTGGGCATTTTCTCGCCGGTTTCCGTAGTGGACGCAACGCTTGCAACCGCGTCGGTGCCCTGAGCCTCGTTCGCCCGTTCTGCTTGGCTGGTGTGTGCAGAACGGGCTACAGAAAAGAATAGAAACACCTGAACGGTATTTTCCGTTCGGCCCAGTAGTCCGCAGTGTCGCGGAAGATGTCGAGCAGCTGTTCGCGCGCTTCCTTGTCGAATTTGGCGTTGGCAGGGATCTGCTCCAGCACCACGATGAAGCCGGGCTGCGGGCCCGATTTATGCACCGGGTCCGTCATGCAGTCGTATAGGGCGTCGAAGTTCTTGCCGAAATGTGCAGGCAGGATGAACTGCTGCGCGATCAGGTCCAGCACGTCCTGCTTGCTCTGGGCATTGGCCAGGTTGGCGTACAGGAAGTGATGGCCCAGCGAGCGCGCGGCATCCTGCAGTTCCTGGACCCGGAAGGCCCGGATCGACTGCACGATGTTGGTCCGCACGCCCTTGAGCGCGTTCTCGGTTGTTTCTCGACGAAGTGGCATGTCCATCTCCGCGTCTCTTTCCATAGTCACAAACAGGTCCCGCTTCATTGGGGGGTCAACTCCACGATCTTTCGAAAGCTGGCGTAATGGTCAGCGGTGTAATAACAAGCGTGGGGCGCCCTCATGGGCCCTCCACACACGATGCGCCGGGCGCCCCGGTCGCGTGATCCTGGGGTGATCACGGTGTATTCGCGGTAAAACCCGCGCCTTTCGTTCGGGAGCAATCGCTCACGGTTGCCGAACACCGCGCCATCCTTGTCATACGGGAACGGTCCGCCCTGGCGGATCAGTTCATAGGTTTCCCGGCCTTGCCTGGGCAGCTCAACAACGCTGATGACGTCTGACCTGCCTTCGATGGGGCGGTCCGCCGGCGACCTGGATTGCGCCAGGGGGCCGGTGATCGCAACTGCCAACAGGACGCTAGTTAGCGCAAACTTGACAGCTGCAATGCGCGCCATGCGACGACCTCAGGGACCATCGGGTAAACCCGCAAAAAATACAGGCGGTAGTGTGACGTATCTGTCCCCAAAACGCAAGCGGCTGCCCAAAATTTGGGCAGCCGCAAGGGCCTTTTCGGACCGCGAATCAGGAACCTAAGTTAGTGCCAGCTCCCTACACAGGGCTTATCTTGCTGCGTTCGCGTCCGCCACGGTCAATGCTGCCATGTTCACGATGCGCCGTACTGTCGTGCTGGCCGTGAGGATGTGGACCGGCTTGGCCGCGCCCAGCAGCACCGGGCCGATGGCGATGTTGCCGCCGGCCGCAGTCTTGAGCAGGTTGTAAGAAATATTGGCTGCATCGATGTTGGGCAGTACCAACAGGTTGGCATCGCCGGCCAAAGTGTTGTGGGGCATGATCACCTTGCGGGCGGCGCCATCCAGCGCCACGTCGCCATGCATCTCGCCGTCGACTTCCAGCCACGGCGCCTGGGTGCGCAGCAGGTCCAGCGTCTCGCGCATCTTCACCGCACTGGGCTGGTTGCTGGAGCCGAAGTTGGAGTGCGAGAGCAGCGCGGCCTTGGGCTTGAAGCCAAAGCGCATCATCTCCTCGGCCGCCATCACGGTGATCTCGGCCAGCTGGATGGCCGTCGGGTCATAGTTGACGTGGGTGTCCACCAGGAACACCTGGCGGCCCGGCAGCAGCAGCCCGTTCATGCAGGCATAGGTGCAGACGCCGGCGCGCTTGCCGATCACCTGGTCGATGTAATGCAGGTGGATGGCGGTGGTGCCCCAGGTGCCGCAGATCATGCCGTCGACTTCGTCCTTGTACAGCAGCATCGAGCCGATCAGGGTCAGGCGCCGGCGCATCTCGATCTTGGCCATCTGCACCGTGACGCCCTTGCGCTCGGTCATGCGGTGATAGGTCTGCCAGAAGTCGCGATAGCGCTCGTCCTGCTCGACGTTGACAATGTCGTAGTCCAGCTCCTCCTTCAGCCGCAGGCCGAACTTCTCGACCCGCTCGGCGATGATGGCGGGCCGGCCGATCAGCGTCGGGCGCGCGATACCCTCGTCGACGATGATCTGGGCGGCGCGCAGCACGCGTTCCTCTTCGCCTTCGCACAGCACCACCCGCTTCTTCAGCGCGGCCTTGGCGGCCGCGAAGATCGGCTTCATCATCGTGCCCGAGGCGTAGACGAAGCTTTGCAGCTTCTGGCGATAGGCGTCCATGTCCTGGATCGGGCGCAGCGCGACGCCGCTGTCGGCGGCGGCCTTGGCCACCGCCGGCGCGATCTTCATCATCAGGCGCGGATCGAAGGGCTTGGGGATCAGGTACTCGGGGCCGAAGGCCAGCTGCTGCCCGGCATAGGCCGCGGCCACCACTTCGCTCTGCTCCGCCTGCGCCAGCTCGGCAATGGCGTAAACGGCCGCGATCTCCATCTCCACCGTGATCGTCGTCGCGCCCGAATCCAGCGCGCCGCGGAAGATATAGGGGAAGCACAGGACGTTGTTGACCTGGTTCGGGTAGTCGGTGCGGCCCGTGGCCATGATCGCGTCGGTGCGCACGGTCTTGACTTCTTCGGGCGTGATCTCCGGGTTGGGGTTGGCAAGCGCAAGGATGAGCGGGCTGGCCGCCATCTTCTTGACCATCTCGGGCTTGAGCACGCCCGCGGCCGACAGGCCCAGGAAGATGTCCGCCCCTTCGATGATTTCGTTCAGCGTGCGCGCCGAGGTCTTGCGCGCGAACGGGATCTTGTCCTCGTCCATCAGCTCCTTGCGGCCCTCGTACACCACGCCGGCCAGGTCGGTGGCGAAGATGTTCTCGCGCGGCATCCCCAGCTTCACCAGCAGGTTCAGACAGGCCAGCGCCGCGGCGCCGGCGCCGGAGGTGACCAGCTTGACGGTCTTGATGTCCTTGCCGACCACCTTCAGGCCATTGATGATGGCCGCGCCCACGCAGATGGCCGTGCCGTGCTGGTCGTCGTGGAACACCGGGATCTTCATGCGGTCGCGCAGCTTGCGCTCCACATAGAAGCAGTCCGGCGCCTTGATGTCTTCCAGGTTGATGCCGCCGAAGGTGGGCTCGAGCGAAGCGATGATCTCGACCAGCTTGTCCAGGTCGTGCTTCTCGTTGATCTCGATGTCGAAGACGTCGATGCCGGCGAACTTCTTGAACAGGACGCCCTTGCCTTCCATCACCGGCTTGGCAGCCAGCGGGCCGATGTCGCCCAGGCCCAGCACGGCCGTGCCGTTGGTGATGACGGCGACCAGGTTGCCACGGCTGGTGTACTTGAAGGCGTTGTTCGGGTCCTTGACGATCTCCTCGCAGGGCGCGGCGACGCCGGGCGAATAGGCCAGCGCCAGGTCGTGCTGGTTGATGAGCTGCTTGGTGGCGTGGATGGCGACTTTGCCGGGCGTCGGGAACTCGTGGTATTCGAGAGCGGCCTGGCGCAGTTCGGTGCGCTTCTCGTCGGTGTTCACTGCGTTGATGGGGGGCATATTTTGAAGTCTCCTGGGCGCAGCTTAAACCCTCCGCCGCGTCGGTTCGTGGGGCTGCGATTGTAGACCCGAGGCGGGGGAAACCCCTAGTACGGGATTCCGCGTAGCGCAGGGGCCTCAGCCCTTCACGCACACCACCTGCTTGAGGGTGTGCACCACCTCCACCAGATCGCTCTGCGCCGCCATCACGGCGTCGATGTCCTTGTAGGCGGCAGGCGTCTCGTCGATGACGTCCTTGTCCTTGCGGCACTCGACGCCTTCGGTGGCGGCGCGGTGGTCCGCCAGCGTGAAGCGGCGTTTGGCTTCGCCGCGGCTCATGGCGCGCCCCGCGCCGTGCGAGCACGACTCGAAGCTTTCCGGGTTGCCCTTGCCGCGCACGATGTAGCTGCGCGCGCCCATGCTGCCGGGAATGATGCCCAGCTCGCCCTTCTTCGCGCTCACCGCGCCCTTGCGGGTGACGTAAACGTCCTGGCCGAAGTGGTGTTCCTTCTGCACGTAGTTGTGATGGCAGTTCACCGCCTCGATGTGGCTCTGGAAGTTCTTGCGGATCACCGTCTTCGCGGCCTCGATCACGCGGCGCATCATCACCTCGCGGTTCAGCTGCGCGAACTTCTGCGCCCAGCCGACGGCGCGCACGTAGTCGCCGAAGTAGCGCGAGCCTTCCTCGAAGTAAGCCAGGTCGCGGTCCGGCAGGTTGGCGTTGTTGCGCATGGCATCCTGCTTCGCCAGCTCGATGAACATGGTGCCGATCGCATTGCCGACCCCGCGCGAGCCGGAGTGCAGCATGAACCAGACGAAGCTCTGCTCATCCAGGCAGACCTCGATGAAGTGGTTGCCCGTTCCCAGCGTGCCCAGGTGGACGCGGTTGTTGGTCCTGGCCAGTTTGGGGTAGTCGCGGCAGAGCTCGGTGAAGTCGGGCTCCAGCTGCGCCCAGGCCGTGTCCACCGATCCCGGCACCTTGCCCCAGGCGCCGGGGTCGCGCGCACCGGGCGCGCGGCCGTGCGGCACCGCGCGCTCGATCGCCGAACGCAGCGGCGCCAGGTTGTCCGGCAGGTCCGCGGCGGTGAGCGTGGTCTTGCAGGCGATCATTCCGCAGCCGATGTCCACCCCGACCGCGGCCGGGATGATGGCCTTGAAGGTGGGGATGACCGAGCCCACGGTGGCGCCGATGCCGAAGTGCACGTCCGGCATCGCGACCACGTGCTTGAAGACGATGGGCAGGCGCGCGGCATTGGCCAGCTGGCGCCGGGCTTCGTCTTCCACCGGCACGCCGCGCGTCCACATCTTGATGGGCACGCCACCTGCGGTGTCTTCCTGCAAGTAGTTGGTTTCCATGATGTCTTTTCCTGATTGCTGATTCTGCGCCGCTGGACCTGCTCGAAGCTCAGCGCAGCAGCTCTTACAAAGGCGCAGGCCCCCGGGTATCATGGCTTCGCGTACAACAGCCGAGGAGCGAGTGATGGGACTGATGGACTTCATCAAGAAGCAGTTCATAGATGTCATCCAATGGACGGAAAGCGACGAGGGCACGCTGGCCTGGCGCTTCCCGATGGCGGGCATGGAGATCCAGTACGGCGCATCGCTCACCGTGCGCGAGTCGCAGATGGCGGTGTTCGTCAACGAAGGCAAGGTGGCCGACGTGTTCGGCCCCGGCATGTACAAGCTGACCACGCAGACCATCCCGGTGCTCACCTACCTGAAGAACTGGGACAAGCTGTTCGAGTCGCCCTTCAAGAGCGACGTCTATTTCTTCAGCACCCGCCAACAGGTGGACCAGCGCTGGGGAACCCCCCAGCCGATCACGATTCGTGACAAGGACTTCGGCGCCGTGCGCCTGCGCGCCTTCGGCAACTACAACTACCGCGTGGCCGACCCCAAGCTGTTCCACAGCCAGATCTCGGGCACCCGCGAGGTCTATACGGTGGCCGAGCTCGACGGCCAGCTGCGCGGCATGATCCTGCAGCACATCTCGGACGCCATCGCGCAAAGCGGCATTCCCTTCCTCGACCTGGCAGCCAACCAGATCGAGTTCGCCGGCGCCCTGGCCACCGAGATCGGGCCCGCGTTCGAGGCCATCGGCCTGAAGCTCGAAGGCATGACGGTGCAGAACCTGTCGCTGCCGGAAGAGTTGCAGAAGCTTCTCGACCAGCGCATCGGCATGGGCATGGTCGGCAACGACATGGGCAAGTTCATGCAGTACCAGACCGCGCAGGCGATCCCCGAAATGGCCAAGGGCGCGGCCAGCGGCGGCGGCGGCGTGGCCGGCGATGCGATGGGGCTGGGTGCCGGCATCGCCATGGGCCAGGTGCTGGCGCAGAACCTGCAAAAGGGCCTGCAAGGCGGCGCCCCGCAAGAGGCACCGGCCGCCGCGGCGGCGGTGAAGCCGGAGGACGTGATGGCCACCCTGGAGAAGCTCGGCGAGCTCAAGGCCAAGGGCATCCTCACGCAGGAAGAGTTCGACGCCAAGAAGGCTGAACTGCTGAAGAAACTGGTCTAGAAAGAGGATGTCATCCCGGACTCGATCCGGGATCCATGGTGGCGCGCCAACGTGGATTGCGGGTCCGGCCCGCGATGACAAGCCCCTGCCCTGATGGCCAGCGAAACCCCCCAACGCCTCTACCGCGCAGCCTGTCCCGGCTGCGGCGCGCCGGTCGAATTCCGCAGCGCGCAGTCCACCCATGCGGTGTGCAGCTTTTGCCGCAGCACGGTCGTGCGCGACGGCGACACGCTGGCCCGGGTGGGCAAGATGGCCGAGCTGTTCGACGACCACAGCCCGCTGCAATTGCTGGCCGGCGGCCGCTGGCGGGACAAGACCTTCACCCTGGTGGGGCGCCTGCAGTACAGGGGCCCCAGCGGCACCTGGACCGAGTGGAACGCGCTGTTCGCGGATGGTTCGGCGGGCGTGCTGGGCGAGGACAACGGAGCCTATGTGTTCTCGCTGCCGGCGGCCACGCAGCGGGCAATTCCGCCGGCCTCGCAGTTTCGTGTCGGAGCGACCACGGCGATCGACGGCAAGCCCTTCAGCGTCGCCGCCAACGAGCAGGTCGCGCTGATCTCGGCCCAGGGCGAACTGCCCAAGCTTCCCCCGCTGGGGCAGGACTTCACTAGCGTGGAACTGCGCAGCCCCGATGGCGAAGTGCTGAGCATCGACTACGCCGGCGAGCCCCCCACGCTGACACGCGGCCGCTCTGTGCTGCTCGACGAGTTGCTGCTCGCGGGCTTGCGCGAAGACAGCACCAAGGAAGAAACGGCGCGCCAGTTCGCCTGCCCGCAGTGCGGAGCGCAGGTGGAGGTCGCGCTGGCTTCCAGCAGGAGCATCACCTGCCGCTCCTGCAACAGCCTCATCGACCTGACCCAGGGCCTGGGCGGGGCACTGCGGCACGCGGTGCAGGACGAGCCGGTCCAGCCGCTGATTCCGCTGGGAACCACCGGCCAGTTGCAGGGCGTGCAGTGGCAGGTGGTGGGCTATCAGCACCGCATGGGCCATGAGCCCGAGGACCCGGACGAGCACTTCGGCTGGGAGGAATACCTGTTGTACAACCGCAAGCGCGGCTTCATCTTCCTGGTGGATTCCCAGGAAGGCTGGAGCGTCGTGAAGCCGACCACGGGCGCGCCCACGTTGTCGCCCGGCGCGCAGGCTGCGAGCTACCTGGGCACCACCTACAAGCTCCAATACAGCTACAACGCGCAAACCACCTATGTCGCGGGCGAGTTCTACTGGCCGGTGGAGCGCGGCCAGCAGACCTTCAACCGTGACTTCGCCAGTGGCACGAGCCTGCTGGCCATGGAAGAGTCCCCGCGCGAGGTGACTTGGTCCAGCGGCAGCAAGATCGACAGCGATGCAGTGGCCAAGGCGTTCAACCTGGAGGACAAGAGGGAGCAGCTCAAGCGCAGCGACGCGGGGCCCACCAGCGCCGCAGGCGGCGTGGGCTGCGGCACGCTCATCCTGCTGTTCATCGTCATCCTGGTCATCCTGCTGCTGGTCAGGGCCTGCATGGACAACGAGGATGGGGCAGGCTCCGGTTTTTCTTCGGGAGGCCGCAGCAGCAGCGGCTCGTACGGCGGGTATTCCAGTGGCGGGGGCCACAAGTAGCGGTGTGCATCGACAACAACCATTTTTCTGGAGAGCATCATGGGCATTGAGTGGCTGAAACCGGGCGCCTTCTTCGGCTCCATCCTGTACGCGCTGATCGGCGTGGCCGTCTTCTGGCTGAGCTTCGTGCTCATCGACAAGCTCACCCCGTACAACCTGTGGCAAGAGCTGGTCGAAAAGCAGAACATGGCGCTCGCCATCGTGGTCGGTTCCATGGCCCTGGGCCTGTCCATCATCGTGGCGGCCGCTGTAGTGGGATAGAGCCGTGACGGTCCTGGAACAGGCGCGCCCCGCCCGGGCCGTGCCATCGCCGCGCCCGGTCGAGGTGGCCCTGCTCGCCTCGGTCTTCGTGGTCGCGGCCTGCGGCCTGGTCTACGAGCTGGCCGCCGGCGCGCTGGCGTCGTATGTGCTGGGCGACTCGGTGCTGCAGTTCTCCACCATCATCGGCACCTACCTGTTCGCGATGGGGGTGGGTTCCTGGCTGTCCCGGTTTTTCGAACGCCAGCTGCCGGCGCACTTCCTTCGCATCGAACTGCTGGTGGCGCTGGTCGGCGGCTCGCTGCCCGCCCTGCTGTTCATCGCCAATGCCTATGTTCCGGGCGCCTTTCGCGGACTGCTCTATGGGCTGGTGCTCGCGGTCGGCATCCTGGTCGGCCTGGAGATTCCGCTGGTGATGCGCATCCTCAAGCGCAATGTCGCGCTCAAGGACCTGGTGTCGCAGGTTCTCACCTTCGACTACCTGGGCGCGCTGGCGGTGTCGGTCGCTTTCCCCCTGCTGCTGGTGCCGCAGCTGGGCCTGATCCGGACCGGCCTGCTGTTCGGGCTGATGAACGCGGCGGTGGCGCTGTGGGCGCTCTGGCTGTTCCGCCATGAGCTGCGGCGGCTGCGCGCGCATGTGCTGGCGTGCGGTGCGACGCTGCTGCTGCTGTCCGCCGGGTTCGCGGGCGCCCACCACATCAGCACGCTTGCCGAGGACAGGTTCTACCAGGACGCTATCGTCTTCGCCGCCACGTCGCCTTACCAGCGCATCGTCGTCACGCAAGGGCGTGCCGGGCATCGGCTGTTCCTCAACGGCAACCTGCAGTTCGCCGAGCGTGACGAGTACCGTTATCACGAAGCATTGGTGCACCCCGCGATGGCCGCGCATGGCGCGCCGCGCAAGGTGGCGGTGCTCGGCGGCGGCGATGGCATGGCGGTGCGCGAGGTGCTGCGCTACCCCGGGGTGGAAAGCATCACGCTGGTCGAGCTCGACCCGAACATGACGCGGCTTTTTTCCACGCACGAGACGCTGGTGGGCCTGAATGGCGGGTCGCTGGCCTCGCCCAAGCTGAAGATCGTGAACACCGACGCCTTCCAGTGGCTGCAGCAGACGCAGGAGATGTTCGACATCATCGTGGTGGACTTCCCCGATCCCACCAACTTCTCCATTGGGAAGCTCTACACCAGTTCGTTCTACGCCCTGCTGGAGCAGCGCCTGGCGGCCAGCGGCTATGCCGTCATCCAGACCACCTCGCCGCTGGTCGCGCGCCGCAGCTTCTGGACGGTGGTTGCGACAGTGGAGTCGGTGGGCCTGAAGGCGGCGCCCTATCACGCGCACGTTCCCAGCTTCGGCGAGTGGGGCTTCGTCATCGCCGGCCGCAGGCCCTTGCGCCTGCCTGCCGAAATGCCGCAAGGCCTGAAATTCCTGGACTTGCCCAGCCTGCCGGCCATGTTCGATTTTCCGCGCGACATGGCTCGCGTGCCCGCGCAGGTGAACCGTCTGTCCAACCAGGTCCTGGTGACGACTTACGAACAGGAATGGGGCAAGGTCCACCCATGATCGCGCGCCGCACCGTGCTCGCCGGGCTGGGCCTGCCGCTGCTGGGTTGCGGCAAGCCCGCCGAAATCACCGGCGCCCTGCAAGGCGCGGGTGCGCAGCGAGGGCACTTGTTGCGCGAGCGCCGATCGTGGCCCGCGCCGGCATCCGCGGGCCGCGTGCGCGTGCTCATCGCGGGCGGCGGCGTGGCGGGCCTGGCGGCGGCGCGGGCGCTGCGGCAGCGCGGCATCGAAGACTTCGCCTTGCTGGAACTCGAAGACGCGGCCGGTGGCAACAGCCGCGGCGGCGAGATCGGTGGGATCGCCTGTCCCCTGGGCGCGCACTACCTGCCGCTGCCGGGCGACGACGCGCCGCAGGTGCAGGACCTCCTGCAGGAACTGGGCTTGCGCCGGCGCGAGGCCGGCCGCTGGGTCTACGACGAGCGGCACCTGTGCCACGCGCCGCAGGAGCGGCTTTTCTTCCATGGCAGCTGGCACGAAGGCTTGCTTCCCGTCCAGGGCGTGGCGCAGGCGACGCTGTCGCAGTACCGGCGCTTCGCATCGCGGGTCGAAGAGGAGAGCCGCAAGGCCCGCTTCACCATCCCGGCGTCGCGAACGCCCTCGGCCGGCCATCGCGCCCTCGACGCGATCACCTTCACTGCCTGGCTCGATAGCGAAGGCCTGGGCGACGAGCACCTGCGCTGGTACCTGGACTATTGCTGCCGCGACGACTATGGCGCCGGCATCGGCACGGTGTCGGCCTGGGCCGGCATCCACTACTTCGCCAGCCGTCACGGCTTCCAGGCGCCCGGCGCGCAAACCGCGGAGCGCGAGGGCGTGCTGACCTGGCCGGAGGGCAATGGCTGGCTCACCCGCCGGATGGCGGCCGGGCTCGGGGACCGCTTGCGGCTCGGGCGCCTGGTGACGCGCATCGCCGAGGGCCGGCATGCCGTCGAAGTGGACGCGTGGAACGCCGCCACGCAAGGAGTCGAACGCTGGCAGGCCGATCATTGCATCGTCGCGCTGCCACTGTTCATCGGGGCCCGTGTGGTGCAGGACGCGCCGGCGTTGCTGCGCGAGCGCGCGCGGCGGACCCGCTATGCTCCCTGGGCTGTCGCCAACCTGCACCTGCGCGAGCCCTTGAACGACCGGCCCGGCGCGCCGCCTTCGTGGGACAACGTGATCTACGGCGCCCAGGGCCTGGGCTATGTGGATGCGAAGCACCAGAGCCTGGACCCGCGCCCCGGGCCGACGGTGCTGAGCTGGTACTGCGCGCCCGGCGAAGCGGCGCGGCAACAGCTGTTGTCGCGCTCCTGGCGCGATTGGCAACGCGAAGTCGTCGCGGAGTTGTCCGTGCCGCATCCCGACCTGGCGGCCAAGCTCACGCGCATCGAGGTGGCGCGATACGGCCATGCCATGGCTGTTCCGGTGCCGGGTGCGTTGGCTCAGGTCGCGCGGGGCGTGCCGCGAACCGGCCGCCTGGCGTTTGCTCACAGCGACTGGTCTGGCTACTCGATCTTCGAGGAGGCGTTCACGGCCGGCCACAGGGCGGGCCTGGGAGTGGCTTGACGAAATGGCGCACTTTGGCGCAAAATGCGCCAAAGAGGAGGAAAGCCAATGTCCGATGCGCCGCCGTTCGTTTCCGTCAAGCTGCCAGCCGCGCTGGTGAACCATGCGCGCGAAGCGGCGCAGACCATGCGGCGCTCGGTCGCCAGCCAGATCGAGTACTGGGCCACATTGGGCAGGGCGCTGGAGCATGCGGGCCTGACCACCGGCGACAGCCAGGCCTTGATCGCCCGGCAGGAGCGCGCGCAATACGAGCTGCGTGAGCCGTCGAAGCTATCGCCCGAGCTTGAAGCATTGCACAACCACGTCCTCGCCGTCGCCAAATCGGGCGCGTTGAACGAGCGCACCCGGGTGGAGGTCGAGGCCAGCCGGTCCAAGGCGGCGAAAGCCGCCAAATCCGCCAAGCCACGCAAAGCGGCCTGAAGCCGCGGATGCCGGTCCTGCATCTCATTGCCGGCCCGAAAGGGGCCGGTAGATTCACGCTCTACCGTACGCTGATTGCGCCGCGATGTCCTGGCCTGCCTTTCGCCAACACCGACGAGTCCCGCGACGCGCTGCTGGCGCAGGGCAAAGACTTCGCGACCAAGATGCTGTTTTCGCAGCCCTTCGAGCTCGAGTTGCTGGCACAGGCCCGGGCGCAGGGCTTTGCAATAGTGCTCTATGTGGTTTGCGTGGACGCACCCTGGCTGCTGCTCGACGGGTGCGTCAAGACCGCGGAAGCCGGCAAAGACCCGCGCCGCACAGGATCGTCACCCACTATCCGCGAACGCTGGCCCTGCTGCGGGAGGGCGTGGAGTTTGCCGACCTTTCGCTGTTGTTCGACGGCAGCGAAATGGAGCATGGCGGCCCGGTGCTGGTGGCCAGCGTCGCGGCCGGCCGTATGCACCTGCACACGGCGTTGCGTCCGCGCTGGGTGGAGAAGGTGCTGGGTTTCGCCGGACGTTAGAGCTCAGCCTGCGCGCTTGCGCGTCAGCCCCGCATCAGCGCCTCGATCTCGTCGGGCTTGACGGGCACGCCGCGCGAGATCAGCTCGCAACCGCTTTCGGTCACGATCGCGTCGTCCTCGATGCGGATGCCGATGTGGTGGAACTGCTCGGGCACCCCTTCGGCCGGGCGCACGTAGATGCCCGGGCTCGATGGTCAGCACCATGCCGGGCTGGAGGATGCGGCTGGGCCGGTTCTTGATGACTTCGCCGGAGAGCGGGTCCTTGCGCTCGCTCACTTCGCCCACCTGCGAGGGTTCGACGTAGCTGCCGCAGTCGTGCACGTCCATGCCCAGCCAGTGGCCGGTGCGGTGCATGTAGAACTGGAAGTAGCTGCGGTTGTCGATCACGTCCTGGACGCTGCCGACCTTGTTCTTGTCCAGCAGGCCGACGTCGAGCATGCCCTGGGCCAGTACCTTTACCGTGGCCTCGTGCGGGTCGGTGAAGCGCGCGCCTGCCCTGGTGGCGGCGACCGCGGCCTCCTGCGAGGCCAGCACCAGCTCGTACAGGGCGCGCTGGGGGCCGCTGAACTTGCCGTTGGCGGGGAAGGTGCGGGTGATGTCGCTGGCATAGCCGTCGAGCTCGCAGCCGGCGTCGATCAGCACCAGCTCGCCGTCGCGCACCGGCGCGGCATCCGCGCGGTAGTGCAGCACGCAGGCGTTGGGACCGGCGGCCACGATCGAGTTGTAGGCCGAGCTATTGGGAGCCGCCGAGGCGGAATTCGTGCATCAGCTCGGCATCGAGGTGGTACTCGCGCACGTCCTGGCCCTCGCGCAGCATGCGCGCCGACAGCTTCATCGCGCGGACATGGCCGCGAGCGCTGATCTGCGCCGCGCGGCGCATGATGTCCTGTTCGTGCGCGTCCTTCACCAGCCGCATCTCGTCGAGGATGGCGCACAGGTCGCGCTGCTGTTCGGGGCACAGGGCGCCGTAGCGCACACGCGCGCGCACCTGGCTGAGCCAGCCGCCGACGCGCGCCTCCAGCCCCTCGTGGATCGCGAAGGGGTACCAGACCGCGTCGCGGTTTTCCAGCAG
Source organism: uncultured beta proteobacterium (assembly GCA_963722025.1). GTDB lineage: Bacteria > Pseudomonadota > Gammaproteobacteria > Burkholderiales > Burkholderiaceae_C > Ramlibacter. The sequence goes on from CAVRNE010000056.1 coordinate 64,536, forward strand.
CTTGGGCAGCTGCGCGTCGAGATCGGCCGACGAATGCGCGGCGTCGACGCCCAGCGCCGCCGGTGCGGCTTCGGGGCCCAGCCGATAGCCGTCCCAGATTTCGCGCTCCAGGTCCTTGGGCGCGCAGAAGAGCGTGCTCTTGCCGTCGCCGGTGATCACCAGCCAGGCGTTGGGTTCGCGAAAGCCGGTGAGGTAGTAGAAGTAGCTGTCGTGCCGGTACAGGAAGTCGCTGTCCCGGTTGCGCGGCCGCTCGGGCGCGGTCGGGATCAGGGCGATGCCGTCCTTGCCCAGTTGGGAGGCGACGCGGGCGCGGCGCTCGGCGTAGATCGAATTGCTCATGTTGCGTTCAGTTGGGACAGCCGGTCGGGAGTGCCTACATCGGTCCAATGCCCGGTGTAGATCTCGGCAGTGACCTCGCCATTGTCCATCGCCTCGCGCAGCAATGGGGCCAGCGGGACTTTCAGGCCCTGCGGATTGCCGGTGGGCAGGCCGGCGAGCAAGGCCTTGCGCAAGATGCCGATGGTCGAATAGGTGTACCTGGTGTCGGCCCGGTTCAGCGCCACGCCATCGGGCTGCAGGCCGAAATCGCCCTTGGGGTTGTGCTGCGGGTTGGGCACCAGGTAGACATGGGCCAGTTTGCCGCTGGCCGCGAAGCGGTCCATGGCCGCCCGGGTGAATTCGAACTCCGGCACATAGACGTCGCCGCCGACCAGCCAGAAGGCGTCGTCCAGCAGAGGCAGGGCCCGGGCGATGCCGCCCGCGGTTTCGAGCGCGCCGCCGAAATCGCGGCCTTCGTGGGAATAGCGGATACGCGGGCCGTCATCGAGCGATGAGGCGGACGCGAAATGATCTTCGATCTGGTGCCCGAGCCAGGCGGTGTTGATGACCATATCGCGCCAGCCGGCGCGCCGCAAGGCATCGACGTGGTACTGGATCAGCGGCTTGCCGCGCACCTTCAGCAGCGGCTTGGGACAGTTGTCGGTCAGCGGCCGCATGCGCTCGCCGCGCCCGGCCGCCAGGATCATGGCCTGTGCGCCGTCATGCGCCAGCTCCGGCTGTCGCACGCGCTCATTCACCATCTCCCCGGTCCAGCGATCTCTGCTCGGTCCATTCCGGCTGGAAGCGCTCCACCAGCGCCGCCATCAGGCCGCGCGCCTTGGCCGAATGGTCGGCGCCGAAGTTGCAGACATAGACGTCCACGGTCACGGCCCGCTGCTCGGGCCAGGTATGCAGGCAGACGTGCGACTCGGCCAGCAAGACCGTCGCCGTGACACCGCCCGCTTCGTCGCCTATGCCCGGAAAAGTATGAAAGAGCTTGTCGACGGGCTGCAGGCCGGCCGCTTGCACGGCCTGCAGGCACCAATCGCCCAGCTGCGTCGCATCGGTCAGCCAGGCTGGCGTCGCAGCGGCACTTGTACAGGTCGGCGGTCAGGTGTAGGCCTTGCATGCCATCACTGTAGACGAAGAGCGGAACGCGAGCTCGAACGAACGGCCCGCCGCGCCCAGCCGGTAAAATGCCGGGTTTCCCCTGACTACACCCCCCGGAGCTGCCCCTGATGGCCAATGATTCACAAATGGCGAACGCGATTCGCGCGCTCGCCATGGACGCCGTACAACATGCCAACTCGGGACATCCCGGCGCTCCCATGGGCATGGCCGACATCGCCGTGGCGCTGTGGGGCCGCCACCTCAAGCACAACCCGGGCAATCCGCACTGGTTCGACCGCGACCGCTTCGTGCTGTCGAACGGCCACGCCTCGATGCTGATTTACTCGCTGTTGCACCTGACGGGCTACGACCTGCCCGATCGGCCGAGCTGAAGAACTTCCGCCAACTGCACAGCAAGACGCCGGGCCACCCCGAAGTGGGCGTCACGCCCGGCGTCGAGACCACCACCGGCCCGCTGGGCCAGGGCATCACCAATGCCGTGGGCATGGCGCTGGCCGAGAAGCTGCTGGCCGCCGAGTTCAACCGTGACGGCCACACCGTCGTCGACCACCACACCTATGTGTTCCTGGGCGACGGTTGCCTGATGGAAGGCATCAGCCACGAGGCCTGCGCCCTGGCCGGCGCCTGGAAGCTGGGCAAGCTGATCGCCGTGTACGACGACAACGGCATCTCGATCGACGGCCAGGTCGAGCCCTGGTTCATCGACGACACGCCGGCCCGCTTCAAGGCTTACGGCTGGAACGTCATCGGCCCGATCGACGGCCATGACGCAGCACGCCGTGGACCGCGCCATCGCCGACGCCCGCCGCAGCGCCGACAAGCCGACCCTGATCGTCGCCAAGACGCACATCGGCAAGGGCAGCCCCAACCGCGCCAACACCGCCAAGGCGCACGGCGAGGCGCTGGGCCCGGAAGAAGTCGCGCTGACGCGCGAAGCCCTGGGCTGGCCGCACGAGCCCTTCGTCGTGCCGCAAGAGGTGTACCGCGAGTGGGATGCCAAGGCCAAGGGTGCCGCCGCGCAAGCCGAATGGGACGAGCGCTTTGCCGCCTACCGCGCCGCCCATCCGGAGCTGGCCGCCGAGTTCACTCGCCGCATGAAGGGCGAACTGCCGAGGAATTTCGCGCAGATCACCGTGGACGCCGCGGTCGCCGCTCACGCCAAGGCCGAAACCGTGGCATCGCGCAAGGCCTCGCAACTGGCGCTGGAAGCGTTCACCGCGGCACTGCCCGAGATGCTGGGCGGCTCGGCCGACCTCACCGGCTCCAACCTCACCAACACCAAGAGCACGCCGCCGCTGCGCTTCGACCTGGCGGGTGACGTCAAGCGCACCGAAGACGGCAAGATCGGCCGCCACATCAACTACGGCGTGCGCGAGTTCGGCATGGCGGCCATCATGAACGGCATCACGCTGCATGGCGGCTACATCCCGTACGGCGGCACTTTCCTCACCTTCAGCGACTACAGCCGCAACGCCATCCGCATGGCGGCGCTGATGAAGCAGCGCGTGATCCACGTCTTCACGCACGACTCCATCGGCCTGGGCGAAGACGGCCCGACCCACCAGTCGATCGAGCATGCGGCCAGCCTGCGCCTGATCCCCAACCTGGACGTCTGGCGTCCCTGCGACACCGCCGAGACGGCGGTGGCCTGGGCCGTGGCGCTGCAGAACATGAGCCGGCCGACGGCGCTGCTGCTGTCGCGCCAGAACCTGCCCTACGCGCCCAAGTCGGGCCTGGAAGACATCAGCAAGGGCGCCTACGTGCTGGCCGAGCCGGCCGAGGTCGGCCTGGACAAGAAGCCCCAGGCCGTGATCATCGCCACCGGCTCCGAAGTTCAGCTCGCGCTCAAGGCGCAGGAGCAGCTGGCGGCGGAAAAGATCGCGGTGCGCGTGGTCTCCATGCCCAGCACCACGACCTTCGACCGCCAGAATGCCGCCTACAAGAACGAGGTGCTGCCCGCCGGCATGCCGCGCATCGCCGTCGAGATGGGCGTGACCGACGACTGGTGGAAATACGGCTGCGCCGCCGTGGTCGGCATCGACACCTACGGCGAATCGGCGCCGGCGCGACGTGCTCTTCAAGCATTTCGGCTTCACGCCGGAGAACGTGGCGGACACGGTGCGCAAGGTCTTGCTCAATCGCCGGGCTTGACCCGCGGATCCATTCAACAACCTATCCAGGAGATTCACATGACCATCAAGATCGGCATCAACGGCTTCGGCCGCATCGGGCGCAACGTGCTGCGCTCGGCAGTGCAGAACTTCAGCGACATCGAAGTCGTCGGCATCAACGACCTGCTCGAGCCCGACTACCTGGCCTACATGCTGCAGTACGACTCGGTGCATGGCCGCTTCAAGGGCGACATCGCGGTCGACGGCAACACGCTGGTCGTCAACGGCAAGACGATCCGCCTGACGCAGGAACGCGACCCGGCCAACCTCAAGTGGAACGAGGTCGGCGCCGACATCGTGATCGAATCCACCGGCCTGTTCCTCGACAAGGACTCGGCCAGCAAGCACCTGGCCGCCGGCGCCAAGAAGGTCATCCTCTCCGCCCCCAGCAAGGACGACACGCCGATGTTCGTCTTCGGCGTCAACGACAAGACGTACAAGGGCGAGGCCATCATCTCCAACGCCTCGCTGCACCACCAACTGCCTGGCGCCGCTGGCCAAGGTGCTCAACGACAAGTGGGGCATCAAGCGCGGCCTGATGACCACCGTGCACGCCGCCACCGCCACGCAGAAGACCGTGGACGGCCCGAGCAACAAGGACTGGCGCGGCGGCCGCGGCATCCTGGAAAACATCATTCCCTCCAGCACCGGCGCGGCCAAGGCGGTGGGCGTGGTGATCCCCGAGCTGAACAAGAAGCTCACCGGCATGAGCCTTCCGCGTGCCGACCTCCGACGTGTCGGTGGTCGACCTGACGGTGGAGCTGGTCAAGGAAGCCAGCTACAAGGAAATCTGCGCCGAGTTCAAGGCGCAATCCGAAGGCGCGCTCAAGGGCGTGCTGGGCTACACCGAGGACAAGGTGGTCGCCACCGACTTCCGCGGCGACGCGCGCACCTCGATCTTCGACGCCGATGCCGGCATCGCGCTGGACGGCACCTTCGTCAAGCTCGTGTCCTGGTACGACAACGAGTGGGGCTACTCGAACAAGTGCCTGGAGATGGTGCGGGTGGTGGCGCAAGTAAGGCGGACGCTGGGATGAGATCTCTGCGAAAGGACATGAATGCGTGACATCGGTACGGGCCTGGCGGACCGCCTTGCCATCGAGGAACTGGTTTACCTTTATGCCCGTACTTCCGATGACCGCGACTTCGTCACGATGCGAACACTCTTCTGCCCGGACGCGTCCGCTGTGGTGCGCGACTCTGTCAAGGGGCAAGAGCAAATCATCACGGGGCCTGACGCGATCGCCGGATTCGTGGAGCAGCGGCATTCGGCAGAGTTCGCGCGTGGCGACCGTCGGCGCCACCTCACGAGCAACTTCATCCTGGACTCCTGCGACGGGACGCATGCCGTGGCTCGCTCCTACTACTGCGTACTCCAGTCCGTTGTCGGCCAGCCCATGCAACTCGCATCCATGGGACATTACGAGGACCACTGCCGCAAGGACGAAGGCCGCTGGCGCTTCCAGAAACGGCTGCTCACCATCGAAGGCAAGGGCCCGATCCCCGGGTAGCCGCCCCGGATCTCAGCTGGCGAACACGGCGTACTTCGCGGGATCGAACGGACGGAACGGCTCACCCGTGTAGGTATTCTCCGCCGGCACGTCGGGCATAGTGCCCCCTTCGATCGTGGCGTCGAAAGTCAGCTCCAGCATCACGCCGTTGGGGTCGTACACGAAGATCACCCACTGCTTCCCGCCCGGTACGGCACCGCCTTCCCACTGCAAGCCGTACTCCGCCAGCTTGCGCCGCACGGCGCGGTAATCCGTGCAGTAGAGAGATATGTGATGCACGGCGCCGGAGCCGGTGGGCACTTCCGTATCGGAAGGCTTCACACGTGCGTCGTCGCCGGTGAACACATGGATGCTGGGTGGGCTTCCAGGCAACGCCGCACGCAGCCAGTACCCGCTGGTCCGCACTTTCGGGCGAGTCTCGTCCACAACCATGCCGAGCAGGCGCGTGAAGAAGTTGAGCGTGGTGTCGGCATCGCCGGCCCGCAGGCCGTAGTGAAACAGGCTGCACATCATTGGAAACGTCTCCTCTCGCACCGGACGGCACACATGACCGACCTGGGCGAAATGCCAAGGTCGCCGTCAGGATAGACGATACGTCTCGTATTGGCAATGATGTGATCTCCTCGGAGGTTCTATACTGGGCGGGCCATGAACAGCAACAAGAGAGTTCTCGCGCGCGGCCCACTCGTGATCTCGCGCGCCCCCAGCAAACGCTCCTCCCGAGTCGTCGCCAAGGAGGCGCCCGCGAAGAGCGCCCCGGTCAAGGCCCCCGCAGCCACCAGGCGCAACCCGAAGACGCACCAGGCGGTGCTGGCTGCGGCCGAGGAACTGCTCAAGGAGATCGGCTACACGAGCATCACCATCGATCGCATCGCGGAGCGCTCCGGCGTGGCGAAGGCCAGCATCTATCGCTGGTGGCCGAACAAGGCGGCCGTGTTCATGGAGCTCTACATCACGATCGTCAGCCAGGCACGCATGCCCGTCGATACCGGCACGCTGGAGGGCGACTTGCGCGAGCACGCCCGCACCGCATTCCGGGTGTTCCGTACGACCGTGGCGGGATTGGCGCTGGCGGGCTTCGTGGCCGATGCGCAGTCCAACCCGAAGACGCACAAACTGCTGCAGGAAGGCATCGCCACGCACATCCGCAAGGTCAACATGGCATTGCTGGAACGCGCGCGCGAGCGCGGCGAACTGAACCCCTGGGTCTCCACCGCCGTGGCGGCCGATGTGATGTCCGGAGCGCTCTACTACCAGCTGCTGATCCGCGGCGGCCAGTTCACCAATGCCGAAGCCGACCAGATCACCGACCTGATCCTGCGGGGCATCCGCGCGGAAGCGGCGTAGCCCGCCGGCCAATCTCCGGCGCCGGCCTTCCGTGCCCGCGCGCCTTTCGACCGAGGGAAAGCGATAAGGCTGCAGACGAGACGTTTCGTCTAGTATGAGCTTGTTTTCATCGGCCTGCGGCACAGCCGCCGGCGCACCGTAGGCAGCAGAGACAGGAGCAGCCATGCAACCAATGCAAGAGAACCTTCCTCGCCGGCCCTCATCGCCTCTGCGCTTTGCGGACCGGTCTTCGCGCAGACTTCGGGCGCGCCGATCAGGGTCGGCGCCATCGTCTCGGTGTCGGGCCCGCTGGCCCTCGTCGGCGCCACCAAGCGCGAGGGCTACCAGCTCGCCGAGAAGGTGATCAACCAGCGCGGGGGCATCAACGGCCGGCCGATCCAACTGGTGTTCGAAGACGATTCGTCCAGCCCCGACGTCGCCGTGACCAAGGTGAACGGACTCCTGAACTCCGGCGTGGTCGCCATCCTCGGCCCCACGGGCCTGGCCGCGACCATAGCTACCGGAGGCATCACCGCCCAGAAGAACGTGCTGCAGGTCACCGGAGCCGGCATCGCACTGCCGGTGGAGCGCGAGCGCAAGTGCCTGCTGCACATGATGCCCGCACAGCACATCAATGCGGCAGGCCTGCTTTCCTACGCCGTCGACGGCGTGAAAGCGAAACGGGTGGGCGTGCTGTACGACTCCGGCGTCGGCCAGGCCGTCATGAACTCGATGAAGGAACTCGCGCCGAAGTACGGCGTGAGCTTCGTCGCTGCCGAGAAGTTCGACCTCGCTGCGACCGACATGTCGTCGCAAGCCGCCAAGCTGAAGGCTTCCGATCCGGACCTCGTCATGGTCCTCACCTCCTCGCCGACACCCTTTCGCAACCTGCGCCAGCTGAACCTGAACGGCCAGTGGTCACGGGGCTGGCGGTCGCCGGGTACGACAGCATCAAGGCCATGGGTCCGGCCGCTGAAGGCGTCGTCTTCGCGGAATACATGATCGCGGAGGGGCCGCGCCCCCGCGAGAAGGAGTTCGTCGACCTGTTCCACAGCGAATACAAGAAGCTGCCGAAGAACTTCGAAGTGGCCGCGTGGGAAGCCGTGATGGTGGTGGCCAACGCGCTCAAGAAGGCCGGCCCCGACGCCGGCGGAGAAAAGCTGTGTGCCGCCGCGCGCGGCAAGCACGCGGGTGCGCACATCGACTACGACTTCACCGCTGCGGACATGACCGGCATCCAGCTCTCGAGTTTCCAGTTCTCGACGGTCAAGGACGGCAAGTTCGTGCGCCTCCCCTTCATCGCCCAAGACCGGCCGTAAGCAGCCGAACGTCGCGATGTCTGGCGAGCTTCTCCTGCAGGTGGTCGCCTCGGGCCTCACGAACGGCTTTCTCTACGCGCTGGTCGGGCTGGGGCTGGCCGTGGTGTACAAGGGCAGCACGATCGTCAATGCGGCCCAGGGCGATTTCGCCATCGTGGGCGCGATCGTCACGGTGCTCCTCACCCAGAAAGCAGGGATGCCTTACTGGGCCTCCATCGCACTGGGAGTCTTCGCGGCGGCGGTGCTCGGCGCCCTGGTGGAGGTGGCCTGCATCCGGCCCATGCGCAGGCGCAAGGCCTCCGAGGAGAGCATGCTGCTGCTGACGGTGGGGCTGACCTTCCTCATCGGCGCAGTCGTGCTGGTGGCCGTTGGCAAGGCGGCCTATTTCCTCCCGCCGATCGGCGGTGAGGCGCAGGTGCAGATCGGCAGCGCCACGCTGCAGCGCCATGCGCTGGTCGTGATCGCGGGCGCGCTGCTGGTCGTCGCAGCCCTGGCGGCCTTTTACAAGCACACGCACCTCGGCCGCTCGATGGTCGCGGCATCCAGCGATGCCGATGGCGCCACCTCGATCGGCATCAATGTGCCGCTGATGCGGACCTTCACCTTCATGCTGGGCGGCCTGATCGGCGGGATCGCAGGCATCCTGCAAACGCCTTTGATCGGGGTGAGCTTCGCCATCGGCATCGCGATCACGCTCAAGGGCCTGGCGGCGGCCATCCTCGGTGGGCTGGTCAACCCGATGGGGGCGGTCGCCGGCGGCTTGATCCTCGGCCTTGCGGAAGCGCTCGCCGTCTTCTTCTTCAGTTCCGGCTACCAGAACATCATCGCCATGGGCTTGCTGATCGTCTTCATGATCGCCATGCCCAACGGGCTGTTCGCAGCCGCGGCACGCAGGGGGGGCTGACATGGATCCGGCATTGCCTCATGAAGGCGTGTTGCCCGTGCCCGCGCGCGCGCGCAAGCCCTGGCGCCTGAACCTGCCCCTCACGCTGGGCAGCGTCGCACTGGCGGCGGCGCCGCTGCTGCTGTCGGTGCACTACGTGGACTTGCTCGTGTTCTCCGCGCTCCTGGCCATCGGCGGGCTGGGCGTGGGCTTCCTGCTCGGGCAGGCCGGGATCATCAACCTCGCCCAAGTGGCCTTCTACGGCATCGGCGCGTACGCCACGGCACACGTCACGGTCGCCTGGAACCTGCCGGGCGTGCTGGGCCTGCTGCTCGGGGTGGCGATCAGCGCCACCTTCGCGCTGGCCATCGGGCTGCCCCTCCTGCGCCTCTCCGGCCACTTCCTCGCGCTGGCGACGCTGGCGCTGCTGGTCATCGTGACGCAGCTGTTCTTCGAGTGGGACTGGCTCACCGGCGGCAGCCTGGGGATCGGCGGTATTCCGAAGATCACCCTGCTCGGCTGGACGCTCGACAGCCCTTTCAAGTTCTACTACTTCATCTGGCCGATCACGCTGCTGTGTTTCTGGCTGCTGGCCAACATCGCCAGCGGCCGGCCCGGACTGGCCATGCGCGCCATGCGGGACAGCCCCGAGGCCGCGGAGGTGATGGCCGTCGACAGCGTCGCGCTGCGGACCAAGCTGTTCGTGTTGTCGGCGATCCTGGGTTCGCTCTCGGGCAGCCTGTTCGCCCATTACGTGGGCTACATCAGCGTGGAGAGCTTCACGCTCGAGCGCACGATGCTCCTGGTGCTGGCAGCGGTGATCGGCGGAGTCCGAAACCCATGGGGTGCGCTGCCCGGCGCGATCTTCGTCAGCTTCCTGCCCGAGGTCCTGAGCCCGCTGGGTGACGTGTACCGCATCCTCTTCGGCCTGGGCCTCGTTCTCGTGATCATGCTGTTCCCCCAGGGGCTGCTGGGCATCGTCGCGCGGGGCAGCGTCAAGTGAACGCCATCTCGCCGCCGCTGCTTGCCGTCGAGGGCGTAGGCCATGCGTTCGGCGGCTTCCGCGTCCTGTCCAGCGTCAGCTTCGATGTGCCGCACGGGGGCCTGGTGGGGCTGATCGGCCCCAACGGTTCCGGCAAGACGACGCTGTTCAACATCATCTGCGGCTTCATCCATCCGCTGGCCGGCAAGGTGCTGTTCGGCGGCCACGCGCTCAAGTCCAGCAATGTGGTGCAGCGCAGCCGCCAGGGGCTGGTGCGCACATTCCAGACCCCCCGCGTGTTCGAGCACCTGACCGTGCTCGAGAACGTCATGGCGGGACTGTACAAGTGCAGTCAGGGCGGGATCCTGGCCTCGATGCTCCGGCTGCCGCTGGCACGCCGCGAAATGGTCCGGATGGAGGACGCAGGCTGCTGCCACCTGCGATGCCTTCGGGCTCGGCGGCATGCAGCAGCAGCTGGCCGGCTCCCTCACGGCCGGCGCGCGCCGCAACGTGGAGCTCGCGCGCGCCGCGGTCAGCGGGCCCCGCATCCTGCTGCTGGATGAGCCTTCTTCCGGCCTCTCGAAGGACGAAGTCGACCAGCTGCGCGAGCAACTCGCTCGCATCAACAAGTCCGGGCTCGCCATCCTGCTGGTCTCGCATGACATGGACCTGATGTCGATGGTGGATCGGGTGCATGTGCTGTCGGCCGGCGAGATCATCGCCTCCGGCACGATGGGGGAGATGCACCGCAACCCCCAGGTCCAGCAGGTTTATCTCGGCCTATGAGCACGACACGCGAATTGCTGCTGGATCTGCAGCAGGTGAGCTCCGGCTGGGGCGACCTCACGATCCTCCATGGCGTTTCCCTGCACATCGGCAAGGGGGAGGTGGTGGGCTTGCTCGGTGCCAACGGCGCGGGCAAGTCGACGCTTGTGCGCACGATCAGCGGGCACTTGCGCGCCCGCTCCGGCAGGATCCTGCACGGTGGCCTGGATCTCACGAGGCTGCCGCCACACCGCATTCCACGGCATGGGGTGGCTGTGGTCCTCGAAGCACGCAACCTGTTCGGCGACATGACGGTTGCCGAAAACCTGGCACTGGCGCGACGCAATGGAAGGCAGCGCACGACCCGCTTTTCGATGGACGACGTGCTGAGCCTCTTTCCCATCCTCAAGGAAAAGTACGGGACGCCCTCGAAACTGCTCAGCGGTGGCCAGCAACAGATGGTGGCCATCGCGCGTGCACTGCTGTTGCAGCCCGACGTGCTGGTGCTGGACGAGCCCTCCACGGGCCTGGCGCCCAAGATCATCAAGGACATCATCGATGTGCTGCAAAAGCTGCGGTCGGGAGGCATGAGCATGCTGTTGGTCGAGCAAAACGTCTCCATGGCGGCGCAGCTGACGGACCGGGCCTACGTCCTCTCGCTCGGCCGGATCGTCCACGAGGTGGCCGAAGGTACCTGGAAGAACACCCTCGAGACCGGCACCCTGGCCAAGGCCTACCTCGGCGGCGGGCTCGACGCCGTTCCTCCACAGCACGCCACATCCATCGAGGAGAACCGCCGATGACCGGCGGACAGAAGCGGGGCCGTGTCCTCATCTCGGGCGGGTCGCTGGGCGGTCTGATGGCGGGCGCCATGCTGCTGCGCGAAGGATGGGACGTGCGGATCTACGAGCGGGTCTCCGGCGATATCGGAAGCCGCGGCGCCGGCATCGCCACGCACGAGAAGTTGTTCGAGGCGTTCCGCCGCGCCGGCGCGCGCATCGACGACCAGATCGGTTCGACCCTGATGGGCCGCACCGCTTTTGACCGCAGCGGCGCCGAAACCGGTCACTACGCCCACTCTCAGGTGTTGAGTCCCTGGAGCATCCTCTACCGGCGGCTGCGGGAAACGGTGCCGGTGGCGGCCTACCAGCTGGGGAAGGAAGTGCGACGCGTGCACACCGGCCCCGGTGAAGCTGCTCTCGAGTTCGCCGACGGCACTTCGGGCGGACGGCGACCTCGTGATCGGCGCCGACGGCATCTGGTCCACGGTGCGCGAGCAAATCTTCCCCCAATCGCTGCCGGCCTATTGCGGGTACGTGGCTTGGCGCGGCCTGCTCGAGGAGAACAGCTTCGATGCCGCTTTTGGACGGCGCTACGGGCCACTGCACAGTCTCTACGCCGAACGTGGCGAACAGTTCATCTTCCACATGGTCAACGGCGCCGACGACAGCCTGGAAGAGGGGCGCCGCCGCTTTGGCTTCCTCTGGTACCGCAGCACCGATGAGACGACCGAGTTGCCCGCACTGCTGACAGACGAGCAGGGCGTCACGCATGCGCGCTCGATCCCGCCGCCGAAGATCCAGCGCGCGCACATCGAGCATCTGCGCCGGATTGCCGGCGACCTGCTGCCGCCACAGTTCGCCGAGGTGGTGCGGCGCACGCCGCAGCCTTCCTGCAACCGATCTACGACCTGAAGCCGGACACCATCGTCCGCGGCCGCGTGGCCTTGCTCGGCGACGCAGCTTTCGTGGCACGCCCCCACGTGGGCGCGGGTGTGCTGAAGGCTGCCTGCGACGCCATCTCGCTGGCCGATGCGCTCAATGAGGCGGGCTCGATCGAGGCGGCACTGCAGAAGTACCAGTCCGAGCGCGTGCCGGACTGCCACCGGCTGGTCGACAAGGCGCGCCACCTCGGCGGCTACCTCGAAGGCACCCAGCGCCAGGGACCTCCCGCCCCGGTCTTGCCGATAGAAGAAATACTGCGCGAGTCGGGTCGAGGCTGACCCAGAACGACCAGGTTGCCGCGAGCATGGGCGCGGAGCAACAATCCAAGGTCGCATCATCATCTGCGATGGGAGAAATCTCATGGGTGCTTCATCAGGGTCGCAAGCATGGCCCGCCCTTCCGCTCGAGGCCTGGAGCGAGACCTGCGCGACCCTGCACATGTGGACGCAGATCGTCGGCAAGATCAGGCTCGTTCAAAGCCCGTGGATCAGCCATTCCTGGCATGTCACGCTGTACGTCACCGCCAGAGGGCTCACGACTTCGCCCATCCCTACGGCAGCTCGACGTTCGAGATCGACTTCGACTTCATCGATCACCAATTGATCGTGCAGGTCAGCGACGGCCGCGTTGCCCGCGTGGCGCTCGAACCGCAGACGACAGCCACGTTCTACGGCAGGCTCATGGATGAAATGCGCAAGCTGGGCCTGCATGTGGATATCCATCGGCAAACCGAACGAAGTTCCCGACCCGATCCGTTTCGACCAGGACCAGGTTCACTGCTCGTACGACGCGGATTACGCCAACCGGTTCTGGCGAATCCTCGTGCAGGCGGACCGGGTCTTCAAGGAGTTCCGCAGCCGCTTCATCGGCAAGTGCAGTCCGGTGCATTTTTTCTGGGGCGGGCCCGACCTGGCGGTCACGCGGTTTTCCGGACGGCGGGCGCCGGAACATCCGGGCGGGATCCCCAACCTCCCGGACTGGATCACCCGCGAGGCCTATTCACACGAAGTCAGCAGCTGCGGCTTCTGGCCCGGTGGGGGCGCTGTTCCCTACGCCGCGTTCTACTCCTACGCCTATCCGCAACCGGCCGGATTCGCGCAAGCGGCCGTCCGGCCCGATGCGGCGTTCTACAGCAGCGAGCTTGGGGAGTTCATCCTTCCCTACGATGCCGTCCGGCAGGCGGACTCGCCCGATCGCGTGCTGCTCGAGTTCCTGCAAACCACCTATGAGGCCGCAGCCAATCTGGCCGGCTGGGATCGCGGTTCTTTGGAGCGACCCCGGTGGGACCGTGGCCTAACCCAGCTTCGCGTTCTTCAGCAGCAACGCCAGGGCCGGGCCTTGCATCAGCTGGATCTGGTGGCGTTTGGCAAAAGCTTGCGCCTGGGCGCTGAGGTCCCCCAGCGCGACGTACAGGCAGTTGCCGTCGCCGCGCGCTTGCGCGGCGTCCCGCAGCGCCTGCAACGCCTCCTCGCCATGCCGCGCTGCCTTCCAGCGCCGTGCGGCCACCAGCGTGGTTGCGCCTTCGCGCGAGAGCGCAAAGTCAGCCACTCCCTGCAGGCGTTCCACGCGATAGCCCTGTTGGTGAAACCCTCTTCCAGCAGGGCGGAAAACTCCGGCCAGTTCATGGCGGCTGTGGCTCGGAGTATTTCTTCGGACCGCTTCGCGCTGGGCAGCCGCATTTGCTGCCACAGGGCGACCAGGCCGATGACGATGAACGGGAAGCCGCCCATCGCGCCCAGGCCGCGATACTGCTCGGGCAGCAGGGCGAAAGCGACAGCGGCGACCGCCAGGGCAATGACCATGCTGATCCACCACGGCGACCGCAGCAGCACGGCGAACAGGGAATTGGGAGCCATCTTGAACTTCATGGCTGCCTTTGTAGCAGACGCGCGAGACCGCGCTATCGCGCAGGCTGCCGCGGAGACGCATCTCTTTCGACGCGCAGGCAGGCGCTTCCTCGCGACCGCCCGGATGCCGCGCGAACCGCTGCGCTCTCGCGCCCATGCACGGGCGCGCTGTCGGGCCAGGGCCAGCCGCCGAACTGGGTGCGCCGGTAGTCCTGCATGGCCTGCATGATCTCGGCCTGGGTGTTCATCACGAACGGGCCATACTGAGCGACCGGCTCGCCGATGGGGCGGCCTTGCAGCAGCAGGAATTCCGCTTCATCGGCCTCGCCGTTGACCAGTTCCACCGATGTGTCGGCGCGCACCTCGATCGCCGACGGCCCGCTCACCTGCTGCCCGCCGACGGACACCGTACGGCCCTTGAAGAAGTACAGGTGCCGGCGCGTGCCATCGCCCTTGGCGGCAGGCAGCGTCCAGCGCGCGCCCGGCGCCATGCGGATGGTCCAGATGGCGACGTCGGATTCCGCCTGGGCGGCCCAGGAGTCGGGTGGCGGCGGCAGCGGTTGCCCTGCGCCGGCCAGTTGGCCCGCGACGGTGGAAACCTCGGTCACCCGCCCAGCTTCATCCGTGGCCACCAGCCGCGGAATCTCCGCGGACCAGAACATGGTGAAGTGCGCCGGGACCATCTTGTTGCGCGCGGGCAGGTTCAGCCAGATCTGGAACAGCTCCAGCGGATTGTCCTTGTCGGTATCCAGCAGCGGGAACATTTCGGAATGCACCACGCCGCCGCCCGCGGTGAGCCATTGCGCGTCGCCCTGGCCAAAGCGCGCCGTCGCGCCCAGCGAGTCGGAGTGGTCGATCAGGCCCTTGCGCACCACCGTGACGGTTTCGAATCCGCGATGTGGATGGGCTGGAAAGCCGGGCACCGTATCGCCGTGGTACATGCTCCAGCCGTCCTTGCGGCTGAAGTCCTGGCCGATCTCGCGGCCGGCCAGCGATGCGGCCGGGGCCATCTGGCCGTTGCCCTTCGGATAGGCATCGTCGTGGTAGGCGCAGAACAGGAAGGGGTCTGCGGTTTCCCAGGGAAAGCCCAGGGGCTTGACTTGCAGGACGGGGCTGCTTGGCATGGGGATACTCCTGTTCAAAAAGGGGTTACCCCATTGATATGGGGATGCCCCATCCTGTCCGAAAGGCCCGCGCGCGCAACGCACCGGCCTATGCGCAGGACAATCGCCGCCCGGCGTCAGTGGTGGTGCCCATGCTCGCCGTGCACATGGCGATGCGCGATCTCTTCCTTGCTCGCGGCGCGCACGCCGGTGACCTTGATGGCGAAGCGCAGCTCCTTGCCGGCCAGCGGATGGTTGCCGTCGAGATGCACCGTGTCGCCCTTGATCTTCATGACGTGAAAAACATGCGGATGGCCGTCGTCGGTGTGGCCCTCCAGCTGGCCGCCGACCTTCACGCCGGGCGGAAATTCCTTCTTGGGGATGGTGCGCACCAGCGACTCGTCGCGCATGCCAAACGCGTCTTCGGGCTTGAGCTGCAGCGTCACTTCGTAACCGGTTTCGCGCCCGTCCAGCGCGGCCTCGATCTTGGGCAGCGTGTTGTCGTAACCCCCGTGGAGGTAGACCATCGGGTCCTTGCTTTCCTCGATGAGTTTGCCGTTGGCGTCGGCAACCTTGTAGCGCAGGGTCACCACTGTGTCTTTTTCGATTTTCATTGCTGGATTTTGCCCGGGAAAAAGTGCGTACAGTCTGGGCATGTCCGATACCGTTTCCGAACCCGTCCAATCGACGTCACCCAAGCCCAAGGCGCCTCGGGCGCCGCGGCCGGCGCACCAGGTGCTGGAGCGCCTGTTCCAGCTTTACCCGAAGATGTTCGGCGCGCGTTTCCTGCCGTTGAAGCTCGGCGTTTTCCAGGAACTGATGGCGCTGCATCCCGATGATTTCAAGAAGGAAGACCTGAAGGTCGCGCTCGGGCTGCACGCGCGGTCGACGCGCTACCTCGAAAGCGTCGCCGCCGGCCACAAGCGGCACGACCTGAACGGCGTGCCGGTGGAAGACGTCGCGCCCGAGCATGTGCATCACGCCATCATGGAAGTGTTCCGCCGGCGCCAGGCTCGCTCCAAGGAAGACCTGCGGCCCTGGTTGCGGTCGCGCCTGGTCCAGGCCATCCAGGCCAGCGGCCTCACGCGCGAGGACTACATTGCGCGCGTCCACGCGCAGGACGAGCTCTCGGTCTCCGTCCTGGCCGAGGCCTTCGCGGAGCTTGGCGAGCAGGCGGCCAAACGCGAGGCGCTGCGGCGCGCTTTCCAGGCCAGCGGCCGCAGCGTCGAGGAGTTCGCCGAGATGTACGGCATGGACCCGGCCACGGTGCGGGTCAGCCTGGGCTAGAGCTGGAAGCGAAGCCTCGCCTATGCCCTCGAAGCGGGCGGTGACGAGGTCGCCCGCCTGGGCCGGCAGCATGCCGCACCAGGTGCCGGTCGTGACAACCGTTCCGCGAGGAACCGTATCGCCGTCGCGCGTGGCGTGACGCAACCAGGCCGGCAGCACCCAGGCGGGATCGCCCATCGAATGGCTGCCGTTGAACGTTACCGGTGAACCGCCGGCGATGCGCACGGTCGCCCGCTGCGCTGCCCAATCCCGCGCCGCGAAGGGAATCCACTCCCCCAGCACCAAGGCCCCGTGCGATTGCAGGTCGGCCAGCTTGAGCAGCGCCGGCGCCTGCACGCCTTGCTGCCAGCGGGAATCGACCAGTTCAATCGACACCGTCATGGCCTCGACCAACGAGGGCGCCGCTTCCTGCGAGAGCGCCGCTGCCTGCGCAGGCGTAACGTCTTGCCTGAGCCGCAGCGCGATCTCGACTTCGATCAGCCGGATGTTGCAGGGCCAGCGCCGCGCATCGGCGGGGCTGGGCCACACGCCCTCGGCCGGGAGCGGCGCGTGAGTGAGCGTGGCCTCGCGCGAGGGTCCGCCGGATTTCCAGTAACGCGCAATGGCGGGCTCGGAACCCTGCAGCGCCT
The DNA here is from genome assembly GCA_963722025.1 of uncultured beta proteobacterium. Taxonomy (GTDB): domain Bacteria; phylum Pseudomonadota; class Gammaproteobacteria; order Burkholderiales; family Burkholderiaceae_C; genus Ramlibacter. The sequence continues at coordinate 81,532 of CAVRNE010000056.1, forward strand.
GGGCGACCAGGCGCTGCACGGCATAGGCATCGTCCATGTCCCGCAGGCTGTTGGAAAACGTTGAGGCGTCGCAGGCCCGGCGCTGTTGCCGGGCCTGGACCAGGGCCTGCGCGACCTCGTTTCGGTGAGACTGGGCCACGGTGTCAGCCGTCGACGCGCACATTGGCTTCCTTGGCGACCTTGGCCCACTTGGCGATTTCGGAACGCACCAGCTCGCCGAATTTTTCCGGCGAGCCGCCGCCGTCTTCCACGCCGAAAGCTTCGAACTTCTCGCGCACATCCGCCATCGAGAGCACCGCGTTGATGTCCTGGTTCATCTTCGCGGCGATAGGCGCGGGCAGCTTGCCGGGGCCGGAGATGCCGTACCAGTTGAAGGTCTCGAAGCCGGCGAAGCCCTGCTCCTGCATGGTCGGCACGTTCGGATAGGCCTTGACGCGCGTGGCGCGAGTCTGGGCGATGGCGATCACGCGGCCGCCCTTCACATGCGGCGTGGCGGCGGTCATGGTCTCGAAGCTGTACTGGATCTGCCCGCCCACCAGGTCGGTCAGCAGCGGGCCGCTGCCCTTGTACGGCACATGCAGCGCGTCGACCTTGGCGCGCAGCTTGAACAGTTCCAGTGCGAAATGCTGGGCGGTGCCGGGACCGGCGGAGCCGAAGGTGACCTTGCCCGGTTGCGCCTTGCACAAGGCCACCACCTCCTGCACCGTCTTGGCCGGCTGCATGGCGCCGGCAATCAGCAGGTTGGGCGTGAGGCCGAGCAGCGCGACGGGAACGAAGTCGCGTTCCGGGTGATAGCGCAGCTTGGGCAGCACGGCCGGTGCCAGCGCGTGGCTGTTGATGGTGGTCAGCAGCAGCGTGGTGCCGTCGCTGGCCTGCTGGGCCACGTACTCGGCCGCCAGCGTGCCGGAAGCGCCGGCCTTGTTCTCGATCACGACCGGCTGCTTCCACAGTTCGCCCAGCTTCTGGCCGACCACACGGGCCAGCGCGTCGGCGCCGCCGCCGGGTGGAAAGCCGACGACGATGCGGATCGGCCCGTTGGGCCAGGATTGGGCGCGCAGCGCGGGCACCGCGAACGTGGCGGCGGCGAGTCCCGCGGCCTGGATGAGTTGACGACGTTGCATGAAATGTCTCAGTTGGATGGTGGATCGGTGTGAGGGTTCAAAGGGCGGGCCAGCGGTCCGCCCACGGATGGGCTGCTTCGTAGGCAGCGCCCAGGTCCAGCAACTGCTCGTCCGCGCCGTAGCGGCCTATCAGTTGCATGCCTATGGGCAGGCCCTCGCTCGACGGTGCGCAAGGCAGGGCCAGCGCGGGCAGTCCCGCCGCGTTCACCCAGCCGGTGTACACGGCGTGGCCGCGCGGGCCGACTTCCTGGCCATCGATGTGCGTGGGAAAGGCCTGTTGCGCGGGCCAGGGCAGCGCAGCGACGGATGGCATCACGACCACATCCGCCTTGTCGAATAGCGTGACGGTGTCGCGCCGCAGTTGCCGCACCCGTTCCAGGATTTCCCACAACCGGGCTGCCGGCAGGCCGCGGCCGATTGCGGCCATGTCGCGGTATTTCTGCGATGCCGCAGCTTCCCACTGCGGATGCTGTTCGAACAGGCGGGCCAGCCCGATCTGGCCGATCTGCGGCCAGGCCTGCGCATAAAAATCCAGGTCGAGCGGCAGCGGGCCCGACTCGACTTGGTGGCCCAGCGCCGCGAGTTGCTGCACGGCCTTGCCAACGCTGTGCGCGACCTGGGGATCCAGCGGCGCGGCGCCGAAGCGCTCGACATAGAGGATACGCAGCGGAGTTGTCATCCCGGGCTTGACCCGGGATCCATCTTGGCGCGCCACCATGGATGCCGGATCGAGTCCGGCATGACAACGCTTGCATAGGCTGCCGCCAGCGAAGAGCGGTCCACCGACGCAGGCCCGCGCATGACGTCAAACAGCAGTCGCGCATCGGCCACCGTTCGCGCCAGCGGCCCTATGACCTCGAAGTCCAGCAGCAGACTCGGCAGCACATGCTCGCGCGGTACGGCGCTGAGCGATGGCTTGAGTCCCACCAGGCCGGTGTGGGCGGCCGGCCTGCGGATGGAGCCTCCGCCATCCTGGCCGATCGCCAGCGGTGCGATGCCGCTGGCCACGGCCGCCACCGCGCCGCCGCTGGAACCGCCCGGGGTGAGCTGCGTATTCCAGGGATTGCCGGTGACGCCGAAGATCGGGTTGTCCGTGTAGCCCTCGAGCGCGAACTCGGGCACGTTGGTCTTGCCGATGATGAGCGCGCCGCCCGCCCGTGCCCGGCCCACCGCCAGCTCGTCATGGCCATGGCGGTATTCGCGCAGGGCCGGCGTGCCCCAGGTGGTGGGCAGGTCGTGGGTGAACAGGCTGTCCTTCACCGTCAGCGGAATGCCGTCGAGCGCCGACAGGGGCCGGCCTTGCGCGTAGCGCCGCTCGGATGCCTGCGCTTCGGCACGCGCGCTGCTGTCCCGCCGCGCGATCACGGCATTGATCGCCGGGTTGACCTCTTCCAGGCGCGCCAGGCAGGATGCCAGCGCCTCCACCGGGGACAGCGTCCCCTCGCGGAAGCGCCGCTGCAATTCGGTGGCGGGCAGCCGCCACAGGTCTTTGCTCATGCTCTACTGCCTCTGCCTCACATGTGCGCCGGCAGCCAGGTCACGATCTGCGGCACCATCAGGATCAGCAGCGTGAACAGGATCATGATGAGGGCATAAGGCAGCGCGCCCCAGATCGCATCCTCGATGCCTCCTTTGTCCGGCCGGATGCCGTGCACCACGAACAGGTTCATGCCCACCGGCGGCGTGATCAGCCCCAGCTCGCACATGAGCACGATGAAGATGCCGAACCAGATCGGGTCCACGCCCAGCGCCGTCGCGATGGGGTAGGTGATCGGGATGGTGGCCACCTGCATCGAGAGCACGTCCATGAACATGCCCAGGATCAGGTAGAACACGATCAGCGCCAGGATCAGCCCGGTGGCCGACAAGCCCAGTCCCGCCACCCACTTGGTCATCGCCTCGGCCACGCCGGTCAGGCTGATGGTGAGGTTCAGGATGAACGCCGCCGCGATGATCAGGAGAATCATGCCGCTGACGCGTGCCGTGGAGATGAAACAGGTGCGCAGCAGTTCGCGATTGAGCTTGCCCGAGTGCCAGGTGAAGCCCAGTGCCGCGATCACGCCCAGGGCCGCGCTTTCCGCCGCCGTCGCGATGCCGAAGTACAGGCTGCCCATCACGATGCCGAACACCACCATCGGGGGAATCAGGTGCACCAGCGAACGCATGCGCTCGGGCAGCGGCACCTTCGGCTCGCGCATGGCGTTGCCGCTGGCCAGGCTGGAGATCAGGATCCACAGCATGAAGCAACCCGTGAGCAACAGGCCGGGGATGATGCCGGCGATGAAGAGCTTGCCGATCGAGTTGTTGGTGAGCGAGCCGTACACGATCATGTTCACGCTCGGCGGGATCAGGATGCCCAGCGTGCCGCCGGCCGCCAGCGAGCCCAGCGAAGCGCGCATCGGGTAGCCGCGCTTTTGCAGCGAGGGCAGCGCCACCGTGCCGACGGTCGCCGCCGTCGCGACCGACGAACCCGAGGTGGCCGCGAACAGCGCGCAACTGCCGATGTTGGTGTGCAGCAGGCCGCCGGGCAGCCGTCCCAGCCAGGCCGACAGGGCGATGTACATGCGGTCGGCAATGCCCGATCGCAGCAGCAACTCGCCCAGCAGCACGAACAGCGGGATGGAGGTGAGCAGGGCCTCGTTCTGCACGCCCCAGATCACCGGCGCGATCGAATCCATGAAGGGCACGCCGTAGGCGGCGATGCCCCCCACGATGCCGACCACCGCCATGGACACCGCGATCGGCATGCCCACCAGCATCATCCCCAGCATCGCCACGAAGGCGAAAGAAATCACCATCACGTTCATGGCTTGGCTCCTTCGCCGCCTGGCGCACGGCCAGGTCATCGAGCTCTTCCTTGAGCTCTTCCTTGGCGCTCTTGGGATGGAAGTCGTGGTTCAGCGTTTCGATGCGTCCGGTGAACAACAGGGAGCTGGCGCGCAGCCGCATAGCCCGTGGCCAGCAGCGCGAAGACCACCAGGCCGGCGTACCACACGCCCTGCGGCCAGATCAGCGGCGTCGCCCAGGGCGTCTGCGCCGTGCTGCGGTATTGCATCGTGTCGCCCAGGACCTTGAAGGCGACATAGGCGATGAAGATCGCGAACACGGCCAGCGACACGATGGAGACCCAGTTCAGCCAGGCTTGCGCCCGCTGCGAGAACTTCTCGTGGAAGACGTCCACGCGGATGTGGTTGCGTCCCATCAGCGCCAGGCTGAAGGCGATGGTGGAGCCCACCGCCAGCGCATAGCCGCCCAGCTCGTCCGCGCCTTGCAGCGAGATGTTGAACAGCTTGCGCGCCGCGGTTTCGATCGTCACCACCGTGGCCAGGCCCAGGAAGATGAGGCCGAACACCGTGGCCAGTGCGTTCTCGATGCGTTCCTTCATCGAGGCTTGCTTGCTTGACGTCACCGCCCGACCGGCGGGCGGCGAAACGTCTACTTGTCGGGCGGCGGCGTTCATTTCTGTCCCAGCGCCGGGCCGACCGTGGCTTGCCACTTCTGCGAGCAGCCGGGATTGGACTTGTCGCAGACCTCGGCCCAGACCGGCAGCGAAACCTTGGTCACGGCGCTGCGGATCAGGTCGCCGTCGGCCGGCGGTCACGCAACCGGGGTCAGCTTGAACTTCTTGCCGGTGGTGCAAGGCTCCTTGCCGGTGTTGCAGTTCAGCGCATCCTGGAACAGCTCTTCGGAGTACGTCCAGATTTCATCGGTGAGGCCATCGAATGCGGTCTTCAGCTTGGCCTGCTGGTCGGGCTTGAGCTGGTTCCAGGCCTTGAGCGAAATCGCGTAGCCGTTGAGCGCCATCTGGAAGCCCAGCGGCAGCTGGTGCGTCGTCACCTCGGGCCATCCGGCCGAGTTGGCCGAGCTCGGGCCGGTGATCGCGCAATCGACGACGCCCAGCGACAGCGACTGGTGCGTGTCGGCAAAAGACACCGGTACCGGGGTGCCGCCCACCATCTCGATGAACTTGGCGAGGTTCTGGTCATAGACCCGGACCTTCATGCCCTTGATGTCGGCGAGCTTGGCGATCGGCTTCTTGCAGAACAGGATCTGGGGGCCGAAGGGCCACACGCCCAGCAGCTTGACGCCGAACTGCTGCTGCAGCCGGGCGTCGACGGTGTCGAAGTAAGCCTTGGCCACTTTGCGGCCGGTGGCGTAGTCGGGGCTGGCGCCCACCAGGTCGAGGCCGAGCAGCGTGGGCTCATCGCGCGAGTTCTGCGACACGCGCAGCGAGACGATGTCGAACAGGCCGGCCTTCATCACGCGCAGCTGCTCGGTGTCCTTCAGGCCCAGCGTGTCGATGGGCTTGTAGTCGACATCGATAGGCAGGCCGGTGCGGGCCGCGAAGTTCTCGAAGAACGGCTGCTCCTTGTTCTTCTGGATCAGGCCGGTCGCCAGGGGCTGGCCGATCGCCTTGAATTTCAGGCGCTCCTGCGCCTGGGCGGGTGCGGCCAGCAGCGCGCAGGCGAGCGCCGCGCCGGCCAGCAGGCCGCAGTAGTTGAGACGGGTCTTCATGGGGGAGGCTCCTTGTGTTGATGGAGGTGGCGGGAACGACGGGGAAAAATCAGCGGTTGGGCCCGGCAGCCAGCGCACGCGCCAGCGCATCGGACAGGCCCTTGTTGGGTTTGATGGGCGGCGGCGCGAAGCTGCCTCTGCGTGCGCAGCCCGGTTGCAGGGTGACGAGGCTTTGCGCATGGCACACGGCGCTGGAGACGCCGTCGACCACCGGCACGGGAAGGCGGCCGCGCAATCCGCGCGCGAGGCCGGCCAGCGGCGCGCCGGCCAGGATGATCACGTCGGCGCCGTCTTCGTCGACGGCGCGTTCGCACAGGGCTTGCAGCCGTGCGCTGTGATCCTGCTGCACCGCGCCTATGTCGGCCAGCGGCTGGTCGAGCGCGCGGATGCTGGCCAGGCGGCCCGCAAGGCCGTTGGCCTGCACCACCTCGCGGTACCAGGCCTGGATGCGCTGCGAGATCGCGATGATGGAAAAGCGGTGGCCCAGCAGGCAGGCGCTGGCCAGCGCCGACTCGGTCAGGCCCAGCACCGGCACCGAAAGCAGTTCGCGGATGCCGGCCAGGCCCGGGTCGCCGAACGCGGCAACGATCACCGCATCATGGGCCGGCCCGTGTTCGGCGGCGAGTTCGGCTGCGGCATAGGCGCCCACCAGGGCTTCCATCCGCGTTTCTATGTAGGCAACGCCAAACGCCGCCGTGAGCACCGTCAGCTCGGTGCCGGGGGCTGCGCTGCGCTGCGCCTCCGCGCGAATGAGTTCGCTCACGCTGTCGGAGATGTTGGGGTTGATGAGAAGGAGGCGCATCTCGCTCTTTCAGTTGCGGCGCGGCGTCAGCGTGGGCGTGCCGCAGGCCAGGAAGTGGCCGCGGCCGGCGCGGCTCAAAAGGTTTTGCCCGTCCCACACGACTTCGCCGCGGCTGAGCGTGAGCCCGGGCCAGGCTTTCAGGCGCATGCCTTCGTAGGGCGTGTAGTCCACGGCGTGGTGCAGCTGCGCATTGCTCAGGGTCAGCTCGCGCTCGTCCCAGATCACCAGGTCGGCGTCGCTGCCGATCGCGATCGTTCCCTTGCGGGGGTGCAGGCCATAGGCCTTGGCCGGATTGGTGGCCGTGAGTTCGACGAAGCGGTTGACCGTCATGCGGCCGCCCAGCACGCCTTCGGAATACAGCAGCGGCAGCCGCGTCTCCAGCCCCGGGATGCCGTTGGGGATGTGGCGAAACGGCACTTCCGCGCCGCCGGGCTTCTTGCCGGCCGGGTCGTCGTAGTTGAAGGGCGCGTGGTCCGAGGAGAACACCGTGAACAGCCCGTCGTTCAAGCCGTTCCAGATCAGTTCCTGGTTGGCCTTGTCGCGCGGCGGCGGGCTGCAGATGCAGCGCGCGCCGTGGTAGCTGTCGTCCAGCCCCAAGTCCTCGGCCGTGAGGAAGAGATATTGCGGGCAGGTCTCGGCAAAGATGGTGAGGCCCTGGGCCCGCGCCCAGCGGATCTGCTCGATCGCTTCCTTGCCGGACACATGCACGATCAGGATGGGCACGTCCACCAGTTGCGACAGGGCAATGGCGCGGTGCGTCGCTTCCCGCTCCACCAGCATGGGACGGGCATGGGCGTGAAAGCGCGGGGCGGTGCGGCCCAGGGCTTCGAGGCGTTTCGTCAGCCACTCGATGCAGTCGGCGTTTTCGGCGTGCACCATCGCCAGCGCGCCATGGCGCCGCGCGACGTCGAACACGTCCAGGATCTGGCCGTCGTCGAGCTTGAGATCGTCGTAGGTCATATAGACCTTGAACGAGGTGTAGCCCTCGGCGATCAGCGCCGGCAGTTCCTGTTCCAGCACCTCGCGCGTGGGGTCGCTCACGATCAGGTGGAAGGCGTAGTCGACGTGGGCGCGGCCCTCGGCGCGGCCGTGATAGTCCTGCACGGCGGCGCGCAGCGACTGGCCTTTGGCCTGGGCCGCGAAGGGGATGACGGTGGTGGTACCGCCACAGGCCGCCGAGCGGGTTCCGGTGTCGAAGTTGTCGGCCATGCGCGCGGGGGCTTCCATCGGCTGGTCGAGGTGGCAATGCGCGTCTACGCCGCCCGGTGTGACGACGCGGCCGGCGGCATCGATCTCGCGGGCGCCGCCTTCCAGGCCGGCGCCCAGTTGGGCGATCCGGCCGCCACGGATACCTATGTCGCAGTCGAAAGTGTCGCTGGCAGTGGCGACACGGGCGTTGCGGATGACCAGATCAAAGGACATGGCCACACCTTTGCGGCACTGCTTTGGTGCTGAGCTTGCCCGCAAACAGTGCAGACAATGATTGTCGACAAAATGCCATTGGCGTTGTTTTGGTGCGGATGAGTCACGGCGGTATTCATTTCCTGAGCAATCGCAAATTCCAGGCCGGATGCCCTGACAATGCGTTGGTTGATCGGAGTGAGATCTTCGGTGATCGACAAAAGAATCGGGTTAGTGTTTACACTGATGTTGACAATCTGATTGAAATAAACGGTAATCAATTGCCGGGGAACTGCCGCCATACTGGAGACTGTCCCGTTCCTTTTGCCGTGGAGTGCCCGATGTCCCGACCTGTCCGCCTGGGTGTGCTGACACCCTCGTCCAATACCGCGCTGGAGCCGCTGACCAGCGCCATCGTTGCCGGGCTGCCGGGCGCGAGCGTGCATTTCTCGCGCTTCAAGGTCACCGAGATCGCCCTGGATGACCGGGCGCTGGGCCAGTTCGACGACAGCAAGATCCTGGCGGCGGCCGACCTGCTGGCGGACGCCAAGGTCGATGTGATCGGCTGGAGCGGCACTTCGTCCGGCTGGCTCGGCTTCGATGCCGACCTGCGGCTGTGCGAGCGCATCCGCGAGCGCACCGGCATCCCGGCAACGACCGCGGTGCTGGCGCTGAACGAACTGCTGGCCCTGCGCGGGGTGAAGCGCCTGGCCTTCGTCACGCCTTATACCGACGACGTGCAGGCGCGCATCATCGGCAACTACCAGCAGCTCGGCATCGAGGTGGTCGCCGAGCGCCACCTGGGCATCCGCGTCAACCACGATTTCGCGGGCGTCGACCCGCAGGCCCTTCTCGCGCTGATGCGCGAGGTGGCGCCGCACGAGCCGCAGGCCATCACCACCTTCTGCACCAACCTGCGGGCCGCGCCCTTGGCGCAGCAGGTGGAGCGGGAACTGGGAATTCCCTTGCTCGACACCGTCAGCACCACGGTGTGGGGCATGCTGCGCATGGCGGGCGTGCCGACCGCGCAACTGGCGGGCTGGGGGGAGATGTTCCAATGGCACTGATCCCGGCACCACCCGATGCGCTCGATAGAATGCGGGCGCCCTCCCATACCCATTCCCACGGCCATTCCCACACCATGCCCGCCACCGCGCGCAAGCCCGCCGCCCGCATCGAGCGCGAGAACACCGTCGACGAGATCTACGAACGCATCTACATCGCGATCCTCGAGCACCGCCTGCAGCCCGGCACCAAGCTGGGCGAGGAGAAGCTGGCCGATATCTTCGGCGTCAGCCGCGCGCGCGTGCGCGAGGTGCTGGCCAGGCTGGCGCACGAGCAGATCGTCGAGCTCTATCCCCAGCGCGGCGCCTTCATCGCCAAGCCGTCGATAGAGCAGGCGCGCGACGTGTTCGAAGCGCGCCGCCTGATCGAGCCGGCCGTGCTGCGCCGCCTGATCGACACGCACACGCCGGAGAAAATCGCCCGTCTGCGCCAGCACCAGGAACTGGAAAGCGACGCGCGGCGGCGCAACGACAAGCGTGCCGTGATTCGTTTATCGGGCGAGTTCCATACGCTGGCCGCGGAACTGGCCGGCAATTCCGCGCTGGCGCGCAGCATGCGCGAGCTGTGCATGCTGACCTGCCTCACAATCTTCCTGTACGACGCGCCAACGGCCAACAGCTGCCGCAACGACGAGCACGAGCTCATCATCGACGCCGTCGCCAAGCGCGACCGGGCGCGGGCCGAAAAGCTGATGCTGGACCACCTCGACCACATCGAGAGCAGCCTGAAGCTCGACAACACCAACGGTGAAGTCGACCTCGAAGCCATCTTCAAGAGCTGAGCGGCAGCATTGCAACGCTGACGCTGAGGCCTGATCAGCTCTCGTCCTTCACCTTGTACTGCGACGCGAGCTGCGCCTGCACCGCCGGCGGCACCTGCTCGTAGTGGCTGAAGGCCAGCGTGTACCGGCCCTGGCCGCCGGTCAGCGCATTCAGGCGCGATTGGTAGCCGCCAGCTCGGACAGCGGCGCCTGCGCCAGCACGGCCAGGCCGTTCGGGTGGCGGCGGCGTGCCGCTGACCTGGCCGCGCCGTGACGCCAGGTCGCCGGTGATGTCGCCGATGTTCTGCTTCGGGCGCGGCGATCTCCACGTTGACGATGGGTTCCAGCACGCTGGGCCGCGCCGCCTGCACCGCCGCCTGAACCGGCCTTGCGGCCGGCCGTGATGAAGGCGATTTCCTTGCTGTCCACGCTGTGGTGCTTGCCGTCGTAGACGATGACGCGCAGGTCGACCACCGGATAGCCCGCGACCACGCCCGCCTCCAGCGCCTGGCGCACGCCCTTCTCCACGGCCGGCATGAAGTTGTAGGGAATCGCGCCGCCCTTGACCTGGTCGACGAACTCGAAGCCGGCGCCGCGCGGCAGCGGCTCCACGCGCAGGAACACTTCGCCGAACTGGCCGGCGCCGCCGGTCTGCTTCTTGTGGCGGTGGTGGCCTTCGGCCGGCGCCGTGATGGTTTCGCGATAGGCGATGCGCGGCGGGCGCGTGTTCACCTCGCAGCGGTGCACCTCGGTCAGCCGGTCCAGCAGGGTTCGCAGGTGCAGCTCGCCCAGGCCGTAGACCACGCTCTCGTTGGTGGCGGCAACATGCTCCAGGCGCAGGCAGGGGTCCTCGCTGACCAGCTTGTGCAGGATGTCGTGCAGCCGCTGCTCGTCGCCGCGGCGCTTGGGCTCGATCGCCAGGCCGTGCACGGGCACCGGAAAATCCAGCGGCTTCAGGTGCAGGCGGTCGTCGTCGGGGGAGTCGTGCAGCACGGCGTCGAAATGCAGCTCTTCGACCTTGGCGATGGCGCACAGGTCGCCCGGCAAAGCCCGCGGCACCTCGGCGAATTCCTTGCCTTGCAGCGTGAACAGGTGGCCCACCTTGAAAGGGCGGCGCGCGTCGCCCACGTAGAGCTGGCTGCCCGCCGTCAGCGTGCCCTGGTGCACGCGCAACACGCCCATCTTGCCGACGTACGGGTCCTGCGTGATCTTGAACACATGGGCCAGCACATGGCGGCTGGGGTCGGGCTCGGCGCTCAGCGGCTGCGCATCGTCGCCCTCGCCCTTGAGGAATTTCGGCGGGTTGCCTTCGGTGGGGTCGGGCAGCAGGCGGGCGATCACGTCCAGCAGTTCGGGCACGCCGGCGCCGGTGCGCGCCGAGACGAAACAGATCGGGATCAGGTGCCCTTCCCGCAGAGCCTGCTCCAGCGGCGCATGCAGTTCCTGGGGGTCGACGTCGCCATCGTTCAAGTAGCGCTCGACGAAGGCGGCGTCGACCTCCACGACCTGCTCCACCAGGGCGCGATGCGCCTGGGCCACCGAAGAGAAATCGGTTTCGCCGCCGTCCTGCGCCATGTTGAAGAAGCAGTCCACCACGCGCGCGCCGCGTTGCGCCGGCAGGTTCAGCGGCAGGCACTCACGGCCGAACGCGGCCTGGATCTGTCCCACCAGCGCCTCCAGGTTCACGCCCTGGGCATCGATCTTGTTGACGATGATGAGCCGGTCGCGTTCGCGCTGCGCCGCCCACTGCATCATCCGCACCGCCATCGGCTCGACGCCGGTGGTCGCGCTGATCACCACGGCAGCGGTTTCCACCGCTTCCAGCGCCGGCAGGGATTGCCCCAGGAAGTCGGGCGCGCCGGGGGTGTCGATCACATGGGCCTGGATGCCGCGGTGGCTGAAATGGACCAGCGAGGAGTTGAGCGAGCGCTGCGCCTGACGCTCCAGCGGGTCGTGGTCGCTGACGGTGGAGCCACGCTCCACGCTGCCCGGCGCACCCAGCGCGCCGGCTTTCCACAGCAGGGCCTCTACCAGGCTGGTCTTGCCCGCCGTCGCCGGCCCTACCAGGGCCAGGGTGCGTAGAGCGGCGATCTCGGCAGGGGTGGGCATCGCGATCTCCTTGGCGGGAAAAACGAAAGAGCATGTTAAGGCACGCAAGCAGGCTGTGGGGTCAGCCGATGGCTCCTGTCCGAAGGTCAACCGAGGCGCCGTCCTACGCCATGTGAGCACTCGCTCGCTATCCTGGGCGCATGACACCGGAAAAAGAGCAAAGACCACCCCGAGAGGAATTCGAGGTGGAGTCCACACGAAGGAACTGGGCCGTCGGCGACAGCGCAAGCTCCTGCGGCGACGCGTTCATGAGGTCTCGGACAGCAGCATCACGGCCGCCAGCCATGGCGAGGAGCCGTCACGGGAGAGCTGGGGCCCGCCGCCGCGCGAAGACAGGGCCGGCTAGCCCATCCGCAAGGCCACGACGCCGGCCACGATCACGACGGTGGCGACCGCGCGCCGCAGGCTGAAGGCTTCTTTCAGGAACCAGGTGCCCAGCAGGGCCGCGAATAGCACGGAGGTTTCGCGCAGCGCCGCCACGGTGGCCACTGGCGCGCGCGTCATGGCCCACAGCGCGATGCCGTAGGACCCCAGCGATGCCGCGGCGGCGCCCGGCAGCCACCGGCCACCGCGCTCGTGCGTAGGGCCAGGCGAGGGCATAGCCACGACGCCTGAGCACCAGCAGAGCGAAGGGCCAGCCGTCCAGCACAAACAGCGCCACGACATACTGGAAGGCGTTGCCTCCCGCCGCCGCCGTGGCGCGCACGCCGAGCGCGTCGACCACGGTATAGATCGCGATCACCACCGCGTTGGCCAGGGCGAACCCAACCGCCTTCGGGCGCTCTGCAGCCTGGCGGGACAAGCCCAGGGCCAGCACGCCTGCGCTGATGCCGATCACGCCGGCCCAGCTGAGCGGGCTCAGCGTTTCGGCCAGCGTGAGGCTGGCGGACAGCGCTACCAAGAGCGGCGCGGTGCCGCGCATCAGCGGATAGGTCAGGCCCAGGTCGCCGTGTTGATAGGCGCCGGTCAGGGCGATGTAGTAGCCGATGTGGATCACGATCGAGGCCACGATGAACGGCCAGGCCGCGGCCGGCGGCCAGCCCACGAACAGCAGCAAAGGCAACGCGATCAAGGAGCCGACCACGTGGATCACAGCCGTGTCCAGCGCCTTGTCGGGGCTGGACTTCACCAGCGCGTTCCAGCCGGCATGAAGCAGCGCGCCGAACAGCACGAGCGCAACCACCGTCCAGGTGAGCGTCATGAACAGGCCTTCATGTCCACATTAGAGCAGCAGGCGGCAAATTGTCAACAATCTGCAAAAGACAGTTGACAACCGCTGGAGCGCAGCGTTAAATGAAATTCCAGCCACGAGGAGTCCCCATGCGCCTGCCAATCGTCATGAAGTCCGTCCTGCTTGCCGGCCTCGCGGTTTTCGCGACCGGGTCCTTCGCGCAAAAGACCCAGTTGCTGGTCTACACCGCGCTGGAGACCGACCAGCTCAAGGCCTACCAGGAAGCCTTCAACCGGGTCGAGCCCAACATCGAGATCAAGTGGGTGCGCGACTCCACCGGCGTGATCACCGCCAAGCTGCTGGCGGAAAAAGCCAATCCGCAGGCCGACGTGATCTGGGGCGTGGCGGCCTCCAGCATGGCGCTGTTCGACCAGCAGGGCATGCTCGAGCCCTACGCGCCGCTGAACCTCGACGCCATCATGGCAAGTACCGCGACAAGAAAACGCCGCCGGCCTGGTGGGGCATGGACGTCTTCGGCGCCGTGGTGTGCTTCAACACGGTCGAGGCGCAAGAAGGCAACATTCCCAAGCCCGAGACCTGGAAAGACCTGCCCAAGCCCGCCTACAAGGGCCAGGTCGTCATGCCCAATCCGGCGTCTTCGGGCACCGGCTACTTCGACGTCGTCGCCTGGCTGCAGCTGTGGGGCGACGACGACGGCAAGGGCGGCGGCTGGAAGTACATGGACGCCCTGCACGAGAACATCGCCCAGTACACCCATTCGGGCTCCAAGCCCTGCAACATGGCGGCCGCGGGCGAGTACGTGGTGGGCATCTCCTTCGAGTACCGCGGCCACACCAACAAGGCCAAGGGCGCGCCGATCGACCTCGTGTTCCCCAAGGAGGGCCTGGGCTGGGACCTGGAGGCCTTCGGCATCCACAAGGGCACCAAGAAGCTCGACGCCGCGAAGAAGCTGGCCGACTGGGCCTCGAGCAAGGACGCGATGCTGCTCTACGGCAAGAACTTCGCGATCACCGCGCAGCCGGGCGTGGCGCCCAAGCTGGCCAACATTCCGGACGACTACGAGTCGCGGCTGATCAAGATGGACTTCGACTAGGCCGCCGGCAACCGCGACCGCATCCTGGCCGAGTGGACCAGGCGCTACAACGGCAAGACCGAGAAGCGCTGAGCCAAGGCGAATGAGGGTGACCGCGGAACTGCTCCTCGAGCTGCGCCGCATCCGCAAGGACTTCGGCGCCTTCACCGCGCTGCACGACATCGACCTGGGGATCCGCAAGGGCGAGTTCGTCTGCTTCCTCGGCCCCTCGGGCTGCGGCAAGACCACGCTGCTGCGCATCATCGCCGGGCTGGAGGTGCAGACCTCGGGCGAGGTCGTGGCAGGGCGGGCGCGACATCTCGCTCCTGCCGCCGGCGCGGCGCGACTACGGCATCATGTTCCAGTCCTACGCGCTGTTCCCCAACCTCAGCGTCGCCGACAACGTGGCCTACGGCCTGGTCAACCGCAAGACGTCCGCGCGCCGAGATCCGGCGCCGCGTCGACGGAACTGGTCAAGCTGGTCGGCCTGCCGGGCAGCGAGGGCAAGTATCCGGCGCAGCTGTCCGGCGGCCAGCAGCAGCGCATCGCGCTGGCGCGTGCGCTGGCCACCTCGCCGGGGCTGCTGCTGCTGGACGAGCCGCTGTCGGCGCTGGACGCGCTCGTGCGCGTGCGCCTGCGCCAGGAGATCCGCAGCGCTGCAGCAGAAGCTGGGCGTCACCACCATCATGGTCACGCACGACCAGGAAGAGGCGCTGTCGGTGGCCGACCGCATCGTGGTGATGAACCAGGGCGTGATCGAGCAGGTCGGCACGCCGCTGGAGATCTACCGCGAGCCGGCGTCGCCCTTCGTCGCCGACTTCGTCGGCAAGGTCAACGTGCTGCCGGCGCGGGTGGCCGGCGGCGAGCTGCGCTTCGGCAGCCTGTGCATGCCCTGCGACGGCGCGGACCGGGAGGCGCGCGTCTACCTGCGGCCCGAGGACGTGCTGGCGCGGCCGATCGCCGACGGCGATCCGCACGTGTTCGACGCCAGCATCGAGAAGATCGAGTTCCTCGGCTCCTACTGCCATGTGCGCGTGGCGTCGCCGGCGCTGGACGCCAACAAGCTCGACCGTGTACCTCTCGCTCAATTTCCTGTCCGAGCAGTCGCTGGCGGTGGGCTCGCCGCTGCGGCTCAAGCTGCTGCCCGAGCGCATGAAGGTGTTCTGATGGCCGCCGTACTGCCATCGCAAGCACCGCAGCGGCGCCGGTCAGGCAATCAGCGCACTGGACCGACGGCATCGCGCACCTGGCGCTGCTCATCGTGGCGCTGGCCCTGGTCGCGTTCCTGGCGCTGCCGCTGCTCAGCATCCTGCTGCAGGCGCTGCAGGGCCGGGACGGGCCAGTTCGTCGGCCTGGCCAACTTCATCGCCTACGCCGCAGACGCCCGCGCTGCTGGAAGCCTGTGGAACAGCGTCTGGGTGTCGGCGCTGGTGACCGTGATCACGGTGCCGCTGGCCTTCGGCTTCGCCTATGCGCTGACGCGCAGCTGCATGCCGCTCAAGCCGCTGTTTCGCGGCATCACCCTGATTCCGCTGCTGGCGCCCTCGCTGCTGTCGGCCATCTCGCTGATCTACTGGTTCGGCAACCAGGGCGTGCTCAAGAGCTGGCTGAACGGCCTGGGCATCGCCGAGATCTACGGTGCGCCGGGCATCGTGCTGGCCGAATGCTTCGCCGTGTTCCCGCACGCGCTGATGATCCTGGTGACGGCGCTCAGCCTGTCGGACGCGCGCCTGTACGAGGCGGCGGACGCGATGGGCACCAGCGCCGCGCGCAAGTTCTTCACCATCACGCTGCCCGGCGCCAAGTACGGCCTGATCTCGGCGGCGCTGGTCACCTTCACGCTGGTCATCACCGACTTCGGCATTCCCAAGGTGATCGGCGGCAACTTCAACGTGCTGGCCACCGACGTGTTCAAGCTGGTGATCGGCCAGCAGGACTTCGCCAAGGGCGCGGTGGTGGCGATCCTGCTGCTGGCGCCGGCGGTGCTGACCTTCGCCGTCGACGGCTACGTGCAGCGCAGCGCAGACCGCCATGCTGACGGCGCGCGCCGTGCCCTACGCGCCCAAGCGCGCGCCGCGCTACGACGCGGCGATGACGCTGTACTGCGTGCTCATCGCGCTTGCTGGTGCTGGCGATGCTCGGCATGGCGGTGTTCGCCTCGTTCGCGAGCTTCTGGCCCTACAACCTCACGCCCAGCCTGCGCCACTACGTGATGGGGCTGGTCGATGCCGAGGTCGGCGCGGCTTCGTCAACAGCCTGAAGATGGCGGCCGGCACGGCGGTCTTCGGCACGGCGCTGGTGTTCGTCGGCGCCTACCTGCTGGAAAAGACCCGGGGCGCTGGACGGCCTGCGCGGCATCGTCAAGCTGCTGGCCATGCTGCCGATGGCGGTGCCCGGCCTGGTGCTGGGCCTGGGCTACATCTTCTTCTTCAACGAGCCGAGGCAATCCGCTGAACGGCCTGTACCACACGGTGGCGCTGCTCACGCTGTGCACCATCGTCCACTTCTACACCACCGGCCACCTCACGGCGGTGACTGCGCTCAAGGCGCTCGACGCCGAGTTCGAGGCGGTCAGCGCCTCGCTCAAGGTGCCGTTCTTCAAGACCTTCTGGCGCGTCACGCTGCCGATCTGCACGCCCGCGCTGGTGGACATCGCGCGCTACTTCTTCATCAACGCGATGACCACGATCTCGGCCGTGGTGTTCCTCTACTCGCCCGAAACCAAGGTGGCGTCGATCGCCATCCTGAACCTGGACGAGGCCGGCGAGATCGGCGCGGCCGCCGCGATGGCGGTGCTGATCGGCGCGGCCTCCGCGTCGGCGACGCTGATCTTCATGGGGCTGGGCTGGTGGGTGAACCGCCGCACCCAGGCCTGGAGAGCGACCGCAAGATGAAACAAGGAACCGATGGACAGAGACAGGATCCTCCTCACGCCCGGCCCGCTGACGACGACGCTGCGCACCAAGCTCGCCATGCTGCGCGACTGGGGCTCCTGGGACAGCGACTTCAACGATGTCACCGCGGGGGTGCGCCGCAGCCTGCTGAACATCCTGCACGGCGAAGACACGCATGTGGTCGTGCCCCTGCAGGGCAGCGGCACTTTCAGCGTCGAGGCGGCGGTCGCCACCCTCGTGCCGCGCGACGGCCACGTGCTGGTGCTGGACAACGGCGCTTACTGCAAGCGCGCCGCCAAGCTCACGTCGCTGATGGGCCGCACGCTGCACGGTGCTGGGCTTCGACGAAGCGGCGCCGGTGTCGCCCGCGGCGCTGGAAGGAAAGCTGGCCGCCGACAAGAGCATCACCCACGTCGATCCTCATCCACTGCGAGACCGGCGCCGGCGTGCTCAATCCGCTGCAGCCGGTGGCCGATGTGTGCGCGAGGCACGGCAAGGGCCTGATCGTCGACGCGATGAGCTCGTTCGGCGCCTTGCCGATCGACGCGCGCGAAACGCGCTTCGACGCGCTGGTCGCCGCCAGCGGCAAGTGCCTGGAGGGCGTTCCCGGCATGGGCTTCGTGTTCATCCGCAAAGCGATCCTGGAAGGCTGCGCCGGCCGCAGCCAGTCGCTGGCCATGGACCTGCACGACCAGTACACCTACATGGAGAAGACCGGCCAGTGGCGCTTCACGCCGCCCACGCATGTGGTGGTGGCGCTGGCCGAAGCCATCGCGCAGTTCGAGGCCGAAGGCGGGCAGCCGGCCCGCCTGGCGCGCTACACGCAAAACTACCAGACCCTGATCCACGGCATGGCGCGCCTGGGCTTCATGCCATTCCTGGACCCGGCCATCCAGGCGCCCGATCATCGTCACCTTCCACGCGCCGGGCGATCCGCGCTACGACTTCAAGACCTTCTACGCGGCGGCGCGGCAGCGCGGTTTCATCCTGTATCCCGGCAAGCTCACACAGGTCGAGACTTTTCGCGTAGGCTGTATCGGCGCCATCGGCCGCAACGAGATGGAGCAGGCGGTGCACGCGGTGGCGCTGGCGCTGGAGGACATGGGGATCGCCTCCGGCGAGCCGGCGATCCAGGGATGACAAGGAGCAACAACAACATGGCAAGCAAGGTCCACCCCGCCGTCGCGGCAATCCGCAAGTCCGGCGCCGCCAAGGTCAAGGTCGCCTGCAGCGACATCGACGGCGTGCTGCGCGGCAAGTACCTGCACAAGGACAAGTTCGAGGGCGCGGCCGACAGGCGGCTTCGGCTTCTGCGACGTGGTCTTCGGCTGGGACTCGCGGCGACGTCCTACGACAACACCCAGGTCACCGGCTGGCAGCACGGCTTCCCCGACGCGCTGGCGCGGCTGGACCTGAACACGCACCGCCAGGTGCCGTGGGACGGCGGCATCGATTTCTTCCTCGGCGAATTCATCAACACCGATGGCAGCCCCTACGCGGTCTGCCCGCGCCAGACCCTGAAGCGCGTGTTGAAGCGCGCCGAGAAGCTCGGCTTCCAGGTGATGACCGGCATGGAATTCGAGTGGTTCAACTTCCTGGAAACGCCGCAGAGCTGGGCCGCCAAGAAAGGCGTGGGGCCCGAGACGCTCACGCCGGGCATGTTCGGCTACTCGCTGCTGCGCATGAACCAGAACCGCGAGTTCTTCAACGCGCTCATGGACGAGATGCTGGCCTTCGGCGTGCCGATCGAAGGCCTGCACACCGAGACCGGCCCCGGCGTCTACGAGGCGGCCATCGCTTTCAGCGAAGCGCTGGAGCAGGCCGACCGCGCCATCCTGTTCAAGACCGGCGCCAAGGAGATCGGCTCGCGCTTCGGCATCATGCCCAGCTTCATGGCCAAGTGGAGCGCGCAGTACCCGGGCTGCAGCGGCCACATCCACCAGAGCCTGTCGGACGGCAAGGCCAACCTGTTCTACGACGCGAAGAGCCCGCGCAAGATGAGCAAGCTGTTCGAGAGCTACCTGGCCGGCCAGGTGCATTGCCTGATGGAATTCGCGCCGATGTTCTGGCCCACCATCAACAGCTACAAGCGCCTGGTCGACGGCTTCTGGGCGCCGGTCAAGCCGACCTGGGGCATCGACAACCGCACGGCCAGCTTCCGCGTGATCGCCGGCAGCCCCAAGGCCACGCGGCTCGAAACGCGCTGCCCGGGCGCCGACGTCAATCCCTACCTGGCGATGGCGGCCGTGATCGCCGGCGGGCCTGTACGGCGTCGAGAAGGGCCTGAAGCTCACCGCGCCGCCGATCACCGGCACCAACCAGGGCGCCGAGAACATCCCGCGCGCGCCGCGCACCCTGATCGAAACCACGCGCAACTTCAGCAACTCGAAGATCGCGCGCGATTTCCTCGGCGACACCTTCGTCGACCACTTCGCCGCCACCCGCGACTGGGAATGGCGCCAGTGGCTGGACGGCGTGACCGACTGGGAACTGAAGCGCTACTTCGAGATCATCTGAATCATGGCCGGCACATCGCATGACCATCACCGCTTTTCCTTCCCCACCGCCATCCACTTCGGCGCCGGCGCGCGCAAGCTCGTGGCCGCAGCACCTGCGCGAGCAGGGCGTCAAGCGCCCGCTGATCGTCACCGACAAGGCGCTGGCCGCGCTGCCGGTGCTGGCCGAGTTCAAGACCCATCTGGCGGGGCTCGAGGTCGCGGTGTTCGCCGGCGTCTTCGGCAACCCGACCGCCAGCCAGGTGATGGCGGCGCGGCGGCGTTCAAGGCGCACCGCGCCGACTGCGTCATCGGCTTCGGCGGCGGCGCGGCGCTCGACGTGGCCAAGGTCGTCGGCTCGCTGGCCACGCACCAGGGCGACATCCTCGAATACGTGTGGGACCACCCGCAGGTGCGACCCATCGACCACGACTTGCCGTACTTCGTGGCGCTGCCCACCACCGCCGGCACCGGCTAGCGAAGTCGGCCGCTCGGCGGTGGTCACCGAGGACGACACGCACATCAAGCGCATCGTCTTCAGCCCCAAGCTCCTGGCCCGGATGGTCTTCGCCGACCCCGAACTGACGCTGGCGCTGCCGCCGCACGTGACCGCCGCCACCGGCATGGACGCGCTGACCCACAACATCGAAAGCTACCTGTCGCCGGCCTACCACCCGCTGTGCGACGGCATCGCGCTGGAAGGCATGCGCATCGCGCGCGCGCGCGCTGGTCACGGCCGTGAAGGAGCCGGGCAACCTGCAGGCGCGCAGCGACATGATGATGGCCTCGATGATGGGCGCGATCGCCTTCCAGAAGGACCTGGGCGCGGTGCATTCCTGCGCCCACGCGCTGGGCGCGGTGTGCGACCTGCACCATGGCCTGGCCAACGCGCTGATGATCGACACGGTGCTGGCCTTGAACCACGAGGCCGTGCCGGAGAAGTTCGACGAACTGGCGCATGTCTGCAAGGTCTCCGGCGGCGGCGGGCTTCGTGCCCTGGCTGCGCGCGCTGAAGCCCGCATCGGCATCACCGGCAGCTGGCCGCGCACGGCGTGAAGCGCGAGCAGATCCCGCGGCTGGTGGAGATCGCCATGGCCGACATCTGCCACCAGACCAATCCGCGGCCCTGCACGGCGGCCGACTTCCGAGCGCTTCTTCGACGAGGCGATGTAGACGCATGTCCATGAGTAGCGCCGCCCGCCTGCATGATCGGCATCTCGGCCTGCTTCATGCACGCGGACCCGGCGCGGCCGTGTTCACGGCAAGACCCTGCACTACCTCGAGCAGTCGATCGCGCACTGGGTGATGTCACGCGGCGCGCTGGCGGTGATGATTCCCAGCCCGACGGGCGCGACGCAGCGCGGCGACGTGACGCTGGACGACTACGCGCAGTGGCTCGACGGCCTGGTGCTGCACGGCGGCGCCGACGTCTCGCCGCAGAGCTACGGCGAGGAGCCGCTGCAGGCCCGAGTGGGCCGGCGACAGGGTGCGCGACGACTACGAGATCGAGCTGGTGACCGCCTTCGAGCGCCGGCAAGCCGGTGTTCGGCATCTGCCGCGGCCTGCAGCTGCTCAACGTGGCCTATGGCGGCACGCTGTACCAGGACATCCCGACCCAGCTGCCGCGAGGCGCTCGCAGCACCGCGACGCCGCGGCCTACGACCGCAACTTCCACGACGGTCGACATCGTGCCCGGCTCGCGGCTGGCGAGCTGTACCCGGCATGCCGCAGGGTCAAGGTCAACAGCGTCCACCACCAGGCCATCAAGGACCTGGCGCCCGGGCTTCGAGGTCGAGGCGCGCTCGCCCGACGACGGCATGGTCGAGGCGATCCGCGCAGCGACGCGGCCAAGCTGTATCTGCGGCCGTGCAGTGGCATCCCGAGTTCCACGGCCAGGATCGCGACACCATCGACGACGCCGCCGCTGCTCGACGACTTCCTCGCCGCCGCGCGCGCGGTGCAGAACGCAAACCGAAACTCATGAGCCACACTCGCCATCCACAACCCCGCCAACGGCGAGACGATCGCCGCGTGCCCGCCGACGACGCGCGCTCGGTCGCCGCCAAGGCCGCGCGCGCGCGCGCCGCGCAGCCGGCCTGGGCGGCGCTGCCGCTGGCGGAGCGCAAGGCCTGCATCGCAGCGCTTTCGCGCAGGCGTGGTGCGCGACCTGGAGCCGCTGGCCGCGACCCTGACGCGCGAGACGGGCAAGCCGATCAGCCAGTCGCGCAACGAGCTCAACGGCCTGCTGGGGCGCATCGACTTCTTCCTCGAGCAGGTCGAGCCGGCGATGGCCGACCGAGACCGTGTTCGACGACGGCGGCATGCAGCGAGCGGATCGAGCACGAGCCGCTGGGCGTGGTCGGCCAACATCTCGGCCTGGAACTATCCCTGGTTCGTCGGCTGCAACGTGATCGTGCCGGCGCTGCTGACCGGCAACGCCGTGCTCTACAAGCCGTCCGAGTACGCCACGCTGACCGGCCTGGAGATCGCCCGGCTGCTGCACGAGGCCGGCGTGCCGCGCGACGTGTTCGTGCCGCTGGTCGGCGCCGGCGCCGTCGGCGCCGCGCTGCTGGAGCAGACGATCGACGGCGTGTTCTTCACCGGCTCCTACGCCACCGGCGCGCGCATCGCGAAGGCGGTCGGCCGCGCTTCGATGAAGCTGCAGCTCGAGCTGGGCGGCAAGGACCCGACTTATGTCTGCGACGACGCCGACCCGCAAGGCGGCGGCCGAGTCGCTGGCCGACGGCGCGATGTACAACACCGGCCAGAGCTGCTGCTCGGTCGAGCGCATCTACGTGCACGAGAAGATCCACGACGCCTTCGTCGACGCCTTCGTGGACGACGGTGAAGGGCTTCAAGGTCGGCGACCCGATGAACGACGACACCTACATCGGCGCCCTCACCCGCGCGCCGCAGCTGGACGTGCTGGAGGCGCAGGTGGCGGACGCCAAGGCCAAGGGCGCCACTGCTGCACACCGGCGGGCAACGGCTGCCCGGTCCCGGCAACTGGTTCGCGCCCACCGTCTTCAGCAACGTCGACCACGCCATGGAGCTGATGCGCGAAGAGAGCTTCGGCCCGATCATCGGCATCCAGAAGGTGTCGGGCGACGAGGAGGCCGTCGCGCTGATGAACGACACCGCGCTACGGCCTGACGGCCGGCGTCTACACGCCCGACGGCGAGCGCGCGCATGCCGTGCTGGCGCGGGTCAACGCCGGCAGCCGTGTACTGGAACTGCTGCGACCGGGTCAGCCCGCGCCTGCCCTGGAGCGGGGTCGGCGACTCGGGCGTCGGGCCTGACCCTGTCGACCTACGGCATCCAGGCCTTCACCCGGCCCAAGGCCTGGCACCTGCGCAGCCCGTGAAGCCCCCGTTAACGGGCTGCGAGTGGCCATCGGTGACCATCTGTAAACAGTAATTCGTCGATAGTTCACTGTCAACTGTTGACAGTTTCTGGCGAAGTGATTTAATGGAACCATGAAAAAAACAGAGTCCCAAGCCACTGCGAGTCCGCGCGCCGGCGCCCTTTCCCCGTTGCAGCTGGTCGAGCTCAATTCCCTGCCCTCGCTGGTACAAGGCGAGATCGAGCAGATGATCCTGCGCGGCGAGCTCGCCGTGAGCCAGCGCATCAATGAAAGCGAGCTGGCGACCCGGTTCGGCATCAGCCGCGGACCGGTGCGCGAGGCGCTGCGGGCCCTGGAGGAATGCGGCCTGGTGCGATCCGAAAAAAACCGCGGCGTGTTCGTGCGCGAGATCTCGATTGCCGACGCGGACGAGATCTATGACCTGCGCGAGGCGCTCGACGAGTTGATCGGGCGGCGCCTGGCGCTACAGGTCACCAAAAGCCAGCTCCAGGCGCTCAAGGCATTGGTGGCCGAGATGGACGACGCGACCAACGCCAAGGACATCAAGCGCTACCACGGACTGAACCTGGAGTTTCACGATGCGCTGGTGGACTTCGTCGCCAACTCACGCCTGTCGGACACCTATCGCCGGCTCACCAAGGAACTGCTGCTGTTCAGGCTGCGCGGGCTGCAGGAGGGCGGGGGCTTCGCGGTCTCGAACGCCGAACACAAGGAAATGGTGGAAGCCATCGCCTCGAGCGATGCGGACCGCGCCGGCCGCGTGATGCGCGCCCACGCGGCCAACAGCCGGGCCCGCATGCACAAGGCCACCGACACGACCCCCGTCAAACGGACCAGCACTTCCAGGTAAGGCACCGATCGACTTTTGCGACCCAGGGAACATCATGAAACCGAACATTACGGTCAATGACCGGCAATACCAGTGGATGAGCCACCCACTGGTCGTCGTTTGCGTGGACGGCTGCCAACATGAATACATCACCGCGGCCGTCGAGAGCGGCGTGGCCCCTTTCCTGGCCCAGCTGCTGGGCGGGCGCGGCACCAGCTATCTGGCGGACTGCGTGATTCCCAGCTTCACCAATCCCAACAACCTGTCGATCGTCACCGGGGTGCCGCCGTCCGTGCACGGCATTTGCGGCAACTACTTCTTCGATCCCGAACGCGGCGAGGAAGTGATGATGAACGACCCTCGCTACCTGCGCGCGGGAACCATCCTGGCGGCCTTCGCCGACGCCGGCGCCAAGGTGGCGGTGGTCACGGCCAAGGACAAGCTGCGCAAACTGCTGGGCCACCAGATGAAGGGCATCTGCTTTTCCGTCCGAGAAGGCCGACCAGGCGACGCTCGAAGAGAACGGCATCGACAAGGTCGTGGAGCTGGTCGGCATGCCGGTGCCGTCGGTCTACAGCGCCGAGCTGTCCGAATTCGTCTTCGTCGCCGGCGTCAAGCTGATGGAGCGCCAGCGGCCCGACCTCATGTACCTGTCCACCACCGACTACATCCAGCACAAGGCGGCGCCGGGCACGCCGCTGGCCAACGCCTTCTACGCCATGATGGACAGCAACCTGGCGAAGCTCGACCTCATGGGCGCGACCATCGTGCTGACGGCCGACCACGGGATGAACTCCAAGCACGGCAAGGACGGCCAGCCCAATGTCGATCTATCTGCAGGACGTGCTGGACGAATGGACCGGCAAAGATGCGGTCCGCGTCATCCTGCCCATCACCGATCCCTATGTGGTGCACCACGGTGCGCTCGGCTCGTTCGCCGCTGGTTTACGTGCCGCAGGACATGGACGTGCAGGCTCTGCGAGAGCGCATCAAGACATTGCCGGGCATCGAGATGGTGCTGTCGCGGCAGGAAGCCAGCGTCCAGTTCGAACTGCCGGCTGACCGCATCGGCGACATCGTCGTCGTCTCCGACCAGGACACCGTGATCGGCACCGGCTGCAGCGCCACGACCTGTCGGGGCTGGAAGTACCGCTGCGCTCGCACGGCGGCGTGTCGGAGCAGAAGGTGCCGCTGATGGTGAACCGCGCGGTCAAGGAGGTCTTCGCCGATCGCCGCTGGCGCAACTTCGACGCCTTCGAGCTGGGCCTGAACATCGCGCGCCCACTCTAGTTTCCCGGAAAAGTCATGCCCGGACTACTTGCAGACAACACGACCGCGGTGATTCACGAATCGCTGCGCATTGCCGGCGAAAAAGTCGCGCGTGACCGCCGCATCAAGGTCACCCATCCCTACACCGGCGAGGTGATCGCCACCGTCCCCAAGGCCACGCTGGAGGACGTCAAGCGCGCCTTGCGCATCGCGCGCGACTACCGCGCCAAGCTGACGCGCTACGAGCGCTACCGCATCCTGATGAAGGCCGGCGAAATCGTCGCTGCCCGCCGCGACGAGATCGCCCGCCTGATCACCCTGGAATCGGGCCTGTGCCTGAAGGACTCGCAGTACGAAGTGGGCCGCGCGTCCGACGTGATGCTCTTCGCCGCCAACCAGGCGCTGGTCGACGACGGCCAGGTGTTCTCGTGCGACCTCACGGCGCATGGCAAGAGCCGCAAGGTGTACACGCTCAAGGAGCCGCTGCTGGGCGCGATCATCGCGATCACGCCCGTTCAACCATCCGCTCAACCAGGTGATCCACAAGGTCGCGCCGCCGTCGCCACGAACAACCGCGTGGTCCTCAAGCCGAGCGAAAAGACGCCGCTGGCGGCCTATCCTGATCGCGGACATCCTGTACGAAGCCGGCCTGCCGCCCGAGATGCTGTCGGTCGTGACGGGCGATCCGGCCGAAATCGCCGACGAGCTGCTGACCAATCCGGACGTGGACCTGGTCACCTTCACCGGCGGCGTCGCGATCGGCAAGTACATCGCCGGCAAGGCGATCTACAAACGCCAGATCCTCGAGCTGGGCGGCAACGACCCGATCATCGTGATGGACGATGCCGACCTCGAAGAAGCCGCCACGCTGGCGGCCAGTGGCTCCTACAAGAACTCGGGTCAGCGCTGCACCGCGATCAAGCGCATGCTGGTGCACGAAAGCGTGGCCGACCGTTTCGTCGAGCTGCTGGTCGAGAAAACCAAGGCCCTGAAATACGGCGACCCGTTCGATCCGACCATGGACATGGGCACGGTGATCGACGAGCCGGCCGCGATCCATTTCGAGAAAGTCGTCAACGAGGCCATCGCGCAAGGCGCGAAGCTGCTGGTGGGCAATGTGCGGCGCGGCGCGCTGTACTCGCCCACCGTGCTCGACCATGTGCGGCCCGAGATGACGGTGGTGCGGGAAGAGACCTTCGGCCCGGTGTCGCCGGTGATCCGCTTCAAGACGCTCGACGAGGCCATCAGCTCGCCAATGGCACGGCCTACGGCCTGTCGTCCTCGCTGTGCACCAACCGGCTCGACATCATCACCCGCGTCGTGCAGGAGCTGCATGTGGGCAGCGTCAATGTGCGCGAAGTGCCGGGCTACCGTCTCGAGATGACGCCGTTCGGTGGCATCAAGGACTCGGGCCTGGGCTACAAGGAAGGCGTGCTGGAGGCGATGAAGAGCTTTTGCAACACCAAGACCTATTCGCTGCCCTGGTAGCAGAGCCTGCCGCCATCATGAAGAAGCACACCAGCCTGGGCAATCTGTCCTCCGAGGGCGACGTCAACCTCTCGCCGCGCAGGAAGCGCTGGGAGGCGGAGAACCTCGGCCCGGCGACGCGCGAGCTGCTTGCCGAGGATGCGAAGCACTTTCTGCACCAGTCGCTTTCCACGCCCTGCTTCAACGCGCTGCGCGGCGCCTCGGGGATTTGGCTGGAGGACGTGGAGGGCCGGCGCATCATGGACTTCCACGGCAACAGCGTGCACCAGGTCGGTCACGGCCACCCGCACGTCGTCGCGGCGATGAAACGCGCGCTCGACACGCTGCCTTTTTCGCCGCGCCGCTTTACCAACGAGTACGCCGTGCGCCTTGCCGCGAAGCTCGCCGCGCTGGCGCCGGGCGACCTGAACAAGATGCTCTTCGCGCCCGGCGGCACCGAGGCGATCGGCATGGCGCTCAAGCTCGCGCGCATCGCCACCGGGCGGCACAAGACGGTGTCGATGTGGGACTCGTTTCACGGCGCCTCGCTCGACGCGATCTCGTTGGGGGGCGAGGCGATCTTTCGCCGCGGCATCGGCCCGCTGCTGCCCGGCACCGAGCATGTGCCGCCCTGCGATCCGCGCAGCTGCCGCTTCGGCTGCGGCGGCAGCTGCAACGCGAACTGCGCCGAGTATGTCGACTACGTGCTCGCCAAGGAGGAGGACGTCGCCGCGGTCGTGGTCGAGACGGTGCGCTCGACCGACGTGCAGGTGCCGCCGCGCGCCTACTACGAGGCCCTGCGCCGCGCCTGCGACCGGCACGGCGCGCTCCTCATCCTCGACGAGATCCCGATCGCCCTCGGCCGCACCGGGGCGATGTTCGCGTTCGAACGCTACGGCATCGTCCCGGACATGGTGGTGATCGGCAAGGGCCTGGGCGGCGGGGTCTTTCCGATGGCGGCGCTGCTCGTGCGAGAAGGCTTGGACGTGGCCGGTGATCGCGCGCTCGGCCACTACACCCACGAGAAGAGCTCGTTGGGCTGCGCCGCGGCGCTCGCGACGATCGAGGTGATCGAATCCGAGGGGCTTCTGGAGCGCGCGACCCGGCTCGGTGCGCGGGCGCTGCAACGCCTGCGGGAAATGCAGGCTCGCCTGCCTGCGATCGTGGAAGTGCGCGGCGTGGGCCTGCTGCTCGCGATCGAGCTCGCCGAGGCGGACATCGCCGAGGAGGCGATGTACCGGTGCCTGTCGCGCGGGCTTTCGTTCAAGGTCGGACAGGGCAACGTGATCGTGCTTGCGCCGCCCCTCGTCATCGAGGAGGCCGATCTCGAGCGCGCGCTCGAGATCATCGAGCAAGCGATTCTCGAAGCGGTGTCATGCTGATCGGCGTGTCGCGCACCTCGACGTAGCTTCACATGGCCCAGCGTCCATTCTGGCTGGCGCAGGTGCTCGCCACCGGCGAAGGCGATCCGGCGCCTGCCCTGGAAATCGACACCGACGCCGACCTGTGCATCGTGGGCGGGGGCTTCACCGGGCTGTGGACCGCCATTCTGGTCAAGCGCGCCCGCCCCGAACTGGACGTTGTCGTGCTGGAGGCCGACACCTGCGGCGCGGGCGCCAGCGGCCGCAACGGCGGCTGCGTGCTGACCTGGTCGACCAAGTTCTTCACCTTGCGCCGCCTGTTCGGCGAGGCCGAGGCCTTGCGGCTCGTGCGGGCGTCCGAGAAAGCCGTGACGGACATCGAGGCGTTCTGCGCCGAGCATGGCATCGAATGCGAGTGGCGGCGCCACGGCACACTCTTCACCGCGACCTCGCGAAGCCCAGCTCGGCGCGTCCGACGCCGTGGTTTCCGCGCTCGAGGCCTGCGGCATCCATTCGTGGCAGCGAGTGCCACTGCCGCAGCTGCAGCGGCAAAGCGGTTCCCGGGCGCATCTGGAGGGTTGGTATTCGCCTCAGGCGGCCACCGTGCAACCCGCCAAGCTGGTGCGTGGCTTGCGCCGCGTGGCGCTCGCCATGGGCATTCGGCTGCATGAGGAAACGCCCATGGTCCGGCTGCAGGAGCACTCGCCGCCGGTGGTTCACACCCCGCGTGGCAAAGTCAAGGCGCGCAAGGTGGTCATCGCCATCAATGCCTGGATGGCCCGTACCTTCCCGGAATTCGAACGCAGCGTGGCGATCGTTTCCAGCGACATGGTCATCACCGAGCCCGCGCCGCAAAGGCTGGACGCATGCGGCCTGGATCGCGGCATTTCGGTGCTGGACTCGCGCATATTCGTCCACTACTACCGCAGCACGGCCGACGGCCGGCTGATGCTCGGCAAGGGCGGCAATACATTCGCCTATGGCGGGCGCATGCTGCCCGTGTTCGACCAGCCCTCGCCGCACCGCCAGGAGCTGGCGCAGCGGCTGACGCAGTTCATTCCCGAACTGACCGGCGTGCCGATCGCGGCAAGCTGGAACGGCGCTTCCGATCGATCGGTGACCGGCTTGCCATTCTTCGGCTGCCTGCGCGGGCAGCCGGATATCTTCTACGGCTTCGGCTACTCGGGCAATGGCGTGGGCCCAAGCCGGATGGGCGGCGAGTTGCTCGCGTCGCTTGCGCTGGGGATGGACAACGCGTGGACGCGCAGCCCCCTGTGCGGCGGGCCGCGCGGCAAGTTCCCGCCCGAGCCGATCCGCTACATCGGCTCGCTCATGGTGCGCAACGCGATCCGGCGCAAGGAGGCGGCGGAGGACCGCGGCGGCAGGCCTTTGCCTTTCGATGTCGGGCTGTCGCGGTTTGCCGCCGCTGCCGGCAAGGCAGACAAGGGATGATCTCCTTTTCGCGTAGGCTCATCTGATGAACATCCGCCGCTTGGAGCTCAACGACGCAACCGCCTATCGGACTCTGCGGCTGCGCGCGCTGCGGGAGTTTCCCCAGGCGTTCACGTCCAGCTACGAAGAGGACGAGAAGCTCCCGCCCGAGGCTGCCGGGAAAAGGCTGAGCAGCGATCACAACAAATTCTGGGGTGCTTTCGAAGGCGACGAGTTGTGCGGCATGGTCGGCCTCGAATGCGAAACCCGGGCCAAGAACCGCCACAAGGCCAAGGTGGTGGGCATGTATGTGGCCCACGAACGGACGGGGCGCGGCATAGGCGAAGCCTTGATGAAGGCATTGATCGACGAGGCCAGGGCCTCGCGCCTGGAACTGCTGGTGCTGACGGTGACCGAGGGTGACAGCGCCGCCCTGCGCCTGTACGAGCGCTGCGGCTTCCGCTCTTTCGGCATCGAGCCGCGCGCGATCAAGGTCGACGGCCGCGCCTACGCCAAGAATCACATGTACCTGGAACTGGCACCTGCGGCAGGTGTTGCCGCAGACGTGGCGGCTACCTGATCAACAGCTGCTCTGCAAGCCCGCCGGGCTTGGCACATCTATTGCATCTCAGCTTGGATACAAGCTTGGATGCTCAAAGATGGTGCAAGCCGCGATCCCCGCCGATTCCCCGCCCGGCCGCCGACCCCGCAGCCCCGCCGGCGAATCGCCGGCGCACCGCTCCCGCGCCGACGAGGTCTATGAACAGCTCAAGCGCGACGTGGCCAATTTCAAGCTGGTGCCGGGCGACCGCTTCAGCGAAAACGAGTTGAGCGAGCGCATGGGCGTGTCGCGCACGCCGGTGCGTCAGGCGCTGTTCCGGCTGCAGCAGGAGGGCTACGTCGAGGTGCTGTTTCGCAGCGGCTGGCGCGTGCTGCCGTTCGACTTCGACCAGTTCGAGCAGCTCTATGACTTGCGCATGGTGCTGGAAACCACCGCCGTGCAGCGCCTGTGCGCCGACGGGGAGCGGGTGAACCGTGCACTGCTGGAGCAGCTGATCGCGATCTGGCTGGTGCCCGTGGCCGAGCGTAGCAGCGACATGGTCCAGGTGTCCCGGTGGGACGAAGAGTTCCACTGCCAGCTGGTCGCCGCCGCCGGGAACGCCGAGATGGCGCGCGTGCATCGCGACGTCACGGATCGCATCCGCATCATCCGCCGGCTCGATTTCACCAAGCAGGCGCGCATCGATGCGACGTATGAGGAGCATGCCAAGATTCTCAAGGCCATCCAGCGCAAGCGCGGCGATCAGGCAGCGATGCTGCTGAGAGCGCATATCGAAACCAGCCAGGCCGAGGTCAGGAAGATCACGCTGCACCAGGTGCATCTGGCGCGGCAAGGCGGGCGGGCGAAGTAGCGCGAGGCGCGAGCCTAAGAAGCTCCGCGCACGGCCCAGGCCCGAGCGATCAACGAGAGGGAGCCGTCCGCCTGCAGCGGCAGACGCGCCCGTATCCGATCGCGCAGATCCGCCCGCGCTTTTTCGTCCTGCGCCATGGCGTACGCAGGCGCTGGTCCCTGGCCACCGAGAAATGGGCGCCAGTATTCGTCGAAGCTGGCAAATGCGGTCGTGATATCGATGCTCGTCACCTCGATGCCGCCCAAGCCTGCGACTGCGAAAAGCTCTGCCAGTGCGTCGGGCCGGCACAGCGGAAAGCGCGCGCCTTCGTCCGCTTTCGCCGCGGCAGGATCGATCTCGACGGCCGCATCCCAGAAGTGGCGCATCATTTCCATCTTTCCCGAATAGTCCCAGACGTAGGCTGCGATGGTGCCGCCGGGGCCTGTGACCCGAGCCATTTCGCGCAGGGCGGCGCGCCCATCGGGAACAAAGTTCAGGACCAGTCCCGAAACGGCCACGTCAACCGCGCCGTCCTCGAGCGGGATCTGCTCTGCGTTGCCGCGGCTCAGCAACACCCGGCCCGCCAACTGGTCCTTGGCCTTCTGGAGAAAGCCTTCCGAAGGCTCGACGCCCGCCACCGACACTGGCGAACAGCCGTCCAGGATCGCCGCGCTGAGCGCTCCGGTGCCGCATCCGACATCCAGCCAGCGCCGGCGGGGCGGAACGTTCAACCATGAAAGAAACCGCGGCGCGACCTGCCGGCTCCAGCGGCCTACGTACTGCTCGTAGGGATCGCCTCGTTCCCAGGTATCCGATACCGGCGTGGACGCCATCGCGTTACTCCCGTTACTTCGCCTTCGGCCGCCCGTACTTCGAGGTGAACGTCGCCTTGCCGATGGAATTGGCGTTGATCATGAAACCCGCGAGCGCCGCCGTCGCATCGGCCGGGATATCCAGCTTGTCGGTCTTGAGCGCGTGCACCGTGAAGATGTAGCGGTGCGGCTTGTCGCCTGCCGGCGGGCAGACACCGCCCCAGCCGGCGACGCCGTAGTCGATGCGCACATTCTTGGCGCCCTGCGGCAGGTTGGCGCCGCTCACGTTGCCGGCGTCGGGCTTCAACTCGGTCACGTCGGCGGGAATGTTGATCACCGACCAGTGCCACCAGCCCGAGCCGGTGGGCGCGTCGGGGTCGTACACCGTGACCGCAAAGCTCTTGGTGTCCTTGGGAGCGCCGCTCCACTTCAAGGCCGGCGACTTGTTCTCGCCGGAACAGCCGAAGCTGTTGAACTCGAACTTCTTGTCGATCGTGCCGTTGGCCTTGATGTCGGGGCTGTCAGCTTGAAGCCGGCAGCCTGGACCAGGGTGGCAGCGCCCAACAGGGCGGTGCGCGATCAGGGTCTTGTTCATGCGGTTCTCCTTGGGATGGAAACCGAATGATGCTCTGCGCGGTCTGGTCATCTCGCGGGTCAAGCCGGCAGATTGACAAGAACGCCTGGGGTCGTAGCAAGACTGCTCCTGCGCGACTCCTCGCCTTCCCAGCGCTGATATGCCGCTCTTCGACGCGGCCATGATGCGTTCCAGTATCGGCGTGAGCATGGACTGCTGATCGAGCCCGTCGCAAGCTCAGGACAGATGCTTGCCGACAACCCCGGCCAGCTCGAACATCGTCACCTGCGGCTTGCCGAACACCGGCAGCAGCTTGGCATCGGCGTTGATCGCGCGCTTGTTGGTGCGTCCTGCAGGCCGTTGGCCTTGATGTAGTCCCACAGCTTCTTGATGACCTCGGTGCGGGCCACCGGCTCGGCGCCGATCACGGCGGCCAGCTCGGTGCTGGGCTTGAGGCCCGGGCCGGTCTTGCGCGGCGCCTTGGCTGCGGCGGCCTTCTTCGCCGGCGCCTTCTTTGCGGCGGCTTTCGCGGCGGCCTTGGCCGCCTTCGCGCCGGCGCGTACTTCGCCGCCGGCTCCTTGCGCAGCGGGCGTCTTGCCTGGCGGACGCTCCTTGCGCGGCGGGAACTTGGACGGCGCGAACTCGAAGTTCACCTTGCCCGCTTCCTTGTCCCACGCCAGGAAGGCCTTGAACGGGCGGCGCGTGCGCATCGAGACGAACTTGTCCAGCAGATCGGTCTTGCCGTCGGCCAGCAGCTTGGTCATCTGCTCGCGCTCGACCGGCTGCTGCAGGATGATCTTGCCGGCTCTTGAAGTCGCAGCTCGGCGTGGGCTGCCCGGCCGTGCGGCACGGACTTCTCGCAGACGTAGTTGCTGCCGTACTCGAAGACGCGGCGCGCCGCACTTCGGGCAGGGGCCCAGCGGCTGCTGGCCGCTGAAGTCGACGATCTCGCCGGTCTCGGCGGCGTTCTTGTCGTCGCCGAAGTCGAACTCGAGCTTCCAGTTCTTCTCTTCCTCGTTGTACTTGAGCACGATCTCCGAGGTGAACGGCCAGCCGGCCTTGGAGCGGAAGCCCTCCAGCGGGCCGATCTGCTTGTCGCGCAGCAACTGCTCCACTTCGGCCACCTCGAAGGTGCGGCCCGCCGGCGTCTTGCCGAACGAGAAGCCGCAGGCGTCTTCGCCCGTGCCGCTCTTGCCGGTGCAGGTGAAGCGCCGGTAGTTCTCCTTGACCACGCCGCCGCAGTTGGGGCACGGCGTCGTCGAGCGTCGCGTAGTCGCCGGGCACCGTGTCGCGGTCGTATTCCTTGGCCTTCTTGACGATGTGCTCGCGTCATCTCGGCGATCTCGCGCATGAAGGCTTCGCGCGACGAGCTTGCCGTGCTCCATCTGCGCCAGCTTGTACTCCCATTCGCCGGTGAGCTCGGGCCTTGCGACAGCTCCTCCACGCCCAGGCCGCGCAGCAGCGTCATCAGCTGGAACGCCTTGGCGGTGGGGATCAGCTCGCGCCCCTCGCGGAACATGTACTTCTCGTTGATCAGGCCTTCGATGATGGCCGCGCGCGTGGCCGGCGTGCCCAGGCCCTTTTCCTGCATCGCCTCGCGCAGCTCGTCGTCTTCCACGAACTTGCCGGCGCCTTCCATGGCGCCGAGCAGCGTGGCTTCCGAGTAGCGCGCCGGCGGCCGCGTCTTCAGGCCCTTGGGCTCGACGGTTTCGGTGCGCGACCATCTCGCCGGGCTTGACCGGCACCAGGCTCTGGCCCTTGTCGCCTTCCTTGGCGTCGTCCATCTCGTCGGCGGCTTCCTTGCCGTAGATCGCCAGCCAGCCCGGCTTGACCAGCACCTTGCCCTCGGTCTTGAAGCTGTGGCCCATGCGCCTGCGAGATGCGCGTGGTCACCAGGTACTCGGCGCTGACGGGAAGAACACCGACAGGAAGCGGCTCGACCACGAGGTCGTAGAGCTTCTGCTCGGCATCCGACAGGCCGCTGGGCGCCTGCAGCGTCGGGATGATCGCAAAGTGATCGCTGACCTTGGCGTTGTCGAAGATGCGCTTGCTCGGCTTGACGTAGTTGTCGTCGATCGCCTGCTGCGCGAAGGGCGCGAGGTGCCGCATGCCGCTGCTTGGCGAGCATGCCCATGGTCTGCTTGACCACCGGCAGGTAGTCCTCGGGCAGGGCGCGCGAATCGGTACGCGGATAGGTCAGCGCCTTGTGCCGCTCGTACAGGCTTTGCGCCAGCGCCAGCGTGGTCTTGGCCGAAAAGCCGAAGCGGCCGTTGGCTTCGCGCTGCAGCGAAGTCAGGTCGAACAGCAGCGGGCGAGGCCTGGGTGGTCGGCTTGCGACTCTTCGGTGACGGTGGCGGCCTTGCCGCGCACGGCGTCGGCGATGGCCCGCGGCCTCGCGCTCGGTCCAGACGCGGTCGGCCTTCATGCTCGGCGTCGTCGGGGTTCTTCTTCCACTTGGGGTCGAACCACTTGCCCGGGTACTCGCCGGCCTCGGCCAGGAAGCGTGCGCGTGGATTTCCCAGTAGTCGCGGCTGACGAACTTGCGGATCTGCTCCTCGCGCTCGACCACCACGGCCAGCGTCGGCGTCTGCACGCGCCCGACCGTGGTCAGGAAGAAGCCGCCGTCGCGCGAGTTGAAGGCGGTCATCGCGCGCGTGCCGTTGATGCCGACCAGCCAGTCGGCCTCGGAGCGCGAGCGCGCGGCGTCGGCCAGGCCCTGCCATCTGCTTGTCGCTGCGCAGCGCGTCGAAGCCGTCGCGGATGGCCTGCGGCGTCATCGACTGCAGCCACAGGCGCTTGACCGGCTTGCCCAGCGGCTTGGCGCCGCCGGCGTACTGCTCGATCAGGCGGAAGATCAGCTCGCCCTCGCGCCCCGCGTCGCAGGCGTTGACGAGGTCGGTCGACGTCCTTGCGCTTGGCCTGCTTCACCACGGCGTTCAGGCGCGTCTTGGTCTTGTCCACCGGCTTCAGGTCGAAGAGCGGCGGGATCACCGGCAGGTGGGCGAAGCTCCACTTGCCGCGCTTGACGTCGAACTCTTCCGGCGCCTGGATTTCCACCAGGTGGCCGACGGCGCTGGTCACGACGTACTTGTCGCTCTCGAAGTGCTCGTCGTGCTTGTCGAACTTGCCGGCCACGGGCGTGAGCGCGCGCACGATGTCCTGGGCCACGGACGGCTTCTCGGCAATTACCAAAGTCTTAGACATGGGACTCTTCAATCCTTATTCCGGGGCCTCAGTCAAATGGGGCCGCGGCATCCTTACAATCTGACGCTTCTCGCGCGCGTATACGCGCACGCGCACACGCGCACGTGTGCATATTCAAACTAACAGAGTTTTGGCGAATGGCAGAAAAAGCAGTGAATGGCGTGGACCCCTCCCCCGAGGAGGCCATGGCGAAGTCCGACGCCGCAGCGAGTTCCGCGAGGCGCATCCAGGTCCGCCGCTCGGGCGTCCACGGCAAAGGCGTGTTCGCGGTGCAGAGAAATCGCCGAGGGCGAAACCATCATCGAATACATGGGCGAGGTCATCAACTGGAAGGAGGCCCTGCGCCGCCATCCGCACGACCCCACAGACCCGAACCATACCTTTTATTTCCATATCGACGAAAACCGGGTGATCGACGCCAAGGTCGGCGGCAATTCCGCGCGCTGGATCAACCACTCCTGCGACCCGAACTGCGAGGCCGACGAAGAGGACGGCCGGGTCTTCATCAAGGCCCTGCGCAACATCAAGGCCGGGCGAAGAGCTCAACTACGACTACGGCCTGATCATCGACGAGCCCTACACCAAGAAGCTCAAGGCCGAGTATCCCCTGCTGGTGCGGCGCCAAGCTGTGCCGCGGCACGCTGCTGGCGCCCAAGCGCAGGCAGCGGAAGTAAGAAGAGCAAGGCCGAGCTGAAGCCGATGGCCTTGGGCGGCAGCGCTGACATGGCTGCTCCTGGTCGAGGCGAGTTTGCTGCGCCTGGCGCCGTTGCTGCCGGGCTTCACGGTCGAGGTCGCTGCCCGAGATCGACTCCAGCAACAGCGAACTGATGCGCCGGGCCCGCGCCGGGCGCACGGACGCCGGTGCTGCTGGTGGCTGAGCGGCAGACCGCGGGCCGGGGCCGGCTGGGGCGCGGCTGGCACAGCGCGCAGCGCGGCGACGCTCCCTGACCTTCTCGCTGGGCCTGCCGCTGGCGCCGGCCGACTGGTCCGGGCTGTCGCTGGCCGTGGGCGTGAGCCTGGCCGAGAGCCTGCATCCCGCGCATCCAGCTCAAGTGGCCCAACGACCTGTGGCTGGACGACCGCAAGCTCGGCGGGCATCCTGATCGAGACGGCCAGCTTCGGCGAGGACCGCGAGGCGCCGCGCTACGCCGTGATCGGGGTGGGAATCAACATCGCCGCGCCGCAGGGCGACGGGCTTTCGACCGCCCCGGCCTGGCTGCGCGAAGTGCTGCCGCAGGCGCAGGCCGGCGAGATCCTGCTGCGCATCGCGGCTGCCGCTGGTGCAGGCGGTGCAGGCCTTCGAGGCTTCCGGTTTCGCGCCCTTCCAGCGCCCGCTTCCACGCCCGCGACGCGCTGCGCGGCCGCGCCGTCGTCCTCAGCGATGGCACCACGGGCACGGCCCAAGGCACCAGCGAAGCCGGGGCCTTGCTGGTGCATACTGCGGCCGGCATGAATACCGTCATCAGTTCCGAAGTCAGCGTGCGGCCGGCCGCCTAATGACAGTTCGATGCTGCGACTCGCGCTCCTCGCCCTCCTGCTCGCCAACGCGGCCTATTTCGCCTGGTCGCAAGGGCTGCTGGCGGCCTGGGGCTTTGCGCCCGCGCAGCAGTCCGAGCCGCAGCGGCTGGCCCAGCAGATCAAGCCGCAGACGATCACCGTGTTGTCGCGCGATGAGGTCAGGCGTATCGAGGCAAACGCGCCGGGAACGAGCGGCGCGCCTGCCGAGTGCCTGCAGGCCGGCGTATTCGATGACGCGCAGCTGGCCGGCCTGCGGCAGGCGCTGCAGGCCTGGCCCGCCGGTTCCTGGGGCCTGGAGCCCACGGTCGAGCCGGCGCGCTGGATCGTCTACATGGGCAAGTACCTGACGGTGGAGAACGTCGCCCGCAAGAAGGCCGAGCTGCGCCAGCGCGGCGTCTCCTTCGAGGCCCTGTCCAATCCTTCGCTCGAGCCGGGCCTGTCGCTGGGCGGCTTCGCCACGGAGGTGGCCGCCATGCAGCACTGGAAGGCTTGTCCGAGCGCGGCGTGCGGACAGCCAAGGTGGTGCAGGAACGCGAGGAAGTGCGCGGCCAGCTGCTCAAACTCCCCGCCGTCAATGACAGCCTGCGGCCCCGGCTGGAGGATCTGAAGCCGGTCCTGGGCGGCAAGAACCTGCGGCCCTGCCGCTGAACACTTTAGGAAACGCGATGACGCTCAAGCTCTATTTCGCCCCTGGAGCCTGCTCCTTCGTGCCGCACACCCTGCTGGAAACCGCGGGCGAGCCCTTCGAGCCGGTGATGGTCAAGCTGCACAAGGGCGAAAACAACTCGCCCGAATACAAGGCCATCAATCCCCACGGCCAGGTGCCGGTGCTGGTCGACGGCGACCAGGTGATCACCCAGATCGTGGCCATCGTGAGCCGGCTCGACGACCGCTTTCCGCAATGCAACTTCCTGCCGCGCGAGCCGCTGGCGCGCATCCGTGTGCTGGAAACCCTGGCCTGGATGAACAATACCGTGCACCCCACGTTCACGCATGTGTTCATGCCGCACAAGTTCGCCGCAACGCCCGAGGCGCAGGCCGACATCAAGGCCTTCAACGCCAAGCTGTACGGCACCGATGCTGGGCGAGATCGACGCGATGGCGCGCAAGGCCGCTGACGAGGGCAAGCCCTATCTGGCGGGCGAGCACTTCGGCCCGCTCGACGCCTACGCGCTGACCTTGCTGCGCTGGGGCGGTTTTGCCGGCTACGACCCGCAGGGCTTTGCCAGCCTGTGGGCGCTGGTGCAGCGCATCGCCCTGCTGCCGGCGGTGGTCCGGGCGATCGAGCGCGAGCGGCTGCAGCTGAATGTTTACAAGCCGCCGGCGGCACGCGCTAGGCTAATCGCCTGAGCCTGCGGCGTAGTCCGCCGCTGCCTGTTCATCCAGCACGAAGCGCACGGTGACCCGCGTGCCCGGTGGCACGCGGCCCGGGTGGGTGTCTTCCAGCGTGATCTCGGCATTGTGCTGGCGCGCGATCTCCAGCACGATGGGCAGGCCCAGCCCCGAGCCGTCGACGTTCGTTCCCAGCGCCCGGTAGAAGGGCTGGAACACCAGCTCGCGCTCGGCCTCGCGGAATGCCGGGCCCGGAGTCCTCCACCTGCAGCACCAGCACGTGGCCGAACGGATCGGCCAGCACCCGCGCCGTGATCACGCCGGGATGCTCGATGCTGGAAGGCGTGTAGTTGATCGCGTTGTCCAGCAGGTTGCGGATCATCTCCTTGAGCAAGGTGGGGTTGCCCTCGAGCCGCACCCCCGGTGCGCCCGGCTGGGCGCCGTCGTAGCCCAGGTCGATGTGCTTGTCCATGCTGCGCGGCACCGAGTCCTGCACCGCCTCCATGGTGAGCTGGGCCAGGTCGCAGGGCTGCCGGGCGATGGTCTGGCCGCTGCTTTCGGCGCGGGCCAGCGCCAGCAGCTGGTTCACGGTGTGCGTGGCGCGGATGCTGGAGCGGCCGATCTGCTTGAGCGACTGCTTCAGTTCCTCGGCATTGAAGGCCTCGCGCTGCGCCAGGTCGGCCTGCATGCGCAGGCCCGCCAGCGGCGTCTTGAGCTGGTGCGCGGCGTCGGCCAGGAAGCGCTTTTGCGTGGCGATCGAATCCTTCAGGCGGGTCAGCAGGTCGTTGACCGAAGACACCAGCGGCGCCACCTCCAGCGGCACCGTCTTGTCGTCCAGCGGGCTCAGGTCGTCGGGCTTGCGCGCGCGGATGCGCTCTTCCAGCTGCGACAAGCGGCTTGATGCCGCGCACCAGCGCCAGCCAGACCAGCAGCACCGCCAGCGGCAGGATCACGAACTGCGGCAGCATCACGCCCTTGATGATCTCGGTGGCCAGCACCGAGCGCTTCTCGCGGGTTTCGGCCACCTGCACCAGCGAGGGTTGCGCCCCCGGCAGGTCGAGCTTGACCCAGGTGTAGGCGACGCGCACGTCCAGGCCGCGCATCTCGTCGTCGCGCAGCCGCACTTCGCCCACGCGCGGGATCTCGTCTTCGGGCGGATGCGGAAGATCCCGTTCACCGCTGAGGAATTCGCTGCGCGGCCCCAGCACCTGGTAGTACACCAGGTCCGAATCGTCGGCGCGCAGGATCTCGCGCGCCGGCTGCGGCAGGTTGAAAGCGACCCGATCGTTCTGCACCGTGACCAGCTGTGCCAGGGCCTGCACGTTGTATTCGAGCGCGCGGTCGAAGGGCTTGCCGGCGATGTTCTGCGCCACCAGCCAGGTCAGCGCCAGGCTGACCGGCCACAGCAGCAGCAGGGGCGTGAGCATCCAGTCCAGGATCTCGCCGAACAGCGAGCGCTGCTCACGCTGGAAGATTTTCACGGCGCCGTCGAGCGCCGAGCGTCCAGCGTCGAGCGGCTGAGCAGGCAGCGTGTCACCTCAACCCTCAGGGCCATGCTCACCCGGGATCTTCTCGAGGCAGTAGCCCAGGCCGCGCACGGTGGCGATGCGGATCGGGCCCTTCTCGATCTTCTTGCGCAGGCGGTGGATGTAGACCTCGATCGCGTTGTTGCTGACCTCTTCGCCCCATTCGCACAGGCGCTCCACCAGCTGGTCCTTGCTCACCAGCCGGCCGGCGCGCTGCAGCAGCACTTCCAGCAGGCCCAGCTCGCGCGCGGACAGCTCGATCATCTTGCCGTCGATGGTGGCCACGCGGCCGGCCTGGTCGTACACCAGCGGGCCATGCTTGATGGTGCTGCTGGTGCCGCCCATGCCGCGGCGCGTGAGGGCGCGCACCCGCGCCTCGAGTTCCTGCAGGCTGAATGGCTTGGCCATGTAGTCGTCGGCGCCGTAGTCCAGGCCCTTGACGCGCTCTTCGACCGCGTCGGCAGCGGTGAGGATCAGCACCGGCAGCGACGAGCCGCGCCCGCGCAGCTTGCGCAGCACCTCCAGGCCGTGCATCTTGGGCAGCCCAAGGTCCAGGATCAGCAGGTCGAATTCGTTGTTCGTCATGAGCGCGGCGTCGGCTTCGGTGCCGCTGGCCACATGGTCCACCGCGGCGCCGGAGGCGCGCAAGGTGCGCAGCAGGCCGTCGGCGAGCACCTGGTCGTCTTCTGCAATGAGAATCCGCATCGCTGTCTCCTCTTGTTTGAATTCATTTTAGGCTTGGCCGGGGCCGGCGGATACACCTCGAACCCGCGCTGCCGAGGCGCATTAGCCTCGGTCGCCGGCATAGGCTTCCAGTCCCAGCGTCACCACCGTGGCCACGTCGGGGCCGACTTCGCTGCGGAACTCGGCTTCGGCCTGCGCCACCGCCTCCTTGAACGCCTGCAGCCAGGCCAGGCCGGTGGGCGTGAAGCGCACCAGCCGGGCGCGGGTGTCATGCGGGTCGGGCTCGCGCACCACCAGCCCCCAGGCTTCGCACTGGTCGACCAGATCGCCCATGGCCTGCTTGCTCATGCCGGCCCGCTGCGCCAGGTCGGTGAGGCGCGAGCCTTCCAGCGCAAGGTGGCGCGTGATGTGGATGTGCGCCGCGCTGACCTGGGCGCGGGCCGCCAGGTTGGACAGGGCCAGCGGCACCTCGATGTCGTGCGCCATCAAGCGTCAGCACCCGCTCGTCGAAGCGGCGCGCGGCGTGGCCCAGCAGCCGGCCCAGGTGGGTCTGGCGCCAGCCGTCGTGCGCGGAAGGCGGATTCGGTCATCGCCAGATCGTAAGGCAAACTGACAAAAAATCTCGTTTACTTCTTTCAAGGCCACGCGTTACACTACTGTTCAAGCATCCAGGCTGTAGATTAAAAACAACTGGATGAACACAAGCCAACCCGTTGATATACAAGGAGATTTCTCACATGGACGCCCAAGTCAAAGGTACCCGGCATCGCGGTGCCGACAGCGAAAAATCCAAGGCCCTGCAAGCCGCCCTGGCCCAGATCGACAAGCAGTTCGGCAAGGGCACGATCATGCGCCTGGGCGAAGGCGAGAAGCTCGAGGACATCCAGGTGGTCTCCACCGGCTCGCTGGGCCTGGACATCGCCCTGGGCGTCGGCGGCCTGCCGCGCGGCCGGGTGATCGAGATCTACGGCCCGGAATCCTCGGGCAAGACCACGCTCACGCTGCAGGTCATCGCCGAGATGCAGCGCCAGGCCGGCACCTGCGCCTTCATCGATGCCGAGCACGCGCTGGACGTGCAGTACGCGCAGAAGCTGGGCGTGAACCTGTCCGACCTGCTGATCAGCCAGCCCGACACCGGCGAGCAGGCCCTGGAAATCGTGCGACAGCCTGGTGCGCTCCGGCGCGGTGGACCTGATCGTGATCGACTCGGTCGCCGCGCTCACGCCCAAGGCCGAAATCGAAGGCGAGATGGGCGATTCGCTGCCCGGCCTGCAGGCCCGCCTGATGAGCCAGGCGCTGCGCAAGCTCACCGCCACCATCAAGAAGACCAACTGCATGGTCATCTTCATCAACCAGATCCGCATGAAGATCGGCGTGATGTTCGGCAGCCCCGAAACCACCACCGGCGGCAACGCGCTGAAGTTCTACGCCTCGGTGCGCCTGGACAT
This sequence comes from uncultured beta proteobacterium, assembly GCA_963722025.1. Classification (GTDB taxonomy): domain Bacteria; phylum Pseudomonadota; class Gammaproteobacteria; order Burkholderiales; family Burkholderiaceae_C; genus Ramlibacter. The sequence continues at coordinate 123,168 of CAVRNE010000056.1, forward strand.
CCGCCGCACCGGCACCATCAAGAAGGGCGAGGAGGCGATCGGCAACGAGACCAAGGTCAAGGTGGTCAAGAACAAGGTCGCGCCCCCGTTCAAGACGGCCGAGTTCGACATCCTGTTCGGCGAGGGCATCAGCCGCCACGGCGAGATCATCGACATGGGCGTCAACGCCCGCATCCTGGAGAAGTCCGGGCGCCTGGTACGCCTACAACGGCGAGAAGATCGGCCAGGGCCGCGACAACGCGCGCGAGTTCCTGCGCGAGAACCCGGAGCTGGCGCGCGAGATCGAGAACAAGGTGCGCGAGTCGCTGGGCATCCCGCTGCTGCCGGCGGACGTCGAGGCCGAGGCCGAGGCACCGGCCGCGAAATCGAAGTAACGTGGCAACAGGCCAGCTCTCTCTCAAGGGCCGGGCCCTGCGCCTGCTCAGCGGCCGCGAGCATTCGCGCAGCGAGCTGGAGCGCAAGCTCGCCCCGCACGAGGAAGAGCCCGGCCAGCTCGGCCGGGTGCTGGACGACCTGCAGGCCAAGGGCTTCATCGACCACGCAGCGCGTGGCCGAGTCGGTGCTTCACCGGCGCGGCGCCAAGCTCGGCGCGATGCGCATCCGCCAGGAATTGCAAGCCAAGGGCCTGGATGCCGAACTGGTCGCCCAGGCGGTGGCGGGCCTCAAGTCCACGGAAGTACAGCGCGCCCACGAGGTGTGGCGCCGCAAGTTCAGCGCCCTGCCGGCCGATGCGGCAGAGCGCGGCAAGCAGGCGCGCTTTCTGGCGGCGCGGGGTTTCGATGGGGAAGTGATACGCCGGGTGCTGGCAGGAGCGGACAGCAGCACGGGCTAGCGTGCCACGCGTGACGCACCTGGATTGCGGGTCAAGCCCGCAATGACAAAATCACAAACCCAGCATCAGCTTCAGGTTCTGCACCGCGGCGCCGCTGGCGCCCTTGCCCAGGTTGTCCAGCCTGGCGATCAGCACGGCCTGGCGGTAGTCCTCGTTGCCATAGACACGCAACTCCATCTTGTTGGTGTCGTTGAGCGCCAGCGGGTCGATCTTGCCGCCCTCGCGTCGGCGGCTCCACCGTCACCCACTCGCTGCCCGCGTAGTGCCTGGCCAGCGCGTCGTGCAGATCGCGCGGCCTTGGGCTGGCCCGGCAGCATGTCCAGGTGCAGCGGCAACTGGACCAGCATGCCCTGGCGGAAATTGCCCACCGCGGGAATGAAGATCGGGCGGCGCGTGAGGCCGGTGTACTTGATGATCTCGGGCAGGTGCTTGTGCTTCAAGGCCCAGGCCGTAGACCTCGAACGCCGGCGCCTCGCCTTTTTCGTAGGCCTCGATCATGCTGCGGCCGCCGCCCGAGTAGCCGCTGACGGACGGCAGCGACAGCGGGAAGTCGCGCGGGAGCAGCCCGGCATCCACCAGCGGGCGGACCAGCGCGATGGCGCCTGTCGAATAGCAGCCCGGGTTGCTCACCCGCCGGGCGTTGGCGACGGCCTCGCGCTGGCCCGGCGCGAGTTCGGGAAAGCCGAACACCCAGCCCTCGGCGGTGCGGTGGGCGGTGGACGCATCGATGACACGCGGCCCGCGGCCGTTGGTCTTTTCGCATGGCGTCGATCACCGCAACCGACTCGCGCGCGGCGTCGTCGTGCAGGCACAGGATGACCAGGTCCACGCCGGCCATCAGTTCGCGCTTGGCGGCCGCGTCCTTGCGCAGCTCGGGCGCGATGCTCACGAGCTCGATCTGCGGCATCTTCTCGAGCCGCTCGCGAATCTGCAGGCCGGTGGTGCCGGCCTCGCCGTCGATAAAGACCTTGGGCATGTTCTTTCCTGTGGAAATCCACGTAACGCCACTGTAAGCCGGGCGTGGATTTGGTGCGTTGCAGCAATCACATGATACAGTTGCGGGCTGCTCTTTGCAGCCGGCTCGGCCAGCGGCCCTGTCAATGGGCATCTACCCCACCCGTTCCTCGAGAGACACCTCATGAAGATTCACGAGTACCAAGGCAAGGAAATCTTGCGCAATTTCGGGGTGCCTGTGCCCCGCGGCATCCCGGCTTTCACGGTGCAGGAGGCGGTCGAAGCCGCCCAGAAGCTCGGCGGCCCGGTCTGGGTGGTGAAGGCCCAGATCCACGCGGGCGGCCGCGGCAAGGGCGGCGGCGTCAAGCTGGCCCGGTCGGTCGACGAGGTCAAGAAGCTGGCCGGCGAAATCCTGGGCATGCAGCTCAAGACGCACCAGACCGGCCCCGAAGGCCAGAAGGTCCGCCGCCTGCTGCATCGAGGACGGCGCCGACATCAAGAAGGAATACTACGTTTCCGCGGTGACCGACCGCGCCTCGCAGAAGGTGGCGTTCATGGCCTCCAGCGAAGGCGGCATGGACATCGAGGAAGTGGCGCATGCCACGCCGGAGAAGATCATCAAGGTGTTCGTCGACCCGCGCGTCGGCCTCACCGACGCCCAGGCCAAGGAACTCGCCGACGGCATCGGCGTCCCCGCCGGCTCCACCGCCCAGGCCGTGGACGTGCTCAAGAAGCTCTACAAGGTGCTACATGGACACCGACGCCGCCTGGTCGAGATCAACCCGCTGATCCTGCGAAGGCAACGGCAACATCAAGGCGCTGGACGCCAAGTTCAACTTCGACTCCAACGCGCTGTTCCGCCATCCCGAGATCGTGGCGCTGCGCGACCTGGACGAGGAAGACGCGGCCGAAATCGAGGCCAGCAAGTTCGACCTGGCCTACATCAGCCTGGACGGCAACATCGGCTGCCTGGTCAACGGCGCCGGCCTGGCCATGGCGACCATGGACACCATCAAGCTGTTCGGCGGCGAGCCCGCCAACTTCCTCGACGTGGGCGGCGGCGCCACTCCCGAGAAGGTGACCGAGGCGTTCAAGATCATGCTGAAGAACAAGAACGTCGAAGGCCATCCTGGTCAACATCTTCGGCGGCATCATGAAGTGCGACACCATCGCCACCGGCGTGATCGCGGCCTGCAAGGCCGTGAACCTGCAGGTGCCGCTGGTGGTGCGCATGAAGGGCACCAACGAAGTCCAGGGCAAGAAGCTGCTGGCCGAGTCGGGCCTGCCGATCATCAGCGCCGACACGATGGCGGAAGCGGCCCAGAAGGTCGTTGCGGCAGCAGTCAAATGACCTAAGGAACTAGCAATCATGTCGATCTACATCAACAAAGACACCAAGGTCATCACCCAGGGCATCACCGGCAAGACCGGCCAGTTCCACACCGAGAAGTGCCAGGAATACGCCAACGGCAAGAACTGCCTTCGTGGCGGGCGTGAACCCGAAGAAGGCCGGCGAGTCGATCTTCAACATCCCGATCTTCGGCTCGGTCAAGGAAGCCGCCAAGCAGACCGGCGCCACCGTCTCGGTGATCTACGTGCCGCCGGCCGGCGCGGCCGCCGCGATCTGGGAAGCCGTCGAAGCCGACCTGGACCTGGCGATCTGCATCACCGAAGGCATCCCGGTCAAGGACATGCTGGAAGTGCGCAACAAGATGAAGGCCAAGGAAGCGGCCGGCGGCAAGAAGACGCTGCTGCTGGGCCCCAACTGCCCCGGCCTCATCACGCCCGACGAGATCAAGATCGGCATCATGCCCGGCCATATCCACCGCAAGGGCCGCATCGGCGTGGTGTCGCGCTCCGGCACCCTGACCTATGAGGCGGTTGCCCAGCTGACCGAGATCGGCCTGGGCCAGTCCAGCGCCGTGGGCATCGGCGGCGACCCGATCAACGGCCTGAAGCACATCGACGTGATGAAGGCGTTCAACGACGACCCCGATACCGACGCCGTCATCATGATCGGCGAGATCGGCGGCCCGGACGAGGCCGACGCCGCCCGCTGGTGCAAGGACAACATGAAAAAGCCCGTGGTCGGCTTCATCGCCGGCGTCACCGCGCCTCCCGGCAAGCGCATGGGCCATGCCGGCGCGCTGATCTCCGGCGGCGCCGACACCGCCGAAGCCAAGCTCGCCATCATGGAAGAGTGCGGTTTCAAGGTGACGCGCAACTTCTCGGAGCTGGGCAAGCTGCTGAAATCGCTGCTCTAGCGCGACGTTGTTGCTGTTATCCACAACTGCGGGCCGGTTGTCCTGAGGGACAATCGGCTTTTTGTTCGTCCACGAACGCCACAGCATGGAAGATTTTCTTCACGCCCCCTTCTGGATCGCCGTCGGCCAGATCATCCTGATCGACATCCTGCTGGGGGGCGACAACGCCGTCGTGATCGCGCTGGCCTGCCGGGGGCTCCCGCCGAAGCAGCGCAAGCGGGGCATCATCTATGGCACGGCCGGGGCTATCGTCCTGCGCGTGATCCTGATCGCGTTCGCGCTGGCGCTGCTGGCCATTCCGTACCTCAAGGTCGTGGGCGGGCTGCTGCTGATCTGGATCGGCGTGAAGCTGCTGGTGCCGCACGAGGACGAGGATCACACCAACATCCAGACCAGCGACAAGCTGTGGGGCGCCGTGAAGACGGTGATCGTGGCCGACCTGGTCATGAGCGTGGACAACGTGCTGGCGATCGCGGGCGCAGCGGAAAGCGCCGGCAAGCATCAGTTGCCGCTGGTGATCTTCGGCTTGCTGGTGAGCATTCCCATCATCGTGGCGGGCAGCCAGATCGTCCTGAAGCTGATGGACCGTTTCCCCATCATCATCACGCTCGGTGCGATGCTGCTGGGGTGGATCGCCGGGCAGATGGTGTACACCGATCCCGCCGTCAAGGGCTACTTGCCGGATGCCAAGGCCTGGGAGTACGCAGCCGCGGCCGCGGGCGCGCTGCTGGTCCTGCTCATCGCCAAGGTCGTCCAGGCGCGGCGTCCATCGGCTCCCGAATCCGCGTGACCCTAGCTTCCCTGATTGCAACAAAATGTAGCCGGACGTGACAAAGTGCCTTGTCCGGGCGATTGGCGTCTGTTAACGTCCAGCAAGAGGCCTGCAGCCCTTTTCCTTTGGCGTCGCGGGCGTGGATGCTGTGAAAAACCACAGTACTGAATGGTTCTCTGGACGAGGGGCGGGGCAGTGAGCACATCTTCATCGGCAAAGCGTGGCCAGTTCTGGCGAGCGGACTGGTTCGTGGCTGTATTGATCGTGATGACCGTCGTCATCCTGCATCAGGCCACGGACCTCATCGGCACGCTGGAGCGCCGCTTTTACGACTTCGGCAGTACCAGCAGCGGGCGCCAGCCGTCCGAACGGATCGCCGTCATCGCCATCGACGACCAGAGCATCGCCAACATCGGGCGCTGGCCCTGGCCACGCGACGTGCATGCCCAGCTGATCGACCAGCTGGCAGCCGCCAAGGCCAAGACCATCGTTCACACGGCGTTCTTCTTCGAGCCGCAGACCGATCGCGGGCTGGTCTTCATCCGCAAGATCAAGGAGGCGCCTGGGCCCGGTGGCAGAGGGCCAGGGCGGCTCGGCCGAGCAGCTGGGCAAGGTGATCGCCGAGGCCGAGCAGACCCTGGACACCGATGCCAAGCTGGCCGCGAGCATGGCGCAGCGCGGGCAACGTGCTGCTGCCCTCGATCTACGAACTGGGTGAACCGCAGGGCAAGGCCGACAGGCCGCTGCCGCCTTATGTGCAAAAGAGCGCGGTGGACGAGAACAACGGCTTCTCGATGCCGGCCGTGCGCGGCCAGTATCCATTCGAGCTGCTGGGCAACGCGGCCGGCGGCGTCGGCCACCTGAACCAGCTTCACGACGTGGACGGTTCGGTGCGCGACGATCCGCTGCTGGTCAACTACTACGGCAAGGCCGTGCCCTCGATGGCGCTGCTGGCGGCGGCGCACAGCCTGAACCTGGGCCCGGGCGACATCAAGCTCAACGACGGCGAGTCGGTCCAGATCGGCAAGCTGCGGGTCAAGACCGACGAAATGGCCCGCATGCTGCCGCAGTTCTACAAGGGCAAGGACGGCAAGCCGGCCTTCGCCGTCGATTCGTTCTACGACGTGCTGAGCGGCAAGATCCCGGCGGGCAAGTACACCGACAAGATCGTCCTGATCGGCGCCACGGCCAGCGGCGTGGGCACGACCTTCGCCGTGCCTGGCTATGCCGGGCTCTCGCCTGCCGAAATGATGGCGCACATCACCTCGAGCATCCTGGGCGAGCACTTCATCGTCCAGCCTGCCTGGGGCGGCTGGGCCGCGCTGGCGGTGTTCCTGCTGGTGGCGGCGTACCTGATCGCGCTGCTTCCGCGGCTGTCGGCCGGCATGGGCGCCGGCATCACGCTGGGCCTCTTCTGCCCTGCTGATCGGCAGCGAGTTCGTGCTGCTCTCCAGCGCATCGGTCTGGCTGAAATTCGTGCTGCCCGCGACGCTGCTCGCTGATCGGCCACCTGGCGCTGACGACCAAGCGCTTCCTGGTCACCGAGGCCGGCAAGCTCAAGTCCGACGACGAGTCGGCCGAAACCAACCGCATGATGGGCCTGGCGCTGCAGGGACAGGGCCAGCTGGACGCGGCTTTCGACCGATTTCGCCGCGTGCCCATGAGCGATGCGATCATGGACAACATGTACAACCTGGCGCTGGACTTCGAGCGCAAGCGCCAGTTCAACAAGGCGCAGGCGGTGTACGAGCACATGGCCGCCTGGAACAAGGACTTCAAGGACCTGCAGTCCAAGCTCAATCGCGCCAAGAACCTGTCGGAAACCGTCATTCTCGGCGGCGGCGGCGCCCACCCGGGCGGCACCATGCTGCTCGATGGCGGCGCCGTCGAAAAGCCCATGCTGGGCCGATACCAGGTCGAAAAGGAACTGGGCAAGGGCGCGATGGGCGTGGTCTACCTGGGCAAGGACCCAAGATCGGCCGCGTGGTCGCGATCAAGACCATGGCGCTGTCGCAAGAGTTCGAGGGCGAGGAGCTGACGGATGCCCGCGAACGCTTCTTCCGCGAAGCCGAGACCGCGGGGCGCCTGCAGCACCAGAACATCGTGACCATCTTCGATGCCGGCGAGGAGCACGACCTGGCCTACATCGCGATGGAGTTCCTCAAGGGCCGGGACCTGGTCGATTTCTGCAAGGACGGACAGCTGCTGCCCATGCCCAAGGTGCTGTCCATCGTGGCGCGGGTGGCCGAGGCGCTCGCCTACGCCCACCGCCAGAACGTGGTGCACCGGGACATCAAGCCGGCCAACATCATGTACGAGCTGGACAGCGACACCGTCAAGGTGACCGACTTCGGTATCGCCCGCATCACCGATTCGAGCAAGACCAAGACCGGCCTGGTGCTGGGCACGCCCAGCTTCATGTCGCCCGAGCAGATCGCCGGCAAGAAGGTCGATGGGCGTTCGGATCTGTATTCGCTGGGCGTGATGCTGTTCCAGATGCTGACGGGCGTGCTGCCTTTCCGCGGCGACTCGATGGCCGAGCTGATGTACAAGATCGCCCAGGAAGAGGCCCCGGACATCCGCGTCATCCGCAAGGACATCCCCGAGCGCCTGGCCAACGTGGTGGCGCTTTCGCTGTCCAAGCGCCCGGAAACGCGCTACCAGGATGGCGACCAGTTCGCGGCCGATCTGCGCTCCGTGCGGCCGATGCGGCGTGTCGCTGCCGCGCCGGCCAAGGCGTCGCCTGCGGGCCTCGGCGCCGAGGACGGCAGCGCCGCTCGTCGAGGCGACCGGGCCGGCACGACCCATGGCTGCTGCGCCCGGCTATGATGCGACCCGACCATGGCGCGGGCCCGACACGGACGCCTTCGAAAAGACCGCCGTGATCAGGCCGGGCGCGCCCGGCTCCCCGGCATCGGCGGACGGAAAGACCGATGTGGAGGCTTGACCCGGCACTTATGAATTACGAGTTTTGCACACGCACCGACCCGGGTCTCGCGCGCGAGAACAACGAGGACTCCATCGCCATCGACGAGCCGACTCGCCTGGGCGTCCTGGCCGACGGCATGGGCGGCTACAACGCCGGCGAAATCGCCAGCGGAATGGCGACGACTTTCATCAAGTCCGAGTTGGGCCGGTGGTTGTCGCAGGCCGGGCGCCACGCCAACGCCCGCGAGGTGCGCCGCGCGATGGAAATCTGCGTGGACAACGCCAACCGTTCCATCTTCAATGCGGCGAACTCCAATCCGCAGTACAGCGGGATGGGAACGACGCTGGTGCTGGGGGTGTTCCAGGACGACCGGCTGATGCTGGGGCATATCGGCGATTCGCGCTGCTATCGCCTGCGCGCGGGCGATCTCGCGCAGATCACCAAGGACCATTCCCTGCTCCAGGAGCAGCTGGATGCGGGACTGATCACATTGCGAGCAGGCGGCCACCTCGAGCAACAAGAACCTGGTGACGCGGGCGCTGGGTGTCGAGGACGCAGTGTTGCTGGAAGTCAACGAACACAGGGTCGAACCGGGCGATATCTACATGATGTGCTCCGACGGCCTGTCGGACATGGTGGATGATGAGGGTATCGCGAAGATCCTGGGCGCAGACATGCCGCTGGAGCAGAAGAGCGGCGCAGCTGATAGACGCCGCCAATGCCAATGGAGGCCGGGACAACATCTCGGTGTTGTTGGCCCAGGTCGACGCGAGTTCGAAAAAACGAGGCTTGATTGCCAGATTGCTGGGAAAATAGTCTTGGGCATTTAGTTCCCAGATAACGAGTTACACAGACAGGAGCCGACCATGCCGAAAATGATCGTTTCGATCGACGGTGTCGTCATCAAGGAAGTGCAGTTGACCAAGGACCGTACGACTCTGGGTCGCCGGCCCTACAACGACATCGTGATCGACAACCTTGCAGTCAGCGGTGAACACGCCGTTCTCCAGATGACCGGCAACGAGGTCTACCTGGAAGACCTCAATAGCACCAACGGCACCTACGTCAACGGCAAGGCCGTGAAGAAGCAGTTGTTGCAAAACAGCGACACGGTCGAGATCGGCAAATACAAGATCAAGTACATCAACGAGGTCGCCGGTCCGACGTTCGAAAAGACCATGATCATCAAGGCCGGGGCGGTCATGCCACCGCCGCCCGCCCGCAGCCGATGCGGCGGCGGCGTCGGCGCCAGCCGCCGACCTTTCGGGCATCAAGGCCGCCATCAAGGTGCTGTCCGGCGCGGCCGCCGGACGCGAGGTGCCGCTGATCAAGGTAGTGACCACCATCGGCAAGCCCGGCGTGGCCGTGGCGGCCATCACCAAGCGGCCCCATGGTTTCGTGGTGGCGCACGTCGAAGGCGGCAACAAGCCCACCCTCAACGGCGCGGCCATCAGCGCCGAACCGGTGACCTTGAAGAGCGGCGACCTTCTCGAGCTGGCCGGCACGCAGATGCAGTTTGTCCAGGGCTGATTGTCCCGGCGCGCATTCGCCAGGCCACGATAAGCGAGGTTCCAGCCCCTCATGGGCTTGCTGCTGAAACACTGGTCCCGCATCGCGGTCACGCTGATCCCGGTGCTGTTTGCCCTGCTGCACGCCAGCGGGGTGCTGCCCATCGGGGTGCTGCAGCGCCTGGACGACATCATCTACGACGCGCGCTTGCGCGCCACCATGCCCAGGACGATGGACGAGCGCATCGTCATCGTGGACCTCGACGAGAAGAGCCTGGCTGAAGTCGGGCGCTGGCCCTGGGGACGCAACCGCATGGCCGAACTGGTCGACGAGCTGTTCGACCGCCAGAAGATCGCCCTGGTTGGTTTCGACGTCGTGTTCGCCGAGCCCGATGAAAGCTCGGGCCTCAAGCGCCTGCGGCAGCTGGCGCAGGCCGAACTGAAGGACCAGCCCGGCTTCACCGAGAAACTCGGCCAGTTGCAGGCCAGCCTCGACTACGACGCGGCCTTTGCCAAGTCGCTGCAAAAGCGCCCCGTGGTCATGGGCTACTACCTGACCAACGACAAGGACGGCCGTACCTCCGGCCTGCTGCCCGAGCCGGTGATGCAGAAGGAAAGCCTGCGCGGGCGGCCCATCCGGTTCACCACCTGGAACAGCTATGGCTCCAACATCGAGCAGCTGGCCAAGGCCGCGCCGATGGGCGGCTTCTTCAATTCGATCGTGGACCCCGACGGCGTGGTGCGATCGGTGCCGCTGCTGGCGGAATACAAGGACCAGTACTACGAGTCGCTGGCGCTGGCGATGTTCCGGGCCCTCACGGGGCTGCCGTCGGTGGAGCCGCAATTCCCGCCCGAGGGCTTCCTGTCCCGATACCACGGCCTCGACGGCATCCAGCTGCGCCAGGGAGACAAGAGATTGTCCGTGCCGGTGGCGGACTGGGTCACCACGCTGGTTCCCTTCCGCGGCCCGGGCGGGGTGAACGGGGGCTCGTACCGCTACGTGTCCGCGGCCGACGTATTGGCCAAGCGGCTGGCGCCGGAAAGCCTGAAGGGCAAGATCGTGCTGGTCGGGACCACGGCTCCGGGCCTGCTGGACATCCGGGTGACGCCGGTCGGCGAGGCCTACGCCGGGGTGGAAACCCACGCGAACCTGATTTCCGGCTTGATGGACGGCCGCATCGCGGTGAAGCCCGACTATGCGCTCGGTTACGACGTCGCGATACTGGCGCTGGCCGGGCTGACCCTGGCGTTCGCCTTGCCGCTGCTGTCCGCGCCGCGCGCGGTCTTGCTCAGCCTGGTGGTCATCGCAGGCGTGGTGGCGCTGAATTTCTTCCTCTACCTGGGCGCGGGCCTGGTCATGCCGCTGGCGGCTGCCCTGGTGATGGCGCTCACCGCCTTTGCCCTGAACATGAGTTACGGCTACTTCGTGGAAAGCCGGGGCAAGCGCGAGCTGGCCAATCTTTTCGGCACCTATGTTCCGCCGGAGCTGGTGGACGAGATGGTCAAGGACGCCGCCAGCTACAGCATGAAGGCCACGAGCAAGGAGCTCACCGTGATGTTCTGCGACATGCGGGGCTTCACCAAGATGTCGGAACAGATGGAGCCGACCAGGCTGCAGGAACTGCTGAATTTCGTCTTCAGCCGGCTCACCGACCTGATTCGCGCCAACAAGCGGCACCATCGACAAGTACATGGGCGATTGCGTCATGGCTTTCTGGGGCGCGCCCGTGGATATTCCGAACCATGCGCACATGGCGGTGAAGACGGCGATGGAGATGGCCGGCGCCGTGCGGCAGATCAACGAGGAGCATCGGGCCAAGGGCATCCCCGAGATCGGCATCGGCATCGGCCTGAACACCGGCACCATGTGCGTGGGCGACATGGGCTCGGACATCCGGCGCGCCTACACCGTGATCGGTGACTCGGTCAACCTGGGCTCGCGCCTGGAAGGCCTGTCCAAGGTCTACGGCGTGGACATCGTGGTCAGCGAAAGCACCCGCAAGCTGGCGCCCGACTTCGCCTGGCAGGAACTGGACAGGGTTCGCGTGAAGGGCAAGGAACAGGCGGTGGCCATCTTCTGGCCGCTGGCGCCCGCGAACCGGCTGGGAAAAGCCGAACTGGACGAACTCAAGACCTGGGCCGCCTTCCTGAAAGCTTATCGGGCGCAGGATTGGGAGCAGTGCGACGTGCTGATGCTGAACCTGCAGCGCATGAATGCCAAAAAATACCTTTACGACTTGTATTCAGAGCGTGTAGCCTCGATGAGGTTGCTGCCTTTCGACCCGGGGTGGGACGGCGCAACCAATTTCGAAACCAAGTAAGTTAAGGCGATCCTGATGAAGGTGCGCGTGCTGGGCTGCTCCGGAGCGATCGCGAAGGACTGTCGAACCACGTCTTTCCTGATCGACGGGGATGTGCTGGTCGATGCGGGCACCGGGGTGGGCGACCTGACGCTCGACGAGATGAAGGCCGTCGGCCATGTCCTGTTGACGCATTCGCACCTGGATCACGTGGCCGCGCTGCCGCTGATGATCGACTCCATCGCCTCGCAGCTGACCAAGCCGGTCAAGGTCTATGCCTTGCCCGGCACCATCGCGGCGCTCAAGGCGCATGTTTTCAACAACGTGATCTGGCCGGACTTCAGCCGCATCCCGACACCCGAAGCGCCGTTCATCAGCTTTCAGGAAATCCAGGTCGGGCAGACCCTGGACATCGCCGGCAAGCTGATCGAAGTCCTGCCGGCGGTCCATACCGTGCCCGCCGTGGGCTACGCCGTGACTGCGGGCAGTGGCTGCTGGGTATTCACGGGCGACACCGAGCGCAACCCGGCCTTCTGGCGGCGTATCAATCAGCTGAATGTTGCGGCCCTGGTGATCGAAACCGCCTTCAGCAACCGCGAAAAGGACCTGGCCAAACGCAGCCTGCACCTGTCGCCCCATGCGCTGGCCGAGGAGCTGGATTGCATCGACAAGGGAAAATCCTTCCCCATCTACATCACGCACACCAAGCCGGCCGAAACCGAGCTGATCATGACCGAGATCCAGAAGTTCGATCAGACGCAGCCGTTCGGCCCGAACGTCACCCACGACATCCGGTGGCTGCGCGCCGGTCAGGAGTTCGAGCTATGAGGAACGGCACATGAACGCACGGGACCGCGAGCAGGCTTTCTACGACTCCCAGCAGCTGCCGCCGGAAAAGCGCGGCGTGTCGTTCGAGGCCTTGTTCTATCGCCAGCTGCAGCAGGTCAGCACCCGCATCCATGAGACGGAGAACATCGACCAGATCATGCTGGAGGCCAGCCAGGACGTGTGCAAGCTGTTCAACGCGGACCGGCTTACGCTTTACGCCGTCAGCGAGGACCGCACCTCCATCGTGTCGAAGGTCAAGACGGGGCTGAACACCAGCAAGGACCTCAAGCTGCCGATCAGCGCGCAGAGCATTGCGGGCTACGCGGCTCACAGCAAGCAGCTGATCAACATTGCCGACGTCTACGACGACGAGGCGCTCAAGCGCATCCATCCGACGCTGAGCTTCCTCAAGGAAGTAGACAAGCGCTCCGGCTACCGCACCAAGCAGATGATGGTGCTGCCCATCCTCGATGGAAACGACCTGCACGGCGTGCTGCAGGTCATCAACAACAAGAGCGACCAGCCTTTCGGCGAGCTCGAGGTCGAAGGCGCCACCCAGCTGTGCAAGACGCTGGCCACCGCGATTCGGCAGCGCATGCAGAGGGCCGATGACGGCCAGCGCCGCAGGGCCACCAAGTACGACGGCCTGGTTTCGGCCGGCGTCATGACCGCGGACGAACTGCAGCTGTGCATCCAGCAGGCGCGCGAGGAGGCCAAGCCGGTCGAGCACATGCTGATGGCGAATTTCCAGATTCGACCGGCGCAGATCGGGCCGTCGCTGGCCAGGTTCTTCGGCGTGCCCTACGAGCCTTTCAAGGCGGGCCGCATCCGGGTGGAGGCGCTTCAGGGCCCGCTCAAGCGCGACTTCGTCGAGGAGCAGGGATGGCTCCCCCTGGAAGAATCGCCGGACGGCCTGGTCATCATGTGCATGGACCCGGAAGCGGTGCGCGGCTCGCGCATCGTGCCCCAGGTGTTTCCGCGCTTTTCCAAGTTCTCCTACCGGGTGACCACCCAGACCGAATTCGTGGAAACGCTGGCCCAGTTGTACGGCGACGAGGAAGGCGCATCGATCGACGAACTGCTGGCCGACCTGAGCGCGCCCGATGGACGACGAGGGCGGCGATGAAAGCGGACTGGAGTCGGCCGCCGCCGACAACGAACTGGTGAAGTTCGTCAACAAGGTCATCATCGACGCCTACAACCAGAAGGTCTCGGACATCCACATCGAGCCCTTGCCCGGCAAGGCCAAGACCGGCATCCGGTTCCGCATCGACGGCACGCTGCAGCCCTATGTCGAGGTGCCCGCGCATTTCCGCCAGGCCATGGTGACCCGGCTGAAGATCATGTGCGACCTGGACATCTCCGAGAAGCGCAAGCCGCAGGACGGCAAGATCAAGTTCAAGAAGTTCGGCCCGCTGGACATCGAGCTGCGGGTGGCCACCATCCCCTCGGCCGGCGGCGTCGAAGACGTCGTGATGCGTATCCTGGCGGCGGGCGAGCCGATCCCGCTGGAAAAGCTCGGGCTGACGCCGCACAACAAGGAGCGGCTGGAAAAGACCGTGAGCAAGCCCTACGGCCTGTTCTACGTGTGCGGCCCGACAGGTTCGGGCAAGACCACCACGCTGCACTCGATCCTGAAGTTCCTGAACACGCCCGACACCAAGATCTGGACCGCGGAAGACCCGGTGGAAATCACGCAGAAGGGTTTGCGCCAGGTCCAGATCAACAGGAAGGCGGGCATCGACTTCGCCCTCGTCATGCGGGCATTCCTGCGCGCCGACCCGGACATCATCATGGTCGGCGAATCGCGCGACAAGGAAACGGTGTCCATGGGCGTGGAGGCTTCGCTCACGGGCCACCTGGTGTTCTCCACGCTGCACACGAACTCGGCGCCCGAGTCCATCACCCGCCTGCTGGACATGGGCATGGACCCGTTCAACTTCGCCGACGCGCTGCTGGGCATCCTGGCGCAGCGCCTGGCCAAGAAGCTGTGCGACTGCAAAGAGGAATACGCGCCGGACGCGGACGAGGTCAAGCTGTTCGTCACGGAATACGCCGAAGAGCTGCGCCATTCCTCCGCCTGGAAGTCCGACTACGCCGGCGAGGCCAAGAAGCTCTACGACAGCTGGGTCAAGGCCTATGGCCAGGACGGGCGGCTGAAGTTCTACAGGGCCGTGGGCTGCGTCAAATGCAACAAGACCGGCTACAAGGGCCGTATCGGCCTGCACGAGTTGCTGATCGCCGATGACCACATCAAGCGGCTGATCCAGGAGCGGGCGCGCGTGGCCGAGCTGTTCTCGGCGTCGGTGGAAACGGGGATGCGCACCCTGAAGATGGACGGCATGGAGAAGATCATGCTGGGGCTGACGGACCTGAAGCAGGTGCGGTCGGTCTGCATCAAGTAGCTCAAGAAGACTTTAGTGCGCGACAAAAATGTCGGTAAACTCAGCCTCAGCCATTTTCTGGCATATTGCTGTGCAGCAAAACGGCCTAAATATAGTACTTTAGATGTCATTAAGCCCTGGCACAGCCCTTGCGCTACTGCTGAGCTTCTTTTCACAACTCCCGGAGGTTTCATGAAGCGTCAACTGCAAAAAGGTTTCACCCTTATCGAACTGATGATCGTGGTCGCGATCATCGGTATTCTGGCCGCCGTGGCCCTGCCTGCTTATCAGGACTACACCATCCGCGCCAAGATGTCTGAAGTGATCCTGGCGGCTCGGCCTGCCGCACCACGATCACCGAAGTGGTCCAGTCGGTCCAGCACCGCTGCCGGCCGGCCAACGGTCTGTGGGGCTGCGAAGTGACCACCACTAACGGCCAGACGAAGTATGTCAAGACGGTCAACACGACCAACTTGGGCGAAATCCTCGTCGAAAGCCAGGGCGTGAACAACAAGGTTGATGGCACCGCACGGCGGGCGTTGTTGTCATGGTCCCGCAACAGCAGGAATAGCACGTCTATCAATGCGGCCGGCAAGCTGATCTCCAAGTGGATCTGCGGCGGTACCGCCATGGGCATGCCTGGCGTCACGGGCATGGCACCACCGAGTTGAAAACCACCGTGGCTTTGAAGTACCTGCCCGGTTCCTGCCGCGGAACCTGATAAACGCTTGCCTCACCCTCTGACGGGGTGAGCGCGTTTGCCTGCAAGCGAGCGGCCTTCGGGCCGCTCGCTTTATTTCGCATAGCAGCTGTTCTTTCGGTGCACGCTAGGTGGATGGTGCATACAGCTCTGTTTAATAGCAAATGGCATACATGACCGCCTTTGCCGCCGAGTCGACAGCCCCAAATATGCATGCAGAAGCAGGCGCTGCCCCGCTCGAACTAACGGTGCTCGTGCCCTGCCTGAACGAGGCGCGCACCGTGGCGCGCTGTGTGGCCGCCGCCCTCGGCTTCTTGCAAACCGCGGGTGTCGGCAGGCGAGGTGCTGGTGGCCGACAACGGCTCCACCGACGGATCGCAGGCGTTGGCGCTGCAAGCTGGCGCGCGGGTGATTGATGTGCCCCGGCGCGGCGGCCGCGTCGGCTTGCCGCACCTCAATCACCGAGGTGTACCAGTCGGGCTCTGCGTCTAATGCGCCCGGCACCAACGGTTGGGGCTGCGAAGCCGGCGCCGGTACTTCGAGCCCGAGCATGACCAGCTAAGTACGTTGCCGCCATAAATAACCACTACGACGGCAAGATCACAGTTACGGCGCAAGGTTTCAATGACGCCGACATTGACGCCAAGGTCGTGACACTCGTCCCGATGATGATTTTACCACCGCCGCTGTATTCGCCAATAACGTGGGACAACCGCTGTGGGGCTGGCGTTGCGGACGCGGCAGCGGATCTCACGTCCATCAAGAACAAGTTCCTGCCCGGCTCCTGCCGCGGCTGATGCTGAAGCGGACGAACAGTCCGAGAGATACGCCCCTACGGGGGCGTTTTTACTTGGGCGCACGTATTTTTGTCGGGCTCGGCCTGGTCTGCGCTTGCGGCGTCACGGCTGGCTGCCAACGCATGTACCCCCCCTGGACCAGCTTCCACGGGGAGGCCGCAGCCTTCGCATCGTTGATCATTCTGGGCGCATGCCGGTCATGTCCCCCGCAAGTGCGCAGTTTGGACCGGCCCCCGCCGTTGGGCTGCTAGCTATTCTCCTATTGGATTGCAGTGGGCTTTCGGCCAGATCAGATACGGAGGGCGACGCACTGGTTAGCGGCATGTACCTCGCTGGTGTTGGCTTGGCTTGGTGGCTCGGCATGTCAACGCCGCCCGCAGGCCGGACTCAACGCGATCCACTGGCGTGGTTGTCTGCTACTGTGGTGAGCGCCGCAGCTTTATCCGTCCTGATTGCCGCGCTACAGTGGTCGGCTCGAGCTGCGATGGGCGTTTGTCGCCGCCGACAGGGGCCCGGATATGCGGCCCTTCGGTAATCTAGCTCAGCCCAATCATTTGGCCACGCTGAGCTTGATAGCGACGGTGTTGGCATTCTGGCTGTACCGTATTGGCCGTCTCGCGTCCTGGCAACTTGCTCTTCTGCTCGTCTGGTTCTCTTTTGGCCTCACTCTGACGGAGTCCCGCTCGGGATTGCTCGGGGCATTTGCTGCCGGCGCACTGATTCTCATTATGGGTCGGCGCGTGGGCGCCGCTGGTTTGATGCGGCCGATAGTGGCTTGGTGGGTGATGCTTCTGCTGGCCGCATGGATGTGGGCGCCCTTGAATGACGCGCTTTACCTGCAGCCCTCCCGCACTGCGCAGCTGACGAGCGACAGTGCGCGTTTGACGATGTGGAAGCAATCTTTGGCGGCGATCGAGGCCGCGCCTTGGTTGGGCTACGGATGGCGCCAGACGATGCTGGCCCAGAAAATGGCGGCGCTTGAGGTGCCGGGTTGGCTCGCAACCGACTATGCCCACAATATCGTGCTGGATCTTTTGATTTGGGTGGGTGTTCCTTTGGGCTTGGCCATTGTCGCAGGGACAAGTTGGTGGCTGTTGCGCGCAGCGCGGCGCAGTTCTGACATGCGTCAGATCTTTCTCTTGGCGGCAACTGTTCCCGTCATCCTGCACAGCCTGTTTGAATTTCCCTTCGCGTATGCCTATTTTTTGTTCCCCGCTGCATGGTTGCTAGGCCAGCTCGCGGCTTCTCAGGCGTCACTGCCGACTATCAAGCGCGACGCCAGGCCTTGGGCGCTCGCTTTTGTGGTTGCGTACGGATCAATGGCAGTGGCTCTCGGGACCGAATATCTTCAGGTCGAGGAAGACTACCGCGTCATGCGTTTTGAGCTGAGGCGCGTGGGACGGACGCCGCCGGAATATGAACGGCCTCAATTGTCGCTACTGACCCAGCTCGACGCCCTGCTCAAGCTCGGACGACTGGTGCCTACGGCGGGCATGTCGCGCACCGAATTGGAGCACCTGCGCGTTGCCAGCGAGCGGAACGGCTGGGCCACACTTGACCTAAACTACGCGGCGGCGCTTGCGCTCAATGGGCAGCCGCAAGCCGCCTCGCGGCAGCTCGAGTCTATTGGGGCCGTATACGGGCCCCAATCAGCGCGCCAAGCGCTCGATCTGTTCCGGCAGTTGCAATTAAAGCACCCCTACCTCAAGGAAGTTACTATTCCCGTAATCCCGTGACGAACCCCAATCTCGTTTGGGGGCGCTTTCTCATATGCGTGTGTCTCGTCTCCCCGTGGCTCAACCCCATCGCTGGCGGGCCCTCTGCCTCGGTGCAGCCCTGGTTATTCAGCGCCGCTAGCCTCGCGCTCGCGTTCGCGTTCCGGCGAACGGCTGTACCTCATCCGGTCATGTCGGCCGCACTAGTGGGCTTGGCCGCGTGGGCTGTCCTGTGCAGTGGTCTTTCCCCCGAAACCCTCGCGCTCGCGTCTGCGCTCCTGTTGGTGCTCATGGCGGCCGCCATGACTGCGGGGACGTTAGAGTCGCCAGTCTTCGCTGGATCCGTGGCCCTTAGCTGGGTGTCGGCTGCCTCCGTCAGCACAGCGATTGCGCTGATCCAATATTTCGGCCTAGCCGAAAATTTCGCCCCCTGGGTGAGTGGCTCGGTTGCCGGCGAAGCTTTCGCCAATCTGCGCCAGCGCAACCAGTTCGCTTCACTGACGGTGATCGGCATGGCATCGCTGTTCTGGCTGGCGCCGCGATACCTCGGCCGCTGGCCGGCACTGGCCGTGATGGCTTGGCTGGCCGTGGGCAATGCCGCCACGACCTCACGAACGGGCCTGGGACAAATCATCGCGCTGGGCCTGCTCGCCTGCTTGTGGCCCGGACCGCGGCGAGCACGTATGGCTCTTTGGGCCGGCGGCCTGTTGGCCTATTCGCTAGCGGCTATTGCGCTTCCGTGGCTGCTTGAAATGTTCTCGGGTGTCGCTGGAGGTCGCCTCTGGGATCGCGTGGCGGCCGTGGATGCATGCAGCAGCCGCATCGTGCTGTGGTCGAACGTGCTGCATCTGATCGCGCAAAAGCCTTGGCTGGGATGGGGCTGGGGCGAGCTGGACTATGCGCACTACATGACGCTCTACGACGGCGCGCGATTCTGCGACATCCTGGACAACGCCCATAGCCTGCCATTGCACCTGGCGGTGGAACTGGGTCTGCCGGCGGCGCTGCTGGTGTGCGGCGGTCTTGCTGTGGGCTATTGCGGCGCCACGCCCTGGCGCGAGGCGGACCCGGCGCGGCAGATGGCCTGGGCCGCGCTGGCGGTGATCGTGCCTGCACAGCCTGGTCGAATATCCTCTCTGGTACGGCCCGTTCCAGATTGCATTCGGCTTGTGCCTGGGCCTGTTGTGGCCGGCGGTCGGCGCTCCGCAAGCATCGACGAGGCTACGCCCGGATGGCAAAGTCCGCGCTGGCGGCGTCTGTCGTGGCCGCCTGTGTCTACGCCGCCTGGGACTACCGCCGTGTCAGCCAGATCTACATGCCGCCCGAAGCCCGCGGCGCAGGAGTATCGCGACGATCCGCTGCGCGAAATCCGCCGCTCCTGGCTGTTCCGCGGCCAAGCCCGCTTCGCGGAGCTGACAATCACGCCATTGACGCGCGACAACGCGCAATGGACCTTCGACACCGCGGCCCAGCTGCTGCACTTTTCGCCGGAACCCCGGGTGATCGAAAAACTGATCGAAAGCGGCGGTGCTGCTGGGGCGAAGCGAGGAGATGCTGCTGCACCTGGCGCGCTTCCGTGCCGCCTTCCCCGAGGATTATGCGCGCTGGGTCGCAGGCAGCAGCGCCGGCCGCGACGCTCAACCGGCCGGTGAAGATGACGCTGCCCGACTTGCCGCCCTGCTTCTCCAGCAGGCGCACGCCGGTGATCGTCATGCCCCGATCCACCGCCTTGCACATGTCGTAGATCGTGAGCAGGCCGATCTGCACCGCCGTGAGGGCCTCCATTTCCACCCCCGTCGGGCCGGTCGTCTCGACCTGCGCAGTGCACGCCACAAAGGCGGGAGCTATTCGGGCTGGCCTGGCCTATGGCAAACTTCACCGCCACATGAGTGAGGGCCAGCGGGTGGCAAAGCGGGATCAGGTCGCTGGTTTTTTTTGCGGCCTGAATCGCGGCGATGCGGGCAATCCCGAGCACATCGCCCTTTGCGGCGCTTCCCGCCTCGATCAGTGCGAGAGTCGCATCCTGCATTTCGATGCGCCCGCTGGCGATGGCAATCCGGTGGGTTGGCGGCTTGCCGGCGACGTCGACCATGTGAGCCTGGCCCTGCTTATCAAAATGCGTCAATTCAGTCATGTCTAGAAAGGAGATAGCCGTGACATCGCATACCACTTCGACCATTACCGCGAATCATAAAGCCGCGATCGAGTGGCGCGAAAAATTCGTTGCCGCCGGCATTCACTTCGGCCTGAGCATCGCAGTCGCGGCGCTCACCGCCCTGCTCGTATTCGGTCTCTGGTATCCCTACCCCTACCGCGAGATTTCCGGCGGGCGCGAACTGTTTCTGCTGGTCGTGACCGTCGATGTCATCCTCGGCCCCCTGCTCACCTTCATCATCTTCAGCCGGCGCAAGCCGCGCGCGGAACTACTGCGGGATCTGGCGGTCATAGCCATGATTCAACTTGCGGCATTGGGTTACGGCACCTGGACCGTGTTCGTCGCCAGGCCCGTCCATCTGGTCTTCGAGATCGACCGCTTTCGCGTGGTGCATGCCGTCGACATCGACGAACAACTGATGGACAAGGCGCCGCCAGGTGTCGAAGCCTGCCGCTATGGGGGCCCACGTTGCTGGCTGTACGTCCGTTCAAGGATGAGCAAGGAAAAATTTGACGCGACTATCGCCGCGCTGGGGGGCGCCGATATGGGCGCGCGGCCGGACTTATGGCAATCCTATGACCAATCCAGGGCGGATGTGCTGCGAGCGGCCAAGCCGGTGAGCCAGCTGAAAACGCGCTTTCCCGCGCAAGGCGCCGAGATCGACGCCGTATTGCACAAAGCGGGCCGCAAGCCCGAGGCAACTGCTTATCTGCCCATGGTCGGGCGCAGCGTTGTCTGGACGGCTTTTGTCGACGCCACGACGGCCGAAGTCGTCGGCTTCCTTCCGCTGGACTCGTTTTGAAGCAGCCCCGCTCGTCAAGCCACGCGCCGCGTTCCTGTCGCGGGCTACTGCTGGCGGCGCTCCTTGCGGCGGGCCCGCTGTTGGTTCCGGCCGTTTCGCAGGCCCAACTCCCCACCCTCGGCGACACCAGCGAAATCACCAGCGCCACCGAGCGCAAACTCGGCGAGCGTATCGCCCGCGAGCTCTACCGCGACCCGGACTACATCGAGGATCCCGTTCTCGACGAGTACGTGCAGGACATCTGGAAACGCCTGCTCGCCGCCGCCCGCACGCGTGGCGAACTCACCGCGGAACTGGACGAGCGGTTCGCCTGGCAAGTGCTGCTGGGCAAGGATCGCAGCATCAATGCCTTCGCCCTGCCGGGCGGCTGGCTCGGCCTGCACCTGGGCCTGATCAGCGCCACGGCGACGCGGGACGAACTGGCTTCGGTGCTCGCGCACGAACTCAGCCACGTGACCCAGCGCCATATCTCGCGCCTGATGACGCAGCAAAGCCGGCAGACGCCGTGGGTCATCGCCGCCATGATCCTGGGCGCAATGGCCGCCAGCAAGAGCCCGGACGCCGGCAATGCCGTCATCGCCGGCGGGCAGGCCCTCGCCATCCAGAACCAGCTCAATTTCTCCCGCGACATGGAGCGCGAGGCCGACCGGATCGGCTTTGGCGTGATGACCCAGGCCGGCTTCGAGGCCCAGGGCTTCGTCACCATGTTCGACAAGCTGCAGCAGGCGGCACGGCTGAACGACAACGGCAATTTCCCCTACCTGCGCACGCACCCGATGAACACCGAGCGTATAGCGGACATGCAGGCGCGCCAGCAGCTGGCGGGGCGCCCCGCCGCGCCAGCCGCGCCGGATCTGGTGCATGCGATGATGGCCGGCCGTGCCCGGGTGCTGTCCAATCCCGGGGTCGACGCGCTGCGCAGCTATCTCACGGAAGCGCAGGCCAGCTAACGGCCGCGCGCGCCAGGCCGGCGCCCTGTATGCCGCAGCGCTGGCAAGCGCCAAGCTGCGCGATGCCGGCGGCGCAGGCAAGTTCGCGGCCAAGCTCGCCGAGCTGACCGCGGGGGACTCACGGGCGGCCCGCTTGTCGACATTGCTCGCCGCCGAACTCGCGCTGGCTGCCGGCGATACTGCGCGGGCAGCTGCCCTGGCCGGCACGTCCGCAGCGGCTCGGCCCGAGCTGATTCTGTCGTCGCAGGCGCAAATCGCCAGCGGCGGTGCGGCGGATGCGGCGCAGCGTTTGCAGACATGGGTGGCCCTGCATCCGCGCGACGCCCAGGCCTGGCAATTGCTGGCGGACGCCTACACGGCGCAGGGACAGTCATTGCGCGCCATCCGCGCCGAAGCCGAGGCACAGGTGGCGCACCTGGACTACCAGGCGGCGATGGACCGGTTCAAGGCGGCGCAGGACATGGCGCGAAAGGGCGGACCGGGGACCAGCGACCACATCGAGGCTTCCATCATCGACACCCGCGCCAGGCAGGTGGAGTCACTTCTTCGCGAACAGGCTCTCGAGCGCTGACTCGATCACCAGGCCGATCAGCGAATAGATCAGCGAGCCGATCAGCGCGGCGACGAAGCCCTGCACGTGGAAGCCGTCGAGCACGCCGGCCGCGGCCCAGAACATGAGGGCGTTGATGACGAAAAGGAACAGCCCCAGCGTGACGACGGTGACCGGCAGCGTCAGCAGCACCAGGATCGGCCGCACCACGGCATTGAACAACCCGATCACGAAGGCCGCGATCAGCGCCGCGGTGAAGCTCTTGACCTCGACCCCGCTGTATACGTAGGCGACGAACAGCAGCGCCGCGGCGCTGAGCAGCCATTTTGCTATGAGCTTGAGCATGAGCGGAGCATAGCACCGCGCGTCGCAGCTACTGGCTGCCGGCGGCTGCGCGGCCATCGGCAGCGACCCGGCCCGTCCACCATCCCGCAGCCAGCACGCCAACCACCGCGATCGCGTAGGTCGCCCAGCGGACCATTTCCGCCTCGAAAACTCCCCGCAGCAGTGGCTCGCCGACGATCATCTTGGCGGCTGTGAACGCGAGCACGGCTGCGCCAGCCTGAATAATGATCGGAAAGCGCTCGACCAGCTTCAGCACGAGGGTGCTGCCGAAAACGACGATGGGCACGCTCACCAGCAGGCCGATGACCACGAGGTCGAACGAGCCATGGGCGGCGCCGGCGACCGCGAGCACATTGTCGATGCCCATCAGCGCATCCGCCACCACGATGGTCTTCATCGCACCCCAGAAGGTGGTTGCGACGGGCCCGTGCGATCCTTCATCCTCGGGTTGCGACTGCAGCAGGCGGTAGGCGATCCACACCAGGCCCAGCCCGCCGATCGCCATGAGGCCGGGAATCTTCAGCAGCCACACGACGGCGACCGTCATGACCGATCGCACCGCGATGGCACCGACAGTGCCCCACAGGATGGCCTTTTTTTGCAGCGGGGCGGGCAGGTGGCGCGAGGCCAGGGCAATGACGATCGCGTTGTCGCCGGCCAGGACGAGGTCGATAAGAATGATGGCCAGCAGCGCTGACCACCAGGCGGACGAGAAAAATTCCATGCCGAGGGGCTCCAGGTTGTGTCGATAACAACCCGATGCAGAACTGCCCGACGTTTTCGTGATTTGCCGTGAATCACAAGCCGCTTCGACCGAACCGCATCAGGTTCGAATCGAAGGTCTTGCTCGGCAGCCCGTGTGAACAGGCGCCCGACAAGCCGGAAGTAATACTTCGTAATGACGGCTTGCCGATATTCGCTGCGACCGGCGCCGTGTTTTCGCACGCGATAGGCTGCAACGAGCGGGAGCTACTCCCCTTCGTGCCGCGATTAAAGCACAAGCCCGGGTCCCGGGCAATCTTTGGCGGGCTATCATCGCCTCCCCATCCACACCTTACATGGCCGGAATCCACATCACCGACGTCGAAGCCGCCATCAACTTCTGGCGGGAAAAAAAGCCCTCCCCGGACGGGGTGACGCTGGCGCCCGAGTTGCGCGCGCTCGCCGAAGTCTATGCCCTCATGATCTTCTATCACGAGGACGAAGCGGACGAACAGGGCTTCCCGCCGGCGGCCTACGCGGCCTGGAAGGCCTGGTACGACACCACGCCCGATACGCCCTGCATCGCGATCTGTTCCACCAGCCAGGGCGACGACTCGCTGCAAGGGCTGCGGGCGCAGCTTCGAGGAAGTGCAGCACTGGCCCGAGATGACGCCTGCCGAGAAACGCCAGACGTGGCGCCGCATCACCTTGCATGGCGACGCCTGGCGCTTCAACAAGTATTCCGAGCGGGCCGTGGAAGGCCCGGCGCCGCCGTCCGACGCCAGAAGACAAACGCTGATGCTGCGACTGACCCAGGCGCCCAACATCGCTATCGCCGCGCTCTGGGTCGATGCGCTTGCGGCATGCCGGCATCCAGGCGTCCATGCAGCGCTACTTCCTGGGCGCGGCGGCGGGCGAGCTGCCTCCCGACCAATGCCTGCCGGAGGTCTGGTTGATTCACGACGAGCAGGAAGCCGAGGCCCGCGGGGTGCTGCGGGACCTGATGCATCTGCCGCAACGGCGCTGGTTGTGCCAGTGTGGCGAAATGGTGGAGGGCGGCTTCGAGCAATGCTGGAACTGCGGCAGGCCGATGCCGCTGCTGAGAGCGGACTTGAGCGCCGCCGGGCCGCCCCAAGGCGCGAGGGCCCCCTCGGGGGGCAGCGCCGCGGCTTCAGCCGCAAGCGTGGGGGCCACTTCATTTCCAGCGCAGCGGCTCGAGGTCGACGGTGCTCGAACCGTCGCTGAGCATCAGCGTTCCTTCCTGCACGGTGGCCTGCAGCTGCATGCTGCGCTGCGCCAGCGCGGCCAGGGCCTGCGAGGCTTGCGTGGGCACGCGAAAGACACTCAGGTTGTGCAGGCGCGTGAGCTTGTTCTCGATGCCGCGCCACCAGACTTCGGCCGCGTGGTGAAAGCAATAGACGCAAACCTGGTCGGCCTTGCTGCAGGCCTTGGCGATGGGCTTGTCCTCGGGCTGCCCGACTTCGATCCACAGGCGGGTCTGCCCGGTGAAGTCGCGCAGCGAGACATCGGGGTCGTCCGGATTGGACAAGCCGGCGCCGAAGGCCAGCGTGGCGTCACCGCTGCAGTCGGTCTGCACCCTGTGCGCGTTGAAGGCGAGCGCGGCCAGCCGGATCATCATTCGCTCGTCGGTCTCGCTCGGATGGCGGGCCAGCGTCAGCGTGTGATCCGCGTAGTACGCGTGGTCGATGTCGGCGATCGAAAGGTTCGCCTTGAAGATGGTGGATTTGAGGGCCAAGCGGCGTCCTAGGCTCGCTTCGGCGAGCTCGGCGGCTTTGCCGATATAGGACGCCGGCGTCATGGCCAGCAGCCTTTCCTTCTCGGCTTGCGGAATTTCCAGCGAGCGGATCAGCCCATGCAGGTCTTCGCGCGCGCACGGTCTTGCCGCGCGTCACTTCCTTGAGCTTCTCGTAGGCGCCTGGCACGCCGTAGCGGCGCATCACGGTCTGGATAGGCTCGGCCAGCACTTCCCAGGCGCTGTCGAGATCGGCGGCCAGCGCTTCCTCGTTGAGCTCGAGTTTGGACAGGCCGATGCCCATCGAGTGGTAGGCCAACGCCGCGTAACCCAGCGCCACGCCCATATTGCGCAGCACGGTGGAGTCGGTCAGGTCACGCTGCCAGCGCGAGATCGGCAGCTTTTCCGAAAGATGGCGCAGCAGCGCATTGGCCAGCCCCAGGTTGCCTTCGGCATTCTCGAAATCGATGGGGTTGACCTTGTGCGGCATGGTCGACGAGCCGATCTCGCCTTCGCGCAGGCGCTGCTTGAAGTAGCCCAGGCTGATGTAGCCCCACATGTCGCGCGACCAGTCGATGAGGATGGTGTTGGCGCGCGCCACCGCATCGAAAAGCTCGGCCATGTAGTCGTGCGGCTCGATCTGGATGCTGTAGGGCTGGAATACCAGGCCCAGGCCCAGCGGTTCGGGCGTTTCCACCACCTTGCGGCTGAAAGCTTCCCAGTCGAAGTCGGGCCAGGCCGCCAGATGGGCGTTGTAGTTGCCCACGGCGCCGTTCATCTTGCCCATCAGCTGGACGCCGGCGATCTTCTCGCGCGCCGCCGCCAGCCGCACCACCACGTTGGCGACTTCCTTGCCGACGGTGGTCGGGCTGGCGGTCTGGCCGTGCGTGCGGCTGAGCATGGGCACTTGCGGCGTAGGCATGGGCCATTTGCCGCAGCTTGTCGATCACGGCGTCCAGCGCCGGCAGCAGCACCTGCTCGCGCGCCGCCCTTGAGCTGAAGGGCGTGGCTGGTGTTGTTGATGTCCTCGCTGGTGCAGGCGAAATGCACGAACTCGCCGGCCGCCTTCAGTTCGGGCCGGGCCTCGAACTTCGACTTGATCCAGTACTCCACCGCTTTCACGTCGTGGTTGGTGGTCTTCTCGATCTCCTTGATGGCGACGGCGTCGGCTTCGGAGAAATTCTTCACCAGTCCCAGAAGGTAGGTGCGGGCGCCGGGGCTGAGCGGCTTGAACTCGGAAAAGCCGGCGTCGCTCAAGGCGATGAACCAGCAGATCTCGACCTGCACGCGCTTGTGCATGTAGCCTTGCTCGCTCATCAGCGGGCGCAGCGGCGCCAGGCGGCTCGCGTAGCGGCCGTCCAGCGGCGACAGCGCGGAAATCGTGGAAGAGTGTCCATGGCGCTGTAATTGTAGGCGGGGGCTGTGCGCGATCCGGTGCGTGCCGCTGTCGTGCGTGTGCGACAAAGCCTGCCCGTTAGTGGGCGGCTCTTGGCAAAGCGCAGCAGGCAACAGGCGCTGGCTAAAATGAACAGCAACGCGATAACTCGAAACATTCCAAGAGAGCCTTCTCATGAAACTGATCGGATCCACGTCCAGCCCTTACGTGCGCAAGGTGCGCATCGTCATGGCCGAAAAAAAGCTGGACTACGAGTTCGTGAACGAGGACGTCTGGGCGCGCCGAGACCACCATCGCCCAATCCAATCCACTGGGCAAGGTGCCCTGCCTGGTCATGGAAGGCGGTGAGGCGCTGTTCGATTCGCGCGTCATCGTCGAATACCTCGATACCCTGTCCCCGGTGGGCAAGCTGATTCCGGCCATGGGCCGTGAGCGCGCCGAGGTCAAGACCTGGGAGGCGTTGGCCGATGGCGTGCTCGACGCTTCCATACTGGCGCGGCTGGAGGCGAACTGGGCGGGCCGCAACAAGGCGCAGCGCAGCCAGGCCTGGATCGACCGGCAGCTGTCCAAGGTGCATGCCAGCCTCAAGGCCATGAGCCAGGGCCTGGGCGAAAAGCCGTTCTGCGCCGGCATCTACCTCAGCCTGGCGGACATCGCCGTGGGCTGCGCGCTGGGTTACGTGGATTTCCGCTTCGGTGAGATCGATTGGCGCGGCAGCTACCCCAACCTGGCCAAGCTGCACGAGAAGCTCGTCGCAGCGCCAGAGCTTCGCCGACACCAAGCCTGCATAACGAACCCCCGCAGGGGCACCAGCCGCCCGCAACAACGTGCAGGGCGGCCCTCATGAAAAAGTCCGGCTTGCCGGGCTTTTTCATCTGATCAGACCACTTCAAAAACGCGAAGCGTTTTTGGAGTGAATGAACAAAGTTGCTGCGAAGCGCCCCGAAACGAAGGAGGGAGGGAGGGAGGAGGAGAAGAGTCGCTCCAGGATTGCAACCGGGCTCAACTACTCCCGGAAGGCTTCGCAGCAATAACCAAATTATTCAGGTGCAGGGATGACCCTGCCTTGTGCCAGATAGAGTGGGGACGCAGGCGCCCGGTTCCAGCCCTTTGGGCGGTTGCGAGGTAATTTTTTGTGAACCGCCACGGTCGCGGTCCGATGCCTGGTTTGCGCGAAAGAGTGAAGCTACGCCGATTTGTCAAGGCTTTTTCACGCAGCCGCTTAAAATGGGGCAGCCAAGAAAGCCCCCTATGCTCTATCCCGAACTGTTCAAGCAACTCGAATCCGTCCGCTGGGACATGGACAAGGACATTCCCTGGGCATCATTCGATGCGTCCAAGCTGTCGGACGAGCAGGCGCAGACGATCAAGATGAACGCCATCACGGAGTGGTCGGCCCTGCCCGCCACCGAGATGTTTCTGCGCGACAACAAGGACGACAGCGATTTCTCGGCCTTCATGTCGATCTGGTTCTTCGAAGAGCAGAAGCACTCCCTGGTGCTCATGGAGTACCTCAAGCGCTTCCGTCCGGAACTCGCGCCCACCGAGAAGGAACTGCACGAAGTGCGCTTCGAATTCGAGCCGGCCCCGGCCCTGGAAACCCTGATGCTGCATTTCTGCGGCGAGATCCGCCTGAACCACTGGTACCGCCGGGCGAGCGAGTGGCATACCGAACCCGTCATCAAGCATATCTACACCACGCTGTCGCAGGACGAGGCCCGTCACGGTGGGGCCTACCTGCGCTACATGAAGCGCGCCATCAACAATTTCGGCAACGAGGCCAAGGCCGCCTTCACCAAGGTCGGCGTGCTGATGGCCAGTGCCCGGCGCACGGCGCAGGCCCTGCACCCTACCAACCTCCACGTCAACAAGAACCTGTTTCCGCGCGACACCATCCAGTCGCGGCTGCCCAACCCCGAGTGGCTGGAGCACTGGCTGGACAAGCAGATCAACTTCGACGCCGTGTGGGAGAACAAGGTGGTCGATCGCATCCTGCACAACATGAGCCTGCTGATGGACCGCAGCTTCAAGAGCGTGCAGGAACTCAACCGCTACCGCAAGGAAGTGGCGGCGGTTCTGGCCCAGAGCGGCAACCAGGCCGGCCCGGCGCCCAGCGCGGCGTGACACCCCGATTCCTCGGCAAGATCGTTGCGCGCGCCGAGGCCGCGCAGCGGGTCGCCGCCCTGCCGCAGCCGGTAGTCTTCACCAACGGCGTGTTCGACGTCCTGCACCGGGGTCATGCTGTCTATCTGGCACAGGCGCGCGAGCTGGGCGCCAGCCTGGTGGTGGCGCTCAACACCGATGCATCGGCCCGGCGGCTTGGCAAGGGCCCGGACCGGCCGTTGAACAACGAACAGGACCGGGCGGTGCTCATGGCGGCACTGGAATCCGTCAGCCTGGTCACCTGGTTCGACGAGGACACGCCGCTTGCGCTCATCGCCGAACTCAAGCCGGCCGTGCTGTGCAAGGGCGGCGACTACGACATGAGCAAGCTGGCGGAAACGGCGCTGGTCGAGGGATACGGCGGGACGGCCCTGGCCATTCCCTTCGTTGACGGCTATTCCACCACCGAGCTGGTTCGCCGCATCCGCAGCAGCGCCTGAAAGCGCTGCGCCAGCGCCCCGCAGGCGGCGCCCGCCAACGCTCCCGTCAGGTGTGCGGCATACACCAGGTTGGAGCCCCAGCTCAGGTCGAAGGCCACCGGTTGCGACCAGCCCCGCTCGGCCAGCAGTTTCAGGGCCAGCGCGCCGAACAGCAGCGGTGAAAAGGCCTTGTAGTCGGCCCGCCCGGCCACGTGCATGCCCAGCACCGCTGCCGCGGCGTGGATGGGGCCTCCGAGGCCGCCATAGTTCGCGACTTGCGGCCACGACAGCAGCGTGATCGTCCCCAGCGGCCAAGCCACCAGCAGCGCGATCGCCGCTGTCCGGCCTGCGCCCAGCGCTGCGCCGAGCACGGCCAGCGCAGCTACCGCCAGCAGGTTGCCGGCCAGGCTGCCCGCCGAGGTATGAACCCAGGCCGAGGTCCAGAGCGTCCACGGCCGCAGCGGCCATCCCTGCGCATCCCACGCCAACGCGCCCACGCCCGACACCAACGCCACGGCCGCACTGCCGCCTCCGAGCAGGGCGCAGACGGCCAGCCAGGCTCTCAAGCGACCTCGCCCTTGGGCTTGGGCGGCATTCCCCGCAGCTTGCGGATGAAGTGCTCCAGGTCGTCCATGTAGGTGAATACGACCGGCACCACCAGCAGGCTCAGCACGGTGGACGTGATGAGCCCGCCGATCACCGCGATCGACATCGGCGAGCGAAAGCTGGGATCGGCCGTGCCGATGCCGATCGCGATGGGCAGCATGCCCGCGCCCATGGCGATCGTGGTCATGATGATGGGCCGGGCCCGCTTGTGGCAGGCGTCCAGCAGCGCGTCGAAGCGGCTCAGGCCATGGTCCCTGCGCGCGACGATGGCGTATTCCACCAGCAGGATCGAGTTCTTGGTGGCGATGCCCATGAGCATGATCAGGCCGATCAGCGAGGGCATGGAGAAACTCTTCTGCGCGATCAACAGGCCGACGAAGGCGCCGCCCAGCGACAGGGGCAGCGCGGCCAGGATGGTGACCGGATGCAGGAAGTCCTTGAACAGCAACACCAGCACGATGTAGATGCACAGCACGCCGGTGAGCATGGCCAGGC
The DNA here is from genome assembly GCA_963722025.1 of uncultured beta proteobacterium. Classification (GTDB taxonomy): domain Bacteria; phylum Pseudomonadota; class Gammaproteobacteria; order Burkholderiales; family Burkholderiaceae_C; genus Ramlibacter. Next base: position 153,487 of record CAVRNE010000056.1, read on the forward strand.
CGAAGCTTGCGAACAGCTCGCCCATCACTTCGGCGTCGCCGACTTCCACCACCTTGACCCCCGGCGGCAGGTTCTTCACCGCCGGCAGCTGCTGCACCGTGGCCGCCACGTCGCCCAGCGGCAGTCCCGACAGCTCGATCTCGAAGTTGACGTTGCGGGAGCGGTCGTAGCGGTCGATCACGGCGGGCCCGCCGGTCATTTCCAGCGTGGCGACCTGCCCCAACATCACGGGGCCGCGCACGCCGGGCACCGCCAGGCGCTCCAGCAGGCTCAGGTCCTTGCGCGCGTTTTCCTCGAGCTTGACCACGATGGGCACCTGCCGCTGCGACAGATTCAGCTTGGGCAGGGCGATGTCGTAGTCGCCCGCGGTGGCGATGCGCAAGGTCTCGGCCGATGGCGGTGCTGGTGACGCCCAGGTCGGCCGCCTTCGCGAAATCGGGGCGCACCGCGATCTCGGGACGGATCAGGCTGGCGGTGGAAGCGACACTGCCCAGGCCGGGAATGGTTCGCAGGTCCTTTTCCACCGCCAGCGCCGCGGTGCTCAACGCCTGCGGGTCTTCGCCCGTCAGCACCAGGATGTATTTCTCGCCCGAGCCGCCCAGGCCCACCTTGCTGCGCACGCCCGGCAAAGGCTCCAGCGCGGTGCGGATCTTGTTCTCGATCCCCTGCTTGCGGGGCCGGTCGCCTCTGTCGGTCAGCAGGATGGTGAGCGTGGCCTTGCGCGCCTCGGCCGCGCCCGAGGGCGCGAACGGATCGGTGCCGGCGCTGCCGGCGCCGATGGTGGTGTAGACGCTCTTCACGTGTTCGACCTTGGCGATCATCAGGCGCGCCTGTTCGGCCGTGGCCTTGGTCTGCTCCAGCGTGGCGCCGGGCGGCAGCTCCAGGTACACCTGGGTCTGGGAGTTGTCGTCCGGCGGAATGAAGCCGGTGGGCAGCAGCGGGATCAGCGCCACGGAGCCGAAGAAGAACAGCGCCGACAGGATGAACGTTGCGAGGCGGTGCTTCATGCTCCAGTTGACGCAGCGCATGTAGATCTGCATCCAGCGCGCATCCTTGGCCTCGCCGGTGACGATGGGCTTGAGCATGTAGGCGGCCATCATCGGCGTCAGCACGCGCGCCACCACCAGCGAGGCGAACACCGCCAGCGAGGCGGTCCAGCCGAACTGCTTGAAGAATTTTCCCGCCACGCCGCTCATGAAGGCGGTGGGCAGGAACACGGCGATCAGGGTGAACGTGGTCGCGATCACGGCCAGGCCGATCTCGTCCGCCGCTTCCATCGCCGCCTGGTACGGCGTCTTGCCCATGCGCAGATGGCGCACGATGTTCTCCACTTCCACGATCGCGTCGTCCACCAGGATGCCGACCACCAGCGACAGCGCCAGCAAGGTAACGACGTTGATCGAGAAACCCAGCAGGTACATGCCGATGAAGGCGGGGATCACCGACATCGGCAGTGCGATGGCCGACACGAAGGTCGCGCGCCAGTCGCGCAGGAACAGCCAGACCACCAGCACCGCCAGGATCGCGCCTTCGTACAGCAGATGCAGCGAGCCGTGGTATTCCTCTTGCACCGGGGTGACGAAGTCGAAGGCCTGCACCAGTTCCACGTCCGGACGCTGCAGCTTGAGCTCGGCCAGGGCTTTCTGCACTGCCGCGCCGACCGCGACTTCGCTCTCGCCGCGGCTGCGCGCCACTTCGAAGCCGACCACCGGCTTGCCGTTGAGCAGGGCCGCGGCGCGCGGCTCGGCCACCGTGTCGGTCACCGTCAGCGACCTGGTCCAGCCGGATGCGCCGGCCATCCGCAAGGGCCAGCTCCAGGGCGGCGATCTGCGCCGCGGTCTGGACGGTGGCGAGCGTGCGCACCGGCTGCTCGCTGCCGCCGATGTCGGTGCGGCCGCCGGCGCTCTCGGTCTGCACCTGGCGCAGCTGCCGGGAGATCTCGGCGGCGGTCGCGCCCAGGGCCTGCAGGCGCGACGGGTCCAGCGCAACGCGGATCTCGCGGCTCACGCCGCCGACGCGGTTGACCGCGCCGACACCGCGCACCGCCAGCAGCTTGCGGGAGATGTCGTTGTCGACGAACCAGGACAGCGCCTCTTCGTCCATGCGCGCCGAATACACCGTGAAGGCCAGCACCGGCTGGCTCGCCAGGTCCATCTTGGTGACGATGGGCTCGCGCACGTCGCCCGGCAACTCGCTGCGCACGCGCGATACGGCCGAGCGGACGTCGTCGACGGCTTCCTGCACCGGCTTTTCCAGCCGGAATTCCGCGGTGATGGTGACGACGCCATCCTGCACCTTGGTGTAGATGTGCTTGAGGCCTTGCAGCGTGGCGATCGAGTTCTCGATCTTGCGCGCCACGTCGGTTTCCAGTTGCGCCGGCGCCGCGCCCGGCAGCGATGCGGTGACGCTCACCGTCGGCAGGTCGATGTCCGGGAAGTTCTGCACCTTCATGGCATCGAAGGACAGGAAGCCGCCGAACGTGAGCAGCACGAACAGCATCACCGCCGGAATCGGGTTGCGGATCGACCAGGAGGAGACGTTCATCATGTGATGCGCTCCCGCTACTGCCTGGCGCCCGAGGCGGCCACGGCGCGGCGCCGGCGCATCCACCAGCCTCACCAGGTCGCCGTCGTTGAGGAACCCGGCGCCGGCCGCAACGACGCGGGCATCGGCGGGCAGCCCGCTGACGATCTCCAGCTGGTCCCCCATCAGCCGGCCGGTCTGCACCTTGACCTGGCTCACACGCGAGTCGGGATTGACGCGGTACACGTAGCTGAAGCCATCGCGCACCACCACGGCAGCCTGCGGCACCGTGACAGCGGGCGTGGCGCCCAGGTCGAACTCGCCGCGCGCGAACATGCCGGCGCGCGCGCTGGCGGACGTCCCGGGCAAGGGAGCCAGGTCCACATAGACCAGGGCCGAGCGGGTCTGCGGGTCGACGGTCGGGCCGATCATCCGCACTCGTCCCGCCAGCCGCGCGCCGCTGGCCGCCGTCACCAGGGCCGTCGTGCCGGTCGTGATGCGGCCGAGCTCGGCGGAAGTCACTTCGGCGCGCCATTCCAGCCGGCCTTGCCGGATGAGGCGGAACAGCTCGGCGCCGTTGCCCACCACCGCGCCGACGGTGGCCGTGCGTGCCGAGATGATGCCGCTGTCGGGCGCGTACACCTCGGCCTGGGTCAGCCGCACCTGCTGCGCCTGCACCAGCGCCCGCGCCGCCTCGACTTTCGCCTGCGCCGTCTTCTCGGCGGTGAGGTATTGGGTGATCTGCGATGCGCTGAGCGCGCCCGTGCCTTCCAGGCGTGCGCGCGCGCTGGGCGTTGTTCGCCGCGTCGGCGGCGGCCGCTTCCGCTTCGGCCAGGCTGGCGCGGGCCTGCGCGACTTCGGCGCGAAGCGTGTCGCCCCCCAGAGTGGCCAGCACCTGGCCCTTGCGCACGCTGTCGCCCACGCCCACGTGCACCTGCGTCAAGCGCAGCCCCGCTGCCTCGGCGCCCACGATGGCCTCCTGCCAGGCCATGATGTTGCCGTTGGCGGCAAGCTTGACCGGCATGCTCACCTGGCGCGGTGCCACCGCCGTCACGGTGAGCGCGGGCCGCACCACCGCCTTCTTCCTTGTTCGGCGGCGCCGGAGCCCATCATCGAATACAGGACGACGGCGATGGCAAGGCCGGCCACCGCGATGGCCGTGATCGCGGCCGGTTTGAGTTGTATTTTTTTCATGCTTCGACTGTCGGGATTCAGGGGCGGGATGCGGTTGTGGCCGTGGCGGGGTCGGGACGCGCCCAGCCGCCGCCCAGGGCCCGGTACAAGGCGATCCAGGCCGCCAGCCGTTCTCGCTGCAGGAGAACCAGCGCGGTTTCCGCCACCAGCGCACTGCGCCGGACGTCTTCCAGCTCCACCAGGCTGGCCAGGCCGCTGCGATAGCGCGCCTCGGTGCCTACGAACGAAACACGATAGTTCTCGGCCGCGACTCGCGCGTCCTCGTCGCGCAGCCGCGTGCTTTCCAGGGTGACCAGCGCTTCCTCGACCTCGCGCACGGCCTGCCGCACGCTCGCCGCATAAAACGCGGCGGCCTCTTCGTAGCGGGCCTGCGCGGCATCGACATCGGCAGCGCGGCGCCCGCCGTCGAAGATCGGCAGCGTGACCGCCAGCGGCCCGATCGACCAGGTCTGCAGATCGGTAGAGACGCCGCCGGTGCGAACGCTGCCGGCCGCGATGGAGCCGAACAGCGACAGCCGCGGGAACCGCTGGGCCCGGGCGCTGCCGAGCTCGGCACTCGCTGCCGCGACCTCACGTTCGGCCTGGTACACATCGGGGCGTTGCACCAGCACCTGCGCCGGCACCGACGCCACGGTCAAGACAGCAGGCTTCGAAGGCTCGGTCCAGGCCACGGCCAGCTTCTGCCGCAGCTGCGGCTCGGGCAGGGCGCTGAGCGCGACAAGGGCTTTGACCAGGACCTCGCATGCGGCCCGCTGCCGCGTGGCGAGCGCAGATCCCTCGGCGGCACTGGCGCGCGCCAATGCGGCAACGGCCGGGGCGGTGAACCCGGCCTGGGCGCTCAGTTCGGCCAGGCGCGCGGTTTCAGCGCGCGACTTGGCGTCGTTGTCGGCCACGACCACCAGGTGCTCGCAGGTGCGCAGGGTGACGTAGGTGTTCGCGGTTTCCGCCGCGACCGAGACGCGCGCCTCGTGCCACCTGGCCTGCGCTCCGTCGAGCCGCTCCTGGGCGGCTTGCGCCGCCTGCCGGTTGCCGCCGAACAGGTCGATCTCCCAGGCGGCCTGCAGGCCCACCTGCATCGTCGTGGCCAGCGGCACCGGCGGCTGGCTGTTGCCGCGTGCAGCCGATCCCACCGCGTCGAGCGCGGGCACCAGGAGAGCCCCCGCCGCGATGCGGGTGGCGCGGGCCTGGCGGATGCGCGACGCGGCCGAGGCCACCGTGGGACTGGCCTTCTGCGCCGATTCGATCAGCTCGACCAGCAGGGGATCGTCGAACTGCCGCCACCATGAGGCGAGGTCGCCGAGCGTGCCGTTGTGGGGCATCGGGGCATGCCACTGGGCGGGCGCCTCGGCCGCAGGCGTGGCTGGACGGGCCGGTGCTGGCGCAGCCGGCCAGCGCCAGCGCCGCAGCGACCGCGGCAATGAGTCGGGGATTCTTCATGATTCCTTCCCGGGTCGGGCATGAGCATCGTCCGCGGCGCCGGCCTTTTTGCGGCCTGGCCGCGGGATGCAGCCCGCAAGCCTACCATTGCCGCGGGACAGTCGCCTTCGCCGGGTTACCGGTGAAACTGCAGGCTTGACGGTTCAGGAGAAGACCGACTGCCACAGCGCGAGCACGGCCTGCCGCTCGGACGCGAGAGCCTCGGGCGGCACCTGGGTCGGCTCCTCGTTCAGGCGGGCCTTGTGCTGCACCCGCCGCAGCTCGCGATAGGCGCGGGCGGCCGCTTCGCCCACGCCCGGCGGAAGCAGCCGCGCCGCTTCCGCCCGCTGCAGCAAGGCGATATTGCCCACGTTGGGGATCAATTCGGGATGGCTGGCGGCTTGCGACAGCACCAGGAACTGCACCGCGAACTCGGCATCGACCATGCCGCCCGGGCTGTGCTTGACGTCGAAACGGCCGGTCTTGATCGGATGCGCCGCGCAGACCTTCTCGCGCATCGCGATGATTTCCGCCCGCAGCGCCGCGACGTCGCGCGGCGCCGTGATGACGGCGCGGCGCACGTCGTCGAAGCGCAGGGCCAAGTCGCTCCTTGCCGAGGACGAAGCGCGCCCGCGTCATCGCCTGGTGCTCCCAGGTCCACGCGGTATTGCTGCCACGCCGCTGCTGGTAGTTGGCGTAGGCCTCGAAGGTGGTGATGAGCAGGCCCGAGCTGCCGTTGGGCCGCAGGGCGGTGTCGATCTCGTACAGGTCGGCCTCGGCCGTCTTGGTGGTCAGCCAGTTGATCAACTTGCGCACGAAGGCGGCATAGACCTCGGGCGCCCGCTCGTCGTCGTCCTCGTACACGAACACGATGTCCAGGTCGCTGCCATAGCCCAGCTCCTTGCCGCCGAGCTTGCCGTAGCCGATGATGGCGAACTGCGGGGTCTCCCGATGGCGGTTCTTCACGCGCTGCCAGCTCCAGCGGGCGGTCACCCGCAGCACCGAGTCGGCCAGCGCGCTCAGGTCATCGGCGACCTGCTCCACCGTCAGCCGGCCCTCGATGTCACGCGCCAGGGTGCGGAACACTTCCGCGTGGTGCGCCCTGCGCAGCAGGTTCAGCAGGGCCTCGTCGTCGTCTTCGCCGGTGATCTGCAGCGAGCGGCGCCTGTGCTCCAGTTCGCTCTCGAAATCCTGGGCCGAAAAGCGTTCCGACAGCAGCTGGTCGCTGGCCAGCTCGTCGATCACGCCCGGGTGCCGCAGCAGGTAGCGCGCCGGCCAACGCGCGGCGCCCAGCAGGCGCAGCAGCCGCTCGTGCACCCCTGGGCGCTCGACCAGCAAGGCCAGGTAGCTTTCGCGGCGCAGCAGCGGCTCGATCCAGTCGGCCATGCGCACGGCGGCCTCTTCGGTCACCACGCCCTGCTCCAGCCACTGCGCGGTGCGTGCCAGCAGCCGGGCGAGCCGGGCGCGCGCATCGTCGCGCAGCGCCATCACGCGCGGCGACTCACGCCATAGCGCGACGCGTTCGCGCAGTTGCGGGGGCAGTTGCTCCAGCAGCGTCTCCAGGTCCGGCGGCGGGGCCTTGGCGCCCTTGGGGCCTTTGCAGGACTTGCAGTCGCCGCTGCCGGCGCCGCCCAGCAAGGTGTCGAATTCCTGGGCCACCAGCTCGCGGTGCGTGTCCAGTTCATGCAGGAAGGGGCAGCAGTCGGCGAAGCCCATGGTGCGGGCGATCCAGGTCAGGTCGCACTCGCTGCTTGTATTGCAGCCCATGGGCAGCACATGGGTCTGCTGGTCGTCCAGGTACTGGATGCGGTGCTCCACCCGGCGCAGGAACTCGTAGGCTCGGGCCATGGCGTCGGCGGTCGCCTGCGGCATCAGGCCTGCCGCGGCCACCCGTTGCAGGGCCTGCAGGGTCGGGCGCTTGCGCAGTTCGGGGAACTGGCCGCCGCGCACCACTTGCAGCAGCTGAACCGTGAACTCGATTTCGCGGATGCCTCCGCGCGAGAGCTTGACGTCGTTGGCGCGTTCGGGCCGGCCGGCGCTGCGCTTGGCCGCGTGCTCGCGAATCTGCTTGTGCAGCACGCGCAGCGAGTCGAACACGCTGTAATCGAGGTAGCGGCGAAACACGAAGGGCAGCACTGCCGCCGCGCAGGGCCTGGGCCGAACCGCTCTCGACGCAGCTCCTGGGAGCGACCACCCGGCTCTTGAGCCAGGCGAAGCGTTCCCACTCGCGACCCTGCACCTGGAAGTAGTCTTCCAGGGCGTCCAGGGAAACGGCGAGCGGGCCTGAGTTGCCATTGGGCCGCAAGGCCAGGTCGACCCGGAACACGAAGCCGTGCTCGGTGGTGTCGCCGATCAGGCCGTAGATGATCTTGACGGCCTTGTCGAAATACTCATGGTTGGAGATGCGGGCCCGCCCGCCTTCGACACCCGCGGTTTCGCCGTCCTGGTCATAGATGTAGATCAGGTCGATGTCGCTGGAGACGTTGAGTTCGCGCGCACCCAGCTTGCCCATGCCGATGATCCACAGTTCGGCCCGCGCGCCATCGGGTGTCGTGGGCGCGCCGAACTGGGCGTCGAGCTCGCACTGGGCCTGCACGCAGGCGATGTCCAGCGCGAACTCGGCCAGTTCGGTGACCGCGCGGGTCACCAGGCCCAAGGGCGCCTGCTCGTCGCAATCGAGCGAGATCAGCCGCTCCATGACCAGCTGGCGCAGGATGCGCAGGGCGGTGCCGGTGTCGTGGCCTTGCTTGCGCAACAGGTCGTAGGCGGCCACCATCGCTTCGCGGGTGGGCGTGCCTGGCGCCAGCAATGCCAGCTCGCCGGCGTAACGGCGGCGCAGCCGCTGGGCAAATCGCGAGTGGGAAGACAGCGGCCCCTTTTCGTCGACCCGGTCGTCCAGCGACGCCAACGCGCCGTTGTCTGACAACGAGGCGCCGCCTTGCGCCGAACCCAAGCCACCGTCGGGGGTCATAATTCCTGACACATCCTAGTTTTCATGAACGCCACGCCTCCGTCCCCGTCACGTTTGTTGAAGGTCTACGCAGCCTTTGCGCAAACGTTGATGTGGCTGCTTCTGGCCGGCTGGCTGGTGCTGGTGCTGGCCTGGGGAGCGCTGCATGGCTGGATTGTGCCCCGAATCGGTGAGCTTCGCCCCGACCTGGAAATCGAAGCCGGGCGCGTCCTGGGGGTACCCGTGCGCATAGGCAGCATCGCGGCGCGCAGCCAGGGCCTGATGCCGTCTTTCGAGCTCATCGACGTGGTTCTGCTGGACCCTCAAGGGCGGACGGCGTTGCGTTTGCCGCGCGTGTTGGCGGCCTTGTCGCCTCGCTCGCTGTGGAATCTTGGATTCGAGCAGCTTTACATCGACAGTCCCGAGCTCGACATCCGGCGCGCCGCGGACGGCAAGCTCTTCGTCGGCGGCCTGGATTTCTCGCGCAGCAGCGACACCGAAGGCCGCGCCGCCGATTGGTTCTTCAGCCAGACCGAGTTCGTCATCCGCAATGGCACCGTGCGCTGGACCGACGAGATGCGCGGCGTTCCGCCGCTCGCGCTGGAGCAGGTTGATTTCGTGATGCGCAACGGCTCGAGGCGCCACGCGCTGCGCCTGGACGCCACTCCGCCGCCGCAATGGGGCGAGCGATTCAGCCTGCGCGGCCTGTTTCGCCAGCCCCTGCTGTCCACGCCGCCATGGTCATTGGCAGGGATGGGAGGGCCAGCTGCACGGGGATTTCTCCAGGGTCGATGTGTCGCAGCTGCGGCGCTACGCCAACTTCGGGGTCGAAGTCAACGAGGGGCACGGCGCGGTTCGGGCCTGGGCCGATGTCTCTTCGGGCCAGCTGACCGGCGGCGCAGCCGACATCGTGCTGTCCGATGTGAGTACGAAGCTCGGGCCGCGGCTGCCTGCCCTGGCCTTGCAATCGATCTCGGGCCGCCTGGGCGGCAAGCGCCTGGCCGGTGGTTTTGAATTCGAAACCCAGGGCCTGCAGTTCCAGACCCGGGATGGCCAGCGCTGGCCCGGCGGCAACCTGTTCCTGCACTGGACGCAAGGCCGAGGGCAGCAAGCCGGCGCAGGGAGAGCTGCGGGCGGACAAGCTCGACCTGTTCGCCGTGAGCCAGATCGCCACCCGGCTGCCGCTGGGCAACGCGACGCATGATGCGATGGCTGCGTACGGCGCCCAAAGGGCTGGTGGAAACCTTGCATGCCAAATGGCAGGGGCCGTTCGATGCGATGAACAAGTACGAGGCCCGGGGGCGGGCCGTGGGGCTGGAGATTGCGGCGCAACCCGGCACGCCCGGCATCCGCGGCGCGACGGTGGATTTCGACCTGACCCAGGCCGGCGGCAAAGGCAAGCTGCGGCTGCATGACGGGGCGATCGACGTGCCGGGCGTGTTCGAAGAGCCGTTGATTCCGTTCGACGAGCTCTCGGCCGACTTGCAATGGCAGGTCAATGGCGAGGAAATATCGGCTTCGGTCGCCAACCTCAAGTTCAGCAACGCCGACGCCCAGGGCGAGGGGCAGATCGGCTGGCGTACCGGCGACGCCTCGGCGCGCTTTCCCGGCGTGCTGGACCTGCAGGCCGGCATCAGCCGCGCCGACGGGGCCAGGGTCCATCGCTACCTCCCGCTGGGCGTGCCCAAGGAGGCGCGCCAGTATGTGCGCGAGTCGGTGGTGCAAGGCACGGCGACAGGCGCCAGGTTCCGGGTCAAGGGCGATCTGCGCCACTTCCCTTTCAAGAATCCCCGGCAAGGCGACTTCCGCATCACGGCCGACGTGCGCGACGTGACCTATGCCTTCGTTCCGCCCAGCGCGACCAAGGGGACCGTCAGCTGGCCGGCGCTGACCCAGCTGTCCGGCACGCTGGTTTTCGAGCGCAATGGCATGCAGGTCAAGGGGGCGGCGGGCCATTTTGCCGGGGCGCCCCGCTTGCAGGTCAAGGCCGACGCACAGATCGCCGATTTCCAGGCCACCACCGTGGCCGTCACCGGTGACGTGCGCGGGCCGCTGGCCGAGGCCCTGGGCGTGGTGAATGGCTCGCCGCTTTCCGCGATGACCGGCCATGCGCTTGCCAAGGCCAGCGGCAGCGGCAATGCCGACGTGCGGCTGAAACTGGAGCTGCCGGTCGCGAATCTGGACAAGTCGAAACTGCAGGGCAGCGTGACGCTGGCAGGCAACGACATCCGCATCACCCCGGACAGCCCCTTGCTGTCGCGTGCGCGTGGGGCCGTCACTTTCAGCGAGCGCGGCTTCAGCCTGGTCGGAACGCAGGCGCGGGCCCTGGGCGGCGACGTGCGGGTGGAAGGCGGCAGCCGCGCGGTCAGTGCCGGCCCCGCAGGAAGTGCGGAGGCCACCGTCGTGGTGCGCGCCCAGGGCACGGCCACGGCGGAAGGCCTGCGCCAGGCCAGGGAGCTGGGGTTTCTTTCCCGCATGGCCCGGGATGCGACCGGCGGTGCCGCCTACAACGTCAACCTGAGTTTCCGGCGCGGCACGCCGGAGATCGCGGTAAGCACCAACCTGCAGGGGCTGGCGTTGAATCTGCCTGCGCCGCTGGCCAAGACAGCCGAAGCCGTGCTGCCGGTGCGCTATGAAAACGCGCTGGTGCGGGAGTCACTGGCCGCCACCGCACCGCATCTGCAGGATCAGCTCACGGTCGAAATCGGTCGGCTGGCCTCGGTGGTTTACGTGCGTGACCTGTCCGGTTCCGAGCCGCGGGTGATCCGTGGCGGCGTCGCCGTCGGGCTGGCTGCGGGCGAGTCGGCGCCGCTGCCCGAGCAGGGCGTGATGGCCAACATCAATCTGGCCAACGTCAACGTCGACGCCTGGGAAGCGGTGCTCGGCCGTGCCGCCGGCGAAGGCGCGGCCGCGGCGGCGGGCGGCCCTTCGCCTGCTCCGGCAGCCGGCAGCGTCGCCATGGGGTACTTGCCCACGGTCATCGCGCTGCGCGCCAAGGAACTCACGCTGGAAGGCCGCGTCCTGCATAACGTGGTCGTCGGCGGCTCGCGCGAGGGCCAGTTCTGGCGGGGCAACCTCGACGCCGACGAACTCAACGGCTATGTGGAATACCGCCAGCCCACCGGCGCGGGTGCCGGCCGGCTGCATGCCCGGCTCGCGCGGCTGTCGATCGCCGCGTCGGCCGCCAACGCGGTCGAGACCCTGCTCGAGCAGCAGCCCGACAGCCTGCCGGCGCTCGACGTCGTCGTGGATGACTTCGAGCTGCGCGGCAAGAAGCTGGGCCGGCTGGAGATCGACGCGGTCAACCGCGGTGCAGGCACGGTGGCGCGCGAAGGCGGCGTTCGCGAGTGGCGCCTGAACAAGCTCAACCTCAGCATGCCCGAGGCGGTGTTCAGCGCCACCGGCAACTGGGCTGCCGTGGGTGCGCAGGCCGCGGCTCCCGGCGGGCCCCGGCCGGGCCCGCGACCGGCCGGCGAGCGGCGGCGCACGGCCATGAAGTTCCGGCTCGACATCGCGGACTCGGGGCAGTTGCTGGCGCGCTTCGGAATGAAGGACGTGGTGCGGCGTGGCAAGGGCCGCATGGAGGGGCAGGTGGCCTGGCTGGGCTCGCCGCTGTCGCTGAACTATCCCTCGTTGGACGGCGCCTTCTACGTGAATGTCGAGTCAGGCCAGTTCCTGAAGGCCGACCCCGGCATGGCCAAGCTGCTGGGCGTGCTGAGCCTGCAATCGCTGCCCAGGCGGCTGGCGCTGGACTTTCGCGACGTGTTCAGCGAAGGCTTCGCCTTCGATTTCGTGCGTGGCGACGTCACCATCCAGGACGGCATCGCCGCCACCAACAACCTGCAGATGAAGGGCGTCAATGCGGCGGTGCTGATGGAAGGCCGGGCCGACATCGCCAGGGAAACGCAGGACCTGAAAGTGGTGGTGGTGCCCGAGATCAACGCAGGCACGGCATCGCTGGTTGCCACCGTGATCAGTCCGGCCATCGGGCTGGGCACCTTCCTCGCGCAGATGTTCCTGCGCGAGCCGCTCATGCGCGCGGCGACCCAGGAGTTTCACATCGACGGCACCTGGACCGACCCGCGTGTCGCCCGCGTCAACCGCAAGCCCGCGCCCGAGAGCCGGACGGACGCGGCCACCGAAACCCAGCGCGCGGGCGGGACCAACTAGGGCCTGGAGGATTCCTGACCATGAAAGCTGCCGCAATCCAGATGGTGTCGGGCGTTTCGCTGGAGGCGAACCTGGGCCAGGCCCGCAACCTGCTGGAGCAGGCTGCGCAAGCCGGCGCGCAGCTCGCGGTGCTGCCCGAATATTTCTGCCTCATGGGCCACAAGGACAGCGACAAGCTCGCGGCACGCGAGAGCTTCGGCGACGGCGCCGTCCAGCGCTTCCTGGCGCAGGCCGCGCGCGAGCTCGGCCTGTGGATCGTCGGTGGCACCTTGCCGCTGGTCGCGGGCGACGAAGCCCACGTGCGCAACAGCAGCATGGTCTTTTCGCCGGCGGGCGAGCGGGTGGCCCGCTACGACAAGATCCACCTGTTCAAGTTCGACAACGGGCGTGAGCGCTACGACGAGTCGCGGGTCATCGAATGCGGCGCCGAACCCGTGGCGTTCGAGTTGCGAGACAGCAGCGGGCACAGCTGGCGCATCGGCATGAGCGTCTGCTACGACCTGCGCTTTCCCGAGTTGTACCGCAGCCTGAAGGCAGACGTGCTGCTGGTGCCCAGCGCGTTCACCTATGTGACCGGGCAGGCCCATTGGGAATTGCTGCTGCGCGCCCGCGCGGTCGAGAACCTGGCCTACGTCATCGCGCCGGCCCAGGGCGGCGTGCACGAGAACGGCCGGCGCACCTGGGGCCACAGCATGGTGGTCGATCCCTGGGGTGTGGTGCTGGCGCAGCAGGGCGAGGGCCCGGGTGTCGTGATGGCGGACCTGGATCCTGCGCGCCAGGCGCAGCTGCGCATGCAGCTGCCCGCGCTGGAACACCGGGTTTTATGAGGAGCGCTGCGCCGAACCGCTGTCAAGCAAGCTCGCTGCAGCCGCTCGTGGCGCAGCGCTGCGGGCTTGCCCGCGAGCGTGGGGGCCACATGAATGCGCCGCGGCGACGCGCCGTGTTTCGCCGCGCCTGCGCTGGTCGCTGTGGGCCTTGCTGGGCGCGCTGGTCGCGGCCCTGCTCGTCACCCTGGTGTGGCTGGCCGGCCGCTACGAAGCCAGCCAGGTCCAAAGCAAGCTGGAGCGGGACACGGCCGATGCGCTGAGCGATGTGCGCTCGGCCCTCACGCGCAACGTGCAAAGCCTGCAGGCGCTGCACTCAGGCCATCCCACGCCCGCATCCTGGCGCGAAGAAGCGAGCGTGCTGCTGCGCGAGCACCGCGAGTGGATGCGCATCGAATGGCGCGACAGCGACCTCGCCACCGTGGCCTTCGTGGACACACCCTTTCGCTCGCCGGTGTTCGCGCGCCTGGGCCGGGGCAATGCCCAGGGCGATGTGGTCCTGGCCTGCGCCAACGCCGGCCGGGTCAGCGGGCCGGCCTACTCCAGCAGCTACTTCCTGCCGCAGCCGGACGGCCTCGGCGTGGAAGTCATGGAGCTGTGCCTGCCGCAAGTGACGGCCGGGCAGCTCACCGGCTATGTGGTGGCGACCTACTCGCTCGCTGAAATACTGGCCGGGATGATCGGGCCGCAGCTGACGCGCAGCCAGGAAGTCTCGTTCACCGAGGCCGACGGCACGCGGCTGGCCGTGCATGGATCGGCGCGCCGCGGCAGCCGGGTGTTCACGTCGCAGCAGCTGGTCGATCTGCCCGGCAACACCATGGTGCTGCGCATGGACAGCTGGCGCGCCGCGCCCGATCTGTTCCCCAACGTGCTGACGGCGCTGGTCACCGCCATGTCGATCGCGTTGGTGCTGGTGCTGCTGCTGCTCGGGCGCGACGCGCGCAGGCGCCTGCGCGCCGAGGAAGACCTCGCCGACGCGCTGGCGTTTCGCAAGGCGATGGAGGATTCGCTGGTAACCGGCCTGCGCGCGCGCGACCTGCAAGGCCGCATCACCTACGTCAATCCCGCTTTCTGCGAGATGGTGGGCTTTTCGGCCGATGAACTGCTGGGGCATGCCACGCCCGCGCCCTACTGGCCGCCCGAGCTGGCCGACGAATACCAGAAGCGCCAGGAAATCCGCCTGTCCGGCCAGCATGCGCCGCCGCGCGAGGGCTACGAGTCCGTGTTCATGCGCAAGGACGGCTCGCGCTTTCCGGTGCTGATCATCGAAGCGCCCCTGATCAACCACGATGGGCTGCAAACCGGCTGGATGAGCGCCTTCCTGGACATCAGCGAGCAGCGCCGCGTGCAGGAACTTTCGCGCGCCAGCCAGGAGCGACTGCAAGCCACGGCGCGGCTGGCGACGGTCGGCGAGATGGCCTCGCTGCTGAGCCACGAATTGAACCAGCCGCTGGCCGCGATCTCCAGCTATGCCACCGGTTCCATGAACCTGCTGAAGTCGCCGGCTGCGCCGGGCGCGTTGCCCGACATCGAGGTCGCCATGCGGCGCATCGCCGAACAGGCGGAGCGGGCCGGCAAGGTGATCAAGAGCGTGCACGATTTCGTGCGCCGGCGCGACAAGGCGCGCGAGCCGGTCACCGCGCAGGCCTTGCTGGACGCCATCATGCCCCTGGTCAGCCTGCAGGCGCGCAAGCTCGGGGTGCGGGTCGACACGCGCGTGAAGAACGCCCTGCCTCCCGCGCTGTGCGACCGGACCATGGTCGAACAGGTGCTGCTCAATCTCGCGCGCAATGCCATGCAGGCCATGGACCAGGCCGGTGTGGCCGGCCCCTCGCTGGTGATCGAGGTGACGGCAAGCGGGCAAGGGGCTGGCTCGAATTCTCGGTGACCGACATGGGCCCGGGCATTGCCGACGCCGTGAAGGAGCAGCTGTTCACCCCGTTCTTCACCACCAAGTCGGAAGGCATGGGCCTGGGCCTGTCGCTGTGCCGCACCGTGGTGGAGCAGCATGGGGGATTCCTCGGGTTCGAGCCCAACCGGCCGCAAGGTACTATTTTCCGGTTCACCTTGCCGGTGGATCCCGCCACATGCAACCTAGCCCTGAATGCCACTGTCTATATCGTCGATGACGATGCGAGCGTGCGCGAGGCGCTGGCCTGGCTGCTGCGTTCGCGCCATCTGCTCAGCGAGAGCTATCCGGGCGGCGAAGAGTTCGACGCCATGCTGGCGGGTGGCTTTTCTCCCGAGCAGCCCTGCTGCCTGCTGCTGGACGTGCGCATGCCCGGCGTGAGCGGCCTGGCCTTGTTCGACAAGCTGGTCTCAGCGTGGGCTGGTGGAAGCGATGCCGGTGATCTTCCTGACCGGCCATGCCGACGTGCCGACCGCGGTCGATATGGTCAAGCGCGGCGCTTTCGACTTTTGCGAGAAGCCGTTTTCCGACAATGCCCTGGTTGACCGCGTGGAGCAGGCGATCAGGCAATCGCAGCGGGTGCTCGCGGCCCGGCGCGAAAAGAGCCTGCTGCAAATGCGCATGGCCGAACTGACCGAGCGCGAACGCGACGTGATGCGGCTGGTGGTGGAGGGGCTGCCCAACAAGCTGATAGCCGATCAGCTCGATATCAGCGTTCGCACGGTGGAAGTACACCGGGCGCGCGTATTCGACAAGATGGAAGTGAAGTCGGCAGTCGAGCTGGTGAACGTGCTGCGCGGCTTGTAGCCAAAGCAGACTTTTACTTTTCCGGGTCCTTGCCCACCGGCTCGCCCTTTTTGCGCCCGGAGAACATCGTCCACCAGACAATCAGCACCAGCAGCACCAGAGCCAGCAGCGCTTCAAGCAGAATCAGGAGCATGAGCCGTTTCCTTTGCCTGCGCTATTGTAGGAATGCTGGCGGCGTGTGGCGGGGTGCCGCTGCCACCTGCGGATGAGGTCCGAGCCCCGGTTGCCGCAGAGCCATTGCCGTTGCCGGGTGATGCCGCCCCGCTTCCGCCTGCCATCCTCCAGGGCAAGAGCCGCTGGCAACCGGTCCGTTGGGGCGAGCTGCCGGGCTTCGCCGATGACATGCTGCATGAGGCCTGGAATGCCTGGCTCAAGAGCTGCGAGCGGCCGGGCCCAGCGTTCGCGCGGCTGTGCCCCGAAGTGCGGCGTCTGTCGATAGGTTCGCCCGAGCAGCAGCGCGCCTGGATGATGCAGCGGCTGCAGCCCTATCGCGTGGAGTCGCTCCAGGGCCCGACCGACGGCCTCCTGACCGGCTACTACGAACCCATGCTCGAGGCCAGTCGCGTTGCGACGGCCACCAACAGCGTTCCCTTGTACCGCCCGCCAGGCAACCTTGCCAGCCGCAGGCCCTGGTACACGCGGCAGGAAATCGACACCCTGCCCGAGGCCCGCGCGGCGTTGCGCGGACGCGAGATCGCCTGGGTGGCCGACCCGGTGGATGCGTTGGTGTTGCAGATCCAGGGATCCGGGCGTGTGCGCATCACCGAGCCTGACGGCAGCCGGCGGCTGGTGCGGCTGGCTTTTGCCGCGACCAACGAGCAGCCTTACCGCAGCGTCGGCAACTGGCTGCTGCAGCAGGGCGCCATCCGTGACGCTTCCTGGCCCGGCATCAAGGCCTGGGTCGCGCAGAACCCGCAGCGGGTGAACGAGATGCTGTGGAGCAATCCGCGCACCGTGTTCTTCCGCGAGGAGCCGCTGTCGGACATGGATGCGGCTTTCGGTCCGCGCGGCGCCCAGGGAGTGCCGCTCACCCCGGGCCGCTCGATCGCCGTGGACAAGGACAGTATTCCCTACGGTACGCCGGTATGGCTGGCCTCGAGTGGGCCGGCGGTGAACCTGCAGCGGTTGGTGCTGGCCCAGGACACCGGCGGCGCCATCGTCGGCGCCGTGCGCGCGGACTATTTCGCCGGCTGGGGGCCCGAGGCGGGCGAGGTGGCGGGCCGGCTCAAGCAGCCGCTGCGCTTGTGGGTGCTGTGGCCGAAGTGACCCAGCCGTAGCGAGCCCACACGGAACGCGTGGCCGCGCCGCACAATTGCGGAATGAAATTTCTCGCAATCGGCCTGTTGGCCACAGGCGCGTTGTCGGGCTGCGTGTCGGCGCCGCCCGCCGCGGCGCCGGTCCCAGCGCCGGCTCCGGCTCCAGCGACAGAGCCGGCCGCGTCACCCGCTGCGCCCGCATCACCGGCCGCCTCGCTGCAGCGTTATCGTTGCGACCAGAACTTCGAATTCAGCGTGCGCTTCACGGACGACTCCGCCGTGATCGACGCCGGGAGTCGCGGCAACGACGTATTGCTGCGCGATGCCGGCGGCGTGACGCCGCAGCAGACGGTCTACAGCAATCCCCGGCTGCGCGCGGAGTTCGGCCTGGGCGCGAGCGGCCGTGAAGCCATCCTGCGCTATCTGGCACCGCAGCTGGTGGTGAACTGCGTGAAAGACTAGGGGCTAATGACTGTCATGCCGGACTCGATCCGGCATCCACCGAGGCGCGCCAACATGGATCCCGGGTCAAGCCCGGGATGACAGCCCGTTTACTTGATCCGCGTTCCCAGGTGCGACAGCGGCAGGCTGCTGCTGGCCTTCACCTCGCCCAGCGAAAAGCTGGTGTGCAGGTCCTTCACATTGGGCAGATTGATCAACACCTTGCGCGCGAACTGCGAGAAGGTGTCGAGATCGCGCGAGACCACCTGCAACTCGAAGGTGCCGGCCCCGCTGATGTAGTGGCAGGACACGATCTCCGGGATCTTGCGGATCGCCTCCTCCATCTCGCGCGTCAGCTCGCCGGTGTTGCGGTTGGCGTCCAGCCGCACGAAGGCCAACACGCCCAGCCCGATCTTCTGGCGGTCTATCTCCGCGTGGTAGCCCTTGATGAAGCCGGCCTCTTCCAGCGCGCGCACGCGGCGCCAGCAGGGTGCTGCCGACAGGCCTACGCGCTGGGCCAATTCGGTGTTTGTCAGGCGGGCATCGGCCTGCAGCTCGTTAAGGATGTGGATGTCAAACTTATCGAGCGTTTCCATAAAACCGATTCTAAAGCAAGAATCTTTCTTGACATGCCAGCTATCCGGGCAAAGAACGCAAAGACATATCCGGGCTGCGGGCATACACTTTGCAAACTGCCCCAGGAGACAAGACGTCCATGAACGCGCCGCTTCCCGAACACATTCGCAAGGCCCTCGAGACCGTCACGCTCGACGACAAATATTCGCTCGACTACGGACGGGCCTTCATGAGCGGGGTGCAGGCCCTGGTGAAGCTGCCCATGCTGCAGCGGCTGCGCGATGCGCAGGCCGGCAAGAACACCGCCGGCTTCATCAGCGGCTACCGCGGCTCGCCGCTGGGCGGGTACGACCAGGCCTTGTGGAAAGCCGGGAAGTACCTCAAGGCCCAGAACATCGTGTTCCAGCCGGGCGTGAACGAGGAGCTGGCGGCCACCGCGCTGTGGGGTACCCAGCAGCTGGGCTTCACGCCTGCGCAGACGCACAAGTTCGACGGAGTGTTCGGCATCTGGTACGGCAAGGGCCCGGGTGTCGACCGCACCTCCGACGTCTTCAAGCACGCCAACCTTGCGGGCACTACGCCCTGGGGCGGGGTGATCGCGGTGGCGGGCGACGACCACGTCGCCAAGAGCTCCACCGCCGCGCACCAGAGCGACCATATCTTCAAGGCCTGCGGCCTGCCGGTGTTCTTTCCGGCCAGCGTGCAGGAGATCCTCGACCTGGGCATCCACGCCTTCGCCATGAGCCGCTACGCCGGCGTCTGGGCCGGCATGAAGACCATCCAGGAAGTCGTCGAGTCCAGTGCCACGGCCATGATCGACCCCGAGCGCGTCGATATCCGCATTCCCACCGACTTCGTGATGCCGCCCGGCGGCGTGCACATCCGCTGGCCGGATCACGCGCTGGAACAGGAAGCGCGCCTCTATGACTACAAGTGGTACGCGGCCCTCGCGTACATCCGCGCCAACCGCCTCAACTACAACGCCATCGAAGGGCCGAACGACCGCTTCGGCCTGATCGCCAGCGGCAAGGCCTACAACGACACCCGCCAGGCGCTGATGGACCTGGGGCTGGATGACGAGACCTGCCGCCGGCTGGGCATCCGCCTGCACAAGGTCGGCGTGGTCTGGCCGCTGGAAGCCCAGGGCACGCGTGAATTCGCCAAGGGCCTGCGCGAGATCCTCGTCGTCGAGGAAAAGCGCCAGGTCATCGAATACCAGGTGAAGGAAGAACTCTACAACTGGCGTCCCGACGTGCGGCCCAACGTCATAGGCAAGTTCAACGAGGTGGAGGGCGACATGTCCGGCGGCGAGTGGTCGCAGCCCAACCCCACGGCGAACACACTGCTGCGCGCCAATGCCGACCTGTCGCCGGCGCTGATCGCCCGCGCCATTGCGCAACGCCTGAAGAAGATGGGCGTCAACGGCGACCTGGGCGCTCGCATCGACGCCCAACTGGCGATCCTGGAGGCCAAGGAGCGTTCCATGCAGGTGCTGGAGGTCAAGGCTGACCGCGCGCCGTGGTTCTGCTCGGGTTGCCCGCACAACACCTCCACCGTGGTGCCCGAAGGCTCGCGCGCCATGGCCGGCATCGGCTGCCACTTCATGGCGACCTGGATGGATCGGGCCACCGTCGGCTTCACGCAAATGGGCGGCGAGGGCGTGCCATGGGTGGGCCAGCAGCCGTTCACGACCGAGCAGCATGTGTTCGCCAATCTCGGCGACGGCACCTACTTCCACAGCGGCTTGCTGGCGATCCGCCAGTCCATCGCCGCGGGCGTGAACATCACCTACAAGATCCTCTACAACGACGCCGTGGCCATGACGGGCGGACAGCAGGTCGGCGAGCGCCCCGAAGGCCACTCGGTGATCCAGATCGCGCACAGCCTGATGGCTGAAGGCGTGACCCGCGAGGTCATCGTCACCGACGAGCCGGAGAAGTACACGGTGGCCAAGCTGCCGCCCGGCGTGGAAGTCCATCACCGCGACGAGCTCGATCGCATCCAGCGGGAGTTCCGGGAGATCAAGGGCACCACGGCCATCATCTATGACCAGACCTGCGCCACCGAGAAGCGGCGCCGGCGCAAGCGCGGCACCTTGGTCGACCCGGCCGTGCGCGTGGTCATCAATGACCTGGTGTGCGAAGGCTGCGGCGACTGCAGCGTCAAGAGCAATTGCCTGTCGGTCGAGCCGCTGGAAACCGAGTTCGGCCGCAAGCGCGTGATCAACCAGAGCACCTGCAACAAGGACACCAGCTGTCTCAAGGGCTTTTGCCCGAGCTTCGTCACCGTCGAGGGCGGACAGCTGAAGAAGAAAGCCAAGGAAAAAGCGGTTTCGCCGTTCGAACTGGGCGAGTTGCCCGAGCCGCGGTTGCCGGCCATCCACGGCGCCTTCGGCATCGTGGTGGCGGGCGTCGGCGGCACCGGCGTCATCACCATCGGCCAGCTGCTGGGAATGGCGGGCCACATCGAGGGCAAGGGCATCGTCACCCAGGACTCCGCCGGCCTGGCGCAAAAAGGTGGCGCCACCTGGAGCCATGTGCTGATCGGGGAACAGGCCGAAGACATCCGCACGACGCGGGTGAGCATGGCCGGCGCCGACCTCGTCATCGGCTGCGATCCCATCGTCACGGCCGGCAAGGAAACGGTGCTGCGCATGCGCCAAGGCCGCACCCATGTGGCGCTGAATTCGCACAGCACGCCCACGGCGGCTTTCGTCACGAACGCCAACTGGGCCAATCCGTCCGATGCCTGCGCCGCCGAGATCGTCCATGCCGTGGGTCCTGCGGGCGTGTCGGCTTTCAACGCCGACGTGGCTTCCACCAAGCTCATGGGCGACAGCATCTACACCAACCCGATGATGCTGGGCTATGCCTGGCAAAAGGGCTGGATCCCGCTGGGCCGCGAGTCCCTGATGCGCGCCATCGAACTCAACGGCGTGGCCGTGGACAACAACAAGGCCGCGTTCGAGTGGGGCCGCCGGGCGGCCCACGACTGGGCGTCGGTCGAAAAGCTGCTGGCATCGGCCCAGGTGATCGAGTTCAAGAAGCGCGAAACGCTGGACAGCATCGTGGCCCGGCGCGTCGAATTCCTCATCGCTTACCAGAACGAAGCCTATGCCGACAGCTACAAGCAGTTCGTCGAGAAGGTGCGCCTGGCTGAGAAGCCGCTGGGCAAGACCGCGCTGACCGAGTCGGTGGCACGTTACCTGTTCAAGCTGATGGCGTACAAGGACGAGTACGAGGTCGCCCGCCTGCACGCGGAGACCGGCTTCCAGGAGAAGATCGCCGCCATGTTCGAAGGCGACTACAAGGTCAACTTCCATCTGGCGCCGCCCATCATCGCCAAGCGCAACGACAAGGGCGAACTGCAGAAGAGCAAGTTCGGTCCCGCCATGCTGATGGGGTTCCGCGTGCTGGCCAAGCTCAAGGGCCTGCGCGGCACGCCGCTGGACATTTTCGGGCGCACCGAGGAGCGCCGCACCGAACGCGCCCTTATCGGCGAGTACCGCGCAAGCGTCGAGCAGGTGGTGGGGTCGCTCAACGCCGACAACCACGCACTGGCGGTCGAGATTGCCCGCATTCCCGAGCAGATCAAGGGCTTCGGCCACGTCAAGGAGCGCAATCTGGCTGCCGCGCGCGTGCAATGGGAGCGGCTGATGAGCCAGTGGCCGCATCCCGGGGCTGATCGCCAGCGTTGCTTGAGCCCGGTTGCCCGCTTCGCACGGCGCCGAGCGGCGGGTTACAACTTTTTACGCCAAGCAGCGGCGCATACAATGGGGCGCTTCCGCCTTGCGGCACATTGTCGTGCCGGCTTGTTCGCGGGCGTAACTGTTCAAGACCATCGATCCTGGAGCCACTGTGTTCATTTCTTCCGCTTTTGCCCAAACCGCCGCCGGTGGCGACATGCAGTCCTCGTTGATGAGCATGCTGCCGCTGGTGCTGATGTTTGTGGTGCTGTATTTCGTGATGATCCGGCCCCAGATGAAGCGCCAGAAGGAGCATCGCTCCATGATCGAAGCGCTGGCCAAGGGCGACGAAGTGGCGACCGCGGGAGGCGTGCTCGGCAAGG
This sequence comes from uncultured beta proteobacterium, assembly GCA_963722025.1. Classification (GTDB taxonomy): domain Bacteria; phylum Pseudomonadota; class Gammaproteobacteria; order Burkholderiales; family Burkholderiaceae_C; genus Ramlibacter. The sequence goes on from CAVRNE010000056.1 coordinate 175,621, forward strand.
TCACCAAACTGGGCGACGTCTATATCGGCGTGGAAATCGCCAACTGGCGTCGAAGTCCAGGTCCAGCGCAGCGCCGTAGTCCAAGTGTTGCCCAAGGGCACTGTCAAGTAAGGTGAGAACACGGGTGCTTCGCACCACGTGTCCTTGAGGTTTCAAATATGAACCGATATCCGGTCTGGAAGTACGTGATCATCGTGATCGCGTTGCTGGTGGGGGCGATCTATACCCTGCCGAATTTCTTCGGCGAGGCGCCGGCAGTGCAGGTCTCCGCCGGCAAGGCCACCGTGAAGGTGGACAGCACTACCCAGGTCCGCGTCGAGCAGGCGCTGGCCGCGGCCGGCATCAAGCCCGAAGCCATTACGCGGGACGCCAACTCGGTCAAGGTGCGGCTGGAGACTGGCGACCTGCAACTCAAGGCAAAGGACGCGATCCAGAAGGCCCTGGTTCCCGATCCCACCGAACCCTCCTATGTGGTCGCGCTGAATCTGCTGTCGGGCTCGCCCCAGTGGCTGTCGGCGCTGCGCGCCGCGCCCATGTACCTGGGACTGGACCTGCGCGGCGGCGTGCATTTCATGCTGCAGGTGGACATGCAGGCGGCGCTCACCAAGAAGGCCGAGTCGCTGTCGGGTGACCTGCGCACCCTGCTGCGCGAGAAGAATGTCCGGCATGGCGGCATCAACCGCAACGGCCAGGCCATCGAGGTGCGGTTTCGCGACACCCAGACGCTCGAGGCGGCCAAGGCCGTGCTGGCGGACCAGTTCCCCGATCTCCAGTCGGTGGAGGCGCCTGAAGGCACCGAGTACAAGCTCACGGCGACCATCAAGCCCGAGGCGGCCCGGCGGGTGCAGGAGCAGGCGCTCAAGCAGAACATGGTGACCTTGCACAACCGGATCAACGAACTCGGCGTGGCCGAACCGGTGATCCAGCAGCAGGGACTGGACCGGATCGTGGTGCAGCTGCCCGGCGTGCAGGACACGGCCAAGGCCAAGGACATCCTGGGCCGCACCGCCACGCTGGAAGTGCGAATGGTCGACGAGAGCGCCGAGGCACGGGCCGCCGAAATGGGCCAAGGCCCGGTCCCCTTCGGCACCGAACGCTATCTCGAGCGCACCGGCCAGGCGGTGATCGTCAAGAAGCAGGTGATCCTGACCGGTGACAACCTGACGGATGCCCAGCCCGGCTTCGACAACCAGACCCAGGAAGCCGCCGTCCACCTGACCCTGGATGCCAAGGGCGCGCGCATCTTCAAGGACATCACCCGCGAGAACGTCGGCAAGCGCATGGCCATCCTGCTGTTCGAAAAGGGCAAGGGCGAGGTGGTCACGGCCCCCGTGATCCGCAGCGAGATCGGCGGCGGGCGGGTGCAGATTTCCGGCCGGATGACCACCGTGGAGGCCAACGACGTGGCGCTGCTGCTGCGTGCCGGCTCGCTGGCGGCGCCCATGGAAATCATCGAAGAGTTCACCATCGGCCCGACGCTGGGCGCGGAGAACATCACCAAGGGTTTCCACAGCGTCGCCTGGGGCTTCGCGGTCATCTGCCTCTTCATGGCGGTGTACTACATGCTGTTCGGCCTGTTCTCGGGCCTGGCCCTGGCCGTGAACCTGCTGCTGCTGGTGGCGGTGTTGTCCATGCTGCAGGCCACGCTGACGCTGCCCGGCATGGCGGCCATGGCGCTGGCGCTGGGCATGGCCATCGACTCCAACGTGCTGATCAACGAGCGGGTGCGCGAGGAATTGCGTAACGGCGCTTCGCCGCAGGCTGCCATCAATGCGGGCTACGAGCGCGCCTGGGGCACGATTTTCGACTCGAACATCACGACCCTGATCGCGGGCGTGGCGCTGCTCGCATTCGGCTCCGGGCCGGTGCGCGGCTTCGCCGTGGTTCATTGCATCGGCATCCTGACCTCGATGTTCTCGGCGGTGTTCTTCTCGCGTGGCCTGGTCAACCTCTGGTATGGCCGCAAGAAGAAACTCAAGACGGTATCCATAGGAACGGTATGGCGCCCGGACGCCGATGGCGCTATAACCAAGGCCGAGTAGGGCAAAAGGAACAATGGAATTTTTCAAGATCCGGCGCGACATTCCATTCATGGAAAACGCGCTGGTGTTCAACATCATCTCGTTCCTGACGTTCGCCGCGGCCGTGTTCTTCCTGGTCACGCGCGGATTGCACCTGTCGGTGGAGTTCACCGGCGGCACCGTCATGGAGGTGGGCTACTCCCAGGCCGCCGACGTCGAGAGGGTGAGGCGCACGGTGTCCGGCCTGGGATTTGCCGACGTGCAGGTGCAGAACTTCGGCACTTCGCGCGACGTGCTGATCCGCCTGCCCGCCCAGAAAGGCGTGAGTTCGGCGCAACAAAGCGACAAGGTGTTGGCCGCGCTGAAGGCCGAGGATCCGGGCGTCGTCCTGCGCCGGAACGAGTTCGTCGGCCCCCAGGTCGGGGAGGAACTGGCCACCGACGGCCTCAAGGCCCTGGCCATGGTGGTGATCGGCATCATGATCTACCTGGCGTTTCGCTTCGAGTGGAAGTTCGCGGTGGCGGCCATCATCGCCAACCTGCACGACGTCATCATCATCCTGGGCTTTTTTGCCTACTTCCAGTGGGAGTTCTCGCTGGCGGTGCTGGCAGCGGTGCTGGCGGTGCTGGGCTATTCGGTGAACGAATCGGTGGTGATCTTCGACCGGATCCGCGAGAACTTCCGCCGCTATCGCAAGATGAACACGGTGCAGATCATCGACAACGCGATCACCTCCACCATCAGCCGCACCATCATCACCCACGGCTCGACCCAGATCATGGTGCTGTCGATGCTGCTGTTCGGCGGCCCCACTCTCTACTATTTCGCGCTGGCGCTGACCATCGGCATCCTGTTCGGCATCTATTCCTCCGTCTTCGTCGCCGCCGCCATTGCCATGTGGCTGGGCATCAAGCGCGAGGACCTGGTCAAGTCCACGGCCAAGAAGGACGAGGATCCCAGCGATCCCAACGCAGGCGCTACAGTCTGAGGCAGGCTAGTGAGCACACCCCAACTGCCACCCGAGGCCAGAGCGCGAATCGCGCGCCAGGCGCGTGAGCAGTTCGTGGCCCATGCGCGAGCCTGCATCGCACCGATGGTGCAGGCCATCCGCAGTCGCTTGTCGGAGCTGACCCAAGCCGGTGCAAGCTCCCGGGAGATGCAGGAGCGCCGCGATGCGATGATGGAGTTCGATCGCAAGGGCGCCGACTGGGCCCGGGCCAGCGCCAGCGCATGGCAGAAGTCGCTGGTGCCTGCGACGGCCACGGCCCGCAAGCCCGAGTCCTCGAGCCTGGAGCTGATCGGCGACGAGGTGGTCGAGCGCAAGATTCTTTCGTCCCGCCTGGCCCATGGCGATCCAGGAAAAAGCCTCCTGGGAGCTCAACGACCTGCGCGTGCGGATGCAGTACCTCGAGGGCGGCGACGAGCTTGCCGACGCCGACGTGCTGCGGCCCGAAACGTTTTCGCAGCTGTCTGGTGGAGCAGTGGGGCAGCGCCGGGCTGTCGCCCGAATCGTGGGCCCTGATCCAGGACGTGATCCAGCGCAGCCTCACGGAGTATGTGACGAAGGCCTACCGGCTGACCAACGAATTCCTGGTCGGCCAGGGGATCATGCGCGAGATCGACCTGAGCTCGAGGGTCAAGCGCGGCGTCACCGCTTCCGGCGGCAAGAAGCCGGACGCCGGTGCGGCCGAAAGCCAAGCCGATGTCAATGAGGCCGGCGGTGGCGGCGGTTCCTTGGGCGGCTCGAGATCGCAGGCGGGATCGGGCGGCTCGGGCGGCGGTCCCGGCGGTCAGGGCGGTGCGCAGGGTTCAGCTGGCCATGGGGGGTCGTCGGAATCGGGCCCCGGGGCGCGCGGCCACGGGGCGTGGCCGACGAGACCCGCCTGATGACTTCCAGCCCGCCGCTGGCGCGCGCCCGGATGCGCGCGACCGGCGTGCTGGGCCAGCTCAAGCGCCTGCTGACGGACCGCGTGGCCGGGTTCGATGCTCCTGCCTCCCGTCCATCGCCGGCACTGACGGAGGCGTTGTCGCAGCATGTGACCCAGGCCGAGCCGCTCGACACGCGCAGCGCCGCGTCGACGGGGGAAGGGGTCGTCTACGACGACGCAGCCGTCCAGCAGGTCGCGGGCGATCTGCGGCGGCGCACCGGCGAGCTGAAGAAAAAGGCGGCAACCTCGACCGAGAAGGCCACGATCGAGATCGTGGCGCTGATGTTCCAGAGCATCCTGGCGGAGGAGCGGATTCCGCCGGCCGTCCGCGTCTGGTTCGCCCGCTTGCAGATGCCGGTTCTGCGCGTGGCGCTCGCTGAGCCGGAGTTCTTCGGCTCGCTCGAGCATCCGGCGCGCCAGCTGATCGACCGCATGGGCTCGTGCGTGATGGGTTTCGACACCGCCGCCATCGGCGGCAGCGCACTTGAAGTCGAGATCAAGCGCGTGGTCCAGGTGATCGAGCAGTATCCCGAGACCGGCCGCCGGGTCTTCCAGCTGGTCTATGAGGAGTTCCAGAAGTTCCTGTCCAGGTTTCTCACCGAGAACGCCCCGACGCAGCGGCTGGTGACCGTGGCCCAGCAAGTGGAGCAGAAGGAAACGCTGGTGATCCAATACACCATCGAGATGCGCAGCATGCTCGCCGAGATGCCGGTGCGCGATGAAATCCGCGAGTTCCTGTTCAAGGTATGGGCAGAGGTGCTGGCGGTGGCCGCGGTCAAGAACGGCCCCCAACACGAGGAAACACTGGTGCTGAAGAAGTCGGCATCCGAACTGGTGTGGGCGGCCGGCGCCAAGGCCAATCGCAATGAGCGCGGCCAGGTCATCCAGGAGCTGCCGAAGCTGCTGCAGCGCCTGCGCCAGGGCATGACGCTGGTCGGCATCGAGGGCAAGGCGCAGGAAGCGCACATCAAGGTCATCGGCGACACGCTGGCGGATGCCTTCCAGTCCAAGACCGAGGCCATATCGCCTGCCCGGATCGAAGCCATGGCCAAGCGGCTGGCCCACCTGGAAGACTTCGTCGCCACGGACCCGGAGACGGATTTGCCGCTCGATGCGCAGAGCATCGAGCTGATGCTGGGCATCGATGCCTCGATGATCGAGGTGGTGGCCGATGGCGGCTCGAGGCCCAGCGCGGGCATGCTCGCCTGGGCGGGCGAATTGCAACTGGGCAATTGGTTTGCGCTGGACCACAACGGCGCCATCACCCAGGTCCAGTACGCCTGGCGCAGCGACCGCAAGCAGCTGCACCTGTTCGCGGCGCCCGGCGGCCGCAGCTACCTGATCCAGGCTCGCCGCTTGGCGGCCTATCTGCAGGCCGGCTTGCTGCTGCCGGCCGAAGAGGAAGCGCTCACCGTGCGGGCGACGCGCGATGCGCTGGCCAAGCTGGACGCGAATCCCGAGAGATTGTTGAGCTGAAGCGGTCTAGCGTTGAGCGTTGAGCGCGGGGTAGCTCGCCGAACGCTGAGCGCGCTGAGCTAGTGCGCGAGGCGTCCGTCGGCTGGGTCGCAGAGCTCGTCGAGCACCAGCGCATCGGGCTCCTGGCCGAAGCTCCAGTACACCATCAGCACGATGATCTTGAGGTCGTCGATAGACACCGGATCGCCCGGCGCAGCCATCGCGCGGTCGATCACGATCTCGCGCATGGCGGCGGGCAGGACGCCCGAGGATTCCAGGAACGAAACGAAGCCCAGGCATTGCGCGCCCAGGTGGTCCTGCTCGGCCACCGAATACACCCGCATGCTGCCGAGCGATTGGGCGGCGGCCGCTTGCACGGCGCTGTCTTGCGGTTCGGATGGGTCGAGCGAGGCGCTCTGGGCGGCCAACGTCAGGCCGTCGAGCCAGACCAGGGCATCGTGAATCTCATCGGGTTCGAACCCGTGCGCGCTGAGCCTGCGCCCCAGCTGCTGCAGTTCAGGGCAGGCATCGCCGCGCCAGTAGTGTTCGTACACAAAAACGAGCACTTCAAACATGCCCCAATATAGCCCAGAACGCGGGGGACAATGGCAACAGACAAGGAACGTGTGTTGCGAGACTGCGTCAACCCGCGCCGACGCGCTGGAACAAGCCGCCAGGCAGGCGCGCCACGTCGCCCTGCAGCTCGAGCTCCAGCAGCTTGGCCTGCAGATGCGCCGCCGCAATGCCAGTGCGCGCCACCAGTGCATCCAGGCTCACCGGGTCGAACCCGAGGGCCGCCAGGATGCCGTCCTCGCGCTCGCGCGGTCTTCCACTTCCGGCGCGGGCGCGGCCCTTGGCGTAGCGTGCACGACGGACAGCTCTTCCAGCACGTCCTGGGCGGTTTCCACCAGCTTGGCGCCCTGCTTGAGCAATGCATGGCAGCCGCGCGATTGCGGTGAATGGATGGATCCGGGTATCGCAAAAACATCCTTGCCCTGCTCCGCGGCTTGGTGGGCCGTGATCAGGGAGCCGGACTTCAGCGCCGCCTCCACCACCACCGTGCCCTGGCTCAGCGCCGCGATGATGCGGTTGCGCTTGGGGAAATTCCGGGCCAGGGGCGGCGTGCCCAGCGGGTATTCGCTCACGAACAATCCGTCTTGCGCAATGCGATGGGCAAGCTCCAGGTGCTGGCGCGGGTAGACGCGGTCCAGTCCCGTGCCCACCACGGCGATGGTGGCCAGCTGGCCGGGAAGCGCCGCCTCGAGCGCGCCTTCATGCGCCGCCGCGTCCACTCCCAATGCCAGTCCGGAGACCACGGTGAGCCCGGCCTGCGCGAAGCAGCGCGAGAACTGCCGCGCATTGGTCAGCCCCTGGGGCGTGGGGTTGCGGCTGCCAACCACGGCGATGGCGGCAGGCCATGCCGCCGTCACCTGGCCCATCAGGTACAGCATCAGGGGCGGGTCTTCGGTGTTGAGCAGGGCCAAGGGGTAGTCGGCGTCTGCCAGCGTGACTATGCGCCGGGAGGCGCTGCCTTCAGCTCCTTCCAGCCATGCAAGGGTGGCCTCGAACTGGGCCTGCAATTGCGCCGGTTCGGTGTGCAGGGCTTGTGCCTGCGCCGGCGTAACGACCTGCTCGAGCGCCACGGCTGTCTGCCTGAACACATTGCCGGGCAAGCCGAAACTGGCCAGCAGGCGCCTGGCCGCCGTATTGCCGAGCCCCTGGGTGAGGGCCAGGCGCAGCCACGCCGCCAGCTCCTCGCGCTCCATGGCAGCCGCCTTCGGATCAGCGGGGGTTCGCTGACCGTGTCGCCGATCTTGACCGCGTCGTTGATCTCGAGAATCAGGGCGTAGGAAAGCTTTTCGAAGGGGCGGAACACCATCAAGCAGGCCGTTGCGCTCGTCGGGCAACTTCATTGCGGTGCGCTCTCCGGCCTGCGAGTTGTCGATGCGCCGCTCGCCGTCCTTCAGGATCGCCAGCACGTGGCCGCTCTGGATGCCATCGGCCGTGCCCTTGTTGATCACCACGACCTGGTTCTGCCCGGCCACCGACACGGCATTGCCGTACACCGAAACGATGGTGCCCGTCATGGCGCCGGCGGGCGCATGCGGCACGTAGCTCTGGAACTCGCGCGGCGGCTCGGGCAGCAGCCGGTCGCCGATGCGCATCTCTTCCTTGGCCGAGAGAATGTCGATGGTCGCCGGCACCACGGCGCCCTTGCCGTCCGTTCGCGGCCTCGATCGTTTCGTCGCGCACCAGCGAAGCCTTGCCCAGGTACTGCGCCTCGTAACCGAGGATGGCGCGCGTCAGCGGGTCCTTCAAGGGCTTGGCACTGCGAAACACCCGGTAGTCGTCGCTGCGGCCGGCCACCTGCTGTTTCAACGGCGTCGCGCCGCGGGCATAGGCCCGGTCACCGCGGGTGATCAGCACGCGGCTGTCGCCCGCCGCCACGATGCGCGGCGCCTGCTGCAGGGTCGCCTCGTCCACGATGACCGCCTCGGTCAGGAAGGGATCGATCAGGTGCGGCTTCAGGGTCGGCAGGGCACCATCGGCCAGCTGTTCGACGCGCATGCGCGGCGACACCCGGACGGTGTCCGGGCTGGTCGCCTTCGGGCCGATCCTGAGCCTGGCGCGTCCATCCGATTTGTCCAGCACCAGCAGCTGGCCTGGGTAGATGCGGTGCGGGTTGGCTACTTCGTCCATGTTCATCCCCCACAGCTCCGGCCAGCGCCAGGGACGGGTGAGGAAGAGGCCCGAAATGCCCCACAGGGTGTCGCCGCGCTTGACGGTGTATTCGTCCGGCGCGTTGGGCGCCAGCTCCGAAAGCGGCACGCCCGCCTGAGCCACCTGTTCGGCGGTGGTGCGCTGTCCCGGCGTAATGGGGAAGTTCTGCGCCAGGGCGGGTGGGGCCATGCAGCCCGGCCAGTACGGCGAGTGCGGCCAGAGCCTGGGATTTGGGAGCGAACGTCGAAATCATGCGGTGTTTTTGCATTTGCTGGCTGCGACCGTCGGCGGTGCCAACGCAGTCGAAAGTCTTGACAAAGTGCTGGCAATTCTGCGCTCAAGCCCTTGATTGGGCAACGTTTTTGGCGTGCGGCTTGTGCCGGAAAAGCCAAAAGTAGCGAAAATAGCGACACCGGAGTCCTTTTCCGCCGGTTTTATTTCATGGCACTTCTTCCAATTTTGTGTTTTCCCGATCCCAAGCTGCACACGGTGGCCAAGCCGGTGCAGGCCGTTGACGCGCGCATCAAAGAGCTGGTGGGCGACATGCTCGAAACCATGTACGACGCCGAGGGGATCGGCCTTGCGGCGACGCAGGTCGACGTGCACGAGCGTGTGGTGGTCATCGACGTGTCCGAGCAGCGCAACCAGCCGCTGGTGCTGATCAACCCCGAGATCACCTGGGCCAGCCCCGAAAAGCAGGTCAGCGACGAGGGCTGCCTGTCGGTGCCCGGCATCTATGACGGCGTGGAGCGGTCGGCGGCGGTCACGGTCACCGCGCTGGACGCCGAGGGCCAGTCCCGCACCATCGAAGCGCAGGGAATGCTCGCGGTTTGCATCCAGCACGAGATGGACCATCTGCTGGGCAAGGTGTTCGTCGAGTACCTGTCGCCGCTCAAGCGCAATCGGATCAAGACCAAGATGCTCAAGGCAAGGCGCGAGTTGGTTCGGGCCTGAGTTCAAGCTGCCGGAGGTAAGTCATCATGCGCAAACTGCTGTTGGTTTTCATCGCCGTGCTGCTGGCCGGTTGCGCCGGCTTCGGGGGCTACGGCATCCAGGCGGGCACGCCGCGCGATGCCGTGATCGCGCAAATGGGCCAGCCCACGCCGTGTGATGCCGCTGCCGGCCGGCGAGCGGCTGCAATACGGCGCGCAGCCCTATGGCCGGGAGACGTGGATGGTGGACCTGGATGCCGGCGGCCGCGTGGTGCAGGCCCGCCAGGTGCTCACCGACGGCAACTTCCAACGCATCGAGGCGGGCAAGTGGACGCGTGACGACGTCGAGCGCGAGTTCGGCCGGCCGGCCTGGATCGACAGGCGTGACCAGCTGGAGCGGCCCGGTCATGACCTACCGCTGGCGGGACACGGCCAACAGCCCCATGTTCTACTGGGTCTATCTGGACGAGCGCAACGTCGTGCAGCGCGCTCACCCCGGCATGGAGTTCATCAACGCGCCAAACAACATGCGCAACTGATGCGGGTCATCTTTGCCGGCACGCCCGAGTTCGCCCGCGTGGCGCTGGAGCGCCTGCAAGCGGCGGGCTTCACCATTCCCCTGGTCCTGACCCAGCCTGACCGGCCGGCCGGCCGCGGCATGAAGCTGCAGGCCTCGCCCGTCAAGCGCTTCGCCCTGGAGCATGGCTGGCCGTGGCGCAGCCGCGCAGCCTGCGGCTGGACGGCAAGTACCCCGACGACGCCGCGGCCGCGAAGCTCGCGATCGACGAAGCGCGAGCCGACGTGATGGTGGTGGCCGCGTATGGCCTGATCCTGCCGCAGTGGGTGCTGGATGCGCCGCGCCTGGGCTGCCTCAACATCCATGCCTCGCTGCTGCCGCGCTGGCGCGGCGCGGCGCCCATCCATCGGGCCATCGAAGCGGGCGATCGCGAGACCGGCGTCACCATCATGCAGATGGACGCCGGCCTCGACACCGGCGACATGCTGCTGGCCGAATCCGTTGCCATCGACGATCCGACACCACCGGGTCGCCTTCACGACAAGCTGGCGGCGCTGGGCGGCCGGCTGGTCGTGGAGGCGCTGGAGCTGGCGGCCTGCGGCGGCCTGCGGCCGGTCAAGCAGCCACAGGCGGGCGTGACCTACGCCAGCAAGATCGAGAAGGCCGAGGCCGCGATCGACTGGTCGCAGCCGGCCGAGGTGATCGCCCGGCGCATCCGCGCGTTCGATCCGTCTCCGGGCGCCAGCAGCGTGCTGGGCGGCGAGACGCTCAAGCTATGGTCCGCGCAGGCCATCGGCGAAGCGGTCGATGCGCCGGCGCCGGCCGGCACGATCCTCGCCGTATCCCCCGCCGGCGTGGACGTGCGCTGCGGCCAGGGCGTGCTGCGCCTGACGCAATTGCAGCGGGCGGGCGGAAAGCGGCTGGCTGTGGCAGACTTTCTGCGCGGCTTCGACATGCAGCCGGGCATGACGTTCGAATCGCCGTCTTCCTAGTGTTTTTTCTCCGCTCCAATTACAGCCATCCCGCCTTCAGGGAGGCGGCCCGCATCATGGCGCCGCTGGCCACCGGCATCGCGCGCCTGGGGCCTGATGACCGGCGTGGCCATGGTCAAGTCCGGCATGAGCGTGATCGAGGCGCTTGCCATGACCTTCCTGGTGTACGCGGGCAGTTCGCAGCTCGCGGCGATCCCGTTGATCGTCGCGGCCGCGCCGGCCTGGGTGATCCTGGCGACCGGCTTTTGCGTGAACCTGCGCTTCGTGGTGTTCAGCCTGCACCTGCGGCCCTACCTGATGCACATGCCGCGCTGGCGCCGGCTGGTCAACGGCTACCTCACCGCCGACATGAGCTACGCGATGTTCACGCGCCGGTTCCCCCGGCCCGGAACCGACGAGGCCGAGTAGCGCGAGCAGGAGGCGTATCTCTCGGGCAACTACTTCGTGACCTGGACCAGCTGGATGGTGTCCAGCGTCGCCGGCATCGTGCTGGGCAACCTGATCCCCACGGCCTGGGGCCTGGGTTTCGCCGGCGTGCTGTGCCTGGTCGGGATTCTGTGCTCGCTGGCGAATACGCCGTTGCGGCGGCTTTCGGCCCTGATCGCGGGCGCGGCAGCGGTGGCCGCCTATGCGCTGCCCCTGAAACTGAACATCGTGGTGGCGATCGCCATAGCGGTGGGTGCCAGTTTCTGGCTGGAAAAGAAAATGCCGCCGGCGTCCGAAAGTCCCGCATGACAGGGCGCACCGACCTGTGGACCCTGGCGGTCATCGTCGGCCTGGCCGGCGTCACCGTGCTTACCCGCTGTTTCTTCTTCATCCTCGACCGCCCCTGGGCCCTGCCCGGCTGGGCAGAGCGCGCACTGCAGTACGCGCCCGTGGCCGCCTTGGCGGGTGTGGTCGCGCCCGAGGTCGTGATGCTCGGCGGACAACTGGTGGGGACCTGGCAGGACGCGCGCCTGTTTGCCGCCCCGGTGGGCGCGCTGGTGTACTTCTGGCGGCGCAGCGTGCTGCTGACCATCGTGGCCGGCATGGCCGTCTACCTGCCCCTGCACCTCGGACTCGGTTGGTAACGTCGCGGCGACCTGCGCTTTTAGAATCACAGGTTTTGTCCGAAGCGATACCGCCATGAACGTCCTGCGCTTTTCCGATCTCTGTGCCCAAGGCCTGGCCACCGGCCGACGGGTCTTTATCCGGGCCGACCTGAACGTACCCCAGGACGACGCTGGAAACATCACCGAAGACACCCGCGTGCGCGCCTCCGTACCTTGCATCAGCCTGGCGCTGCGAGGCCGGCGCGGCCGTGATGGTGACTTCGCACCTGGGCCGTCCGACCGAAGGCGAACTCAAGCCCGAGGATTCGCTGGCACCCGTCGCCAAGCGGCTGGGCGAGCTGCTGGGACGGGAGGTGCCGCCTGGTGCGCGACTGGGTCGACGGCGTCGACGTGAAGCCGGGCGAGGTCGTGCTGCTCGAGAACTGCCGCGTCAACAAGGGCGAGAAGAAGAACAGCCCCGAGCTCGCGCAGAAGATGGCGGCTCTTTGCGATATCTTCGTTCACGACGCCTTCGGCACGGCCCATCGCGCCGAAGCCTCGACCTACGGCATCGCCCAGTTCGCCAAGATCGCCTGCGCCGGCCCGTTGCTGGCCGCCGAGATCGACGCGATCAGCAAGGCGCTCGCCAATCCCAAACGGCCGCTGGCGGCCATCGTGGCGGGCTCCAAGGTGTCGACCAAGCTCACCATCCTCAAATCGCTGGCCCGCAACGTGGACCAGCTGATCGTGGGCGGCGGTATCGCCAACACCTTCATGCTGGCCGCCGGCCTGAAGATAGGCAAGTCGCTGGCCGAAGCCGATCTGGTGGGCGAAGCCAGGGACGTGATCGAGGCCATGAAGGCGCGCGGCGCGGCAGTGCCGATCCCCGTCGATGTGGTCACGGCGAAGACCTTTGCCGCGGACGCGCCGGCCACCGTGAAACTCGCCACCGAGGTCGACGACGACGACCTGATCCTGGACATCGGCCCGCAGACCGCGCGCCAGCTGGCGGCGCAGCTCATGTCGGCCGGCACCATCGTCTGGAACGGCCCGGTGGGCGTGTTCGAGTTCGACGCTTTTGCTCATGGCACGGAAACCATTGCCCGCGCCATCGCGAAATCGTCCGCGTTCAGCATTGCCGGCGGCGGCGATACGCTGGCTGCCATCGCCAAATACGGCATCGAGAAAGACGTGAGCTACATCTCCACCGGCGGCGGAGCCTTCCTGGAAGTGCTGGAAGGCAAGACCCTGCCCGCCTTCGAGATCCTGGAAAAGCGCGCGAAGGGGTGAAACACTCTTACCTTCTTTGCCGCGCGCTTTTGTCTTTCGTACCTGACATGTAACCGCATATCGGCGAGAATCCGAAACTTAATTACACCGGAGACTCCATGGCCCGTCGCGCCACCAAGATCGTTGCCACACTCGGCCCCGCTTCCAGCGATCCCGCGCTCCTCGAGCAGATGATCCGCGCGGGCGTGAACGTGGTGCGGATGAATTTCAGCCACGGCAAGGCCCAGGACCATATCGACCGGGCGAACATGGTGCGGGAAGCGGCGCAGCGCGCAGGCCGCGAGGTGGCGATCATGGCCGACCTGCAGGGCCCCAAGATCCGCGTCGGCAAGTTCGCCGAAGGCAAGGTCTCCCTCGAGCCCGGCATGAAGTTCGTGCTGGATGCGTCCCGCACCGAGCCGGGCGACATCAAGGGCGTGGGCCTGGACTACAAGGAGTTGCCGCGCGACGTGAAGGCCGGCGACCTGCTGCTGCTCAACGACGGCCTGATCGTGCTCACGGTGGATTCGGTGCGCGGCGAGCAGGTGCGCACCACCGTCAAGCTGGGCGGCGTGCTGTCCAACAACAAGGGCATCAACAAGCAGGGCGGCGGCCTCACCGCCCCGGCCCTGACGGCCAAGGACATGGAGGACATCCGCACGGCGATGAGCTTCCAGGCCGACTACGTGGCCGTGAGCTTTCCCAAGACCGCCACCGACATGGAGATGGCGCGCCAGCTGTGCAACGTGGCGGGCGAGGAGTATCGCCACAAGCCGGGCCTGATCGCGAAGATCGAGCGGGCCGAAGCCATTCCCAACCTGGAGTCCATCCTCAAGGCCAGCGACGGCATCATGGTGGCGCGCGGCGACCTGGCGGTGGAGGTGGGCAATGCCGCCGTGCCGGCGCTGCAGAAACGCATGATCCGCATGGCGCGGGAACACGACAAGGTGGTGATCACGGCGACCCAGATGATGGAGTCCATGATCACCAATCCGGTGCCGACCCGCGCCGAGGTGAGCGACGTCGCCAACGCCGTGCTGGACGGCACCGATGCAGTGATGCTGAGCGCCGAAACGGCCGCGGGCAAGTTCCCGCTGGAGACCATCGTCGAGATGGCCAACATCTGCTCCGAAGCCGAGAAGGCCGAGGACGTCAAGCTGGACGCCGACTTCACCGGCATGACCTTCGACCGCATCGACCAGTCCATCGCCATGGGCGCGCTCTTCACCGCGCACCACCTGGGCTGCAAGGCGATCGTGGCGCTGACCGACTCGGGCTCGACGCCGCTGTGGATGAGCCGCCACCGCATCCACATCCCGATCTATGCGCTCACGCCCAAGCTGGTCACGCAGCGCAAGATGGCGCTGTACCGCAACGTGCGGCCGCTGCTGATGGATCAGAGCGCCGAGCGCGACATGGCGCTGGGCGAAGCCGAGGCTCATCTCAAGAAGCGCGGCATCGTGGCAAGCGGCGACATCTATGCCATCACCTGCGGCGAACCGATGGGCGCGCCCGGCGGCACCAACATGCTGAAGATCTGCCGGGTCGGGTGACATCCGGGGTCCGGGCGGCCCGCAGCGGCCGGCCAACGGGTAAAATTCAGCGCAGTTACCACGCGGTTACAAGCTGCCGCGGCGCTGTTTCTTCACCTATCGGGACCACCACCATGCCACTCGTTTCCATGCGCGAACTGCTGGACCATGCCGCCGAAAACGGCTATGGCATCCCGGCCTACAACGTCAACAACCTCGAACAGGTACAGGCCGTGATGGAAGCGGCCAAGGAAACCGGCGCTCCGGTCATCCTGCAGGCCAGCGCCGGCGCGCGCAAGTACGCGGGTGAATCCTTCATCAAGCACCTGATCCAGGCCGCGGTGGAGGCGTATCCGCAGATTCCGCTGGTGATGCACCAGGACCACGGCCAGAGCCCCGACGTCTGCAAGGGCGCCATCAACCTCGGCTTTTCCTCGGTGATGATGGACGGCTCGCTGGAAGCCGACGGCAAATCCATCGCCAGCTATGACTACAACGTGGACGTGACGCGCAAGGTCGTCGACATGGCCCACAAGCTGGGCGTGACCGTCGAAGGCGAACTCGGCTGCCTGGGCAGCCTGGAGACCATGAAGGGCGACAAGGAAGACGGCCACGGCACCGATTCCACCATGACGCGCGAGCAGCTGCTCACCGATCCCGAGCAGGCGGCCGATTTCGTCAAGCGCACCCAGCTCGACGCCCTGGCCATCGCCATCGGTACCAGCCACGGCGCCTACAAGTTCACGCGCAAGCCCACCGGCGACATCCTGGCGATCGACCGCATCAAGGAAATCCACCGCCGCATTCCCAACACCCACCTGGTGATGCACGGCAGCTCCAGCGTGCCGCAGGAGCTGCTGGCCATCATCCGCCAATACGGCGGCAACATGAAGGAAACCTATGGCGTGCCGGTCGAGGAGATCCAGCATGCCATCAAGTTCGGCGTGCGCAAGATCAACATCGACACCGACATCCGCCTGGCCATGACCGGCGCGGTGCGCAAGTTCCTGGCCGAGAACCCGGACAAGTTCGACGCCCGCGAGTGGCTCAAGCCGGCGCGCGAAGCGGCCAAGGCCATCTGCAAGCAGCGCTACATCGAGTTCGGCTGCGAAGGCCAGGCCGGCAAGATCAAGGGCGAGACGCTGCAGGTGGTCGCGACCCGGTACGCCAAGGGCGAGCTGGCGCAAGTCGTCCACTGACTCGCTGCTTGCGATAATCCAGGGCCCGTTGCCGCAACGGGCCTTTTGCTTTTCCCACCGCCCATGACCTCTGCCCTGCACACCTCCGCCCTCACCTCGCTGCCGCTGCTCGCCCGCGGCAAGGTGCGCGACAACTACGCCGTCGGCAACGACCGCATCCTGATGGTGGCCAGCGACCGGCTGTCGGCCTTCGACGTGATCATGGGCGAGCCGATTCCCGGCAAGGGCGAGCTGCTCACCCAGATGGCGCTGTTCTGGTTCGGCAAGCTGGGCCACCTGTGTCCCAACCACCTGACCGGCGAGGCGCCCGAGAGCGTGGTCGCGCCGCAGGAGGTGCCGCAGGTCACGCGCCGCTCCATGCTGGTCAAGCGCCTGAAGCCGATTCCGGTGGAAGCCGTGGTGCGCGGCTACCTGGCCGGCAGCGGCTGGAAGGAATACCAGGAATCGCAGTCGGTCTGCGGCGTCGCGCTGCCGCCCGGCCTCAAGAATGCCGGCAAGCTGCCCGAGCCGATCTTCACGCCCGCCGCCAAGGCTGCCGCGGGCGAGCATGACGAGAACATCAGCTACGAGCGGGTGGTGGAGATGATCGGGGCTCAGCTGGCCGCGAAAATCCGCGACATCAGCATCGCCATCTACAAGGAAGCCGCTGCGATCGCCCTGGGCAAGGGGATGATCATTGCCGACACCAAGTTCGAGTTCGGCCTGGACGACGCGGGCACGCTGGTGCTGATGGACGAAGTGCTGACCCCGGATTCCTCGCGCTACTGGCCGGTCGAGGGCTACGACGCGGCGTTTCGCGCCGGCGCCAACCCGCCCAGCTACGACAAGCAGTTCGTGCGCGACTGGCTGGAAGCGGTGCGCATCAACGGCAAGCCCTGGGACAAGACGCCGCCGGCGCCGCGCTTGCCGCAGGACGTGATCGAGAAGACGGCCGCCAAGTACCGCGAAGCCATGCAGCGCCTGACCGGCCTGAAGGCCGCGCGAGCCGGCGCTTACACACGCGGTTGCGCTTTTTGCGCGCCGGGCGACCGCCCGCGGCGGCCGGGCGCTATGCTGGGCTACCCCTCACTCGGAGACTCGCATGACACTCCTTCGCGTCGCATTGGCCTGTGGCCTGGCATTGGCCGGCGCCACCTCCTCCTTGGCCCAGGACGCCGGAGGCAACAGCTGCATCGTGGCCGGCCGTCTTTCGGATGAAGCGCCGATGGGCGCCGCGCATGGCGGGCGTGGAACTGCTGGGGCAGGACGGCCGGCCGGTGCGCTTCCGCCGACAAGCAGGCATTGTCCGGCGTGCGGCAGGTTCGGCTTGTCGGCGCCGGCGCTGCTGTCACGCTGTGACGGCAACTAGCCAGCTGGCCCTCGGCCCGGAATCGCCAGGCGGCACGCCGGACGCCAAGGCACCGGCCCCGAAGATCGGACCCGGCGTGCTGCCGGTGGAGGCGGTCAGCTTCCCGAAGCTGCGGCGCGGCGGCGAATTGGTGGAGCTCAGGCTCACCGTGCCGGCCGAGCGTGTCGCTGACGCGATGACGCACTCGCGCTCAGCTCAGCACAACGCTCGACAGGCGGCGCCGGTAGGTCGCCACCGTCGGATCGTCCGGCGGGATCTGGCCCTCGGCCACCTTGGGTTTGGGCGGCTCGATGACGTCGAGGATCGCAATGTAGGTCTTGCGCGCCAGGTCCTCGTTCCAGGCCTTGTCGCGCATCAGGATTTCCAGCAGCTCGTCCATGGCCTCGGTCCAGCGCTGTTGCGCCATCAGCAGCCGGGCCTTGGCGAAGCGCGCGTCGAAGTCGCGCTTGTTCGCGGCGATGCGCTGGTCAAGGTCCGCAACCGACTTCGCCGTGTCGGCGAAATCCAGGGCATCCATCCACCTTTGCAGCGAGTCGAAGCGGCGCACCTGGCCGGACTTGGCGATCACCGGCGCGAACGCCACCTTGGCGTCGTCGCTGCGGCCCGCCAGCAGCAAGGCCTTGACGTATTCGAAGCGCGCATCGTCGTTGGCCGGGTCGGTGGCGACCGTGTGCTGGAGCTTTTCCAGCTGGGCGCCGGCGTCCAGGATCGGCTCTTCCTCCTCGATCGCCTCCTCCTCAGCTTGCTCGCCGGCGGGCGGCACGTGCTTGTCGAGGAATTCGCGGATCTTTCCTTCGGGCAGGGCGCCCATGAAGCCGTCCACCGGCTGGCCGTTCATCAGCAGGATGCAGGTCGGGATGCTGCGGATGCCGAAGGCGCCGGCCAGCTGCTGCTCCTGGTCCGAGTCGATCTTGACCAGCTTGAAGCGGCCGGCGTAGTCGGCTTCCAGCTTTTCCAGCAGCGGGCCGATGACCTTGCAGGGGCCGCACCAGGGCGCCCAGAAGTCCACCAGCACGGGTTGCGTCATCGAGGCGGCGATGACCTCGGCTTCAAAGTTTTCTATCGTGACGTCGATCATTGGGGCGAATTCCGGCTAAACCTTAAAATTCAACCTTTAGGAGCATGAATGCCCCCCATACAGGTTGGCGTGGTGATGGGTTCCAGCAGTGACTGGGATACCTTGCAGCACGCAGTTGCGATTCTCCAGGAATTCGGTATCGCCCATGAGGCCCGGGTGGTCTCGGCCCACCGGATGCCCGACGATATGTTCGCCTATGCGCAAGGGGCCGCCGCGCGCGGCCTCAAGGCCATCATTGCCGGCGCCGGCGGCGCGGCCCACCTGCCGGGCATGCTGGCGGCCAAGACCACGGTGCCCGTGCTGGGCGTGCCCGTGGCCGGCAAGCACCTGCAGGGCGTCGACTCGCTGCACAGCATCGTCCAGATGCCCAAGGGCATCCCTGTCGCCACCTTCGCCATCGGCGCGGCTGGGGCTGCCAACGCCGCCCTGTTCGCTGTCGCCATGCTGGCCAACGAGAACCCGGCCCTGCGGGCGCAACTGGAGGCCTTCCGGGCCAGGCAGACCGAAGCCGCCCGCAACATGAGCCTGCCGCCCGCGCCATGACCGGCCAGGTGATCCTTCCTGGCGCCACGCTGGGCGTGATGGGCGGCGGCCAGCTCGGCCGCATGTTCGTGCACGCCGCCCAGCGCATGGGCTATTCCACGGCAGTGCTGGACCCGGACCCGGCCAGCCCGGCGGGCCTGGTGAGCCATCACCATATCCAGACCGATTACCTGGACGAGAACGGGCTGGCGCAGCTGGCGCAATGCAGCGCTGCCGTGACGACCGAGTTCGAGAACGTGCCGGCGCCCGCGCTGGCGCAATTGGGTGCCCAGCGGCCGGTGGCGCCGGGTCCCGAGGCCGTCGCCATTGCGCAGGACCGGGCACGGGAGAAGGCGCACTTCGTGCGCTGCGGCGTTCCCTGCGCCCCCTACGCCGTGATCGAGACGCAGGCGCAATTGCTTGCGGTCGATGCCGCGCTGCTGCCGGGCGTGCTGAAAACCTCGCGCCTGGGCTACGACGGCAAGGGTCAGGCGCGCGTCAAGACGCGCGAAGAGCTTGCCGCTGCCTGGGACGGGCTCAAGCAAGTGCCCTGCGTCCTGGAAAAACTGATGCCGCTGGCGGCCGAATGCTCGGTCATCGTTGCACGCGGGCGCGACGGCGCCATGGTCAATCTGCCCGCGCAATTGAACCTGCACCGCGATGGCATCCTCGCGGTGACCGAGGTCTATCCGGGCAGCGTCCCGGCCGCCGCTGCCGGCGAGGCCATCGCCGCCACCCGGGCTATCGCCCAAGGGCTGGACTACGTGGGCGTGCTTTGCGTCGAATTCTTCCTGCTCGAAGGCGGCGGCTGGGTGGTCAACGAGATGGCGCCGCGTCCGCACAACAGCGGCCACTACAGCATGGACGCCTGCGACCTGTCGCAGTTCGACCTGCAGGTGCGGGCGCTGGCGGGCCTGCCGCTTGCGCAACCGCGCCAGCACAGCCCGGCGATCATGCTCAACCTGCTGGGTGACCTGTGGTTCGCCCGGGGCGAAACCGAAGCCGCGCCACCCTGGCAGCGCGTGCTGGAGCTGCCCGGCACCCACCTGCACCTGTACGGCAAGCAGAGCGCGCGCCGGGGCCGCAAGATGGGACATCTCAATATCACCGGTCCGACGGTGCAGGCCGTGCGCGACACCGCGCTGAAGGCGGCCGGCCTGCTGGGCATGCAGCCCTTCTGAGCCAGATGATCCTCGATGGCGCATCCGCCGCAGCAATAGCGCAAGCCGCGCAAGCGCTGGCCGGCGGCGAGCTGGTGGCCTTCCCGACGGAGACGGTCTACGGGCTGGGCGCCGACGCGGGCAGCGACCGGGCCGTGGCCGGGATCTTCGCCGCCAAGGGCCGGCCCAGCGACCATCCGCTGATCGTGCATGTGGCCGACGCGTCGGCGGTGCCCTTGTTTGCCTCGGAGGTTCCGCCCTTCGCCCAAAAACTCATGCAGGCTTTCTGGCCCGGGCCGCTGACGCTGATCCTGCCGCGGCGCCCCGAGATGGCGGCGGCGGCCGCAGGCGGCCAGGCATCGATCGGCCTGCGCTGCCCGGCGCATCCCGTCGCGCATGCGCTGCTGCTTGCCTGCGCCCAGGCCCAACCCCCGGTGTCCGGCCTGGCGGGGCCCAGCGCCAACAAGTTCGGCCGCGTGAGCCCCACGACCGCGCAGCACGTCGGTTCCGAGTTCGGCGACGAACTGCTGGTGCTGGATGGCGGGCCCTGCCGCGTAGGCATCGAATCGACGATCGTCGATTGCACCCGCGGCGTGCCCGTGCTGCTGCGCCCCGGCACGCTGACGCGCGAACAGATCGAGGCGGCCTGCGGCGAGCGGCTGCGCTCGGTGCAGGAGCTGCAACTCGAGGCGCCCCGTGCCTCCGGGACGCTGGAGTCGCATTACGCGCCGCAGGCACGCGTGCGGCTCATGGATGCCAAGACGCTGCAGACGGCGCTGGACGTGCTCGGTCCCGACGCGAACGGCATCGCCGTGTACTCGCGCGCCATCCTGCAAACGCGCTCGGCCCATGTCCTGCGCCGGCGCATGCCGGACGACGCAGCCGAAACGGCGCGCCAGCTCTTTGCGGTGCTGCGCGAATTCGACGCCCAGGGCGTGCGGCTGATCTGGGTCGAGGTGCCGCCCGACGGTCCGGAGTGGGAAGGCGTGCGCGACCGGCTGCAAAGGGCCTCGGCGGGCTGAAGCGCCAGGCCCTGGCCGGCCCTCGTTAAACTTGCGGCCAGTTCTTTTGGAGATTCTTCATGTCATTTAACTGGAAGCGCCGCGTCCTGCTGGCGCTGGCGTCCGCTTCGGCCCTGCTCGTGGCCGCCTGCGGTTCGGGAGACGATCGAGTCGCAGCTGCAGCCCTCGCGCGTCGTCGCCTTCGGCGACGGCATGGCCGATCTGGGCCAGGTTGGCGGTCGCCGCTACACCGTGAATGACAATAGCGTCAACGTCTGGACCCAGGACATGGCTTCCAGATTCGGCGTGCCGCTGGCTGCGGCGGCTGCCGGAGGCACCTCCTTTGCCACCGGCAACGCCCGCGTCATCGCCAAGCCCGATGCCGCCGGCAGTGCCGCGACGCCCACGGTGGCGGAGCAGATCGATGGCTTCCTGGCCGCCGGCAGCATAGGCGTCAATGACCTGATGGTCGTCAGTGCCGGCACCGCCGACATCGTGGCTGAAATGGCGAAGGTGACGGCCGGCGCGCAGACCGGCGAGCAGATGATTGCCAACGTCGGCCAGGCCGGCCGCGATCTTGCGGCGCAGGTGCGGCGGCTGGTTCAGGCCGGCGGCGACGCACGTGGTGGTCTCCGGCCCGTACAACCTGGGCCGGTCTCCCTGGGCCATGGCCATCGGGCAGAGCGGCTTGCTGCAGCAAGCCAGCACCAAGTTCAACGAGGAGTTGCTGGTGGCTCTGGTGGACCAGGGCAAAAACGTGCTCTATGTCGATGCGGCGCTGTTTTTCAACCTGATGGCAGTCGAACCCCGCCGGATACGACCTCTCGAACGTGACGCAGGGCGTCTGCACCTCGGTGGACCCAGGGCCGGGCATCGGCATCGGCAACGGCCAGGTCAATTCGGCGCTGTGCGACACCACGACGTTGCGCTCCACCGATTACAACCGCTTCATGTTCGCCGACGCGATCTATCCCACCCCCCAGTCTCACCGCAGGTTCGGCCAGTACGCCTTCGACAACATTCACGCCCGCTGGTAAGGGATCAGGTCCGAAAAAAAGCGCCTCCGGGGCGCTTTTTTGCTTGGCCGCTAGAGATCGCGCGCTGTCCAGTCCACCAGCGCCTCGATCGCCGGGCGCGCCGCTGCCGCCTGGGGATGGTTGGCGATGGCTACCAGCACGTAGCGCTTGCCACTGGCCGCATGCACGTAGCCGGCGACGCCCGCACACATCGCGCAGGCTGCCGGTTTTCAGGTGGGCGAGGCCCGCGCCCCTGCCGCGCGATCGCTTCAGCGTTCCATCGATGCCGGTGACCGGAAGGGAGGACACCAGTTCCGGCATCAAGGGCGAGGCCCAGGCGACCTGCAGCAGCCGCGCCAGTTGCTGCGCGGTGATCCGCTCCTCGCGCGACAGGCCCGAGCCGTTGCCGAACACCGGAACGTCGTCGGGCGCCGATACGCTCCCGCCACCACTGGCGCATCACTTCGCGCGAACCTTCCAGTGTGCCGCCTCCCTGCTGCTGCAGGCTCAGGGTGAGGAACAGCTGCTGCGCCATCACGTTGTTGCTGTACTTGTTGATGTCGCGAACGATCTCCGCAAGTGGCGGCGACTGCGCTTCGAAAGCCGGCACCAGGCCGGCCGGCACCCGCCCGTCACGGACCTGCCCGGTCAGCGTTCCGCCCATCTGCTGCCACAAGCCCGCCACCGCGCGTGGCGCGTAGCTGCGCGGGTCGGCGTAGGCAACAGGCCAGCTGCGCTCCCCGCAGGCAGCCGGGTAGCCGCCGCCAAGACGGATACGCGATGGATCGCTGAAGTCGGCCTTGAGGCCGCCGCGCCAGTCGCCGCACTCGCCCGCAATCAAGGGCGCGGCCGCCGGCAGCTGCACGCCCGCGAGCGGGGGCTCCAGGTGGACCTGCGCCTGGCCGCCTTGGGGAGTGAAAGTCATGATCACTGCCGTGAAGTTCAGCAGCAATGCATCCGGGGCCGCGTTGTACGGCCGCAGGGGCTCGCCGTCGAAAGCGCCGGGGTTGTGCGCAATCGTTTCGAAGGCGCTTCGGTCCAGCACGATGTCCCCGTCGATTGCGCGTATGCCCAACCCCTGGATGCGGCGCATCAGCAGCCACAGCCTCTCGACCACCAGCTTGGGGTCGCCCTGACCCTTGATGTACAGGTTGCCGTGCAGCGTGCCGTCCCGCACGCTGCCCTCGACGTAAACCGGGGTGGTCCAGGTGAACGCCGGCCCCAGAAGCTCCAGCGCCGCGAAGGTCGTGGCGAGCTTGGCGACGGAGGCGGGATTGACCGGTACGCCGGCCCGGTGGCTCAGCCGCGGCGCTGACTTGCCATCGGCATCCACCACCAGCAGGCTCACGGCTTCGCGCGGCAGCCTGGCACGCGCCAGCGCCGCGTCCACTTCCGGTGGCAGGGCTTGGGCCAGCGAAGGGAGCGCGGCCAGTAGCAACGCCCAGGAAGCAAGGAAGCGCAGAGCAGACATGCGCCGATTATCCCGGGACCTCCCGCGATAATGCCGGGTTGCCCCGAAAGAGATTCGCTTGAACCTGCTCGCCTTCGATACCAGCACCGAAATCCTGCACGTTGCCGTGCAGCGCGGTGCGGCGGCCTCGCACGCGCCACTGGAGCACACGGGCCCGGGCGGCGCGCAGGCATCGGCGACTCTGATCCCCGCCATCCACGCCCTGCTGGCGCAAGCCGGCCTGGGCTTGGCCGACCTGGACGCCATCGTGTTCGGCCGCGGTCCGGGCTCTTTCACCGGGCTGCGCACCGCCTGCTCGGTCGCACAAGGGCTGGCATTCGGCAGCGGCGTTCCGGTGCTTGCCGTGGACACCTTGCTGGCTGTGGCCGAAGACGCTTACCACCGCGAAGGCGCGCAACAGGTGGTGGCCCTGCTCGATGCGCGCATGGACGAGGTCTATTTTGCTGCGTACGAGCGCGAAGCCGGCCGCTGGCGCCAGCAGGGCGAGTTCGGCCTGGGCACGGCCGGAAGCCGTCACCGTGGCGCCCGGCTGGTCACTCGCAGGCAATGCATTTGCCGCTTATGGCGAGCGCCTGCCGCCGGCAGCCGCCCGCATCGAGGCCATGCCGACGGCCGGCGCGCTCCTGCGACTGGCCCCTGCGCTGCTGGCCGCTGGTCAGGGCGGGCCCGCCGCCGGCGCCATGCCCCTCTACATTCGCGATAAAGTGGCTCAAACTACCCAGGAGCGCGCGGCATCGCGGGCCGCGCCACCGACAAGACCATGAGCGCCGTTTTCAGATCCATGGAAGCCGAGTTCCAGCCGCTGAGCCTGGAGCGGCTCGACGAGGTCGTGGCTGTCGAACGCACCGCCTATGACCATCCCTGGACGCGCGGCAATTTTCAGGATTCGCTGCGCTCGGGCTACCAGGCCCAGGTGCTTGGCGCCAATGGCGTACTGCTGGGCTACTTCGTCGCCATGAAGGGCGTGGACGAGGTGCACCTGCTCAATCTCACCGTCGCGCCGGACTATCAGCGTCAGGGATGGGGCCGGGTGATGCTGGATGCGCTGGCGCTCTGGGCGCGCGGCCAGGGCGCGCAATGGCTCTGGCTCGAAGTCCGCGTCAGCAATGCCCGAGCCCTGCGCATGTACGAGCGCCACGGCTTTCGGCGGGTAGGCGAGCGCAAGAACTACTACCCCGCCGCGCACGGCCAGCGCGAAGACGCGGTCGTGATGAGCTTGAAGCTATGAGCCTTCACCTCGACGCCCGGCAGCGGGCCATCCTCGGCGAAATGGGACTGCGCCTGTTCGAGCCGGCGCCGCCGGCACGAGCAGCCGCCAGCGCGCCAACGGCGCGGGCTGTGCAGCAGCCCATGCCCGCCGCCAAGCCGCCGGCGGCCCCGGTTCCGACTATGGGGTCCGGCGCGATCGAGCTGATGGAATGGGATGCCCTGGCCCAAGCCGTGGCGCAATGCCAGGCGTGCAAGCTTTGCACCGGCCGCACCAACACCGTGTTCGGCGTGGGCGACAGGAAGGCGGACTGGCTGATCGTTGGCGAGGCCCCCGGCGAGAATGAAGACCTGCAGGGCGAGCCTTTCGTCGGGCAAGCCGGCAAACTGCTGGACAACATGCTCAAGGCGCTGGGGCTGGACCGCAGCAACAAGGTCTACATTACCAACGTCTTGAAGTGCAGGCCCCCCGGCAACCGCAATCCCGAGCCCGAGGAAGTGGCGCAGTGCGAGCCCTTCCTGCGCCGGCAGGTGCAGTTGCTGCAACCCAAAGTCGTGCTGGCCATGGGGCGCTTCGCGGTGCAGGCGCTGCTGGGCACCAGCGAGCCCATAGGCAAGCTGCGCGGGCGAGCTCACGACTACCTCGGCATTCCCCTGGTGGTGACCTACCACCCCGCCTATCTGCTGCGCAACCTGCCCGACAAGGCCAAGGCCTGGGCCGACTTGTGCCTGGCGCAGCAACTGATGCGCGATCAACCCTGAGGCAGCCGGGCCAAAGGGTCGGTAGGCGCGGGGGCTGAGCGTGCGGGCGGCGAAGTCGATGCCGCTGAAAGCCGCGTAGTCGGCCATCGTGCGCTCACGCCCCAAGCCATAAGCACCGAGCGGCGCACCTGCCAGCAGCGCCGCCAAGCGGTTGCGCGAGCGCTGCTCGTGCTCCCACCAGGTTTGGTCGCGGCCGGCTTGCTGTGACTCGTCCCAGTGCATGGGGCGCTGCGGAGCGCCCGATTCGCCGGTGTTGTACAGGTGGTAGACGGGCAGGCCGGGCACGTGAAAGATGTCCCAGCCGTGGGTGAAAAGCCGCGCGGCCATGGCCTGTTCCTCGCCGTGGAAATAGAACCACGGGTCGTAAGGAAAGGCCTGCACGAAGTTGCCGGGCGCGAACAGGCAGCCGGCCGCCAGGTGGAAGCCGGGCAGCGGCTCGTCCTGCTCCACGGGTTGGGCCTCGAAAGCCAGCACCGGATGGCCGGGCTCGAAGCTTGCGCCCGGCCTGAGCACATGGGCCAGGACCTTGTCGGTGGTGGGTCGGCGCACCGCCCGCTCTCCTTCGAAGACAAAGGCATTGGGGTAGGCCGACAGCACCACGCCCTTGCGGCCCGGAAGCAGAGCCTGGGCCTGCGCTATCAGCCGCTCGTCCCAGTGCAGGTCGAACTCCGTGTGTGAATCGATCTGGAAGAACCAGTCCTCGCCGTCGTAGAGGGACATCGCGATCGCCCGAGCCCAGCAGGGCCCGCGCGCATACACGCGGCTCGATGTTCAGATAGCTGAGCCTCGCCGGTTTCAGCGCGGCTGCGCTGGCGGCGGGCATGGCTTTCGGGCTTTGGTCCACCACGCCGAAATGCAAGAGCTCCGGGTGGCGAGCGGTCGCCAGCGCGCGTCCCAGGGTGAATCCCAGCACTGGGTCGCAGTAGGAAGCGATGCTGATGAAAACGCCCATGGCCCGGAGCATGTTAGCAAACGGCATCGTGATACGTGCCGCATGACAACGCCCCGCAGGCGAACGCGGGCGCTAGCCCGCTGCGCGCGGTTCAGGAGCCGATGACCTGGCAGTCACCACTGCCGCTGACGATCTGCCGGACTTGTTGGGTGAGCGACCGAACATCCGGGCGGCGAGACTGCCCGCCCTGTCCTGGCCCATGAGGATGCGGTCGCAACCCAGCTCCCGGGCGGTCCGCGCGATGGTTTCCGCGCTTCGCCCGATGCGCACGCTCGATTCGTAAGGCACACCGGCCGCAGTGAGCTGCGCTTGCGCGGATGCGAGATCCTCAGCGCCGGCGCGTATTGCAGCTGGTGCAGCTCGCCGCTGCCGAAGAACATGGCAACGTGGCCCGAAACCGCCGGCTGCACGCTCAGCAAGTGGACCGTCACCGGGTCCTTGCTGTAGATGCCGATCGCCTCGGCCACCGCGGCCCGGCTGCGCGCCGGATTGCCGGCCTCCACCGGAATCAAGACTTTTCTCATGCTGGCTCCTGGTTGCTGGTTTAGCCGGCGGCCTGATCGGCGGCGGTCCGCGCCATACCGGCTTGCTGCGCAGCGTTGCGGATCATGAGCCACTTGCCCGTCGCGACTACCAGCAGGGCGCCCAGCGCCGGGGCGATCGTGTGCAGGTTGTGGTGATTGGCGGTCCAGCCGGTGATTGCCGGATCGGACACGGCCATCTCGCCGGCCACCCATCCCAGCAGGGCCGCGCCGACGGTGATGATCACCGGGAAGCGCGCCATGAGCTTGAGGATCAGGGTGCTGCCATAGATGATCAGCGGAATGCTGATGACAAGACCGATCACCAGCAGCGGCACGTTGCCCTTGGCCGCGGCAGCGACACCGATCACGTTATCCAGGCTCATGACCAGGTCGGCCACGACGATGGTCTTGATGGCTGCGGCCAGGTTCGAGTGGCCCTCGAGGTCCTCCTCCTCGTCGTCGCCTTTGAGCAGGCCCACGCCGATCCAGAGCAGCAGGGCTGCGCCAATCAACTTGAGGTAAGGCAGCGTGAGCAGGTAGATCGCGAAGAAGGTCAGCACGATGCGCAGCACGATCGCGCCGACGCTGCCGAAAATGATGGCCTTCTTCTGCTGCGACGGCGGCAGGGAGCGGCACGCCAAGGCGATGACCACTGCGTTGTCGCCGCTCAGGACGATGTTGATCATGAGGATCTGGCCCAGGGCGATCCAGAACTCGGGGGAAGCGAAATCCATTATTTGTTCCTCGAAAGCGTTGAGAACCGCGGGAGGGTTCGACGCGATCGAGAATAGGCAGGGGCGCTGACGCCTTTCTGCCGCCCAACTGTCAGGGAGATGTCGCCAAGCTGTCGCCAGGCTTACGCGCCACGGTCAGTGCCCGGTTCGGCTGGCCGGAAAAAACACGCTGAAGGTATTGCCGATGCCGTCGCTGCGGTCTTCATCCAGCGTGATGCGGGCGCCGTGCAGGCTGGCGATTTCGCTGACGATCGCCAGCCCGAGGCCGCTGCCGTCGGCATGGCTGCCCAGCAGCCGGTGGAAGCGTTCGAAGATGCGGCTTCTCTCTTCAACGGGGATGCTCGGGCCATCGTCGTTGATCGACAGCCGGCCCTCTCCGCCTTCGGACGTCGCTACCGCGACCGTGACCCGCCCGCCCTGCTGGCTGTACCGAACCGCGTTGTCGATCAGGTTGTTGATCAACTCGCGC
Source organism: uncultured beta proteobacterium (assembly GCA_963722025.1). Taxonomy (GTDB): domain Bacteria; phylum Pseudomonadota; class Gammaproteobacteria; order Burkholderiales; family Burkholderiaceae_C; genus Ramlibacter. Next base: position 203,461 of record CAVRNE010000056.1, read on the forward strand.
AGGCGATCGGCGTCCGCATCGATCAGGACCGGTCCGTCGCCTTCAAACCCCAGGTCGACCCCCTCCTTGATGGCGTGCGGTACCCATCCCATGCTGATGTCCAGCGCGAAGGCATTCAGGTCCAGCGCCTGCAACTGCACTGTGTCGGTCGCGCCCGGTTCGTTGCGGGCCAGGGACAGCAACTGCCTCACCAGGCGCGACAGCCGGTCGGCGCCGACATAAAGCTGCGCGAGCGAATGGCGTACCTGCTCCGGGTCGTTCTCCCGCAGCGCCATTTCGATCTGCGCCTTCAAGCCGGCGACGGGTGTCTTGAGTTGGTGGGCGGCATCGGCGATGAAGCGGTTCTGGAAATCCAGCGTCTTGCCCAGACGCTGCATCAACTCGTTGACTTCTTCCACCAGCGGCCGCACTTCGCCGGGCACGCCGTGGATCTCCACGGGCGTCAGATCGAGATGGTTGCGGTCGGACACCGCGCGCTGCAGCCGCTTGAGCGGCACCAATCCGCGCGAAATTCCCAGGTAGACGAGCGCCGGTCGCCATCAGGATCAGCAGCAATTGCGGAACGACCACGTTGGCCAGGATTTCCCAGGCCAGCCGCTTGCGTTTGTTCAGCGTTTCCGCAACCTGCACCAAGACCAGGCTGGAGGCGTCGTCCCCCCAGACTCGCGTCCAGGATGCCACCATCCGAACCGGCTCGCCGTGCAGGACATCGCCGTAGAACAACGGCTTGCTGTTCACGTCGGGAAGCCGCGCGGGTCGCGCGATTTCCGGATCGCCGCCGAGGACGGCGCCGCTTTGCGTCCAAACCTTGTAGGCGAGCCGGTCGTCCTGATCGAGCAGCAGGATTCTCTCGGCCGCCGGATCGAGCTCCAGCTTCGGCCCGGTGCCGCTGGGCTTGATGTGCAAGACGACTTCCCTGGCGATTTCGTTCAGGGAGCGATCGTGCGCAAGATTGGAAAAATTGACCGAGGTCCAGTAAGTGACGGCCGTGTCCAGCACCAGCAAGGCAAGCAGCGGACCGAGGAGCCAGGCCAGCAGCTTGGACTGCAGCCGCGGCTCAGCCTGCCGCATCGGCCCGTTCCATCAGGTAGCCCATCCCGCGGACGGTGCGGATCTCGCATCCCAGGGGCTCGAGTTTCTTGCGGATGCGGTAAACGTAGACCTCGATCGCGTTGGCGCCAACTTCGTCGCCCCACCCGTACAGGTGGTTGACCATGTGCTCCTTGCTCACCACCCGGCCCTCGCGCATCAGCAGCAACTCGAGCACCGAGAGCTCGCGTGCGGAGAGCTCCACCGGTTGCTCGTCGTAGAACACCCGCCGGCCCACGGTGTCCAGGCGAAGCCGCCCATGCTCGAGGAAGGGGGTCGAGGTGGGGCCGCCCCGGCGCAGCAGCGCGCGAACCCGTGCCTCGAGCTCAGGCAGATCGAAAGGCTTGGCCAGGTAATCGTCCGCCCCCAGGTCGAGGCCGCGCACCCGGTCGGCCAGCGCATCGAGCGCAGTGAGCATCAGCACCGGCACACGTGGACCTGCGGGCCCGCAGGCGGCGCAGCACATCCAGGCCGCTGAGGCCGGGCAAGCCGATGTCGAGGATCGCCAGGTCGTAGCTCTCGATCGCCAGCGCGTTGTCCGCCTGCTCGCCGTGGCGACGACGTCGACCGCATAGGCGGACTGGACCAGGGCCCGGCAGAGCGCATCCGCGAGGATCGTGTCGTCCTCGACAAGGAGTATTCGCATGGGGCCCAATCGTAAACGAAGGGCCTCGTGGCAAGAGTCGAGCCGATGTGCGGCCGACCAGGGTCGCTTCCAAGCCAACAGCAATGTGCTGAATGTCGCGGCGGGCTCTTGCTCCAAACTTTCGTATTGCATGACGTTAACACTGTGCTACTGTCAAAATAACGCCTTTTAACCAGTAGCCCCGCGGGGTGTAGCGAGAAAGCATGATTGTGTGGCCTCGCCTGAAAGACAAGCAGTGAACAAGCCAGCAAGATCTTCCCGGCCACATGCCGCCATTTCAGCCGCCAACGCAGCATGTCCTGCCATAGCGGGTTTTCGGCCAGCGGGCGCGGTGCTCGCCGTCGCCGCTGCCTTCCTGAGTTCTCCCGTGGCTCTTGCGCAGCCCAGCGGCGCGCAGGCCATCCACGGCCAGGCCAGCTTGAGTCAGCAAGGCAGCAATCTGCTGGTGACCACGCAAAACGGCGCGGGAACGAATCATTCGGCCATCAATTGGCAGAGCTTTTCGATCCCCGGAGGCAGCACCACCCATTTCCAGCAGCCCAATGCGGCCAGCCTGTCGATCAATCGGGTGGTGGGCAACAACCCCTCGGCCATCTTCGGCACCCTGAGCTCCAATGGCCGGCTGGTGCTGGTCAATCCCTCGGGCATTGCCGTGGGCGCCGGGGCGGTGGTCGATACCGCCGGCTTCACCGCATCGACCCTGCGCATGAGCGATGCCGACGCGCGGGCCGGGCGGCTGGTGTTCGGCGGCGATGGCCTGGCCGGTGGTGGGCTCAGCGTTGACGGGAACATTCTCGCCCGCAGCGGCGACGTGGTGCTGATCGCCCCGGATGTCCAGGTGGGCAGCCAGGCCCTGGTGCAGTCGCCTGGCGGCGCCACGCTATTGGCCGCAGGCCAGAAGGTGGAACTGACCGGGCGCGGCCTGGAAGGCATCCGCATGGAATTGCAGGCGCCCAGCGACCGGGCCATCAACCTGGGAACGCTGCAAGGCGATGCCGTCGGGATCTTCGCGGGCCAGCTCAAGCACAGCGGGCTGATCCAGGCCAGCGCCGTCAGCGCCGAGGGCGGCAAGGTGGTGCTCAAGGCGGGCGAGGGCGACGCGCAGGTCGACGGGCGCATCGCGGGTGCGGGTGGCATCCTGTTGAACACTAGCGGAGTCAATGCCAGTATCTACTTGACGGGTTCGACGCTGACTTCCTCGGCAGGCAGTTCCATTGACGTGCGGGCCAACGCAGGTGTGGTGAATATCTTCGGCTCCACATTGAACAGTGCCAGCGGCTCGGTGAACATCTCGGGAGCATCCGCCCTCAGCCTCTCGAGCTCCACCATCACAACGGGCGGCGGAGATTTGAGCATCACCAGCCCGGCGTCCAGCGTTTTCATCTACGCTTCCCCCATCGACACCGCAGGGGGGAATGTGGGTATTTCCGGCGGCTCGGGCGTCTCCATCCGGGCTTCGTCGACTGGCACGGGCGGCGGTGACGTGACCATCACGGGAGGTGGCTCCAACCATTCCGGCGTCGGCGTCCACCTCCTGGGCGGGGCCAGCATTCACGCCGGCGCCGGCGCCGTCGATATCCGCGGCGAAAGCGCATCCGCGGAAGGATTTCACCTCGAGGCACTCGGCGGCGGCGACACCATCAGTGGCGCAACGGTCTATGTCGAGGGCAAGACGTCCGTGGGCAGCGCCAGCGCCGCCTTGCTGATCGACAGCGAGAGGGTCTCGGCGACTTCATCGCTGCATCTCAAGGCCGTCAACGGCGACCTGCGCATCATCAACGGCAGCACGGTCGAGAACACTGGTTCGGGCCCGTCCCTGTTGGAAGGGCCCGCCATCCGCATCGATGCGACTTCGGTCGTCAACAACGGCGGCACCGGCACGGGCGAGATTCAACTTGCGGCCGACGAGATACAGCTCGATGGCTTGATCAATTCCGGAACGGCGCGCACGGTGTTCACGCCCGGCACGGCAGGCCGCGCCATTTCGCTCGGTGGCACCGACGAGCTTGGCAAGCTCAACCTGACCGCTGCCGAACTCAACAATGTCACGGCGAGTGTGATCGTGGTTGGCGGCGCAAGCTTCACCGGCGGCCTGTCGATCGAGAGCTCGATCGGAGTGGCCAGCGGCGCCCTGAGCTTGATCCAGAATTCTGGCGCCAGCATCACCCAGGCGGGTGGTGCAACGATTACCGTGAATCAGCTCAACGCGGACGGCCGGCACCGTGGTGCTGACCGAAGCCAACAATGAATCGGCATGATCAGCGGCCGCGCGACGAGCGGCGCGTTCAAAGTGGCGAGCAGCACCGCGCTGACCGTAGGCACGGTGGACGGAATCAGTGGCATCACCACTTCGAGCAGCAACGGCAACGTGGTGATCACCAGCGCGGGCGCCGTGACCCTGGCCAATTCCATCACCAGCGCGGGCGCTGGGCGACGCGGTCACGGTGGCGGGCACTGACTTCAACAATATGGCCGGGGCCGGTGCGATCGATGCAGCCGCGGCGGGCGGTGGGTCGTCTATTCAACCGACCCGGCAAACAACGCTTTCGGCGGCCTCGTGTCCGGCAATGCGGCGGTGTGGAATACCACCTATCCCAGCACCGTTCCTTCGGGCAATCGCTACGTGTTCTCGCTGCAGCCGACAGTCGCGGTTGCCGCCGATGCGCAGAGCCGGGTGTACGACGCGACGGCGACAGCGCCGGCGCTGAGCTCGGTCGTCACCGGCCTGGTGGACGCGTCGTTGTATGGCAACGTGTTCACGCAAGACGTTCTCAGCGGCGGGTTGGCGGTTGCTGCGCCCGGCAAGAATGTCGGCAGCTATGCGATTGTCCAGGGCACATTGGCTGCGCCCGCCGGTTACGCCCTCAATTACACGGGGAACAAGTTCGACATCACGCCTGCAAGCCTGACGATCACAGCAAAGGACCAATCGAAGAACGAAGCCGCCACTTTCACCTTTGCCGGCAGCGAATTCATGACGACCGGATTGGTCGGCGGGGAACAGATTGCCGGCGTGACGCTCACCAGCGCTGGCGCCTCGGCATCCGCCCCCGCTGGCAGCTATTCGATCAAGCCCGTCGCGGTGGTTGCCGGAGCCGGCTTCCTGACGTCGAACTACGCAATCAGCTATACCGATGGAACCATGTCGGTCATCGCAGTGCCGGGCTGCGCCAGCACCGGCACCAGCACCAGCATCGGCACCCGCGCCAGAGCTTGCTGCTGTCGGAGGTCGTGAACCCGTTGCTCACGTTCAACACCCTGTTCGCACAAGCGCTAACCCAGCAGGCGGAAGAAAAGAAGCAAGGCAACGAGAACCTGACCGACGAAACCCAGTGCCGGCGCTAAGAGCGCTAGAACCGCGGCAGGTCCGGATGCGAGATCCGGCCGCCGCGCACCAGCATCTTTCCGTATTCGGCGCAGCGGTTCAGGGTGGGGATCACCTTGCCCGGATTGAGCAGGCCCCTGGGGTCGAAGGCGCGCTTCACGCCAGCATCTGTTCGCGCTCGCCCGCGCTGAACTGCACGCACATCGAGTTCAGCTTTTCCACGCCCACGCCATGCTCGCCGGTGATGGTGCCGCCCATGGCGACACTGGTTTCCAGGATGTCGGCGCCGAACAGTTCGCAGCGGTGCAGCTGGTCGGCGTCGTTGGCGTCGAACAGGATCAGGGGATGCAGGTTGCCATCGCCGGCGTGGAACACGTTGGCGCAGCGCAGGCCGTACTTCTTTTCCATCTCCTGGATCGCCAGCAGGATGTCGGCCAGCCGCTTGCGCGGAATGGTGGAGTCCATGCACATGTAGTCGGGGCTGATGCGGCCCGAGGCGGGGAAGGCATTCTTGCGCCCGCTCCAGAACCTCAGGCGCTCGGGCTCGTCGCGGCTGACGGCGATGGCCGTCGCGCCCGCCGCGCGCAGCACCTCGCTCATGCGGCGCGATCTCTTCTTCCACTTCTTCCGGCGTGCCGTCGCTCTCGCACAGCAGGATGGCCTCGGCCGTCAGGTCGTAGCCGGCATGCACGAAGTCTTCGACGGCGGCCGTCATGGGCTTGTCCATCATCTCCAGGCCGGCCGGGATGATGCCCGCCGCGATCACCGCCGCGACGGCATCGCCCGCCTTGCGCACGTCGTCGAAGCTGGCCATGATGCAGCGCGCCAGCAGCGGCTTGGGGACCAGCTTGACGGTCACCTCGGTCGCCACCGCGAGCATGCCTTCGCTGCCGATGATGACGCTCAGCAGGTCGTAGCCCGGCGCAGTCCAGCGCCGCGCTGCCGAATTCCACCGGCTCGCCTTCCACCGTGAAGCCCCGCACCTTGAGCACGTTGTGCAGCGTCAGGCCGTACTTCAGGCAATGCACACCGCCCGAGTTCTCGGCGACGTTGCCGCCGATGGTGCAGGCGATCTGGCTGGAAGGGTCGGGCGCGTAGTACAGGCCGTGCGGCGCCGCCGCCTCGCTGATGGCCAGATTGCGCACGCCGCATTGCACGACGGCGGTGCGGCTGGCCGGATCGACCTTGAGGATGCGGTTGAACTTGGCGAGCGACAGCGTGACGCCCAGCGCGTGCGGCATGGCGCCACCGGACAGGCCCGTGCCCGCGCCGCGAGCCACGACCGGCACGCCGAGCGAATGGCAGATCTCGCAGCACGGCCTGAACCTGGTTTTCTGTCTCCGGCAGCGCGACCACCAACGGGCGCTGCCGGTACGCCGTCAGTCCATCGCATTCATAGGGCGTGGTGTCTTCGGCGTTGCCATAGCAGGGCGTCGGCCGGCAACGCGGCCTGCAACGCCCGCACCACTTGCGACTGGCGCTCGGCGCGTTCAAGGCGTGTTATTTCCTGCGGGGCATTCATGCGAGGTATCTTTGCACAGCATCTTCATCGAACTCTACCCCTGAGCCGACTCGTTCGCTCGCATAGGCCACGCCGTCCCTAACCTCCAGCGGTTCCCGCAGGATGGGATTCCACCATTCGACATGCTCGAGCCAATGCGCCGTGGGCGTCGCACACAGCAACTGCGCGCTCAACTCGGGCCACAGGTGACTGGACAGCGCCACGCCGTGGAGCTGGGCCAGCGCCGCAATGCGTTGCCAACCGGTGACGCCGCCGGATTTCATGGCGTCCGGCATCGCAAGGCCCCGCACGCCGGCGTCGAATGCATGGCGGAAATCCAGCGGCCCCCACCAGTTCTCCCCGGCCTGCAGCGGCGTGCGCGTGACGCCGGCCAACCGCTGCAGCGCGGCGTAATCGTGGGCGAGCACCGGCTCTTCGATCCAGTCGAGCCCTTCACCGTCCAGCACTTGCAGGCGCCTGGCCGCCTCGGCCGGATCAAGCGACTGGTTGTAGTCCACCATCAGCGCGACGCCGGGCCCGACGGCGGAACGCATGGCGCGTATGACGGCGAGGTCCTCGGCCAGGGTGGGGTAGCCGATCTTGGCCTTCACGCCCTTGAAACCCTTGCGCGCCCAGGCTTCGGCAGCCTTGGCGGTCCCTTCCGCGCCGTCGTAGCCGACCCCGCCGTACGCCTTGATCGGACGCGCCGCCGCGCCCAGCGCCCGGTGCAGCGGCAGCCCTTGGGCCCGGGCAAATGCGTCCCACAACGCCATGTCGATGCCCGCCAGCGCCATCCCCACCAGGCCTTGCGTGCCAAGCAGCTTGAACCGGCCATGCATCTGGTCGGACAGCGCGACCGGCGCCAAAGGCTTGCCCACCGCCAGTGGCTCCAGGTTTTTCATCAGGTCTCCCAGCGGCTTGTGCGCGGCCGGCGAGTAGCTGAACGTGATGCTGTGTCCCAGCACGCCCGCATCGGTGGCGACCGTCAGCAAAACAAGCGGCGACACCGCGACGACGCCAGAGGCCGTCCGGTGCGGCTCGGGCATCGGGACGTTGACGCAGCGGACCTGGAAGGAGGTGATGTTCATCCGTGCACTGTAGGCGCCGGCGGCCGGCCGTGCCAATGAAGCTTTTTCAGCCCGCGCGGAAAAATCCGTCAGCCCTTCAGACCAGGCTCTTCTTCAGCCACTCCGCGAAAGCCGCGCATTCCCAGCGGTCCATGGTGCCGGTGCGCCAGCACAGGTAGTGGGCATGGGGGCTGGGCACGTTGCGCACCGAGATGCGCTCCAGCGTGCCATTGTCGAGCCACGGCTGGCCCAGTTTCAGGCGAACCAGCGCGATGCCCAGGCCTTGCGCCGCCGCGTCGCACATCAGGCCGATATCGTTGAACGACGAACCCTCGCCCGGCTCGCCGGCGTCCACGCCATGGGCCAGGAACCAGGTGCGCCAGGGCTCGAGCGGGCTCTTGATGAGCTTGGCCGCGAGCAGATCCTCGATCGTGTCGAACGGGCCATTTGCGCGGATATAGCTGGGGGCCGCGAGCGGCGTGACCTCGTCGGTCATCAGGCAGACATGCTCGACGTCGGCATAGCGGCCGGTGCCGAAGCGGATCATCAGGTCGGCGTCCTCGGCCACCACGTCCAGCAGGGGAATCGACACCTGCAGCGTCAGGTCGATCTCGGGATAGGCTTCGATGAAGCCGCGCAGCCGCGGCATCAGGATGGAGCGCGAGAAGGTGGGGGTGACGGCGACGCGCAGCTTGCGCTTGCCCTGGGCGCCGTCCTTGCCGGGCAAGCGCTCCAGGCTGGCAAGACCTTCGCGGACGTTGGCCAGGTACTCGCTGCCTTCGGTCGTCAATGAAAAATCGGCGCGGCCGAACAGCTTGGTGCCGATGATCTGTTCGAGTTGCTTGACGCGGTGGCTCACCGCGCTGGGGGTGACGCACAACTCCTCGGCTGCCAGCGTGACCGAGCGCAAGCGCGCCAGGGCCTCGAAAGTCAGCAGGCATTGGATGGGAGGGATGCGGGCCGTCATGTGTTGCCTGTCATTGCGGGCTTGACCCGCAATCCATGCCCCGACCGCCAGCGCCTTTGCCAGGGGTGACGTGGATCCCGGGTCAAGCCCGGGATGACAGCACTGCGGGTTCATTTGAAGATCACCGTCCTGTGGCCGTTGATCAGCACGCGGTGCTCGCTGTGCCACTTGACCGCGCGGGCCAGCACCTGGCTCTCGGTGTCGCGGCCCGATGGCGGTGAGGTCTTCCACGGTCTTGCTGTGGTCCACCCGGGCGACGTCCTGCTCGATGATCGGGCCCTCGTCGAGGTCGGCCGTCACGTAGTGCGCGGTCGCGCCGATCAGCTTCACGCCGCGGTCATGGGCCTGGTAGTACGGCTTGGCGCCCTTGAAGCTGGGCAGGAAGCTGTGGTGGATGTTGATCGCGCGCCCGGACAGCTTGCGGCACAGGTCGTCGGACAGGATCTGCATGTAGCGGGCCAGCACCACCAGCTCGGCGCCCTCGGCTTCGATGATCTTCGTACTGCCTGGCCTCGGCTTGCGCCTTGGTGGCGGCGGTCACCGGGATGTGGTGGAACGGCACGTTGTAGCTGGCCGCCAGCTGGTAGAAATCGCGATGGTTGGAAACGATGGCCGCGATGTCCAGCGGCAGCAGGCCGCTTTTCCAGCGGAACAGCAGGTCGTTGAGGCAGTGGCCTTCCTTGCTGACCATGATCACGGTGCGCATCGGCTGGTGGGTGCCGTGCAGCTTCCACACCATCTTGAAGGGCTCGGCGAAGGACTTCAGCTGGAGCTTGAGATCCTCGAGCGTCAGCTGGTCGCACGCGAACTGCACGCGCATGAAGAACAGGCCGGTGTCGTGGTCGTTGTACTGGGCGGCCTCTTCGATGTTGCCGCCGCGCTCCAGCAGGAAGCCGGAAACCGCATGCACGATGCCCGGCCGGTCCGGGCAGGAAAGGGTCAGGATATAAGCGTGGTTCATATACGCGGTGAATTGTCGCAGCACATTCGGTTCCCCGGCGATCTCCTGCAGAGCGCGCCGGGCGGTGCCAAAATGCCCTTTTGCAGTTTGGAGACCCCATGGCCTACAACGACTTCAACATGGACAACCACTGGTTGCCCTTCACGCCCAACCGCCAGTTCCGCAAGGACCCCCGCGTCTTCGTCGCGGCCGACGGCATGCACTTCACCACCCACGACGGCAAGAAGGTCGTGGACGGCATTTCCAGCCTGTGGTGCGTGGGCGCGGGCCACAACCGCAAGCCCATCAACGAGGCGATCAAGAAGCAGCTGGACACGCTCGACTACGCCACGGCGTTCCAGGCGTCCAACGACCAGGCCTTCAAGGCCGCCGAGATGATCGCCGCGATGGCGCCGGGCGACCTGAACAAGGTGCTGTTCTGCAACTCCGGCTCGGAGGCGGCGGACACGTCATTGAAGGTGGCGCTGGCCTATCACCGCGCCCGCGGCGAAGGCCACCGCAACGTCTTCATCGGCCGCGAGAAGGGCTACCACGGCGTCGGCTTCGGCGGCATGAGCGTGGGCGGCATACCGGCCAACCGCAAGGTGTACGGCGGCGCATTCCTGCCGCGGGTCGATCACATGCGCTTCATCCACGATCCGGTGAACAACGCCTTCATCCACAACCAGCGAACCGGTCTGGCAGGAGGACATCCTGCTGGAGCTGGAGAACCGCATCCTGCCGCTGCATGACCCGTCCAACGTGGCCGCGATCATCGTCGAGCCGGTGGCCGGCAGCGCCGGCTGGTACCTGCCGCCCCAGGGCTACCTCAAGCGCCTGCGCGAGATCTGCGACAAGCACGGCATCCTGCTGATCTTCGACGAGGTGATCACCGGCTTCGGGCGCATGGGCACCAACTTCGGCGCCGACTTCTACGGCGTGGTGCCGGACATGCTCAACTTCGCCAAGTGCGTGACCAACGGCGTGATACCGCTGGGCGGCGTGATCTGCCGCGACAAGCTGTACGACGCGATGATGAAGACCGACGCGCCCGAGCACGTGGTCGAGTTCTTCCACGGCTACACCTATTCCGGCCACCCGGTGGCCTGCGCCGGCGGCGATCGCCACGCTGGAGCTGTTCAAAGAGGAGAACCTGTTCCAGCGCGCCGGCGAAATGGGCAAGGTGCTGGGCGACGCCTTCCACAGCACCTTCAAGGGCCTGCCCAACGTGATCGGCATCCGCAGCCTGGGCCTGGCGGCCGCGGTGGAGCTGGCGCCGATCGCCGGCTCGCCGGGCAAGCGCGCCTATGACATCTTCGTGGACTGCTTCCACAACGGCGCCCTGGTGCGGCCGGCGGGCGATGTGCTGGTGATCGCGCCTCCGTACATCGTCGAGAAGTCGCATATCGACACGCTGGTCAACACGCTGGCGGATTCGATCAGGAAGCACGCCTGATCATCTGGCGCCGCAAGTCGTCGCAGTAATCCTTCTTGGGAGGCTGTGGCGGGTGCGCCCGGGCGTCGACCCGCAGCGAGGCCGGCAAGTGCTGCGGCACGCCCAGCGCGGGGTCTACATGGGCGGCGCCCGCCAGCAGGACAGCGGTCTTGCCGGCGACGGCGGCCTGCGCGAGCGTTTGCGCCATCGCGCGGTCCCGCGCGATCTGCACCCGCGTCATCGGCCCGATCTGGGTTTCGGGAAGCAGCCCGCAGTGGCCCACGCGGACGGCCTGCTGCTGGGCCTTCAATGCCGGCTCCGGCAACAGGCTGTCGAGGCTGGCGTCGGCCATGGCGGCGCGCAAGCTGGGCGCGCGGCAGGTTCGCGCCGACCACCGGAACTCCCGCACCGATCGCCGCCATCACTGCCGGGCCGTAGGCCGGCCAGGGCCAAGCCTGTTCGTCCCAGCGCAGGGCCGTCCGCACGGTCGCCTCGGGCGCGTCGCGCGGCAGGCCGGCCGTTGATGCGCCCTGCTCGGCCATTTCCAGCGCCAGTGCCGCGAGGTTTCCCTGCGCCGGCCAGGCGCTGAACGAAACGGTGATGCAGCTGCTGATGTTCGGGCGCGTCGTGTTGCTCGCCGAGCAGGAGCACGTCGGGGGCTGGCACGCCCAAAGGCAAGGCACAACCAGCCAGCAGAACCGTGACGAGGGCGATGGTGCGGCGCATGGAACGATACTAAGGCCTCCCACGCATGACCTCGACTCTTACTTTCCGCGTCATCTTCACCTTGCTGCTGGCCTTGGGGGCTGCCCTGTTGTGCGAAGCCTTGCGCACGCCGATTCCCTGGATGATCGGTCCCCTGCTGGCCACCTCGATCGCATCCATGCTGGGCTGGCCCACGCGCAGCCTTGCCCCCTTTCGCAACGCCGGCCAGTGGATCATCGGCATGCGCGCTGGGCCTTTACTTCACGCCACAGGTCACCGCCCTGGTCGCGAGCCTCTGGTGGGCGATCGTGCTGGCGATCGTCTGGGCGCTGGGGCTGGGCTGGGCGTTCGGCCGCTGGCTGGACCGCGGTCATGCCGGCCGCATGGGCAGGATCCCGGGAACAGCAGCGGGCCACCAGCTATTTCGCCGGCGCGATCGGCGGCGCCTCCGAAATGACCCTGCTGGCCGAGCGCGCCGGCGCCCGCACCGACCTGGTGGCCGCCGCGCACAGCCTGCGGCTGCTGATCGTCACCCTCAGCGTTCCCTTCGCGCTGACCCTGAGCGGCCTGCATGGGCTGGACGCGACGCTGCCCGGGCCGCGCGAGGTGAGTTGGCCGGGCCTGGGCTTGCTCGCGCATCGCCACGGGCGCGGGCGCCCTCATCATGCAACGCACGGGGCGAGCCAATCCATGGTTCATGGGCGCCCTGCTGGCCGCCATGGGATTGACGATGATGAGCGTGGAACTGTCGGCCGTGCCCAGGTTTGCTGACCAACGCGGCCCAGTTGCTGATCGGGGTGAGCCTGGGGGTGCGGTTTTCAGCCGAGTTCGTGCACACCGCGCCACGCTGGCTGGCCTCGGTTGCGCTGGGAACGGTGGTGATGATTGTCTTGTGCGCCGGGTTTGCGGCCCTGCTGGCGTGGATGACGGGCCTGCATTGGGCGACGATGATCCTGGGAACCTCGCCCGGCGGCATCGCCGAGATGGCCATCACTGCGAAAGTGCTGCAGCTCGGCGTGCCGGTGGTCACCGCGTTTCAGGTCTGCCGCCTGGTTGCGGTGCTGGTGCTGGTCGAACCTTTGTATCGGCTGGGGTGGTTGCGCTGAAACCTTCAGTCCATGTTCAGTGCATGACCAGCGGGTTTTGCGCCAGCTCGGCGTAGCCGTCCAGCGTTTCCTCGACCTCTTCCTGGGTCGGCGTGTTCAGCTGCCAGGCGTTGATCTGGCGCTGGAAGGCCTCGGCCCAGGAGCCGTCGAGATAGACCTCCTTGTTGGAGCGCTTGTCGACGATCTCAAACCCATGCCGGGCGATCCGCGGGGCCGGTTCGCCCTCGGCCGGTTCGTTGGCCTGCATGTGCACGACGACGAACGCGTCAGAGTCATAGAGCATCTGCATGGTGGATTCCTTTGCCACTAACATAGCAACGTTTGGGCCGGTTTCAAGGAGGACCGGGTTAACGCTGGAACCTCCCATGGTTCCAGACTAGGTAACGCTGGAACTCCCATAGTTCCAGACTAGGCAATACCTGGCTCAGCCCCTGTCGGTGGACGACCACTGCTGGTCCAGCCAATCTCCGTTCGGCTGTGTCAGACGCAGGCGCACGGGGACGTAATCCATGCCGGGAGCCAGCCAGAGCTCTACCTTGATGTCGAACTCCTTGCGCGGGTTGCGAGTGAGCTTGAGCGTTGCCACATTTCCGCCGGGAAGCTGGAGCTGTTCCTCGCCCTCCACTGTGAAAACCCACGGTTCGGCCTCGCGGGTGCTCGCGGTCTGGATGGCAATGGTCGCGTCGGGGCCGAACTTGCCGGGGTTGCCGGCGATCAGGGCGCCCAGTTGCAACAGCACGCTCAGCCGGTCCTGCGCCCCAGGCAACAGCGGCGCATCGGGCCGGTTGCTGCTGAAGCTCACCTTGCCCTCGTCACGCTGGAAGTGAGCCGCTTGCTCGCCGCGGCTTTTGTCGGAAAACCGCAGCGGTGCCAGCCCATCGGCCGTGATGCTTCCGGTGCTTCGCTGGATGCGCGTGGGCAGCAAGGGCGCGCTGACCTCGAGCTTGGCGTCGTAGCGCTCGCCGTCGTGGCGCCACAGCAGCTCGCCGGCCCCATGCCAGAGCAGGTTTCGGCTTTGGGCCGACACCTTGTAGTGCAGCCGCACGGAGCCGGGGATGCTGAACGAGGCGGCTGCCTGCGGCAGCCGCTTCTTGCGGCGTGTCGCCGTCGGCGGCGGCGCAGGCGCCACGGCGGGTACGCTCGCCTGTTCCGCCATGGGCGCTGCTTCGCGGAGCCGCAGTGCGCGGTCGCCGCGGTGCGGCGGCAGGCGGGTGCTCGGGCTGCGCCGGCGGCGCGGATGGCGCCGCGGCGATGGTGCGCGTCAGCAAAGCGGCGAGTGGCAAGCGGATTGGCCAGCTGCAACGGGCCCGGGCCGGCCCGCAGCAGCAACAGATGGGCCGCCAGCACGGCCGCCGCCATCACCAGCAGCGCGCCGCCGCGAAACCCTCGCGGAGTTCACCCCGCGTACCCCAGGTCGCTCGACAACTGGCGGGCGGCGGCGCGCAGCGGGCGGTCCACGGCGCCGTCCCACTCGGGATCGAAGGTGCCGGTCGGCCCGAGCGCGACGATGCCCAGTGCGATATGGCCATCCGAGTCGAAGACCGGCACGCAAAAGCCCACGATGCCGGGCAGCAGCGTGTCCACCACACGTGCCGCGCCGCGCTGTCGCACGTCGTCGAGCATGGCCCGCGCTTCGGTCAGCGAGGCGGGCACGTCGCCGCGGCCCTGCTTCTGCGCCCGGGCGATCTCGTCCTTGAGCAAGGGCGTGATCGCTTCCTTCGACAAGTAGGCGGCGAAGCAGCGGCCGGTCGCCGAGGACAGCAGCGGCATCACGTCACCGAGGCGCAGGTTCACCGTGACGGCCTGCGGCGACTCCTCCCAATGCACGATGGTGGGCCCATGGTTGCCCCACACGGCCAGAGCCAGGGTGTGGCCGACCTGTTCCATCAGCGGCGCGATGCGCTCGCGCGCGAGCTTGATGGCATCCAGCCGGGACAACGAAGCGAGCCCCAGCTTGAGCGACGCCGGCCCCAGGTCATAGCGGGTGCTGGACGCATCCTGCACCACCAGTTGCAGCCGCTGAAAACTCACCAGATAGCGGTGGGCCTTGGCGGCGCTCATGCCGGCGGCGGCCGCCAGATCGCGCAGCATCAAGGGCCCCGCCGCCTTGGACAAGACTTCCAGCAGGCCAAAGCCCACCTCGACTGATTGGATCCCGGCGCGTTCCTTCATTCCCGGCGGCTTCTTGTAGAATTACGATTAGGTAAATTCATTTCACAATGCGTAACGTCCTCGGACTCTAACGCATCCAACCCGCGGGGGCAAATAGATGAAGCTCGCAACGTACAAAGACGGTTCGCGCGACGGCCAGCTGGTCGTGGTCTCGCGTGACCTGAGCACAGCGCATTATGCGACCGGCATTGCCGGCAAGCTGCAGCAGGTGCTGGACGACTGGGGCTTCATGTCGCCGCAATTGCAGGACCTCTACGAGACCCTCAACAATGGCAAGGCGCGCCATGCCTTCCCGTTCGATCCCGCCCTGTGCATGGCGCCGTTGCCGCGCGCCTACCAGTGGGCCGACGGCTCGGCCTACATCAACCATGTGGAGCTGGTGCGCGCGGCGCGCAGCAGCGAGGTGCCGGAGAGCTTCTACACCGACCCGCTGATGTACCAGGGTGGCAGCGATGACTTCCTGGGCCCCTGCGACGACGTGATCGTGCCCAAGGAAGAATATGGAATCGACTTCGAGGCCGAGATCGCCGTGATCACCGGCGACGTGCCGATGACCGCGACGCCGGAACAGGCGCTGGACGGCATCCGCCTGGTGATGATCGCCAACGACGTTTCGCTGCGCAACCTGATCCCGGCCGAACTGGCCAAGGGCTTCGGCTTCTTCCAGAGCAAGCCCGCCACCGCGTTCAGCCCCGTGGCCGTCACGCTCGACGAGCTCGGCGACGCCTGGGACCATGGCCGGCTGCACCTCACGCTGCAAAGCGTGTGGAACGGCCGCAAGGTCGGCATGTGCGAGGCCGGCCCCGAGATGACATTCCACTTCGGCCAGCTGATCGCCCACATCTGCAAGACGCGCAATGTGCGTGCCGGCAGCATCGTCGGCTCGGGCACCGTGAGCAACAAGGGCGTGCCCCGCGCCGACGGCAAGACCGACTGGCCCAAGGGCTACAGCTGCATCGCCGAGAAGCGCGCGATCGAAACCATCCTGGACGGCAAGCCCGCCACCGAGTTCATGAAGTTCGGCGACACGATCAGGATCGAGATGAAGGGCAAGGACGGGCAGAGCATCTTCGGCGCGATCGAGCAGAAGATCGCGCCGCAGGCGCGATAGCCGATACTGGGGCGCCACCAAATGAGCGCCCCGATGCCGATATCCCCCGTCACGCGCTGGGCCTGGCTGCCCGCGCAAAACAGCTGGAAGTACCACCTGCTGCTGGCCGCCACCGGCATCTTCCTGCTCGGGCCGCTGGCCGGCGTCACGGCGGCCTACATGAATTTCTCGCTGGGCTTTTTTGTCGGCGGCCAGGTGCTGGCCGGCTTGCTCGGTTCCACCGTCACCGCGGGCTACGGCGCCGACGGCAAGCATGGCGCCAACTACATCCAGACGGCCGCTGCCTCGGTGGCCAGCATGAGCGGCATGGGCGTGCTGATCCAGGCCATGGTCTGGATGGGACTGCCGCAGCCGCCGGCCTGGCAACTGGTGGCCTACATGCTGTGCATCGGCATGTTCGGCGCCGGCGTCGGCATGCTCTACACGCCGGTGCTGGTCGATCGCATGCAACTGACCTTTCCCTCCGGCCTGGCGGTCGCCAATATCCTGCGGGCCTTGACCGACCCGGCGCTGCTGCGCCAGTCCGTGGGCAAGCTCGGCGGCGGCCTCGCCGCCGGGTTGGCGCTGGGCCTGGCGGCCATTCGCGTGCCGGTCCTGGGCGCGATCGAGCTGTCGGCGTCGACCTTCGGCGCCGGCATGGTGGTGGGCGCGCGCATCGGCATCCCGGTGGTGACCGGCGGGCTTGATCAGCTGGGCGCTGCAGCCGTTCTTCGTGGCTATCGGCTGGCTCGAACCAGGCGACCCGTTCCGCAAGATCACGTTCCTGATCGCGCTGGGCACCATCATGGGCGCCGCCGTGGTCGATCTGGGCATGATCTTCTGGCGCATGGGCCAAGGCATCCGGCTTCGGGCGAGCGCGAGCGCCAGCGCCGCAAGCAAGACTGGAAGCGGGTGCACAGCGCGCGGCTGCTCCTTTGGATCGGCGTCTGGGGCGCGGGCATCGTCTTCACCGGGCACGCCGTGCTCGGGCAGCCGGTGGGCTACCTGCTGCTGGCCGTGGCCCTGGTGTTCGTGTTCGCCCTGGTCAACGGCATCTCGGTCGGCGTCAGCGACTCCAACCCGATCTCCTCGGCGTTCGTCGTGGCCGTGGTGCTGATGGCGGCGATCGGCCTGCGGGACCCGGGCGTGGGCCTGATGGCGGGCACCGTGCTGCTGGTGTCCACCAGCGTCGCCTGCGACATGCAGCAGGACCGATCCACCGGCTGGCGCCTGGGCAGCAACCGTGTGCTCCAGTTCCGCTACCAGGTCGTGGGCATCCTGATGGGGGCCGTCCTGGCCGTCGCCTTCGCCAAATTGTTCATGGCCGCCTACCCGGTGCTGCTGCAGGACCAGACCGTGATGAAGGCCGACCAGCAGCCGGCGGAGTGGAGCGCCGCCATGACCTACAAGTTCGTCGGCGTGCTGCGCAGCCTGACCGACGACAAGCCCTTCCAGCGCATCGCGATCGGCGTCGGCATTGCGATCGGCATGGCGCTCGAAGGCTTGCGCAAGCTCATCATGTCGCGCGCGGCTTACCGGCGGCTGGTGGCGGGCGGGCGCCGCGGACAAGCGATCGATTTCGCCGTCGACGCGGTGCTGCTGCCCTCGCCCTACGCCCTTTCCTTCGGGGGCTTCGTCAACCTGCCGACCTCGCTTTGGTTCGGCGCAGGCAGCGTGGTGTCCAGCCTGCTGGAGGCCACTGGTGCCGACCAAGCAAGAAGGGATCGCAGCCTGCCCCCGGACATGAGCGGCACCTCGCTGTTCGGCGGAGGGCTGATCGCCGGGGATGCGCTCGCGGCGCTGGGGCTGGGGACGGCTGGCCTGCTGGCGGCATTGGCACTGCCCTGATGCGCGGGGCTACAGCCTGAGCCAGGGCGTGCCGGTCTCTTCCGC
The DNA here is from genome assembly GCA_963722025.1 of uncultured beta proteobacterium. Lineage (GTDB taxonomy): Bacteria > Pseudomonadota > Gammaproteobacteria > Burkholderiales > Burkholderiaceae_C > Ramlibacter. The sequence continues at coordinate 221,397 of CAVRNE010000056.1, forward strand.
CATGGCCTTGGCCAGGGTGTCCAGGAAGCTGTCGCACCACCAGTGCACGTCATATTCCTTGATGGTCGACATCAGCGCCTGGTGCCGGGTCCGCCGCTCCTCCACCGGCATCTGCAGTGCCAGCTGGATCGCGTTGGCCGTGCCTTCGATGTCGTAGGGATTGACCAGCAGCGCTTCGCGCAATTGCTCGGCCGCGCCGGCAAACCGCGACAACACCAGCACGCCGGGATCCTGCGGATCCTGCGAGGCCAGGAATTCCTTGGCGACCAGGTTCATGCCGTCACGCAGCGGCGTCACCAGCCCCACCCGGCTGGCACGGTACAGCCCCGGCAGGCGCGTGCGAGCGACAGTGCGGTGCATGTAGCGCACCGGCATCCAGTCCAACTCGCCGAAGTTGCCGTTGATGGATCCGCACAGGCTTTCCAGCTCGTGCAGGATGTCGTTGTAGGCGCTGACGTCTTCGCGGCTGGGTGAGGCGATCTGGATCAGCGTGGCGCTGCCGTGGGTTTCGGGATACCGCTGCAGCAACTCGCGGAACGCCCGCATGCGATGCGGCAGGCCCTTCGAATAGTCGAGGCGGTCAACGCCGACCAGCAGCTTGCGGCGTGAGTACTCGCGCCGCATCCGTCTCGTACATCTCGCGGCCTTCCGGCGCTTCGGCCAGGGCGGTGAATTCTTCCACGTCGATGCCGATCGGGAAGGCCCCGGCCTGCACCGTGCGGTTGAAGGCACGCCAACGCCCGTCGCCCAGGTTCTGGGCGTGGGCCTCGGTCTGCACGTAGCTGCAGAAGTGCGAATGATCGGCCTCGCTCTGGAAGCCCACCAGGTCGTACGCGAACAGCGCGCGTATCAGCCAGTCGTGCCCCGGTATGGCTGCCAGGATCAGCGGCGGGGGCAGGGGGATGTGCAGGAAGAAGCCGATGCGATGCGAGCAGCCCAGCGCCCGCAGTTCGGCGGCCAGGGGGATCAGGTGGTAGTCGTGTACCCAGATGATGTCGTCCTCGCGCAGCATCGGCTTGAGCTTGCGCGCGAACAGCTGGTTGACCCGCCGGTAGCCGGTGATGTAGCCGGCGTCGAAATCCGCCAGGTCGAGCCGGTAGTGGAAGACCGGCCAGAGCACGCCGTTGGAATAGCCCAGGTAATAGGCATCGTGGTCTTCACGGCTCAAATCCAGGGTGACCAGCTTCACCCCCCCCGCCTTGGTGCTGTGCACTTCGCCTTCGCCTGCCTTGCCGCCGGCCGACGCCTCCACGATCTTGCCGCTCCAGCCGAACCACAGGCCGCCCGTGTTGTTGAGCACGTCGGCCAATGCCACGGCCAAGCCGCCGGCCGCGGTCTTGCGCGGATCGGCCACGCGATTGGAAACGACGACCAGGCGGCTCATGATGCGCCAGCGGCTCTCAGATCACCGTGTCCCAGGGCGCGGACAGCCGCACCGCGGCATTGATCAGGCCGACCATCGAATAGGTTTGCGGGAAATTGCCCCACATCTCGCCGGTGACGGGATGGGTGTCTTCCGACAGCAGGCCCAGCGGGTTGCGGGACTTGAGCATCACCTCGAAGATCTCGCGTGCCTCGCCTTTGCGGCCGATGCGCGCCAGCGCGTCGATGCGCCAGAAAGTGCAGATGTTGAACGCGGTTTCCGGCTTGCCGAAATCGTCGGGTGCCTCGTAGCGCCGCATGTAGGGGCCATCGCACAACGACTTCTCCAACGCATCGACGGTGGAGATGAATCGGGCGTCGTTGGGGTCGATGAAGTTCACCTCGGCCATCAGCAGCACGCTGGCGTCGAGGTCGCGCCCGCCGAAGCTCTCGGTAAAAGCCTGGCGCTGGTCGTTCCAGGCTTCACGCAGGATCCGCTCGCGGATGACGTCGGCGCGCTCGCGCCAGTAGCGGATGCGATCCGGCAGCTTCAAGGTCGCGGCCACCTTCGCCAGGCGGTCGCAGGCTGCCCAGCACATGAGCGAGGAAGAGGTGTGGATGCGCGCGCGGGTGCGCAGCTCCCACATCCCGGCGTCGGGTTGGTCGTAGACCCGAAAGGCCTGCTCGCCGACGGCCTCCAGGTAGCCGAACTCGGCCTTGCCGGCTTTGCGGAACAGGCGGTGGTCGTGGAAGGCTTGCGAGGCGCCCAGGATGATGTTGCCATACACATCGTGCTGGAAATGCTCCTGCGCCTGGTTGCCCACGCGCACCGGGCCCTGGCCGCGGTAGCCCGGCAGGTGGGTGAGGATCTGCTCGGGCAGCTGATCCTCCTGGCCGATGCCGTACAGCGGCTGGATGTGCCCGCCGCCAGAACGCACCACTATGTTGTTGAGCCAGCGCAGGTACTCCTCCATCGTCGCCACTTCCGACAGGCTGTTGAGCGCGCGCACCACGAAGAAGGCGTCCCGCAACCAGCAGAAGCGGTAGTCCCAGTTGCGCCCGCTGTTCGGTGCTTCGGGGATGCTGGTGGTCATGGCGGCCACGATGGCGCCGGTGTCCTCGAACAGCGACATCTTCAGCGTGATCGCAGCGCGGATCACGGCGTCCTGCCACTCCAGCGGCAAGGACAGCGCGCGGGTCCAGGACCGCCAATAGCTGGCCGTTTCCTGCTCGAAGCCGAGGGCCGTGTCGCCAATCCCCGAGGTCAGGGTTTCGTCCGGCCCCAGGACGAAGTCCATCGGCCGGTCCACCACGAAAAAGGTCTCGGACAGCAGATAACTCAGCGGTGCATTGCTGTTGAGCCTGAGCGTGTGGCTGGGGCCTACATAGCGCAGGTGGGTGCTGCCCTGGGTGACCACGGGCGGGTGCAGCCCCCAGTCGAAACGCGGCCGCATCAGCACGCGCATCCGCGGCGATCCGGACAACACCTTGACGCGGCGAATCATCGTCAGCGGCCGGAAAGTGCGGCCGCGGCTGAAAAATCGCGGCGCGAAATCGGTGATCTCGATGCCCTGGCCGTGCGTGTCGAACAAGCGGGTCTTGAGGATGGCGGTATTGGGCTCGTAGGCCTGCTCGCTGCGCGCGAAGTTTTCCAGCTCGAAGGCCCACAGGCTGCCGTTCTCGCTGGGATCGAGCAGGGCGTCGAACACCGGGTCGCCATCGAAGCGCGGCATGCAACACCAGACGACGCGCGCCCGCTCGTCGATCAGCGCGCTATACGCGCAGTTGCCGATCACGCCGAGCTTCAGCGAAGGCTCGGGCGCTTGCACCGGGATGTTCATGCGTCGACCTTTCCGGCCTTCGCGGCCACTGCGGCTTGAAGTTGATAGCGAAACACTGCCGGTGAGGCCAGGCGCTGCCAGGCAACGCTGGCGCCCTCGCCCACCTTCACGCCCAGGCCCTTGAGCCGCTGCACGGTGGCGAAACCGACCTCGTCGGTGATGTCGTCACCCACGAATACCGGTGAACGTCCCGCGAAGGGGCCCTCCTGCATGAACGCCTCTATCGCGTGGCCCTTGCTCGCGCCTCCGGGCTTGGCTTCCACCACCATCTTGCCGCGCAGCAAGGTGAGGCCGGGCGATTCCTGGATGGCCGTCTGCATGACGTGCAGGCATTCCTGCTCGAGCTCCGGCGCCTGGCGATAGTGCAGCGCGACCGAGCCCCGCTTGTTTTCCACCCGAAGCATCGGGATAGCGGGCGGCAAGGGACAAGGCAGCCTCTTCCACATGCTCCAATGGATGGGTTGACAGCAGCGTCATCTGGCCATCGGCACCGCGCCGTTCCGCCCCATGCACACCCGCCGCCGGCAAGCGCAAGGGATGGAGAAACGCGTCGATCTGCTCGATGGGGCGGCCCGAAATCAGGGCCAGGGCCCCGCCGAGGTACTTGTTCAGGGCAGTGAGCGTGGCGACCAGTTCCGATGGCACGATCACCGCTTCCGGTTGCGGCGCGATGTCCACCAGGGTGCCGTCGAAGTCGAGAAACAGTGCGCAAGAAGGGAAGAGAATATCGACAATATTCATTGTCTGCTGACCCTAGCAGAGGCCCTGCTTGAGGACCAGACGGCCCGGGCCCTTGAGTGCGTAGGACAAGGCCTACGGCCGCACGGGAATGGGACCTCAGCTGGCGTAAAGCCCGGCCAGGGACTGAAAACCTTTGATCTCGATCGGGTTGCCGAAGGGGTCGCAAAAGAACATGGTCCATTGCTCGCCGGGCTCGCCCGCATAGCGCACCTGTGGCTCCAGCACGAATCGCGTCCCGGCAGCGCGCAGCCGCTCGGCCATGGCCTGCCAATGCGGGCAGTTCCAGCACCAGGCCGAAGTGCGGCATGGGGACCAGCACGTCGCCCACCCGCCCGGTCCGCTCGGTCTTGAACGGCTGGCCGAGGTGCAGCGAGATCTGGTGGCCGAAGAAATCGAAATCCACCCAGGTGGGTGCGCTGCGGCCTTCGGTACAACCGAGCACGCCGCCGTAGAAGCGGCGGGCCTCATCCAGGTCGGTCACGTTGAAGGCCAGGTGGAATAAGCTTCTCATTCCTTCAAGCGTACATCAGCATCCCCATCATGGACTACTCAAGCTACCAAACGCTGGCCATCACCCGCCGCGGCCCCGGCAACACGGTGCTGGACATCCAGATGCGTGCACTCAACGGCAAGCTGCCCACCGCGGGGCATGCCGGACACGCAGAACTGGCCCAGATCTGGCGCGACGTGAGCGCCGACGACAGCGTGCGCTGCGCCGTGCTGCGCGGCGAAGGGCGGGCTTCTCGGGCGGCGGCGACCTGGCGCTGGTCGAGGACATGGCGACTGACTTCGAGGTGCGCACCCGGGTCTGGAAGGAAGCGCGCGACCTCGTCTACAACGTCATCAATTGCGACAAGCCCATCGTCAGCGCCTTGCACGGCCCGGCCGTGGGCGCCGGCCTGGTGGCGGGACTGCTGGCCGACATTTCCATCGCGGCCAGGAGCGCCAGGATTGTCGATGGCCACACCCGGCTGGGCGTGGCGGCCGGCGACCATGCGGCCATCGTCTGGCCCCTGCTCTGCGGCTTGGCCAAGGCCAAGTACTACCTGCTGCTGTGCGAGGCAGTGAGCGGCGAGGAGGCCGAGCGCATCGGCCTGGTATCGCTGGCGGTCGAAGAGGACCAGTTGCTGCCCAAGGCCTACGAGGTTGCCGACAAGCTGGCGCTGGGCTCGCAAACGGCGATCCGCTGGACCAAGTACTCGCTGAACAACTGGCTGCGACAGGCCGGGCCGGCTTTCGATACTTCGCTGGCGCTGGAATTCATGGGCTTTGCCGGGCCTGACGTGAAGGAAGGCCTGGCCTCACTGCGCGAGCGCCGCGGCCCGAAATTCTGACGCGCTCTGGGATAATCGCGGCCATGCAAGCTCTGCGCAACGCCACTTTCCTCGCCCGCCTGGTGCTGGCCTGGTTTGCGTTGTCCATCGGGGTGGCCGTGGCCTCGCCCCTGGTCAAGACGCAGGGCTTCGAGCTGATCTGCTCGGGCGGCGCGGGCATGCAGCTGCTGGTCCAGAGCGATCAGGACGGCGCACCCGCGGCCGGCCACACGCTGGACTGCCCGCTGTGCGCCTCGCTCGCTTCGCTGCCCGCGAAAGCGCAGGGTGTGGCGCAAGCCAGGCGGCCGCAAAGCCATGTTTTCCCATCGAGCTCCGCGCCGCGCATCGCCGCGCTCACCGCCCCGCCACCTCCGGCGCGTGGCCCACCGCTTTCTCCGTTGACCCTCTGAGCCCCCGCATCCGCCTCGGCGGTTGCGGGATTTCGTGGATACACCGGAGTTCTCTGTGGTTCCAACCCGCATTGCCCTGGCCGCGGCCATGGCGTTGCCTCTCTATTCGCAGGGCCAGGAGTCGCCCGCCCCCGTCCGCACTTTAGGAACGGTCACCGTCACCGGCGGTCAGCCGACCTCGCTGCCCACGCAGATTCCCACGACCATCGAGGGCATCACGCGCGAGCAGATCGAGCATTCGATCAACGCCACCGACAGCGAAGACGCGCTCAAATACCTGCCGAGCCTGCTGGTGCGCAAGCGCTACGTCGGCGACTACAACCACGCCGTGCTGTCCACCCGCGCCTCGGGCACCGGCAACCCGGCGCGCTCGATGGTGTATGCCGACGGCATCCTGCTGTCCAACTACCTGGGCAACGGCGCCCACCTATGCGCCGCGCTGGATGATGGTGACGCCCGAGGAGATCGAGCGCGTCGACGTGCTGTACGGGCCGTTCTCCGCCGCCTATCCCGGCAACTCGGTGGGCGCCGTGGTCGACTACGTCACCCGCATGCCGCACGCAGTTCGAGGCGCACGGCAAGCTGACCACGGTCGTACCAGCCCGTTCGACCTCTACGCCACCGCACGGCACTTTCGAGGGCCAGGCAGGCCAGCGTCTCGGCTGGGCAACCGCAGCGGCGACTGGTCCTGGTTCTTCAACGTCAACCGCAGCGACAGCGACGGCCAGCCCCAGACCTTTGCCACCGCGCGTCGTGTCGGCGGGCGTGCCAGGCGCGCGCCGGCACGCCGGTCACCGGCGCGGTGGCGGGACTGAACTCGCACCAATCAGGCACTGGTGGCTGCTGGGCACCGGAACGCAGTACGACACGCGAGCAGGACCACGCTGAAGGCCAAGCTCGCCTACGACATCACGCCGGCCCTGCGCGCCAGCTACACCTTGGGCTGGTGGGACAACACGCTCCGCAGGGCAACGTCGGCTTCCTATCTGCGCGACGCGGCCGGCAACGCCGGTGTACAGCGGCACCGTCAACATCGAGGGCCGCTCGTTACACCTTGCTGCCTTCCGACTTTGCGCCCACCCGCGACGAGCCTGACGCACTTCATGCAAGGCCTGTCGCCTCAAGAGCCATGGCCGCGGCGAATGGGACTGGGAAGCTGGCGGCCAGCCAGCTACGACTACACCAGCGATCACGCTGCGCGCTCCCACCATCGCGCTGCCCGCGGCGGCCGCGGCGGCGCAGGCACGGATCGTGGACCATGAAAGGCACGGGCTGGACCACGCTGGCGGCCAAGGGCATCTGGCGCCCGCAGGGCGCGGACGGCGCGCACGTCGTGGACTTCGGGCTGCAGCGCGACGCCTACCAGCTGCGCAGCATCGAGAACGCCACCACCGACTGGATCGCGGGCCGCGCCGGGTGCGCGCAACCTCGGCCTTCGTCGGCGACGACCATGCTGCATAGCCTGTACGCGCAGGACACCTGGAGCTTCGCACCGCGATGGAAGACGGTGCTGGGCGCGCGGCTGGAGCACTGGAAAGCGTCCAACGGCCAGACCTCGAACGCCACCACCACCAGTCGCTGCACTCCGCGAGCGCAGCGAGACCGCACCTGTCGCCCAAGGCGGCGCTGGCGTACCAGGCGAGCCGAGGAGTGGGTGCTGAAGGCCTCGACCGGCCGCGCGGTGCGCATGCCCACGGTGTCCGAGCTGTACCAGGGCGGCGTCAACGCCAGCGGCACCTGTCGATCAACAACGACCCCAACCTGAAGCCGGAGGACTCCTGGACCACCGAGCTCACGGCCGAGCGGGACCTCGGCAACGGCCTGCTGCGCCTGACGGCTGTTTTTCGAGCGCACGAAAGACGGGCTCTTCTCGCAGACCAACATGACGGTGATCCCCAACGTCACCAACATCCAGAACGTGGATGCCATCCGCACCACATGGCCTGGAGGCTGGCCTACCAGGCGGCAGGACGTGTTGATCAAGGGGCTGGAGCTGGGCTCCAGCCTGACGTGGGCCGACTCCAATCATCACGAAGAACGACAAGTTCCCGGCCAGCGTGGGCAAATGGCAGCCGCGCGTGCCGCGCTGGCGCGCCACCCTGGTCACCACCTACCGGCCGGATGACAAATGGTCCTATACGTTTGGCGCGCGCTACAGCGGCAAGCAGTACTCAGCACGCTGGACAACTCCGACGTCAACGGCTTCGCCTATCCAGGGCGCCAGCAAGTATTTCACGACCGATGTACGCGTGCGATACCAGATCGCGAAACAATGGAGCGCGGCTTTCGGCATCGACAACCTGAACAACTACCAGTACTGGAACTTCCATCCCTATCCCCAGCGCAGCTACAGCGCTGAACTCAAGTTCGACCTATGAAAACAGCGACCCGCTCCCTGATCGCCTTTGGCTTTCTCACAACCCTGGCCGCAACCGCTTCGGCCCATGTCTCGCTGCAACAGCCCATTGCCGAGATTGGCAGCGCCCACCAGGCCGTGCTGAGAATCGGGCACGGTTGCGACGGCGCGGCCACCACCGCAGTGGCCGTGCGCATCCCGCCCGGCTTCGAGGCGGCCCGGCCCCTGCCCAAGCCGGGCTGGAACGTCTCGGTGCAGGGCGGGACGGCAACGTGGACCGCCGCCACCAAGGAAGCCGCCCTGCCTGACGGCCAACGCGGCGAGTTCACCCTGGCAGGAAGCCTGCCCCCGGCCCCCGGACCGATGTGGTTCAAGGTGCTGCAGAGTTGCGGCCAGGCCAGCCTGGACTGGTCGCAAACGCCGGCCGAGGGAAGCTCGACTGCGGGCTTGAAGTCGCCGGCGGCGCTGCTGCAGGTGCTGTCGGCCCGCGACTATGCCCAGGCCCGGCGGTGCCCAAGGTCGAGGGCGCCTGGGTGCGCAGTTCGGTGCCGGGCCAGCAGGGCACGGGCGCGTTCATGAAGATCACGGCCGCTCAGGCGATGCAACTGGTCGGCGTTTCCACGCCGGTGGCGGGAACGGCCGAAGTGCATGAGATGAAGATGGACGGCGACGTGATGCGCATGCGGGCCGTTCCCAAGCTCGACCTGCCGGCAGGCCAGACCGTGGAGCTCAAGCCCGGCGGCTATCACGTGATGCTGATGGACCTGAAGCAGCCACTGGCTCCCGGCAGCACGGTGCCGCTTACGCTCGCGCTGCGCGACGGCAAGGGCGTCGAGAGCAAGCTGGAGCTGAAGGTGCCGGTCGCCGCTGCGCCTGCGGGCGGCGCACAAGCATTGAAATCCTTCATCGCCAGTCGCGGGCGCATGGGGTAAGCTGTCAGTCAAGACAACTCCATCGGAGCGCGGCCATGAGCGACAACGACAATTTCGGCTTCGGCAAATTGGTCCCGGGCTTCGACTTCCTCCAGAACATTGCCAAGGGGGCGTCCCAGATGCCCAACCTGTCCAACTGGGTCGCGCCGACGCTGAACCCGGAAGAGCTGGAAAAGCGCATCGGCGAACTCAAGGCCGTGCATTTCTGGCTGGACCAGAATTCCAAGGCGCTGGGCGCGACCATCCAGGCCCTGGAGGTGCAGAAGATGACGCTTGCCACCCTCAAGGGCATGAACTTCAACATGGGCGACGTCGCCAACGCATTCAAGCTCAAGACGGCGATGGCGCGATGACCGGCGCGCAAAAGGTCAACGAGAAGGCCGCACACACGGTCAACGCGACTTCGGGCGCCGCAGGCACGAGCAAGGCCGCCGCCAAGAAGGGTGAGAAGGCAGGTGGACAGCCCGCGGCTGGCATCGTCGATCCGCTGCAGTGGTGGGGCGCGCTCACCCAGCAATTCCAGCAGATCGCAGCTGGCGCCCTGAAAGACGCGGCAGCGCAAACGGCCGCGAGCACGGCCAGGAACGTGGCAGCCGGCGTGGCCAAGGAAGCATTCAAGACGGCCGGCGGCGTGGCTGCCAAGGCTGCCACCGGAACGACGACGCGGCAGCGCTCGAAAGACGGCCGCCAAGCGCGCTGCACCCAAGAAGTGAGCTGGCCGATCCAAGGCCCGTGTCGCCCATGAAACTCTTTCCTTTCGGACACGCTACCCATCCGCAATGGCCGATGGCGACCGGGCTGGTGCTTGCGCAACTGCGCGCCCAGATGGCGTTGCCCGACTACGCCAGTGCGCCGACGTTGGGCCTGCTCTATATCACCGATCACTACGCATCGGAAGCGCAAGACATCCTGGATCATCTGAGCGCGGAATTGCCCGAGATCACCGATTGGTCGGGCACCGTCGGCATCGGCATAGCATCTTCGAACGTCGAGTATTTCGACGAGCCGGCGTTGGCGGTCATGCTGTGTGAGCTGGCGCCCGATCAGTACCGCGTCTTTTCCGGCGTCGCGCCGCTGGCGGTCGGCGAGGGCATGGGGTTCGAGCCGTACACGGCGCTGGTGCACGCCGATGCCGCAACGCCCGACGTGTCGGAGCTCATCGCCGAGATGGCGGGACGGACCGCCACCGGCTACCTGTTCGGCGGCCTGGCTTCCAGCCGAACCGAGGCCGTGCAGTTCGCGGTGGGCGGCAACGGCAACATCAAGGGACAGGGCGCGGCCGGCGGCGTGTTCCGCGGGGGCCTGTCCGGGGTGGCCTTCGGCGAGGGCATCTCGCTGGTTTCACGCGTCACCCAGGGCTGCCAGCCGGTGGCGGCGCAGCGTGTCATCACCGCGGCCCAAGGCAACCTGATCACCGAACTGGACGGCGAGCCGGCGCTGGACGTGCTGCTGCGCGATACCGGCATTTCGCTGGACCAGCCCCAGGCCGCGATGTCGGCATTGCGCGCCACTTTGGTGGGCCTGACCGCAGCCGGGGGCGACGCCGTGGGCCGCACAGGCAATTTCGGCTCCGATGTCGTTGTGCGGCACATCATCGGCCTGGATCCCGTGCGTAACGGGGTGGCTGTGGCTGACCACGTCGCGCCGGGCATGCGCATGGCTTTCTGCCAGCGCAACGCCCAGGCCGCCCGCGCCGACCTGATGCGCATCTGCGCTGAAATACGCGAGGAGCTGGAGCCCGAGGAAATGCCGCTGCCGGTGGCTGCGTCGCTGGCCGCGCCGGAGGCCCAAGCGGCGCCCAACCCGGCCCGGCGCATTGCCGGCGCGGTGTACGTGAGTTGCGCCGGGCGCGGCGGCCCGCATTTCGGCGGCCCCAGCGCCGAACTGCAGATCGTGCGCCGCGCGCTGGGCGACGTCCCGCTGGTCGGTTTCTTCGCGGGCGGCGAGATCGCCCGTCACCACCTCTACGGCTATACCGGGGTATTGACGGTTTTCCGCTAGGCCGATAATTGGGCCCCCACGCTCGCCACTGCGTGGACTCGCTGCCCCCCAGGGGGCCGCAGCCGCCTAGGCCGCTGAGTGAAGTTTAGCCCGCAGTGAGTGCCGCCGCGCGTTTCGGGAATGCTCGCAGCAGCTTCTTGTCCACAGTCACGAGCTTTGTGTCGAGCTTGATCGCCAGTGCAATGAATTCACAGTCGTATGCCGAGCAATCGCTGTCACGCACCAGCTCAAGCACCGCCCGCGAGTCGACCTCGAACTCAAAGCCCGCAAGCAGGTCCTCCGCCTCACTTTGAAGGCTGCACGCTTGGTCAAAGCTAAGTGTCTTGCGCCTCATGTAGCCGGCCAGTATGTTGCGAAATTCGCTGCGCCAGAGAACCGGGGCGGCCCATTCCGGGTCCCGTTCAAGCAGTGCCTCGGCGCCTGCCGTATGGTCGCCGGGCAGATACAGGTAAGCCAACACATTCGAATCCACCACAATCATGAGCGGCCTTCGCGCTTCAACGCATCAATGTCGCGCACGCGGAACTTTCCCTTCGGCAGGGTGCCTCGCAGCTCGCGTGCACGCGCCAGGCGTTCGGCAGTAGTCAGCCTGGTTGGCAGCAGTACCGCTTCCAGGCACACAATCGCTTCGCTGTTCATGCTGCGCCGGTGCGCCTCGGCCGAAAGCTTCAGGCGGTCATACACGGCGTCCGGAATATTCTTTAGAGTCAATGTCGTGGGCATCTCGCACTCCATCTCATAATGGAACCATTTTGGTTCCATATTCGCGGGACTGTCAAATTGCCCGGCACAAGCTCATCCCGCACCGACTTGCGGTTGGGCTTGCGGCGTTTCTTGATGTCGCGCCGGGTATGCGCATGGCTTTCTGCCAACGCAACGCCCAGGCCGCTCGCGCCGATCTGATGCGCATCTGCGCTGAAATACGCGAGCTGGAGCCCGAGGAAATGCCCCTGCCGGTGGCCGCGTCGCTGCGTGTTGCCGGTGTTTCGCTAGCGTCTTTTTGCAAATTCGCGGAGCGAGCGGATTCAACACTTCATCGAGATGAACCCGCTCGCGATGCCATTACCGGATCTTGAGATCGCCCTCCTGGCCGAGCACGCTGTACACCCCGTCACCCAGATAGATCAATTCGGCGGCGTCCGACATGGTGCCGCTGATCGAGCCTATGACTCCAAAAGTGGTCCTTGCCTTCGAGCTGTAGATATAGCCGTTAGCAAACAAGCCATCTGACGCCGCGAACATCTGGTAGCCGTCAGCCGAGATAGCGACCGACTTCCAGGTACGGTTGGCGGACCAAGTGGTGCTCCAGGTGTCGCCGCCATCGGTGGAGGTGTAGAGCAGAATGATCTCACCTTGATCTGCCGCCGCCATCAGCACGCGACCGTCCGCCGAGGAGGCCACCGTTTTCCAGCGGTAGCTGTGTGCGACCTGCTTCCAGGTTTCGCCGTCGTTGGTGGAGATATAGATGTAGCCAAAACCATCCGCCGCCACCAGCTTGCTGCCGTCGGCCGAGTAAGCCACTGCAGACCAAGATCGCGGTGTCTTCGCTAGATCGGTATAGCGCTTCGTCCAAGTCCAGCTCTCGCTGCCGTCTGCCGCGGTGACCCTGGTCGCGGTGTGGATGGTGCCACCGAAGGGATCCGCTGCCGCCAACTTGCGGCCGTCTCCCGACACGGTCACTGAAGTCCAATCTCTTTGAACTCAGTTCTGGTCCTGCATTGCGTCCAGCTCCCGCCACCGTTGGTCGAGATGAGGATCTCACCGGGCCTGCTCTGACCTTAACCGTTTCACTCATTGATGACGCCACCAGGGTTTCGCCGTCGCTCGAGGATGCCAGAGAAGTCCAGCGTCGATTCTCCATCCTCCTTGCTGCCCTCCACCCGTTGCCAGTGGTCACCGCCATCTTCTGAGGTGTGGATTTCGATGCTTGACGCCGCCACCAGCTTCCGACCGTCGGCCGAGGAGGCCACCGAAACCCAGTGAGCCGATCTCCCGAGCCGCGGTTGTGGTTGCGCCATGTGACGCCGCCATCGAGGGAGGTGTAGAGCGTCGCCGTCCCACTGCCCCGCAACCAGCCTGCTACCATCGGCCGAGGTGGCCACGGCTTGCCATCTTCGAGTGCGATCTGTCGCCTGCGCAGTCCAGGTCTCCCCGGGCATCACGCCCAGCTTCACGGTCTGCTTCTCGTTCTGGGCGATCTTCCAGCCACCCAAGCCGAAGCCTTCGACTCGCACCACCTGGCCCGGTTGCGCCTCGGCCGGCAAGGTCACCACCACCTCAGCCTTATTGTTGGTGACGACGTAGCTGGTATCGGGTTCAGCGGTCACCAACACGTCGGTGTCCTTGGTGATGACCAATTTCAGCGAGTTGCCTTGCTCGCCTTTGCCGCCCGGCGTACCGTCGCCGTCCGGCGCACCGGCCGGGCCGGATGCACCTACGGCACCCGGGGCACCTACGGCGCCCGGGGCACCTACGGGCCGGGAGCACCTTCGGCGCCCGGGGCGCCATTGCCACCGCCGCCGCCGCAGGCGCCGAGCAGCAAGCTCAGCATCAAGGCCGAGGCGATGTGGGGTGTCGTTCGAATCGTTCGCATGTCTGTTTAAATCTCCAAGGGTGAGCTGCGTAAGCAGATGAGAAGACGTGAGCGAGGCCCGCTGTAGCGCGGAACATCCTTGTTGGCCTCACGAGCGCCACAGACTTCAGTGGTGCTGATCGGTGAGGAACGGCCAGTGGATTTCTGATCCATCGAGGATGTAGCTCTTTGGCCTAACCTGTTACCAAGCTCATGTCGAAACTGGAGAGCGGCTCGGTGAAGGCGTCGGGGTGATTGCCCCGAAAGTGGCGCCGCGCCTACTCGGCGCTGGTGCTCGGCGCGCCGATCGGATTCGGAGGCGATTTACGTTTCTTGCGGGTAGATACCTGAGGGCTGCTGCAAGCCGCAGCCGCGCTCAGCGCCGCAGTGCCGTGAACGCGGCGAATTCCCAGCTGCGCAGGGCCAGCAGCAGCGTATAGCCTTCGCGATCCTTCTCCGCCAGTTTCTGGTCGGCTTGATGCTGCTGGACGAAGTCCTGCGCCACCCGCTGCATCCGCTCCAGGAACGACGGCGCCAGGCCCCGGCTGATCGAGCCGTGCACCAGCAGCACGCCTTCGCCGGAGCCGTCGAAGCCGCCGGAAAAATAGTCGAGCACGGCGTGCTCGCGAAAGTAGTTCATCACGGCCCCGTGCGGGCGCCAGCGGAAGGTCTTGGCCAGCTTGAGCCGGTACCGATTGAGCGGGCGCAGCTCGATGATGCCGATGCGATCGAGCTGCGCGAAATACTTGATGCATTCGGCTTCGCTCAGGCGGTAGTGGCTGGTCACCTGCTCCAGGGTCCACTGGCTCAGGACGCAGATGGCGCACAGCAGAAGCTTCTTGTCGGCGACCACGGCCTTTTCCTGTTCCTGGGTCAGCTCCTTCAGCAGGGGCTGCGCATCAGCCACCCGGCGTGCCAGTTCGGCGAAATCCAGCTTGAGCGCGCGGCAGATGGCATCGATGCGCGACAACGGCATGTCACCCTTGGCCAGCATTCGCTTGACGCTGGATTCAGCCATCCCGAGTGAGCGCGCCAGGTCGGCGTAGGTCATCTGGGCGGACTTGAGTTCTTTCTTCAGGGCCAGGACGAGGTCGGCGGTGGTGCTCATGAGGCGGGTATCGAAATTCGATACCTTGGGGTGATCGATGATCGAATGTATCGCAATTCGCCTGCTTTTCCTCCTTGCCGCTTGAAACTCGCGGCGTCGCAACCTAAGGAGAAGCCATGCGATCGGTGCCTTCGAAACCCGAAATCCTGCTCTTGCTGGCCTGTGCTTGCCTGATGGCGGCAGCGCTGCTGGGCCCGGCCATCACTCAGCCTGCCGGGTACCATGATTTTGCCGACCAGCGGGTCCTGTGGGGGCTGCCTTTCGCCATGGACGTACTGTCGAACCTGCCGTTTGCCATCGCGGGCCTGGCGGGGCTCTGGTTGCTGGGCGAGGCCCCGCCGCGCGCCTTGAGCAATGTGCAACGGGCCATGGCGGTCCTGTTCTTCGCCGGCCTGCTGCTGACGGCTGGCGGCTCGATCTGGTACCACTGGCAGCCCGACGACGCGGGCCTCGCCATCGATCGCGCCGGGATGGGCGTCGCATTTGCGGGCCTGCTGGGGTTGGCGGCCGCGGGCCGCGTGAGCGAGCGTGCCGGCGCCCTGCTCGGCTTGACGGTCCTGCTGTTGTCGCCGGTCGCCATCAAGGCCTGGTCGTCGACCGGCAACGTATTGCCCTGGGCGGCGTTGCAATTCGGCGGGATGGCGCTTGATCGTGTGGCTGGCTTGGCTGAAGGCCCGGCCCGGCGCGCTGGACATCCGTCTGGGCTGGGTGATCCTTGCCTACGCGGCGGCGAAGCTGCTCGAAATGAACGATCACGCGATCTTCGACCTCACCGGCCAGCTCGTTTCCGGCCATACGCTCAAGCACCTGGTGGCGGCGCTCGCTGCCCTGCCAGTGCTTGCTTCGTTGAGGGCCCTGCGCAAAGCAGGGCAGAATCCGGCAGGCATAGCCTGGAGGAGTCCCGTTTGAACACGAACACCGTTATCGCCGGGGCTGCGCCCCACGTCGACGCGCAGCCGCATCCCAACCAGTTCGCCCTGCTCAAGCAGCGCCGCTTCGCCCCCTTCTTCTGGACCCAGTTCTCCGGCGCCGCCAACGACAACCTGTTCAAGTTCGCGTTCACGGTGATGGTGACCTACCAGCTGCAGGTCGGCTGGCTGCCGCCGGCGATGGCCGGCCTGGTGATCGGCGCATTGTTCATCCTCCCGTTCCTGCTGTTCTCCGCCACCAGCGGCCAGCTGGCGGACAAATACGACAAGCGCAAGCTGATCGTCTTCGTCAAGAGCCTGGAGATCTTCATCATGGGGCTGGCGGCCTGGGGCTTCTTCACCGCCAACATCCCCGTTCTGCTGGGCTGCACCTTCCTGATGGGATTGCACTCCACGCTGTTCGGCCCCGTGAAGTTCGCCTACCTGCCGCATCACCTGAACGAGCGCGAGCTGACGGGCGGCAACGGCATGGTGGAGATGGGCACCTTCGTGGCCATCCTGCTGGGCAACGTGGCGGGCGGCCTGCTCATCGCGGTGCCGGAAGTCGGTGCGCTCCAGGTCGGTATCGCTTGCATCGGCCTGGCCGTCCTGGGCCGCGTCGTTGCGCACTTCATTCCCGATTCGCCGGCGACCGATCCGGGCTTGCGAATCAACTGGAACCCCTTCACGGAAACCTGGCGCAACCTGAAGCTGGCGCATGGCGACCTGGTGGTGTTCCGCTCGCTCCTGGGCATCAGCTGGATGTGGTTCTTCGGCGCGGTTTTCCTGAGCCAGTTCCCCAGCTTCGCCAAGGAGGTGCTGCACGGCAACGAGCAGGTGGCTTCGCTGCTGCTGGTGGTGTTCTCGGTGGGCATAGGCATCGGCTCGCTGCTGTGCGAAGTGCTGTCGCGCCGGCACGTGGAAATTGGCCTCGTGCCGCTGGGCGCGATCGGCATGACCGTGTTTGCGATCGACCTGTACTTCGCTTCGCGCGGCCTGCCGCCCTCGGCCACGATGACGCTGGGCCAGTTCACGTCGGTGGGCGCGCATTGGCGCGTGATGGCCGACCTGGCCCTGCTGAGCCTGTTCGCGGGCCTGTACAGCGTGCCCATGTACGCGCTGATCCAGCTGCGCGCCAAGCCAACGCACCGGGCCCGCATCATCGCCGCCAACAACATCCTGAACGCGCTGTTCATGATCGCCAGCTCGGTCATCGCCGGCCTGCTGCTCAAGCTGGGCATGACCATCCCGGAGATCTTTCTGCTGGTGGGCCTGGCCAACGCGGTGGTGGCTGCCTACATCTTCATGCTGGTGCCGGAGTACCTGCTGCGCTTCATCGCCTGGATCGTCTCGCGCCTTATCTATCGCTTCAAGGTCACGGGCGACGACCATATCCCGGTCCAGGGCGCCGCGATCCTGGTGTGCAACCACGTGAGCTTCGTCGATGCCGTGCTGCTGATGGCGGCCAGCCCGCGGCCGATCTGCTTCCTCATGGACCACCGCATCTTCAAGGTCCCGGTGCTGGGCTGGGTGTTCAAGCTGGCCAAGGCCATTCCCATCGCGCCGCGCAAGGAAGATCCCGCGGCGTACGAGGCTGCTTTCGACGCGGCGGCGAAGGTGCTGCGCGAAGGAGACCTGCTCGCGATCTTCCCGGAGGGTTCCATCACCCACGACGGTTCGCTGCAGGAGTTCAAGGGCGGCATCATGAAGATCCTGGAGCGCGAGCCGGCGCCCGTGATCCCGATGGCGCTCATCAACCTGTGGGGCTCGTTCTTCAGTCGGGTCGAACAGGGCGGGGCGATGGTGCGGCCGTTCCGGCGAGGGCTGTTCAACCGGGTGGGGCTGAACGTTGGCCCGGCGGTTCCGCCGGCCCTGGTGCAGCCTGAGGGACTGCGCAATCAGGTCGCGCAGCTGCTCGCCGTCCCAACGGTGTAGTGCTTCAGACCCCGCGTGCCCGATCCAGCTTGAACTGCTGCGCGAACGCGGCAAAGGTGCCGGCGTCCAGCGCTTCGCGAATTTCGCGCATCAGGTTCAGGTAGTAGTGCAGGTTGTGGATGCTGGCGAGCATGGGCGCCAGCATCTCGCCGCAGCGCTCCAGGTGATGCAGGTAGGCGCGGGAAAAATTGGCGCAGGTGTAGCAGCTGCAGCTTTCATCCAGCGGCCGCTCGTCGGTGCGATGCCTGGCGTTGCGCAGCTTCAGGTCGCCGAAGCGCGTGAACAGGTGGCCGTTGCGCGCGTTGCGGGTCGGCATCACGCAGTCGAACATGTCCACGCCCTGGGTCACGCCTTCGACCAGATCTTCGGGCGTGCCCACGCCCATCAGGTAGCGCGGCTTGTCGGCCGGCAGCCGGTGCGGCGTGTGCGCCATGATGCGCAGCATCTCTTCCTTGGGCTCGCCCACGCTGACGCCGCCCACGGCATAGCCGGGGAAGTCCATCTCGACCAGGGAGTCCAGCGATTCCTGGCGCAGGTGCTCGAACATGCCGCCTTGCACGATGCCGAACAAGGCGTTGGGATTTTCCAGCCGCGCGAACTCGGCCTTGCAACGCAGCGCCCAGCGCCGGCTCAACTCCATGGAAAAGCGCGCCTCGGCCTCCGTGGTGATGTGCCCCTTGGTGTCGTAGGGCGTGCACTCGTCGAACTGCATCACGATGTCGCTGTTCAGCAGCGTCTGGATCTGCATCGAGATCTCGGGCGTGAGGAACAGCTTGTCGCCGTTGACCGGGGAGGCGAACTTCACGCCTTCCTCGCTGATCTTGCGCATCTCGCCCAGGCTCCAGACCTGGAAGCCGCCGGAGTCGGTCAGGATGGGTTTGTTCCAGGCTTCGAAGCGGTGCAGCCCGCCGAACTGCTTGACAACGTCCAGGCCCGGCCGCATCCACAGGTGGAAGGTGTTGCCCAGGATGATCTGGGCGCCCATGTCGTCGAGCGATTGCGGCGTCACGCCCTTCACCGTGCCATAGGTCCCCACGGGCATGAAGATGGGCGTCTCGACCACACCGTGATTGAGGGTCAGGCGGCCGCGGCGCGCATGGCCGTCGGTTTTGAGCAGTTTGAAATCAAGCATGGGTTCTGTCGAGGAGCATCGCATCGCCATAACTGAAGAAGCGATAGCGCGACTCGATGGCGTGGCGATACAGGCTCATGATGGGATCGTATCCGGCAAAGGCGCTCACCAGCATCAACAGCGTGGAGCGGGGCAGGTGGAAATTGGTGATCAAGCGGTCGACCACGCGGAACTCGAAGCCGGGCGTGATGAAGATGCTGGTGTCGCCCCCGGCCTGGCCGCTCGAGGCCCAGGATTCAAGCGTGCGGACCGTCGTCGTGCCCACGGCGACCACGCGGCCGCCGCGCTCGCGAGCCTGCGCGATGGCCTGCTGCGTCGCCGTTGGCACCTCATACCATTCGCTGTGCATCCTGTGTTCGGCGAGATTCTCGGTCTTCACGGGCTGGAACGTGCCGGCGCCGACGTGCAGCGTGACGCTGGCGCGGTGGATGCCGCGCGCATCGAGCTGGGCCAGCAGCGCTTCGTCGAAATGCAGGGCCGCCGTCGGCGCGGCCACGGCGCCCGGGTTCCTGGCAAAGACGGTCTGGTAGCGCCGCACGTCCTCTGCGGTGTCGCCGTGCTCGATATAGGGCGGCAGCGGCACATGTCCGTGGTGTTCCATCAGGGCATACGGGTCGTCGCTGAGGGTGAAGCGAAACAGCGGCCCGTCCTCCTCGGGCCAGCGGCCCTGCAAGGTAGCGGTGAAGCCGCCGTGCATGGCCAGCTCGGTGCCCACGGGCGGCTTCTTGCTTACTTTCATGTGGGCGACCACTTCGCGATCCTGCAGCACGCGTTCGATCAGCAGCTCCAGCTTGCCGCCGGTGGGCTTTTCGCCGAACAGGCGCGCCTTGACCACCTGCGTGTCGTTGAACACCAGCAGGTCGCCGGGTTCGAGCAGGGCCGGCAGCTCGCGAAAGATGCGGTCCACCGGCGGCGTTGCCGTGCCATCGAGCAGGCGCGATGCGCTGCGTTCGGCGGCGGGATGTTGGGCGATCAGCTCGGGGGGAAGGGCGAAATCGAAGTCGCCGACAGGTGAAAGTGCGCATGCTTGAGGGCGTGACAGGCCCGTGCCAAGTGGAGAGAAGGCAGAATTGTCCCATGCCCGACAACAAGTCGCTGTCCGCGCCGCGGAAACCACCGGGCCGCCCAAGGTTCTGTCCCCTGGAGGCGGACGCCGCATCGCGGCCTGAGCCCGGTGCAGCGCGCGCTGATCAAGCTGGGTCTGGCGCGGGACATCGATCTGGCCCTGCACCTGCCGCTGCGCTACGAGGACGAAACCCGCATCGTCAAGCTGCGCGACGCCCGCGAAGGCGACATGGCGCAGATCGAAGCGACGGTGACGGCTAGCGAGATCGCCTATCGCCCGCGCCGGCAGCTGCTGGTGACGGTCGATGACGGCAGCGACACCTGCGTGCTGCGCTTCTTCAGCTTCTATCCTTCGCAGCAAAAGGCGCTGGCCGTGGGCGCCCGGGTGCGCCTGCGCGGCGAGCTCAAGGGCGGCTTTCTCGGCTGGCAGATGATCCATCCCTCCTTCAAGCCGGCGGGAGGCGAGCTGGCCGCGGCGCTGACGCCGGTGTATCCCACGTTCGGCCAGCCTGCCGCAGGCCTATCTGCGCAAGGCGGTGCTGAGCGGGCTGGCACGGGCCGACCTGTCCGACACCTTCCCTCCAGGCGTCACCGAAACGCTCAGGCCCCTGGTGTGGGGCTTGCGCGAAGCGCTCGACGTTCCTGCACCACCCCGCGCCTGATGTGGCGATGGCCACGCTGGAAGATCGCAGCCACCCGGCCTGGCAGCGGCTGAAGGCGGAAGAATTGCTGGCGCAGCAGCTCTCGCAGCTGCAAGGCAAACGCGAACGCGCGGCCCTGCGCTCGCCCGCCCTCGCGGCCAGGCCGCAAGGCCTGCACGAGCAGTTGCTGGCGGCGTTGCCATTCGCAGCTGACGGCGGCCCAGCAGCGCGTGGGCGAGGAGATCGCCCGCGACCTGGCGCGCCATATTCCCATGCACCGGCTGCTGCAGGGCGACGTCGGCTCGGGCAAGACCGTGGTGGCGGCGCTCGCGGCGGCCATCGCCATCGACGCCGGCTGGCAGTGCGCGCTGATGGCGCCCACCGAGATCCTGGCGGAGCAGCATTTCCGCAAGCTGATCGGCTGGCTCGAACCGCTGTTCGCGCCCAGGGGCCTGCGGGTGGCCTGGCTGACCGGCAGCCAGAAAAAGAAGGAACGCGCCGAGATGCTCGCCGCTGGTCGCCAGCGGCGAGGCAGCGCTGGTGGTCGGCACGCACGCCGTGATCTCAGGAGCAGGTGCAGTTCAGGAATCTGGGCCTGGCCATCATCGACGAGCAGCACCGTTTCGGCGTCGCCCAGCGGCTGGCGCTGCGCGGCAAAGATGCAGGAGGCCGGGCAGGAACCTCATCTGCTGATGATGTCGCGCCACGCCGATCCCGCGCACGCTGGCGATGAGCTACTACGCGGACCTGGACGTTTCCACCATCGACGAGCTGCCGCCTGGCCGAACGCCCGTCGTCACCAAGCTGGTTGCGGACAGCCGGCGCGACGAGGTGATCGAACGCATCCGAGCCCAGGTGGCGCAGGGGCGCCAGGTCTACTGGGTCTGCCCGCTGATCGAGGAAAGCGAGGCGCTGGACCTGACCAACGCCACGGCGACCCACGAGGCACTCAGCGCCGCCCTGCCGGGCGTCATGGTCGGCCTGCTGCATTCGCGCATGCCCCCGCCCGAGAAGAAGGCCGTGATGTCACTGTTCACCGGCGGGCAGATGGGCGTGCTGGTGTCCACCACGGTGATCGAGGTGGGGGTCGACGTGCCGAATGCCTCGCTGATGGTGATCGAGCATGCCGAGCGTTTCGGGCTGTCGCAGCTGCACCAGCTGCGCGGCCGCGTGGGGCGCGGGGCCGCCGCCTCGGCCTGCGTGCTGCTCTACTCGGCCGGAGAGGCCGGCCGCCTGGGCGAGACGGCCCGTGCCCGGCTCAAGGCCATGGCCGAGACGGCCGACGGCTTCGAGATCGCCCGCCGCGACCTGGAAATTCGCGGCCCTGGGGAGTTCCTCGGCGCCCGCCAGTCCGGCGCGCCGCTGCTGCGATTCGCCGACCTGGCCACCGATGCCCAGCTGCTGGAATGGGCCCGGCAGCTCGCGCCCATGATGCTGGACCGCCATAAGGAATTGGCCGAGAAGCACATTGCGCGCTGGTTGGGTGGAAAATCGGAATACCTCAAGGCTTGAAGTCGCAGCGGCGCATAATTGACCAAGCTATGACCCTCACAGAACTCAAATACATCGTCGCCGTCGCGCGCGAGAAGCATTTCGGCAAGGCCGCCGAAGCCTGCTTCGTCTCGCAGCCGACGCTGTCGGTGGCGATCAAGAAGCTCGAGGACGAGCTGGAGGTCAAGCTGTTCGAGCGCAGCGCCAACGAAGTGACGGTGACGCCGCTGGGCGAAGACATCGTGCGCCAGGCCCAGAGCGTGCTGGAGCAGGCCGCCAGCATCAAGGAGATCGCCAAGCGCGGCAAGGATCCGATGGCCGGCCCGCTCAAGCTGGGGGTGATCTACACCATCGGCCCCTACCTGCTGCCCGACCTGGTGCGCCAGTCCATTTCGCGCACGCCGCAGATGCCGCTGATGCTGCAGGAGAACTTCACGGTGAAGCTGCTGGAGATGCTGCGCACCGGCGAGATCGACTGCGCGATCATGGCCGAGCCTTTCCCGGACACCGGGCTGGCCGTGGCGCCAGCTCTACGACGAGCCGTTCATGGCGGCCGTTCCGAGCACGCATCCGCTGGCGCGCCAAGACCACGATCACCTCCGAGGAGCTGAAAAGCGAAACCATGCTGCTGCTGGGTACGGGCCACTGCTTTCGCGATCACGTGCTGGAGGTGTGCCCCGAGTTCGCGCGTTTCTCCAGCGACGCCGAAGGAATCCGCAAGACCTTCGAAGGCTCCTCGCTGGAGACGATCAAGCACATGGTCGCCGCGGGCATGGGCGTCACGCTGGTGCCGCGGCTTTCGGTGCCCAAGGAGGCGCTGGAAGCAAGGCCCAGGCGCCGCAAGGAAGACCACGCCTTCGTCAAATACATTCCCTTCGACGGCGACCCGCCCATGCGCCGCGTGGTGCTGGCATGGCGCCGCAGCTTCACCCGCTATGAAGCCATTGCCGCGCTGCGCAATTCGATCTATGCCTGCGAGCTGCCGGGTGTGAAGCGGCTGTCCTGAGGTGCCGAATCAGCTCATGGAGGGCATGAGCATCGCCCAACCCGGAATTCTCCAGCCCGTGCCCGTGGTGGCACGTTATGTCTTGTTCCACCCGGCCGATGGCGCCGGCCGCGAAGGCCTGGCCGAAGCCCTCAGGCGTTTGGCGGCGGTCGCCAATGGCGAGGATGTGGTCGTGGGCATCGGCCCGTCGCTGGTCGGCGCGCTGGGCGCCACGGTGCCCGGCCTGCGCGAATTTCCCGAACTGTCGGGCCACGGCGCTCACGTGCCATCTACCCCGGTCCCGCTGTGGTGCTGGCTGCGGGGTGAAGACCGTGGCGACCTGCTGCATCTCACACGCCGCCTTGAAAAGACACTGGCGCCCGCGTTTCGCCTGCGCCATGTCATCGATGCCTTCCGGCATGCCCTGGGCGAAAGCGGCCACGGCAAGGACCTGACCGGCTACGAGGACGGTACGGAAAATCCCAGCGGCGAGGCCGCCATCGAGGCGGCCCTGGTCCGCGGGCAGGGCGCAGGCATGGACGGATCGAGCTACGTGGCCGTGCAGCAATGGGTGCACGATTTCGACGCGTTCGAAGCGCTGGCCAGCGAGGACCAGGACCATCATTTCGGCCGCCGCCGCAGCGACAACGAGGAGATCGAGGATTCGCCGACCTGGGCGCACGTGAAAAGGACGGCTCAGGAGAGCTTCGACCCGCCGGCCTTCATGCTGCGCCGCTCCATGCCCTGGCTGATGAGCACGCAGGCGGGGCTGATGTTCGTCGCCTTTGGCAAATCGCATGACGCGTTCGACGTGCAGATGCGCCGCATGGCCGGGTATGAGGACGACATCCTGGACGCGATGTTCCGCATTTCCAAGCCGGTCACCGGGTCGTATTTCTGGTGCCCGCCGGTGCGCGATGGCAAGCTGGATCTGCGACAGCTCGGCCTTTGATCCCTGATGTTTCGCGACAAGCTGGCGCTCTATCTCGACCTGATCCGCTGGAACCGCCCGGCCGGCTGGCTGCTGCTGCTCTGGCCCACGCTCAGCGCCTTGTGGATTGCGGCGCATGGTTTTCCGGGGTGGCATTTGTTGGCGGTGTTCACGCTGGGCACGATCCTGATGCGCAGCGCGGGCTGCTGCGTCAACGACGTCGCCGATCGTGAGTTCGACCGGCACGTCAAACGGACGGCACAGCGGCCGGTCACTCGCGGCGCGGTCTCGGTGAAAGAGGCGCTGCTGCTGGGCGCCGTGCTGGCCCTGGCCGCGTTCGCGCTGGTGCTGACGACCAACACGGCAGCGATTGCCTGGTCGTTCGCTGCCTTGGCGATTGCTATCGCCTACCCCTACGCCAAGCGCTTCGTATCGATGCCGCAGGCAGTGCTGGGCGTCGCCTTCAGCTTCGGCATTCCGATGGCCTTCGCCGCCGTTCAGTCGCGCGTGCCGCTGCTGGCTTGGGTGCTGCTTCTGGGCAACCTCTTCTGGGTCCTGGCCTACGATACCGAATACGCCATGGTCGACCGTGACGATGACATGAAGATCGGAATGAAGACCTCGGCCATCACGCTGGGCCGCGCCGACGTGCCCGTGATCATGGTTTGCTACGCGAGCTACCTGCTGATCTGGGCGGCGGCGCTCGCCGGTCGGATTCCCTTGGCCGCGATCGTGATTTCAACTGCCGCGGCCGCGGCGCAGGCGGCGTGGCACTACAAGCTGATTCGCGGCCGCGAACGCGAGGGCTGCTTCAAGGCTTTCCGCCTGAACCACTGGCTGGGGTTCACGCTGTTTGCCGGCGTCGTGGCCGGCTACGCGCTGAGGGGATGCGAGCTGCTCAGGCGCCTGACTGCCGAACTCGTTGCCGAGCTCGTTGGCTCGCAGGCGCGCGGCGTGCAGGGCCTTGATGAACAGCGCCTGGACCTGATCCCCTTCCATGGAGGTAATCGCCGCGTGTGTCGTGCCCCCTTTGGACGTGACGCGCTGGCGCAGCACCTCGGGCGGATCATCCGAAGCCCGCGCCAGTTCGGATGCGCCGGCGAAAGTGGCGACCGACAATTTGTAGGCCTGCTCGCGCGAAAGGCCCATCTCGATGCCGGCCTGCGTCATCGCTTCCAGAAAGAAGAACACATAGGCCGGGCCCGAGCCGGACAAGGCCGTCACCGCGTCGAGGTGGGCCTCTTGATCCACCCAAAGCGACTCGCCGGTCGTGGCAATGACCTGTTCCACTCGCGCCTTGTCCTGCTGCGAAACGCCGGGCCTCGCATAGAGGGCCGTCATGCCCTTGCCTACCAGCGCCGGAGTGTTGGGCATGGACCGCACGATGCGTTGCGTCCCCAGCCACTGCGCAATGCTGTCCGATCGGATGCCCGCGGCCACGCTCAGGTGCAAGGCCTTGCCCGTGTGCGGGCGGGTCTGGGCCGCGGCTTCCTTGAAGGTCTGGGGCTTGACCGCCCACACTACCAGTGCGGCGCGCGCCAGGGCCGGGCCTGCCTGCTCCTGCGGCACCAGGCCGAACTGGGCCTTGAGCTTGTCGCGCGCCTGCGCGAACGGCTCCACCACCTCGATCTGGGCGGCGGGCAAGCCTTGGCGGATCAGCCCGCCGATGATGGCGCTGGCCATGTTGCCACCGCCGATGAAGGCGATGGTTTGCGCAAGGAGTTGTCGGGGCTGTCTGTCATGGCGCAAGTCTATCTCCGGGGGCGGCTTATCGCCTCACGTAGAGAACTAATGGATGATCAGCGGCAACTGGTTCGCAGCTGGTCGGCTGCCGACGAACTCAAGCAAGGGCAGTTGACAGCCCAGCCGCGGTTTTGTCATAATCGCGGGCTGCGCTTTAAAAGGTGCATATCTGCCCAATGCGAAATCGCCGTGAGTGGTTCACGGCGCCGACGACGGGCCCAAGACTGATCCAGCCCTGGTGGCCGGATACAAGTTGGGAATATTTGAAATGATCCAGACAGAATCCCGGCTCGAAGTCGCCGACAACACTGGTGCGAAGTCCGTTCTTTGCATCAAGGTTCTCGGCGGTTCCAAGCGTCGCTACGCAAGCGTAGGCGACATCATCAAGGTGAGCATCAAGGAAGCCGCTCCGCGTGGCCGCGTCAAAAAAGGCGAGGTCTACAGCGCAGTGGTGGTTCGCACCGCCAAGGGCATCCGCCGCTCCGATGGCTCACTGGTCAAGTTCGACGGCAATGCCGCCGTGCTGCTCAACAACAAGCTGGAGCCCATCGGCACCCGCATCTTCGGCCCGGTCACGCGCGAATTGCGTACCGAGAAGTTCATGAAGATCGTGTCTCTGGCTCCCGAAGTTCTGTAGAGAGGACGCGTTCATGAACAAGATTCGCAAAGGCGACGAAGTCATCGTGCTCGCGGGCCGTGACAAGGGCAAGCGCGGCAAGGTTGTGCTGCGCAAGGACGACGATCATCTGGTCGTCGAAGGCATCAACCTGGTGAAGAAGCACACCAAGCCGAACCCCCTCAAGGGTTCGACCGGCGGCATCGTGGAGAAGTCCATGCCGATCCACCAGTCCAACGTGGCGATCTTCAATGCCGCCACGGGCAAGGCTGACCGCGTGGGCATCAAGACCGAAGGCGACAAGCGCGTTCGCGTCTTCAAGTCCAGCGGCGAAGAAATCAAGGCGGCATGACCATGGCACGACTGCAACAACACTATCGCGAAAAAGTGGCCCCGGAACTGATGGCCAAGTTCGGCTACAAGTCGCCGATGCAAGTCCCGCGCCTGACCAAGATCACCCTGAACATGGGTGTCTCGGAGGCCGTGGCCGACAAGAAGGTCATGGACAACGCCGTGGCGCGACCTGACCAAGATCTCCGGCCAGAAGCCGGTCGTGACCAAGGCCAAGAAGGCCATCGCCGGTTTCAAGATCCGCGAAGGCCAGGCCATCGGCACGATGGTCACGCTGCGCGGCGTGCGCATGTATGAGTTCCTGGACCGTTTCGTCACCGTGGCCCTGCCGCGAGTGCGCGACTTCCGCGGCATTTCCGGCCGCGCTTTCGACGGCCGCGGCAACTACAACGTCGGCGTGAAAGAGCAGATCATTTTCCCCGAGATCGAGTACGACAAGGTTGACGCCCTGCGTGGTCTCAATATCAGCATCACGACCACGGCCAAGACCGACGAAGAGTGCAAGGCACTGCTCGCGGGCTTCCGTTTCCCCTTCAAGAACTGAGGTTCCCAGTGGCAAAAATGGCTTTGATCCAACGCGAGCTCAAGCGTGACAAACTGGTCGCCAAGTACGCGGCGAAGCACGCGGAGCTGAAGGCAACCGCCAACGACTTCAAGAAGAGCGAGGAAGAGCGCGCGGCCGCCCGTATGGCACTGCAGAAGCTCCCCCGCAACGCGAACCCGACTCGCCAGCGCAACCGCTGCGAGATCACCGGCCGTCCGCGCGGAACCTTCCGCCAGTTCGGCCTGGCACGCGCCAAGATCCGCGAAATGGCCTTCACGGGCGATATCCCGGGCATCATCAAGGCCAGCTGGTAAGGCAGGAGAGATTTAAATGAGCATGAGTGATCCCATTGCCGACCTGCTGACCCGCATCCGCAACGCGCAGATGGTGGCCAAGCCCACGGTGTCGGTTCCGTCTTCCAAGGTGAAGGTGGCCATTGCCCAGGTCCTGAAGGACGAGGGCTACATCGACGGCTTCCAGGTCAAGACCGAAGCCGGCAAGAGCGAACTTGAAATCGCCCTGAAGTACTACGCCGGCCGTCCGGTGATCGAGCGCATCGAGCGCGTGAGCCGTCCCGGCCTGCGCGTGTACAAGGGTGCAGGCGCCATTCCCCAGGTCCAGAACGGCCTGGGCGTGGCGATCGTCACGACGCCCCAGGGCGTGATGACCGACCGCAAGGCCCGCGCTACCGGTATCGGCGGCGAAGTGCTCTGCTACGTCGCCTAAGGGAAGGAACTAAAAAATGTCCCGAGTCGGAAAAATGCCGGTCGCCATCCCGCAAGGCGTGGATGTGTCGATCAAGGAAGACCAGATCAACGTGAAGGGCACGGGCGGCAACCTGTCGCTGGCCCTGAATGCGTTGGTCAAGGCGACCAATGAAGGCGGCAAGCTGAGCTTCGTGCCCGCCAACGATTCACGCGAAGCCAATGCCATGAGCGGCACCATGCGCCAGCTGGTGAACAACATGGTGGTGGGCGTGACCAAGGGCTTCGAGAAGAAGCTCTCCCTGATCGGTGTGGGCTACAAGGCCCAGGCCCAGGGCGCCAAGCTGAACCTGACGGTGGGCTACTCGCACCCCGTCAACAAGGACATGCCCGCGGGCATCACCGTCGCCACCCCTACTCCCACGGAAATCGTGATCAAGGGTGCCGACCGCCAGCGCGTGGGCCAGGTGGCCGCTGAGATTCGTGCGATCCGTCCGCCCGAGCCCTACAAGGGCAAGGGCATCCGCTACGCGGACGAGAAGATCACGATCAAAGAGACCAAGAAGAAGTAAGGGGCGCAATCATGTTGACCAAAAAAGAGCAACGTCTGCGCCGTTCGCGCCAGACCCGCATCAGGATCGCGACGCAAGGCGTCGCACGCCTGACCGTGAACCGCACCAACCTGCACATCTACGCCACCGTGATTTCCGGCGACGGCAGCAAGGTGCTGGCCACGGCTTCGACGGCCCAGGCCGATCTGCGCAAGTCGCTCGGCGGCTCGGGCAAGGGCGGCAACACCGCCGCTGCCCAGCAAGTCGGCAAGCTGATCGCCGAGAAGGCCAAGGCCGCCGGTGTCGAGAAGGTGGCATTCGACCGCGCAGGTTTTGCGTACCACGGCCGCGTCAAGGCGCTGGCCGATGCCGCGCGTGAAGCCGGCCTGCAGTTCTAACGGACACGGAAACACATCATGGCAAGAGTTCAGGCAAAAACCCAAGGTGACGGTCCCGAAGACGGGATGCGCGAGAAGATGATCGCGGTCAACCGCGTGACCAAGGTGGTGAAGGGCGGCCGTATTCTCGGCTTCGCAGCGCTCACCGTGGTCGGCGACGGCGACGGCAAGGTCGGCATGGGCAAGGGCAAGTCCAAGGAAGTGCCCGCCGCCGTGCAAAAGGCGATGGAAGAAGCCCGCCGCAACATGACCAAGGTGTCGCTCAAGAACGGCACGCATCCACCACAACGTGTTCGGCCAGTAGGGCGCGGCCCGCGTGATGATGTCGCCGGCGCCCCGCGGTACCGGCATCATCGCCGGCGGCCCGATGCGCGCCGTGTTCGAAGTGATGGGCATCACCGACATCGTGGCCAAGAGCCACGGTTCGACCAACCCCTACAACATGGTCCGCGCCACGTTCGACGCGCTGCGCAACTCCACGACCCCCGCGGCCGTGGCGGCCAAGCGCGGCAAGTCCGTCGAAGAGCTCTTCACGGCCTGACCGGAGTAACCCACATGGCAACCCAACAGAAAACCGTCAAGGTCCAGCTGGTCCGCAGCCCGATCGGCACCAAGGAATCGCATCGTGCCACGGTGCGCGGCCTGGGCCTGCGCAAGCTGAACAGCGTCAGCGAACTGCAGGACACGCCCGCAGTGCGCGGCATGATCAACAAGATCGATTACCTGGTCAAGGTCCTTACTGAGTAAGGTTCGAGATGGAACTCAATAACATCAAGCCGGCCGATGGCGCCAAGCATTACAAGCGCCGTGTCGGTCGTGGCATTGGCTCCGGCCTGGGCAAGACGGCCGGCCGTGGCCACAAGGGCCAGAAGTCCCGCGCCGGCGGCTACCACAAGGTCGGCTTCGAAGGCGGCCAGATGCCGCTGCAGCGTCGCCTGCCCAAGCGCGGCTTCAAGTCGCAGTCGGCCAAGTTCAACGCGGAAGTCAGCCTGGCTGCCCTGGAGCGCCTCGTGTCTTCGTCGAATGTGGCTGACGTGGACATGCTGACCCTCAAGCAAGCCGGCCTGATCGGTGAAATGATCAAGGTGGTCAAGGTCATCAAGTCGGGCGAGCTCAAGAAGGCTGTCAAGCTCAACGGCATCGGCGCAACCGCCGGCGCCAAGGCTGCCATCGAGGCGGCCGGCGGCAGCGTTAACTGATTTGAACCAAGCCAAGGAATCACTGAGTGGCAACTAGCGCTGCACAAATCGCGAAGACCGGCAAGTACGGCGACCTGCGTCGCCGGCTTGTCTTCTTGCTGCTCGCGTTGGTGGTCTACCGCGTCGGCGCGCACATTCCCGTGCCCGGCATCAACCCCGACCAGCTCGCGCAGCTGTTCAAGGGCCAGCAGGGCGGCATCCTGAGCCTGTTCAACATGTTCTCGGGCGGCGCCCTGTCGCGCTTCACCGTGTTCGCGCTGGGCATCATGCCGTACATCTCGGCCTCGATCATCATGCAGCTGCTGACCTACGTCGTGCCGACGTTCGAGCAGCTGAAGAAAGAGGGCGAAGCCGGCCGCCGCAAGATCACGCAATACACGCGCTACGGCACGCTCGGCCTGGCAATCTTCCAGTCGCTGGGCATCGCCATGGCGCTGGAAGGCTCCGCTGGTCTGGTGATGAGTCCTGGTTTCGGATTCCGGGTGACCGCGGTGGTGAGCCTGACGGCCGGCACCATGTTCCTGATGTGGCTGGGTGAGCAGATCACCGAGCGCGGTCTGGGCAACGGCATCTCGATCCTGATTTTCGCCGGCATCGCGGCCGGGCTTCCCAGTGCGATCGGCGGATTGCTGGAACTGGTTCGCACCGGCGCCATGAGCATCATCATCGCCGTGGTCATCGTCGCCGTCGTGGCGCTGGTGACCTACTTCGTGGTGTTCGTGGAGCGCGGCCAGCGCAAGATCCTGGTGAACTATGCCCGCCGTCAGGTCGGCAACAAGGTCTACGGCGGCCAGTCGTCCCACCTTCCGCTGAAGATGAACATGGCCGGCGTGATCCCGCCGATCTTCGCCTCGTCGATCATCCTGCTGCCCGCAACCGTGGTGAGCTGGTTCGCTACCGGCGACTCGATGCGCTGGCTCAAGGATATCGCCGGCACCTTGTCGCCGGGGCAGCCCATCTACGTGATGCTGTACGCCAGCGCCATCGTGTTCTTCTGTTTCTTCTACACGGCCCTGGTATTCAACAGCCGTGAGACCGCGGACAACCTGAAGAAGAGCGGCGCCTTCATCCCGGGTATTCGCCCGGGTGAGCAGACCGCGCGCTATATCGACAAGATCCTGGTTCGCCTGACGCTGGCCGGCGCGGTGTACATCACCTTCGTCTGCCTGCTGCCGGAGTTCCTGATCCTGAAATACAACGTGCCGTTCTATTTCGGCGGCACGTCGCTGTTGATCATCGTGGTGGTCACGATGGACTTCATGGCCCAGGTGCAGAACTATTTGATGTCTCAGCAATACGAATCGCTGTTGAAGAAGGCCAATTTCAAGACCTCGCTCGGCGGTTGAAACGATGTCGAAAGACGATGTCATCCAGATGCAGGGTGAGGTGGTGGAGAACCTGCCGAACGCGACGTTTCGCGTGAAGCTGGAAAACGGGCACGTGGTGCTCGGACATATTTCGGGAAAGATGCGGATGCACTACATCCGCATCCTCCCAGGTGACAAGGTCACCGTTGAGTTGACGCCCTACGACTTGTCGCGGGCACGCATTGTGTTTCGGGCCAAAGTAGATTGCCAGGTTGCAGAAAGTTTAGGAGAACGAATATGAGAGTTTCGGCTTCGGTCAAGAAAATTTGCCGCAACTGCAAGATCATCCGCCGCAAGGGCGTTGTTCGCGTGATCTGTACCGATCCGCGTCACAAGCAGCGCCAAGGCTGAGCACAGAGTTTTAGAGGACGAACATGGCACGTATCGCTGGCATCAACATTCCGCCGCATCAGCACGCCGAAATTGGCCTGACGGCTATCTTCGGCATTGGCCGCACTCGCGCTCGCAAGATTTGCGAAGCCACGGGCATTCCGTACGCCAAGAAGGTCAAGGACCTGACCGACGGTGACCTGGAAAAAATCCGCGATCAGATCGCCCAGTTCACCATCGAGGGCGACCTGCGCCGCGAAACGACCATGAACATCAAGCGTTTGATGGACATCGGTTGCTACCGTGGATTCCGCCACCGCCGCGGTCTGCCGATGCGCGGCCAACGCACGCGTACCAACGCCCGCACCCGCAAGGGTCCGCGCAAGGCCGCTCAGGCCCTCAAGAAATAATCGGGAAAGAGATAAGTCATGGCAAAAGCTCCCGCCAATACCGCAGCGCAGCGCGTGCGCAAGAAGGTTCGCAAGAATGTGTCCGACGGCGTCTGCCACGTGCACGCGTCCTTCAACAACACGATCATCACGATCACCGACCGCCAGGGCAATGCCCTGTCGTGGGCGTCCTCGGGCGGCCAGGGTTTCAAGGGTTCGCGCAAGTCGACGCCCTTCGCAGCCCAGGTTGCTTCGGAAGTCGCCGGCCGCGCCGCGATCGAGCAAGGCATCAAGAACCTCGACGTCGAGATCAAGGGCCCCGGCCCGGGTCGCGAGTCGTCCGTCCGTGCGCTGGCCGCGCTGGGCATCCGCATCACGTCGATTGCCGACGTGACGCCGGTTCCCCACAACGGCTGCCGCCCGCAGAAGCGTCGTCGTATCTAAGCGTCAAGCGATCGAGAAGGGCGGCGGATCAAAGTTTTATTAATCAAGCCCACCGCCGGCAGCCCAAGGGTCGCCGGCTCCCGCAGCAAATGGCTGCGGCAGAGGTGAAAAAGGAAGCAAAGTGGCACGTTACCTAGGCCCCAAGGCCAAACTCTCCCGCCGTGAAGGCACGGACCTGTTCCTCAAGAGCGCCCGCCGCTCGCTGGCGGACAAGGCCAAGTTCGATTCCAAGCCCGGCCAGCACGGCCGCACTTCCGGCCAGCGCACGTCCGACTTCGGCCTGCAGCTGCGCGAGAAGCAGAAGGTCAAGCGCATGTACGGCATCCTGGAGCGCCAGTTCCGCCGCTACTTCGAAGAAGCCGACCGCCGCAAGGGCAACACCGGCGCCAACCTGCTGTTCATCCTCGAGTCCCGCCTGGACAACGTGGTGTACCGCATGGGCTTCGGCTCCACCCGCGCCGAAGCGCGCCAGCTGGTGTCGCACAAGGCCATCACCGTGAACGGCAACCCGGTCAACATCCCGTCTTACCTGGTCAAGACCGGTGACGTGATCGCCGTGCGCGACAAGTCGAAGAAGCAGAACCGCGTTGTCGAGGCCCTGCAGCTGGCCCAGCAAGTCGGCCTGCCCGCCTGGGTCGAAGTCAACGCCGACAAGGCCGAGGGTACTTTCAAGAAGGTGCCGGATCGCGACGAGTTCGCCGCCGACATCAAGGAAGCGCTGATCGTCGAGTTGTACTCGCGTTAACGGATGATAACGTGGCCGCCTGCGGCGGCCTCGTCCTTGTAGATTTTTTGTTCCCTGCGTGTGGGGCACCGCGCGCAGGGCACTTCACCAGCCTTACCGGTGTAACGAGCCGGGGGTATTGAGAGGAAGTCCTGAATGCAAACGAACCTGCTGAAACCCAAAGCCATCAATGTGGAACAGCTTGGCACCAACCGTGCCAAGGTGACCTTGGAGCCGTTCGAGCGTGGCTACGGCCATACGCTGGGCAACGCCCTGCGCCGCGTGCTGCTGTCGTCGATGGTGGGTTATTCGGCGACCGAAGTCACCATCGCCGGTGTCCTGCACGAGTACTCGTCGATCGACGGCGTCCAGGAAGACGTTGTCAGCATCCTGCTGAACCTCAAGGGCGTGGTGTTCAAGCTCCACAACCGCGATGAAGTCACGCTGAGCCTGCGCAAGGACGGCGAAGGCGTCGTCACGGCCGCCGACATCCAGACGCCGCACGACGTCGAGATCATCAACCCCGACCATGTCATCGCCCACCTGTCGCAAGGCGGCAAGATCGACATGCAGATCAAGGTCGAGAAGGGCCGTGGCTATGTGCCCGGCACGATGCGCCGCTATGCCGACGAGCCGACCAAGTCGATCGGCCGGATCGTTCTGGACGCTTCGTTCTCGCCCGTCAAGCGCGTGAGCTACACCGTCGAAAGCGCTCGCGTCGAGCAGCGCACCGACCTGGACAAGCTGGTCGTCGAGATCGAGACCAACGGCGCGATCACGGCTGAAGATGCCGTGCGTGCTTCGGCCAAGATCCTGGTCGAGCAGCTGGCTGTGTTCGCCCAGCTCGAAGGCAGCGAACTGGCCGCCTTCGATGCACCGGTTCAGCGCAGCTCGCAGCAGTTCGACCCGATCCTGCTGCGTCCGGTGGACGAGCTCGAGCTCACGGTTCGCTCGGCCAACTGCCTGAAGGCCGAAAACATCTACTACATCGGTGACCTGATCCAGCGCACCGAAAACGAGCTGCTCAAGACCCCCAACCTGGGTCGCAAGTCGCTCAACGAAATCAAGGAAGTTCTTGCCTCGCGTGGCCTCACGCTGGGCATGAAGCTCGAGAGCTGGCCCCCCGCCGGTCTGGATAAGCGTTAATCAAGGCAGCTCAAGCGCTGGTCACTGCACCGCGCAGTACCTGATCCGGCTGCGTGTATATAAGGAAAGGAAAGCACCATGCGTCACGGCCACGGCCTTCGTAAACTCAACCGCACGAGCGAGCACCGCCTCGCCATGCTGCGCAACATGATGAACTCGCTGCTCGAGCACGAGGTCATCAAGACCACGGTCCCCAAGGCCAAGGAACTGCGCCGCGTCGTCGAACCCATGATCACGCTCGCCAAGGAGCCCACGGTTGCCAACAAGCGCCTGGCCTTCGACCGCCTGCGCGACCGCGACATCGTGACCAAGCTGTTCGGCGAACTGGGCCCGCGCTACAAGGCGCGCCCGGGCGGCTACACCCGCATCCTGAAGATGGGCTTCCGCGTCGGCGACAACGCGCCGATGGCGCTGGTCGAACTGGTGGACAGGCCCGAGCCCACCACCGAAACAGAAGCCCCTACAGCCGAATAAGCGAGCACGGCAGCGTATAATTCCCATCATCGACGCGCGATGGAGCAGCCTGGTAGCTCGTTGGGCTCATAACCCAAAGGTCGCAAGTTCAAATCTTGCTCGCGCAACCAACATGTCAGTCTCACTCTGACAGCAAAACGCCCACTCTTCAGTGGGCGTTTTTGTTTTTGGAAGGCGCCGCCAGCTTTGCTTCGCTGCGTCCGCTTGAGGCCCAGCTCAGATTCAGGACGGGTCACCCAAAGGGAAAAGCCGGGACCTCTATGGGCATCCCGGCTTCTTCGAACTACATGGCGCTCACTCCGGGGATGCCGATCGTGTGACAGCGATCAGGCCAATTCTGATACCCAAAAAGCGAGCCGTGTTGGCAACCCCTGTCAACATTGACAGGGGCCAGGCAACTTTTTCTGAGGAATCAGCTCGGATTCGCGCCTGCCCAGATGACCATGCGCTGGGGTGGTGAAGGGTTGGCTGGCGCTATTGGAACTCCGATGGCACGCCAATGGAAATAGCGTCGCCTAGCAGGCCCCGTGTAACGCCCCCTTGGCGTTAAGAACCAAAAAACAGGCGGTTTTCATTGGTGCGGCTGGCGGGGATCGAACCCACGACCCTTGGCTTCGGAGGCCAATACTCTATCCACTGAGCTACAGCCGCATCAAAAGAGGCGAGTGCGCATTATCCCTGATGACGAGGGCACACATCGCGCGCCCTGCGCACTAAGGGTTTGAACGGGGCCCCCAGCTATAATTGAAGGTTGATTTCCAAAGCCCTGACAAACTCGAGGACGCCATGAGCGAAAGCATGCACGAAGAAGCCCACACCGGCCCGATCAAGACGCCTAAACAGCTGCTGCTCGCGGTGTTTTTCTCGTTTGTCATTCCGGTGTTCGCCATCATCGGCCTGGTCGCCTATGTCGTCGCCGACAACAAGCCCGCCGGCAGCCGCGAGGCCGAAAGCCACGCGCTGGGCGGCGTGACCGCGCAAGACGTCGATCGCGGCGTCGCCGCGCGTATCCGCAAGGTGGGCGCCGTTGAGATCCGCGATGCCAACCGCCCCCTCAAGAGCGGCGAGGAAGTGTTCAAAGCCCAGTGCACCGGCTGCCACACGCCCGGCGCCGCCGGCGCACCCAAGGTCGGCGATGCAGCGGCCTGGGGCCCACGCATCAGCAGCGGCTTCGATGCATTGGTCCAGTCCGCGTTGAAGGGCAAGGGCGCCATGCCCGCCCAGAGCGGTGGCGATTTCGACGACATCGAGATCGCACGCGCCGCTGCCTATATGGCCAATACCGCCGGCGCCAAGTTCGCCGAGCCCCAGCGTCCCGCCGCTGCACCTGCCACGGCCGCGGCCCCGGCCGCTGCAACGGTCCAAACAGCGGCTGCCGCTCCTGCAGTTGCCGCCGCTGCGGCACCGGCCGCACCCCAGACCGCCGCAGCCGGCGCCGCCGCTTCGGGCGAGGCGCTCTACAAGCAGGCTTGCGCGGCCTGCCACGCCACAGGTGCGGCCAATGCTCCCAAGCTGGGCGACAAGGCGGCCTGGGCACCTCGAGTGCAGCAGGGTGTGCCGGCGCTGGTGCAAAGCGCCATCAAGGGCAAGGGCGCTATGCCGCCCAAGGGCGGCTCCACCGCGTCCGAACCCGAGATTCGCGCCGCCGTGGAATACATGGTCGGTAGCGTCAAGTAGCGATCGTCTGCCGCCGCGCGGCCGGGCTGCAGACGTAGCCGAAGCGCTGCGGCAATTCGCCGGCATTCATTTCCTCGGGCACCCAGAGCCCTTGCTCGATGGCGTCGGCCGCTTGCGCCACATCGAGCGTGTGGATCAGCCCGAACCCCAGGTCAGTTTCCAGGTACAGCCGTCCCTGCTCGTCCAGCACGGCGCGTTGGGGCCGGGCCGGCTGCCCTGTGTGCGCCGCCACGCTGTTTCCCGCGCCTAACCGCCAGATCCAGGGTGTGGCCTCCAGTTCGACGTAGACCCGCTGCGGGCCGTTCTGGAAGAACCATTGGCCCTGCTCGTCGCACTCGTAGTTGCGCTGGATGAAGTCGATGAGCTTGTCGTGTTTGAGCAGCGATCCCTTGCTCTGGGGGAAGGGCCCGGCAGCCTGCACGCGATCGTCGCGCATGTACCAGTTGCCGCGCGCATCCAGTCCCAGCCAGCCGAAGCAGTGCGGAACGTTGGGCCATTTCGCGATGGCCTGGCGAACGATGTCGTCCATGATCCTGTGATTATCCGCCGCGGCCGGCACGCGCGCGTTAGCGTCCGAAAGCGTCGTAGCCAGTCTTGAGGATGAGCGCGAACACCACGACGATGAACATCCCCCGCACGAAGCCAGCCCCA
Organism: uncultured beta proteobacterium; assembly: GCA_963722025.1. Classification (GTDB taxonomy): domain Bacteria; phylum Pseudomonadota; class Gammaproteobacteria; order Burkholderiales; family Burkholderiaceae_C; genus Ramlibacter. The sequence goes on from CAVRNE010000056.1 coordinate 258,429, forward strand.
TGCTTGAGCGCGAAATGCGTCCCCAGCAGGCTGCCGGCGACGTTGGCCACGGCCAGGGCGAGCGCGAAGTGCCACCAAACATGGCCCTTGATGGCGAACAGGATCAACGCCGCCAGGTTGGTCGCGCTGTTGAGCAGCTTGGCGCAGGCCGAGGCATTCAGGAAGTCATAGCCGAGCCAGCGCACGAACAGGAAGACGAAAAAGCTGCCCGTGCCGGGACCGAAGAAACCGTCGTAAAAGCCCAGCGCCAGCCCGATGGCGCCCGCCGCCGCGGCTTCGCGCCGCCCCGACAGCTGGGGCACGTGGTGCCGCCCCAGATCTTTCCTGGCCAGGGTGTAAGCAAGCACTCCGAGCAGGATCAAGGGAAGGAGCTTGCGCAGGAATTCGGGCGACACCACGGTCACCGCCCAGGCGCCCGCGAACGAACCGGCGAATCCGGCCGCCGCCGCCGGGAGCAGCGCCGACCAGCTCAGTTGCACCCGGCGGCTGTATTGCAGCGCCGCCATCGCGGTGCCCCAGATCGATGCACTCTTGTTGACGCCGAACAGCGTCGCGGGATGGGTGCCGGGGAATATGGCGAACAGCGCCGGCACCAGTATCAAGCCACCTCCGCCCACGATCGCGTCCACGAAACCGGCCAGCAACGAGGCCATCGACACCAGCAACAATTCCATCGGGCCGATTGTCCCATCGGCTTCGCCTCACAAATAAAAAGGCGCCGGGATTGCCGGCGCCTTGTGAAGGCATCTCGTGGGACGCTTGATAGAAATCTTCTAGTGTTCTGGGTGTTGTCTCCTCGGTCCCTCGCCCTCGCGAACCCTTGAGCCCGCTTGCGAGTGGACGCACTGTAACGAGCGCACCGCCTTAGTGCATCGGGACTTTCCCGCCCTGGTGATGAGCCAGTCGCATCGGCCCAACGTTGCCGGCCGCAGCGACAGAATTCACAAGGATTTGTAGTTCCAAACTGCTATATTCGCCGCGCCGATTCGGCGGTTCTAACAAGACTCAGAGGAATCTACACATGAAATTCAGCGTTAGCGTTCGCGCGTTTGCATTGGTTTCCAGCCTGGTGCTGGCCGGTTGTGGTGGGGGAGGTGGCGGTGGTGGCGGTGGCGGATCGACGACTGCGCCGCAGGCGGTGTCGATCACGGAAACCAATGCCAAGCCCGTCGCGGCAGATGCACTGGAAGCAGTGCAGGGGACCTCTGCGACCCAGGGCACGAATCTGCTCACCGGCGTTGAAGTCCAAACAGAAAGCGCCTCGCCGGCCAGCATCCGAGCCGTGGCCAGCATCGCGCGCTTGGCTTCGTCATCCCTCGCCGGGCGCACCAATCTGGCAAGCGGCGTCGCCATCAGCGAAAGCGAGGCCTGCCCGTCCGGCGGGTCCATCAGCATCAATGGCAATGTTTCGGGCGGCGAGAGCCTCGTTGCCGGCGACAACGTGACCATTGCCGCCAACAACTGCAGCATGGCGGTCGATGGCGTCATGACGGTCATGAACGGCAGCATGTCCATGACGATCGTCAGCGGCAGCATAGGCGACGGTCCTTTCCAAGTGGTCGCGAAATTCGTCCTCACCGATCTGTCGGTGCAGGCGCAAGGAACGACCGTAGTGGTCGCCGGCACAACGCAGCTGGACTGGACGTCTTCGTCGGCCACATCGGAAACCATGGTTGCATCCGGCGCTTCCATGACCGTGCGTGAGACCGTCGGCACCAAGACCCACACCATCGCCATGAAGAACTTCAGCCAGAGCGTGTCCGTCAATGGTTCCGTCGTGACCAGCAGCTTGTCCGCCACGATAGAAACCAGCAGCACCCGTCTTGGCGCCAACGGCGGCAGCTACACCATCACGACGCCTACGCCCGTGGTCTGGAACTCGAGCACCAAGGTCCTGAGCGCCGGTGTGGTCAAGGTGGTGGGCGCCAACAATTCCCAGTTGGTCATCACCGTGACCGGCAACAATGCCGTCTCGATCACAGATCGACGCCAACGGCGACGGCACTTTCGAGAAGACTGTTTCGAGCACCGTCAGCGAGCTAGAGGCGCTCTAAGCGGAATGCTTGACCAGACCTTGGCGCGGGTAAGCCCGCGCCCGGCAGTGTTCGCGCTCTGCCTGGCCGGCTCTCTTGCAGCGGCCGAACCGGCCCCTGTCGAGTGGGCGGCCACGGCCGGCGTGCGGCACCGCACGCTCAGCGAATGGTCGGCCACGGGCGCCAGGCTCCTGACGGAAAAGGGCTTCCTGCCCCACCTGCAGCTGAGCGCGCAGCTCGCCACCCCCGCCTGGCCCACGCTCGCCTTCGAAGCCGGTGTCACCGGGGGCGACCTGGACTACCGCGGCCAGACCCAATCGGGCGTGCCCCTGACGACAACGACGCGCCACACCGATCTGGAATTGGGCGTGCATTGGCGGCCATTGCCCGCCGCGGCCTGGGGCGAAGCCTGGCTGGGCCTGGATTGGCTGCAAGCACGCAGGAACATTGCTTCCTCACCGATCGCGGGTGGCCTGGACGAGACTTCGTCTCTGGTCCTGCCGGGCGTTCGCTGGCGCAGCCCGTCGTTCGCTTTGCCCATACGGACAATGCCAAGTTCCAGCTGGAGGCGCAATGGCGAACCAGCGTCCAGCATCGCCTCGAGGTGGACTACCTGGGCGTGTTCGACAACTCTTCGCTGCGCGGCGGCCGGCGCAGCGAAGCCGTTCTCGGCCTGAGCGTGACCAGCGCGGAAACCTGGCGGTGGAGCCTGGAATGGAGCCACTCGCGCCAGTCGGCCAGCAGCTCGTCAGCCCTCTATCGAGGCGGCGTCCTGGTAGGCAGCGTTCAGCAACCCCGGGTGAAGATCGACGATGTGAGCCTTTTGCTCACGCGCCGCTTCTAGCCGCTTTCAAGATCCAGTCGGCGGCCTTCTCCGCCATCATCAGCGTCGGCGAGTTGGTGTTGCCGCTGGTGATGGTGGGCATGGCGCCGGCGTCGACCACGCGCAGCCCCGCAATGCCGCGCACGCGCAGCTGCGAATCGAGCACCGCCATCGGGTCATCGTCACGGCCCATCTTGGTGGTTCCGACCGGATGGAAGATCGTGGTGGCGATGTCGCCGGCGAGCCGCGCCAGCTCCTCATCGCTCTGGAATTGGGTGCCGGGCCGCCATTCGATGGGCTGGTACTTGGCCAACGCAGGCTGCGCCGCGATGCGACGCGTAACGCGCAGCGAGTCGGCCGCCACCTTGCGGTCCTCGGGCGTGCTCAGATAGTTGGGGGCGATCCGCGGCGCATCCTCGAACTTGTTGCTGCAGATATTCACCGTGCCGCGGCTGGTGGGGTTGAGGTTGCACACGCTTGCCGTGAAGGCGTTGAAATCGTGCAGCGGCTCGCCAAACGCGTCGAGGCTGAGCGGTTGCACGTGATATTCGATGTTGGGATAAGGCTGCTCGGGCGAGCTGCGGGTGAAGGCGCCGAGTTGCGACGGCGCCATGCTCATCGGGCCGCTGCGCTTGAAGGCATATTCCAGGCCTATCCTGGCCTTGCCCAGCCAGCTGTTGGCCATCGTGTTCAGCGTCGTCACGCCACTGACCTTGAATACCGCGCGGATCTGCAAATGGTCCTGCAGGTTGGCGCCCACGCCGGGAAGGTCTTGCACCACCGGAATGCCGTGCTGCTGAAGCAGGGGCGCCGGGCCGATACCCGACAGCTGCAATATCTGCGGCGAGCCGATGCTGCCCGCGCAGAGGATCACCTCGCGCGCGGCGGTGACCGTCACCAGTTCGTTCTCGGCCCAGACCTGCGCGCCTATGCAGCGCTTGCTGCCGTCGTCCTGCTCTTCGATCACGAGCCGGGTCACCTGCGCCATGGTCCACATCTCGAAATTGGTGCGGCCATAGCAGGTCGGGCGCAGGAAGGCCTTGGCGGTGTTCCAGCGCCAACCCTTTTTCTGGTTGACCTGGAAGTAGCCCACGCCCTCGTTGTCGCCGCGGTTGAAGTCCTCGCTGTGGGGAATGCCCGCCTCCTGCGCGGCCTGGGCGAAGGCGTCGAGGATGTCCCAGCGTACGCGTTGCCGCTCAACCCGCCATTCGCCGCCCTCGCCGTGCAGCGCGTCGGCGCCCTTGTAGTAGTCCTCGTGCTTCTTGAAGTGGGGCAGGCAGTTGTCCCAGGTCCAGGAGGCGTCTCCGGTGGCCTGGGCCCAGTTGTCGTAGTCGCGCGTCTGGCCGCGCATGTAGATCATGCCGTTGATGCTGGAAGACCCGCCCAGGGTCTTGCCGCGCGGATAGCGCAGGCTGCGGCCGTTCAGGCCGGCGTCGGCTTCCGTGTTGTAGAGCCAGTCGGTGCGCGGATTGCCGATGCAGTAGAGGTAGCCGACCGGGATGTGGATCCAGTGGTAGTCGTCACGCCGCCCCGCTTCCAGCAGCAGCACCCGCTTCGTGGGGTCGGCGGAGAGCCGATTTGCCAGCAGGCAGCCGGCGGTGCCGGCCCCAATGATGATGTAGTCGAAGTCGGTGTCGCCTCATGCAGCTCCGCCGCCAGAGCTCTGCAGCGTGTCAGTGACACGTGGGGCATCACTTCGCGTGGCATCACGAACTCGGCACCTTTCCCTATGCTTTCCGGCCAGCGCTGCATGATGGATTTCTGCTTGGTGTAGAAGCGCACGCCCTCTTCGCCATAGGCGTGCATGTCGCCGAACAGGCTCTTCTTCCAGCCGCCGAAGCCGTGCCAGGCCATCGGCACCGGAATCGGCACGTTGATGCCGACCATGCCGACCTGCACGCGGCGGCTGAACTCACGCGCCACGTGGCCGTCGCGTGTGAAGCAGGACACGCCGTTGCCGTACTCGTGCGAGTTGATCAGCTCCACCGCCGCCGCCAGGTCCTTCACCCGCACGCAGCCCAGCACCGGGCCGAAGATTTCTTCCTTGTAGATCTTCATGTCGGGCGTGACGTTGTCGAACAGCGTGCCGCCGACCCAGAAGCCGTTGTCGCAACCCGCGCCGGCCTTCGCGGCCTGGAACTTGCGCCCGTCGACGACCAGCTTCGCACCCTCGCTCTCGCCCTGCCCGATGTAGCCGGTGATGCGGCTGGCGCGCGGCGCTGGAGACGATGGGGCCCATTTCGGCGTCCAGCTCGACGCCATTCTTGATCTTGAGCTGGCGCGTGCGCTCCGCCAGCGCGGGCATGATCTTGTCGGCCGCATCGCCCACCAGCACGCCCAGCGAGATCGCCATGCAGCGCTCGCCGGCCGAGCCGAAGGCCGAGCCGATCAGCGCGTCCACGGCCTGGTCCATGTCGGCGTCGGGCATGACGACCATGTGGTTCTTGGCGCCGCCCAGGGCCTGCACGCGCTTGCCGTGGCGCGCGCCGGTCTCGTAGATCTTCTGGGCGATGGTGGTGGAGCCGACGAAGGAGATCGCCTTCACGTCGGGGTGTTCCAGCAGCGCGTCCACTGCGTCCTTGTCGCCCTGCACCACGTTGAACACGCCATCGGGCAGGCCGGCGCGCTTGAGCAGGTCGGCCATCAGCAGAGACGCCGACGGGTCCAGCGGGCTGGGCTTGAGCACGAAGCAGTTGCCCGCCGCGATGGCCACCGGGTACATCCACATCGGCACCATCACCGGGAAAATTGAACGGGGTGATGCCGGCGACCACGCCGAGCGGCTGGCGCATCGTCCAGTTGTCGATGCCGGTGGACACCTGGTCGGTGTAGTCGCCCTTGAGCAGCTGCGGGATGCCGCAGGCGAACTCCACGATGTCGATGCCGCGGGTGACTTCGCCCTGGGCGTCGGTGAACACCTTGCCGTGCTCGGCGGTGATGGCGTGCGCCAGCTTGTCCTTCTCCTGGTTCAACAGCTCCAGGAACTTGAACATCACCCGGGCCCTGCGGATCGGCGGCGTGTCGGCCCAGGCAGGGAAGGCCGCCTGGGCGGCGGCCACCGCGTTGGCGACCTCGGCGCTGTTCGCCAGCGCGACCTGGCCGGTGACGGCACCGGTGGCGGGGTTGAAGACTTCGGCACGGCGGCCGCTCTGGCCGGGGACGACCCGTCCGCCTATCCAATGCTCGATGGAGGCGACGGTGGCGTTCGACAGGGATTTTTCGGGAGCGTTCATGGGCGGGGGCTTTCCTGATGCAACAACAGCGCCCCAGTCTATGCCTCGCACCGGGCTTTGAGAATAGCCGCTTCTTGACTACATTGTTCAAATACCTGAACAGCAAGCCCGCAATGACCTCGCCGCCCACCGCCGTGTTTTCCGACCTCCATTTGCTCACGGTGCTGGCCCAGACCCGCAGCTATACGCAGGCGGCGCGCCGGCTGGGCATATCCAAGGCGTCGGTCAGCATGCGCATTGCCGAGCTCGAACGGGCCGCCGGTGTGCCGCTGGTGCGCCGAACCACGCGCTCGGTGGGCCTGACCGAAGCCGGCCAGCAACTGGTGGATGACACGCAAGGCGCGTTCACTCGCATCGAGCAGAGTTTTGCCAGCGTCCGGGACCTGGCGGGGACGCCGCGTGGCCTGGTGCGAGTCACGGCGCCGGTGGCACTGGGCCGACAGCACATCGCGCCGACCTTGGCGGGATTCCTGCGGCAGTATCCCGAGATCCGCCTCGAGCTCGACCTCACCGACCGTTTTGTCAACCTCACCCAGGAAGGCTTCGACCTGGCCATCCGCCACGCCCAGGCCCCGCCCGATACGCATGTGGCCTGGGTCCTGTGCCCCAGCCGCTCGGTGCTGGTGGCAAGCAGCGAGTACCTGCGCCGGCACGGCACGCCCTCGCAGCCGGCGGACCTGGCATCGCACCGTTGCCTGTTGTACCTGCGCGATGCGGCGAGCCAGAGCTGGTCGTTCGAGCGCGATGCCGGGCGCAAGGCGGTGGAGACGGTGATCGTCAACGTCAATGGACCCTTGCGCGCCAACAACAGCGAAGTGCTGCGCGAGGCGGTGCTGGGAGGGCTGGGCGTCGGCCTGCTACCGGATTTCAGCGCTGCGCCCTACATGGGCCCGCGCCAGCTGGTGCGGGTCCTGCCGCAGTGGCAACCGCGCGGCTTCTTCGGCGAGCGGCTCTATGCCATCCGGCCCTGGGCCCCCCAGGTCCCGCGCGCCGTGCAGTGTTTCGTGGATCACCTGCGCCAGGCCCTGGCGCAGGGTTTCAGCCTCTAGGGCTCGCTCTTAGTCCAGCCAGTCCCGCGGCACCCGCACCGGCATCGACAGCAGTATCTGCGCCATCCCCTTGCCCAGCGGGTCGTTGCGCAGCGAAGCCATGCCGCCGCCGTCGAGCGCGCGGGTGCACAGGAAGTTCATGGCATGGATGCCGGGGACATCGAAGCGCGTGACCGTGCCCTGCACCAGGTGCGCCAGCCAGGCGGCCACCCGCTCCTCGGTCAGCTGTTCGCGCAGAAGCGGCAGCCATTGCGGACGCCGCGCGATGATGCCGATGTTGGAGCTGTCGCCCTTGTCGCCGCTGCGGCCCCAGGCCACGCGGATCAGTGGAACCTCGATCAGCGGACCGCCGGTTGCGCCTGGCGAAGGCGCGTGCTCTGCAGGCAGGGGCGCCGCCACCGCGTCCTGTCCCGTGGGCACCGCAACCGGCGTGACCTGATCGCCCGCAACCACCCGGGGCGCCACCGCGGCCTTGTCCAGAAGGAAGGCGTACTGCTTGATCGCCGGCGCCGGACGTGGCCGGCCATCGGCGCCTGTGGTCCCAGGCGACCAGGATGTGCCGGCCGGGGCCACCTCGCGCGCGAACAGCTCCAGCGCCGCCTTCTGCGGATGCATCACTGCCACCCGCAACACAGCCTCGCGCGTGTCGGTGGTGCGCGCATGGGGGCCGAAATTGCCCTGCTCTGAACCCAGCACCTCGATCAGCGTCCGGCTGTAGTCGGCCAGGCCATGCCCGGCGAACAGCTCGCGCGTGCGCTCCAGGATGGCCTCGCCGGTACGCCTGGCCTTGCGCGCCGCATCCATTCCCACGATGGTCAGCTGGGCGCTGCAGCGAAAACCGTCCACATAGGTGCGCGGACACCTTGTAGGCCGGGCCCGGCGCGCAGGCCGCGCGCGCCCCGCACGCCCACCCGGTGCTCACCGAGCTGCGCCAGCGTCACCTGGCTGAAGTCGCAGGTCACGTCGGGCAGCAGGTAGCGCCGTGGATCGCCGATCTCGTAGAGCATCTGTTCGCTGATCACGGCCGTGTTCACCAGGCCGCCCGTGCCCGGGGGCTTGGTGGCGACGAAGCTGCCATCGCTGCTGCACTCGATCACCGGGTAGCCGATGTGCGCCCAGTCGGGCACCGCCTCCCAGTCGGTGTGCAGGCCGCCGGTGGCCTGGCAACCGCATTCGATGATGTGGCCGGCCAGGCTGCCCTGGGCCAGCCGGTCGTAGTCATCGGCGCTCCAGCCGAACTCGTGCATCAGCGCGCCCAGCGTCACGGCGCTGTCGACGCAACGGCCGGTGATCACGATCTGCGCGCCCTGATCCAGGGCCTGCTTCACCGGCAGGGCGCCCAGGTAGGCATTGGCGGTCAGCAGCCTGTCCGGCAACGGCGCCCCGCTTTGCAGTTCGGCAACGCCTTGGCCGCGCAACTGGGCAACCAGCGGCATCACGTCGTCGCCCTCGACCACTGCAATCCTGACCTCGATGCCTTGCTCCGCGGCCAGCGCGGCAATCGCCCGGGCGCAGGCCTGGGGATTCACGCCCCCGGCGTTGCTGATGACGCGGATGCCCTGGGCAACGACGTCGCGCAACACGGCCTTCATCGTGACGGTGACGAAGTCGGTCGCATAGCCCAGCTCGGGGTCCTTGCTGCGCGCCGCTGCCAGGATCGACATGGTGAGCTCGGCCAGGTAGTCGAACACCAGATAGTCGATCGCGCCGTGGGCGACCAGCTGCGGCGCGCCAACGCTGCTGTCGCCCCAGAAGCCCGAAGCCCCGCCTATCCTCACCGTGCCGGCCATCAGCGCCCCTTCCACAGCGGCTTGCGCTTTTGCTGGAACGCCTGCTGGCCTTCCTTCGCATCCTCGGTCAGCGTGAACAGCGCGATCTGGCTCTCGGTGAAAGCCATCGACTCCTCGAAGCCCATCGATTCGATCTTCTTCATGGTGTACAGGCCGCGCCGGATGGCGGCCGGCGACTTGTCCAGCAAGCGTTGCACAAGCCAGTCCAGCTTGGCATCGACGTCGTCGGCGACGTAGTTGACCAAGCCAATCTCGAGCGCCTGCGCCGAAGTCAGCGGCTCTCCCGTGAGACACATCTCCGCCAGCTTGCGCCGCGGTACCAGGTGTTGCAGCACCGACAGGACCTGGGCCGGGAACACGCCCACCTTGACTTCGGGCAGGCCGAAAACCGCATGGCTGGCCGACACCGCCAAGTCGCACATCGCGAGCAGGCCGATGCCGCCCGCCATGCACGCGCCGTTGACCCGCGCCACCAGCGGCAGGTTGCTGGCCTTGGCCCGGCGCAGCAGCAGGGCCAGCGGGGCGTAGGGTTCGGAGTAGTCCGTGGTGAATGCCTGGGCCGCCTGGAGGTCGGCTCCGGCGCAGAAGGCCTTGTCGCCCGCTCCCGTGATCACGATCGCCCGAAGCGCCCGGTCGGCCTGGGCTGCGTCGATGGCCTGAACCATCCCGGCCAGCACGCCGTGGCTCATGGCATTGCGGCGCTCCTCGCGCTGGATGGTCAGCCACAGAACGGCGCCTCTTTGTTCAACCAGCAGCTCAGGGGTCGTGGTTTCGCTCAATGGGCTCTCCAGAGTGGAAACCGCTTTATACCCGGCGCATGACCAGGCATATGTCACCTGCGCAGCCGCGGGACTCTCCTACAGCGCGGGCGAGGCTCTGCAGTTAGGATGCAAGACTTACATAGGACCTCGTGCCGCCTTCATGCCGGAAACCGCGCCCCGCATCGAACGCCAGTCCGCTCCGGAAGGCCCGCGCCTGCGGGTGCTGGGCCAGTGGACGGCATCGCAGTTCGCGCGTCGGGGGCTGCTGCGCGAATTGCAGGCAGAACTGGCCCGGATCGACGGGCGCGTGGCCTGGGACCTGAGCGAGGCGGAGCAGCTGGACCACGTGGGCGCCCAGGTGCTGTGGGATCACTGGGGACACAGGTGGCCCGAGCAGCTGGAACTGCAACCCTCACAGCGCGCGGTCCTGGAGCGCGTGGCCCGCTTTGCGATGCTGCCGCGCAAGCGCAAGAGGGGCAGCCCGCTGCGCAGCTACCTGGCCCTGGGTGCGTTCGTGCTGAACGCCGTCGACCACCTGAAGTCCTTCGTGCAGCTGATCGGGCAGCTCGCGCTGAACCTGGGGCGGCTGGCGCGTGCACCGCATGAAGGTCCCTGGCGTGATTTCTCGGGGCATCTGTACCGCATCGGCGGCACGGCACTGCCGATCACCGCCCTGGTGGGATTCCTCATCGGCGTGGTGCTGGCCTACCTCACGTCCCAGCAGCTCAAGCAGTTCGGGGCGGACTCCTACATCGTGAACATCCTGGGCATCGCCCTGATTCGCGAGCTGGGACCCATGCTGGCGGCGATCCTCATCGCCGGCCGTTCCGGCTCGTCGATCACGGCGCAGATCGGCGTGATGCGAGTGACCGACGAACTCGACGCGATGCGGGTGATGGGCATCTCGCACAGCTTCCGGCTGGTGATGCCGCGCGCCATGGCCCTGGCGCTCGCCATGCCGCTGATCAGCGTCTGGACCACCTTGTGCGCCCTGGCCGGCGGCATGCTGGCGGCCGACGTATCACTGGGCATCACGCCGTCGTATTTCGTGTCTGCGCTGCCGGAGGCGGTGCACGTCAACAACCTGATTCTGGCCAGCATCAAGTCGGTGGTGTTCGGCGTGCTGATCGCCCTGATCGGATGCCACTACGGCCTGCGCGTCGAACCCAACACCCAGAGCCTGGGCGAGGGCACCACGGCATCCGTGGTCACCTCGATCACGGCGGTCATCCTGGTGGACGCGCTGTTCGCCATCCTGTTCAGACACGTGGGGGTCTGAAAGCCATGGAACCGGTCCTCACCCCCTTGCCCGCCCCCGGCGAGCCGATGGTGGAAATCCGCAAGCTGTGGACGCGTGTTCCCCGCGCGCAGAAAGCGCTTCGTGGTGCATCAGGACCTGGACCTCACCGTGCAGCCGGGTGAAGTCCTGGCCATCGTCGGCGGCTCGGGCTCGGGCAAGACCGTGCTGCTGCGCCAGATCCTGGGGCTGGAAGAGCCGGCCCAGGGCGAGATCAAGGTGCTGGGCCAGCCTGCGGAACAGCTGGGACAGAAGGGCGCGGCCAGCCGCATCGGCATGCTGTTCCAGCACGGCGCCCTGTTCTCGGCCTTCAGCGTGCTGGAGAACATCGCCTTTCCGCTGCGCGAACTCAAGTCGCTGCCGTCTCCTCTGGTGCGCGAGGCGGCGATGGTCAAGCTGCAGATGGTCGGCCTCAAGCCCGAGGATGCGGACAAGATGCCATCCGACCTGTCCGGCGGCATGATCAAGCGTGCGGCGCTGGCGCGGGCGCTGATCATGGACCCGCCGCTGCTGCTGCTGGATGAACCCACGGCCGGCCTGGACCCGGAGAGTTCCGACGGCTTCGTGACGCTGCTGCGTTCGCTGCATCGCGACCTGGCGCTCACCGTGATCATGGTCACGCATGACCTGGATACGCTGTTCGAGCTGTCCACCCGCATCGCGGTGCTGGCCGACAAGCGGGTCATCGTGGCCGCGCCACCCAAGGAGGTGATCGCTTTCCAGCATCCCTTCATCCACGAATTTTTTCTCGGCGAACGGGGCCAACGCGCGATGGAGCTGTTGCGCGAGTATCCGTTTGCCGTGTAGAAGGAGAAAGGCAAGGTCCCCATGGAAAACAAAGCCCACGCCCTGGCCGCCGGTATCTTCGTCGTCGCGATCGCCGCGCTGCTGGTGGCACTGGCAGCATGGCTCTCGCGCGACACCGGCGACCGCGACATCTACGAAATCTCCACCCGCGAGACCGTGACTGGCTTGTACTCGCAGGCGGCGGTTCGTTATCGCGGCGTGGACGTGGGCAAGATCGCCTCGATCGGGTTCGATCCCAAGACCCCGGGCAATGTGCTGATGCGCCTGGAGATCGACCGCGAGGCGCCCGTCACGAAAGACACGTTCGCCACCCTGGGCTACCAGGGCGTGACCGGGCTGGCTTTCGTGCAGCTGGACGACAGCGGCCAGCCCGCGCCGCGCCTGCACGGGGACAACGGCAATCCGCCGCGCATCCCGCTCAAGCCCAGCCTGCTCTCCAAGCTCACCGCCCGCGGCGAGACCATCCTCGACGAGGTGGAGAAGGTGGCGAAAAGCCTGGACCAGATGTTGGGCGAGGCCAACCAGCGCCGCGTCGCCACGGCCCTGGACAACCTGGGCAGCGCGGCGGCCGAAACCAGCCAGCGTGGCCAAGCGGCTCGACGCGACGGTGGACAAGCGGCTCGATCCGACGCTGGACGAGATAGCGGCTACCATGCGCTCGGTGAAGAAGGACGCCGACGAGGTGGGCAAGGCCGCCGCTGATTTCGGCAACACCGCGCGCCGGCTCAACGAAAAGGACGGACCCATGGACCGCTTGGCCGAAGGCACCGAGGCACTGTCGCACGCGGCGGACTCCTTCAATGCGGCGACCTTGCCGCGCATCAACCGCGTCACCGAGGACACCTCGCGGGCCGTGCGCCAGCTCGGCCGCACCGTCAACAACATCAACGACAACCCGCAATCCCTGATCTACGGTTCGGGCTCTATCGATCCGGGTCCCGGCGAGCCCGGGTTTGCCGCACCGGGGGCTGCAAAATGAGGTCTCTGGCGGCTAGATTGCTCCTTGCGTCCGCCGCCCTGGCGTCGCTGGTCGGTTGCGCCACGCCGGACAAGCCCGTGCGGGCCACCCTGTACGACTTCGGGCCCGGCTTGACGCTGCCGCCGGTGTCTGCGCAAACACTCCCGCCGCTGGTGCTGGCCGATATCGAAGCCTCGGGCGCGCTGGACGGCTCGTCCGTGCTGTACCGGCTGGGATACGCGGACGCGAACCAATTGCGCCCCTACGCCCACGCGCGCTGGAGTGCACCACCCCCGCGACTGGTACGCCAGCGCTTGCGCGAGCAGCTCTCGCGGGAACGGCCGGTGCTGGATCTGGGCGAAGGCGCGGCATTGGCGCGTGGTAGTGGCGCGATGCCTCGCGTCCTGCGTATCGAGCTCGAGGAGTTCTCGCACTTCTTCGAATCCCAGACCCAGAGCTGGGGCCTGCTGCGACTGCGCGCCACGCTGATGGAAAGCACGCCGGCCGGTGAAAAGTTGCTGGCACAGCGCAGCCTCGTGGTCCGGCAGCCCGCGCCCTCCGCCGACGCGACCGGGCGGAGTGCGGGCCCTGGCCGCCGCCACCGATGCCGCCGCCGGCGAAATTGGCCAATGGCTGCTGCAGACGCGCTGAATGGATAGCAGGCTCGCGACATGCCGATCCAGACAATAGAAGAGCAGCTGCAGGCCCGTGGCCTGGAGCTGCTGGGGCCTTGCGCGGGGCTTTCGCAGCGGACCGAGCTCTTGCAGCTGTCCGCGCTGCTGCAGCGACTTCACGCCGGCCGAAGCCGACCTGCTGGGCGACGGCATGCTGTGGGTGCGGGCGCAGCCGGGCCAGCTGCTGATTGCCGAGGGCGAGGCCAGCGACTGGATGATGTTGCTGCTGCAAGGCACCGTCGACGTGGGCAAGCGCAAGATCGGCGCGGAGGTCTGACAAGCAGGAGCCGGGCGACATCACCCGGCTCGCGGTGCTGAAGGAAGGCGCGGTGATCGGCGAGATGTCGATGCTGGACGGCGAACCGCGTTATGCCAGCTGCTGGGCCTTGAGCGAGGTCGAGGCGGCCGTGCTGACCCGGGCGGCGGTGGCGCGCCTGATCAACGCCCATCCGGCCGTGTGCGCCAAGCTGCTGGTCAAACTCACCCAGCTGCTGGCCCAGCGATTGCGAAATACCAGCAACCAGCTGGTCAAGACCCTGCAGAAGATCGGCAAGGACGCGGCGCTCAACGCCCCAGGCCCAGGCCCGGGAACAGCTTGAGCAGGCCCACCGCCATCACCTCGACCGCCAGCGCCGCCAGGATCAGCCCCATGAGCCGGGTCATCACGTTGATGCCGGTCTTGCCCAGCACGCGGGCGATGGGATCGGCCAGCGCAAAACACACCGCGGTCGCGAGCGCGATCACCACGCCGTAGCCCACCAGCGCCGACATCTGCAGCAAGGTCTGGGCCCGCTCGGCATAGATGACCACCGTGGACATCGTGGCTGGACCCGTGAGCAGCGGGATCGTCAAAGGCACCACGGCGATGCTGGCGCCCATCGCGGCTTTCTGCGCCCCGTCTTCGAGTTCGTGCGTGTGCGGCTTGGCCTCGGCGGGCTGGGCGTTGAGCATGTTCATCGAACTGATCAGCAGCAGCATGCCGCCGCCCACCTGGAAGCTTGCCAGCGAGATGCCGAAGAACTCCAGGATCTGCAGGCCCAGCAGGGCGCTGGCCGCAATCACCAGGAAGGCGCTGAGCGAAGCCGTGACGATGGTGCCCCTCCTTTGCTCTGGCGAAAAGCCTTGTGTGTAGTGGATGAAGAACGGCACGATGGCCAGCGGGTTCACCACGGCCAGCAAGGTCACCAGGGGCTTGAAATCCATCCGGCTACTCTTTGGGCTGCTCGGCTTCGAGCCGCGTCGAGCTCGAGGTCCTCCCGAAATATTTGATCTGGCTCATCAGCGGCCCCCTGAAACTTCGATCAGCGACATGGTGGTGTAGCTGGCCTGGGGCGACAGCAGCCAGACGATGGTCTCGGCCACCTCCTGCGCCGTGCCGCCCCGCTGCATCGGCACCTGATGCGCCAGCTGTTGCACGCGGTCCGGGATGCCACCCGAGGCGTGGATATCCGTTTCTATCAGTCCCGGCCGCACCGCGTTGACGCGTATGCCTTCGCCTGCGACTTCCTTGGCCAGCCCGAGCGTGAAGGCGTCGATCGCCCCCTTGGCCGCCGCGTAGTCGACATACTGGCCCGGTGAACCCAGGCGCGAGGCGGCGCTGGAGACATTGACGATGGCGCCGCCGCCTCCGCCATGGCGCGTGCTCATTCGGCGGATCGCCTCGCGCGCGCAGACGATGGAGCCGATCACGTTGATGTCGAACATGCGCTTGAGGCGGGCCACGCTCATCTCGTCGACCCGAGCCGTCACGTCCACGACGCCGGCGTTGTTGACCAGGGCGGTGAGCCGGCCCAGCTGGGCATCGACCTGCTGGAACATGGCGAGCACCTGCTCTTCGCGCGCCACGTCGGCCTGCACTGCGATGGCTTTTCCGCCGGCGGCGCGAATCTCGCTCACCACCGCGTCGGCCGCCGCCGAGTTGGCAGCGTAGTTGACCGCGACCGCATAGCCCTTTCGCGCCGCCAGCAAGGCCGTGGCGGCGCCGATTCCGCGGCTGGCGCCGGTGATCAGTAGCACCTGCTCCACATTCGTCTCCTGCAAGAAACCCGCGGTTAAGCTACAACCGCGTCTGCGCATTACAGCACTACAGGAGACCGACATGGGCAGTTTCATCGACCTCAAGGCCGCGGACGGGTTTGACTTTCCGGCGTATGTGGCCCAGCCCGCCGGCCGGCCCAAGGCCGGCATCGTGGTTGTGCAGGAGATCTTCGGCGTCAATTCGCATATCAGGTCCGTGGCGGACGGCTACGCGGCCGAGGGCTATCTCGCGGTTGCGCCGTCCACCTTCCATAGAGTGAAGCCAGGCGTGGAAATCGGCTACTCGCCCGACGACATGACCGCGGGCATGGCCCTCAAGGCGGCGGTGGAGGGTTTGCCCGCGCCCGGCGTCATGCAGGACCTGCAGGCGGCGGTCGCAGTACGCGGCCCAGGCCGGCAAGGTGGGGATCGTCGGTTACTGCTGGGGTGGCTTGCTCACCTGGCGCGCGGCCTCGATGCTGGACGGACTTGCGGCGGCGGTGCCGTACTACGGCGGCGGGATGACCACGCCGGGCGAGATCGCGCGCCAGCCCAGGGTGCCGGTGATGGTGCACTTCGGCGACCAGGACCACTGGATCCCGCTGGACAGCGTCGAGGCCTTCAAGCGGGCCCATCCCGAAGTCGAGGTTCACCTCTACAACGCCAATCACGGTTTCAACTGCGATCAGCGCGGCTCCTACGACGCCGCCGCCGCCAAGCTCGCGCGCGAGCGCACCCTGGCTTTCTTCGGCCGGCACCTGGCCTGATGATTGCGCGCCGATTCATCCGCGCGATCGCCCTGGTCGCATTCGCGGGCGCGTCGCAGGCCGCGGACTACAGCGGACCGCTGTTCGATGCGCACCTGCACTACAACGAAGAGGCGCAGTCCCCGCACCCGCTGACCGACGTGCTGGACCGTATGCGGCGCAACGGCGTCAAGGCGATCATCGCCAACTCGCGGCCCAACGACGGCACCAAGGCGCTGGCCGCGTCGCCGCAGACCCGCCAGGCGGGCGTGACGGTCGTGCCCTTCGTGCGGCTGTACCGCAACCGCGCCGACTACGACAACTGGTTCCGCGACGAATCGATCTACGACATGGTGCAGGCCGAGCTCGCGCGCGGCACCGCGGCCGGTCCCTTCCGCGGCCTGGGCGAGTTCCATCTCTATGACAGCGGCAACGCCACCGGACCGGTGGCCAGGAAGCTGATGGCGTTGGCCGAGGAGAAGAACCTTGCGGTGCTGGCGCATGTGGATGATGTGGCCATCGATCTGCTGATGGACGGCACACCGTCCAAGGGGCAGAAGGTGCGGCTGATCTGGGCGCACACGGGCATAGGCGGTGCGCCCGCAGCGCGCGTCGACCAGCTGTTCGCCAGGTACCCCTTGCTGATGGGAGAGCTGTCCTACCGGCCCGGCCTGAC
Source organism: uncultured beta proteobacterium (assembly GCA_963722025.1). Taxonomy (GTDB): domain Bacteria; phylum Pseudomonadota; class Gammaproteobacteria; order Burkholderiales; family Burkholderiaceae_C; genus Ramlibacter. The sequence continues at coordinate 275,292 of CAVRNE010000056.1, forward strand.
CTGCGAAGGCGGCAGGCTGTGTCCCGAGTGGCGCGCGCTGCTGTTGAAGTACCCGAACCGCTTCATGATCGGGTCCGACACCTGGGTCAACCAGCGCTGGCAGTACTACGACGAGCTGATGAAAGGCTACCGCGCCTGGCTGGGCGACCTGCCCGGCGACGTGGCGCGCCGGATCGCCTGGGACAATGGCGCCACCCTGTTCGGAGTGAAATGATCCAGCTGCATTACTACCCCAGCACCGCCGCGATGGTGCCCCATATCCTGCTCGAGGAGATAGGCGCGCCTTACGAGCGCGTGCTCGTCGACCGCACCGTCGCCGCGCACAAGACGGCCGGGTATTTGCAACTCAATCCCAATGGCCTGATCCCGGTGCTGACCGATGGCGATCTGGTGCTGTACGAAACGGCGGCCATCGTGCTGCACCTTTGCGATACGCATCCCGCCAGCAGGATGGCTCCGGCGCTCGCCACCGCTGAACGCGCGCATTTCTACAAATGGTTGATGTGGCTGACCAATACGCTGCAAGCGAGCCTGATCGTCTACTTCTACCCGGAACGCTGGATGGACGATGGCAACGCAGCGGGAGTGGCGCAACTCAAGGCGCATGCCGAGCGCAAGATCGCGGGCCTGCTCGATCAACTCGACGCCGAACTCGCGCGGCACGGCCAGCCCTGGTTCGCAGGCGCTGCGTACAGCGCCCTGGACCCGTACGTGTTCACGCTGTGCCGCTGGACGCGCAATTTCAGGAACGAACAACCGGCGCGAACCCGCCCGCAGCTCGGCCCCTACCTGCAACGCATGTTGGCCCGGCCCGCGGTGCAACGCGTGATCGGGAATGAGGGCTTGTCGCCGCCCTTCGTCTACGGCGCTAGCGGCTGCTGCGTGCCAGGTAGCGCTTGCGCCAGAACACCACGCCCAGGGCCAGCGGCGATCAGCATCATGGTTCCGAGGGCCCACCAAAAACCCGCTTGCACGTGGATCAGCGGCAGGAATTCGAAGTTCATGCCGAAGATGCCGGCGATGAGGTTCAGCGGCAGGAAGATCGCCGTGAGCGCCGTGAGCGTTCGCATGATGTCGTTGGTGCGGTGACTCTGCGCGGAGAAATGGATCTGCACGGCCGTCTCCGCCGCCTGTTCGATGCGCCGCACATGATGAACCACGCGCTGGATGTGCTCGATCACGTCGCGGGCGCGCGCAACCAGGCCGTCTCGCTCGGCCTGCGACAGCGCTGGCGGCGGCTGTTCACGCGCCGTGTCCAGCCATTCCTGCATGGCGTCGTTCTGTTCCTCGCACAGGTCTTCCAGGGTATGCAGTTCGACCGCGCGCCGCCATCAGCGCGGCCCAGTTGGCGGTCTCCGAGCGCGGCCGCAGCAGTTCCTGCTGCCAGCGGTCCATCTCCGCGCTCAGGTCCTTGCGCAGTTCGAGGTAGCTGTCGACCATCACGTTGATCATGCGCAGCATCAGGTCCGAGGGGCTGGCCGGCAGGCGGCTGCGGCTGACGACCATCACGCCATCGGATTGCACCGCGTCGGCCAGGTAGCGCTCGATGAATGAGCGCGCCGTGTAGCAGCCGGCCGGGTGCACGGTGATCAGCAAATGGTCGAACGCCACGAATGCGACCGCGCGGGTGCGGATACGCTGGAACGCGGCCAGTGTCTTGCCGCGGTTGTCGGGCACGGCATCGGCGTTCAATTCCACATCGACCTCGCGCGCCGTGGCAAGGCGCCGGAAGACCACCAGGTCGTAGATCGACGTGTAGTCGTAGTTGGACGGGTGCGCGGGGTTCAGCAAATCCTGCACGTGCAGATCAAGCAACGCCGAGCCGCCCAGCCGCAGGGCCGCTTCCTGCAGCCGGGGCAGATCCTGCTCCAGCGTCTCGCGATCCAGGTAGATCCAGACAAAGCCCGGTTTCGGCGGCGCGTCGGGCACCCGCTCCAGGAATCTGAGGGTGCCGGAGGCGAACTCGACGATGTTCATCCGGCGATTCTCAGGCTTTCAGCCGGCGCGCGGCTTCCAGGGCGAAATAGGTCAACACGCCATCGGCGCCCGCGCGCTTGAACGCCAGCAGGCTCTCCATCATCACGGCATCGTGGTCCAGCCAGCCGTTTTGCGCCGCCGCCTTGAGCATGGCGTATTCGCCGCTGACCTGATAGGCGAAAGTCGGCACCCGGAATTCGTCCTTGACCCGCCGCACCACGTCCAGGTAGGGCATGCCGGGTTTGACCATCACCATGTCCGCGCCCTCGGCAATGTCCATGGCGACCTCGCGCAGCGCCTCGTCGGTGTTGCCCGGGTCCATCTGGTAGACCTTCTTGTTGCTCTTGCCCAGGTTGGCGGCGGAGCCGACGGCATCGCGAAACGGCCCATAGAAGGCACTCGCGTACTTCGCGCTATAGGCCATGATGCGGGTGTGGATGAAGCCGCGGTCTTCCAGTGCCGAGCGGATGGCGCCGATGCGTCCGTCCATCATGTCGCTGGGCGCGACGATGTCCACGCCGGCCTCGGCCTGGGTCAGCGCCTGGCGGACCAGTACCTGGACGGTCTCATCGTTGAGGATGTAGCCGGTTTCGTCGAGCAGGCCATCCTGGCCGTGGCTGGTGAAGGGATCCAGCGCCACGTCCGTCATGATGCCGAGGCCGGGAAATCGGGTCTTGAGCTCGCGTACCGCGCGCGGTACCAGCCCCTGGGGATTCCACGCTTCCTGGCCATCGGCGGTCTTGAGCTGGGGATCGATGACCGGGAACAGCGCCATCGCCGGGATGCCATGGGCGGCACATTGCTCGGCCACGGGCAGCAGCAGGTCCAGGCTAAGGCGCTCCACGCCGGGCATGGAAGCAACGGCTTCGCGCCGCCCGCGCCCGTCCAGCAGGAACACGGGATAGATCAGGTCGTGCGCCGTCAGGGCGTTTTCCCGCACCAGGTTGCGGGTGAACTCGTCGCGGCGCAATCGCCGTGGACGGCCTTGGGGGTAGGGGGCGTGGAGGCTCATGCGGGAATTTTGCTCCAACTGCCGCAAAGCGCCCGGATTGCCTCGCTCCGAACTAGTGATCCCGTGCATGATTTGTATGACATGTCGCGGCACAGACAGATAAAAACTCGGGCCTTGCTCTTGAAACCCGACCGGGTGGTTTGTTAAATTACGGCTGGGCGGCTTGCCGCTCCCCGCTTTTCCTCCCTGAGCGGGTGCCTTAATGTGTGACAGCAACAAGGCTTACCACCCCGGCCAATTTGAGCCGGGGTTTTTTTTTGCCTCTTCGATTTCGCCTACACTTCGCCTCATGCTTTGGGTCAAGTCCTTACACATCGTGTTCGTCGCCAGCTGGTTCGCCGGGCTGTTCTACCTGCCGCGGATCTTCGTGAATCTGGCCCTGGTCCCGGTGGATTCGGTGGCGGAACGGGAGCGGCTGTTGCAGATGGCGAGCAAGCTGCTGCGATTCACCACCTTGCTGGCCGTGCCCGCGCTGGGTTTCGGCCTGTGGCTCTGGCTGGGGTATGGCATCGGCCGCGGCCCGGGCAACGGCTGGATGCACGCCAAGCTGGTCGTGGTGCTGCTGGCCGTGGGATATCACCACGCCTGCGGGGTGCTTTTGCGCCGGTTCCGCTCGGGCGGGCCGCATCGCAGCCATACCTGGTACCGGTGGTTCAACGAGTTGCCGGTGCTGCTGCTGCTCGCCGCCGTGGTGCTGGTCGTGGTCAAGCCGTTCTGAGTTCCCGGCGATGCACAAGACCTCGGCCTGGCCCCTGTCCCAAGCCTACGCCGCGCTGATCGTCTACGCCAGCCTGTATCCATTCACGGGCTGGCGCGACCAGGGCATCGCCCCCTGGGAATTCCTTTGGAGCCCGCTGCCCAAGTACTGGACCGGCTTCGACGTCGCCGCCAACGCGGGCGGCTATGTCCCGCTCGGGTTCCTGCTGGCGCTCAGCTTCGTGCGGCGCGGCGGCCAGAGTCCTGTCCCGACGGGCCGGATGGCGGCGATCGCCGTCGCCACGCTGACGGCAGCCGCGCTGGCGCTGGTCGATGGAGGCGCTGCAGACCTATCTGCCGTCGCGCGTGCCCTCGAACGTGGATTTCGTCCTCAACGTAGCCGGGCGCGCTGGCTGGGGGCCGTGGTGGCGGCAGCCCTGGAAATGGCCGGGGCGATCGATCACTGGAGCCGCTTTCGGGTGCGCTGGTTCGTCGCGGACGCCCGGGGCGCACTGGTGCTGCTCGCGCTCTGGCCGTTCGCCTTGCTGTTCCCGGCCGCGGTCCCGTTCGGGCTGGGGCAGGTGTTCGAGCGGATGGAAGCGGCCCTGGCGGATTGGCTGCTGGACACGCCTTTCCTCGAGTGGCTGCCCGTTCGCGACGTCGAGTTGCAGCCACTGGTTCCGGGGGCGGAATTGATCTGCGTGGCATTGGGCGCCCTCATTCCCTGTCTGCTGGGTTACTCGGTGATCCAGTCAATGGCGCGGCGAGCCGTTTTTGCGCTGGCTGCGATCGCGGTGGGGGTGGGGGCCACGGCCCTGTCCGCGGCGCTGAGCTGGGGGCCGGTGCATGCCTGGGCCTGGCTCAGCCTGCCGGTCCAGCTGGGCCTGCTGGTCGGGATGGTGCTGGCCGTGGCGCTGCTGCCGGCGCCCCGGCGAGCTTGTGCCGCCCTGGTGCTGGCTGGCGCTGGTGCTTGCACCTGAGCCTGTTGAACCAGGCGCCCGCCAGCGCCTACTTCGCCGACACCTTGCAGGCCTGGGAGCAGGGCCGGTTCATCCGCTTCAACGGGCTGGCGCAATGGCTTGGCTGGACTCTGGCCTTACGCCGCGCTGTTCTATGTGCTGCTGCGCCTCTCGCGCAGCGACCCGCAAAATAGAATGGCCGCATGAGCGATACCGAACTCCTATTACGAGCGCCACATCTTCTTTTGCCTGAACGAGCGCAAGAACGGCGAGGCGTGCTGCGCCCAGCATCATGCCCAGGAGGCCTTTGACCGCTGCAAGGCGCAGGTCAAGTCGCAGGGCCTGGCGGGGCCCGGCAAGGTTCGTGTCAACAAGTCCGGCTGCCTGGATCGCTGCGCCGCCGGGCCGGTGGTCGTGGTCTATCCCGAGGCCGTCTGGTACACCTACGTCGACGAGCACGACATCGACGAGATCGTCGAGTCGCACCTGAAGAACGGCAAGGTGGTGGAGCGCTTGCTGACCCCGCCCAATCTGGGCCGCTGACGGCATGAATTCCCAGACCCGGCGCTTCCGGCTGGCCGGCCCGGCCGGAGTCATCGAAGCCCTGCGCGATGAACCGATGGACTCGCCGCTACAGGGGCACGGCGGTGATCGCGCATCCCCATCCGCTCTTCGGCGGCACCATGGAGAACAAGGTGGTGCAGACCCTGGCCCGCGCCTTCGTCCTGGCCGGCTGGACAGCGCTGCGCTTCAATTTCCGGGGCGTGGGCGCGACCGAGGGCCAGCATGACGAGGGCCGCGGCGAAGTTGGAGGACATGCTCGCCGTGGTTGCGGCCGAGGCGCCGGCAGGTCCGTTGGCACTGGCGGGATTTTCGTTTGGCGCGCTCGGTGGCCGGGCTGGCGGTCGACGCGCTCTGGCCGGCGCGCACCATCGAAAAGATCGTCCTGGTCGGCACGGCGCGTTTCGCGCTTCGATGCTCCCCGCCCTGCCTGCCGAGGCCCACGAGCGCACGCTGGTGGTTCACGGCGAGCAGGACGACACCGTCCCACTGGCCGCCGTGATGGATTGGGCCCGGCCCCAGTCACTTCCCGTTACCGTGGTTCCCGGGGGCGGCCATTTCTTTCACGGACAATTGCCCCTCCTGAAAAGCCTGGTGGTGCGCCACCTCCGTTCCTGAATTTCCCGTGCCCATGAAAAAAATTACGCAGGCGCTGGCCGCGTCCATTCTTGCCCTGTTCTGTTTCGCCGCGGCGGCACAAGCGCCCCAACCCCCGGAAATCGCCGCCCGCAGCTACCTGCGTTCTGGACGTCACCGCCAACCAGATGCTGGCGGCGCGCGATATCGACGCTCCGGTCGAGCCCGCTTCGCTGACCAAGCTGATGACGGCCTATCTGGTGTTCGACGCGCTGCGCGCCAAGAAGATCGACCTGAAGCAGGCCCTTCCCGTGAGCACGCGGGCCTGGAAGATGCCCGGCTCGCGCATGTTCATCGACCCCAGCATGAAGGTGCCGGTGGAAGACCTGATCAAGGGGATGATCGTGCAATCGGGCAACGACGCGACGGTGGTGCTGGCCGAAGGCGTGGGCGGTACGGTGGAGCGCTTCGTGCAGCTCATGAACGAGCAGGCCAAGGCGCTGGGCATGAAGGCCACGAGCTACCGCAATCCCGAGGGCTTGACCGAGGCCGGGCACACCACCACGGCGCGCGACCTGAGCATCCTGTCGACGCGGTTGATCCAGGACTTTCCTGATTACGTGAACTACTACACGATCAAGAAGTACCGGTACGAGGGCACGCCCACGGCCAACGACACCAACCGCAACATGCTGCTGTTTCGCGACCCGACGGTCGATGGCCTGAAGACCGGCCACACCGATGCCGCCGGCTACTGCCTGATCGCCACCGCCAAGCGCGAATTCCCGAATGTCGGCGCCCGCAGGCTGATGGCCATCGTGCTGGGCGCCACGAGCGAGACGGCCCGCGCCAACGAGGCGCAAAAACTGCTCAACTGGGGCTACACGGCCTATGAGGCCATCAAATTGTTCGACGCCAACCAGGCCGTGGTCACCCCCGAGGTCTGGAAGGGCGCCCAGAAAACCACCAAGCTGGGCCGGCCCCAGGCGGTGGTGGTGGCCGTGCCGGCCGGAACCGCCATGCGGGTCAAGACCCAGGTTGCCCGGCCCGATCCCTTGATCGCGCCCCTGACCAAGGGCCAGGTCGGTGGGAACCCTCAAGGTCAGCTCGGGCGACCAGCCGCTGCTGGATGTGCCCTTGATGGCGCTGGAGACGGTCGAGCAGGCCGGCGTACTCAGCCGGGCCTGGGATGCCCTGCGGCTCTGGATCAAGTGACGCCGCAGGCGGTCATCCCGGGCTTGACCCGGGATCCAGGGTTTTGCCGTCGCCATTGAGCGTATTCCCCAGTCGGGATATACTCGAGGGCTTTCCCGCAATTTGGGGCGGGTGAGGCTTTCTTCGTAAAGTTTTACTATTTATCGACGTTTAGGGACGTTTAATGCCAACCATCAATCAACTCGTGCGTCACGGGCGGGAGGTCGAAAAGACCAAATCCAAGAGCCCGGCGATGCAGAACAGCCCCCAGCGCCGGGGCGTGTGCACCCGCGTGTACACCACGACGCCGAAGAAGCCGAACTCGGCGCTTCGTAAAGTTGCCAAGGTGCGCCTGACCAACGGTTTCGAAGTCATTTCCTACATCGGCGGCGAAGGCCACAACCTGCAGGAGCACTCGGTGGTGCTCGTGCGCGGCGGCCGCGTCAAGGACTTGCCCGGTGTGCGTTACCACATCGTGCGCGGTTCGCTGGACCTGCAGGGCGTGAAAGACCGCAAGCAGTCCCGCTCCAAGTACGGCGCAAAGCGCCCGAAGAAGGCTTAAGAGTTTTTTAGTTTGTCGGTGCTCGTTCGGCCCTGGCAGGCTGAATGTGCGTAGTGACCCGAAGCGCGGAATTGTCCGTGTGGGTCGAGTAAGCGAGGGCCTGATGGCTCTCTAGGCTCCCGGAAGGGGCAAGCCAGCTGAAGCAAATCAAGAGGTGAAAAAATGCCACGTCGTCGCGAAGTCCCTAAACGTGAAATCCTGCCGGATCCCAAGTACGGCAATGTCGAGCTCGCCAAGTTCATGAACGTCATCATGCAAGGCGGCAAGAAGGCGATCGCCGAGCGCATCGTCTACGGCGCGCTCGAGCAGATCGAGAAGAAGAACCCCGGCAAGGACCCGGTGGAAGCCTTCACCATGGCGATCAACAACGTCAAGCCCATGGTCGAGGTGAAGTCCCGCCGCGTCGGCGGCGCCAACTACCAGGTGCCTGTCGAGGTGCGCCCGGTGCGCCGCCTGGCGCTGTCCATGCGCTGGCTGAAGGAAGCCGCCAAGAAGCGCGGCGAGAAGTCCATGGCGCTGCGCCTGGCAAACGAACTCATGGAAGCCACGGAAGGCCGCGGCGGCGCCATGAAAAAGCGTGACGAAGTGCACCGCATGGCCGAGGCGAACAAGGCATTCAGCCACTTCCGCTTCTAAGAACCGTCCCCATCTGGAGTACGGGCCCGCCACGAGCGGGCCTGTACCCGTTTAACGAAAGATCATCATGGCCCGCAAAACGCCTATCGAGCGCTACCGCAATATCGGTATCTCGGCTCACATCGACGCCGGCAAGACCACGACGACCGAGCGCATCCTTTTCTACACCGGCGTGAACCACAAGATCGGTGAAGTGCACGACGGCGCTGCCACCATGGACTGGATGGAGCAGGAGCAGGAGCGCGGCATCACGATCACGTCCGCTGCCACCACCTGCTTCTGGAAGGGCATGGACCTGTCCTTCCCCGAGCACCGCATCAACATCATCGACACCCCCGGCCACGTGGACTTCACCATCGAGGTGGAGCGTTCCATGCGCGTGCTGGACGGCGCCTGCATGGTGTACTGCGCCGTGGGCGGCGTGCAGCCCCAGTCGGAAACCGTCTGGCGCCAGGCCAACAAGTACAAGGTGCCCCGCCTCGCGTTCGTCAACAAGATGGACCGCACCGGCGCCAACTTCTTCAAGGTCTACGAGCAGATGCGCTGCGCCTGAAGGCCAACCCCGTGCCCATCGTGATCCCGATCGGCGCCGAAGAGAACTTCACCGGCGTGGTCGACCTGCGCAAGATGAAGGCCATCTACTGGGACGAAGCGTCCCAGGGCATGAAGTTCAACTTCGCCGAAATCCCGGCCGAACTGGTCGAGACAGGCCAAGGAGTGGCGCGAGAAGATGGTCGAGGCCGCGGCCGAGGCTCCGAAGAGCTGATGAACAAGTACCTGGAAGAGGGCGATCTGACCGAAGAGGAGATCACCCTGGGCCTGCGTACCCGCACCATCGCCGGCGAAATCCAGCCGATGCTGTGCGGCACGGCCTTCAAGAACAAGGGTGTGCAGCGCATGCTGGACGCCGTGATCGAGCTCATGCCTTCGCCGGTGGACATTCCCCCCGTCAAGGGCATGGACGAGGACGAGCAGCCCGTCAGCCGCAAGGCCGACGACAACGAGAAGTTCTCCGCGCTGGCGTTCAAGCTCATGACCGACCCGTTCGTCGGCCAGCTGACGTTCGTGCGCGTCTACTCGGGCGTGCTGTCCAAGGGCGACAGCGTCTACAACCCGATCCGCGGCAAGAAAGAGCGCATCGGCCGTATCGTGCAGATGCACGCCAACAACCGCCTGGAAGTCGACGAAATCCGCGCCGGCGACATCGCCGCCTGCGTGGGCCTGAAGGACGTCACCACCGGTGAAACCCTGTGCGATCCCAGCTCCATCGTGATGCTGGAACGCATGGTGTTCCCGGAGCCCGTGATCGCCCAGGCTGTCGAGCCCAAGACCAAGATGGACCAGGAAAAGATGGGCATTGCCCTGAACCGCCTGGCCGCTGAAGACCCGTCTTTCCGCGTCAAGACCGACGAAGAATCGGGCCAGACCATCATCGCCGGCATGGGCGAGCTGCACCTGGAAATCATCGTCGATCGCATGAAGCGCGAGTTCGGCGTGGAAGCCAACGTGGGCAAGCCCCAGGTGGCTTATCGCGAAACCATCCGCAAGACGGTCGAAGACAGCGAAGGCAAGTTCGTTCGCCAGTCGGGCGGCAAGGGCCAGTACGGCCACGTTGTGCTCAAGATCGAGCCGAACGAGGCCGGCAAGGGCTTCGAATTCGTCGACGCGATCAAGGGCGGCGTGGTGCCGCGCGAGTACATCCCGGCGGTGGAAAAGGGCGTCGTCGAAGCCCTCAACACCGGCGTGCTGGCGGGCTACCCCGTTGTGGACGTGAAGGTCACGCTGCACTTCGGTTCCTACCACGACGTGGACTCGAACGAAAACGCGTTCAAGATGGCCGCCATCTTCGGCTTCAAGGAAGGCTGCCGCAAGGCCAGCCCGGTCATCCTCGAGCCGATGATGGCGGTGGAAGTCGAGACGCCTGAAGACTATGCCGGCAACGTGATGGGCGACCTGTCCTCACGCCGCGGCATGGTGCAGGGCATGGAAGACATGGTTGGCGGCGGCAAGGTCATCAAGGCCGAGGTTCCGCTGTCCGAGATGTTCGGCTACTCGACCACGCTGCGTTCGATGTCGCAAGGCCGCGCCACCTACACGATGGAGTTCAAGCACTACAGCGAAGCTCCGCGCAACGTGGCCGAGGCGATCGTCGCCGCACGCGCGAAGTAACAGCCTGAAGGCCTGTCGTCCCGGCGAAGCCGGATCCCGGCTTCAGCAGTCCCTGTCTGCGACTGTGTGCCCCCCGCTGCCCGTGGCGAGGGAATCAGCAACACAGTGCAGACGTTAAACCAGACACGGGCATTGCTCTTTGGAGAATCAGAAATGGCAAAAGGAAAATTCGAACGTACCAAGCCGCACGTCAACGTGGGCACGATCGGTCACGTGGACCATGGCAAGACCACGCTGACGGCGGCCATCACCTCGGTGCTGGCGGCCAAGTTCGGCGGCGAAGCCAAGGCCTACGACCAGATTGACGCGGCTCCGGAAGAAAAAGCGCGCGGCATCACGATCAACACCGCGCACGTCGAGTACGAGACCAAGAACCGTCACTACGCGCACGTGGACTGCCCCGGCCACGCCGACTACGTCAAGAACATGATCACCGGCGCCGCCCAGATGGACGGCGCCATCCTGGTGTGCTCGGCCGCTGACGGCCCGATGCCCCAGACCCGCGAGCACATCCTGCTGGCCCGCCAGGTCGGCGTGCCCTACATCCTCGTGTTCCTGAACAAGTGCGACATGGTCGATGACGCCGAGCTGCTCGAGCTGGTCGAGATGGAGCTGCGCGAGCTGCTGTCCAAGTACGAATTCCCCGGCGACGACACCCCCATCATCCACGGCTCGGCCAAGCTGGCGCTGGAAGGCGACAAGGGCGAGCTGGGCGAGCAGGCCATCATGAAGCTGGCCGACGCCATGGACAGCTACATCCCCACGCCCGAGCGCGCCGTGGACGGCGCCTTCCTGATGCCCGTGGAAGACGTGTTCTCCATCTCCGGTCGCGGCACGGTGGTGACCGGCCGTATCGAGCGCGGCATTGTCAAGGTCGGCGAGGAAATCGAGATCGTGGGCATCCGCCCGACGGTCAAGACCACCTGCACCGGCGTGGAAATGTTCCGCAAGCTGCTGGACCAGGGCCAGGCCGGCGACAACGTCGGTATCCTGCTTGCGCGGCACCAAGCGCGAAGAAGTCGAGCGCGGCCAGGTGCTGTGCAAGCCCGGCTCCATCAAGCCGCACACCCACTTCACCGCTGAGGTGTATGTGCTGAGCAAGGACGAAGGTGGCCGTCACACGCCGTTCTTCAACAACTACCGTCCCCAGTTCTACTTCCGCACCACGGACGTGACGGGCGCCATCGAGCTGCCCAAGGACAAGGAAATGGTCATGCCCGGCGACAACGTGTCCATCACCGTCAAGCTGATCAACCCCATCGCCATGCAAGAAGGCCTGCGCTTTGCCATCCGCGAAGGCGGCAAGACCGTGGGCTCGGGCGTCGTCGCAAAGATCCTGGAGTAATCAAATGGCCACCCAACAGAAAATCCGTATCCGCCTCAAGGCCTTCGATTACAAGCTGATCGACCAGTCCGCCGCCGAGATCGTCGACACCGCCAAGCGCACCGGCGCCATCGTCAAGGGCCCGGTGCCCCTGCCGACGCGCATGAAGCGCTTCGACATCCTGCGCTCGCCGCACGTCAACAAGTCGAGCCGCGACCAGTTCGAAATCCGGACGCACCAGCGCCTGATGGACATCGTGGACCCGACCGACAAGACCGTGGACGCGCTGATGAAGCTCGACCTGCCGGCCGGCGTGGACGTCGAAATCAAGCTGCAATAAGCTCGGCAATAGCCAGCGCAAATACGCGCTCTTGCAGGAAACTGCAAGAGCGCGTTATAATTTGCGGCTTCGCCCGAATTGGGCGAGGAGATGCCGTTCGCTTCAGCGGGCGGCGTTTAGTTTTTTATCAACCTTCTTTCGCAATCCAAACGCGGCAGCCAATTGCAGCGGCCGCGGCGGAAGTAACGGAGCAAAAATATGAGTCTGAGCAACTCCCTAGGGTTGCTGGGCCGCAAGGTGGGCATGATGCGCCTGTTCACCGATGATGGGGACGCAGTTCCTGTCACGGTGGTGGATGTGTCCAACAACCGTGTGACCCAGGTTAAAACCCAAGAGAACGACGGCTACGTGTCCCTTCAGGTCACGTTCGGTTCGCGCAAAGCTTCGCGCGTGACCAAGCCGCAAGCCGGCCACCTCGCCAAGGCAGGTGTCGAAGCCGGTGAAATCATCCAGGAATTCCGCGTCACCGCTGAAACGGCCGGCAAGTACGCCGCCGGTGCAACGGTGCCCGCCACCGACGTGTTCGCCGTGGGCCAGAAGGTCGACGTGCAGGGCACGACCATCGGCAAGGGCTACGCCGGCACGATCAAGCGCCACCACATGAGCTCGCAGCGCGCGTCGCACGGTAACAGCCGTTCGCACAACGTGCCCGGCTCCATCGGTATGGCCCAGGATCCCGGCCGCGTGTTCCCCGGCAAGCGCATGACGGGCCACCTCGGCGACGACACCGTCACCACCCAGAACCTCGACGTGTTCCGCATCGACGAAGCCCGCCAGCTGCTGCTGATCAAGGGTGCGGTTCCCGGCTCCAAGGGCGGTTTCGTCACCGTCCGCCCGGCCGTGAAGGCCAAGGCGCGCCGGTGCCGCCGTTACGCCGAAGGGAGCGAAGTAATGCAACTCGAACTCCTGAACGAACAAGGCCAGGCCGCGTCGAAGTACGACGCGCCCGAGACCGTGTTCGGCCGTGAATACAACGAAGACCTGGTGCACCAGATCGTCGTCGCCTTCCAGGCCAATGCCCGCCAGGGTACGCGCGCCCAGAAGGACCGCGAGCAGGTCAAGCACTCGACCAAGAAGCCGTTCAAGCAAAAGGGAACGGGCCGCGCCCGTGCCGGTATGACTTCCTCGCCGTTGTGGCGCGGGGGCGGCCGGATTTTCCCGAACATGCCTGACGAGAACTTCACCCAGAAGATCAACAAGAAGATGTACCGCGCCGGCATGGCGTCCATCTTCTCCCAGCTGGCCCGCGAAGGCCGCCTGGCCGTGGTCGACTCCATGAAGGTGGATTCGCCCAAGACCAAGCAGCTGGCTGCCCGGTTCAAGGCCATGAACCTGGAATCGGTTCTGGTGATCGCTGAAGAAGTGGACGAGAACCTGTACCTCGCCTCGCGCAACCTGGTGAACGTGCTCGTCGTCGAGCCGCGTTACGCCGACCCGCTGTCGCTGGTGCACTACAAGAAGGTGCTGGTCACCAAGGGTGCCATGGACAAGCTCAAGGAGATGTTCGCATGAGCCGCGTCAATCCCACACCCGCATCGCGCAGCAAGTTCGACGAAGGTCGCCTGATGCAGGTCCTGGTCGCCCCCATCGTCTCCGAAAAGGCGACGCATGTGGCCGACAAGACCAATGCCGTCACCTTCAAGGTGCTGCAAGACGCCACCAAGCCCGAGATCAAGGCCGCCGTTGAACTGATGTTCAAGGTCGAGGTCAAGGGCGTGTCGGTCGTCAACACCAAAGGCAAGACCAAGCGCTTCGGCCGCTCGGTGGGCCGCCGCGACAACATTCGCAAGGCCTACGTGACGCTCAAGCCCGGTCAAGAGCTGAACCTCGCAGGGGAGGCCGCGTAAATCATGGCAGTCATCAAGATGAAACCGACTTCACCAGGCCATCGCGGCATGGTGAAGATTTCGCGTGACCACCTGCACAAGGGTGAAGGTTACGCCCCGCTGCTGGAACCCCAGTTCCAGAAGTCGGGCCGCAACAACAACGGTCACATCACCACCCGCCACAAGGGCGGCGGCCACAAGCACCACTACCGCGTTGTCGACTTCGTTCGCAACAAGGACGGCATCCCGGCCAAGGTGGAGCGCATCGAGTACGACCCGAACCGCACGGCCCACATCGCTCTGGTGTGCTACGCCGACGGCGAGCGCCGCTACATCATCGCTCCGCGCGGCCTGGAAGTCGGCGCATCGCTGCTGTCCGGCTCCGAGGCCCCGATCCGTGCCGGCAACACCCTGCCGGTGCGCAACATCCCGGTCGGCTCGACGATCCATTGCATCGAACTGAAGCCGGGCAAGGGCGCGCAGATCGCCCGCTCGGCCGGCACCTCCGCGACGCTGCTGGCGCGCGAAGGCACCTACGCCCAGGTCCGCATGCGCTCCGGTGAGGTTCGCAAGATCCACATCGAGTGCCGCGCCACCATCGGCGAAGTCGCCAACGAAGAGCACAGCCTGCGCCAGTTGGGCAAGGCCGGCGTGAAGCGCCACATGGGTATTCGCCCGACCGTTCGCGGTGTGGTGATGAACCCGGTCGACCACCCGCACGGCGGTGGCGAGGGCAAGACCGGCGAAGGCCGTCACCCCGTCGATCCGTGGGGCAACCTGACCAAGGGTTACCGTACCCGCAACAACAAGCGCACCCAGGTCATGGTCGTGTCGCGTCGCAAGAAGTAAGGGGTAGCAAATGACTCGCTCTCTCAAAAAGGGTCCGTTTGTTGACCACCACCTGGTGGCCAAGGCCGACAAGGCCGTAACGACCAAGGACAAGAAACCGATCAAGACCTGGTCGCGCCGCTCCATGATCCTGCCCGAGTTCATCGGGCTGACGATCGCCGTTCACAACGGCAAGCAGCACGTGCCGGTCTACATCACCGACCAGATGGTGGGCCACAAGCTGGGCGAATTCGCCCTGACGCGCACCTTCAAGGGTCACCCGGCGGACAAAAAAGTCCAGAAGAAGTAAGGAAAGACCATGGAAACACGTGCAGTCCTCAGGGGCGTCCGTCTGTCGGTCGACAAAGGCCGCCTGGTCGCCGATCTGATTCGCGGCAAGAAGGTGGATCAGGCGCTCAACGTTCTGGAGTTCACCCAGAAGAAGGCCGCCGGAATCATCAAGAAGGTGCTGGAGTCCGCAATCGCGAACGCCGAGCACAACGACGGCGCCGACATCGACGAGCTGAAGGTCAAGACCATCTACGTCGAGCAGGGCGCTTCGCTCAAGCGTTTCACCGCGCGCGCCAAAGGCCGCGGCAATCGCATCGTCAAGCCCACGTGCCACGTGTACTTGACCGTCGGCAACTAACAGGCTCAGGACCACTATGGGACAAAAAATCCATCCTACCGGCTTCCGCCTGTCGGTCAGCCGCAACTGGGCCAGCCGCTGGTACGCAAGCAACCGTGATTTCGCCGGCATGCTGGGCGAAGACATCAAGGTGCGCGAGTACCTCAAGGCCAAGCTCAAGAACGCCGCGGTTTCCCGCGTGCTGATCGAGCGTCCCGCCAAGAGCGCCCGCATCACGATCTTCTCGGCTCGTCCGGGCGTCGTGATCGGCAAGAAGGGCGAAGACATCGAAGCGCTCAAGAAAGAGCTCGGCAAGCGCCTGGGCGTGCCGGTGGCAGTGAACATCGAGGAAGTGCGCAAGCCCGAAATCGATGCCCAGCTGATCGCCGACAGCATCACCCAGCAGCTGGAAAAGCGCATCATGTTCCGCCGCGCCATGAAGCGCGCCATGCAGAACGCGATGCGCCTGGGCGCCCAGGGCATCAAGATCATGTCCGCCGGCCGCCTGAACGGCATCGAAATCGCGCGTACCGAGTGGTACCGTGAAGGCCGCGTGCCGCTCCATACGCTGCGCGCCGACATCGACTACGGCTTCTCCGAAGCCAAGACCACCTACGGCGTCATCGGCGTCAAGGTCTGGGTCTACAAGGGCGACACACTGGGCCGCAATGACCTGCCGGCCGTCGTCGAGCCCCGTCCCGAGGAAGAACGCCGCCCGCGTGGCCCGCGCCGCGACGCTCGTCCGGGTGACCGCCCGGCCGGCGACCGCCGTGGTCCTTCCACCCGCCGCCCCGCAGCTGGCGCTGGCAATGTCGCACCGGCTGACGGCAGCGACAAGCCCGCAGAAGCAACGACAGGTGCCGATGCACCGAAATCTACCGTTAAGCGCGTCCGCAAGGCAGCGCCGGCAGGCAGCCCGCCCGCTGACGGTAAAGGAGAGTAAACATGCTGCAACCCGCTCGTCGCAAATACCGCAAAGAGCAGAAGGGCCGTAACACCGGCATCGCTACCCGGGGCAACTCGGTGGCGTTTGGTGACTTCGGCCTGAAGTGCACGGACCGCGGCCGCCTGACGGCCCGCCAGATCGAAGCCGCGCGCCGCGCGATTTCCCGCCACGTGAAGCGCGGCGGCCGCATCTGGATCCGTGTGTTCCCCGACAAGCCGATCTCCCACAAGCCCGCTGAAGTGCGGATGGGTAACGGCAAGGGCAACCCCGAGTACTACGTGGCCGAGATCCAGCCGGGCAAGGTCGTGTTCGAGATCGTCGGCGTGACCGAAGAACTCGCCCGCGAAGCGTTCCGCCTGGCCGCTGCCAAGCTGCCGCTGCGCACCACGTTCGTCAGCCGCATGATCGGCGCGTAATTCAGGAGTGATGAAATATGAAAACTGCTGAACTGCGCAAAAAAGACGTTGCCGGCCTCAAAACCGAAGTCAAGGACCTGCAAAAGGCCCACTTCGGCCTGCGCATGCAGAAAGCCACGCAACAGCTCACCAACACCGGCACGCTGCGCGTCACGCGTCGCGACATTGCTCGGGCCAAGACCATCCTGGCCCAGAAGCAGGCCGAAGAGCGGGCCAAGACGCCCGCCGCCAAGTAAGGAAAGCGACCATGACGGAAGCCAAAACATCCCTCAAGCGCACCTTGGTTGGCAAGGTTGTCAGCGACAAGCGCGCCAAGACCGTGACGGTCCTGGTGGAACGCCGTGTGAAGCACGAGCTCTACGGCAAGATCGTTGCCAAATCGAGCAAGTACCACGCCCATGACGAAAAGGGCGAGTTCCACACCGGCGACGTGATCGAGATCACCGAAAGCCGTCCCATCTCCAAGACCAAGAACTGGGTTGCCACCCGCCTGGTCGAGAAGGCGGCGGAAGTCTGATCCAGACCGCCCTGCAAGCGTAATCAAAACGGCCCACAATGTGGGTCGTTTTTATTTTGGAGACTCTCATGATCAAAGTCGGCGATTCGCTTCCCAACGTCACCCTGCAGGAGTATTCCGAAGTCGAGGGCAACGGCTGCAGCATCGGCCCGAACCCGGTCAAGGTGGCCGAGGCCGCGGCGGGCAAGACCATTGCCCTGTTCGCGCTGCCTGGCGCTTACACGCCGACCTGCTCGGCCAAGCACGTGCCCGGCTTCGTCGAAAAGGCGGCGGAACTCAAGAAGGCCGGCGTGGACGAGATCTGGTGCGTGAGCGTGAACGATGCCTTCGTGATGGGCGCCTGGGCGCGCGACCAGAAGACCGGTGACAAGATCCGCATGCTGGCCGACGGCAGCGCCGAGTTCGCCAAGGCGACCGGCCTTACCCTGGACTTGAACGCTCGAGGCATGGGCATCCGCAGCAATCGCTATTCGATGCTGGTCAAGGACGGTAAGGTGGCGACGTTGAACGTAGAGGGCGCCCGGCAAGTTCGAGGTCAGCGACGCAGCGACCTTGCTCGCCCAGGCCAAAGCGTAAACGGACGAACCTGGCCGACCCCTTACAGGTCGGCTTTCAAGTAGTGCGCACCCCGGATGGGGTTGTGATAGTAGGGCGGTATCTCGTGGAAGCCCAGGTCCTGGTACAGGGCGCGGGCGGCTTCCATGTCGTCCAGCGTATCCAGCAGGACGCAGGAATAGCCCCCTTGCCGCGCCGCGTCGAGCGCGGCTTCCGCGAGCTGCCGGCCCAGTCCCATGGAGCGGCGTGAATCGCGCACATACAGGCGCTTCATTTCGCAGGCGTTGGGATAGTCAGCCGCATCCAGCGGGCGAATTGCGCAGCACCCCGCCAATTCGCCGTCCACCTTGGCCGCCAGCAGCGCCCCGTGTGGCGGGGCGTACTCGCCCGGCAGCTCCGCCAGCTCTTTGTCGAACTGCTGGAAGCACAGGTCTACACCCAGGGCCTGCTCGTACTCGCGAAACAGGCCGCGTACGGCTTCGATCTCTTCAGGAGTTGCGGGCGATATCAGCCCGACTGACGGTATCTGTTGCGTTTCCACGCGTTGGTGTGGCGAATGACGGCCTTGCAGTTTAGCGTCTTGCGGCGTAACCGCACGCAACGAAGGTCAACGCCGCGGCTTACCAACCGCCTGACCGCTGCCGATCCGGTAACCGGGAACTTTTCACGGTTGAGCTATTCTGACCGGCGAGCTTCCCGCCGGGCAGCCGAACAAAAAGAAGAAGTAGGGCAATGGAAGAACTGCTTGCCAATCCTGCGGTCCAGGCCGGAGTGGCGCCTTTCCTGTCGGCGCTCGCCGCGGCTGCGGCCCTGCGGCGCACCAGATTGCTGGGCGTGGCAGTCGCGCTCGCCTTTGCGCTGGTGATCGCGCTCACCGTGGGCTACGCGTTCGAGCCGCTCACCGCCACGCGCAAACTGGTGCTGATCGGCCTCGGCACCGCGCTTGTGGTGCTGGCACTCGAAGTGCCTGGCGCACCGCCAACGCCGGCTATCCGGGCAACCCTGGCCGCCGTGGCCGCTGCAGCCGCCGTATGGATGGTGTGGCGGGTACTGCAGCAGCAAGAGCCGGCCAAAGCCGCTCTCTATGGATTGGCGGCCGGCGCCTACATCGCCCTGCTGCTGGAGTCCGGCCTGCGGGCCAGCGGCGACGGAATCCGCGCCGCCAGCACCTCAATGATGCTCGGCCTGACCGCGGGGGCGCTCGCGCTGCTTGGTGCTTCCGCATTGCTGGCGCAAATCGGTATTGCCGTGGCGGCCGGTGCGGGCGCCGTGCTCCTGGTTCAGATGATTGGCCTCCAGCGCGGCCCGACCGGATGGACACTCGTGCTGCCCGCAGCCGCGATCGCCGGGCTCGCCGGCCTGCTGGCGGTCTTCACGGGCTCGCTGCCCTGGTTCTGCCTGCTGCCTACGCTGGGCATTCCCTGGGCAGCGAAGCTGGTCCGCCAGGAGCGCCATCCGCCATGGCTGGCCGCGCTGCTCACGGCGCTGGCCGGCCTGATCCCCATGTCGCTCGCGGTGGGCCTGGCCTGGTTCGCCGCGCGAATGTCCACATGAGTGGCGCCCCACTTTTCTTCAACCCAACCGGAGTAACCATGTCTCGCCTTTTGTCCGTCCTGCTGGTCGCCAGCTTCCCCCTCGCGGCGCTGGCCGCGCCCCAGACCTATGCCATCGACTCCAGTCACTCGTATCCCAATTTCACGATCAATCATCTGGGAATGACGACGATTCATGGCCGGTTCGACAAGATGACCGGGAAGGTCACGCTGGATCCCGCTGCCAAGACCGGCAGCCTTGAAGCCAGGATCGCCACCGCCACGATCTCCACCGGCGACGGCAAGCGCGCAGACGGCACACGGTCACGCGACGATCACCTGCGGTCGGCGGACTTCTTCAACAGCGCGGAATTTCCCGAGATGGTGTTCAAGTCGACGCGTTTGAACTTCAACGGCGACAACGTCGAGAGCATCGACGGGACGCTGACACTGCTGGGCGTCACCAAGCCGGTCAAGCTCAACGTCACTTCGTTCAAGTGCGGCCCGCACCCGTTCAACAAGAAGGCCATGTGCGGGGCCTACGTCGAAGGCTCGATCAAGCGATCCGATTTCGGCATGAAGTACGGTGTGCCGGCGATCGCCGACGAGGTCAAGCTGGCTATCGGCGTCGAGGCCTACCGGAATAAGTTCAGGCAGCTCAGGTTTCGGCGAGCAGCTTCTCGATCAGCTGGTGCAGCTGGCCGAAATCCGGCTCGCCGACATACCGTTTGACGATTTCGCCGCGCTTGTTGACCAGGAAAGTGGTGGGTGTGAGCTGCACGTCGCCCCAGGCCTTGGCCACGGCGCCGGTGTTGTCGATCGCGACCTTGAACGGCAGCTTGCGCGTCTGGGCGTAGTTCACGACGTAGCTGGGCGGGTCGTAGCTCATGGCGACGGCCAGCGTGTCGTAGCCTTTGGACTGGTACTTGTCGTAGGTGGCGATGATCTTGGGCATTTCGGCCACGCACGTGACGCAGCTGGTCGCCCAGAAATTCACCAGCGTCACGCGGCCCTTGAGGTCCGCCGTGGTCTTGCTCGAACCGTCCAGAAGCACGAACGTGGATTGCGGTGCGGCATCGCCGCCCGCACCCAGGTACAGGGCGGCACCAATTGCCAGCACAGCCGCTGCTGCGGCACCATAGAGCACTTTTTTCATCTCAGGACATTTCCATGAATCGCCGCCAGTTTAGTTCCGCCGCAAGTTCCGCGCTGGGCCTCGCCACAATGGCCGCATGGCGCCAGGCCCACGCCCTCGGCCTCGGCGACTTGACCCGTGCGGAGGCGTCGCAAGGACTGAAAGCCGCGCTCGAGCGGGGCGCGATGGCGGCCGTCGGCCTGCTCGGCAAGCCTGGTGGATTCCTGGACAACCCGAAAGTTCGAATTCCCTTGCCGGGTTTTTTGGCGGATGCGGGCAAGTTCCTGCGCGCCATGGGCCGGGGCCAGCAGGTGGATGAGCTGGAAGTGGCGATGAACCGCGCGGCGGAGGCGGCGGTGCCGCTGGCGCAGGAGCTGCTGACCAATGCAGTGAAATCCATGACCGTGAACGACGCCAAAAATATACTGGCGGGCGGCGACACCTCGGTCACTGACTTCTTTGCCGAGAAAACCCGCACGCCGCTCGCGGGACGGTTCCTGCCCGTCGTGACCCGCGCAACGGAAAAGGTCGGGCTGGCGGAAAAGTACAACCGCGTGGCCGGCAAGGCGGCCGGCATGGGCCTCGTCAACAAGGAGGACGCGGCGATCGAGCCCTACGTGACGCGCAAGTCGCTGGACGCGCTCTACGCCATGATCGGCGAGGAGGAAAAGAAGATCCGCCAGGATCCGGCAGGCAGCGGCAGCGCGATCCTGCGCAAGGTCTTCGGCTCCATGCAGTGACCGCGCTTGCCACTCAGATCACCTTGCTGCTTCGCAGGCCTGACAAGCGCTCCTCGTTGCAATCCAGCAGTTCGCGCAACACCTCTTCCGTATGTTGGCCCAGCAGCGGCGGCGGCAGCTCGTTTCGCACCGGGGTCGCGCTCAGCTTCATCGGGCTGGACACCAGGCGCAATTCCGGCTGCAAGGGATGCTGCCAAGCGGTGACCATGCCGCGCTCGTTCACCTGCGGGTCGTCGAACACCTCGGCCAGGTTGTTGATTGCTCCGCAGGGGACCTTGGCTGCCTCCAGCGCGGCCAGCCAATCGGCCTTGCCGCGGCTCTTCATGATCCCCGCCAGCACCGGGACGAGTTGCTCGCGGTTGCGCACGCGGTCCTGGTTCTTGGCAAAGCGCGGATCGCCAGCCAGGTCGGGGCGGCCCGCCACCTCGCAGAACTTGGCGTACTGGTTGTCGTTGCCCACGGCGAGAATCAGGTAGTCCTTCGCTGCGTCGGGTGATGCGGCGGCGACCTCGAACACCTGGTAGGGCACGATGTTCTGGTGGGCGTTGCCGGCCCGGCCCGGCACCTTGCCGTTGACCAGGTAATTGGCGCCGAGGTTCGCCAGCATCGCCACCTGCGTATCGAGCAAGGCCATGTCGACGTGCTGGCCCTCTCCGGTGCGCTCGGCATGGCGCAGCGCCGCCAGGATCGCGACGGCGGAGTACATGCCGGTGAACAGATCCGCCACCGCAACGCCGACCTTTTGCGGCCCTCCGCCGAGATCGTCGCGCTCGCCGGTGACACTCATCAAGCCGCCCATGCCCTGTATGGCGTAGTCGTAGCCCGCCCGTTCGCGATAGGGCCCGGTCTGGCCGAAGCCGGTCACGCTGCAATAGACCAGCCGGGGGTTCAGGGCTTTCAGCGAGGCATAGTCCAGTCCGTAGCGCGCCATGTCGCCGACCTTGAAGTTCTCGACGAACACGTCGCAATGCGCCACCAGCTCGCGAATCAGCGCCTGGCCCGCCGGCTTGGAGATGTCGCAGGTCACCGAGCGCTTGTTGCGGTTGGTGCCCAGGTAGTAGGCCGCCTCGGCCGTGTCCTGCCCGGCGTCATCCTTGAGGAAGGGCGGGCCCCAGCCGCGCGTGTCGTCTCCGCTGCCCGGCCGCTCTATCTTGATCACGTCGGCGCCCAGGTCGGCCAGGGTCTGGGTGCACCAGGGACCGGCCAGCACCCGGGAGAGGTCGAGAACGCGGATGCCAGCGAGTGAAGTCGTCATGGAGCGGCATTGTCGGCGCAAACGCCCGGCCCAGCGGCAAAACTCCATAATCCGCGGATGCTTCGAATCATTGCTGCAGCCCTCATCACGGGATGTGCGCTTGCCGCCTGCAGCCCGACTTTCAATTGGCGCGAGGTGCGGGCGGAGCCCACCGCCCTCAAGGCCATGCTGCCCTGCAAGCCCGACAAGGGTTCTCGCAACGTGCCCATGGCCGGCCGCGAGGTGAGCCTGCAGGTGATCGGCTGCGATACCGGCGACGCTACCTTTGCGGTGATGTTCGCCGACCTCGGCGATGCCGGTCGCGCCGGCGAGGTGCTGGCCCAATGGAAGGAGGCGAGCCTGTCGAACATGCACGCAACCCGCTCACGCGAAACTCCGTTCAGGCCGGACGGAGCGCTGGCGTTGCCGCAGTCGCTTCAAGTCGTGGCCAGCGGTCAGCGTGCGGACGGCAGCAAGGTGGAAAGCCAGGCTGCGTACTTCGCCCATGGCCGCCATGTGTTCCAGGCGGTCATCTACAGCGGCCAGCTCAAGCCCGAGGTGGCCGAGCCGTTCTTCTCGGGGCTCAAGTTCCAATGAGCTTGCTTTCTCGCCGCACAGCCGTCGCGGTGTTCCTGGCCTTTGCATTCGCTTATTTCTTCTCGGCGCTGTTGCGGGCGATCACGGCCACGCTCTCCTCCACCCTGACCCGGGAGTTCGCGCTCAACGCGCAGCAGCTGGGCTTGCTGGCGGGCGGCTATTTCCTCGGCTTCGCGGCAATCCAGCTTCCCTTGGGAACCTTGCTGGATCGCCATGGACCCAAGAAGGTGATCCTCGGCTTCCTGGTTATCGCCGTGGCCGGCTGCGTGGCGTTCTCGCTGGCCACCAGTTTCTCCGGCCTGCTCGCGGCCCGCGTGCTCTGCGGTGTGGGGGTTGGCGCCTGCCTGATGGCGCCGCTCACGGGGTTTCGGCGCTGGCTCGACCCCACGGCCCAGCTGCGGGCCAATTCCTGGATGCTGATGACCGGTTCATTCGGAATGGTCGCCTCCACCTTGCCCGTCCAATTGCTGATGCCCGTGATGGGCTGGCGCCCGCTGTTCTGGGGCCTTGCGGTCGCCATCGGCGTCTCCATGGCCGTGATCGCCTGGAAGGTGCCGCATTGGGACGCCGCCGCGGCCGAGCCCGGCAGGCGGCCGGGCAGCTATCGCGAAGTCTGGACCCATCCGTACTTCCGCCGGATGACGCCGGTGGGCTTTTTCAGCTACGGCGGCATGATCGCCATCCAGACCCTGTGGGCGGGCCCGTGGATGGTCCGCGTGGCCGGCTACGAGCCGCTGGAGGCCGCGACGGGACTGTTCATCATCAATGTTTCCATGCTCTGCACTTTCTGGAGCTGGGGCATGCTCAACCCCTGGCTGGCCCGCAAGGGCATGACCACGAATCGCCTGATCGCCCGAGGCCTGCCCCTGAGTTTTGCCGTGCTTGCTGCAATTATCATAGCGGGACCGGCCGCCGGAGCGGGTGCGTGGGCGCTTTTCTGCATCAGTTCCACGTTCGTGTCGCTGGCCCAGCCGGCGGTCGGCATGGCGTTTTCGCCTGCCCTCGCCGGACGCGCCCTGTCGGCCTATAACCTGGTGATATTCGCAGGTGTGTTCGTGATGCAGTGGGGTATTGGCCTGCTCATCGACGGTTTTCTGGCTGCGGGACTGGGCGAAGTGGCCTCTTTTCGGGCGGCAATGGCCGTGTTCCTGGTCTGCAGCGTTATTTCCTACGGGTACTTCATGCTGGCAAAGGATAATTCCGGTCAATGAACGCGATCCTGATCATTGCCCATGCCCCGCTCGCCCATGCGCTGCGGCAATGCGCGCTGCACGTCTTTCCCGACTGCGGCGCCCATGTGGCGGCGATCGACGTCCAGCCCAACATGCCGCCCGAGGAAACATTGGCCACCGCACGAATCGCCATCGACCAGCTCATGCGGTCCGGGGCGCTCGACGGCGTGCTGGTGCTCACCGACATCTTTGGCGCCACGCCCAGCAACGTGGCGCAGAAGCTGGTGGATGGCGTGAAGTCGCGCCTGATCACCGGCGTCAACCTGCCCATGCTGCTGCGCAGCGTGAGCTATCGCAACGAACCGCTGGAGGCCCTGGTGTCCCGGGCCGTCATCGGTGGGACCCAGGGCGTGATGCAGGTGGCAATCACGGCGCCGCAGAACCAGCCCCGACGAGAACATGACCAGGACAACTACGACGATCAGCAATAAGCTGGGGCTGCACGCCCGGGCTTCGGCCAAGCTGACCAAGCTGGCCGGCAGCTACCCCTGCGAAGTCTGGATGAGCAGGGGAGACCGGCGCGTCAACGCCAAGAGCATCATGGGCGTGATGATGCTGGCCGCCGGCATCGGAAGCGAAGTCGTCATAGAAACCGTGGGCGAACGCGAGCAGGAAGCCATGGACGCTTTGCTGGCGTTGATTGCCGACAAGTTCGGAGAGGGCGAATGATGAGGGCCGCTCCATGACCTTTTCGGTCCACGGCCTGGCAGTCGCCCGCGGCATCGCCATCGGGCGTGCCGTGCTGATGGCGTCCAGCCGGGTGGACGTCGCGCACTATTTCATCCAGCCGGAGCAGGTCGAGTCCGAGATCGAGCGGGTGCGGATGGGCCGCGACGCCGTGGTCGACGAGCTTCACCGCCTGCAAACCACCATTTCACTGATGGGCCCCAAGGAAGCGCCGCACGAGCTGAGCGCGCTGCTGGACGTGCACCTGATGCTGCTGCAGGACGAGGAGCTGATCAGCGGCGTCAAGCACTGGATCACCGACCGGCTCTACAACGCCGAGTGGGCGCTCACAACGCAGCTGGAAGTGCTGTCGCGCCAGTTCGACGACATGGAAGACGACTACCTGCGCGGGCGCAAGGCCGACCTGGAGCAGGTGGCCGAGCGCATCCTGCGCTACATGAAGGGCGTGGGCTCGCCGACGGCGCCGCCGAGCAGCGGCAAGCGCAAGACCCAGCAGGACCTGTTGCTGGACGACAGCATGGATGTTCCCCTGGTGATGATCGCGCACGACCTGTCGCCGGCCGACATGCTGCAGTTCAAGCAAAGCGTGTTCGCGGGCTTCGTCACCGATGTCGGCGGCCGCAACTCGCACACCGCCATCGTCGCGCGCAGCATGGACATCCCGGCCGTGGTGGGCACGCGCAGCGCCAGCCAGCTGGTGCGCCAGGACGACTGGATCGTGATCGACGGCGACGCCGGCGTGATGATCGTCGATCCCTCTCCCATCATCCTGGCCGAATACGGCTTCAAGCAGCGCCAGGGCGAGCTGGAGCGCGGCCGGCTCTCACGCCTGCGCCACACGCCCGCGGTCACGATGGACGGGCAGAAGGTGGAACTGCTGGCCAACATCGAGCTGCCCGAAGACGCGCCTGCGGCCGTGAAGGCGGGCGCCGTCGGCGTGGGCCTCTTCCGCTCCGAATTCCTGTTCATGGGCCGGCGCGGCCACCTGCCGGACGAGGAAGAGCAGTACCAGGCCTACCGCCGCGCGGTGGAGGGCATGGAAGGCCTGCCGGTCACGATCCGCACCATCGACGTCGGCGCCGACAAGCCGCTGGACGACACGGTGCCCGACGAGGCCCACCTGAATCCCGGCGCTGGGCCTGCGCGCCATCCGCTGGAGCCTGGCCGACCCCGCCATGTTCCTCACGCAGCTGCGCGCCATCCTGCGCGCCGCCGCGCACGGCCAGGTCAACCTGCTGATCCCCATGCTGGCGCATGCCAGCGAGATTCGGCAGACCTTGTCGCTGGTTGATTTCGCCCGCGCCGAGCTGGACAACCGCGGCGTGGCCTACGGGCCGATCAAGCTCGGCGCCATGATCGAGATCCCGGCTGCGGCACTCACGCTGAAGATCTTCCTGAAGTACTTCGACTTCCTGTCGATCGGCACCAACGACCTGATCCAGTACACATTGGCGATCGACCGCGCCGACGAGTCGGTGGCGCACCTCTACGATCCGCTGCATCCCGCGGTGCTGCGCCTGGTGGCCGAAACCATCGCCGAATGCAATGCGCAGGGCAAGGGCGTCAGCGTGTGCGGTGAGATGGCCGGCGACATCAGCCTGACCCGCCTGCTGCTGGGCCTGGGCCTGCGCAGCTTCTCCATGCATCCGGCGCAGATCCTTGCCGTGAAGCAGGAGGTGTTGCGCGCGGACACAGCGCGCCTTGTCCCCTGGGCGCAACAGATCCTCGACGCCGAAGATCCGGCCTCATTGTTGGCCAGCTAGGCCTCGCACGCCGTGTGCCGAGCACGGCCGCGCCGATGATCAGGGCCGCGGCAGCCGCGATGCTCCAGGTCAGCGGCCGGCCGCTGACCAGCATCAGTATCAGCGTCGAAGCCAGCGGCGTGATGTAGCTCAGGATGCCGATGTGACGCGGATCGCCCAGCTTGAGGGCCTTGTCCCAAAGGAAGAAAGCCGCGCCCAAGGGGCCCAGGCCCATGATGGCGACCAAGGCCCAGTCCCGTGCGTCCAGCGCCACCGGGGGCTCGAGCGCCCAATGGCACAACAGCGACAGCACGCCGGACACGAGGCCGAACAAGCCGATGGCGGCGGTGGGAAAAGCTCGCACTCGCCGGGTCAACAGCGAGTAGCTCGCCCAGATAAAGGCCGAACCCAGCGCGGGCACGTAGCCCCATGACCATCCGCCGTCCGTGCTCGCGCCCGCGCCCAGGATGGCGACTGCGGCGCCCGCGAAGCCTGCGACCGCCGCTATGGCGTGGGCCGGCCGCAGCCGCATGCCGGGCAGCAGCAGCGGCGCCAGAATCACGATCAGCAGCGGCCACAGGTAGTTGACCAGGTTGGCCTCTACCGGTGGCGCGTGGCGCAGCGCGATGAACAGCAGGAAGTGAAAACCGAACAAGCCGTAGATGCCCAGCGCCAAGCGTCTTGCCCGGAACCTTCCATTGGCGCATCAGCGGCCAGGCCGGCACGCTGCCGATCACCAGTGCCAGGCCCGTGAGCAGAAACGGCGGCACGTGCCCCAGCGAGACGCCGAGCGAAGCCAGCGTTGCCCACAACACGATCGCGCCGAGGGCGCAGAGATTCGCCTGCACTCAGGTGTTGGCAACACCGGCGGCGTGCGCCTGTTCGTCGGCGTGGTAGCTGGAGCGCACCATCGCACCCACGGCGGCGTGCGAGAAACCCATCTCCTGCGCCTTGGCCTCGAACATCTTGAAGGTGTCGGGATGCACATAGCGCCGAACCGGCAGGTGCGACATCGACGGCGCCAGGTACTGGCCGATGGTCAGCATGTCGATGTCGTGCTCGCGCATGTCGCGCATCACCTGCAGGATTTCCTCGTCCGTCTCGCCCAGGCCCACCATGATCCCGCTCTTGGTCGGAACATCCGGATGGAGCGCCTTGAACTTCTTCAGCAGGTTCAGGCTGAAGGCGTAGTCGGAGCCGGGGCGTGCTTCCTTGTACAGGCGGGGAATGGTTTCCAGGTTGTGGTTCATCACGTCGGGCGGCGCGGCCTTGAGGATTTCCAGCGCGCGGTCGTCGCGGCCGCGGAAATCGGGCACCAGCACTTCGATGGTGGTTGCGGGCGAGAGCTCGCGGGTCTTGCGGATGCAATCCACGAAGTGGCCGGCGCCGCCGTCGCGCAGGTCGTCGCGGTCCACCGAGGTGATGACCACGTACTTGAGCTTGAGCCGCGCGATGGTCTTGGCCAGGTTCTCCGGCTCGTTCGCGTCCAGTGGGTCCGGGCGGCCATGGCCGACGTCGCAGAACGGGCAGCGCCGCGTGCACTTGTCGCCCATGATCATGAAGGTGGCCGTGCCCTTGCCGAAGCACTCGCCGATGTTGGGGCACGACGCTTCCTCGCAGACCGTGTGGAGATTGCTTTCGCGCAGGATCTGCTTGATCTCGTAGAAGCGCGTGGTCGGCGAACCCGCCCTGACGCGAATCCAGTCGGGCTTCTTCAGCACCTCGGCCTGCTCGACCTTGACCGGAATGCGCGACAGCTTGGCCGCGGCCTTCTGCTTTGCGCCGGGCTGGTAGGTTTCGACGGACTGCGCCTCGCGCACAACTTCATTGGAGCTCATGGGATCCTTCAGGGCGACAGGTGGGCGCCGAGCTTCTGGCCCAGCACCTTTGCCGCCTCGTTCCAGGTAACTGATACCCCGATTGTAGAAAGGTCCACGGTTTTCAGCCCGGCATAGCCGCAAGGATTGATACGCAGAAAGGGCTCCAGGTCCATGTCCACGTTCAGCGCCACGCCGTGATAGGTGCAGTGGCGGCTGACTTTGATGCCAAGGGCGGCGATCTTGCCCAGGCCCTTGAACGGCTCGTCGGGCAGGGCGGGGCCGGTCAGGGCCAGATGCGAAAACGGATCGTCCAGGCGGACGTAGATTCCCGGCGCGCCGGCCACGCGATGCCCGGTCACGCCGAAATAAGCCAGCGTGCGGATCACCGCCTCCTCGATGCGATAGACATATTCCTTGATGAAGTAGCCGGCGCGTCGCAAGTCCACCAGCGGGTAGGCCACCACCTGGCCGGGCCCGTGATAGGTGACCTGCCCGCCGCGATTCGTTGCAACCACCGGGATGCCGCCGGCATCGAGCACGTGTTCGGGTCGGCCCGCCAGGCCCTGGGTGTAGACCGGAGGGTGCTCGCACAGCCAGAGTTCGTCCGGCGTCGTCTCGTCGCGCTGCGCAGTGAACGCCTGCATGGCCTCGTAGGTGGGCAGGTAGTCCACCCGTCCGCGGACTGCGGCGTCCATTGCTACAGCACTACCTTCACCATGGGGTGGGTCGACAGCGTGCGATACAGCTCGTCGAGTTGCTCGCGGCTGACGACGGTGACCGTGATGGTGACGCCCAGGTAGTTGCCGGCCTTGCTGTCGCGCAGCTCGACACTCGCGGCGTCGAAGGCCGGGTCGAACTGGCGGGCGATCATGGTCACCGCATGCACGAAACCATCCACGTTGGCCCCCATCACCTTGATGGGGAAGCGCGACGGGTACTCGATGAGGGAGTCTTTGGAACTGGGGATGGTCATGGCGAGGGGGTGTGCTTCGCACGCTGATAGCCGGCGTACAACTTCTCGTAGATAGGGCCGGGCTTGCCGTTTCCAATAGCCCGCCCGTCCAGGCGGGTGACCGGCAGCACTTCCTTGCTGGCGTTGGAAAGCAGCAGTTCGTCGGCCGCGAACACCTCGTCCTGCGCCACGCGCCGCAGCTCGAACGGGATGTCCGCCTCCATGCACAGCTCCTCGAGCAGCCCGTAGCGGATGCCTTCCAGCACCAGGTTGTCCTTGGGCACGCCGATCACGCGTCCGCCCTTCACCACCCACACATTGGCGGCCGCGCCTTCGCTCAGGAAGCCATCGCGGAACATCACCGTCTCGGCCGCGCCCACATCCGCGCTCATCTGCCGCGCGAGCACCGAGCCGGCCAGGCTCACGCTCTTGATGTGCGCCTTCTTCCAGCGGAAATCCTCGGCGCTGACGCAGGCCACGCCGTCGGCCCGTTCGGCTGCCGTGGGCGGGCTGATGCGGTTGCTGGTCGCAAACACAGTGGGCTGGATGCCCGGCGGCATGACGTGGTCACGCAGGGCCACACCGCGCGTGACCTGGATGTAGACCAGCTGGTCGGTTTGGTCGGCAGTCTTGCCCAGTGACCGGGCGTATGCGGCGATCAGCTGGTCTGTCAGTTCGCGCCACTCTCCATGGCTCATGGGATTGGCGATGCGCAACTCGGCCAGGCTGCGGTCCAGGCGAGCCATATGCTGAGGGAAGCGAAAGGGCCGCCCGGCATACACGGGCACCACTTCGTAGACGCCGTCGCCGAAGATGAAGCCGCGATCCATCACGCTCACCTTGGCATCGCGCAGGGTGCTGAACTCGCCGTTGAGATAGCAGGGAAGCTCAGGAAGCAGATCGATAGTCATGAAGCCGATTGTGCTTTCTCAGGCATAACCTTGCGCGACAACCAGCGCTGCGGTGTGGGGCTCATCGCCAGAGCATCACCGCGGCGATGGCCAGCCAGCCCAGGCCCAGGTTGACCTTGGCCAGCAGCGCGACCTGGAGCAGCGCACTTGCCTCCGGTGGGCCAGTCGCTCGCCGCCACCGCCCGCTTGAGCCGACGATAGGGCGAAAAAAAGATGTGGCCGAAGATCAGCATCATCGCCACGCCGAGCGCGGCCATCGCGTGCCATCCCGGCGGCGCGCTGGCGGCAGGCACACTCAGCAGCATCACTATTCCGGTTGCGAGCAGCACCACGATGCTGATGGCCACCACGACGAAGAAACGCGACAGCACCGCTGCCATCAACTGCAATCTCGCAGGAGGCTGCAATTGCTCGGCCAGCGGCGGGCGCAGGGCCAGCACCATGAAAGCCATGCCGCCCATCCAGAAGATTGCGGCGGCCAGGTGGAAGAACAGGATGAGGTTGTGCATGGGCTTGTCTTTCTTCTTTGCGCCTGAGGCGGCTAGACGCATTGTGCTGCCGAGCGCAAAACACCTTGAACATCGCACCAAAGCCCGGCGTGACGGTCGGATACGCGGAACGGCAGGGGTTTCTACTTATAATCAGGGGCTTTGTGAAATTCAGGACAAACGGCGGCGCTGGATCCCAATGAAGAAAGTTGCCCCGCTTCCTGAAACGACTGAGGACGAGCCTCCATTCACGCCGCTCACGGCCGAAGAGGCGCGAAAGCTGCGCGAGAAGCACCCCCTGGTTTCCCCCTGGTGGGTGGTGGCGGGGCAAGCGGTGATGGGGCTGGTGGTGGCATTGGCCGCCTGGGGCCTCACCGGGAAGCAGAGTGTTGGGTGGTCCGCCGGATATGGCGCGCTGGCCGTGGTGATCCCCGCGGCCATTTTTGCGCGAGGACTCACCGGGCGTTTTGCTTCCTTGAACGCGGGCACCGCGGCGGTTGGGTTCATGTTGTGGGAGATGGTCAAGATCGCTACGTCGATCGCCCTGATCGGGGCGGCGCCGAAGCTGGTGGCAGACCTGAGCTGGCCGGCATTGCTGGTGGGCCTGGTGCTGACAATGAAGGTGTACTGGTTGGCGTTGGCGTATTCCCCTTCGAATACGGCGCCTCGCAAACGACAAACTTTGAGCTGAAGAAACATGGCTGCTGAACACGGACCTACCGCTGGTGAATACATCATTCACCACCTGACGCACTTTCAGAATCACAAGGCCGGCAACGTCGTCGATTTTTCCGTTTTCAATTTCGATTCGATGTTCTGGGCCATCGGCATGGGCGTCCTGGGCTGCTGGCTGCTGTGGCTGGCGGCGCGCAAGGCCACCTCGGGTGCGCCGGGCCGCTTCCAGGCCGCGGTCGAAATCCTGGTCGAGATGGTCGACTCGCAGGCCAAGGGCATCGTGCACAACGCCCAGAGCCGCAAGTTCGTGGCGCCGCTGGCGCTCACGGTGTTCGTCTGGATTTTCCTGATGAACGCCATGGACCTGCTGCCGGTGGACCTGCTCCCGTTCCTCTGGGAAAAGATCTATGGCGCCGCGGGCCATGATCCGCACCACGCCTACATGCGCGTCGTGCCCACCGCCGATCTTTCCATGACCATGGGCCTGTCGCTGTCCGTGCTGCTGATCTGCCTGTTCTACAACATCAAGATCAAGGGCCTGGGCGGCTGGGTCCACGAGCTGTTCACCGCCCCCTTCGGCGCCCACCCGCTGCTGTGGCCGTTCAACTTCGCCATGCAGATCATCGAGTTCGTCGCCAAGACGGTGTCGCACGGCATGCGGTTGTTCGGCAACATGTACGCCGGCGAACTGATCTTCCTCTGATCGCCCTGATGGGTGGCGCCTGGTCGCTGTCCGCCACCGGCATCGGCCTGGCCATCGGTCACATCATCGCCGGCACGGCCTGGGCCATCTTCCACATCCTGATCATCACGCTGCAAGCCTTCGTGTTCATGATGCTGGCGCTGGTGTATCTGGGCCAGGCCCACGACGCCCACTAAAACAGCAGTTTTTTCTTTCCCGTTTCTTTTTACGTCAACCAAGTCCTCTAGGAGCAATCATGGAAGTTATCAGCTTTGTCGCACTGGCCGCCGGCCTGATCATCGGTCTCGGCGCTATCGGTGCCTGCATCGGTATCGGCATCATGGGCAGCAAGTACCTCGAGTCCGCTGCGCGCCAGCCCGAACTGATGAACGAGCTGCAAACCAAGATGTTCCTGCTGGCCGGCCTGATCGACGCCGCCTTCATTATCGGTACCGGTATCGCGCTGTGGTTCGCCACCGCCAACCCGTTCCTGGCCCAGATCGCCAACCTGCCGAAGTAATCTGCGTAGACCGTCGTGCCCCGCAGGCCGGCTTCGGTCGCCATGGAACGAGAGGATGAAAAAGTGAGCATCACCGGTACCCTGATCATTCAGATGATCGTGTTCCTGATCCTGGTCGGGTTCACGATGAAGTTCGTGTGGCCGCCGATCGCGGTCGCCCTGGACGAGCGCGCCAAGAAGATCGCCGAGGGTCTGGCGGCAGCCGACAAGGCCAAGGCCGAACTGGCCGCCGCCGACCGGCGCGTCGAGGAAGAGCTGGTCAAGTCGCGCAACGAGACGGCCCAGCGTGCTGGCCGAAGCCGAGCGTCGCGCGCAGCCATCGTCGAAGAGGCCAAGGGCCGCGCGCACGGAGGAAGGCAGCCAAGATCATTGCCGCCGCCAAGGCCGAAGCCGAGCAGCAGACCGTCAAGGCCCGCGAAACCCTGCGCGAGCAGGTGGCCGCGCTGGCCGTCAAGGGCGCCGAGCAGATCCTGCGCAAGGAAGTCAATGCCGGCGTTCACGCCGAGCTGCTCACCCGCCTGAAGACCGAGCTGTAAAGGTAAGCCATGGCAGAACTCGCCACCATCGCCCGTCCCTACGCCGAAGCCTTGTTCAAGGCGGCCAACGGCGACCTGAGCGGCACCGGCCCAGTGGCTCGACGCCCTGGCCGCGGTCGCCGGCAATCCGCAGCTGCTGCAATTCGCCGACAACCCCAAGGTCACGCACCAGCAGGTGTTCGACGTGGTGCCGGACGTTGCCAAGGTGCAGCTGCCGCCCGCCGCGATCAACTTCCTGCGCGCGGTGATCGAGAACGGCCGCCTGGCCGCGCTGCCCGAAATTGCCACGCAGTTCCGCGCGCTCAAGAACGCGCAAAGCGGCTCGTCGGACGCGGTGGTGTACAGCGCTTTCCCGATCGCGGCATCTTCGCTGGGCGATGTGTCGAGCGCGCTGGAAAAGCGGTTCGGCCGCAAGCTCAATGTCACGGTGCAGGAAGACCCCTCCCTCATCGGCGGTATTCGCGTGGTGGTCGGCGACGAGGTGCTCGACACTTCGGTCAAGGCCCGCCTGGAACAAATGAAAGTCGCCCTCACCGCCTGATACGCGGCCTGAGCGCTGTTGGAATAACCCAAAGGAAAGGAAAGAGTCATGCAACTCAATCCCGCAGAGATTTCTGAACTGATCAAGAGCCGCATCGAAGGCCTCGCCGCCAGCGCCGACATCCGCAACCAGGGCACCGTGGTGTCGGTTGCCGACGGCATCTGCCGCATCCACGGCCTGTCGGACGTGATGGCCGGCGAAATGCTGGAATTCCCGCCCACCGCCGACGGCGCCCCCACCTTCGGCCTGGCCCTGAACCTCGAGCGCGACTCCGTCGGCTCGGTGATTCTGGGCGAGTACGAGCACATCTCCGAAGGCGACACCGTCAAGTGCACGGGCCGCATCCTGGAAGTGCCGGTCGGCCCCGAGCTGATCGGCCGCGTGGTCAACGCGCTGGGCCAGCCGATCGACGGCAAGGGCCCGGTCAACGCCAAGATGACCGACGTGATCGAAAAGGTCGCCCCGGGCGTGATCGCCCGCCAGTCGGTCAGCCAGCCGATGCCGACCGGCCTGAAGGCGATCGACTCCATGGTGCCGATCGGCCGCGGCCAGCGCGAGCTGATCATCGGCGACCGCCAGACCGGCAAGTCCGCCGTGGCGGTCGACGCGATCATCAACCAGAAGGGTCAGAACATGACCTGCGTCTATGTCGCGATCGGCCAGAAGGCGTCCACGATCAAGAACATGGTGCGCGCACTGGAGCAGGCCGGCGCGATGGAATACACCATCGTGGTTGCCGCTTCGGCTTCCGAATCCGCCGCCATGCAGTACGTCTCGGCGTACTCGGGCTGCACGATGGGCGAGTACTTCCGCGACCGCGGCCAGGACGCGCTGATCGTCTATGACGACCTGTCCAAGCAGGCCGTGGCCTACCGCCAGGTCTCGCTGCTGCTGCGCCGCCCGCCGGGCCGCGAAGCCTACCCCGGCGACGTGTTCTATCTCCACAGCCGCCTGCTCGAGCGCGCAGCGCGCGTGAACGCCGACTACGTCGAGAAGTTCACCAAGGGTGAAGTCAAGGGCAAGACCGGCTCGCTGACCGCGCTGCCGATCATCGAGACGCAGGCCGGCGACGTGTCCGCCTTCGTTCCGACCAACGTGATCTCGATCACCGACGGCCAGATCTTCCTGGAAACCAACCTGTTCAACGCCGGCATCCGCCCCGCCATCAACGCCGGTATCTCGGTGTCGCGCGTCGGCGGCGCCGGCCCAGACCAACTGGATCAAGGGCCTGTCCGGCGGTATCCGTACCGACCTGGCGCAGTACCGTGAGCTGGCCGCTTTCGCGCAGTTCGCCTCGGACCTGGACGAAGCCACCCGCAAGCAGCTGGACCGCGGCGCCCGCGTGACCGAACTGCTGAAGCAGGCCCAGTACAGCCCGCTGCCGATCTCGCTGATGGGCGCCACGCTGTTCGCGGTGAACAAGGGCTTCCTCGACGACATCGAAGTCAAGAAGATCCTGCGCCTTCGAGCATGGCCTGCACGCCTACCTCAAGGACAAGCACGCCGCCCTGCTGGCGACCATCGAGAAGAACGGCGCCAAGTGGGACGACAAGCCCGCCAAGGATTCCGACAGCGACGAGAAGAAGGCCTTCAAGAAGGTCTGCATCGACGCCGAGGCCGAACTGACGGCCGCCATCGGCGCGTTCAAGAAGTCGTTCGCTTAAGTCGCTCTGATTGAACAGGAGTCCAACGTGGCTGCAGGTAAAGAGATTCGGGGCAAGATCAAATCGGTGGAGAACACCAAGAAGATCACCAAGGCCATGGAAATGGTGTCCGTCTCCAAGATGCGCAAGGCGCAGGAGCGCATGCGCCGGCCCGGCCTTACAGCGACAAGGTGCGCAACATCGCCGCCAACCTCGGCAAGGCCAACCCGGAGTACACGCACGCGTTCATGAAAGTGAACGACGCGAAGACCGTCGGCTTCATCGTGGTCACCACCGACAAGGGCCTGTGCGGCGGCTTGAACACCAACGTGCTGCGCACGGTGACCGCCAAGTTGCGCGAGCTGCAGGCGGCGGGCATCGACATCGCAGGCCGTGGCCATCGGCAACAAGGGCCTGGGGTTCCTCAACCGCATCGGCGCCAAGGTGGTCTCGCACGTCACCCAGCTGGGCGACACGCCGCACCTCGACAAGCTGATCGGCCCGGTGAAGGTGCTGCTGGACGCCTACGCCGAAGGCAAGCTGAGCGCGGTGTACCTGTCGTACACCAAGTTCATCAACACCATGAAGCAGGAGCCGGTGATCGAGCAGTTGCTGCCGCTCACGGCCGACAGCTTCAAGTCCGACGAGAACGAGCCGGGCTGGGACTACATCTACGAGCCGGACGCGCAGACCGTCATCGACGAACTGCTGCTGCGCTACGTGGAAGCGCTGGTCTATCAGGCGGTGGCCGAGAACATGGCGTCCGAGCAATCGGCGCGCATGGTGGCCATGAAGGCCGCCACCGACAACGCCGGCAACGTGATTGCCGAGCTCAAGCTGGTCTACAACAAGACGCGCCAGGCGGCGATCACGAAAGAGCTTTCGGAGATCGTGGCCGGGGCCGCAGCGGTCTAACCGCTGCCTCGGTTTGATTTTGAGATTATTTATTGGAGCGCCAAATGGCTCAAGCACAAGCTAGTACCTCAGTGAACGCGCGCGTTCAGGGCAAGATCGTTCAATGTATCGGCGCCGTCGTGGACGTGGAATTCCCGCGCGACAAGATGCCCAAGGTGTACGACGCCCTGAAGATGGAAGGCACGGCCCTGACCCTGGAAGTGCAGCAGCAGCTGGGCGACGGCATTGTCCGCACCATCGCGCTGGGTTCCTCCGACGGCCTGCGCCGCGGCAACATGGTCTACAACACCGACGCCCCGATCATGGTGCCGGTGGGCAAGGCCACGCTGGGCCGCATCATGGACGTGCTGGGCAATCCGATCGACGAGCGCGGCCCGGTCGACGCAGAGCTCACCGCTTCGATCCACCGCAAGGCGCCGGCTTACGACGAGCTCTCGCCTTCGCAGGAACTGCTGGAAACCGGCATCAAGGTGATCGACCTGGTGTGCCCGTTCGCCAAGGGCGGCAAGGTGGGCCTGTTCGGCGGCGCCGGCGTCGGCAAGACCGTGAACATGATGGAACTGATCAACAACATCGCCAAGGCCCACTCCGGCCTGTCGGTGTTCGCCGGCGTCGGTGAGCGCACCCGCGAAGGCAACGACTTCTATCACGAGATGGCCGAATCCGGCGTCGTGAACCTCGACAACCTGAGCGAGTCCAAGGTGGCGATGGTGTACGGCCAGATGAACGAGCCGCCGGGCAACCGCCTGCGCGTCGCGCTGACCGGCCTGACCATCGCCGAATCGTTCCGCGACGAAGGCCGCGACGTGCTGTTCTTCGTGGACAACATCTACCGCTTACACGCTGGCCGGCACCGAAGTGTCCGCGCTGCTTGGGCCGCATGCCTTCCGCCGTGGGCTACCAGCCGACGCTGGCCGAGGAAATGGGCCGCCTGCAGGAGCGCATCACCTCCACCAAGGTCGGCTCGATCACCTCGATCCAGGCCGTGTACGTGCCCGCCGACGACTTGACCGACCCGTCGCCCGCCACCACCTTCGCCCACCTGGACTCCACCGTGGTGCTGTCGCGCGACATCGCCTCGCTGGGCATCTATCCCGCCATCGACCCGCTGGATTCCACCAGCCGCCAGCTCGACCCGCTGGTGGTCGGCGAAGAGCACTACAACACCGCCCGCGCCGTGCAGAACACGCTGCAGCGCTACAAGGAACTGCGCGACATCATCGCGATCCTGGGCATGGACGAACTGGCGCCGGAAGACAAGCTGGCCGTGGCCCGCGCCCGCAAGATCCAGCGTTTCCTGTCGCAGCCGTTCCACGTGGCCGAAGTGTTCACCGGCTCGCCCGGCAAGTACGTCCCGCTGTCCGAAACCATCCGTGGCTTCAAGATGATCGCCGCCGGCGAAGTGCGACCACCTGCCCGAGCAGGCGTTCTACATGGTCGGCACGATCGACGAAGCGTTCGAGAAGGCCAAGAAGGTCGACTTAAGGACGTGACCTCGAC
Organism: uncultured beta proteobacterium; assembly: GCA_963722025.1. Lineage (GTDB taxonomy): Bacteria > Pseudomonadota > Gammaproteobacteria > Burkholderiales > Burkholderiaceae_C > Ramlibacter. Next base: position 313,096 of record CAVRNE010000056.1, read on the forward strand.
TACGGAACCATGGCATGAACACCATCCACGTCGACGTGGTAAGTGCCGAGGAATCGATCTTCTCGGGCGAGGCGCGTTTCGTCGCCCTGCCCGGCGAGGTCGGCGAACTGGGCATCTACCCGCGCCACACGCCGCTGATCACGCGCATCAAGCCCGGCTCGGTGCGCATCGAGAAGGCCGACGGCACCGAAGAATTCGTCTTCGTCGCCGGCGGCATGCTCGAAGTGCAGCCCAACTGCGTTACCGTGCTGTCCGACACCGCCATCCGCGGCAAGGACCTCGACGAAGAGAAAGCCAACGAAGCCAAGGCCGCGGCGGAAGAAGCGCTGCGCAACGCCAAGGGCGATCTCGACATCGCCAAGGCACAATCGGAGCTCACCGTCATGGCCGCTCAGATCGCGGCGCTGCGCAAGTACCGGGACAAAAAGTAAATTGATTGCGGGACAGATCTTCAGCTCTGTCCCCAACTGATCGAGTTAAGAAGACGAAGCAAGCGGCCCTCGCCGCGCCTGCGGGCAACCGCACCTCAAGACCCCCTCGTGCAAACGCGGGGGTTTTATTTTTTCCGCCTAGCCCACGACAGGCTGGTCCGGCAACTCGTTGGGATTGGCCTCGTCCTCGCGCCAACGGAAAATGGGCGACAAGCAGCGCCGAGACTTCCTCCAGGGCCTGGGTCAGCCCGTCTTCGAAACGGCCTTCGTGAAAGGCCGAGCCCATGCGCTCCACGATGCGCTGCCACTCCCCGGGATCGACCCGGCTGCTCAAGCCGCGGTCGGCCACGATTTCGATCGCGTGCTCGGCCAGCAGGAGGTAGATGAGGACGCCGTTGTTGTGCTCGGTGTCCCAGACGCGCAACTTGCCGAACATCGCCACCGCCCGTTCGCGCGGCGTCGCATCGCGCAGCAGGTAGCTCAAGGGCAGGCCGGCCTCCACGTAGATACGGATCTCACCGCTGTGGCGCTTTTCGCTGGCGGCGACACGGCGTGTCAGCCGGTCCAGCAGGTCGGGCGGGATCGACTTGGCCACGTCGGACTCGTCCAGCCAGCGATGCCGCAGCACGCGGCCGAGGATGCGTCGCCAGTTCCTTGCCTGCGCCATCACCAGTCCCCCGAGGCGCCGCCGCCCCCAAAATCGCCGCCACCGCCGGAGCCTCCCCAGCCGCCGCCACCGCCACCGCCACCCCAACTGCCGCCACCACTGCCCCCGCCCCAGCCTCCGATATAGGGCCCGCCGCTCCCGCCGCTGCCACGCGAGCCGAATCCGCCGCCGGACAACATCGAGAACAGCAGCGCCACGAAAGCGGCGATCGCGGCCACGACCAGGCTGGACGTGATGAGGAGGGCCACGACACCCACGCCTGCGCCCGTCGCCAGGGCGCCGAGCTTGCGTCCCAGGATGCCGCGCAGCACGCCGCCGACCACCGGCACGGCGATGAACAGGAAGATGCCCAGGTCCATCCAGTCGAAGCCCTGGTCGTGCGCCGCGTTGCGCGGGCGGCCTTGGGCGCGGGCAGCGCTTCGCCGGTGATGCGGGCGATCAACTGGTCAACGGCCGCGTGCAGGCCCGCCGGCAAAGTCCTGCCTTGCGAAAGTTGGGCGTGATGGCGTCGTCGATGATCTGCCTGGCCGCGAGGTCGGGAATCGCGCCTTCGAGCGTCTTGGCGACCTCGATGCGAACCTTGCGGTCGTCCTTGGCCACCACCACCAGCACGCCGTCGCCCACTCCTTGCGCCCGATCTTCCAGGCGTTGCCCACGCGGTTGGCGTAGCTGGCGATGTCCTCGGGCTGCGTCGTGGGCACCATCAGGATCGCGATCTGCGTGCCCTTCTTCTGCTCGAAGGCCATCAGCTTGTCCTCCAGGCCCTTGAGCTGGATGGCGTCGAGCGTGCCGGTCTGGTCGATCACGAGGGCCGACAGCGGCGGGAACGGGAAGCACGCCCTGGGCCGCCGGCCCAGCCGAGACCAGAAGAGGGCCCACAGCGAGCGACAGATGGCGCGCGACAAGACGGCCATCGGCGCTTACTTCTTGTTGCCGAAGTCCACCTGCGGCGGCGTCGAGATCTGGGCTTCGTTCTGCACCGTGAAGTTGGCCTTGGGCTTGTAGCCGAACACCATGGCCGTCAGGTTGGTGGGGAAGCTGCGCGCCAGCACGTTGTACTCCTGCACCGTCTGGATGTAGCGGTTGCGCGCCACCGTGATGCGGTTCTCCGTGCCTTCCAGTTGCACCCGCAGGTCGCGGAAGCCCTGGTTGGCCTTCAGGTCGGGGTAGCGCTCGCACGATCACCATCAGGCGGCTCAAGCGCGCTGGACAGCTCGCCCTGCGCCTGCTGGAACTTGGCGAAGGCCTCGGGGTTGTTCAGCGTCTCGGGCGTCACCTGCATCGAGGTCGCCTTGGCCCGCGCCTCGACCACCTTGGTGAGCGTTTCCTGCTCGAAGTTGGCCTCGCCCTTCACGGTGGCGACGATGTTCGGAACCAGGTCGGCGCGGCGCTGGTACTGGTTGAGAACCTCGCTCCAGGCCGACTTGCTCTGCTCGTCCAGCCGCTGGAAATCGTTGTAGCCGCAACCGGTGAGCGACAGCGCCACCACGATCATGAGTAACCAACGCTTCATGGCTGTTCCTTTTGAGGAAGAAAAGCAACGGTAGCATAGATAGGATGCATGCAGAGCCGTTTCAAGTGCTGCGCGGCGCCCAGTCACCCAGCCCCGTCCCGCGCAAGCCGCGCCTGGTGATCGCCGGCGCCACCGGCGTGCTGGGCAATGAGGTGCTGCGCCGCCTGGTCGGGCTGCAGCAGTTCGAAATCGCCCAGGTGCTGGCGCGCGAGCCCATCACGGCCGGGCTGCGCGGCGTCGGCCGCGATCGTGGTGGCCGGGGGCTCGCCCGCCGAGTGGCCGCCGGCGGCCGCCGATCTCGGCATCATCCTGTTCGATCCGCCGCGCCTGTTCTACGACCGCGAGCGGGCGCTGTGGACGCCCAGGCCCGGGCAGCTGCTCGAAGTGGCGCAGCTGGATGCGGCGCAGCGGGGCCGGCACCCTGGCCGTCGTGCTGCCGCATGCCCAGGGCCGGCTGCCCGAAGCCTTGAAGCGTGGTCTGGCCGACCTGGACGAGCAGGCCGTGGCGGCGCTGGGCTTCGAGCGCTTGCTGATCGTGCGGTCTGCGCAAAAGCCTGCGCCCGCGCCTGCGCCGGGGCTGCTTCCGGCGACTGGCCGCACTGGATGCTGTCGATCTTCAAATACATGGTTCCCAGCAGCGAACAGCCGGTGCGGGCCGCCAAGGTGGCGCAGTTCGTGGCCGTGGCCTTGCAGCTGGCGCCACCCGGCATCCATATCGCGGCGCCCGAGACTGGTCTGGCGCGCGGCCCAGGGCGATCTGCAGGCCGCGGTGCGGCAGTGGCTCCAGCGCTGAATCCACGGCAGAATCGGTCCCCAGGCAACATGCGCAAGAAAGACAAACTCCAGGCCGCCAATCTCGAAGGCACTGCCGACGACGTCGAGGACGCCTTCTATCGCGCGCTGCAGAACGGCGACATCGACAAGCTCATGGCTTGCTGGGCGGACGACGACGACATCGTCTGCGTCCACCCCGGCGGGCCGCGGGTGGTGGGCGCCATGGCCATCCGCGCCACCTTCGAAGCGATGTTCAGCAACGGCAGCATCCGCGCCTGGCCCGAGCGCGCACGCAAGACCCAGGCGGTGGCCAGCGCCGTGCACAACGTGCTGGAGAAAGTGGAAGTGCTGGCCCCGAACGGCCCCGCGCACGCCTGGGTCATCGCCACCAACGTCTATCACAGGACGGCGCAAGGCTGGCGAATGGTGGCCCACCATGCCAGCCCCGGAACCCCCAGCGAAATCCAGGAAGTCTCGGGCACGCCGCAGGTGTTGCATTGAGGCAGGTGTTGCATTAGGGCGGTCCGGCATTGAATTACAAGGCGCCCTGGTGGTTGCCCGGCGGCAACCTGCAGACCATCTGGCCGGCGCTTTATGCGCGCCGTGTGTTCGGCGACGCATCCGCAATTTCGCCGCGAGCGCTGGGCCACGCCCGACGGCGACTTCGTCGATCTCGATTGGCTTGAACCCGCGCCTGCGAAGCACGCCCCCTTGCTGGTGCTCTTTCACGGCCTGGAGGGTTCCTCGCGCAGCCACTACGCCGAAGCCTTCGCCGACTTCGCCGCCGAACGCGGCTTGGCCTACGTGGTGCCGCATTTTCGCGGCTGCAGCGGCGAACTCAACCAGGGGCCGCGGGCCTATCACTCCGGCGACTACGAAGAGATCGGCTGGATCCTGGCCCGCCTGCGCGAGCAGCATGGCGGCCCGCTGGTCGCCGTCGGCGTGTCGCTGGGCGGCAATGCGCTGATGCGCTGGGCCGGCGAGGCGGGCGAGGAGGCGGGCAAGCTCGCCAGGGCGGTGGCCTCGGTCTGCTCGCCGCTGGACCTGGCCGCAGGCTCCGTCGCCATCGGGCGCGGCTTCAACCGGCTGGTCTACACCACCATGTTCCTGCGCAGCATGAAGCCCAAGGCCTTTGCGAAACTGAAGCAGCACCCGGGCCTGTTCGATCGCGGCCAAGCTCATGGCCGCGCGCGATCTCTACCAGTTCGACGACATCTTCACCGCGCCGCTGCATGGCTTTCAGCAACGCCGACGACTACTACGCCCGCGCATCGGCCAAGGCCGCACCTGCACCGCATCCGCATTCCCGCGCTGGTGCTGAACGCGCTGAACGACCCATTCGTGCCGGCCGCCAGCCTGCCTTCGCCAGCATGAGGTCGGGCCGCACGTGACGCTGTGGCAGCCGGCCGATGGCGGGCATGTGGGCTTCCCCGATGGGCGCATGCCCGGGCACGTGAGACGGATGCCCGAGGAGGTGGGCAGCTGGCTGCTGGAGGCGGCCGGCTTGCAGCGGTAGTTGTCAGCCTGACTCGGACTGCCGGACCCGATCCGGCATCCACCTGGGCGCGCCGACATGGATCCCGGGTCAAGCCCGGGATGACAGCCCTTGCCACGTGCACTTCTAGTGCGAGGCCGTCTTGACCGTCGCGGCCACAGGCGCTGCAGCTTGCGGGGCCGATGCGGATGGAGCGGGTGCCGCAGCCGCGCGCCGGCGGCCACGCCACTTCAGCCGCATTGCGCGGCTTGCCGATCGGCGCGCCGGCCAGGCCCTTCTTCACCGCCGCCAGGTCTTCCTCGTTGGGGTACAGGCCCATCAGCCAGTAGTCGAAGACACGGCGCGTGATCGGCGCGGCCGAGGCTGCACCGAAGCCGGCGTTCTCGACGATGGCGGCAATGGCGATCTTCGGGTCGTCGGCCGGCGCGAAGGCGATGTACAAGGCGTGGTCGCGCTGGTGTTCTTCCAGCTTGCCGGCGTTGTACTTCTCCTTCTGCCCCATGGTCACGGCCTGTGCCGTGCCGGTCTTGCCGCCGGAGAGGTAGCCCGCACCGGCGAATACCCGCGCCGATGTTCCTTCCTGGGTCACGGCGACCATGGCCTTGCGCACGACCGCGACATTCTCCGGCTTGAAGTCCAGATTCTCGGGCGGCTGCCCCGGCATCGGCACCTTGGCATGGCTGATCGCATCCTGGGTGGCGATCACGATGCGCGGCTTGTTCTTGACGCCGTTGTTGACCAGGGTGGCGGTGGCCTGCGCCAGCTGCAGCATGGTGAAGCTGTTGTAGCCCTGGCCGATGCCCAGCGAGATGGTTTCGCCGGCGAACCATTTCTTCTGCTCGGGCCGCTTGTAGTAGTTGCGCTTCCACTCCTGGCTGGGCAGGATGCCGCGCAACTCGCCCTGGATGTCGATGCCGGTGTACTGCCCGAAGCCCAGCGGCTTCATGAAGTCGTGCATCGCATCCACGCCCATGTCGTTGGCCAGCGAATAGAAATACACGTTGCTCGACAGCGCGATGGCCCTGTGCATGTCCACCGGGCCCAGGCCGTGGTCGCCGTGGCTGCGGAACACATGGCCGCCGAAGCTCCAGGAGCCGTTGTCCTGGATCACCTGGGTGGCGGATCGCTTGCCGGTTTCCAGCGCCGCCATCGCCATGAAGGGCTTGTACGTGGAGCCGGGCGGATAGGTGCCGCGCAAGGCCCGGTTGAGCAGGGGTTTGTCGATCGACTCGTTGAGCATCTGCCAGTTCTCGCTGTCGATGCCGTCGACGAACAGGTTGGGATCGAAGGTGGGCTTGCTCACGAAGGCCAGCACTTCCCCGGTCTTGGGATCCAGCGCCACCAGAGCCCCGCGCCGGTCGCCGTACATGTCCTCGATCAGCTTCTGCAGCTTGATGTCGATCGCCAGCATCACGGTGTTGCCGGGAGTGGCCGGGCTGCTCGCGAGCTTTCGCACGGCCCGCCCGCCGGCCGAGGTCTCCACCTGCTCGACGCCGGTGATGCCGTGCAGCTCCTTCTCGTAGCTCTGCTCCACGCCCAGCTTGCCGATGTAGTCGGTGCCGCGGTAGTTGCTCTGCTCGCTCTCGGGCCAGTCCTCCATGACTTTCTTCTCGGCCTGGTTGATGCGGCCGATGTAGCCGATCACGTGGCTGGCCAGCTCGCCCCAGGGATAGCTGCGGAACAGGCGGGCCTTGATATCGACGCCCGGGAAGCGGAAGCGCTGCGCGGTGAAGCGGGCGACCTCCTCGTCGGTGAGCTTGGTGCGGATCGGCAGCGATTCGAAGCTCTTCGATTCTTCCATGAGCTTGCGAAAGCGCCGCTTGTCGCGCGGCTGGATCTCGATCACGCGGGCCAGCTCGTCGATGGTCTTGTCCAGGCTGCCCGGCAGCCGGGCGGGCGTGATTTCCAGCGTGTAGGCCGAGAAGTTGGAGGCCAGCACGATGCCGTTGCGATCGAGGATCAGGCCGCGGTTCGGCACCATGGGCACGATGGCGGTGCGATTGTTTTCGGCCTGTTCCTGCAAGTCGGTGTGCCGCACCACCTGCAGGTAGAACAGGCGGCTGGCGAGCAGGAGGAAGGCCAGCACCACCACGATGCTGGCGACCAGAATCCGCACCCGGAACACCGAGAGGTCGGCTTCGACGTTGCGCAGTTCAGTCATGGCTTGAGCGCCGCCGGGCCGCCCCAAGGCGCGAAGGCCCCCTCGGGGGGCAGCGCAGTACACGAAGTGACAAGCGTGGGGGCCACATTACAACGGGCGATTTTCGTCCGGATCGGGCGCTCGGCGCTGGGGCGCCAACAGGATGATGCTCACAACCGGCCAAAGCAGGCATTCGATCACGGGCGCCAGCAGCACGCTGAACCCGGGGAAGATGCCGCCCGCCAGCATGCGGATCGCCAGCTCGATCGCGTGGGCCGCGGCGAACAGGGGCAGCACCTGCACCGCCTGGGACGGCACGCTGAACCACAGGAGGCGGCGGTGGATCGTGATGGCGAAGAAGCTCAGGGCGGTATAGGCCAGCGCGTGCTGGCCCAGCAGCGCGGCCTGGTGCACGTCCATGGCGATGCCGAAGAAGAAGGCCGAGCCGATACCCACGCGCAGCGGCTGGTGCACGCTCCAGAAGACCAGCACCAGGGCCAGCAAGTCGGGCATCCACGGCGTGCGGCCCAGCGGAAGCATGTTGACCAACAGCGCGAGCAGCAGGCTGCCCCAGATGAAGAGCGGGTTCGCCGGCAGCAACAGCTGCTGGCCCGGACGCATGATCATTTCCGTGCCCCTCTCTTGCGCTTGCCGGCGCGGCCGCATCTTCGGCGGCGGGGCGCTGTGGCAGCTGGGCCGAGATGGGCGCCAGCACCATCACGTGCCGCGCGCCATCCACCAGCGCCTGGGGCGAACAGGTGATGCGGGCGAAGGCAGTATCCGCCCGGCGCTCGACCTTCTGGACTTTGGCGACCGGCAGGCCCGGCGGATAGACGCCGTCCACGCCGCTGGTGGTGAGCAGGTCGCCTTCCTGGACGTCCGCATTGGCCGCCATGAAGCGCAGTTCGAGCGAGCCGCTGTGCACCGAAGGCTCGCCATAGGCAACGCTGCGCGCGCCGGTTCGCGCGTTCAGCACGGGAATAGCCTGATCGCGATCCGTCACCAGGGTCACTTCGCTTAGCAGCGGGTACACCCGGGTGACCTGGCCCAGCACGCCCGATTCATCGATGACCGGGGAGCCGGCCTCTATGCCCTGGGCCACGCCCTTGTCGATGATGACTTTGCGGGAGTACGGGTCGGCCGCGTCATAAAGCACTTCGGCTGCCACGCCGGGCGTGGAAATGCGGCTGCGCAGATCGAGGAGCTTGCGCAGCCGCTCGTTCTCCAGCGCCAGCTGCTCGACCTGGTTGGCGCGCTGCGACTGCGACGCCAGCTTGACGCGCGCGCCTGCCTCGGCCGCCTGCGCGCTCCTGCAGGGATTCGAAGTACTCGGCGCCATAGCGGGCGAGCCTGCACCGGCCGCATGGCCACCCATTGGATCGGGTAGAGCACGGTGGCGACCACTGCGCGCAAGGGTTTGGCGATCTGAAATCGCGTGTCGGCCACCATGAGGAACAGCGCCAGCGCGCTGAACACCATGAGCTTCGATAGGGCGGAAGGGCCCTGCTTGAAGAACGGCGGGGGGGTTCTGTCCAGCGTACCGAGTGGCATCGCTGTCTTTCAGGAAGAGAGAAGGGGTTATTCGCTGGTGAAGATCGAGCCCAGGCGCTCCATGCGCTCCAGTGCGATGCCGCAGCCGCGCACCACGCAGGTCAAGCGGGTCTTCGGCCACCAGCACCGGCAGGCCGGTTTCCTCGGCCAGCAGGCGGTCCAGGTCGCGCAGCAGGGCGCCGCCGCCGGTGAGCATCATGCCGCGTTCGGCGATGTCGGCGCCCAGTTCGGGCGGGGTCTGCTCCAGCGCGTTCTTGACCGCCGATACGATGTTGTTCAGCGGATCGGTCAGCGCTTCCAGGATTTCGTTGGAGGAGATGGTGAACGAGCGCGGCACGCCTTCGGAGAGGTTGCGGCCCTTGACTTCCATTTCCTTGACTTCGCTGCCGGGGAAGGCCGAGCCGATGTTCTTCTTGATGGCTTCCGCGGTGGGCTCGCCGATCAGCATGCCGTAGTTGCGGCGGATGTAGCTGATGATGGCCTCGTCGAACTTGTCGCCGCCGACCCGAACGCTGCCCTTGTAGACCATGCCGCCCAGCGAGATCACGCCCACTTCGGTCGTGCCGCCGCCGATGTCCACCACCATGGAGCCGGACGCTTCGGAAACCGGCAGGCCGGCGCCGATGGCGGCCGCCATGGGCTCCTCGATCAGGTACACCTCGCTGGCGCCGGCGCCGAGCGCGGACTCGCGGATGGCGCGGCGCTCCACCTGGGTGGAGCCGCAGGGAACGCAGATGATGATTCGTGGCGAGGGCTTCAGGACGGACCGGGGATGGACCATCTTGATGAACTGCTTGAGCATCTGCTCGGTGACGGTGAAGTCGGCGATCACGCCGTCCTTCATGGGGCGGATGGCTTCGATATTGCCAGGCACCTTGCCCAGCATGGCCTTGGCTTCGTGGCCCACGGCCTGGATGGTCTTCTTGCCTTGGGGGCCGCCCTCGTGGCGAATCGCGACCACTGACGGTTCGTCGAGCACGATACCCTTGTCGCGTACGAAGATCAGGGTGTTGGCGGTGCCCAGGTCAATGGCCAGGTCGGTCGAAAAATACCGACGGAAAGCTCCGAACATCAGGAAGTCCTCGTTTTCTTCTGTGAAAAAGGCCGCTTCTGCGGCCGTTGCACCAAAGGCGGGATAATACCCGATCCCCTGTGAATAGCTGGTCCGTAGCGGGCCAAAATTTCGCGTTTACATCTGTATCGCCAAGCTTTTCAGCCCCATGGCCCTCACTTCCCAAGACATAGACCGCATTGCCAATCTCGCCCGCCTGGAACTGAGCGCGGCTGAGAGCGAGCGCATGCTGACCCAGATCAACGGCTTCTTCGACATCGTGGAGAAGATGCGCGCGGTGGACACGGCGGGCGTGGAGCCCCTTGCGCATCCGGTGGCCGCCGTGCAGGACGTCGCCTTGCGGCTGCGCGACGACGTGGTGGCCGAGCCGAACCAGCGCGAGGCCAACCAGCGCAGCGCGCCGGCGGTCGAACGCGGCCTGTTCCTGGTGCCGAAGGTGATCGAATGAGCGCGCTTGCACGATCTGACCGTGGCGCAACTGGCCCGGACGCTGCGCTCGAAGGAGGCTTCGGCCGTCGAAGTGGCGCGGCATTTCCTGGACCGGGGCGCGCGGCATGAGGCATTGGGCGCCTACCTGGCGGTCGACGAAGACGTCACGCTGGCCCAGGCCCGTTCGGCCGACGAGCGCATCGCTGCCGGCGAGCCGGCGCCCCTGCTGGGCGTGCCCATCGCCCACAAGGACATCTTCGTCACCAAGGAGTTCGCCACCACCGCGGGCTCGAAGATGCTGGAGAACTACCGCTCCCCCTTCGACGCCACGGCCGTGGCCAACCTGGCCCGGGCCGGCACCGTGACGCTGGGCAAGCTGAATTGCGACGAATTCGCGATGGGCTCGTCCAACCAGAACTCGGCGTTCAAGCCGGTGCTCAATCCGTGGGACCGCACCCGCATCCCGGGCGGCTCCTCCGGCGGCAGCGCCGTGGCCGTCGCCGCGCGGCTGGCTCCGGCCGCGACTGGAACCGACACCGGCGGCTCCATCCGCCAGCCCGCTTCCTTTTGCGGCATCACCGGCATCAAGCCGACCTATGGCCGGGCCTCCCGCTACGGCATGGTCGCGTTCGCTTCCAGCCTCGACCAGGCGGGCCCGATGGCGCGCACGGCGGAAGACTGCGCGCTGCTGCTGTCGGCGATCTGCGGGCCCGATCCCGACCGCGACTCCACGTCGCTCGACGTGCCGGCCGAGGACTTCAGCCGCTCGCTGGACGGTTCGATCGAAGGCCTGCGCATCGGCGTTCCCAGGGAGTTCTTCGGCGAGGGGCTGGCCGCCGACGTGCGCAGCGCGATCGATGGCGCGCTCAAGGAATACGAAAAGCTGGGTGCGAAGCTGGTGGAAATCTCGCTGCCCCGCACCGAGCTGTCGATCCCCGTGTACTACATCATCGCGCCGGCCGAAGCCTCGTCCAACCTCTCGCGCTTCGACGGCGTGAAGTTCGGCCACCGGGCCAAACAGCACGGCGACCTGCTGGACATGTACAAGAAGACCCGCGCCGAAGGCTTCGGCGACGAGGTCAAGCGCCGCATCATGATCGGCACTTATGTGCTTTCGCACGGCTATTACGACGCCTACTACCTGCAGGCCCAGAAAATCCGGCGCATGATCGCCGACGATTTCCAGCAGGCTTTCAAGCTGTGCGACGTGATTGCCGGGCCCGTGGCGCCCACCGTGGCGTGGAAGCTCGGCGAGCACGGCAACGATCCGCTGGCCGACTACCTGGCCGACATCTTCACCTTGCCCGGATCGCTGGCCGGCCTGCCGGGCATGAGCGTGCCCTGCGGTTTCGGCGCGGCCAACATGCCGGTCGGCCTTCAGTTGATCGGCAACTACTGCAAGGAAGCGCAGTTGCTGAATGCGGCGCACCGGTTCCAGCAGGCCACGGATTTCCACCTTCGCAAGCCGGAGGGTTTGTGAGCTGCAGCCGGACATCCGGCATCGCTGCTCCCCGAGGATGCGGTCGCCGCATGACGTCCATGAGGCATTCGCTATGAGCAAACTGATCCAGGGATACGAAGTCGTGATCGGCTTCGAGACGCACACCCAGCTGTCCACCCAATCGAAGATCTTCAGCCGCGCGCCCACGGCCTTCGGCGCGGAGCCCAACACCCAGGCCAGCCCCGTGGACCTCGCGCTGCCGGGCACGCTGCCGGTGATGAACAAGGGCGCCGTGGAGCGCGCCATCGAGTTCGGCCTGGCCGTCAACGCGCACATCGCGCCGCGCAGCATCTTCGCGCGCAAGAACTACTTCTATCCGGACCTGCCCAAGGGCTACCAGATCAGCCAGTACGAGATTCCGGTGGTGCAGGGCGGGGTGGTGGAGTTCTACCTGGGCGACGAGAAGAAGTCGGTGCGGCTGGTGCGCGCCCACCTCGAAGAAGACGCCGGCAAATCGCTGCACGAGGATTTCATCGGCCAGTCCGGCATCGACCTGAACCGGGCCGGCACCCCCTTGCTGGAGATCGTGACCGAGCCCGACATGCGCTCGTCCGACGAGGCCGTGGCCTATGCCAAGGAACTGCACAAGATCGTCACCTGGATCGGCATCTGCGACGGCAACATGCAGGAAGGCAGCTTCCGTTGCGACGCCAACGTGTCGGTACGCAAGCCGGGTGCGCCCCTGGGCACCCGCCGCGAGATCAAGAACCTGAACAGCTTCAAGTTCATGCAGCAGGCGATCGACTACGAGATCCGCTGGCAGATCGAGGAGATCGAGGACGGCCGCGCCATCCAGCAGGCCACGGTGCTGTTCGACCCCGACACGGGTGAGACCCGCGCCATGCGCACCAAGGAAGATGCCGCCGACTACCGCTACTTCCCCGATCCGGACCTGCCGCCGCTGGTGATCGCGCCCGAATGGGTGGAGCGCGTGCGCTCGGAAATGGCGGAACTGCCGCGGGTGATGGCGGCGCGCTTCGTCAAGGACTACGGGCTGCCCGAGTACGACGCGACCACGCTGACGCAGAGCAAGGCCATGGCGGCGTACTTCGAGGCCGCGGCCAAGGCTTCGGGCCAGGCCAAGCTGGCCAGCAACTGGATCATGGGCGAGCTGTCCCGGCGCATCAACGCCGGTGAAATTCCCATCGAGAAGGCGCCGGTCGGCCCCTCCAAGCTGGCCGCCCTGATCAAGCGCATCTCGGACGGCACGATCTCGAACAACGCAGCCAGACAGGTGTTCGACGCCTTGTGGGCCGGCGAAGGCGCGGAAGTCGACGCGATCATCGAAGCCCAGGGCCTCAAGCAGATGAACGACGCCGGGGCGCTGGAGAAGATCATCGACGAGGTGATCGCCGCCAACCCCGACAACGTGGCCCAGTTCAAGGCCGGCAAGGACAAGGCCTTCAACGCGCTGGTGGGTCAGGCCATGAAGGCCAGCAAGGGCAAGGCCAATCCGGCCCAGGTCAACGAGATGCTGCGCAAGAAGCTGGGCGCTTAACGCTTGGCCGCGGTCGGGACCGCAGCGGCGGGCGGAGCCGCACGCTGGGCCCACAGCTGCCGGAGCTGTGACGAGCTCCTCGTCGAAGCGCGCGTTGACCCGCTGCTTGTCGGCTTCCTGGTTGGCGACGAAGCGGTTCTGCGCGTCCAGATGCTGCTCGTTCTCCTCGATCTGGCGCTTCAGCTTGGCCGGCAGCTTGGCCGGATCGTTCTTGAAGAACTCGCGCTCCGCGTCCAGGCGCTTGCGCTGCGCCACCAGTTCGGCGGCGCGTTTGCTGGCCGCCGCAATCACCTCGTCGGCTGAGCCAGCGCGAGCGCGCGCTCCTTGTCATGCGCGGCCTGGTCCGGATAGCGCGTCAGGAGGGCGCGTTCGCGTTTTTTCTCTTCCGCCAGCCGCTGCTGTTCCTCGGCGGCCTTGCGCGCTTTGTCGTCCTCGGCTGCCTGCTCGAGCGCAGTCAGCGTCGGGCCGATCTTGCGCTTCACGGTGCCGCTGGGGTGAGTTCCTTCTGCTCGCGGTCGATGCATTCGGCGATGGGCCGGTCGGCGGTCAGGCGCCGGCCCTTGCCGTCGACGCAGGTGAAGATGCCCTGGCCCGAAGCCTGCGCAGCAAGCCCCCGCACAGCACGATCCAGCGATGGCACGGCCAGTCACACTCGGCACGATCGGTCCTTATTCCACCCCGTAGCGCTCCCGGTAAGCGAGTACCTGCTCATGGTACGCGCCAGGCCTTCGCCGCTGTGCTCCTTCAAGATACTGAAGCAAATCCGCCAGCTTCGCGATCGCGCAAACCTGCAGGCCCAGGCTGTCGCGGACATATTGCACGGCGCTGTGCTTGACGTCCACGCCGTTCTCGACAGCCATCTCCTGCCGGTCCAGGGCGATCGCCACCGCATGGGGCGTGGCGCCCGCGGCCTGGATGATGGCGATCGATTCGCGCGCGGCCGTCCCCGCCGACATCACGTCGTCCACGATCAGCACCCGGCCCTTGACGGGCGCGCCCACCAGGGTTCCGCCCTCGCCATGGTCCTTGGCTTCCTTGCGGTTGTAGGCATAGGGCATGTTGTGGCCCAGGCGCGCCAGCTCGATCGCCACCGCGGCCGCCAGGGGAATGCCCTTGTAGGCCGGGCCGAAGATCATGTCGAAGGCGATGCCGGAAGCCAGGATGCGCTTTGCATAGAATTGCGCCAGCCGGCCGAGCTTGGCGCCATCGTCGAACAGGCCCGCGTTGAAGAAATACGGAGAAAGGCGTCCTGCCTTGGTCTTGAATTGGCCAAAGCGCAGCACGCCGGCATCCACAGAAAATTGCACGAAATCAAGCGCCAGCTGATCGTGCCCGCTATCTGCCACCATGGGGAATTCCTTGTTCAAACTGACCAGCCTCAACCTGAACGGCATCCGTTCGGCCGCCAGCAAAGGCGTAGAAGCCTGGGTCGCAAAGACCAGCCCAGATTGTATTTGCCTGCAGGAGGTCAAGGCCCAGGCGGCGGATGTCGCCGGCCGATTCGAGGAAATGGCGGGGCTCAAGGGCTATTTCCATTTCGCCGAGAAAAAGGGCTACTCGGGCGTGGCCGTCTACACGCGGCACGCGCCCAGCGACGTCATCGTGGGCTACGGCTCGCCGAGTTCGACGCCGAAGGCCGCTACGTGGAGCTGCGCTTCGACACGCCCGCGCGCAAGATGTCCATCATCAGCTGCTACTTTCCCAGCGGCTCCTCGGGCGAGGAGCGCCAGCAGGCCAAGTTCCGCTTCCTCGACGAATTCGATCCCTACCTGGTGCGCCTGAAGCACCGAGCGCGAATTCATTCTCTGCGGCGACGTCAACATCGCCCACAAGGAGCAGGACCTGAAGAACTGGCGCAGCAACCGCAAGAACAGCGGGTTCCTGCCCGAAGAGCGGGCCTGGATGACCAAGCTGCTGGATCGAGACCGGGCTGGTCGACGTCTACCGGCGTGCTGCAGCCCGACGCGACCGAGACCGCCTACACATGGTGGAGCAACCGCGGCCAAGCCTACCTGAACAACGTCGGCTGGCGCCTGGACTATCACCTGGCCACCCCGGCGCTGGCGCAGCTTGCGCGCAACGAGGCCATCTACAAGGCCGAGCGCTTCTCGGACCATGCGCCGATCACGGTCGAGTACGAGTGGGCGTTGTACCGCCAGGCCATGCGGGCGCCGCTCGTGTGGCACGTCGCTTGCTCCGCGGCGCCGCCATGAATGTATTGATCACCACGCCCGTCCCTGATGAGAAAACCGCCTGGACCAAGGGCCGGATGGACGTCATGCAAATTTTGCGGCAAAAAGGCTATGCCGTTGTCGAGCTGCCTGCCGGCGCCTCGCCAGGCGAATGGTTCAGGCTAGTCTCCGGCTTGAATGCAATGCTCGAGAAGGACGACCACATCCTGATCGAGTATCCAATGGACCAGCGCAAGCGGACCTATGTGCTCTACCTCTTCAGCCTGCTGCGCAGGGTCAAGCTCTACGCATTTATCCATGACCTCAACTCGCTGCGCATACGACTCACCGCAGAGCAGGGAAGTGGCCATCCTGAGACTCTTCGACGGACTTATCTCGCACAACCCGACCATGACACGCTGGCTGCGCGACGGTGGTCTCTCGGGCAAGATCGTGGATCTGCAAGCTTTTCGATTACTGCACGGGCGCGGCCGAGGTATGGCACGAAGCTGATATTTCACTTCCACTCCAGGTCGTCTGCGCCAGTAACTTGTCATACGACAAGGCGCGCTATATAGACGACCCGCAGCTGGGGACATTGCGCAACGTTGAGCTCACGCTGTACGGGGCCTACTTCGAGCCGGAGCGCATGCCGGCCACATCGATCCGCTACATGGGCGCATTCGATCCGGACACGCCGTTTCTGAACGGCCGCTATCACTTCGGCCTGATCTGGGACGGCACCGGCGTCGATAAGCTGCGAAGGCCGGTACGGTCACTACATGCGCTTCAACAGTCCGCACAAACTGTCGCTCTACGTTGCGCTCGGCTTGCCGGTGATCGTCTGGAGGGAAGCTGCAATCGCCGACTTCGTGCTGAACAGGGCATTGGCGTCACTGTCGGGAATCTGCTCGAACTGGACGATATTTCCAGCAAAGTAAGAACGGAGACTTATCGAGGACATGGCCGAGAACATGGAGGCATTGAGCAGCAAGGTCAAGCGCGGCGAGTTTCTGCAGGACGCACTGCGGCAGCTGGCCATGTGATGGCGGCCTCGGGCCACGCGACGGTTACTTCAGCCTGGGCGGGCTAAAGCCCGGATAGCTTGCGCAGCACGAACTGGAGTTGCCGCGGGTCGCCTTCGGCTTTCCAGCTGCCGCGGATCTCGCGGCCGCAGGAGCCCTCGACCACATCGCCCAGCCAGATGGCGCTGATGTTGACGCCGTTGACGGATTCTTCCAGGCTGAACTCGCCATCGTCCAGGTCGCCCGCGACCTGCGCTCGCTCGCCATTCCGGTTGACGGCGCCGCGCACGCTCTCCGGCGGCTCGGGGTGCTTGTTCCAGCAGAACGTGGCGCCTTGCGCCAGGCCCTCGAACTCGGCGCGCCACAGGCCCAGCAGGTGCTGATGGCTGACTTCGGCGGGGGAATGCCGGGGCAAGGGGCGGGCGCCGGCAATTGCGCAAGCCCGGCAACGCGGACAGGGCCAACACCAAGGCGCGGCCAACCGCCTCATGGCGTCCCGGCGGCCGCGGCGGCGGCCGTGTCGATGGCCTTCTTGGCGAACTCCGCCCGCAAAGCCTTGAGCTTTTCGCGCGGATCTTCCTTGATGGTTGCCGTCTCCAACGCCATCTCGGCGATGAAGCGGCTGGGCTGCGCGGCGATCATCTCGCGGCCCTTCTTGCGCTTCTTGGTCCAGCTCACGGCCAGCGAGCGCTGCGCACGCGTGATGCCCACGTACATCAGCGCGCCGCTCTTCCTGCAGGCGCTGCAGGATGCCTTCGCTCATCGGGCCATCGGCCCGGCCGGTGGGGTTGTCATCGTCACCCAGTTTGAACGGCAACAGCCCCTCGGTCACGCCTATCAGCATCACATGCGGCCACTCCAGGCCCTTGGCCGCGTGCAGCGTGGAGAGCGTCACGACGTTCTGGTCCTGCTCGCGCTCGCTGATGGTGGACAAGAGGGCGATGGTCTGCGCCACTTCCAGCAAGCTCTTCTTCTCGCTGGCGATGCTCACACCAGCGGTGTCGTCGATCTGCCCGCCGCAGCGCTTCGACATCCAGTCGCAGAACTCCAGCACGTTGGTCCAGCGGCTGGCCGCGACCTTCTCGCTGTCCTCGCCGTCGTACAAATGCTTTTCGTAATCTATGTCCTTGAGCCACTCCAGCATGAAGGCGCGTGCGTCTTCGGCGCCATGGGTGTGGCGGGCGCGGAACTCCAGGTCGTTCACATAGCGGCCGAACTCGTGCAGGCTGCCCACGGCTTTCGCGGGCAGCACGGAGGCGGCAGCGAGGAAGGAGAACAGCGCCGCGAACAGGCTCAGCTTGTATTTGCTCGAGAAAGTGCCGAGGTTCTGCAGCGTGGTGTGGCCGATGCCGCGCTTGGGCGTGGTGATGGCGCGCAGGAAAGCCGGGTCGTCGTCGTTGTTGATCCACAGGCGAAACCAGGCGCACAGGTCCTTGATCTCGGCGCGGTCGAAGAAGCTCTGGCCGCCCGACACCTTGTACGGAATCTGCGCCTTGCGCAGTGCCTGTTCGAAGATCCGGGCCTGGTGGTTGGCGCGGTACAGCACCGCGAAATCCTTCCAGTCCTGGGAGAGGCCGTTGGCCCGGATGGACTGGATGCGGGCCACCACGCGCTCGGCCTCGTGTTCCTCGTTGTCGGCATCGACGATGCGCACCGGTTCGCCTTCGCCCAATTCGGAATACAAAGTCTTGGGAAACAGTTTGGGATTGGGCCCGATCACGTTGTTGGCCGCGCGCAGGATGGCGCTGGTGGAGCGGTAGTTCTGCTCCAGCTTGACCACCTTCAGATTGCGGGAAGTCCATCGGCAGGCGCTTCAGGTTGTCCAGCGTGGCGCCGCGCCAGCCGTAGATCGACTGGTCGTCGTCGCCCACCGCGGTAAAGCGTCCGCGCTCGCCCACCAGGAGCTTGAGCACCTCGTACTGCGTGGCGTTGGTGTCCTGGTATTCATCGACCAGCACATGGCCCATCTGCTGCTGCCATTTCTCGCGCACTTGCGGTGCTGCTGCAGCAGTTTGAGCGGCAGGCCGATCAGGTCGTCGAAGTCCACGCTCTGGTAGGCCGCCAGGCGCTCCTCGTAGCGCGCCATGACGCGGGCCGT
>CAVRNE010000057.1:0-20877 GCA_963722025.1 uncultured beta proteobacterium
GCACCAGCTCGGTCTGGTGGTCAATCCGACTCGCCTGGCTCGCCGACCGGAATGCGGGCTTCGACGGTCGTGCCTTCGCCGGGCTGGCTGAGAACGCTGATCGTGCCCTTGAGCAACTGGGCGCGCTCGCGCAAGCCTGCAAGGCCCAGCGAATCCGGCTGGCGGCCGGCGTCGATCGAGAATCCGACGCCGTTGTCCCGCACGCTGAGCAGCACGAGGTTTGCGCTGCGCGCGATGGCGACGCTGACCTGCGTGGCCTTCGAATGCTTTGCCACGTTCACCAGCGACTCCTGCACGATGCGAAACACGGCCGTCGCATAGGGTTCGTGCAACTCCAACTCCTCATCCGCATCCAGTTCGCACGGGATGGCGGTGCGTTGCTCGAAGTTCTGCACCAGCCACTCGATGGCCGGCATGAGTCCCAGATCGTCCAGCAACAAGGGACGAAGGTCGGCGGCGATGCGGCGCGTGGCCGCCACGCTGGCATCGAGCATCGCCACCATCTCACCGAGCTTTCGCTCAACTCCGCGGGGATCGTCACCCTGCTTCCCCCGGACCCAAATCGTGTCCATCTTGAGCGCCGTGAGCGACTGCGCAAGTTCGTCGTGCAGTTCGCGCGCAACCCGGCTCTTTTCCTGTTCGCGGATCGCTATGGCCTTGGCGGCGAAAGCCGCCAGGTCCTCCTGGGCGCGCACCCGCTCCGTCACATCGCGCAGGATCACCGTGAACAGCTTGCCCTCGCCAGTGTCGAGCTGGGAGATCGAGGCATCCATCGGGAATTCTTCGCCGCTGCTGCGCAGGCCATGTATCACGGTGCCACCACCCATGCGGCGGGAGGTAGCCCCGGTGGCCGCGAACCGGCGGATGTGTTCGAGGTGTCCGGCCCGGAAACGCTTCCGGAATCAGCATGTCCAGGGAGCGGCCCTTCACCTGATCGCCCGGCCAGCCGAAAATCTTCTCGGCGGCCTGGTTGAAGAAGACGATGTGCTGCTGCTCATCCACGGTAATGATGCCGTCCATCGCCGAATCGAGCAGGCCGGCAAGGCGGCGCGCGAGCCGCGACTGCTCCTGTTCCGCCCGCACCCGCGCCGTGACATCCCTCAGGATGACGGTGTAGAGTTTTCCTTCCGGCGCGTCGACCTGGGAGATGGACGCATCCACCGGGAACTCTTCCCCCGTCGCCCGTTGCCCGTACACCACCGTGGCGCCGCTCATGCGCCTGGAGGTCACACCCGTTTCCCGAATTGCCGCACGTGGCCCGCGTGCGCTGATTGGAACCGCTCGGGGATCAGCATGCTCAACGGCTGCCCCATCACCTGGTCGGCGGGCCAGCCAAAGATTCTTTCAGCCGCGCGGTTGTAGAGGACGATCTTCTGCGTCTCATCGACGGAGATGATCGCGTCCATCGCCGAGTCGAGCAGACCCGCAAGCCGGGTTGCGGCATCGGCCGGGTTGGTCAGGGAAAATGGCACAGGTCTTGACTCCACGAACGCCTGTCGCGAATTTACTGAATCTACCAGCTGCTGGCGCTCCTCCCTGAAATGACGAAGTATTACGCGGCTTGAGAAATATCAAGACCGCGCGTATGTCACCCGCCTAGAGTCTATCGGTGTAGTTACCGATGCCCCGCATGCACGAGCTAGCCCAGAATCCCCTGGCCATGTCGTCCCTGTCTCCCGCCGGCAAGTCTGATGCGCTGCAGCTGGCCTTCGAGCTGTCGCCCGTGGGCATGTGCGTGACCGAGGAGCGCTTCGTCACTCTGTGCAATTCCGCGTTCGCCGCCATGTTCGGCTACGAGGCCCATGATCTCATCGGCCGGCCGCTCGAGCCGCTCTACCCCTCGCACGACGAGTTCAAGCACATTGGCGACATGGGACTGCCGGTGATGCGAGAGACCGGCACCTACAGTGACGAGCGCATCATGAGGCGTCGCGATGGCACGCTGTTCTGGTGCCACGTGGTCGGGCGCGCGTTGGACCGCGCCTCGCCCTTCGCTTGCGCGGTCTGGATGTTCGAAGACATTTCCGGCAAGCGGCCCATGACAGGCGGGCTGACCCTGCGCGAACGGGAGATCGCCCGCCAGCTCCTGACAGGGAGCACCAGCAAGCAGATCGCCCGCGCGCTGGGCATCAGCCCACGTACCGTGGAGGCCCACCGGGCGCGGCTGATGAAGAAGGTCGGCGCCGCGAGCCACGGCGAGCTCGTGGCGCGGCTTGCCGGCAGCATCTGAGCAGCCTCACTTCAGCAGCTTGCCCGTACTGCCGATCACGGTGACTTCGACATAGCGGGAGCCCACGCGATTGACCGGCGAGTAGCTCACCGTCACGCCGCCCAGGTCGAAGTCGTCCATGGACTCCAGCGCCGCGACCACCTTGGCCCGGGTGGGCGCGCGGCCGGCGCGGCGCAGGCCCTCCACCAGCACCTTGGCGCCCAGAAACTGCTCGAAGTTGGTGTAGTTCACCTGCTCATTCGGCGCGAAGCGCTTCATGAGGGTGTGGAACTCGCGCACCACGGGCAGGTTGGGCATGTAGGGATAGGGCACGACCTGGCAGATGCCCAGCCCGTGCGCGTTCTTCAACCCGGCCAGCTTCACGATCTCCGCCGGGTCCACCACCGAGATGTTGTAGAGCTGCGCGCCGCCGCCGGATTCGCGGTACTGCCGGGCGAAAGCGGCGGTGGACTTGTTGACCGACACCATGATCACCGCCTGCGCGTCGGATGCCTTGATGTCCCGTACCGCATCCTCCACCTTGTCGGTGTTGCGCTCGTAGGCCGCGGATACGGACAGCTTGAGCTTGCGCTTGGCCAGCGCCTTCTCCACGCCCTCCAGGCCGGCGCGGCCGAACCCGTCGTTCTGGTACATCACCGCCACTCGCGTCATGCCCAGCGTCGTCACCTGCTGCACCATGTGCTCCGCTTCGTCGGCGTAGCCGGCGCGCAGGTGGAAGATCCACGGATTGAACGGGTTGCGCAGCGGCTCGCCGCCCGTATAGGGCGCCACCAGAGCCGCCCCACCCGCTTCGAGCACGCCGTCGGCCAGCAGCTGCCCCACGTTGGCGGTGCCGGCGAAGCCGTAGAGCGCCACGACTTCGGGGCGCGCGAGCAGCTCCCTGGTCAGGCGCACCGTCTCGGGCACCTTGTAGCCGTCATCCAGGACGAGGTGGCGGATCTTCTGTCCGTTCACGCCGCCGGTGGCGTTGATGTGGTCGAAATAGACCTTGCCCCCAGCACCATCTGGGCGCCGGTGGTGGCCAGCACGCCCGACAGCGGCGCGACCTGGCCCACCGTGATCTCGGCGGCGGCCCAGGCCTTCATCTGCGGCCAGGCCACCGCGGAGGCCGCCAGGACTCCAAGAGTTCTTCTCTTCATGTTCAGTTCGGGACGTTGACCGACGATCCTGCGAAGTCCACGACGTTTCCTGCCGCAGGCGTGGCGGCGATGGGCGGCACGTTGGCCGGCGCGATGGCGGGCGCGGCTCCCGGCACGCCGCCGCGCGGCGTGGCGCGGACCACCTGGCTGGGCGGCAGCGCCGTGCCCGATTTGAGGTGCGCGTACATGGCGTTCATCGACTGGTTGAAGTAGACGTGCAGCGGGACAAACCGCGTATCGAACCCGGACAGCGAGACGAAGGTGTCGAAGTGCTGCGCGTTGGCCACTTCGTAGTAGCGCAGCCTGGAGCCCGAACCTTCGACGGAGCGGTTGAACGCGGTGTAGGCACGGGCGTTGTGGTTGACCGGCACCAGCGCGTCGCTGCGCCCGGCCACGATGACGGTGGGCTTCGCGCGCAGGTTGCCGCTCAGCTGCACTTCGGCGATACCGGCGCGCACCGCATCGCTCTGCGCCTTGGTCGGCGTGGTCGATGCCGTCAGGGCGGCGCCGCTCACCGGGTCGGCCCCCGTGGCCAGCGCGCGCTGGCACAGGGCCGCGTCCAGGGCGAAATCGGCCGTGCCGCTGGTGGGCGAGACGGCGAACTGCCAGGACTTGGCGCCGCCGACGGAGTCGTTGTAGACCACGCTTGCCGGAACGCCGTTGACGGTGCCATTGCCCACGGCGAAGGAAGCGGCCTTGGTGCCCGCGGCGACCGGGACCGGGTCGCCCGCCCCGCTGACCTGCGCCGCGCTCATGCCGCACAGGTTGTCCAGCATGGAGAAGCGGCCCAGCGCATTGGTGTACATCATCCCGATGATGGGTGCGTTGCCCAGGCCGTAGTGGGCGTTGTGCATGAAGTCGTGGTCGGCGGTCCAGCCGTAGTCGCGCAGCTTCTGCAGCGCGTTCGCGGCCTGGGCCGCGGTGTCCGCGCCCGTCACCAGGCCGCGCGCCGCCAGGGCGGCGCAGCGATTGCCGGCGCGCGCGTTCATGGAGGTGAGCGTCATGTAGTTGAAGAAGCTAGCCTCCGCCATCGTGGCCGTCGCCGCGAGCGCGGCGCACGGCTGGTAGAGGTTGGCGACGGTGAAGTAGTCGATGAGCGCCGCGCCGTGGCGCGCCACGGGCGTGCCGCCTTGCTGCACACCGTAGCCGTCGGTCGTGCGCGGCTGCGCGCTGGGCTCGGCGGCCACGACGCCGTCGATGAGGCCGGCGCCATCCTGCTCGGCGGCCTGCAGCACTGCGGCGCCGCCGTTGGACACCGAACCGGCGATCACGAGCGTGTTGCCCGGGTTGAAGCGTGCGATGTGCGTGCCGTTCGAGGCGAGCGGCCCGTGTTCCTGGTTCAGCGCGTACAGCGCGTACTGCACCGCGGCGAGCGTGTCGCCACCCCAGTCCTTCTCGGGGTTGACCTGCGAGTGGGCATGCTTGAGGCCCAGCCGATTGGGGAATGCCGCGTTGAAGGCGACTCGCGCCGCGTCGGTCATCGCCGCGGCGAAGTGCGACAGCATGCCCGCCGCACCGCGGGTCGCCCGAGTGCCGTCAATGCGGTTGACCGTGTCGTCGGCCGGGTCGTACAGTCCCATGCCCTTGCCCGCATCGGTCAGCGCGACCGCGCAGCCGCGCTTGAGGCCCCACTCCGCGCTGCTGCCGATGGCGCCGTACACGCCGCGCGAGCCGGACGAAGGTCCGGCCACGATGCACGGGTTGTTCACGTCGAAGGCGGCCGGGACCTGGACGGCGATGGCGACGTTCTTGCGTCCGGTGCCGTCATCGAGCCGCGCCAGGTACTCCACCCCGGGAACGAGGCCCTCGCCCAGCGTGTTGCCGCCGGCCAGGTCGATGTTGGGGCCGTAGAGCGTGCCGTAGCCGCCGTTGGCGGTCGGGTCCAGGATGGCGCGGTAGTTCGCATGGATCGCGTTGCGGCGCAGTTCCAGCGCCGTCGGGTTCAATGGGTCCGCATAAGCGGGCGCGGCGGCCGCACCCAACCCCGTCTTGCCCAGGCCGCCCGTCAACAGGTCCTGCGAGGCCGCCGAAGTCCCGGTGCCGGGAGCGGAAGCGGTATACGCGCTGCGCGAAATTTCCACGACGTTCGACGGCAGAGTGTTGAGAACTTCACCGCTCCCGCCACCGCCGCCACATCCGGCGAGCACCGCCACGACCACCGGCGCGCCGCGCCACAAGTTTCCTGTCATTCCATGTCTCCTTCTGTTTGATCGACGGCGAAGGGTAGGCGCGAGCGGGTGCGAAAAGCCATCGGGTAGTGTTACGTCAGGACACACCCTGCAGTACTTCTACGCTATGGACCGCGCGGCGGCGCGGCGCTATGTTCGGCGCTTCAGTGACCTCGTCGCAAGGGAGTTCCCGTGAACCACGCCCACATCGTCGGCTGGAGCCACCTGCCGTTCGGCAAGTTCGATCATCTCGACCTGGAGACTTTGGTGGGCCAGGCGGCCACCCAGGCACTTGCGCACGCGCGCATCGATGCGTCGGAGATCGACGCCGTCTTCGTCGGCCACGCCGGCATGGGGATGGTCCCGGAAAACTTCGTCAGCTCCTATCCGATGCAGGCCGAGCCCGGCCTGCGCTTCAAGCCGGCCACGCGGGTGGAGAACGCCTGCGCCACGGGAACGGCCGCTGTCTATAGCGCGATCGAATCGATCGAGGCGGGCCGGGCCCGCGCGGTGCTGGTGGTGGGCGCGGAAAAGATGACGGCGGCCCCGGGCGCGGACGTGACAGCCGCCCTTGGCAACGCCAGCTACGTGCGCGAGGAAGCGGCATGCGGCCTCACCTTTCCCGGCATCTTCGCGCGCATGGCGCAGGCCTACTTCGAGCGCTACGGCGACCATCGCGCGACCCTGGCCGCGATCGCGGCGAAGAATCACGCCAACGGCGTGCGCAACCCGCTGGGCCCACATGCGGCGCGACCTCGGTTTCGAGTTCTGCAACACGGTCTCGGAGAAGAACCCCGTCGATCGCCGCGCCACTGCGCAAGACCGATTGTTCGCTGGTGTCCGACGGCGCGGCCGCGTTGGTGCTATGCCGACGGAAGCGCTGCGCGGGCGCCAAACGTGCGCGTCCGTTTTCGTCGCGCGCAGCCAGGTCAACGATTTCCTGCCGATGTCGCGCCGCGATCCGGTAGCCTTCGAAGGTCCGCGCTGCGCCTGGCGCCAGGCGTTCGAGCAGGCCGGGCTGCACATCGATGAGCTGTCGACTTGCCGAGGTCCATGATTGCTTCACCATCGCCGAACTGCTGACGTACGAGGCCATGGGGCTGGCGCCGCCGGGCCAGGGCGCGGCGTGCTCGAAGACGGCACCGTGTACGCCAGATGGGCGCCTGCCGGTCAATCCGTCGGGCGGCCTGAAGGCCAAGGGGCACCCGATCGGCGCCACCGGCGTGTCGATGCACGTGCTGGCAGCATGCAGCTATGCGGCGACAGCGGGCGACATCCAGGTGCCCGGCGCCAGCTCGGCGCGCGTGTTCAACATGGGCGGCTCGGCCGTGGCCAACTACGTCAGCATCCTGGAGGCGGTCAAGTGAACATGGCTCAGTCGCTGCGGCGCAGCGCGACTCGTCTATCCGGACGCCCCCGCGCTATTCTGAAGGCGAAAGGGTGCTGCACACCTACGGGGAGCTGGCCGGTCGCGCTGCGTCGTCGCCGGCCTCGATGCGCCGGCCGCTGCCGGACTGGCCGCCAGGCGAGCGGGTCGTGCTGTTCATGCCAACCACCCGGCATACCTGGAAGTGTTGTACGGCGCTGGTGGGCGGGCCTGGCCGTCGTGCCGGTGAACGCCAAGCTGCACCCGCGCGAGGCGCAGTGGATTCTGGACGATGCGAAGGCGCAGTGGGCTTCGTCACGGCCGACGTCGGGGACCGGACACTGGCGGGCACTCGCAGCGCCGCATCGACGCCGGACGGTGCCGAGTACCGCGCGCTGCTTCGACGGCCGCGCCGATGCCGGTGACGGACCGCGCGGCCCGGACGATCTGGCGTGGCTGTTCTACACCTGCGGCACCACCGGCAAGCCCAAGGGCGTGATGCTCACGCCACCGCAACCTGCTCGCCATGACGCTCAGCTATTTCGCCGACGTCGACGCGGTCGCAGCCCGGCGATGCCATCGTCTATGCGGCGCCGATGTCGCACGGCGCCGGCATGTACAACATCTGCCGCACGTGCTGAGGCGGCGCCGCCATGTCGTGCCCGCAATCGGGCGGTTTCGATCCGGCCGAGACTGTTCGAGCCTCGGCGACGCAGCTCGGCCGCTCGTCTATCTTCGCGGCGCCGACCATGGTCAAGCGCCTGTCGACATGCGCCGGCGCACGGCGCTCGACGGCACGGGCATTCAAGACCATCGTCTATGGCGGCGGGCCGATGTATGTCGGGACATCCGGCGAGGCGCTGCGAGGTGATGGGCCCGCGCTTCGTGCAGATCTACGGCCAGGGCGAGAGCCCGATGACGATCACCGCGCTGTCGCGCGAGCGCACCTGCGCGACGCACGCATCCACGCTGGCTCGAGCGCCTCGCCTCGGTCGGCGTGGCGCAGACGCTGCGTCGAGGTCCGCATCGCCGATGCCGAGGGCAACGAGCTGCCGCGCGGCGAGATCGGCGAGATCCTGGTGCGCGGCGACACGGTGATGCTGGGCTACTGGCGCAATCCGGAGGCCACGGCGAAGGCGCTTCGCGACGGCTGGCTGCTGCACCGGCGACATGGGCGCCTCGACGCCGACGGCTTCCTCACGCTCAAGGACCGCTCCAAGGACATGATCATCTCGCGGCGGCTCCAACATCTATCCGCGCGAGGTCGAGGAAGTGCTGCTGCGCGCACCCGGCCGTGCGCGAAGTGTCGGTGGTCGGGCGGCCGCATCCCGAATGGGGCGAGGACGTGGTGGCCTTCGTCGTCGCGCACGCCGGCGCGGACGTCATGCCGCGGAGCTCGACGCACTGTGCCTGCGAGCACATCGCCCGCTTCAAGCGGCCCAAGGGCTACGGTTCGTCGAGCCTTGCCGAAGAACAACTACGGCAAGGTGCTCAAGACCGAGCTGCGCGAACAACTGAAGGAGAAGTCATGAACGCACCCGCCCCATTGGCCGGACGCCGAGCGCTCGTCACCGGTTCGGTCCAGGGCATCGGGCTGGCGATCGCCGAGACATTGGCGCGCCAGGGCGCGGCCATCGTGCTGCACGGGCTCGCCACCGAGGAAGAAATCGGCCGCGCGCTGCGCTCCGTCGAACAGGCCGGAGCGCCCGCGGTGCAGGCCTTCACGCACAACCTGCGCCGAGGCTGCCGGTGCCGCGGCGCTCATGGCGGCGGCGCTGGCGGGAGGGCCGGTGGACATCCTGGTGAACAACGCCGGCATCCAGCACACCGCATCGTTCGAGGACATGCCGCGCGCGCGGTGGGACGACATCATCGCGATCAACCTCTCGGCGTGCTTCGACACCATGCGGCTGGCGCTGCCGCGCATGGCGGCCAACGGGTATGGACGCGTGGTCAACATCGCGTCGGTGCACGCGCTGGTGGCTTCCGTCAACAAGGCACCTTACGTTGCCGCCAAGTTCGGCCTGGTCGGGATGAGCCGGGTCGCCGCGCTGGAGTACGCCAGCGCCGGCTCGCGCGAAAGCGGCGGCGTCACGGTCAATTGCGTCTGTCCGGGTTGGACCGAGACGGCGATCATCCAGCCGCAGATCGACGCGCGGGCGCAGGCGCTCGGCGTGCCGCGCGAGGACGCGATCCGCGACCTGCTGCGCGAAAAGCAGCCCAGCCTGCGGACCTCCCTGCCTGCCGAGATCGCGCGCGTGGTCGCGTGGCTGTGCGAGCCGGCGGCGCACAACCTGACCGGCACGGCCATTCCGGTCGATGGCGGGTGGACCGCGCAGTAGAGGACCACCGTCCCTTTCACCCGCTGCGCGCGGCTCAGCGCCCGGCAGAGATGGCCAGTGCCCAAGGCGATGGACTCGTCCCGGCGCATGCCGTTGCGTGCGCGCTTGACCTAAATCAATCGTCCCCCAAGATGGCTGCGACAGACTGCCAGCAATGACAGGTCGGAGGCAATTGATGATCTTCAACGCCTTGCGAGCTGCGCACACAACCCATGCGTCAGGAGCCATCATGTACCGACGAATCCTCCCCTATCTGCAACGGACGGCTCTGCTCTGTGCACTGACTTCGGCAGGGGCCGCCATTGCCCAGGCCGGGCCGCCACCGACCCGGGGCCAGCTCCTGTACTCCACACACTGCATCGAATGCCACAGCACGCAGATGCACTGGCGAACGCTCAGGCAGGCGCGGGATTGGGACAGCCTCAAGGCGCAGGTACGGCGATGGCAGGCCACGGCCAA
This sequence comes from uncultured beta proteobacterium, assembly GCA_963722025.1. Lineage (GTDB taxonomy): Bacteria > Pseudomonadota > Gammaproteobacteria > Burkholderiales > Burkholderiaceae_C > Ramlibacter. The sequence continues at coordinate 9,705 of CAVRNE010000057.1, forward strand.
CCTCGGCTGGACCGAGACCGACATCACCGACGTGGCGCGTCACCTGAACGAGACGATCTATCAATTCCCGCAGCCGGACGAACGGGCGGGCTTGGCCCTGCCCAGCAGGCCTCGTTGATCCGCACAGCAGTGGGATTCAATGGCGGTTTCCTCACCCACTGAAGTGGCGGCGCTCCGCCGCCAGCTTGATGGCCGTAGCCCTCGGCAACTAGGGCGACGCAGGTAGCGTACCGTGGTCCTTTGCATGGCTTTGACTTTCGTCAATGCGAAACGCTTACTCCGGGCGAATACTAAAAGCACATCAACCCACCAGGAGATCCTCATGTTCAAGCGAATCCTCGTACCGGTAGATGGCAGCGATACCTCAAACAAGGCATTGGTCGCTGCTCTCCAACTGGCACGCAACAGTGGTGGCCGTATCCGGCTGGTGCATTCTCTGGACGAGCTGGCTTATCTCTGGGGCTACGAATACCGCGGCGATACCGTCGCATTGGCGCGCGAGCACGCGACCAAAGTGCTGAACGCTGCCGAGGACATGGCTAAATCCGCGGGCGTGCCTGCCGAGCAGCAACTCCTGGAAGTCCCGGGAGTGCGCCTGGGGGACACGGTAGCGAGCGAAGCCCGGCAATGGGAGGCCGATTTGATCGTGGTGGGCACGCACGGCCGCCGAGGCATCAGTCGCGCAATGCTGGGCAGCGGCGCCGAACAGGTCATTCGTGCGGCCCCGGTGCCCGTGCTGGTGATACCCGGCGAAGATCGTCAACCGACGGCTTGAGGGCGGGCTTCCGGCGTATTAGATCGGTCCTTCGTACACCGGCGCGAAGCCGCCGCCGGGGGTACGGAAATTAGTGGTCTGCCCCTGGTAAAGCCGCGCGGAGCTCCATTGGACGCGCCCGTCATACACGTACTCGCGCAGGTCGAACTTCAGCGGCTTGTCCTCATTGCCGTCCAGGGCACGCTCGCCGGGCGCGACCAGGGCCTGAGCGACATAGCCGCCGGCGACGATCTCAGACCAGACACGTTGCGTGATCTTGTCGCCGCGATAGGCGGCGCGGCTGCCATAGCCGGCAAACGGCTTGAAGAAAAGCTGCTTGCGCTGCGCCCAGAGCTCATCGGCGTTGGCCATGTCAACCACTACCGTGCGCGGCACGCCCGCCAGCAGCACCTCCCGCGTCTCCTGCGGCACACCCAGCGCGCCCAGCGTTTGAGGGTCGCTGAACAGCACGAGGTTGCGTTTGTCCGCATACAGGGCATGCGCTTGCGGGTGCGGTGTCACCACGACGCCGCCGCTCAGATAGGCGGCCCGCAGGGCCTGTGACGCCGGGGCCTCCAGGTAGAAGTCAGTCAGGCGGTTGTAGACCAGGTCAATCCGCTCGCCCTGCACGAAGAGCTCGCCGCCTTCCAGGCGGAGCTCGTTGGGGTCCGAGATGACCGCACGCAGTCCATGCCGCGCGAACAGACGCTGGAACAGCAGAAATTCGGGATAGAGATACTGGTTCGCTGGTGCTTCGTCGACGATCGCGATGGTCTGGAGCTGGCGCGTGGCTCCGCTTAGCTGCCACTCGCTGTGGAACATATCCACGATCGCCTGCTCGAACGCCTCCGCACTGGCGACCGAAGGTCCCAGGCGCTCCACCGGCAGGCAGCAGGCTCGGTGCGCTCGGCCCAGGACTGCATTGAGCATGGCCCCGCCCGCATTCGTGTTCACTTCGATCAGGCCGAAGCCATGCTGCGCGAGATGGAAGTCGTAGCCAAAGAACACGCCGCGCGTGTTGCCGGGCGCGTGCCTGGCGATCTCGGGGGCACGCGCCAGGACAAGGTCCCGGTACGCGGGCAGGGCCACCACCGTCTCAACGGCCCGGACCACGCGCGCCATCCGGTCCATGTGTGCGTGCGACACGAATACCGGCCGCGCGGAAAACAGGTAGGGACAGCGTTCCCGGACCAACTGAACGATCTCGGGGGAGCCGAACTGGGCCTGCAGCGCGCGCGACAGTGCTTCATCGTCGAGGCTGACGCAAAAGCAGCCCGAGTTCAGCTCCTGGATGGAAACCGGTGCCTCGCCGGCACCGGGCTCTCGCGCCCATGCGGCCAGAAGGTTGGCAACGTCAGGTGAAAGCTCCTGGCGCTGGGTGGTAAGCGGAACGGCTTGGTCTGTCATGGCTGCCTCGCGATGGCTGCCGGTTTACCGGCTTCGTACCAGTCCTTGCTCTGGTTGACGACACGCACGACCAGCAGCATCACGGGCACCTCGATCAATACGCCAACAACGGTGGCCAAGGCCGCGCCCGACTCGAAGCCGAACAGACTGATGGCCGCGGCCACCGCCAGCTCGAAGAAGTTGCTGGCCCCGATGAGTGCCGAGGGGCAAGCCACTTCATGCGCCTCTCCCGCCCTGCGATTGAGCCAGTACGCGAGCGCGGAGTTGAAGAACACCTGGATCAGGATCGGCACCGCCAGCATCGCGATCACCAGCGGCTGCGCCAGGATGGCCCTGCCCTGGAAGGCGAAGAGCAGGACCAGCGTCGCCAACAGCGCGGTAATGGACCATGGGCCGATGCGCGCCAGCGCCGCATCCAGTGCGGCCTGCCCCTTGCGCAGCAGGCTGCGGCGCCACCACTGGGCCAGCACCACCGGAATCACGATGTACAGGACCACCGACGTGATCAGCGTGTCCCAGGGGACAGTGATGGAGGACAGGCCCAGCAGCAGCGCCACGATGGGCGCAAAGGCGAACACCATGATGGTGTCGTTGAGGGCCACCTGCGACAGCGTGAAGAGCGGGTGCCCGTTGGTCAGCCGGCTCCAGACGAAGACCATCGCCGTGCACGGGGCGGCCGCCAGCAGGATCAGTCCGGCGATATAGCTGTCCGCCTGTGCGGCCGGCAGGTACGGCGCGAACACGTGGCGGATGAAGATCCAGCCCAGCAGCGCCATGGAGAATGGCTTGACCGCCCAGTTCACGAACAAGGTCACGCCGATGCCCCGCCAGTGCTGGCTCACCTGATGCAAGGCGCCGAAATCGACCTTCACCAGCATCGGGATGATCATCACCCAGATCAGCAGGCCCACCGGCAGGTTGACCTGGGCCACTTCCATCCGACCGACTGCCTGGAAGAAGCCGGGAAGGATCTGTCCGAGCACGATACCCACCACGATGCAGAGAAAAACCCAGAGGGTCAGGTAGCGCTCGAAAACGGTCATGGGCGCCGGCGACGCCTTTGCCGCGTAGAGGGTGTTCGAAGTCATCCTGTTTTCCATTCAGCTGCGGCCGATCTCGGTGAGCGCCGCATGCAGCGCGGTTCGGTCCATCGTCTCCAGGGGCAATGCCAGCAGCTGCAGCATGCGATAGCCGATCGCCTGGCGTGTCAGCTCGAAGGCGCGACGCTTGCCCTCCTCGCCGCCCTCGGCGTTGGAAGGATCAGGGTATCCCCAGTGCACCTTGACCGGTTCACCCTGGCCGCCGAAGAATACCGGGCAAGCTTCGGCCGCGGCGCTGTCGCAGACGGTGATCACGACGGACAGCGGCGGGGCGTCCGCTGAAGTGAACTCATCCCAGCTCTTGCTTCGAAAACCAGAGGCGTCCGCGCCGGCGTTACCCAGGGCCTCGAGCGCGAAGGGATTGATGCGGCCGCTTGGTGCGCTGCCTGCGCTGTATGCGCGCACGTCTTTGCCCAGCTTCTTGGCCCAGTGGTTGAGCATGCCCTCGCAGAGGACGCTGCGCGCCGAGTTGTGGGTGCAAAGGATCAGGACGTTGAAGGTCATCGGAGGGGGAAGGCAATCAAATTTCCTGTTCAGCATTTTTTGCGGGATGCGGAGGTGATCTCCTCGCAACCTGCGCCCAGGCAGCAGTGCGCGGCGAGGTACTCCATGAGCTCGGACATGCGCTCGAGAGAAGCCCGGTAGATCAGGTTGCGGCCATCCCGCTCCTGGCTGACAAGGCCTGAGTAGATCAGCTCCTTCAGGTGGAAGGACAGGCTGGAGGAAGGCACATCGAGCATCGCACTGATGCTTCCTGGGTTCATGCCTTCCGGCCCGGCGCCGACCAGCGCACGGAACACCCTGAGACGGATGGGTTGGGCCAGGGCGGCCAAGGAGCCGACTGCTACGGTTTCTTCCATGATTCGAATTCTATAGAAAAATGGAAAGGCGAGGGAAGAACGCGTATGTCTTGATCTGCATCACGTTGGATCCGCACAGTCGGACGGATCATGTCGCCATGTCCGATCAATCCAACAACTTCCGTGAACTGACACAGTCGGTCTCCACGGGCCTTTCAACGTTGAGGTCAAGCACGCCTGAAGTCATGAAGAGCTTCAATGATCTTGGTCGTGCCGCCACGGCCAACGGTGTGCTCGACAGGAAGAGCAAGGAGTTGATCGCACTCGCCCTGAGCGTTGCCTCCAGGTGCGATCCCTGCATCGGGTTTCACATGCAGACGCTGGTGAAGCTAGGCGTGACCCGTCAGGAAATCGACGAAACGCTGGGTGTCACCACCTACATGGGCGGCGGTCCTTCGTTGATGTACGCGGCGAGTGCCATCGCCGCCTTCGACGAGTTTTCGCGCCCTCCCTCTGCATGAAGGCTGTCGGCCCGACCTCGCGGCGAGTGGCGCGCACATAGACTGGCGACTCTGTGGCGAAGAGTGGGTCAGCCCTCGCCTGCAATGGCTCCAAGAAGAGGACATCGAAATGGAAATCAAAGTTCTGGGATCGGGCTGCAGCAAGTGCCACAGCACCATCGGCATCATCGAACGGGCCGCGCAGGCTTCGGGTATCGACGTTGAGATCGTCAAGGTCGAGAACCCCGACGAGATCAAGCGCGCGGGCGTCAGAGCCACCCCGGCCGTCATGATCGACGGCAAGGTCGTGCACAGTGGCGGCATCCCCTCGCACGAGAAAGTGCAAACCTGGTTGAAGCCGGGCCCCATCGGGTTCCTGAACCACCCGACCCGGCATCTGTTCTTCACGGGCAAAGGCGGGGTCGGCAAGACTTCGCTGTCGACCGCTGCCGCGCTGACCTTGGCGGATGCCGGCAAGAGAGTGCTGCTGGTCAGCACCGACGCCGCATCGAACCTCGACGAGATGCTCGGCATCGAGCTTCGCAACACACCCGTTCTCGTGCCAGGCGCGCCCGGCCTGTCGGTGCTGAACATCGACCCCGACACCGCAGCCGAGTCGTATCGCCAGCGGGTCCTGGCGCAGATGGCTGCGGGCGCCAGCGCCGAAGAACTCTCCACAGTGCGCGAGCAACTTTCCGGCGCATGCACTACGGAGATCGCCTCCTTCGACGAGTTCTCGTCCCTCTTGTCCGACGGCGCCGAGACCTACGACCACATCGTCTTCGACACGGCACCGACGGGCCACACCTTGCGGCTGCTCAGCCTGCCCAAGGCATGGACCGGGTTCCTGGACGGCAACGATCGCGGCGCTTCCTGCCTGGGGCCGCATTCGGGCCTGAAGATGCAGGAAGTGCGCTTCAACGCCGCGCTGGACGCCCTGAGCGATCCGGCGAAGACCACGGTGATCCTGGTGACGCGACCCGACAAGGGCGCCATCGCCGAAGCCGCGCGCACCTCGGGCGAGTTGCACGAACTGGGCTTGAACAACCAGCGGCTGGCGATCAATGGCGTGTTCCACGCCAGCGAGCGCACCGACGCGGTGGCCTGCGCCATCGAGGACCTGGGGAAGCAGGCGCTGGACGCGATGCCAGCGTCGCTGCGCGCATTGCCGCAGGACCGCGTGCCGCTGCGGGCCTTCGATACGGTCGGCCTGCCCGCGTTGCGCGCACTGCTGATCGGCGATGCCGACCCGATGCCGCCGCACACGACTCCGGCAGTAGAAATTGGCGGACAGCTTCAAGGCCTGGACGCGCTGGCCGACGAGCTGGCCGCTGCCGGGCACGGGCTGATCATGGTGATGGGCAAGGGGGGCGTTGGCAAGACGACCGTCGCTGCTGCCTTGGCCTTGGGGCTGATCCAGCGCGGCAAGACCGTGCACTTGAGCACCACCGATCCGGCCGCCCACCTGGCGGGAACGCTGGACGGCGAGGTGCCGGGTTTGAACGTGAGCCGCATCGACCCGAAGGTCGAGACGCAGCGCTACATCGACAAGATCATGGCGGCCAAGTCACCCAAGCTCGACGCGGCAGAGCAGGCGCTGCTGCTGGAAGACCTGCAATCGCCCTGCACCGAAGAGGTGGCGGTCTTCCATGCCTTCTCGCGCATCGTCAGCGAGGGCCGCAGCGCGTTTGTCGTTCTGGACACCGCACCCACGGGCCATTCCATGCTGCTGATGGACGCGACCGGCGCCTACCACCGGCAGATGACGCGCGAGTTCGAGGGGCACGGCGCCGCGCGCGTCGTAACGCCTCTGATGAGGCTGCAGGACGCCGCGTACACCAGGATCATTCTGGTGACGCTGCCGGAAGTGACGCCCGTGTCACAAGCCGCAGCCTTGCAGGAGGACCTTCGCCGCGCCAGCATCGAGCCCTATGCCTGGGTGCTCAACAAGAGCGTGCTGGCCGCGGGCACGCGCGACCCTTTGCTGGCCGCACGGCTGGCGGGCGAGCGCAAGCAGATGGAACGCATGGCCGCTGGACTGGCCAAGCGGATCTTCACGCTTCCTTGGCTGACCGTACCGCCGATCGGATTCGCCGAGTTGTCCAAGGTGGTCGTCAAGCCCTCACGCACTGAGGCGACAGGCCGCGAGGTCTAACGCAGCTGCGAGTGCGCCCAGCGAACAATGTCGGCTGCGCCCATGGCTCCGGCCTGGCGCGCGACTTCGCGGCCATTCATGAAGAGAGCGAGGGTGGGAATGCTGCGGATCTGATAGCGCGCGCCCAGCGTGGCGGCTTCGTCGGTATTCACCTTCACCAGGCGCACATGCGGTTCGAGCTGGGCAGCCGCCTGCTCGAACGCTGGCGCCATCTGGCGGCAGGGACCGCACCACGGGGCCCAGAAATCGACCAATACGGGAATCTGGTTGCGGGCGATGTGGCGGTCGAAGGCGGCCTCATCCAACGGTGTCGAATGCCCGTTGAACAGCCCCGCGTGGCAGCTGCCGCAGTCCGGCGCCTTGGCCATGTCGCCCTGGCGCACTCTATTCGTGGTGTGGCAGTGCGGGCAGACGATGTGAAATGCGGCTTCCATACACCGGAGCTGGGGTTACCAGCCTGGAATGCAAGGCCACGTTTCTTCAATAGGGGCCGTTGCGCCGCAGTTCCTCACGTTGCTTGGGCGTCAGAACGGCTTCGATGCGTTTTTGCGTTTCCGTGGCGTTGTCGATCATCTGCTTTTGCAAAGCAGCGCTGGTCTCGTAGTTCTTTTGCGCCGTCTGGTTGTCGGATGCAGCACTGCCACTCCACATCAAGGAATGCATCTGCTGCATCAGGGAGTACCGCTGCTTCCAGGATTCGGTTTGGATCTGCGTGATCTTGTCGCGCTGATCCTTCGTGAGATCTGCAGGGTATCGCCACGCCGCCGCCGGGCCCGACATGCCCCAGCCGTGACCCATCATGCCTGGACCCATGCCCCAGCCGGAGCCTTCGCCCATCATGCCCGGGCCCATGCCCCAGCCGTACCCTTGGCCCATAATGCCGGAGCTACCGGCCGTAGCTTCGACCTCCTTCATGGAGCATCCTTTCGAATCAAAACGATGCGGCTCGATCTATTCAAAATATAGGTCGTCGCCCCAGGAGCCTACTTGCGCTAAGTCAAGCGCCCGCTCGCTGCGGGACCTCGCGATGCGGCCGCGCTGGCGCATGCACGCAATGGGCCTTACCATCCGGACGTTTCGAAACTTTCGCGTCTAATGTCGCTCGCGCTCGTCAGAGTGCGTGCAACCATCGCGTTGACGGCAGCACCTTTTGACCATCCAGGTACAACTCACCCGCCTCGTGCTGGCCTCGCTCCTCCCCGCTGGGGCGGCGGCCGTTTTGCTCATCGGCTATTCCTACGAGCGCCAGAAGGAGAGTGTCCAGCAGACCACGCTGGCCACCACGCGGGCGTTGACACAGGCGGTGGATCGGGAACTCGCCAGCGGCCGCACGGCCTTGCAGGCGCTGGCGACCTCACCCTACCTGACGAGCGGCAACCTCGCCGCCTTCGATGCGCAGGCACGTCAGGCCTTGACGGAGCTGCCCGGCAACAACATCGTCGTCAGCGATGCTTCCGGCCAGCAGCTGCTCAATACCCTGCGGGTACTGGGTGAGCCGCTGCCGCGCCATAGCCCCTCGGAGCTTCAGCGGGTCTTCCAGACCGGCCAGCCGGCCGTGTCCGACCTGTTCGTCGGGGCGGTCGCGGGCCGGCCGTTGATCGGCATTGCCGTTCCGGTGCGGCGCGACGGCCAAGTCGTGTACGTGTTGTCCATGGGCTTCTTCCCGGATCGACTGGCCGAGATACTGAAGCGGCAGCAACTTCCTGCGTCTTGGGTCGCGGCAATCTTCGACAGCCAAGGCACGGTGGTCGCGCGCACCCACAACCCGGATCGCTACGTGGGGCAGAAGGGATCGCCGGCGCTCGTGAGCCGCCTCGCGCAAGACATGGAGGGCGAGCTCGAAGTGGTGACGCTGGAGGGCATCCGTACGCAAACGGTTTTCAGCCGATCGTCCCAGTCGAACTGGTCGGTCGCCATCGGAATTCCAAGCGCGGAGCTCCAGGCGACGCTGCGATCGTCGATGCTGTGGATCGTCGGCGGCACGCTCGTGCTGCTCGCATTGGGCGTCGCGTTCGCGCGGGTGCTCGCCGGCCGCATCCAGCGGGCGATCCGGGCTCTGATCCCGCCCGCCGCAGCGCTGGCCCGCGGCGAGCCGATCAAGATCGCTCGATTGGACCTGGTTGAAGCGCAGGAAGTTGCCAATGCGATGGTGAGCGCGTCCAACGTCCTGCGCGACCGGGAGGAGATCCTGGCGGTGGTGACGCACGACCTGCGCAGCCCCTTGAACACGATGATGATGCTCGCGTCCGTGGCGGAACTGGAAGCGCGCAAACTTGACTCCGAACGGCTGCGCGCATCGGCTTCTCTCATGCGGGAGACTGCGCAGGGCATGTCAGGCCTGGTGGACGATTTGCTGGCGATCACCGTTGCCCAGCGCGGTCAATCCATGCTGAAAATGGCGCGGGTCAACGCGGCCGACGTGCTCGCCAAGGTGGTGCAGACGGCGCGGCCTCAGCTCGAGCATGCGGGCCTCAAGCTCGAAGTGACAGCTCCGGACGAGCTGCCCGACGTGCAGGTGGACCTCGACCGGATCGTGCGGGTGTTTCGCAACCTGCTGGACAACGCGCGAAAGTACACCGAGCCACAGGGCCGCGTGGCCGTAGGGGCCGAGGTGAGGACCGGATTGCGTCCGGTTCTACGTCGCGAACAGTGGGCCGGCGTTGCCGCCCGAGCAGCTCGACAGCATGTTCCAGCTGTTCTGGCAAGCGCAGACCGACCGGCGCGGGACGGGCCTGGGCCTTTCGATCAGCCGCGCCATTGTCGACACACATGGCGGCCGTATCTGGGCGGAGCCGCAGGAGGGCATGCGCGTGCGCATCTGCGTGGAACTGCCCCGCATGAGCGCCGCTACGGCCGAGCATCCGGCCGTCGCGCAGTAGGACGCAGTAGGAAATACGGCCAACACTCAGCGTCCGATACGCCGCACTGCGATGTAGATCGCCACGCTGCCGCGCGAGACCCGCAACGCGATGATCGAGGCATCATCGGCCACTGCAAGCGCCGCATCGAATCCTGCGATATCGATGACCGGCATGTCGTTGACAGCGGTGATCCGGTCGCCCGCCTCGATTCCCGCCAACAGGCCCGAACCGGTGGCCTGCTCCACATAGGCGCCGGGCGCAAGTCCCGCCGTACCGGCAGTAGCCAGGACGAGACCCAGCCGCGGCTCATTGCGCGGCGGGCGCTGCGGCGCGGCGCGTGGCGCCTCGGTTCCCGCATCGGCGAGGTGCAGTTTGAAGACGCGGCCGGCACGTTGTCGCCACACCTCGACGGCCAGCCAGTCCCCCGCGCGCGCGCGGCCGAACTCGTCCTCGAGATCGCCACGGGTTTCGGCCCGTTTTCCATTGACCGAAAGGACGATGTCGCCGCCGCGTATCCCGGCTCGATCCGCCTCGCTGCCCGGCTTGACGATGATCACGAGAGCGCCACGCGCGGAATCGAGACCGAACGCTTGCGCGAGTCCGGGGCTGACCGGCTGCATGCGTATTCCGAGGTCCGGCCGCCGCGGTGTGCCGGCCTTCTGGAGCTCAGCCGCCACGCGCAGGACGCGGCCGATGGGCACCGCGAATGAGAGACCCATGTAGATGCCGGTGTCGGAATAGAGCATGGAGTTCATGCCCACGACGCTGCCCTCGGCATTGAACAGCGGCCCACCCGAGCTGCCGGGGTTGACGGCTACGTCGGTCTGGATAAGCGGCACGCCATTGTCACCCGGAAGAAACCTCGGGTAGGTACTGATCACGCCGGCACTCACGGTGTAGTCGAAGCCAAAGGGAGAGCCCAACGCCGCCACCCAGTCGCCCGCGCAAAGGGGGTCGTCCGGCGCGACCCGCACGAACGGCAATCCCGGCGCGTCGATCTTCAGCAGCGCCACATCGTCCCTGAGGTCGAATCCGACGACGCCCGCGGGAAGTCGCCTGCCGTCCGCTAGTTCCACCCACACTTCGAGCGCGTCATGGACGGCGTGGGCGCTGGTGAGGATCTGTCCATCGGCCGACAGGATGAACCCCGAGGCGAACGATCGCTCCGGTGTCGTGGCGCGCGCGGCGGCTGCCGCGGACAGCGGCTGAAAGAACATCGCGCCCGGCTCCTCGGCGTCCAGGTCGCGCCCGGGTCGGATGACGATCACGGTGACAACGGCTGGCGCATTGCGGGCCACTGCTTGAGAAAATCCATGCACGGCCCCCGGGGCCCTCGCGGAGGTGCAGGGTTGCATGGTCGCAGGGGTACCCGCCACCGCCGAAGGGGCGAGGTTCGCGGCACCCAGCAGGGCCGCGCCGAAGAGGAGGACGTGCCGGAGATTCATGTCAGCCGCCAGTCTGAGCCGGGCGGCTCGTGTCCACTTGACGAGGATCAAGGACCCGCGTACTTCATGCTCCAACAATGGCCTCGCCAACCGTCGCGGCTGGTCGCAGCGCGAATTTCACCGGGCTGCTTATTGGGTAGGGGCCGGGGTG
>CAVRNE010000058.1:0-6000 GCA_963722025.1 uncultured beta proteobacterium
CGTGTTGCCGGCTTTGCAGGTCTCTGAGCCGCTGAGGTAAGCATGGCCTCAGGCCCTCTGGCGAGATCACGCGGCCGTGCACAGGATCGCCCGATAGTGTCCACACCTGGATGCTTGCATCTAACCGGCAAGACCGCGAGCCCAGAGCAGGTCGACAGCAAATGTCCCGCCCCGCATGGGCCGGGCGTGGCCGCCGAGTTGCGCCGCGCTTCATGCAGATATCCCGGGCTTCCGACTTGATCGTCGCGCTCAACCTGGCAGAAGCTCCAGGGCGCGCACTGCGCGACAACACGCCTATGATGACTTTCCCGAGGCATGAGGAACGGGTCCTGCGCCTCTCAACCAGAAGGAGCGAGACAGATGGCCAAGAACAAGACGGAATCCGGCGTTTACCGTGTTACGGAGATCATTGGCACCAGTCCGGTTTCCTGGGAGGACGCAGCGAAAAGCGCCGTCGAGACCGCAGCCAAGTCGCTGCGCGATCTGCGTGTCGCCGAAGTCTGCAAGCTCGACATGAAGATCGAAGGCGGCAAGGTCGTCGCCTATCGCGCGAGGGTTTCGCTGTCGTTCAAGTACGAAGCCTGATCGTCCGCGAAGCGGCGATGCTCGCTTTGAGCGGGCTGCGTACCGTTTCAGCTAACCACCGGTGGCCTAGACTTGAACCGTCGCTGGTCGCCTGGTTCGCCATCGGCGTCGTGTTTCTGATCCACATGGGATCTGTGTATTCGCGGACGGCTGACAGGGCTGGCTCCCCTCCCCTTCAATGCATGCCTGGATTGAGATTCGCATCGCGCTTCTCCGTCAGAGTGGGGCCGCAATGCTCCTCCTTTCTGCCGAAAATGCCCCCTGCTTTTGGCCACTCTCCATCGAAGCGCTCCAGGCTTGTCAGGCCACGAACTTGCAGCAGCGAGGCCGCCGTGCGCGTGTCCATGTTGCGGCCGCGGTTCAGGTGGTCGTCGATCTCGGCCGCGCAGCCCAGCATGCGCGGGTACAGGAAGATCGTGAAGGCCGCCGTCTCGAGTTCGCGCTCGCCGATCTCGCCGGCCTGCAGCGGCTTCCACAGCATCTTGAGCAGCAGCGCGGCGATCACCGCGTCGACGTTCACGCAGTAGACGTTGCGCGAGACGCCGGCGTCGAACAGCTGCTGCACCAGCGCGCGGTAGAAGTGCGTGGAACACGTTGCGTCTCGCCGCGCTCCTCGAACAGCTTGCGCGATGAACACCTCGCGCGGGTCGTGGTTGACCGGCTTGTCCTTGAACACCGGATGGTTCACGCCGGGCAGCTTGGCGATGTCGAGGCTGCCGAGCGTCTTCTTCTGGCGTCTTGTACTGCGCGTACTGTTCAACCGCCTTGGCGGCCAGCGCCTTGCAGGTCGATGCCGTGGTCCATGGCGCTCGGGTCGTTGCAGCCCGCTGTCCTTGAACTGGTCGATCAGGTAGGCGATGCCTTCGTAGCCGTTGCCGCCGTGCGCATAGCCGGTGTGCGTGAGGAAGCCGACCAGCGCCTTGTTGAGCTGCACGCGCTCGGGCTGCTCGGGACCGTCGGCCGACACCGCGCCCTTGGCGCCCTGCGCCGAGATGGCGCCCGGGCCGTTGGTCAGCAGCAGGCCGACCAGCGTCTGGAAGGCGAACAGGTCGTCCTCGCCCGGCGCGTGGCCGAGCAGGGCGGCGAAGGCGATCTCGCCCAGGCTCAGGCTGCTCCAGCATCTGCTGCTGCGTCGATGCCGCAGAAGCGGCCGGGCTCGTGCCGCGACGCATCGGCCGAAGCGCCGATCAGCGTGCCGAACAGCTGCAGCCACCACGGGAAGCTCTCGGCGGTCAGCACGCGAGATGCGCTTGCGCGACAGCGGGCCCCAGGCCAGCGTGGCCGAGATCGCGGCCAGCACCGCGGCTTCGGTCGGATGTCCGGGCAGGCTCTTGCAGCCAGCGCAGGAACACCGAGCGGCCGCCGCGCGCCTGCGACGCCGGCGATCAGCGCCTGGGCGCGGGCGTCGGGCGTGTCGGTCGTGAGCCCGGGCTGGCTCGCGGCGTCGACCTGCGTCGACGTCGAAGCTCTCGCTCAGCGAGGCGCCGAACTCGGTGCCCAGGCCGGCCGCATGGAAGCGCTCGATCATGAACTTGAGCGCCGCGCGCGCCGCCTGCTGGCGCTTCGGCCCGACGATGGCCGCCGCCGCGGCCAGCACCGCGTTGGGCGCATTGCCGGCCTCGCGGCTGGCCTGCGCCGCCGCCAGCTCGGGCCGGCCGTGCAGGTTGACGTAGGCCGCGACCGCAGGCGCGATCAGCTTGCGGTCGTTCTCGCCGCCGGCGTCGTGCACCAGCGCCAGCGCGACGTTCGATTCCAGCGGCAAGGTGGCCGCGTCCAGCATGCTGGTGCCGTGCAGGCTGCTGACCTGCGTCTTGGCGTCCATCTGCGAGGCGCCCGAGGCATCCTTCATGGTCTGGCGCGGCACCACGCCGCCGATCTGCGTGTTGAGCAGCGCCACCTGCTCGTTGTAGGGCGCCAGCGCCTCGACCACGGGCAGGCGCAGTTCGTCGGGCAAGTCGAGCCCTTCGTCGGAGCCGAACCAGGGCTTGAGCGCCAGGTTTCCTTCGGGCGCGAAGTCGGGCATGGTGGCGTTGGCGCGCATCACCGCCGTCAGCGCGGCCGGGATGTGGGCGATGTTGGTCACCAGCGCGCCCTTGGCCGAGAACACCGGGTTGTCGGGCGTGAAGATGCGCGTCGACGCCGAACTTCTCCATGAACCAGCGTTCCTTGGCCAGCGCGTCGTCGTTGCCGCCGGCCATCGCGCCGGCATGGCCGACCGCGCGCGTGAGCTTGCTCTTCCAGCGGCCCACCACGCAGGCCACGACCGGCTTGGTGAAGTGTCGCGTCGAGCTCGTAGTAGCCGCCGGGCTCGCAGTACAGCACCGCGGCCTTGCTGCGGGCATCGTTGGCGAGCGCGAAGGCGAACTCGGGCGCCGCGTAGTGGATGTAGACGTCCTTGCCGCGAGGAGATCACGGTGGTGGTGCCCCAGCCCGCCATGCGCAGGTACTGCGCGATGGTGGTGGAGAAGCCGCCCGAGTTGGAGAAGATCGCGATCGAGCCCGGCCGCAGCGAGTCGCCGGGCTTGTCGCCGCCCAGCGCGCCGCCGATGCGCACCTGGTTCCACGAGTCGGCCACGCCCAGGCCGTTGGCGCCGAAGATGTCGATGCCGTTCTGCTGGCCCATGGCGCGGATCTCGCGCGCGTCGTGCACCGAGATCTTCTCGGTGATGATGAAGATCTTGCGCAGCTCGGGGTTGACGCGGATCAACTCGGCCACGCCGTCGCGCGCCGCCGAGGGCGGCAGGTAGACCACGCCGCAGTTGAAGCGGTGGCCCGCGGCCAGCGCCTCGCGCACGTTGTTGTAGACCGGGATGTTGCCGATGCTGCGTTTCGAGCACCGCGCCGCCCTTGCCCGGCGCGGTGCCGCACACCACGTTGCCGCCCGAGTAGACGTGGCTCACCGGCGTCACTTCGCTCGATTCGCCGCCCAGGATGTTGAGCACGCAGACGCGGTCGTCGCGCGAGGCGACCTGCGTGAGCGAGCTGATGCCGACGTGGTACTTGAAGTCGCCGACGCCTGGCTGCTGCCAATTGGATTGCATGGTTTGCATGCGTGTCTCCTCAGGCGTCATGCGGCTGGCGGGGGCCTGCGATGCCCAGGCGTTGCGCGACCTGCTCGCGCCCGCCGTCCTTCATCCACAGCGTCGATCTTCTTGGCGAACTGGATCACCTCGCTCATGTCCGAGTCGAAGCCGAACAGGCGGTAGGGCAGGCCCAGCGCATCGCAGGTGTCGCGCAGCGCGCCCATGCCGCGCACCAGGTTCGGCCCGCCGCGGCCCACCACCACGTAGAGCGGCGTCGGCCCGTGCGGCTGAAGTGCTCGCGCAGCGCATCGGCCATGGCGCGCAGGGTCTCGAAGATGTCGGTGTTGTTGCTCTTGCCGCCGATGATGAAGAGCACGTTGGCCTGCTTGAGCCAGTGCTTGAAGCAGATGCGCGCCACCTCCTTCATCTTCTCGTAGGGCGGGTTGCCGCCGAAGTCGGAGCTGATGATGGCGTCGTCGCCCAGCATCTCGGTCACCAGCGAATTGGCGCCGCCGCCGAAGGTGGGCGCCAGCACCGTGCCCTTGTCGTTGATCACGTAGACGTCGCTCTGGCCCTGGTGGGTGCGCAGCGTGTTGATCTCCTGCTCGAAGTTCGGAGTAGTCGGCCGCGAACAGGTGCGGCGGCAGGCTTCAGGCGCAGCCAGCGCGGGTCGTCGCGGTCGAAGCCGCACTTGAAGTCGCAGGCCACCGGCGTGAGGCGGCCCTTCTTGTCCTCGCGCATGCGGATCGGGTTGAGCTCCAGCGTGGTCATGCCGAAGTCGTGGAACAGCTCCCACAGCTTGGGCAGCTGCTGCACCAGCGGCGAGATGATTTCCTTGGGCGCGCCGATCTCGGTGAGCGCATTGGCCACCACGAAGGCCTTCAGGCCGGTGAGCGGGTCGAAGGGCACCATGGCGACCTGGCTCTTGTCGAGCTCCTCGATGTCCATGCCGCCCATGTGCGTGAGCGTCATGGTCGGCGCGCGGAAGTGCGTGGAGTCGCTGATCGAGAAGTAGACCTCGTGCTTGGCCGGCACGCCGGCCTCGAAGGTCACGCCGTTGGCCTTGGCCTTGACGTGGCCGACCTGGTGCTCGGCGAAGTAGAGGCGCTCTTTCTCGGCCAGCGCGGTCTGCAGGTCGGTGGCGCGGCCCAGCAGGCCGGCCTTGCCCTTCTTGCCGATGCCGCCCTTGAACACCGGCTTGATGAAGATCAGGCCGTGCTTGTCGATCAGTGGCCTTGATCTCTTCTTCGCTGGCCGCGGGGCCGAGCACCTCGGTGGCGGGGAAGCCTGCGAAGTCGAGCAGGCGCGCGCCGTGAAGCATTCCGGTGATCTGCATCTCAAGGTCTCCAGGTAGTTGCGGAGCTGGCGCCGCTTCAGCGGCCGTCACCTTGATGCTAGAAATCGAACCTGTCGTTCCGCCGTCATGCAACTCAGGGTATGCCCGGTAGCGGCGGCTGATCAGACGTTGGGCGCGGCGGGCGTTTGTCGCGCGTCGGTCATGTGCGGCTGCCTGTGCCACAGATGCCACTGCAAATTTCGCGCCCTACCGGCCATTGCCGCGTCCTGTTCCGCGCAGTGCCGTCATTCGCACGACATCGCTGTATGACGGCAGGGAGCCCTGGGCGCCGCTTCGCGACATACGGGAGGAGCCGGGCATGCCGAGCGTGCCTTGAAAGAGCAGGAGCAGATGCTGGCCCAGATGGTCTCACGCGACGTGGTAGGACTGGGGGCCAGCGTGGCCTCGAACATCGACCACATCAGCATGTCGCGGCCTTGCGCGAGCAGGCGCCGGAGAGCTATTTCGCCGACTGAACGCCCGCGTGATGCCTGCGGGCAAGATCGGTTTGATGCGATCAGGACGCTCGCGTCCCTGAACGTGAGGGGCGCCGCCTCGTTCCCGGCGTGGTTGGTGTTGCTAGTGAAAACGCTGGACAACTGGTCGAACGTCAGTGCGCCGGGGAAGATCTCAGAGTTGGAGGTACACCCCGTCGCTCTGAAGCCGTTGTTGCAGTTGGCTGACATTCGTCTCTTGCATTGGCGTCGCTCCGGCGTGCGCGGCCGCGGTCCGGCGGCTGCCTCATGACGAAACACCCCCCGCTCGCGCGCGCGGCAGATTGCCCCTCATACGTTCATCGGCGCACAGCGACCGGCCACCAAGAGGTTGCACATCAACCGCGGTACCACCATGCGCCACGGGAGGTCGTTGTGGGCGCGACGTTCGTCGCGTGGGAACTGCCAGTCAACGCGACCATCTTGGTGCAGCTCCGTTGCCTCAAGCTCGCCGTCGCTCAGTTCGCGAGCGTCTACGCCGTTCATGGCACGGTCTTGGGCGTTCTTAAGCTGTGTGACATTGGCTGGACGACTCGTTGTGGATGGGGGAGTGGCCAAATTT
>CAVRNE010000059.1:0-87151 GCA_963722025.1 uncultured beta proteobacterium
GACATTAACTCATTCTGGCTCCGGCAGCTCGTCGTTTTCGAAATCGATTACGATCTCCCAGCCGTGACGGGAAAACACTCGATGCGCTGCTTCGGTTCCTTCCAACTTCAGCCCGAGCTCTTCGGCCATCTTGAGCGCGTTGCCGGTGCGGCCGGGACGCAGTCTCAGGCGGTGTTTCTTTTCGCCAAGGTTGAAAACCCCATCGACCAACTCGTCGAGACGCCAGGTCTGCGCGCAGCCCGCCGACGCGGCGCGGGCGAACATCTGCAAGGGCAATCCCATTTTCTCCGCCAGCAACATGCCTTCGTAAATCGCCAGCTCGGACATCGCCTGCATCATCTGATTGATTTTCTTGCCCACCTGGCCGTTACCGTTGACGCCTAAGTAAGTGACCATCCTGCCGATTTGTTGGAGCACCGGCAGACAGCGCTGGTAGGCTTGATAACTGCCGCCGACAAAGAGCGTCAGGTTGCCGTTGGTGGCGCCGATGTCCGCGCCGCTCAGCGGCGCGTCGAGCATTTCAATGCCGCGCGCGCGCAATGCGCCGGAAACTTGGATCGCCAACTGCTGCGAGGTGCTGCTGAGATCGACGAAGACCAACCCTGGGTTCTTCGCCGCAGCAATGCCGTCGGCGCCGCAGGCAACTTTCTCGACGTCGTCAGGCTGCAGCGACGCGAGGACAATGGTGGAACGTTCGGCAACTTCGCGCGGCGTCGCCGCCGTTGTCGCGCCTTCTTTGATGAGCCCCGCCATCCTGTCCGCGGCCAAATCGAGAATCGTCAACGGATAGCCGGCGCGCAACAGCCGCAACGCAATCGCGCCGCCCATATTACCCAAGCCGATAAAGCCGAGGCGCTCCAAAGGAGCAGGCGAATTTTTTATTTTCATCGCTTTAGTCCCATCAAGTTTGCAAATCTCCCGGCTAGATTTCTCTCTCCGTTCGAAATGACAACGTTCACGCTTTGCGTTTTCGCGTCCCTGCGACCTCGCTCAGGACAGACTTTGCGAGAGATAATCCGAGACTAGCCGGTGCGCCAAGCGCACCCTACTAAACCTCGTGGCGTTCGTATTACCATAGTTGAAAGCAGCTCGAAGAGGGCGGGTTTCAAAACCCGCCCCTTGTATACGAATCCCGATGTTTTTATTTGCGTACTTTGCGGTTAAGAATCCGATTCCTAATGGCGGGCTAGAAAGCCCGCCCTCCCTTATTTTTTGTGCCTTTTGTGCCCTTTGTGGTTAAAATTCTTCTCCCCTATCAGATTTGCTCCGCCTGCTGCTGCAACTCAGCCAGCAACGATTTCATTTCCCCTGGAACTGCGTCCACCGGATACTGTTCGACGCCGATGTCGAGATCGACCACGGCGAGATCCTCTTGCAGCACGCCCTTGGGCTTTTCGCCATTGGCGACCGCGGCGACGCCGTCGCGAATCATCTTGCGCAAAAGCAAAATAGCCCGGTCGCCGTAGCCGGGATGTTCGAGAGTGCGGTCGACGATGGCGCCTTGGCTTTCCACCATCGCTTTGTCTTCCAACGGCACGTTGCCGCGGATCTCGCCGTAGAAACGCCGGTCATAAGATTTTCTCTCGCGCTGTTTCGCCTGCTTGACGTAGCCGCCGTGATAGCTTTTTTCCTCGGGGGTCTCGGGATAGACCGTGATGCGCATCTCCTCGCAATGAGTGTCGTCGATGGGAATCACCCAGATCGCCTGCTGTAACGTCACCGTCTGCTCGCCCGGATTTTTCGGGTAAAGTTCACGGGATTTACGATTGATCGTCGGCAGCACTGTGCATCTCTTGCGCAGTGCGATGTGATTAGGCTTTGCCCGCGGATCGAGGATGTAAAGTTTCACGCCGTACTCGCCTTCCACCGGTTTAAAAGCGGGACAATTTTTGTAGATACCATGCAGATAGGTCAGATGCGTCGTGTCGGTGGTATTTTCGACGCCCTGGAGCCAGTTACAGTGATAAGCTTTACCGGCTTCGGCGTCGCCCCGTTCGACGACCCGGTAGCCGTCTTGTATCAGCACGTCGTACCTTGGCAGCGGCGGTGGGCTGTCCGTTCCCAAGTAGGCAAAGACAAATCCGCCGAGTTCTTGGACGGGATACCAAGGATGGCGAATATTCGGCGCGCTCTTAATCGGCTCGGCAGGCCGGTCGACGACATTGCCGCGGCGGTCGTAGCACCAGCCATGATAGGCGCAGCGAATGCCGTCGGCTTGAATGATGCCGTATTCCAGTGACGCGCGCCGATGCGAGCAGTAGGCGCCAAGCAGCACGAGCGCACCGGAGAGATCTCTGAACAGCACTAGCTCCTCGCCGAGAATCTTCACCGGCACGGGAACATCGCGAACCTCTTCGACAAGCGCCACCGGCCACCAAAAGCAGCGCAAGTAATTGCCGCCCGGCGTGCCTGGCCCGACGCGAACGACTTCATCCCAGGTAAGATCGCTTGGTTTGATCATAAGCCTGTCTCCTCTTCAGCGACAATCACTCTTTCACCACGAAGGCACGAAGGACACGAAGGTTTCGGACATTTAAAACTCCGACCTTCGGGCTCTTCGTATTGCTTGAATGGTTCCGCGGCACGGGTAAATTTTTCAATGCCCCAAATCCAAGAGGGCGGGTTTCAAACCCGCCCCTTATCCCAATTCTTTTTTGCGCCCTTTGCGTTCCCGATCGCCCTGAGCAGCCAGTCGAAGGGTGCGGCCATTCTCCGCATCCGAATCTTCTTCCGTCAACGATTGGAACGGTTTGAACGACTGGAACGGCTGCTATTTCGCCAGATCGCTGAACAATTTCATCACCGGCTCGCGGTCCCATAGCTCCGGGCCCCACAGGCGAATATATTTCACGCCCTTCTGACGCTGCGCCCAGGCGGGCAGGTGATCCTTCGCTATATCGTCGCGCAAAGAATTCTGGCCCGGCTCACCCGGACCATTTTTTTGAATCGCCGTCTGTCCCTCCCGTGAAAGGAACCAATTGATCAGCACCTTGGCGGCATTGGGATGGGGCGCCTTGTTGGCCAGCGTGATCATCGTTCCGCCGGCTTCGAGGGCGACGCCGTCCTTGCGAAAGACATGGGCGTCAAGCATGTCCACCGGCAAGCCTTGGCTCTTGGCTTCCTCGACCTGATCCGCCTTGGCCGTGATCGCCAGCGGAAACTTGCCCGAGGCGATCCAGTCGGTCTGTTGGCGCTCGTCGCGCACCAGCGTCGGCGCCGTGACGGTGAAAAGTTTTTTTATATATTCGGGTCCCAGCTGCGGGTTGTGAAAGAGAAACAGCAGCGGACTGCCGCCGCCGGGCTCCTTGGGGTCTTTGATAGTCAGCTTGCCTTTCCATTTCGGATCGAGCAGATCGGCGTAGCTGCGCAAGCTCTGCGCGTCGACCAGCTTGTGATTGTAACCCAACAAATGCAACGGGAAAGCCGCGTAGACAAACACATACTGATTGTCGACGTCGTTGAAATGATGCCGTCCCTCGAGCCACTTCGACGGCTCTTTGACTTCCGGAAGAATCAAGGCCGGGGCGATCGGCTCGAGGGCCTTGGCTTTGTGCAGCGCCGTGCTGGTGCCGCCGCCCAGCCGAATCACGTCGGCGAGAAACTTGCCGCCGCGCCGCTCGGCCAAGATGCGCTGCTGGATCTGCGCCGCGCCGCCGGAAACGATGGTCAGTTTTATCTTGGGATATTTTTTCTGAAAAGCATGCCACTCCGAGTCGGTCGAGATCTTGTAAACCACCACTTGCCCTTCTTGCTCGGCGGCTTTGACCACCCGCTCCCATTCAAGCTCGGCACTGACGGCCGGCTCGGCGGCAAACAGCGCTTGCGGCCAGTAGAAGATCGCCGCAAGTCCCAACAACACCAAGGCGGCATTACCAATCGTTTTTCGGATCATGAGAGACCCTCCGATGCGCGTCAGAGATCGAGCGTGGCCGGCGCGAACAGTTCCTCGATCTTGGGTTTCTGCGGAATCAAGCCCTGCTCATGGGAGTAGTCGATGATGGTTTCGAGCATCGGCCGGTTCGCCTTGAGGCCGTAGGGGAAAGGATCGTCGCCGAGAATCTCTTTGGTTTTGGCGAGATATTCGCGGCCGAAAAACAGTCCCGACGGCAGGCTTTCGCTGAGGCGATCTTGGTAGACTTGCTTCGCGCTGACAAACGCCTTGTACAGATTGAACGCCAGCCAGGGATATTTTCTGTCGACATCGCCGCGGATGGCGTACGCATGATTCGCCGGCACATAGCCATGCTGCTTGATGAACCGGGCCGCTTCGGCCATGCGGTCGGGAAACAGCGGCTTGACCTTGCTCCAGTCGCCGCCCTGGGCGCGGATATGGGTCGAGCGGTCGATGATGTTCGATTCGCGCGAAAAAGCCCGGGTCACCGAGGCGACATCGATCTCGTGGTTGACCAGCATCGATGCGATACTTTTGTCAGGGGGGATCTTGTGGAAGGCGATTCCCTTAGGCGGGGTAAAGCCGGTGGCGCCGCCATGGCTCAACTCATCGGTGCGCTCCATGTACCAATCGACCTTGTACTGCGACACGCCGAAGTCATGTTCCAGCGTGCCGCGCACCCAGAGCGAGGCGGTCTGCTGGTATTCGCCGACGCCGATGCGCTTGCCGGTTACATCTCCCGGCGCCCGGATTCCGGAATCGACGTGATAGGAGAGCTCCGCGTGCATGAAGCGGCGCGACGGGAAGACCGGGATCGCCACGAAATCCATGCCGCGCGATCTGGCGATCAGATAGGACGACAGCGACATCTCCGAGATTTCAAATTCCTGAAACTTGAGCTGGCGCCAAAAAGTTTCCGACGGATCGGAATAGGTCGGCATCAGCTCGACCCCTTCAGGTTGGATGCTGCCATCCATCAAAGGTTGGACGCGCTCGTTGAACGCCGAAACAAAACTCAATCTAAGTCGCGGCATGAAACCTCCGGTTTCGGTTCAAAGTTCAATGGTTCAAGGTCGGAGCGCCTTCCGGGTTCCGAACCTTGAACTTTTGAACGCTTGAACCTTTGAACAGAAGTAGTCGCGCGGCGCGACTACTTCTGCGTGCACCCCGGATGATACGGCATGTTGCACTTGGCGCCGGCGGCTTTCATCGCCGCCTCGAAGTCTTTGTGGATCTGCGGATCCTCGTCTTCGAACTCGATCTGGTTGCCGCCGAGTTTAAGACTTGTATAGGTGCCGCCTTCGCCGTCCGTTGAGCGCAAGAAGCGGTAGCGCCAGTTGTTCCAACGCAAGGCGAGATAGCGTGCCGGGGCCGCGCCGGAATTAAAGTGCTGGTGGAACCATTGATCCGGCGGCACGACGACACTGCCCGGCCCCCAATCGACGCGCTCGGGCTCGCCATCTTTCCACAACACCGAATAACCCTGGCCGGAAAGAATGATCACATGGGCGCCGGGGCCGTGGCGATGGCCTTTCTTGTAGGTGCCCACGGGGAACTCGGAGATATGCGCGCCCATGGTGTTGCGCGCCAGGTCGAACTTCATGTTGGTGCTGCCCTTGCCGCGCTCATCGTAATTAGTCAGCTTGAGCGTGTGGGTATCGGGGACAAAATTGGTGGTCATGAAAAAGCGCCCGGTGATCGTCCCTTCGCCGTTGAAGTAACCTTCGGTGTGCGGATCGAAGCGGTCGGTGAAAACGTAATCGCTGTTAAAAATGTAATCGCTGTTGTGAAACAGGTTCATCATGAAGCAGGAGTTGGTCACCGCGAAATAACGCGCGGTCTCGCTGCCGCTGGCGTTGAAGTGCTGGTAGTCGGCGTTGATCGGGATCGCGAACATGCTGCCCGGCCCCCACTCGAACGTATGCTTCTTCTTGCCGTCGCGCTGCCATACCGTGGTCGCGCCGTAGCCTTTGGAGACGTAGACCATTTCCTCGTACATATGTTTCTGCGGTTTGGTCTTGCCGCCGGCGGGGATCTCACAAACATAGCCGTCGTTGGTGCCGCCGGTGCCGTCGAGCACGACAAAGGAACAAGGCACGCCTTTCAAATCCCAAGGCTCCACGGGAACCTGGTTGACGTCCTTGACGAAGAAACCGCGAATACAAGGAATCCGTTGCTATGAAGAGCGTGTTCTTCGCCTGCACCGAGGTGGGCCGCCACATGCTGGGGCGTGGCAAGGGTTCCATCATCAACATCGCCTCGCTCGCGTCGCACCGCGGCTGGCCGCGCAGCGCGCTCTACGCCATGGCCAAGAGCGGCGTGTTTAGCCTGACGCAGACTCTCGCCGCCGAATGGGCCGGGCGAGGCGTTCGCGTCAACGCGATCTCGCCGGGATTCGTGATGACCGACCTGAACCGCGACAAGATGTCGCCCGAACGCAAGGCACTGGCCTTGTCCCGCACACCTACCGGTCGGTTCGGCGAACCGGACGACATGGTGGGTGCCGCGATCTTCCTGGCGTCGCCATCGGCCGCGTATGTCACGGGCCACAGCATCGCCGTCGACGGCGGTTTCCTCGCAAGCGGCCTCTAGCAAAAGCAGGCGGTGTTGACGATCGAAAAGCTCTCGGACATTGCCGGTGCGCGTGTCCAGGGCGTGGACCTCTCCCGGCCGCTGGCGCCGGAGGTGTTCGAGCGCATCGAACAGGCGCTGCACGAGCACTGCTTCATCGTCCTGCAGCGCCAGACGCTCACGCCAGCGCAGTTCGTCGCCTTCGCCAGGCATTGGGGGCGGCCCGAGCCGCACGTGATCGACACCTTCCATTGCGCTTGACGTTGGAGAGGATCAGGATGTTCGGGTCCGCGCACCGGGGTGAAATCGCTCTACGCCTTTTCGGGCAGTTCGTTCGGCATCGAGGGCATGGACGATGGAGATGCGCTGGCGCTGCTGGACGAGTTGAAGTTGCACGCCACGCAGGAGCGCTATCGCCACACCCATGACTACACCGTGGGCGACGTGATCGTCTGGGACAACGCGCAACTGCTGCACGCCGCCCCGCTCACAGACCTGACGCAGGCGCGCACGCTGTGGCGGGTGACGGTCAAGGAAGCGGCTTGATGCCGCTTCCCCTTATTTGAACCGAAAAGCTCCTTGGTCTCAAGCGATTCGGCTTCGCGCTTCAACGCGTCACCACGCCGTGCATACGGCTTCAGTGCCCAACCGGCCCCGACAGCGGGACCAGCCGCGTGCCGGGCGGCACGTTCGGGAAGTCGCGCAACGCCGCCTCCAGCAGGGTCGCGGCGCTCGCGCCGGAGTTGCCGCTGGCCTGCGACTGGAACACCACCTGCGCGTTGGCCAGGTCGCGCAGGAGCACGTCCACGCGCTGCGACGGATACACGGCGGTGCCGCCGATCGGGAAGTTCACGCCGATCCCCATGCTGCCGCCGCCCCAGCTGCCGCCGCCGATGCCCACGCCCACCCAGGGTGGGCCCCACGCCGGCCCGTACGCCGCGGCATCCTGGCTGGCCGTCACATGAACGGCCAGGCGGGGGTTCGCGTCGTCGCGCCGCAGCCCCGCGCGTGAGAGCACCGCATCTGCGACGCCCTCCATCGTGGCCTGGTCGGGTCGGGCGGCCTGCGAGGGCAGGCGCTCGTGGCGATACGTGGTTCCCGGCGGCACCTGCGGCGCCACGGTGAAGACCTGCACGGTGGCCTGCGGCGGCGGAGCCGCACAGGCGGCGAGTATCGCGGCCAGGGGCAGGGCAAGCAAGTGGCGGCGGCGCAAGCGGGTCATGGCCCATTCTCCCGCAGCGCGGGTGGGCACGGTGTAGGACCGCCGCCGCTGTTGAGCGGGAGTGCGGCTGACCCGGCTGTGCTCAAGAGACGATTCGCCACGGCGGGTTCGCCGGCGCTGCTTCAGGCTCAGCGCTGAACGGCTTGATGCGCGTAGGATAGGAACTGCCATGCAAGATCCCGTTACCGAACGCCTCTCCCGCTGCTACACCGGCGTGGTCCACGATGTCATGCGCGCCATGGGCCTGCGCGATTTCGCCTTCCCCGCGGAGCTGCGGCCGCTCTTTCCTGAGCGCCGCCTTGCGGGGCCGGCCTTCACGATCGACGGGATAGTGGACCCCAGGGCAGACCCGCACGAGACACTGCTGGCGTGGACGGGCCTGCTGTCCCAGGCCAAGCCGGGCCACATCTGGGTGTCGCAGCCCAACGACCGGGTCGTGGCGCACATGGGGGAGCTTTCGGCGGAGACCTTGAAGAACAAGGGCGTGCTCGGTTGCGTCGCCGACGGCTTCGTGCGCGATGCCGATTTCCTGATCGAGATGGGCTTCCAGACGTGGTCGCGCGGATTCACGCCGCGCGACATCGTAGGGTTTTGGTTGCCGCGCGCTGTGGAGGTGGAGATCCGCATCGGCGACGTGCTGGTCGCGCCCGGCGACTACCTGGTCGGCGACCGCGACGGCCTGCTGCGCGTGCCCAAGGCGATTGCTGCCGAGGTAGTGGACAAGGCAGAGGTTGCGATCGGCACCGAGAGCAAGGTTAGGGCGGCGATCCTGGGAGGCATGGACCCGCAGCAAGCTTACTTACAGTACGGGAAGTTCTGACGGCTGCCCGTGCTGTGGCACCGCCTCGCCGTAGGACTCGAGCAGTTGTGCCACGCGCGCGATGGTCTTCATGCTGGCGGCGGCGCCGGCCGCCAAGGCCATAAGGTACCCGGGCGTCAAGCCGACTGGCAGCTGTCGAACGTTATCGCGTTTGACAGGGTTTGACACGGATGAGCATCAGTCACTGAAGTTCCTTTCGGTCCAATGCAAGTTGACAAGTCGTCACCGCGTGAAATACTTGCACGATGACCTCCCCAGCGCCCCAAGTGCAAGAGTCGGCGTCTGCACTAAGCGCCGCCGGGCGCGCGGAAGCGGCTCGCTATGCCTTGCTGCGCCGGCTGGCGCCCTCGATGCGGCATCACCTGGTGGTCAACCTGCAACCCATCGGCATGGTCTACGAGGTGATGGACAGGCGCTTGCGCGCCCCCGAGCCAGACCTCGCCGAGGTGCACGAGAGCGCGCACAAGATCAATGGTTTCGCGCGCGCCGCACTCAGTTCCTGCCTGGACGTCGTCACCTGGCTGGCGCCCGAGGAAGAGATGCTGACCACGGCCGGCGAGGGCGTGCGTGAATGCCTTGGCTTGCTCGCCACCAGCCTGGCCTTTCGCGGCTATGCATTGCGCAACGAAGTGCCGGCAGTTCCGGGTGAAGTTCGGCGCTCCGCGGTCCGCAACGTGCTCACTGCGGCCATGATCCATGCCACCGACGAGAATCAGCCGCCTGCCGACATCGTGCTGAACGCCGAGCCGACCCCGGCCGCGCTGGTCCTGACACTCACGCTGCGGCCCACGCAGGGCGACCAGGGCTTCTCCACCGAGGCCGGCTACCGGCGCCTGGAATGGTGCGACGTGGAGGCCCTCGCCGAGGCCGAGTCGGTGGAGTTGAAGCGGGAGGGCAGGCAGCGCCTGCGGCTCGCTATCCCCTGGGCGAAAGCCTGAGCTTTCCCGGCTATGCGAAGCCTGCGCATCAAGCGCGGTATTTCTCCCGGCAGTTCACGTGCCAGATAGCCCAGTGGGCCCAGTCGCCGGGCCAGTTCCCTTCCGGCCATCGCGTGCAGCACCACGCCCCAGGCGCACGCCTGCTCGAGCGGCGCCTGCCGCGCGGCGAGGCCGGCGATGAGACCTGCAAGCACATCGCCCGAACCGGATGTGGCAAGGCCCGCGTGGCCGCATTCGTGCCGCCACCGGCTGCCATCGGGAGCGGCAATCAAGGTGGACGCCCCTTTCACCGCGACCACCGCATTCCATTCGCGCGCGGCGTCCAGGGCGGCGCTGCTGTGGATCGGCCAGCACCGCTTCCTTGCTCATGCCGCGCAGGTGCGCCATCTCACCGGCATGCGGAGTCAGCAGTACGGGTTGGGCCAGCCGCGGCATGGCCGGCACTGCGTTCATCGCCAGGGCATCCAGAATGACCGGCGTGTGCGTCAACATGGGCAGCAGGCGGGCGACGAAGGCGCAGCTGCCGTCCTCGTCCATCAGGCCCGGACCGACCAGCACGGCATCCGCTGCCTGCGCGCTCTGCTCGAGCAAGTCCACGGCATGGGGCGCGAACGAGCCTGCAGCGGTCTCCGGCAGCGCGATCACGCGGGCTTCCGGCATGGTGACCGCCAGCTCGGCGGCGACCGACTGCGCGGTCGCGATCACGAGTTTGCCTGCTCCCACGCGCAATGCCGCCGTGCCGGCCAGGATGGCGGCGCCCGGAATCTCCCGGCTGCCGGCAATCACGAGCACACGGCCTCGCATTTCCTTGTCGGCGTCCGGCGCGATCTCCGGAAGTGGCCAGTGCGCGCAGCAGGCCGGGGTCCAGGTCGATCCATGCGCGCTCGGCCTGCATGGCATCAGGGCTTGGGCGCGGCCGGGGTGTCGGCTGCCACGGTCACCGGCGGCGCCCGCCTGGCGCAGCGGCGCCACGAAGTTCACGAGGTCCGGCACCAGCGCATCGCGCGCGGGATCGTACTCATACGAAGTGACGCCGCAGTTGGGGACGTCGCCCATCTTGTCGATGGCCAGGATCTGCGCTTCATCCATGCATTCGATGAGATAGCGCATGCAGTTGACGATGACCTGGTGGCCGACGACGAGGACGCGCTGGGCGCCGTGCTCGCGCGTCACCATCTCCAGCAGGCTGCGCAGGCGCAGGATCACGTCGCACCAGCTCTCGCCACCGGGCGGGCGGAAGTAGAACTTGCCGACGTGGGCGCGCTGTTCGCCGAGCTCGGGATATTTCTGGCGGATGCCGAAATGGGTCAGGCGGTCCAGGATGCCGAACTCCTTCTCGCGCAGCCGCTCGTCCACTCGCAGGCGCAGGCTGTCCGGTGCGATATGCGGCGCCCTCCAGCAACAACTGCGCGGTCTGGCGAGCTCGCACATAGGGCGAGCACAGCACGACCTGCGGCCGCCCTCCCGGCGGCAGCTCTCCGAACCAGTGGCCCAGCGCGCGGGCCTGCCTGCGACCCAATTGCGAAAGCGGCGTGTCGATGTCGCGCTCGGCGATGTCGATGACCGGCAGCCCCGCCGCCTCGGCTGCGTCACGCGCCACGTTGCCGGCGCTCTGGCCGTGCCGCACGATCCATAGGGTGCGTGGCCATTGTTCCTGCATAGGAGCGGCTCGTCAGCCCCGCCGGAAGCCCAGCGCCTTCATGGCCGCGGACAAGCCGGTTCGGCTGGCTTCGTAGTCGGCCCACGGCGCATTGCCTTCGTCGAGCCGGGTGTGGACCGTGCCCACCGTCCAATGGGCGCCGCTCTTGAGACGCTCGAGTTCCTCCCAGCGCACCGGCACCGAAATCCCCAGGCCCGGCCGGGCGCGCGCCGACCAGGCGCACACGGTAGTCGCGCCGAAACCGTTGCGCAGATAGTCGATGAAGATCTTGCCCACCCGGTTGCTGCCGCCGCTCTTGGCGACGAAGCGCTGCGGAATGGTTCGCGCCAGATGCTGGACGATCGCCAGCGAGAAATCCTTGACCGTGTCCCAATCGAATTGCTTCTTCAGCGGCACGATCACATGCAGGCCTTTGCCGCCGCTGGTCTTGAGGAAGGCCGGCAAGCCCAGCTCGGTGAGGAAGGCGCGCACCAGCTGGGCCGCCTCCTGCACCTGCGGCCAGCCCACGCCTTCGCCCGGGTCCAGGTCGAAGGTCATGCGATCGGGCTTGCCGATAGCGGTTTTCACGGCGTTCCAGGTGTGGAACTCGACGACGTTCATCTGAGCCGCCGACAACAGGCCGTCCGGCGACGCGACCTCGAGCAAGCGCGGGTGATCCGGGTCGATGGCCTGATCGAGCTGCTCGACGCCCGGCATCTTGTAGCGCTCGGCGTGCTTCTGGAAAAACAGTTCGCCGGCCAGGCCCTGCGGCGCCCGCAGCAAGCGCAACGGGCCTGCCCTTCAGGTGTTCCATCATCAGCGGCGCGACCAGCGCGTAGTAGCGCACCAGTGCGATCTTCGTCGTGCCGGACTCGGCGTCGATGATGCGGTCGGGATTGCTCACGCGCAGCGAGGCGGGCAGGGTGGCTTTCGCGGCCGCCGCGGGCTTGTCGACCGTGGTCATGTGGCGCGGCTCCTCGCGGGTAATCGCCTTGGGCGGCTTGTCGGCGCGCAAGCCATGAAAAACCGAATGCCGGATACGGCCACTGCGGGTCCAATCGCCAAAAGCAACCTCGCCGATCAGCTCGGGCTTGACCCAGTGGGCATTGCGCGGAAGCTCGGCGTCGGGCGCGAAGGGGCTGGCATCGGCGTGGAGGTCGCCCAGCTTGGCGCGCAGCTCACGCAGCGTCTGCTCGCTGAAGCCCGTGCCCACGTTGCCTGCATACCGCAGGCGCCCCTCCTTGTCGTGCACGCCCAGCAGCAGCGAGCCCAGGCCGGTGCGTGAACCCCTCGGGTCGGTGTAGCCGCCGATGACGAACTCCTGGCGCTGGCCACACTTGAGCTTGACCCAGCCGGACGAGCGCCTCAGCACGTAGGCGGAGTCCTTGCGCTTGCCGACCACGCCCTCCAGGCCCAGCCGGCAAGCCGAGGCGAGGATGTCTTGCGGCTTGCCATCGAACGCCGCGCTGAACCGGACCTTGTCGTGCGGCTTGCGCTCGACGATGCGCTGCAGCACGCTGCGGCGTTCCACCAGCGGCACTTCGCGCAGGTCGTAGCCGGCGCAGTAGGGCAGGTCGAAGAGGTAGTAGACGATGTCCGCGGTACGGGACGTGTCGAAGGCGCCCTGCAGGGCCTGGAAATCCGCCGGCACCCGGTCCCCCGGCATGATGATCTCGCCGTCGTACCAGCCGTCGGGCAGATCCATGGCTTCAAGCGCTTTCGCCAGCGCGGCAGTTTGCGGGTCCAGTCGTTGCCGTTGCGGGTGATGAGGCGCACGCGGCCGCCCTCGGCGCGGGTGAGCATGCGATAGCCGTCGAACTTGATCTCGTAGAGCCAGTTGTCGTTGTCCTTGGGCGGCGCGTCCACCAGCGTCGCGAGCTGGGGCTGCAACTGCGCGGGCAGCGCCGCTTTTTTCGCGCCCGCGGGCGGGCCCGATGCGGATGGTGGCTGCGTCGCGGTCGCGGCAGACGTACGTGCCGCAGCCGTTTTCGGGCAGCCGGCCGGTCGGCCAGCGCCTTGACGCTGTCGGGCATCTCGTCCACTACGCTGAACTCCGAAGCGGGCCGGACATAGTCGTCTTTCTCCTTGATCAGCAGCCACGGTTCCTGCCGTTCGTCGCCGCGGGCCTTCATGCGCACCAGCGCCCAGTGCCCGTGCATCTTGTGGCCGCGCAGTTCGAACTTCAGCTTGCCGTCGCGATATCCCTTGTGCGGGTCCTCCAGGGGAATCCAGACACCCTTGTCCCAGATGATGACCTTGCCCGCGCCGTAGTTTCCCGGCGGGATCGTTCCTTCGAAGCTGTTGTACGAGATCGGGTGGTCTTCGACATGCACGGCCATGCGCTTGTCGGCTGGATCGAAGCTGGGGCCTTTGGGCACCGCCCAGCTCTTCATCGTGCCGTCCAGCTCGAGCCGGAAGTCGTAGTGAAGCCGGCTCGCCCAATGTTTCTGGATCACAAAGGTGCGGGCCTCCTCATTGGGCACACCACCGGCCGCCGGCTCGGGCGTGACGTCGAAGTTGCGCTTCTCGCGATAGGTCTTCAGCGAGTGGTGGGAAGAACGCTCGTCACCCATAGACAAAGGACGAGGCTCGGGGCTTGGCCCGAGCCTCGTTATCCTCCTGTTACGCCGCACGGAACTGGTCGCGCAGCATCTTGATCTGGTCGTGATTGCGCTGCACGCCCTGCATCTGGCGCTCCACGATCAGTTTGATGCCGGCCGGCAGCGGCTGCTTGAGCGCCTTGCGGTAACGCGCCATCGCGTTGTCCTCACCGCGCTCGCACTCTTCCAGCACCGCCTTGTCGTCGTAGGTGGTCAGCGTGGCCTTCACGGCCACCCAGCCGCGATGCATGGCACCGGCCGCGCTGCCGCCTTCGTCCACGTCACCGCCCAGCATGCGGATCTGTTCGTACAGTTCCTGGGCCGCGCCGCGGCAATCGTCGGCGCGTTGCAGGAATACCGACTTGAGGTCCGAGCGCTTGGCTTGTTCGGCGCAGGCGCGGAAGCCGTACTCGCCGTCCTTGCAGCACTCGGCCAGGTCGTTGAGGGCGTCGATCACGTCCTCGTTGTCGCCGCTCATGTTGCCCGCGCTCTGGGCCTCGCCCACCATGGCAGCGGCGCCGCCGCCCTGGCTCTGGCTCTGGCTTTGGCTCTGGCCCGAGCCCATGCGGCTGTCCGCGGTACCGTCCATGCCGGGCATGCCGCCCGTGCGGATGGACTCGATGCGGTCCCACGCCGCGCGGCTGGCCGGACGTGCCTGGGGCCAGCTCAGGCTGGAGCCGCCGCGGGCCGATTCCCACTCGGATTCGAGATTGGGCTCCGCACTGTCCCAGTCCTCGTAGCGCGTGCGGCCCGTCAGGCCCAGGCGATAGGCCGGGCCATAGTCGTCGAAGCTGCGGCCCTGCTCGTAGTAGGGCTCGCGGTTGTAGTTCTCGCGCCAGTGCGCCTCTTCGGCCGTGGGGTTCACGGCTTCGGCGGCGGCCTTGCCCGCCAGCCCGCCAACCACCGCGCCCACGACACCACCAACCACGGCGCCCACCGGACCGCCTACGGAACCCGCTGCCGCTCCAGCCACGGCACCGCCGGCGGCGCCGACGCCCGTGCCCACCGGATGCGCGCCCGGCTCGTCGGTGATCGGATCGCGATTGAGGTCTTTGTCTTCAGCAGCCATGTGATTGCTCCTTTCGATGATTGAATGAACTGGCGCGAAGCCTGCATCTCTCATCTTCGGCCGCACGCGCGACCCGGCAGTCAGCGAATCAGGAGATTGGCTGTAGGAAAAGGCCCTATCGCCGAAACGCTGGCAAGGCCGGGCCTGCCCACATGCGAATCCAGCCTTGTCCTACAGACGCGCCGGGCGTGACGGCGCAATCTGGCGAGCGCCGCAGGAGCGGCAACACCACCATGAAGTACTCGCTGCGCAAGACGCCCTCGCATCTGCACCTGGCCTACAAGTACGGCGAGGCCAGCGATGGTTTGATGGGCCGGCATTTTGTGCTGGAGACGCAGGAGCGGGTGCTGACGCTGAGCATCGATCTCACGCCGAACTTCCATACCCGGAACAAGGCCGCCACGGCCTACCTGAATGCGGTCAACTTTCCCCACAACCACCACAAGTTGCGGTACCTGCAGTGCAGCGACAACCTGGTGCGGGCGCGGCTGATCAAGGCCTGGGAACAGGTGCAGCATCCCCAGTTGCGCATGTGCCTGGAGCTCGGGCCGCGCGGGCGCTATCTATACACCGTGCAGCCGCATTCGCTTTTCATGGGCGGCATACAGTTCGACGTGGAGGAGGTGCTCAAGGAACAGCCGGCGCGCATGCGAGCAGCATCGCCGGAATTTCATGGCATCAGTCACGCATGAACTGATGGACCGGATGAGCGGGACGACCGCTCGCCTGCTGAGGCTGTGCGCGGCCTGCCTGCTGGGTTTGGCCTCGCTCAATGTCGTGGCCGACGCGGGCGCGCTGCGCGCCAGGCACGATGAACTGCGCGAGCAGCTGCGCAACAACGGCTTCCATCGCGCGATGCACATCGACTCGTCCGAGGCCGGCGATACGCTCAAGGGCGACGTCTATGCCGTACTCGACCATCCGTTTGGCGTGGTCGGTGATGCCTTGAAGAACCCGTCGGATTGGTGCGACATCCTGATCCTGCCGTTCAATACCAAGTACTGCCACGCGGTCGATTCGAACGGCGCCACGGCGCTGCAGGTGCGTATCGGCCGCAAGTACGACCAGCCCGTGGAGAAGGCCTATCGGCTGGATTTCGCCTTGCGACCGGTCGCAGCGACGCCCGACTACTTCGAGAGCCGGCTCGAGGCGCAAACCGGCCCGCTGGGTACCAAGGACTATCGCATTGCGGTGTCTGCCATTCCGTTGGACGGCGGGCGCACATTCCTGCACCTGAGCTATTCGTATGGCTATGGCACGGCCGGCCGCCTGGCGATGCAGGCCTACCTCGCGACCGCCGGCTCGGACAAGGTCGGCTTCACGGTCACGGGCAAGGACGGCAAGGGCCAGCCGATCTATATCGGCGGAATGCGCGGGGCGATCGAACGCAACGCGATGCGTTACTACCTGGCGATCGACGCCCACCTGGCGTCGCTGCGCTCGCCGGCGGACCAGCAGGTGGAAAAGAGGATCCAGACCTGGTTCGACGCCACCGAACGCTACCCGCGCCAGCTGCGCGAAATGGACCGCAAGACCTATGCGGCAATGAAGCGCGGCGAGTATGAGCGCCAGCAGACGCTCATCCAATAGCTGAGCTTACTTGAGGCCGGCAGCCTCGCGCAGCAGCGCGGCTCGATCCGTACGCTCCCACGCAAACTCGGGCTCCTCGCGCCCGAAGTGGCCGTAAGCGGCGGTTTTCTCGTAGATGGGGCGCAGCAGATCCAGCATCTGGATGATGCCCTTGGGACGCAAGTCGAAATGCTCGTTGACCAGCGCGGCGATCTTGTGATCGGGGATCACGCCGGTGCCTTCCGTGTACACGGTCACGTTCATGGGCTTGGCAACGCCGATCGCGTAAGCAACCTGGATCTGGCACTGGCGCGCGAGGCCGGCCGCCACGATGTTCTTGGCCACGTAGCGGGCGGCATAGGCGGCCGAGCGGTCCACCTTGCTCGGGTCCTTGCCCGAGAAGGCGCCGCCGCCGTGCGGGCAGGCGCCGCCATAGGTATCGACGATGATCTTGCGGCCGGTCAGCCCGCAATCGCCCTGCGGCCCGCCGACCACGAAGCGGCCGGTCGGGTTGATCAGGTAGCGCGTTTCCTTCAGCCATTCCTTGGGAAGCACCGGCTTGATGATCTCTTCGATGATGGCCTCGTTGAACGAGGGCAGCATGTGCTTGCCGTCGCTTTGCTCGGGGCTGTGCTGGGTGGACAGCACGACGGTGTCGATGCTGTGGGGCTTGCCGTCGACGTAGCGCATCGTCACCTGGCTCTTCGCGTCCGGGCGCAGGAAGGGCAGGCGCCCGTCCTTGCGCAGCTGGGCCTGGCGCTCGACCAGCCGGTGGGCGTAGTAGATGGGCGCGGGCATCAGCTCCGGCGTTTCGTCGCAGGCGTAGCCGAACATCAGGCCCTGGTCGCCGGCGCCGGTGTTCAGGTGGTCGTCGCTGGCATGGTCCACGCCCTGGGCGATGTCGTTGGACTGCTTGTCGTAGCAGACCATCACGGCGCAACCCTTGTAGTCGATGCCGTAGTCGGTGTTGTCGTAGCCGATGCGCTTGATCGTGTCGCGCGCCACCTGGATGTAATCCACGTGGGCGTTGGTGGTGATTTCGCCGGCCAGCACCACCAGCCCGGTGTTGGTCAGCGTTTCGGCGGCCACGCGGCTGCGCGGGTCCTGCTTGAAGATCGCGTCGAGGATCGCATCGGAGATCTGGTCGGCCACCTTGTCGGGGTGTCCTTCCGAGACCGATTCGGAGGTGAAAAGAAAGTCGTTCGCCATTTGAATAAACTCCACAGGTTAGCTTGAAGGCGCGTTGCCTTGTGCCGGAGCTTGAGGCGAACGCTTTAGCAGAATTTTTTTAACGTCGCCCTGCAAGTAGTTCATAACTCAGCGACAAAGGCATTCTAAACGTTTGTGATAACCCTTTTCCGCTTTCTGGCGCTGTTTCCGCTGCCGATCCTGCATGCCGTGGGCGCAGCTTTGGGCTGGGTGACCTTCCTGGCCTCCGGCACCTACCGCAGGCGTTTTCTCGAAAACGCCCGGCAGGCGGGTTACGGACTTGGGCAGGTTCGCTCGGCCGTGGCCGAAACGGGCAAGCTGCTGGCCGAGGTGCCCAGGCTCTGGTTCGGGCGGCCGGCTGCCATCGAATGGGAAGGAAAGGAGCTGATCGAGGCCGCGCGGCGCGCAAGGCCGGGGCATCGTCTTTCTGACCCCGCACCTGGGCTGCTTCGAAGTGACGGCACAAGGCTACGCCGCGCATTTGGGCCGCATCACGGTGCTCTACAGGCCGGCCCGCAAGCCCTGGTTGCGCGGGCTCGTCGACAGCGCACGCGGGCGAGCCAACCTGGCTACCGCCCCCACGACCTTGGCGGGCGTGCGCCAGATGCTCAAGGCCCTCAAGAACGGCGAGGCCGTGGGCCTGCTGCCGGATCAGGTCCCACCCGAAGGCCTGGGCCTGTGGGCGCCCTTTTTCGGGCGCGACGCCTATACCATGACGCTCTCCACCCGTCTGGCGCAGCAGACCGGCGCCGCCATCCTGCTGGCCTGGGGCGAGCGCCTGCCCTGGGGCCGCGGCTACCGCGTGCACTTGCGGCCCTGGCCGGGGACAGTGGCCGCCGACCCCGCCGGCGCGGCGGCCCAGGTGAACGCGCAGATGGAGGGGCTGATCCGGGAGTGCCCACAGCAGTACCTCTGGGGCTATGCCCGCTACAAGCAGCCGCGCACGCGCAGACGGAACTCCATGAGCAAATTGGGCATTCTCTTCATGCGCGTGCTCGCGCACCTTCCCCTGGCCTGGGTGCGCGCGCTCGGATGGCTGTTGGGCCGGTTCCTGTACTTCGTGGTCTTGCCGCGCCGCCGTATCGTGAAGGTGAACCTTGCCTTGTGCTTTCCGCAGTGGACGCCGGCAGCAGCGCGCGCAGCTGGGGCCGCAGATCTTCGTGCGTTTCGCCCAGGCCTGGCTGGATCGCAGCTGGCTGTGGCACGGCAAGCCGGAGGTGACGCGCGAGCGGCTCAAGCTGACCGGCGCGGTCGAGGAATTGCGACGGCACGCAGCCCACGGTGCTGTTCGCGCCGCACTTCATAGGCATGGACGCCGGCTGGACCGCGCTCACCCAACAGGTGGACCGCAACTTCACCGGCATCTACACCGGCCAGTCGAACAAGGTGCTGGACGCGTGGATGCTGTCCGGGCGCCAGCGCTTTAGCTCGGGCCGGCCTTTCGGTCGTGCCGATGGCGTCAAGGCCATCATCAGCTCCCTGCGCACTGGGGCGCCGCTCTACCTGCTGCCCGACATGAATTTCGGGCCCGAGGAATCGATCTTCGTGCCTTTCTACGGCATCAGCGCGGCCACGGTGCCGTCCCTCTCACGCTTTGCCCGGCTGGGGCGGGCCAAGGTGGTTCCGGTGGTGACTCGCCTCACGCCCGAGGGCTACGACGTGCAGGTGCTGCCGGCCTGGGAGAATTTCCCGTCGGACGACGTGACGGCGGACACCGCGCTCATGAACGAGCGCCTGCAGGGCTACATCGACACCATGCCCGAGCAGTATTACTGGGTGCACAAGCGCTTCAAGTCGCGGCCGGACGGCTTGCCGCCGGTGTACTGAAGAACTGTCCGAGCCGCTGCGCCACGAGTTCGGGCTGCTCGTGGATGATCCAGTGCGTGGCCCCCTGGATCTTCTCCAGCGTGAGATGAGGCACGTACTCTTCGAGGCCATCGATCAACTCGGGCGGCAGCGCGGCATCGTCCATCGCCCACAGCACCAGCGTGGGCAAGTCCACGGTGAGCATTTCGCGCGGGAGGTCGATCGCCAGCGCGCCCGGATCCTGCGCGCTCGGCGGCCGTACCGGAGAGGCGCGGTAGTAGTTGCAGCCGCCGGTCAAGCTGGCATCCCAGACCTCGCGGTATTGGCGCTTGCGCTCTTCGGTCAGCCAAGGCGCCCCGCCCCAGTTGGTGAAGAACTGCCACAGGCGGCGGTAGTCGTCCTCGCGCAGGAGCTGCTCCGCGTCCGGGCGAATGAGGAAATTCATGTAGGCGCTGGCCGCCTGCTGTTTCGGGTTCGACTTGAGTTCGCGCAGGAAGGTGCCGGGGTGCGGCGAATTGATGATGGCCAGCTTCTTCGTCAAGTGGGGGAGCTGGTTGGCAAGGTTCCATGCCACCGCGCCGCCCCAATCGTGCGCCACCAGGCACTCGATGGGCGCCCCTTCGATCTGGATCAGCGCGGCGATGTCCTGCACCAGTGATTTCGCCCGGTAGGCCTTGACGTCGGCCGGCTGGCTCGATTTTTCGTAGCCGCGCAGATTGGGCGCCAGGCACCGGTAACCGCCGTTCTCCGGCCGGGCGAAATGTTCCAGCAATTCATCCCAGACGAAAGCCGCCTCGGGAAAGCCGTGCAGGAATATCAGCACGGGCCGGCCGCGTTCGCCCGCAGCGCGGCAGCTCAGCGTGATTTCATGGGGCAGGGCTTGCTGGAATTTCTCGATCATGGGGCGGCTCCGGGTGCGCCCACTGCGAAAGCAGGACGGCGGCTTCTTCCACGCCCTGCTTTTTCAGGGCCGAGAAGAGTTTCACCTCGCCGCCGCCGGCTTGCAGTCGCGCAATCGACAGGGCCTTGGCCTGTTCGCTGCGGTTGAGCTTGTCGGCCTTGGTCAAAAGAAGCAGGAATTTGAGGCCCTGCTCGACACGAGGCCGGATCACCTCCAGCAGGATGTCGTCGAGTTCCGTCAGCCCGTGCCGCGGGTCGCACAGCAGCACCACCGCCTTCAGGTTCTCCCGGGTGACCAGGTAGTTGGCCATGACCTGCTGCCAGCGCAGCTTGTCCTGCTTGGGCACTGCCGCGTAGCCGTAGCCGGGGAGGTCGGCCAGGATGGAATCGGTGATGCCCTGCTTGCCCAGCGCGAACAGGTTGATGCTCTGGGTGCGTCCGGGTGTCTTGGAGGCGAACGCCAGCCGCTTCTGCTGGGTCAGGGTGTTGATGCAGGTGGATTTGCCTGCGTTGGAGCGGCCAACGAAGGCGATTTCCGGCACCGTGAGCGGGGGCAGGAATTCGAGCGTGGGCGCCGTGGTGAGGAAGCGGGCCGTGTGCAGCCAGCCCATGGCCAGGGCGGCGGCGGTCTTGGTTCCGGCGGGTTGGGCCGGGGCGGAGGTCATGGGGTGCCTTTGGGTTTGCGGGGAAACCCCGAGTGCGGCATTGTAGAATCACGAGGTTTTGCGCCAACGAACCCGACCACGATTCCCCCGATATGAAGCCGCTTGCTACCCTGCTGATGGCTGCCGTTCTGGCAGTTCCCGCGTTGTCCTCCTTCGCCAACGACGAGAAGGCCCCGCCCGCGGCTGCCCCGGCCGCCGCGCCTGCCAAGCCCGACCTCAACCAGGGAAGCGCCAAGTTCGCGGCGGTGTGCGCCTCTTGCCACGGCGCCGACGGCAATTCGGGCACCCCGGCCAATCCCAAGCTGGCCCAGCAGCACCCCGAATACCTGGTCAAGCAGCTGCAGGAGTTCAAGAACGGCAAGCGCCCCAGCCCGGTGATGCAGGCATTCGCCGCGCAACTGTCGGACGCCGACATGAAGAACATCGCTTACTGGGCCGGCTCGCAAAAAGCCAAGCCGGGTTTCGCCAAGGACAAGGAACTGGTCGCACTGGGCGAGCGCATTTACCGCGGCGGCATCGCCGAGCGCCAGGTGGCCGCCTGTGCCGGCTGCCACAGCCCCAACGGCGCCGGCGTGCCCTCGCAGTACCCGCGCCTGTCCGGCCAGCACGCCGACTACACCTACGCCCAGCTGGTGGGCTTTCGCGACGGCGCGCGCAAGAACAGCCTTCCGATGACGCAGGTCGCGGCCAGGCTCAGCGACCGGGAGATCCGGGCCGTGGCCGATTACATCGCCGGCCTGCGCTGATTCGCAAGCCCGACAGTTGAACTAACCGCCGGAAAACAACCCTAAAAAAGGCGGGCACCTCCGTGGAGGGCCCGCCTTTTTTTGTTCACCTCGAAACAGCTCTTTTCTCGATGTCAGTCTCTACCCAGGGCCTTCGCCCGCGCACCGGATCGCACAGCATGCGGTCGGCAGTGGAATTGCTGTCGTCGATGCGGTTCTCGATATCGCTGCTGACGGTCATCTGCATCGCATCGGTGATCGGCACCGTGCTCAAGCAGCACGAGCCGGTGGTCAACTACGTCAACCAGTTCGGGCCCTTCTGGGCCCAGCTGTTCATGGCAGTGAAGCTCAACGCCGTCTACAGCGCCTGGTGGTTCCTGCTGATCCTGGCGTTCCTGGTCGTGAGCACGTCCCTGTGCATCGCCCGCAACACGCCCAAGATCATTGCCGACCTGAAGGCCTACAAGGAAAACCTGCGCGAGCAGAGCCTGCAGGCTTTCCACCACCGGGCTCATGCGACGCTGGGCGAAACGCCCGAGGCCGCGGCGCAGCGCATCGGCAAGACCCTGGCCGGGGGCGGCTGGAAAGTGAAGCTGCAGAAGCGGGACAGCGGCTGGATGGTCGCCGCCAAGACCGGCGGCGCCAACAAGCTGGGCTACCTCGCTGCGCACAGCGCCATCGTGCTGGTCTGCATCGGCGGCCTGCTCGACGGCGACCTGATCGTGCGGGCCCAGATGTTGCTGGGCGGCAAGACGCCCTACACCGGCGGCGGGATGATCGCCGACGTGAAGCCGCAGCACCGGCTGCCCGCTACGAATCCCACCTTTCGCGGCAACCTGCTGGTGGCCGAGGGCACGCAGTCGGGCACGGCGATATTGAACCAGTCGGACGGCATCCTGCTGCAGGAGTTGCCGTTCTCGATCGAGCTGAAGAAGTTCATCGTCGAGCACTACTCCACCGGCATGCCCAAGCTGTTTGCCAGCGAGATCGTGATCCACGACCGCGAGACCGGAGAAAAGATACCGGCGCGGGTGGAAGTGAATCATCCCGCGCGGCACCGCGGCATCGAGATCTACCAATCCAGTTTTGACGACGGCGGCTCCAGCGTGCGGCTTTCGGCCGTGCCGATGAACGGCAGTGCCAAGCCGTTCGAGATCGAAGGCGTCATCGGCGGATCGTCCCAGCTCACCCGGGGGCAGGGCGACGGCGCCGAAAAGATGACGCTCGAATACACCGGCCTGCGTGTCATCAACGTCGAGAACTTCGCCAACGACAAGGCAGGAACCGATGTGCGCAAGGTGGACCTGCGCGATTCGCTCGAGGGCCGGCTGGGTGCCGCCAACAAGACCGCGACCAAGAAAGAACTGCGCAACGTCGGCCCCAGCATCACGTACAAGCTGCGCGACGCCGCCGGCCAGGCGCGGGAGTTCCACAACTACATGCTGCCGGTGGACATGGGCGACGGCTCGCCGGTGTTCCTCATGGGCCTGCGCGACACGCCGGCCGAGCAGTTCCGCTATCTGCGCGTGCCGGCCGATGACCAGGGCGGCCTGGACGGCTTCCTGCGGTTGCGCGCTGCAATGGCGGACCCCGCGCTGCGCGAGCTCGCGGTGCGCCGGTACGCGGCCAAGGCGACCGATGCGTCGCGGCCCGAACTGGCGGCGCAGCTGGCGGCCTCGGCCGGGCGCGCCCTCGCGTTGTTCGCCGGAGCCGATTCGCCGGTCCAGCCGGTGCAAGGCCGGCAGCGCGGGCCTTCAGGCGCTGTCGGACTTCATCGAGGCGAACGTGCCGCAGGCCGAGCGGGAGCGCGCCAGCGAGGTGCTTGTGCGCATACTCAATGGCGCGGTGTTCGAGCTGGCCCAGATCACCCGCGAACGCGCCGGCCAAAAGCCGTTGGCGCCCAGCGAGAAGACACAGGCGTTCATGAGCCAGGCAGTGCTCGCGCTCAGCGACGTGCACATCTATCCGGCGCCCATGGCCTTCCAGCTGAAGGATTTCACGCAGGTGCAGGCCAGCGTGTTCCAGGTGACACGAAGCCCCGGCCGCAGCATTGTCTATCTGGGCTGTGCCTTGCTGATCCTGGGTGTTTTTGCCATGCTGTACGTGCGCGAGCGCCGGGTCTGGTGCTGGCTGAGCGGTCATGCGGGCCGGCGCCGAGGCGACGATGGCGCTGTCGAGCAACCGCAAGACCATGGAAGCCGACCGCGAATTCGCGCTGCTCAAGGAGCGGCTTTTGAGGATACAAGCATGAACACGGCCACCACCACGCTGAGCCTTCACGAAGGTTTTTTCTCGCGCCGCAACTGGTTCGATTGGCTCTTTGCCGCCATCGTGGCCGCCGGCGGTGCGTATGCGTTCGCGCGCTACGCCGCCTACATGGACGTCTACGAGAAGGGCATCCTGATCGGCGCGGTGCCGGCCGCGATCTGGATCGGCTGGTTCTGGCGGCCGCTTGCGTGTGCTGATGCTGGCTGTCGCCGCATCCTCGTTGCTGGCCATCGCGCTCTATGAAGGCAGCCTGGCGCGCGCCGAGAGCGTGTTCTGGCTCAAGTATTTTCTTTCCAGCCAGTCGGCCATCCTGTGGATGAGCGTGCTCTTTTTCATGAGCACGGTCTTTTACTGGATCGGGATGTTCTCGCCCCGGCAGGGCGGGGCCATGGAGCGGATCGGCTCGCGCCTGGCCTGGGTCGCCGTCGGCATGGCCTTGCTCGGCACCATGGTTCGTTGGTATGAAAGCTACCTGATCGGCGCCGACGTCGGGCATATCCCGGTCAGCAACCTCTACGAAGTGTTCGTGCTGTTCTGCTGGCTCACCACGGCCTTCTACCTGTACTTCGAGGACCAGTATCGAAACGCGCTCGTTGGGCGCATTCGTGATGCTGGTGGTCAGCGCGGCCGTGGGATTCCTGCTTTGGTACACCGTCGTGCGTGAAGCCCACGAGATCCAGCCGCTGGTTCCCGCGCTCAAAAGCTGGTGGATGAAGTTGCACGTGCCGGCCAATTTCATCGGGTACGGCACCTTCTCGCTTTCGGCCATGGTCGCCTTCGCCTACCTGATCAAGCAGCAGGCCGGCGAAACGCGCTGGTACAAACTGACCCCGCTCTGGCTGCTGGGCGTGGCCCTGTGCTTCGTGCCCATCGCTTTTCGCCAGCGAGGCATAGCGGAGGCGGGCGGAAGCTACTGGGTGGGCTACGCGCTGATCTCGGCCTTGATCGCGCGTGGGCATCCTGCTGGGCCGGCAGCGCATCGCGGCCAGGCTGCCCTCGCTCGAGATCCTGGACGACGTGATGTACAAGTCCATTGCCGTGGGATTTGCCTTCTTCACCATCGCCACCGTGCTCGGCGCCCTGTGGGCGGCGGAGGCCTGGGGCGGCTACTGGAGCTGGGACCCCAAGGAAACCTGGGCGCTGATCGTCTGGCTGAATTACGCCGCATGGCTGCATATGCGCCTGATGAAGGGCCTGCGGGGAACCGTGTCCGCATGGTGGGCGCTGGCCGGCCTGGCAGTGACAACTTTTGCCTTCCTGGGCGTCAACATGTTCCTGTCGGGGCTGCACAGCTACGGGACGCTCTGAACGATTCGCGCGAATCCTTGTAAGAATGGCTCGCGTATCCAGACCAACGGCCATGACAAGGAAAGCCTCATGCTGATCAAGACCCACCGCGACGGTTTCATCCATCCGATTGCCAGCGAGATCACGCCGCAGTCGGCCTATCAAGGCCGGCGCGAAATTCTCAAACTCATGGCGTCCGGCCTTGCCGGCGCGGCACTGGCTTCCTGGGCTTCGCGCGAGGCGCTGGCCCAGGTGCAGCGGCCCGGCAAACTGGCAGCGCTGGCCGCGGCCCCATCCAATGCGCCCGGTGCGATGACCATGGAAAAGCTGACGCCGTACAAGGACGCCACCAGCTACAACAACTTCTACGAGTTCGGCACCGACAAGGCCGACCCCGCGAAGAACGCCCACACGCTCAAGACCACGCCCTGGACCGTCGAAGTCGACGGTCTGGTGAAGAAGCCGGCCAAGTACCAGCTGGAAGACCTGCTCAAACTCAGCGCCCAGGAAGAGCGCATCTATCGCCTGCGCTGCGTCGAAGGCTGGTCGATGGTGATTCCCTGGGTCGGCTATTCCCTGGCCAGGCTGATCGAAAAAGTCGAGCCGCTGGGC
The DNA here is from genome assembly GCA_963722025.1 of uncultured beta proteobacterium. Taxonomy (GTDB): domain Bacteria; phylum Pseudomonadota; class Gammaproteobacteria; order Burkholderiales; family Burkholderiaceae_C; genus Ramlibacter. The sequence continues at coordinate 25,793 of CAVRNE010000059.1, forward strand.
AACGCGAAATTTGTCGAATTCATCACCCAGGCCGATCCCAAGACCATGCCTTTCGTGGGCTCGCGCGTCCTCGACTGGCCTTATGTGGAAGGCCTGCGCATGGACGAGGCCATGCACCCGCTCACGCTGCTCACGTTCGGCATGTACGGCGAGGTGTTGCCCAACCAGAACGGCGCGCCCGTGCGGCTGGTGGTGCCGTGGAAGTACGGGTTCAAGAGCGGCAAGAGCCTGGTGCGGATCCGCTTCACCGATCGCGAACCCAAGACCGCCTGGAACAAGGCCGCGGCCAACGAATACGGCTTCTATTCCAACGTGAACCCCGAAGTCGATCACCCACGCTGGAGCCAGGCCACCGAGCGGCGCATCGGCGAGGATGGCCTTTTCGCCAAGAAGCGCAAGACCCTGATGTTCAACGGCTACGAGGCCCAGGTCGGCCAGCTGTACGCCGGCATGGACTTGAAGAAGAACTATTAGGCATGTAGGCCGATGTCGCGTCTTGGCATGATCCAGCAAAAAGATTCTTTCCACCGGGATAGTCACTCCGTCAGATTGACAATCCACATCCTGACCCGTGCCAGGAACGTTCCCGACGGCGTTGAATAATTCGCGGGCCCTCACGCGTCATCACCTCCTTCACCTCCCAGTAGCCGAGTTTCCCGGAAAGCACGCCGCGACCGACGGCGAGCAGGATGGGCTCGTTGTCGCGTCCGTGTCCCGTGTCCGCGAAGACGATCATTGGTGTTTGAAGTACTTCGCTCAGTTCGTTTTCCACTGCGTCGCGCACGCGCAGCCGCAATGACTTGTCGCCGATTGCCTTGATCGCCGATCGGAATACGGCGGTCACTTCGACTAGCCGGTAAGTGTCTGGTGGGTTCGCCTGAGAATTTCGGCAAATCGCCATCACGCGGTTCCTCACGGACTCGCCTAGGTGGTGCGGCAGGTGGGCTGCTGCCTGGAGCAGCCGATCCAGAGGTGGCTCTAACCTCGATTGGCGCGAGTCGAGCCTTGTGTGGGATTTAACCCAGGCGCGTGCGTCGAGTCTCGATGAGACAGCACTTCGAAAGGAATTGTGGTTCGGGAGCAAGTTGAACAGGTGGCATCTCGCCGCGGGTTTGATGGCGAACCGGTCGCCGGCGAAATTGGCGCCGCGCATGACGAATGCATACGGCCGGCCCGTCGAATTCCGGTTGGCCTTCTGACCACGCATTGTTTGGATCAAAGCTTCGAGGGATGCAGACGCACCCGACGCAGGCCAGCCATGCGAGGCATGGTACTTGGTCAACACTCTTCCTTGCGGTGAGTGGCGGATGGCGACGCCATTGCTTCCTGGATAGGAGACCCACGGCTTCACGAGATCAGATACGATGCTTCTCGTTGACGATTCTTTCTTGAAAGCGGCGGCGACATCGTCCGGAAAGCTTCCGTGCAGCACGTATGTGAGCAGGGAGTCCATAACTTTCGCCGTCTCTGCTTTTGTCGCCCGAGGGAACGCGTCCTTTCCCGCGCTGCGCAGGAGTTCAGCAAAAAAGCGGCGGAACGCCGTGGGATCGTCAACCCAGACATTTGCGTTTTCACCGAGATCACGACGCCGAATGCGCAAGCAGCCCATCCCGCCTTCCGTTGCGTCAAAGGCTAGCCAGGCGCTCTTCTCGAACTCAATCATCATCGAGTGCAGCAGGAAACCCCTGATTTCAGACGAACAGTCCACCTGGGAAAGAACGTGTCCGACTTTCCCCATGTACTCTTTGCTAGCGGAGTGCGTGGAGGAATGCGAGTAAGTCAGCTCGCGGCACTTCAGGAGGGGGTTTGACAAGTAGGCAGCGTACACATCCCTCATCAATCTCTGCCGGCGACGCACTTCGGCCGTGATCCGCTGATGGTCCCCATAGCCCCCCCGCTCAAGATGGGACAGGAGCAGACGGTGCCGTTTGCGAAGAGAAGCAAGCTGCCTATTTGCCTTACGAGGCCCAGGTCGGCCAGCTGTACGCCGGCATGGACCTGAAGAAGAACTACTGATGGCTGCGGACAAGGCGCCGCGGCGAGCAAACACCGCTTCGCTGCTTTTGCATCCGGCGGCCAAGCCCCTGGTGTTCGTGCTCGGACTGCTGCCGTTCGCATGGCTGCTCTATGGCGCAATAACCGACAACCTGGGCGCCAATCCCGGCGGAGTACCTGATCCGCTCCTTGGGGGACTGGACGCTGCGCTTCCTTTGCATCACGCTGGCCGTGACACCGCTGCGCGTGATCACAGGCACGCCGGCATTGGCGAGGTTTCGCCGCATGCTTGGGCTATTCGTGTACTTCTACGTGGTGATGCACCTGTTGAGCTACAGCTGGTTCGACATGGGTTTCGATATGCCTGAGATTGCAAAGGACATCGCCAAGCGGCCGTTCATCCTGGTGGGCTTTACCGGCTTTCTCCTGCTGACGCCGCTGGCCGCGACCTCGTTCAACCGCGCCGTCAAAGCCCTGGGCGCGAAACGCTGGCAGGCCCTGCACAAGCTTGTCTACGCGATCGCCGGCCTGGGCATCCTGCACTTCTTCTGGATGCGCGCCGGCAAGAACGACTTCGCCGAGGTGGCGGTGTATGCGGCCATCCTGGCCGTGCTGCTCGGCTGGCGCCTGCTCCAGTGGACTAGAAAGCGGGCCGCTCCAGGCGCATCTGGTCGGCCGCGGTTTCCCGCTCGCGGATGAGGTAGGCGCGAGCGCCATCGACCAGGACCTCGGCGGCTCGTCCGCGGGTGTTGTAGTTGCTGGCCATGCTCATGCAGTAGGCGCCGGCGGAGAGGACCGCCAGCAGATCGCCCGCCTGGACCGCCAATGCGCGGTCGCGCCCGATCCAGTCGCCGCTCTCGCACACGGGCCCCACCACATCGTAGGTTTGCGCCTGATCGCCACCGCGCGAGAGTGGAACGATGCCGTGATAAGCCTGATACATGGCCGGTCGAGGCAGGTCGTTCATGGCGGCATCGACGACGCAGAAATTCTTTTGCTCGCCGGGCTTGAGATACAGCACCTCGGTCAGGCACACGCCCGCGTTGCCGATGAGCGAGCGGCCCGGTTCGATCATGAACTGCCGATCGCCAAATCCGCGCGCATCGAGCTTGGCGAAAAGCTTGGCCCACAGCGCGTCGGCTGCCGGCGGCTGGTCGCCGTTGTAGTTGATGCCCAGGCCGCCGCCGAAGTCGATGTGGTGCAACGCAATGCCGGCTGCCTCCACCGCCTGCACCAGGTCCAGGACGCGATCCATGGCGTCCAGGTAGGGCGCCTCGTCCGTGATCTGCGAGCCGATGTGGCAGTCGATGCCGACCACCTTCAGGCCCGGCAAGGAAGCCGCCCGCCGATAAGCATGGACCGTGCGCTCATGGGCGACGCCGAACTTGTTGCCTTTGAGGCCGGTCGAGATGTAGGGGTGGGTCTTCGGGTCGACGTCGGGATTGACCCGGATGCTCACCGGCGCCACCTGGCCGGCTGCCACGGCGACTTCGCTGAGCACCTCGAGTTCGGCTTCGCTCTCCACGTTGAAGCAACCGATGCCGACCTCGAGCGCGCGGCGCATTTCGGCGCGGGTCTTGCCCACGCCGGAAAAGATGATGTCCCGGCCCTTGGCGCCGGCGGCCAGGGCACGCTCGAGCTCGCCGCCGGAAACGATGTCGAAGCCGCAACCGGCCTGGGCAAAAACCTGCAGCACGCCGAGCGAAGAGTTCGCCTTCATGGCATAGCAGATCTGCGCCTTGCGGCCCGCGAAGCCGCGCTGGTAGGCCGCCAGCGCAGCCAGCATCGCGCCCTTGGAGTAGACGAACAGCGGCGTGCCATGATCACGCGCCAGGTCCTGCAGCCGGACATCTTCGGCGAACAGTTCGCCGCCCTGCAGCGTGAAATGGGGATGGCCGGGCAATACGGTGGTGGTCATGGTCTGGGGGCGGGCGTGGCGGTGCCCGTGGTGGAAGGCGCCGAGGCCGGCGCGGCGGGATTCAAGGTCTGGGGCAAGGTGGCTCGGCCCGCGGCCGCCTCGCCCGTTGGCAGGAACAGCGGGCCTTTCTGTCCGCAGCCGGCCAATGCCCCGGTCGCGCAGAGGGCCAGGGCAAGCCGCGCCAGGGGGGCGCTGACTAGAATTTGCAAAACATTCAACATGGTGAAATTGTAATGACCGACCCCGAATACATGGACAGAGCCGAAGCCCTGCTCGGTCGCATCGAAGCCTGCTGCGATCGCATCAACGACGAAACCGATGCGGACATGGACAACCAGCGGGTCGGAGGGATGGTCACCCTCATCTTCGGCAACGGCACCCAGATCGTCGTGAACATGCAAAAACCCTTGCACGAAATATGGATGGCGGCGAAAGCCGGCGGCTTCCACTACAAGTTCGACGGGGCGCAGCTGGATGGACACCAAGGGCAATGGCGAGTTCTTCGCCAACCTCACGCGCTACGCGGGTGAGCAGGCGGACCAGCCCCTGAAATTCGACGATCCGGATCCCGGGTCGAGCCCGGGATGACGCTGCGCGTCAGTTCCTGAACAGGTCCAGGATGCTCTTGCGGTCCTCCGATGGGGGCGAAGGCGGCCGGCTGGGCGGCAGGCCATCCGAGTTCATGAGGCTCTTGTCCTCGGGCGGGCGAGGGGCCTGCAACCCGCTTTCCGGCAGGACTCCGCCGCCGACATTGGCGATGCCGCCGCCACTCGCGTACTCCTCGTAGTACCACTCGCCGCCGACATTCAGCACACCCTCGGGAGCGGACGGTTCCATCACCGGAACGCCCTTGAGGGCGGCTTCCATGAAGCTGATCCACACCGGCAGGCTCAAGCCGCCGCCGGTTTCGCGGTCGCCGAGGGAGCGCGGGTTGTCGTAGCCCATCCACACCACGGCGGTCAGGGTGGGCTGGTAGCCGGCAAACCAGGTGTCGATCGAATCGTTGGTCGTCCCCGTCTTGCCATACAGGTCCACACGCTTGAGATCCCGCTGGGCCCGGGCAGCCGTGCCCGAGCGGGTGATCTCCTGCAGCAGGCGGCTCATGATGAAGGCATTGCGCCCGTCGACGGCTCGCACGGACTCATTGGGCAGCGGCGGCTGGCTTTCGACAATGGCCTTGCCCCTCTGGTCGGTGATCTTGGTGACCAGCCAGGGATTGATGCGGTAGCCGCCGTTGGCGAACACCGAATAGGCGGTGGCCATCTGCATCGGCGTCACCGCACCGGCCCCCAGCGCCATGGTGAGGTAGGGCGGGTGCTTGTCGGCATCGAAGCCGAAGCGGGTGACCCAGTCCTGCGCGTTCTGCGCGCCGACGGCCTGCAGAACGCGGATGGACACCATGTTCTTCGACTTCGCCAGTGCCGTGTGCAGCGGCATCGGGCCCTCGAACTTGCCGTCGTAATTCTTTGGCTCCCAAGGCTGGCCGCCGGTGACGCCCGCGTCGAAGAACAAAGGCGCGTCGTTGACCACAGTGGTTGGGGTGAAGCCTTTTTCCAGCGCTGCCGAGTAGATGAAGGGCTTGAACGACGAGCCCGGCTGCCGCCAGGCCTGCGTTACGTGGTTGAACTTGTTCTTGTTGAAGTCGAAACCGCCTACCAATGCCTGGATGGCCCCATCGCGCGGATCCAGCGCAACGAAGGCGCCCTCGACCTCGGGCAGCTGGGTGATTTCCCAGGTGTTCTTGGGCGTCTTGGCCACGCGGATCACCGCGCCGCGGCGAATCTTGATCTTGGGCGGAGCCTTGTCGGACAGGCCCGACTGCGCAGGTCGCAGGCCCTCGCCAGTGATTTCGATGCGCTCGCTATTCAGGCGCACGGCCACGATCTTCTTGGGACTTGCTTCGAGCACTACCGCGGACATCACGTCACCGTTGTCGGGGTGGTCGGCCAATGCGTCGTCGATGGCATCCTCGGCTTCCTTGGCATTCGCGGGCAAGTCGACGAACTCCTCGGGGCCGCGGTAGATCTGCCTGCGCTCGTAATCCATGATGCCCTTGCGCAGCGCCTTGTAGGCGGTTTCCTGCTGCGCGGCCTTGATGGTGGTGAAGACGTTCAAGCCGCGGGTGTAGGCCTCGTCGCCGTACTGGGCATAGACGAGCTGGCGGACCGTTTCGGCGATGTACTCGGCATGGACGCGTGTGTTGTCGACGCTCGTGCGGATTTTCAGTTCCTGCTTCTTGGCAGCCTCCGCGTCCTCGGCAGTGATGAAGCCGTTCTCCTGCATCCGCTCGATGATGTAGAGCTGGCGCGCCCGCGCCCGGTTGGGGTTGACGATGGGATTGAACGCCGAAGGCGCCTTCGGCAGGCCCGCCAGCATCGCCGCCTCGGCGATGGTGAGATCCTTCATGGGCTTGCCGAAGTAGGCGTCCGCCGCCGCGGCGAAGCCATAGGCCCGGTTGCCCAGGAAAATCTGGTTCATGTAGATCTCGAGGATCTGGTCCTTGGACAGCAGGTGCTCGAGCTTGAAGGTGAGCAGTACCTCGTAGAGCTTGCGGGTGAAGGTCTTTTCCGAGGACAGGTAGACGTTGCGGGCGACCTGCATGGTGATGGTCGACGCGCCCTGGCTTTTCGCGCGGCCCAGGTTGGCCAGGGCCGCGCGCAGCAGCCCACGGTAGTCGACGCCGCCGTGCGAATAGAAGCGCGAGTCCTCGATGGCCAGAACCGCGTCCTTCATCACTTTGGGGATCTCGGCTATGGGAGTCAGGTTGCGCCGCTCCTCGCCGAATTCGCCGATCAGCACGCCCTCGGCCGAAAAGACACGCAGGGGCAGCTTGGGGCGGTAGTCGGACAGGTCCGAGATGTCGGGCAGGTTGGGATAGGCCACCGCGAGGGCGACGCCCGCGACGATGACAAGCGACGCCACACCCGCCAGCGCAATGCCGACGCTCCACAGGACGACCCGCAGCAAGGCGCCCTGCCAACCGCGCGGGCCGTTGCGGCGCGAGCGCGGGGACGACTTGGCGGATTCGCCAGGACGTTGGGTTCAGAAGACATAAATATCCAGATCGAGAACTCTTCGGTTAGTGCCCTGGAGCACCCCCGGGGTAACCAGTATGGCAGGTTCCGACGTCGGTTTTTGACAACGGTTGGTAGGGGGCAACAGGGGAAAATCCTTTGCGTGACAAGGATGTTACTGCTAGCATTGAAGTGAAATCTTAAGTTTGTTACGCCTTGAAATACAGGGTTTCAGGAGGAGACGGAATTGATCGATTTGGGCGCATTGTTTAGCCGCCAGCCCGCACCGCTGCTGGGCTTGGACATCAGCTCATCCAGCGTCAAGCTGGTTGAGCTGGGCCGTGATAAGGACGGCAACCTGGTGCTGGAGCGCTGCGCCATCGAGCCTCTGGAGCGCGGCTGGATCACCGACGGCAACGTCGAAAAGTTCGACGAGGTCGCCGAGGCCATGCGCCGGGTGGTCAAGAAAAGCGGCACCCGCACCCGGAACGTGGCGATGGCCTTGCCGCCGTCAGCCGTCATCACCAAGAAAATCATCCTGCCCGGCGGCCTGTCCGAACAGGAGCTCGAGGTCCAGGTCGAGGCCGAAGCCAACCAATACATCCCGTTCTCCCTGGATGAGGTGAGTCTCGATTTCTGCGTGGTCGGGCCCAGTTCAACCTCGTCCGGCGACGTGGAGGTGCTGATTGCCGCCTCGCGCCGCGAAAAAGTGCAGGACCGCCAGGGCCTGGCAGAGGCGGCAGGCCTCAAGCCCATGATCATCGATGTCGAGTCGTACTCGTCGCGGGTCGCGGCCGGGCGTCTGATCCAGGCCTTGCCCAACCAGGGCGTGGACACCATGGTCGCGCTGTTCGAGGTGGGCGCCGTCACCACCAGCATGCAGGTCATTCGCAATGATGAGGTGCTCTACGACCGCGACCAGGCCTTCGGCGGCGCCCAACTGACCCAGCTCATCGTGCGGCAATACGGCTTTTCGCCGGAAGAGGCCGAGACCAAGAAGCGCAGCGGGGACCTGCCGGAAGACTACCAGTCGGGCGTGCTCAAGCCGTTCGTGGACAGCATGGCCCAGGAAGTGGCCCGGGCCCTCCAGTTCTTCTTCACCAGCACCCCGCACAACCGCGTCGACTACGTGATGCTGGCCGGCGGCTCGGCGGCATTGCCCGGGCTGACCGATGCCGTGACGATGCAGACGTCGTTCCCCTGCAGCCTGGCCAATCCGTTCGAGGGAATGCATGTGGGCGAAGGGGTGCGCGAGAAGAAGATGCGCAGGGAGGCGCCCTCGTATCTCACCTCATGCGGCCTGGCCATGCGGAGGTTCCTGCAGTGATTCTGATCAACTTACTTCCGCACCGCGAAGCCGCCCGCAAGCGCAGGCGCGAGGTGTTCTATGCGGCGCTTGGTGCCTCCGCGATTGCGGGTGGCGTCGTCGCCGGGGCCATCTTCCTCTGGTATGCCGCCCAGATTTCCAATCAGCAGAGCAAGAACACTGGTGCTGCAAACCGAGATCAAGCGGCTCGAAGGCCAGATCAAGGACATCGCCACCCTCCAGGCGGAAATCGCCGCGTTGCGCGCGCGCCAGCAAGCGGTGGAAGACCTCCAGGCGGATCGCAACATGCCCGTCCACCTGTTGAACGAACTGGTCAAGCAGCTGCCCGACGGTGTGTACGTCAGCAGCCTCAAACAGGAAAATCAGGTCGTCACCATCCAAGGCACGGCGCAATCGAACGAACGAGTCTCGGAACTGCTGCGCAATCTGGGCAGCAACAGCCCCTGGCTGACGAAGCCGGAACTGATCGAGATCACCGCTGGTACCGTGACGTCTTAGCTCCCGCGACCAACGGCGCGTGTCCAACTTCAACATGCGGGTCAGGCTGCTGCGTGCGAGCGAGGCCCAAAAGGCCGCGGCCGCCGCCAGTGCCGCTTCGGCCCCCACCGCAGGTGCTTCCGCACCAGCCAAGGTCTGACCATGGCCACAAAGCAGAATCCCAAGATCAATTTCGCAGGCCCGCAGGCCCTGTTGGGCCAGTTTCGAGGGCTCAATCCCAACGATCCCTCGTCCTGGCCAGTCGTGCCGCGGGCGGCACTATGCCTGGCCCTCATGGCGGCCATCGTCGTAGCGCTCTGGTTTGCGTGGCTGACCGACTCGAACGACGAGCTGGAAGCCGAACAGAAGAAAGAGGTCGAGCTGCGCGCGGACTACAAGAAGAAGCTTGCCCAGGCCGTCAATCTGGAAGCGCTCAAGAAGCAGCGCGAGCAGGTGCAGCAGTATGTGACGCAGCTCGAAAAGCAGCTGCCCAGCAAGGCTGAAATGGACGCGCTCCTGTCGGACATCAACCAGGCCGGGCTGGGCCGCAGCCTGAGCTTCGAGCTGTTCCGTCCCGGCAATGTGGGGGTCAAGGAGTATTACGCCGAGCTGCCGATTGCATTGCGCGTGAGCGGCCGTTTCCACGATGTGGGTTCGTTCACGTCGGACATCGCCAACCTGTCGCGCATCGTGACACTGAACAATCTCAGCATCACGCCGGGCAAGGATGGCATCCTGACGATGGATTCCACCGCCAAAACATTCCGCTACCTGGACGGCGACGAGGTCGCGGCCCAGCGCAAGGCGGCCGCGCCGGGAGCGACGAAAAAATGACACGCATGAACGCAGCCATGGCAGTCTCGATGGTCCTGTTGCTCAGCGCTTGCGGCTCGTCCGGACAGGACGAGCTACAGGAGTGGATGAGCGAACAGAAAGCACAGACCAAGCCGTCAGATCCAGCCGATTCCCGAGCCGAAGAAATTCGTGCCGCAGGCGTACACCCAAGAGGCGTCAACGGATCCCTTCAGCAAACTGAAGCTGACGCAAGCCCTCACGCGCGAGTCTGCGCAGTCGGCATCGAACGCAGCCCTCGTCGCGCCCGAATTGGCGCGCCGCAAGGAACCCCTCGAGGGCTTCCCGCTGGACAGCATGGCCATGGTGGGAAGCCTGGCCAAGGAAGGGCTGCCGGTGGCCCTGGTACGGGTAGACAACCTTCTCTACCAGGTGCGCCCCGGCAACTACCTGGGACAGAACTTCGGGAAGATCGTCAAGGTGGCTGAGACGGAAGTGGTCTTGCGCGAAATCGTGCAGGACGCAGCAGGTGAATGGATCGAACGCACAGCCAAACTGCAATTGCAAGAGAGGTCGAAATGAACAAGAACTGGACAACATGGCAGAGGGCGTGTGCACTCGCAGGTGTTTTTCTCACGGCCGGCTGGTCTTTCGCCGCCAGGGCTGAAACAGCTGTCGAAGGCGTCAGCAGTTCCATGCAGGGCGGCGTGGAGGTGGTGCAGATCGATTTTTCGCAGCCGCTGCCCGCGATTCCGGCCGGATTCACCGTCCAGTCGCCCGCGCGCATTGCGCTCGACATTCCGGGCGCGACCAACGGCATGGGTCGCTCCACGGTCGATATCAACCAGGGAAACCTGCGGTCGGTCAACGTGGTGCAGTCCGGCGACCGTTCGCGCCTGGTGCTGAACCTCAAGTCCGCTTCGGGCTACAAGGCCCAGCTGCAGGGAAAATCGCTGCTCGTCGTGCTTGAGCCGACGGCGACAGCCGGCCCGGCGAAGTCAGCGCAACCCGTGTTTGCGGAAAGCGGAAACGTCGAAACCCAGCCCATCAGGGACCTGGATTTCCGCCGCGGCGCCGACAGCTCGGGCCGGGTCATCGTGGCCCTGCCGAACAACCAGGTTGGCGTGGACATCCGGCAGCAGGGCCAAAACCTGGTGGTCGAATTCCTCAAGTCCTCGCTTCCGGAAGGTTTGCGCAGGCGGCTCGACGTTACCGATTTCGGCACCCCTGTACATTCGGTCACTACCTTTCAGGCGGGCGATCGCGTGCGCATGGTCATCGAGCCGAAGGGAGCATGGGAACATAGCGCCTACCAGAGCGACAACCAGTTCGTCGTCGAGGTGCGGCAGATCAAGGTCGATCCTTCCAAGCTCACCCAGGGGCCCGGCTACGGCGGCGAGAAGCTTTCGCTGAACTTCCAGAATATCGAAGTGCGATCGCTGTTGCAGGTGATCGCTGACTTCACCAACTTCAACATCGTGACTTCCGACTCTGTCACCGGCGCAGTCACGCTTCGCCTGAAGGACGTTCCCTGGGACCAGGCGCTCGACATCGTGCTGCAGGCCAAGGGCCTGGGCATGCGCAAGACGGGCAACGTGATATGGATTGCTCCCAAGGATGAGATCGCGTCCAAGGAGAAGCTGGACCTGGAGTCGCGCGTGCCGATCCAGAACCTGGAGCCGGTGCGCACGCAGTCCTTCCAGCTGAACTACACCAAGGCAGCGGAAATCGCCGCGCAGTTGACGGCCGGGCACCGGAGCAGCGCGCATCCTGAGCACGCGCGGCAGCGTGATTGCCGAAGCCCGTACCAACCAGCTGTTCGTCACGGACATTCCCGTCGAGCTGGAGCAGGTCGAGCAGCTGATCGGCAAGCTGGACATCGCCGGTGCGGCAGGTGCTGATCGAGGCGCGCATCGTCGAAGCTTCCGACACATTCGGCAGATCGCTGGGCGTCAGGCTGGGCGGCCGGCCATTCAGCCTGAACGGCAGCCGCAATAGCCAGATTCGGGCCCACCTACATCACGCCCGACATCGCTCTGGCGGCACCAGACCCGCCGGTCATTGGGCGGAAACGTTCGGCACGACCGCCGGACGACTTCGTCAACCTGCCATCCGCCGGTGCGGGCGGTTTTGCGCCGTCCACTTTTGCGATCTCCCTGTTCGATTCGTCCCTCACCAGGCTCTTGAATCTGGAGATTTCCGCGCTGGAGGCCGACGGCAAGGGCAAGCTGGTTTCGAGCCCGCGCATCGTGACGGCGGACCAGACCAAGGCCATGATCGAGCAGGGTACCGAGTTTCCCTATCAGCAAGCCACGTCGAGCGGCGCCACCTCCGTGGCGTTCCGTCGCGCGACCCTGAAGCTCGAGGTGACGCCGCAGATCACGCCCGAAGGCAACATCATCCTGGACCTGGATATCGCCAAGGACAGCCGCGGCGAAACGACGGCTGCCGGCATTGCGATCAACACCAAGCACATCAAGACTCAGGTGCTGGTCGAGAACGGCGGGACTGTGGTCATCGGGGGCATCTTCGAACTGGCGGAAACGGAGAACGAAGCCAAGGTTCCCGCTGCTGGGTGATTTGCCGGGGGTGGGCAACCTGTTCAAGAACAGGGCGCGCACTTCCAACAAGCAGGAAATGCTGGTCTTCATCACCCCGAAGATGATTGCGGATCGCATGGCCGCACGTTGACGCTCGAAACCGCAATTGCAAAATGATGTACCGACGAGGCCGACAACCCGGGGCCCGGGCGTAGTCCTCGTCGGCCTGCCCGGCTCCGGAAAGTCCACTGTCGGGCGCCAATTGGCCCGGCGGCTGAATCTTTCATTCACCGATTCCGACCACGTGATCGAGCAGCGCCTGGGCTGCTCGATTCGCGATTTTTTCGAGCGTGAGGGCGAGGACGCTTTCCGCGACGTCGAACAATCGGTCATCCATGATCTGACGGAAGGTCTTGCCGGCGTTCTCGCCACCGGCGGCGGCGCCGTGCTCAGGCCGGAGAACCGCCAGCGCCTGCGGGATGCAGGCCACGTCATCTATTTGAGGTCCATGCCGGAAGAGGTATTCCGCCGTGTGCGCCACGATGGCAATCGACCCCTGCTGCAGGTTCCCGACCCGTTGGGCCGGTTGCGCAGCCTCTACGAAGAGCGCGATCCGCTTTACCGCGAGACATCTCACTTCATCATAGAAACCGGACGGCCCTCGGTGCCCAAACTGGTCAACATGATCCTGATGCAACTGGAGCTGGCTGGGGTGATTTCGCCACGCCCTTAAACTTGGGGCCATGGCACCCGCTCCCACCGCTTCCGTACTGCACCAGGTTCCGATCGAACTTGGGGACCGCAGTTACCCAATCAACATCGGCGCTGGCCTTCTGGGCGACAGCGCGACCTGGAGTGGCGTTCCGATGGCAGCCCAGGCCCTGATCGTCACCAACACGACCGTCGCTCCCCTGTACGCCGCGCAGCTGGAACGGGCCATTGCGGCACGACATCAGACAGTTCATGTCGTGGCGCTACCCGATGGCGAAGAGCACAAGACCTGGCAGTCCCTCAACCTGATCTTCGATGCCTTGCTGCAAAAGGCCTGCGATCGCAAGACCGTGCTCTACGCCCTGGGCGGCGGGGTGGTGGGGGACATGACGGGTTTCGCGGCGGCCTGCTACATGCGTGGCGTGCCGTTCGTGCAGGTGCCCACGACGCTGCTGGCCCAGGTGGACTCTTCCGTTGGTGGCAAGACGGCCATCAACCATCCGCTGGGCAAGAACATGATCGGGGCCTTCTATCAGCCTCGTCTTGTGGTGTGTGACCTGGACACGCTGGCCACGCTGCCGGCACGCGAATTCAGCGCCGGGCTGGCCGAGGTCATCAAGTATGGGCCGATCGCCGACCTGGAGTTCCTCGCCTGGATCGAGGGCAACATCCAGGGATTGATGGACCGCGACGCGACGCTGATGGCCCATGCCGTCCGGCGCAGCTGCGAGATCAAGGCCTGGGTGGTCGCGCAGGACGAGCGGGAATCGGGCCTGCGCGCAATCCTCAATTTCGGACACACCTTCGGCCACGCGATCGAAGCGGGCCTGGGCTATGGAGAGTGGTTGCACGGCGAGGCAGTGGGCTGCGGCATGGTGATGGCCTTGCATCTGTCGCAACGCCTCGGCCTGGTCGATGCGGCCTTCGTCCAGCGCGTCACTGCGCTGATCGAACGGGCGGGATTGCCTGTCGTGGGTCCGGCTCTCGGGGCCGACCGCTACCTCGAACTGATGCAGGTCGACAAGAAGACCGAGGCGGGGGAAATCAAGTTCGTGGTCATCGACAGGCCAGGCAGTGCTGCCGTACGGCCTGCGCCCGAGGCGATGGTGCGTGAAGTGATAGCGCGCTGCTGCCGCGCTGCCTGAGATGACCCTGGCTCCCTACGCCTGCGATCCAGCCCGGTCGCGCGGACGGCGCCATGCGGAACAGGCCGCGCCGACCCGGACGGACTACCAGCGCGATCGCGACCGCATCGTTCATTCGACGGCGTTCAGGCGGTTGGTCTACAAGACCCAGGTTTTCCTGAACCATGAGGGTGACCTGTTTCGCACGCGCATGACGCACTCCCTGGAGGTTGCGCAGTTGGGCCGCTCCATTGCGCGTGCGCTGCAGCTCAACGAGGACCTGGTAGAGGCGATTGCCCTGGCGCATGACCTGGGCCACACCCCTTTCGGCCATGCGGGCCAGGACGCCTTGGATGATTGCATGGCGGGCCGGGGCGGCTTCGAGCACAACCTTCAGAGCTTGCGGGTGGTGGACGAGCTCGAAGAGCGCTACCCGCGATACAACGGACTGAACCTCACATTCGAGACTCGAGAGGGCATCCTCAAGCATTGCTCGCGCAACAACGCACAGCGCATTGAAGCTGCGGAGCCCGGCGGCGTAGCGCGCCGATTCCTCGACCGCAGTCAGCCCAGCCTGGAAGCGCAGCTTTGCAACCTGGCCGACGAGATCGCGTACAACGCCCACGACATCGACGATGGCGTGCGCTCCGGACTGATTTCACTCGAACAGGTGGCTGAAGTCGAGCTGTTCGAACAGTTCCGCGACGAAGCTGTGAGCGAGTTCCCCTCCTTGCAGGGGCGCCGGCTGCTGTACGAAGCGATACGAAGGATGCTCAGTGCACAGGTGTACGACGTAATCGACTCAACCCGTGCCGCGGTGGAGAAGGCGGCCCCCGCCAGTGCGGATGCGGCCCGCGCGGCCGTCGCGCTCGTCGGCTTCAGCGATGCCATGCGTGAGAAGTCGGCCGCACTGAAGCGCTTTCTGTTGCACAACCTGTACCGGCATCCGCAAGTGATGGCCACCACCGGACAGGCCAAGCACGTGGTGCGCGAGCTGTTCGCGGCGTACTTGGACGATCCGGGCCAGATGCCGCCGGACTTTGCCGCGCGACCCGATACGGCGCGTGCGGTGGCCGACTACATCGCGGGCATGACCGACCGTTTCGCGGCGCGCGAGCATGAGCGGATGACCGGGCGCAAGCTGCTGCCGTGAATACGCTGCGGCGCCGGGTTCGACATGCGCCGTAAAATCCCGTGTGATGAACCACTCTGCCGAAACCGTTGTGCGCGACACGCGCAACTGGCTGGAGCGCGCGGTCATCGGCCTGAATCTGTGTCCCTTTGCGAAGGCGGTTCACGTCAAGGAGCAGGTGCACTACGCGGTCAGCGAGGCTTGCCAGCCGCGGCAACTGCTCGAAGAGCTGGAGAGGGAGTTGGAAGCGCTGGTCGCAATCGATCCGGCGATTCGCGAGACAACGCTGCTGATCGCGCCTGGCTGCCTGGAAGACTTTCTCGAGTTCAACGATTTTCTGGCCAAGGCTGATCGCTTGCTTCGCCGGCGCCACCTCGAGGGAGTGATCCAGCTGGCGAGCTTTCATCCCGCCTACCAGTTTGCGGGGACCGAAGCGGCCGACATCTCGAATTTCACCAATCGCTCGCCGTATCCCACCATCCACCTTTTGCGCGAAGCCAGCATCGAACGTGCCGTGCAGGCTTTTCCCCAGCCGGAGGCCATCTATGAAGCCAATATCCGGACGCTGCAAGGATTAGGTCCCGAGGGCTGGGCAGCCCTGAACGTGGGGCGATCGACATGACGCAGGAGCAATTGGAACTGCGGCCGGGCCAATCCACCGAGCTCCTCAAGGAGCTGCATATCCTTACCCGCGACGGGCGGATGAACCAGGATTCACGCCGCAAGCTCAAGCAGGTCTACCACCTCTACCAGTTCATCGAAAAAATGCTGCTTGAGCTCCCGGCGACCGGGAATGGTCCGACGCTGGCGGACCACGGGGCTGGCAAGTCGTACCTCGGGTTCATCCTCTACGACCTGTTCTTCAAGGAACGCGGCAGCGGACACATCTACGGCGTGGAGACGCGGCCCGAACTGGTGGAACGCTCCAGCGCACTCGCTGCAAGGCTGGGATTCGAGCGCATGTCGTTCCTGAACCTGAGCGTGGCCGATGCGGCCGATGCGGCGGTGCTGCCGGTGAGAATCGATGTGGTGACGGCGCTGCACGCCTGTGATACCGCGACCGACGATGCGATCGCATTCGGCTTGCGCAAGCAGGCGCGCTTCATGGTGCTCGTGCCGTGCTGCCAGGCGGAAGTGGCGGTTTGCCTGCGGCAAGAACAAGGCGTCTGCGCTCTCGCGCACGCCGCTGGCTGAGCTGTGGCGCCATCCCCTGCACACGCGGGAGCTGGGAAGCCAGCTAACCAACGTGCTGCGCTGCCTGTATCTGGAGGCCTGTGGCTACCAGGTGACCGTGACCGAATTGGTCGGCTGGGAGCACAGCCTGAAAAACGAACTCATCCTGGCGCGCCATACCGGCCAGAGAAGGCGCAGTGCCGCAGAGCGCCTGCGCGCCGTGTTGTCCGAGTTCGGCCTGAAGGGCCTCGAGCCATTGCGCTATCCCGGGCTGGAAACCTAGAATTCCTGGTTGGAACTCCTAATTGGGGTCAGATTCCAATTTATGATGCGTTCGAGCCCGCAACACCCTATGGCCCGACTTCCTCGACTTACCGTCCCCGGCTATCCGCACCACATCATCCAGCGCGGCAACAACCGGCAGGCGATCTTTGCCGCCAATGCCGACTACGAGGCGCTGCTGGCCATGATCGAAGAATATGCGCGCAAGGCGGGAATCGCCATCCATGCCTATGTGTTGATGAGCAATCACTTCCACTTGCTCGCAACTCCCGATACCGTTGCGGGCATTCCCCAGATGATGCAGGACGTGGGGCGGCGATACGTTCGATACTTCAACCAGCGACAGGGCCGCACCGGCACCTTGTGGGAGGGGCGCTACAGGTCCACGCTGATCCAGGCCGAACGCTACTTGCTTGCCTGCATGGCCTATATCGACCTCAACCCGGTGCGTGCAGGGATAGCGCTGAGCGCCTGGCGACTATCCGTGGTCGAGCCACGGCCACTACGTGGGATTGCGCAATGACAGGCTTGTGTCGCCTCATCCTCTTTACTGGGAGCTGGGCAATACGCCCTTCGCCCGCGACGCCGCCTATGCAGAGTTGGTGCGAGCGGGGATCTCGGCTCAACAGCAGCAGGCCTTGACCGACTCAGCGTTGCGCGGGTGGGCCCTGGGCGAGGCCGACTACGTAGCAGACCTGCAAAAGCGAACCCAGCGGCGGGTCAGCAAGACCCGGGCTGGGCGGCCTGTCTTCCGTCAAGGCAACTTAAGTCCGTCTGCGCCCGCGCAGTTCCGAAGAATTCGCGCCGATTTAATCTGTCCCCAATTTATATGCGCGAGCGTTACTGTCCAAATTAATTGGAATCTGACCCCAATTATTCTGTCTTGGCAATGATTGCTGCACTGCATTATTCTTGCTCCCCAACGACAAAACTCCAGGAGTGCGCCATGACGACGGCGGCTGAGATTTCCTATTTGCAAGAACACGGCCTGTATTCGGGCGCCAACGAGCACGACGCGTGCGGGGTCGGCTTTGTGGCCCATATCAAGGGCGAGAAGAGCCATGCGATCGTCCAGCAAGGGCTGAAGATCCTGGAGAACCTGGACCATCGCGGCGCCGTGGGCGCCGACAAGCTGATGGGCGACGGCGCCGGCATCCTGATCCAGCTGCCCGACGCGCTGTACCGCGAGGAAATGGCGGCGCAGGGCGTGGAACTGCCGCCGCCCGGCGAATACGGCGTGGGCATGATCTTCCTGCCCAAGGAACACGCGTCGCGCCTGGCCTGCGAGCAGGAACTGGAGCGCGCGATCAAGGCCGAAGGCCAGGTGCTGCTGGGCTGGCGCGATGTGCCGGTCGACCGGGACATGCCGATGTCGCCGACCGTGCGCAAGAAGGAGCCGATCCTGCGCCAGGTCTTCATCGGCCGCGGCAACGACGTGATCGTGCAGGACGCGCTGGAGCGCAAGCTGTACGTGATCCGCAAGACCGCCAGCGCCAGCCATCCAGAACCTGCGCCTCAAGCACAGCAAGGAATACTACGTTCCCAGCATGTCCAGCCGCACGGTGGTCTACAAGGGCCTGCTGCTGGCCGACCAGGTGGGCACCTACTACCTGGACCTGAAGGACCCGCGCTGCGTGTCCGCCCTGGGCCTGGTGCACCAGCGCTTTTCCACCAACACCTTCCCCGAGTGGCCGCTGGCCCACCCGTACCGCTACGTCGCCCACAACGGCGAGATCAACACGGTCAAGGGCAACTACAACTGGATGAAGGCGCGCGAAGGCGTGATGTCGTCGCCGGTGCTGGGCGCCGACCTGAAGAAGCTGTACCCGATCAGCTTCGCCGAACCAGTCCGACACCGCCACGTTCGACAACTGCCTCGAACTGCTCACGATGGCCGGCTACCCGATCAGCCAGGCCGTGATGATGATGATCCCCGAGCCGTGGGAGCAGCACACCACGATGGACGAGCGCCGCAAGGCCTTCTACGAGTACCACGCCGCCATGCTGGAGCCGTGGGACGGCCCGGCCTCGATCGTGTTCACCGACGGCCGCCAGATCGGCGCCACGCTGGACCGCAACGGCCTGCGCCCCTCGCGCTACTGCGTGACCGACGACGACCTCGTGATCATGGCCTCGGAATCCGGCGTGCTGCCGGTGCCCGAGAACAAGATCGTGCGCAAGTGGCGCCTGCAGCCCGGCAAGATGTTCCTGATCGACCTGGAGCAGGGCCGCATGATCGACGACGAGGAGCTCAAGGCCAACCTCGCCAACAGCAAGCCCTACAAGCAGTGGATCGAGAACCTGCGCATCAAGCTGGACGACCTGTCCGACACCTCGGGCACGATCGCCGCACAGCGACGTCGAACTGCTGGATCGCCAGCAGGCCTTCGGCTACACCCAGGAAGACATCAAGTTCCTGATGTCGCCCATGGCGCAGGCCGGCGAAGAGGGCATCGGCTCCATGGGCAACGACAGCCCGCTGGCCGTGCTCTCGTCCAAGGACAAGCCGCTGTACAACTACTTCAAGCAGCTGTTCGCGCAGGTGACCAACCCGCCGATCGATCCGATCCGCGAAGCCATCGTGATGTCGCTGGTGTCCTTCATCGGCCCCAAGCCCAACCTGCTGGACATCAACCAGGTCAACCCGCCGATGCGGCTGGAAGTCAGCCAGCCCATCCTCGACTTCGCCGACATGGCGAAGCTGCGCGACATCGAGAAGCAACACGCACGGCAAATTCCGCAGCTACACGCTGGACATCACCTACCCGCTGGACTGGGGCCACGAGGGCGTGGAAGCCAAGCTGGCGTCGCTCAACGCCGAGGCGGTGGACGCGATCAAGGGCGGCAAGAACATCCTGATCATCAGCGACCGCGCCGTGGGCCCGACGCAGGTGGCCATTCCCGCCTTGCTGGCGCTGTCCTCGATTCACCAGCACCTGGTGCGCGAGGGCCTGCGCACCACCGCGGGCCTGGTGGTCGAAACCGGTACGGCGCGCGAGGTGCATCACTTCGGCGTGCTGGCCGGCTACGGCGCGGAAGCCGTGCATCCCTACCTGGCGATGGAAACCCTGGTCGTCCATCCACAAGGACCTGCCGGGCGACCTGAACGCCGACAAGGCCATCTACAACTACGTCAAGGCGGTCGGCAAGGGCCTGTCCAAGATCATGTCCAAGATGGGCGTGTCCACGTACATGAGCTATTGCGGCGCCCAGCTGTTCGAAGCCATCGGCCTGAACACCGACACGGTGGAGAAGTACTTCACCGGCACCGCCAGCCGCGTCGAAGGCATCGGCGTGTTCGAGATCGCGCAGGAAGCCATCCGCATGCACAAGGCCGCCTTCGGGGATGACCCGATGCTTGCCGGCATGCTCGACGCCGGCGGCGAATACGCCTGGCGCACCCGCGGCGAAGAGCACATGTGGACGCCGGATGCGATCGCCAAGCTGCAGCACGCTCGCGCGCGAACAACTGGAACACCTACAAGGAATACGCCCAGCTGATCAACGACCAGAACCGCCGCCACATGACCTTGCGCGGACTGTTCGAGTTCAGGATCGATCCTTCCAAGGCCATCTCCATCGACGAAGTCGAGCCGGCCAAGGAAATCGTCAAGCGTTTCGCCACCGGCGCCATGTCGCTCGGCTCGATCTCGACCGAGGCCCACGCCACGCTGGCTGTCGCCATGAACCGCATCGGCGGCAAGAGCAACACCGGCGAAGGCGGCGAAGACCCGGCGCGCTACCGCCAGGAGCTCAAGGGCATCCCGATCAAGCAGGGCCAGACCATCGCCGACATCGATCGGCGCGGACGTGATCGAGGTCGACTACCCGCTCAACGCGGGCGACTCGCTGCGCTCGCAAGATCAAGCAGGTCGCCTCGGGCCGCTTCGGCGTCACGGCGGAGTACCTTTCTTCCGCCGACCAGATCCAGATCAAGATGGCCCAGGGCGCCAAGCCGGGCGAGGGCGGCCAGCTGCCCGGCGGCAAGGTGTCCAAGTACATCGGCAAGCTGCGCTATTCGGTGCCGGGCGTGGGCCTGATTTCGCCGCCGCCGCACCATGACATCTATTCGATCGAAGACCTGGCCCAGCTGATCCACGACCTGAAGAACGTGGCGCCGCATGCCTCCGTCAGCGTCAAGCTGGTGTCCGAAGTCGGCGTGGGCACCATCGCCGCGGGCGTGGCCAAGTGCAAGAGCGACCACGTGGTGATCGCGGGCCACGACGGCGGCACGGGCGCTTCGCCCTGGTCGTCGATCAAGCATGCCGGCAGCCCGTGGGAAATCGGCCTGGCCGAGACGCAGCAGACCCTGGTGCTCAACCGCCTGCGCGGCCGCATCCGCGTGCAGGCCGACGGCCAGATGAAGACCGGCCGCGACGTCGCCATCGGCGCGCTGCTCGGCGCCGACGAATTCGGCTTCGCCACCGCGCCGCTGGTGGTCGAGGGCTGCATCATGATGCGCAAGTGCCACCTCAACACCTGCCCGGTGGGCGTGGCGACGCAAGACCCGGTGCTGCGCAAGAAGTTCGCCGGCAAGCCCGAGCACGTGGTCAACTATTTCTTCTTCGTCGCCGAGGAAGTGCGCCAGATCATGGCGCAGCTGGGCATCCGCAAGTTCGACGACCTGATCGGCCGCGCCGACCTGCTGGACGTGAAGAAGGGCATTGCGCACTGGAAGGCCAGGGGCCTGGACTTCAGCCGCCTGTTCGCCCAGCCCAACGTGCCCGCCGAGGTGCCGCGCTTCCACGTGGAGGACCAGGACCACGGCCTGGCAAAGAGCCTGGACCGCATCCTGATCGAGAAATCGCGCCCGGCCATCGACAAGGGCGAGAAGGTCCAGTTCATCGAGGTGGCGCGCAACGTCAACCGCTCCGTCGGGCGCCATGCTCTCGGGCGCGCTGACCAAGGTGCACCCGGAGGGCTTGCCGGACGACACCATCCGCATCCAGCTCGAAGGCACGGGCGGCCAGTCCTTCGGCGCCTTCCTGGCGCAAGCGGCATCACGCTGTACCTGATCGGCGATGCCAACGACTACACCGGCAAGGGCCTGTCGGGCGGCCGCATCGTGGTGCGTCCCAGCATCGATTTCCGTGGCGTAGCCACCAGCAACATCATCATCGGCAACACGGCGCTGTACGGCGCCACCACGGGCGAGGCCTTCTTCAGCGGCGTGGCGGGCGAGCGCTTCGCCGTGCGCCTGTCGGGCGCCACCGCGGTTGTCGAAGGCACGGGCGACCACGGCTGCGAATACATGACCGGCGGCACGGTGCTGGTGCTGGGCAAGACCGGCCGCAACTTCGCTGCCGGCATGTCGGGCGGCATTGCCTACGTGTACGACGAGGACGGCGAGTTCGCCAGCCGCTGCAATACCTCGATGGTCTCGCTGGAGCAGCGTGGGGACGGCGGCCGAGCAGAAGGCCGGCAAGACCCGTCTGCACAAGGACCAGGCCGACGAGACGCTGCTGAAAAAGCTGCTCGAAGAGCACAACCGCTGGACCGGCAGCAAGCGCGCGCGCGAGCTGCTGGACAGCTGGGCGACCGCGCGCACCAGGTTCGTCAAGGTATTCCCGAACGAGTACAAGCGCGCCCTGGCCGAGATGTACGAACGCGAAGTGGAAGCCGCGAGCAGCGGCAACAACGCCCATGTGGCGATGAAGCCACACCGGTGGCTGCGGCCTGATAGCCGGAACGAAGAACGAAGAATCATGGGAAAAATCACCGGCTTCATGGAATACGAGCGCGTCGAGGAGGGCTACCGCCCCGTGCCCGAGCGCGTGAAGCACTACAAGGAATTCGTCATCGCGCTCAATGACGAACAGGCCAAGGTCCAGGGCGCGCGCTGCATGGACTGCGGCACGCCGTTCTGCAACAGCGGCTGCCCGGTCAACAACATCATTCCGGACTTCAACGACCTGGTGTACCGGCAGGACTGGCAGAACGCCTTGGCGGTGCTGGACTCGACGAACAACTTTCCGGAGTTCACCGGCCGCATCTGCCCCGCGCCTTGCGAGGAAGCCTGCGTGCTGAACGTGAACGACGACCCGGTGGGCATCAAGTCGCTCGAGCACGCCATCATCGACCGCGCCTGGGAGCAGGGCTGGGTCGCGCCGCGTCCGGCCAAGCATCAAGCACCGGCAAGAAGGTGGCGGTGGTCGGCTCCGGTCCGGCCGGCATGGCGGCGGCGCAGCAGCTGGCACGCGTCGGCCATGACGTGACGCTGTTCGAGAAGAACGACCGCATCGGCGGCCTGCTGCGCTACGGCATCCCCGACTTCAAGATGGAAAAGGTGCACATCGACCGCCGCGTCGAGCAGATGAAGGCCGAGGGCGTCACCTTCCGCACCGGCGTGATGGTCGGCAAGCTGCCCGAAGGCAGCAAGGTCACCAACTGGGCCAAGGAAACCGTGACGCCCGAAGAACTGCAAAAGCAGTTCGATGCCGTGGTGCTGACCGGCGGCGCCGAGCAGTCGCGCGACCTGCCGGTGCCGGGCCGCGACCTGGACGGCATCCATTTCGCCATGGAGTTCCTGCCGCAGCAAAACAAGATCAACGCCGGCGACAAGGTCAAGGGCCAGATCCGTGCCGATGGCAAGCACGTCATCGTGATCGGCGGCGGCGACACCGGCTCCGACTGCGTCGGCACCAGCAATCGCCATGGCGCGGCCAGCGTCACGCAGTTCGAGCTGCATGCCCCAGCCGCCCGAGGAAGAGAACAAGCCGCTGACCTGGCCGTACTGGCCGTACAAGCTGCGCACCAGTTCCAGCCACGAGGAGGGTTGCGAGCGCGAGTTCGCCATCGCCACCAAGGAATTCATCGGCGAAAAGGGCAAGGTCACCGGCCTGAAGACCGTTCGCGTGGAGTGGAAGGACGGCAAGATGGTCGAGGTGCCGGGCAGCGAGCAGACGCTCAAGGCCGACCTGGTCCTGCTGGCCATGGGCTTCGTCAGCCCCGTCGCCACCATTCTCGATGGCTTCGGCGTCGAGAAGGATGCTCGCGGCAATGCCAAGGCCGGCACCGACTTCATCGGTGGCTACGCAACCAGCGTGGCCAAGGTGTTCGCTGCCGGCGACATGCGCCGCGGCCAGTCGCTGGTGGTGTGGGCCATCCGCGAAGGGCGCCAGGCCGCGCGGGCGGTCGATGAGTTCCTGATGGGATTCAGCGACTTGCCGCGCTGAAGGCCGCACGGGCTGCCGCCTAAGCCGGGCAAAGCCTCGTATCATTCGCAGGCTTTCGCGATTTGCAGCCGGGCTCACGTCCCGGCCCTTCCTGCTGGATGACCGATCCTGACACCACGGCGCTCGTCGAATGCCGCCACCTGAGCTTTGGCTATGGCGACCGCCGCATCCTCGACGACCTGAGCTTTACCGTGCCGCGCGGCAAGGTCACGGCGCTCATGGGCGCCTCCGGGCGGCGGCAAGACCACCGTGCTGCGGCTGATCGGCGGCCAGGTTCGCGCCCGGCACGGCGAGCTCACGTTCGACGGGCAGGAGGTCGGCGCGCTCGATGCGGCCGGCCTCTACGCGGCGCGGCGCCGCATGGGCATGCTGTTCCAGTTCGGCGCCCTGTTCACCGACCTGAGCGTGTTCGACAACGTGGCCTTTCCCGCTGCGCGAGCACACCGACCTGCCCGAAGGCACTGGTGCGCGACATCGTCCTCATGAAACTCAATGCCGTCGGCCTGCGCGGTGCGCGCGACCTGATGCCCTCGCAAATCTCCGGCGGCATGGCCGGCGCGTGGCGCTGGCCCGCGCCATCGCGCTCGATCCGGACCTGATCATGTACGACGAGCCGTTCGCCGGGCTCGACCCCATTTCCCTGGGAACGGCGGCGCAGCTGATCCGCCGGCTCAACGACACGCTGGGCATCACCAGCATCGTGGTCTCGCACGACCTGGAGGAAACCTTCAGCATCGCCGACCAGGTGATCGTGCTGGCCAACGGCAAGGTTGCCGCGCAAGGCACGCCCCAGGAAGTGCATGGCCTCGCGGCGATCCCGCTGGTGGACCAGTTCGTCCATGCCAAGCCCGAGGGCCCGGTGCATTTCCACTATCCCGGGCCCAGCGTGGCGAAAGACTTCGGCGGGGGGTTCGAATGACGGCGCGCAAACATGGGGGCTGCATACATGAGCTGGTATCATCCGGCCGACGTCGGCTTCGCGACGCGAAGCAAGCTGGCCGACCTGGGCCATGGGGCGCGGCTGTTCCTGCGGCTGGTTGCGCTGTTCGGGGCCAGCGTTCGGCGCTTCGGCCTGGTGCGCGACCAGATCCATTTCCTGGGCAACTATTCGCTGGCCATCATCGCGGTGTCGGGGCTGTTCGTCGGCTTCGTGCTGGGCCTGCAGGGCTACTACACCTTGCAGCGCTATGGCTCTTCGGAAGCCTGGGCCTGCTGGTTGCGCTGAGCCTGGTGCGCGAACTCGGGCCCGTGGTCACGGCCCTGCTGTTCGCGGGCCGCGCCGGCACTTCGCTGACTGCCGAGATCGGCCTGATGAAGGCCGGGCGAGCAGCTGAGCGCCATGGAGATGATGGCGGTCGACCCGGTGCGGCGCATCCTGGCGCCGCGCTTCTGGGCCGGCGTCATCGCCATGCCGCTGCTGGCCGCGGTGTTCAGCGCCGTCGGCATCATCGGCGGCTGGGTGGTCGGCGTGGTCATGATCGGCGTCGATCCGGGCGCGTTCTGGGGCCAGATGCAGGGCGGCGTGGACGTCTGGCGAGACGTCGGCAACGGCGTGGTCAAGAGTTTCGTGTTCGGCGTGACGGTGACCTTCATCGCCTTGCTGCAGGGCTTCGAGGCCCAGCCCACGCCCGAGGGCGTGTCGCGCGCGACCACCCGCACGGTGGTGGTCGCGTCGCTGTCGGTGCTGGGGCTGGACTTCATCCTCACCGCCATGATGTTCAGTATCTAGAGGAAGAAGCAATGGAACGCTCCAAAAACGATGTCTGGGTGGGCCTGTTCGTGCTGATCGGCGCGGCGGCGCTTGCTCTTTCTGGCGCTGCAGTCCGCCAACCTGCTGTCCCTGAGCTTCCAGCCGACCTACCGGGTGATTGCGCAAGTTCGACAACATCGGCGGCCTCAAGCCCCAGGCGGCCGTCAAGAGCGCCGGCGTGGTGGTCGGCCGGGTCGAGTCGATCGGCTTCGACGACAAGTCCTTCCAGGCCCGCGTGACGCTGGCCCTGGAAAACCGCTACGCATTTCCCAAGGACAGCTCGCTGAAGATCCTGACCAGCGGCCTGCTCGGCGAGCAATACATCGGCATCGAAGCCGGGCGCCGACGAGAAGAACCATCGCCGCCGGCGATACCATCACCAGCACGCAGTCCGCGGTGGTGCTGGAAAACCTGATCGGCCAGTTCCTCTACAACAAGGCGGCGGACGGCGCGAGTTCTGCAGGGACTGCTCCGAAAAAATGACACCGACTTCACCAATCTCCGCTGCGAGCGCGGCGCGGCTGTGGGCCATGTTCGCCTGCCTGGCCGGCATCCTGGTCGCGCTCGGTGGTTGCGCCACCGGTCCCACCGCCGTGGCGCGCGACCCCTTCGAGCCGGTCAACCGCCAGGTCATGAAGTTCAACGATGTGTTCGATGCCGTCGTCCTCAAGCCCGGCGCGACCATCTACAGGGAGACCGTGCCACCCCTGGTGCGCACCGGCGTCAGCAATTTCTTCGGCAACCTGACCGACGTATGGTCGTTCGTCAACAGCGTGCTGCAGTTGAAGATGCAGGACGCCGCCGACAACTTCACGCGGGTGCAACTCAACACCTTCTTCGGCCTCGGGGGCATCTTCGACATCGCCAGCGAATTCGACATCGACCGCCACAGGGAAGACTTCGGCCAGACCCTGGGGCGCTGGGGCATGCCGCGCCGGGCCGTACCTGGTGCTGCCGTTTTTCGGTCCCTCCACCCTGCGCGATACGATCGCCTTGCCGCTGGACCGCAGGGCCGACCCCGTGCACCACGTGGACCCCTGGGGCTCGCAAGGCGCGCTGGTCGTGCTGCGCGCGGTGGACGTCCGGTCACAACTTGCTGCGCGCCAGCTCAGTCCTGGACGAGGCGGCGCTGGACAAATACAGCTTCACCCGCGACGCCTATCTGCAAAGGCGGCGCGCCGAGATCTACGAGGCAACCCGCCGACGACGGCGGAAAGGAGCCGCAGGATGCCGGACAGGACCCAGAGGACGGCGAACCGCCCTAGCCCGGCGCTCCCGCGCAGGACGCGCCGGGCAATCCCGGTGCACCGGCACCCGCGCCCGCGCGTTAACTGGGTTGCATACTGTTTCAAGGGCCGTGAAGGCCTCCGGAACCCGGCCATTGGCCGGTGTTCCAACGACGATCGCGGGACGTATCCGCACGAAAGGGAAATGAATGAAGAGACGTCTTCTGGTTCAACTGTGCTGCCGCCGTGGCTGTCATGGCTGCATTCGGTGGCCTCGCGCCGCTGGCGCAAGCCGCCGACGAAGCGCCCGATGCAATGATCAAGCGCCTGTCGGACGATGTGCTTGCGACGATCAAGGCGGACAAGTCCATCAAGGCAGGCGACATCTCCAAGATCATCGCGCTGGTCGACAGCAAGATCATGCCCAACGTGAACTTCCAGCGCATGACCGCGTCCGCCGTGGGCCCGGCCTGGCGCCAGGCCACGCCGGAGCAGCAAAAGCGCTTGCAGGACGAATTCAAGATCCTGCTGGTGCGCACCTATTCGGGCGCGCTTGCAGCAGGTCACCGACCAGACGATCAGCCTCAAGCCGCAGCGCGGCTCGCCGCAACGACACCGAAGTGCTGGTGCGCACCGAAGTCCGCGGCCGCGGCGACCCGATCCAGCTGGACTACCGGCTCGAGAAAACGCCGGGCCAGGGCGCAGGCTGGAAGATCTACAACCTGAACGTGCTGGGCGTGTGGCTGGTGGAGACCTACCGCAGCCAGTTCGCGCAGCGAGATCAACGCCAAGGGCATGGACGGCCTGATCGCCACGCTGACCGAGCGCAACAAGTCGCAACGCCAAGAAGGGCTGAGGCGCGAGCCCGATGCTGGTCCTGCCAGCCGAAATCACGCACGACCAGGCGCCGGCCTGCATGCCGCATGCTGGCGCAGGCCCTGCGCGCGCAGCCGGAGTCGGCCGTGGTGGCCGACGCGAGCGCGCTCGTCGCAGTTCGATTCGTCGGCGCTGGCGGTGCTGCTCGAGTGCCGGCGCGAGGCCATGGCACTGGGCAAGAGCTTCTCGGTGAGCCGCATGCCGCCGCGGCTGCGCGACCTCGCCGACGCTGTACGGCGTGGCCCAGCTCCTGCCGGCCGCGCCGTAGGCGCTGTAAGCCCTGCGGCAGCGGCCGACGGCCATGGTCGCTAAAATCGTGGGCTTCCCATGCCCGCGATCTCCTTCCAGTCCGTTTCCAAGACTCTACCCTTCCGCCCGCGGTGGCTCGCTCAAGGCCCTGGACGGCGTCGAGCCTTCGACATCGAGGAGGGCGAGTTCTTCGGCCTGCTCGGGCCCAACGGCGCGGGCAAGACCACCCTGATCAGCATGCTGGCCGGCCTCGTCCCGGCCGACTTCCGGCCGGGTCAGCGTGCACGGCCTCGACGTGCAGGCCGACTACGCGCCAGGCGCGCCGGCAGCTCGGCGTGGTGCCGCAGGAGCTGGTGTTCGATCCCTTCTTCAACGTGCGCGAGGCGCTGCGCATCCAGTCGGGCTACTTCGGCGTCAAGAACAACGACGCCTGGATCGACGAGCTGCTGCGAAAGCCTGGGCCTGGCCGACAAGGCCGGATGCCAACATGCGCCAGCTCTCCGGCGGCATGAAGCGGCGCGTGCTGGTGGCGCAGGCGCTGGTGCACAAGCCGCCGGTGATCGTGCTGGACGAGCCCACGGCCGGCGTCGACGTCGAGCTGCGCCAGACCCTGTGGCAGTTCATCGCCGGCTGAACAAGCAGGGCCACACCGTGCTGCTGACCACCCACTACCTGGAAGAGGCCGAGGCCCTGTGCGGTCGCATCGCCATGCTCAAGCGGGCCGGGTGGTGGCGCTGGAGCGCACCAGCGAGCTGCTGCAAGGCGGCCTCCAGCAACGTGCTGCGCTTCAAGATCGACGGCGCGCTGCCGCCGGAATTCGCAGGCAAGGCCCGCGTCACGGGCCGCATCGTGCAGCTGCCGGCGCACGACGCCCACGAGATCGAGCAGCTACCTGGCCGTCATCCGCGCAGGCGGGCCTGCGGGTGGAAGACGTGGAGATGCGCAAGGCGGACCTGGAGGACGTGTTCATGGACGTCATGTCGCACGGGCGATGCAGAGCCGCCCCGTGGAGGTCGGCGCGCATGATGATCGGGCGCATCGGGCTGGCGCACCCTGCTCTACAAGGAAGACGCTGCGCTTCTGGAAGGTCGGCTTCCAGACCGTCGGCGGCGCCCGTGCTCACGGCGGTGCTGTACCTGCTGATCTTCGGCCACGTGCTGGAGGACCACGTCAAGGTCTACGACACAGGTCAGCTACACCGCCTTCCTGGTGCCGGGCCTGGTGATGATGAGCGTGCTGCAGAACGCCTTCGCCAACAGCTCGTCCTCGCTGATCCAGAGCAAGATCATGGGCAGCCTGGTGTTCGTGCTGCTCACGCCGCTGTCGCACTGGAGCTGGTTTTTCGCCTACGTGGGTTCGTCCGATCGCGCGCGGCCTGGCCGTGGGGCTGGGCGTGTTCGCGGTCACGGCGCTGTTCGGGCAGCCCGGCTTCGTCGCCCCGCTGTGGATCCTGGTGTTTGCGGTGCTGGGCGCCGCCATGCTGGGCGCCCTGGGCCTGATCGCCGGCCTGTGGGCCGAGAAATTCGACCAGATGGCGGCGTTCCAGAACTTCCTGATCATGCCGATGACCTTCCTGTCCGGCGTGTTCTATTCCATCCATTCGCTGCCGCCGTTCTGGCAGCGGGTGAGCCACCTCAACCCGTTCTTCTACATGATCGATGGCTTCCGCTACGGCTTTTTCGGCGTCAGCGACGTCTCGCCCTGGCTCAGCCTGGGCATCGTCGGCCGCGGCCATGCTGGCCGTCAGCGCCATCGCCGTGCACCTGCTGCGCATCGGCTACAAGATCCGAGGCTGAAGGCCCACGTCCGACTTCATGACCGCCGAAGAACTCCAAACCATCATCGCCGCCGGCCTTGCCTGCGAGCACCTCGAGGTCGAGGGCGACGGCCGCCACTGGCAGGCCGTCATCGTCTCGGCCGAATTCGCAGGCAAGCGCGCTGATCCAGCGCCACCAGCGCGTCTACGCGACGCTGGGTGCGAGAATGCATACCGACGAGGTGCATGCGCTCTCGATGAAGACCTACACGCCGGCCGAATGGGCGGCGCAACCACACTGAAGCATCATGGACAAGCTGTTGATTCGCGGGGGCCGCCAGCTCCACGGCGAGGTCCGGATTTCCGGCGCCAAGAACGCCGCGCTGCCCGAACTTTGCGCCGCACTGCTGACCGACCAGCCGGTGGTGCTGCAGAACGTGCCGCGCCTGCAGGACGTCGCGACCATGCTCAAGCTGATTCGCAACATGGGCGTGACGGTCGAGCGCGATGAGAACGGCACCGTGCGCATCGATTCGGCCAGGCTGAGCTCACCCGAAGCGCCCTACGAGCTGGTCAAGACCATGCGCGCCTCGGTGCTGGCGCTCGGCCCGCTGCTGGCCCGCTTCGGCGAAGCCACGGTTTCGCTGCCCGGCGGCTGCGCCATCGGCTCGCGGCCGGTGGACCAGCACATCAAGGGCCTGCAGGCCATGGGCGCCGAGATCGTGGTCGAACACGGCTACATGATCGCCAAGCTTCCCAAGGGACGGAGCAGGCTGCAAGGGCGCCAGCATCACGCACCGACATGGTCACGGTGACGGGCACCGAGAACTTCCTGATGGCCGCCGCGCTGGCCGAGGGCGAAACGGTGCTGGAGAACGCGGCGCAGGAGCCTGAAATCAGCGACCTGGCCGAAATGCTGATCAAGATGGGCGCGAAGCATCGAAGGCCATGGCACCAGCCGCATCACGCATCAAGGGCGTCGAAAAACTCGGCGGCTGCACCCACCAGGTGGTGGCCGACCGCATCGAGGCCGGCACTTTCCTGTGCGCGGTTGCGGCGACCGGCGGCGACGTCGTGCTGCGGCATGGCCGCGCCGACCACCTGGATGCGGTGATCGAAAAGCTGCGCGCGGCCGGCGCCACGGTGGCCGCGATCGAGGATGGCATCCACGTGCGTTCGCAGGGCCGCCTGACGGCGCAGAGCTTCCGCACCACCGAATACCCGGGCTTTCCGACCGACATGCAGGCCCAGTTCATGGTCGCTCAACGCGATCGGCGAGGGCCCGTCCAAGGTCACCGAAACCATCTTCGAGAACCGCTTCATGCACGTGAACGAACTGGTGCGCCTGGGCGCCAGGATCCAGGTCGACGGGAAGTTCGCGGTCATCGAAGGCGTCGAGAAGCTCTCGGGCGCCACGGTGATGGCGACCGACCTGCGCGCCTCGGCCAGCCTGGTGATCGCCGGCCTGGTGGCCGAGGGCGAGACACTGGTGGACCGCATCTACCACCTGGATCGCGGCTACGACCAGATGGAAGCCAAGCTGCGCGGCATCGGCGCGCAGACATCAGAACGCGTGACCGTGCCCCGGAGGCGCTCCAGACGCTGTGATCACACTGGCCCTGTCCAAGGGACGCATCTTCGACGAGACCCTGCCGCTGCTCAAGGCCGCCGGCATCGAGGTGCTGGAAGACCCGGAGAAATCGCGCAAGCTGATCCTGGCCACCAGCCAGCCCGACGTGCGCGTGGTGATCGTGCGCGCCAGCGACGTGCCCACCTATGTGCAATACGGCGGCGCCGACCTGGGCGTGACCGGGCTCGACATGTTGATCGAGCACGGCGCCGATTGGGGTCGTGGCGCCGGCCTGTACCAGCCGCTGGACCTGCGGATCGCCAAGTGCCGCGTCAGCGTCGCGGTGCGCGCCGACTTCGACTACGCCAGTGCGGTCAAGCAGGGATCGCGCCTGACGCGTCGCCACCAAGTACGTGAACATCGCGCGCGAGTTCTTCGCCGCCAAAGGCGTGCACGTGGACCTGATCAAGCTGTATGGCAGCATGGAACTGGCGCCGCTCACGGGCCTGGCCGATGCCATCGTCGACCTGGTGTCCACCGGCGGCACCCTCAAGGCCAACCACCTGGTCGAGGTCGAGCGCATCATGGACATCAGCTCGCGCCTGGTGGTGAACCAGGCCGCGCTCAAGCTCAAACAGGAAGCGATCCGCCGCGTCATCGATGCGTTCGCGGGCGCCATAGCAAAGAACTGAGCCATGGACTGGACCGCCAAGCCCGCCCGCCTGTCCACCGCCGACGCCGGATTCGAAGCCGCGTTCCGCGAACGGCTGCACTGGTCGGCCGAAACCGATGCGCAGGTCGAGCAGCGTGTCGCTGAAATCCTGGCCGATGTGCAGCAGCGCGGTGACGCGGCGGTCCTGGACTACACCAACCGCTTCGACGCGCTTGCAGCGTCCGCGCTGGCGCAGCTTGAACTGACGCAGGCCGAACTCAAGGCCGCGTTCGAGGGTTTGCCCGCGGCGCAGCGCGATGCGCTGCAGGCCGCGGCCGGACGGGTCCGCAGCTACCACGAGGCGCAAAAGAAGGCCTGCGGCGAAAGCTGGAGCTATCGGGACGCCGACGGGAGTTTGCTGGGCCAGAAGGTGACGCCCCTGGATCGCGTGGGCATCTATGTGCCCGGCGGCAAGGCCGCCTATCCATCGTCGGTGCTGATGAATGCGATCCCGGCCCAGGTGGCCGGTGTCGGCGAAATCATCATGGTGGTGCCGACGCCGCGCGGGGAAAAGAACGCGCTGGTGCTGGCGGCGGCGCATGTGGCGGGCGTGAGCCGGGTGTTCACCATCGGTGGGGCGCAGGCGATTGCCGCGCTGGCCTACGGCACCGCGTCGGTGCCGCGCGTCGACAAGATCACCGGGCCGGGCAATGCCTATGTGGCGAGCGCCAAGCGCCGGGTGTTCGGCATCGTCGGCATCGACATGATCGCCGGCCCCAGCGAGATCCTGGTGCTGGCCGACGGCAGCACGCCACCCGACTGGGTGGCGATGGACCTGTTCTCGCAGGCCGAGCACGACGAGCTGGCGCAAAGCATCCTGCTGTGCCCCGACGCCGCGTACATCGACAAGGTGCAAGCCGAGATCGATCGGCTGCTGCCCGAAATGCCGCGCGCCGAGATCATCGCCAAGTCGCTCAATGGTCGCGGCGCCCTGATCCGCACGCGCAGCATGGAAGAGGCCTGCGAAATCAGCAACCGCATCGCGCCGGAGCACCTGGAGATCGCCAGCCGCGACCCGCACAGGTGGGAGCCGCTCCTCAAGCATGCCGGCGCGATTTTCCTGGGTGCCTTCACCAGCGAATCCCTGGGCGACTATTGCGCCGGCCCCAACCACGTGCTGCCCACCAGCAGCACCGCGCGCTTCTCCAGTCCGCTGGGCGTGTATGACTTCCAGAAGCGCAGCAGCCTGATCGAGGTCAGCGAGGCGGGGGCCGGGAAGCTCGGTGCGATTGCTGCCGAATTGGCCTATGGCGAGGGGCTGCAGGCCCACGCCCGGGCGGCGGAAATGAGGATGAAGCGATGAGCGCGCGCGACCTGAAGAAATTGATACGCCAGGACGTGCAGTCCATGCATGGCTATGCCATCCAGCCTTCGGCCGGAATGATCAAGCTCGATGCCATGGAGAACCCGCACCGCCTGTCGCCGCAATTGCAGGCCGAGCTGGGCGGGCGGCTGGGCGCGCTGGCGCTGAACCGCTACCCCGGCGACCGGGTCAACGAACTGCGCCGTGCCCTGGCCGCGTACGCCCGGATGCCCGAGGGCTTCGACATCATGCTGGGCAACGGCTCGGACGAGCTGATCTCGCTGATCGCCATGGCCTGCGACGTGCCCGGTGCTTCCATCCTGGCGCCGGTGCCCGGCTTCGTGATGTACGAGATGAGCGCCAAGCTTCAAGGGTTGAAATTCGTCGGGGTGCCGCTGACGCCGGATTTCGAATTGGACGAGGCCGCGATGCTGGGCGCCATCGCCGAACACCGCCCGTCGATCATCTACATCGCCTACCCGAACAACCCGACCGCCAACCTCTGGGATGACCGCGTGATCGACGCCATCATCGAGGCCGCGCCTGGCCTGGTGGTGATCGACGAGGCTTACCAGCCGTTCGCAAGCCGCAGTTACATCGACCGCGTCGCCGGCCACAGCCATGTGCTGCTGATGCGCACCTTGAGCAAGTTCGGCCTGGCCGGCGCCCGGATCGGCTACATGATCGGCCCGAAGGCGCTGGTCGCGGAAATCGACAAGGTGCGCCCGCCCTACAACATCAGCGTGCTCAACTGCGAAACCGCGTTGTTCGCGCTGGAGCACGAATCGGTGTTCGCGGCGCAGGCGAAAAACCTGCGCGAGGAGCGCGCTCGCATTCAGGCGGCGCTGGCCGGCCTGCCGGGCGTGAAAAGCTGGACCAGCGACGCCAACATGATCCTGGTGCGCGTTCCGCGACGCCCAAAACACCTTCGACGGCATGAAATCCCGTGGCGTGCTGGTCAAGAACGTTTCTAAAATGCATCCATTGCTGGCCAACTGCCTGCGCCTGACCGTCGGAACGGCCGACGAGAACGCGCAGATGCTGGCGGCCCTGCAAGCCTCCCTATGACCGACCGCACCGCCCAAAGCATCATGAGCACCACCGACAAGCGGAGGTCAATGTGAGCAACCACCGACAAGCGGAGGTTGAGCGCAACACCGCGGAAACGAAGATCACCGTCCGGGTCGACCTGGACGGCACCGGCCAGGCGAAGCTCGCCACGGGCATAGGCTTTTTCGACCACATGCTGGACCAGATCGCCCGGCATGGCCTGATCGACCTGGACATACAGGCAACGGGCGACCTGCACATCGACGGCCACCACACGGTCGAAGACGTCGGCATCACGCTGGGCCAGGCGGTCTACAAGGCGGTGGGGGACAAGAAGGGCATCCGCCGTTACGGCCATGCCTATGTGCCCCTGGACGAGGCGCTTTCGCGCGTGGTCATCGATTTCTCCGGGCGTCCCGGCCTGATCATGAACGTGCCCTTCAAGAGCGGCATGATCGGCACATTCGACAGCCAGCTGGCGCATGAATTCTTCCAGGGCTTCGCCAATCACGCCTTCGTCACGCTGCACATCGACAACCTGCGCGGCGAGAACGCCCACCATCAATGCGAAACCGTGTTCAAGGCCTTCGCCCGCGCCCTGCGCGTCGCGCTGGAGCTCGATCCGCGCAGTGCCGGTACCATTCCCTCGACCAAGGGATCGCTCTGATCGCAACCCGCGGGTCGCTATGAAAACTGTAGCAGTCGTCGATTACGGCATGGGCAACCTGCGCTCGGTGGCCCAGGCCGTCATGCACGTGGCCCAGGGCAGCGGCTTCAACGTGGTGGTGACCGCGCGTCCCGAAGACGTGCGGGCCGCCGAACGGATCGTCCTGCCCGGCCAGGGCGCCATGCCTGATTGCATGCGCGAATTGCGCGATTCCGGCCTGCAGCAGTCCGTCCTGGAGGCGGCTGCGGCCAAGCCCTTGTTCGGTGTCTGCGTGGGCATGCAGATGCTGCTGGACCGCAGCCATGAGGGCCCCACCGACGGCCTGGGCCTGATCCCGGGCGAAGTGCTCAAATTCGAGCTCTCCGGCCGCCTGCAGCCCGACGGCAGCCGCTTCAAGGTGCCGCAGATGGGCTGGAACCAGGTCTTGCAGACCGTGGCGCACCCCGTATGGCAGGGCGTTCCCGACGCCAGCTACTTCTATTTCGTCCATAGCTACTACGCCAGGCCGTCGGATGCGCGCCACAGCGTAGGGGAGACGGACTACGGCACGCGCTTTACCTCAGCGATTGCACGCGATAATATTTTCGCGACCCAATTCCATCCCGAAAAAAGCGCAGACCAAGGCCTCGCCCTTTACCGAAACTTCCTGCACTGGAACCCTTGACGCTGGGTCGCGCCATCCTTCTCTATGCTCCTCATTCCCGCGATTGACATCAAAGACGGCCACTGCGTGCGCCTCAAGCAAGGCGACATGGGCCAGGCCACGACGTTCGGCGAGGATCCGGCCGCGATGGCCAAGGCCTGGCTGGACAAGGGCGCGCGGCGCCTGCATCTGGTCGACCTGAACGGCGCCTTCGCGGGCAAGCCCCAGAATCTCTCTGCCATCAAGTCCATCCTGAAGGCGGTGGGCGACGACATCCCGGTGCAATTGGGCGGCGGCATCCGCGACCTGGACACGATCGAGAAGTACATCGACGGCGGGCTGCGCTACGTCATCATCGGCACGGCCGCCGTCAAGAATCCCGGCTTCCTGAAGGACGCCTGCACTGCTTTTGGCGGCCACATCATCGTGGGCCTGGATGCCAAGGACGGCAAGGTGGCGACCGACGGCTGGAGCAAGCTCACCGGCCATGAGGTGGTGGACCTCGCGCGCAAGTTCGAGGACTGGGGCGTCGAATCCATCATCTATACCGATATCGGGCGCGACGGCATGCTCACCGGCATCAATATCGATGCCACGGTGAAGCTCGCGCAGTCCCTGCACATCCCCGTCATCGCCTCCGGCGGCCTGTCGAACATGGCTGACATCGAGAAGCTGTGCGCCGTGGAGGACGAAGGCATCGAGGGCGTGATCTGCGGGCGCGCCATCTATTCGGGCGACCTCGACTTCGTCAAGGCCCAGGCCAAGGCCGACGAACTCGCAGAATGAAGCAGCTTCATCGTGAATGCGCTGCCCCTCAGGGGCTGCAGCCGCCTCGCAGCGCTCCGCTCGATCGCCATGCTGGCCAAACGAATCATTCCCTGTCTGGACGTGACCGGCGGGCGGGTCGTCAAGGGCGTGAACTTCCTGGAGTTGCGCGACGCCGGCGACCCGGTGGAAATCGCCGCGCGTTACAACGACCAAGGCGCCGATGAACTCACCTTCCTGGACATCACCGCCACCAGCGACGGTCGCGACCTGATCCTGCACATCATCGAAGCAGTGGCCTCGCAGGTCTTTATCCCCTTGACGGTTGGCGGGGGCGTACGCACGGTCGAAGACGTGCGCCGGCTGCTCAACGCGGGCGCCGACAAGACCAGCTTCAACTCCGCGGCCATCGCCAACCCTGAAGTGATTTCTGCCGCGTCCGGGAAATACGGCGCGCAATGCATAGTGGTGGCCATCGATGCCAAGCGCCGCAGTGCGCAGGAAGCTCAGGCGCGCGGCCCGGGATGGGATGTCTACAGCCACGGCGGGCGCCGCAATACCGGCATGGACGCCGTGCAATGGGCCACGGAGATGACTCGGCGCGGCGCCGGCGAGATCCTGCTCACCAGCATGGACCGCGACGGCACCAAGGCCGGATTCGACCTTGAACTCACGCGCGCCGTCAGCGACGCTGTCACCGTGCCCGTGATCGCCTCGGGCGGGGTCGGCAACCTGGACCATCTCGCGGATGGCATCCAGCAGGGCGGTGCCGACGCGGTGCTCGCCGCCAGCATCTTCCACTACGGGGAATACACCGTGGCCCAGGCCAAGGCCCGCATGGCCGAGCGCGGGATTGCCGTGCGCCTGTGAATCGGCCGGGGCCATCCGGCACAATAAGGGCCATGGACTGGCTCAATCAGGTGAAGTGGGACGCGCAGGGCCTCATCCCGGTCATTGCGCAGGAAGTCGGCAGCAACGACGTGCTCATGTTCGCCTGGATGAACCGTGAAGCCTTGCAAAAGACAGCCGAACTCGGCCGCGCCGTCTACTTCAGCCGATCGCGCGGCAAGCTGTGGTTCAAGGGCGAGGAATCCGGCCATGTGCAAACCGTGCACGAAATCCGGATGGACTGCGACAACGACGTATTGCTCCTGAAAGTGACGCAGCTCGGGCATGAGCCATCCATCGCCTGCCACACCGGCCGTCACAGCTGTTTCTTCCACGTTTACAAGGATGGGACCTGGCAGGCCGTGGAACCTGTCTTGAAAGATCCGCAATCCATCTACAAGTGATGCCATGAGCCCTGTGTCTTCTTCCAGCGACGCGCTCGCGCGCCTGGCGGCAATCATCGAAAGCCGCAGGCCCGGCCAGGGCGGCGACCCCGAGACCAGCTACGTTGCGAAGCTGCTGCACAAGGGCCCGGACGCCTTCCTCAAGAAAATAGGGGAAGAGGCGACCGAAGTCGTCATGGCGGCCAAGGACGTGGACCGGGCGGCAGAGCGCGGATGCCAGCCGCAAGCTGGTGGGCGAGGTCGCCGACCTGTGGTTCCATACCATGATCGCGCTTGGCCCACTACGGGCTGAAGCCGGCCGACGTCATAGCTGAGCTCGAGCGCCGCGAGGGAACCAGCGGCATCGAGGAGAAGGCCTTGCGCAAGGCGCAGCAGGGCCGGGACGCAGGGGGAATCTGATGGCAGAGACCGATTTCGCGCCAATTCGAAGCAAAGACGTCCGCCGACCGCACGGTGATGCATGTGCTGTACGCCATGCACACGATTGCGTGGCCGAGCATGGGCATGCTGGCCGTGATCGCGCTGATCATCAACTACATCAAGCGCGCGGATGAGAACGACTCCGTCTACGTCAGCCATCACAATTACATGATCGCGACGTTCTGGTGGACCGTGCTGTGGCTGGTCGTGACTTCGCCCTTGTACCTGCTGCTGTTCCTGCCGGGCATCGATTGCCCACACCATCGTCCTGCTGTGGTACCTGTACCGCTGCATTCGCGGCTGGCTGCGCTTCACCGACGGCCGGCTACCTTGACATACTCATCCATCACGCCATGAGCACAACCGCCGATCCCAGCTGCCTTTTCTGCAAGATCATCGAGGGGAAGATCCCCTCGCGCAAGGTGTACGAAGACGATGACATGCTCGTGTTCGACGACATCCACCCGTGGGCGCCGGTGCACTTCCTCATGGTGCCCAAGGCACACATGGCCTCGCTGGCCCAGGCCGGTCCGGAGCACCAGGCGCTGCTGGGCCGCATGATGAGCCTGGCGCCCAAACTGGCGCTCCAGGAAGGTTGCCGGCCTTATCCGGACGGAGGCTTTCGCGTCGTGATCAACACGGGCCGCGAGGGCGGGCAGGAAGTCCAGCATCTGCACATCCACGTCATGGGTGGTCCCCGGCCCTGGCTTAAAGGCTGAGGGCCTGCCGGGGTCACTGGCAGGGCCTGGACTTCGCCTGCCGACTAGAATCGACCACATTCGTTTAGGAGTAATCCATGGGTTCATTTTCCATTTGGCACTGGCTGATCGTCCTGCTGATCATCGTTCTCGTTTTCGGCACCAAGAAGCTCAAGAACATCGGCTCTGACCTCGGCGGCGCCGTGAAGGGTTTCAAGGACGGTGTCAAGGATGGCGCGGCGCCCGAAACGCCGGTGCCCCCCAGCCAGGTAAGCACTACCGCGCAGCCGGGCCCGACCGACAAGACCACGATCGACGTGGAAGCCAAGAACAAGAGCTGAGGAAGTGAAACACCCCCGAAGCGCCTGCGGCGCCCCCTCAGGGCGCAGCCAGCGGCCCGGCAAAGCCGGTTCCGCGGCTGCCCGCGCATGGGACATCGCTTTCAGCGCATGACTTTCAGCGCATGATTGACTTCGGCATAGAAAAGATTCTGGTGATCGGCGCCGTGGCGCTGATCGTCATCGGGCCGGAAAAGCTCCCGAGGGTGGCGCGCACGGTGGGCACGCTGCTGGGCAAGGCCCAGCGCTACGTCGCCGACGTGAAAGCCGAGGTCAGCCGGACCATGGAGCTGGAAGAGCTCAAGAAGATGAAGGAGACGGTGGAAAGCGCGGCGCGCGACGTCGAAAGCTCCATCCATGGCGGCGTCAGCGAGATCGAGAAACAGCTCGCCGACGCGGCCAACACCAGCGCCCTATGGCGCTTGCCGAGCCTCCTTCGATTTCCTACCCCGAATACCGCCATCCCAAGAAGAAGTGGCGCATCAAGCAGGGCGCGACGCCCAACTGGTACAAGGCGCGCAACGGCATCCGCACGAAGGCGCTCTCGGGCGCGGCGCGGGTGGCCCGATACCGCCCGCATAAATTCAACTAATGTCCGACCTGAACAAAGAAGACGAGCTCGCCGGTACCGAGCAGCCTTTCGTCGCCCACCTCGTGGAGCTGCGCGACCGGCTGATCAAGGCCATGATCGCCGTGGGCGTCGTCGCGGCCGTGCTGTTCCTCTATCCCGGGCCCTGGCGCGCTCTACGACATCCTGGCGGCGCCGCTGGTCGCTCACTTGCCCAAGGGGGCGACGCTGATCGCCACCTCGGTGATTTCGCCTTTCCTGGTGCCGCTGAAGATCCTGTTGATGGCGGCGTTCCTGATCGCGCTGCCGGTCGTGCTCTACCAGGTGTGGGCCTTCGTGGCGCCGGGCCTGTACTCGCACGAGAAGAAGCTGATGCTGCCGCTGGTGATTTCCAGCACGCTGCTGTTCTTCATCGGCGTGGGGTTTTGCTACTACTTCGTGTTCGGGCAGGTGTTCTCCTTCATCCAGAGCTTCGCCCCCAAGAGCATCACCGCCGCGCCTGACATCGAGGCTTACCTGAGCTTCGTGCTGACCATGTTCATCGCCTTCGGCCTGGCATTCGAAGTGCCTATCGTGGTGATCGTGCTGGCGCGTTTGGGCGTGGTGAGCATCGAGAAGCTCAAGCAGTTTCGCGGCTATTTCGTCGTGCTGGCCTTCATCATCGCCGCGGTGATCACACCGCCCGACGTGGTGTCGCAGCTGGCGCTGGCGGTGCCTATGTGCCTGCTCTATGAAGTCGGCATCTGGGCGGCCCAGCTGTTCATCAAGCACACCAAGGCGCCCGAGGAGGGCGCTGCCGCCGCCGACCAGTCCTAGCGCTGCGGCGGCCTTGGCGGCTTGGGCCGCAGGCCCGGCGTCACGTTCAGCTCCAGCGGCTCCTCGCGGCGCAAGACCCTGAATTTCGCAGGGGCACCGGGCTTGAGCGCGGCGACGCTCGAAAGCAGCTCGGACACGTTGGCGATCTGCTTGCCCGTCACCTCCACGATCACGTCGCCCGGGCGGATGCCGGCCTGTGCCGCCGGCCCGTTCTGCAGCACGCCGGTGATCAGCACCCCGCGCTTGGCCTTGGCGCCGAACGTCTCCATGAGTTCAGGCGACAGGTCGGCCGGCTCGACGCCGATCCAGCCGCGGCGCACCACGCCGTCCTTCACGATGCCCTCGAGCACCAGTTTGGCCGTGGATACGGGAATGGCGAAGCCGATGCCCATGTTGCCGCCCGAGCGGGAATAGATGGCCGTGTTGATCCCCATCAGTTGGCCGTTCACGTCAACCAGCGCGCCGCCCGAGTTGCCGGGGTTGATGGCGGCATCGGTCTGGATGAAGTTCTCGAAGGTGTTGATGCCCAGCTGGTTGCGCCCCAGCGCGCTGACGATCCCGCTGGTGACGGTCTGGCCCACGCCGAAGGGGTTGCCGATCGCCAGCACCTGGTCGCCCACCTGCAGCGCGTCCGAGTTGCCCAGGGTGATGACCGGAAGGCGGTCCAGCGATATCTTGAGGATGGCCAGGTCGGTGTCGGGGTCGGTGCCGATCACCTTGCCGCGCACCTTGCGGCTGTCGTTGAGGACGACCTCGATATCGTCGGCGCCCTCGACCACGTGGTTGTTGGTGAGGATGTAGCCGTCGCCCGTGATGATCACGCCGCTGCCCAGGCCGGCCTGTGGCTGGGAGCCCGGGTCGCCGAAGAAAAACCGGAACCAGGGATCGTTGGCCTGTGGATGGCGCTCGGGCGCCTTGCTGGTGTTGATGCTCACCACGGCGGCGGAGGCCTTCAGTGC
Organism: uncultured beta proteobacterium; assembly: GCA_963722025.1. Lineage (GTDB taxonomy): Bacteria > Pseudomonadota > Gammaproteobacteria > Burkholderiales > Burkholderiaceae_C > Ramlibacter. The sequence goes on from CAVRNE010000059.1 coordinate 67,111, forward strand.
CGCTTGCCGGAAACTGCCGGCGGGGGGTGGACCCGATACCGTCGCGGCGGGTGCTTCTACGAGCGCGACGCCTCGGCCGACAGCCGAACCGGTCCGGCCAAGCCACTCGGGCTGAAGCGTGGCGACCACGAAATAGGCCGCCAGCAACACGGTGACGGCTTGAGCAAAAACCAGCCAATAGCGGCGCATGATGTCCCGGGCGAACCCAAAGGTTGTTTTCGCAAGTGTAGACCCGCCCGAGCCGCAGACGCAGGGACCCAGCCCCGGATCAGCCCGGCCGTCTCGCCGCCAGCGCGGCAGGCCCTGGCCTTGCTTGGCGGACAATCGGAGTTTTCAGCCCAACTACTTCCACGCATGGCCAGTGCACAGCAGCTCCTGAAGGCCTTCGACGGCCTGCTCCAACCCGAACGGTTCAAGGACTATGGGCCCAATGGGCTGCAGGTGGAGGGCAAGGAAGATGTGCGGCGACTGGTTTCGGGCGTCACCGCCAGCCGCGCCCTGATCGAGGCGGCGGTGCAGGCGAAGGCCGACGCCATCTTTGTGCACCACGGGCTGTTCTGGCGCGGCCAGGATGGCCGGGTGACCGGCTGGATGAAGCAGCGGCTGGCCCTGCTTCTCGCGCACGACATCAACCTGTTCGCCTACCATTTGCCGCTGGACGCCCATCCCGAGCTGGGCAACAACGCCCAGCTCGGCTTCAAGCTGGGCCTGCAGGCGAGCGCCCGCTTTGGCGAGCAGGACCTCGGGTTCCTGGGGCAGCGTGCCGATGGTGGCAGCTATGGAAGCGCCCAGGAGCTGGCCTTGCATGTGGAGAAGGTTCTTGGCCGGCGCGTCGCCTTGGTCGAGGGAGCGCAGCGCGAGATAGGCAGGATCGCCTGGTGCACCGGCGGTGCCCAGGGCTATTTCGAATCGGCGATCGCCGCCGGCGCCGATGCCTTCATCACGGGGGAGATTTCGGAGCCGCAAGCCCACTATGCGCGCGAATGCGGCGTTGCCTTCCTGGCCTGCGGGCACCACGCGAGCGAGCGCTATGGCGCTCCGGCGGTGGCTGCGCATGTCGCGCAGCAGTTGGGCGTAGAGCATCAATTCATCGAGATCGACAACCCGGCATGAGCGCAGCGCAGAACCGCTTCCCCTTTAGCCATCACCATGGGCGATGCGGCCGGGATCGGGCCTGAGATCATTGCCAAGGCCTTCCGGGATGACCCGGACGCAACGAAGGGGTGCTTCGTCGTCGGCGACGTGCCGACGTTGCGAAGGGCTGCGCAGGCAATCCGAGCCCATGATGTCGAGCTCCCGGTGGCACTGATCGAATCGCCGGCGCAGGCACTGGCGGCCCCGCCGCGTTGCCTCGCGGTGCTGCAGGTGGCCGCACCGTCCCAGCCAGTCGCGTGGGGCCAGGTGAGTGCCGCGGCCGGCAAGGCTGCGGCCGAATGCGTTGTCTGGGCCGCGCGCGCGGCCCTGCGCGGCGACATTGCGGCGCTTGTCACTGCGCCATTGCACAAGGAGGCGCTGGCGGCGGCGGGCGTGCAGTTCCCGGGCCACACGGAACTGCTGCAAGCCGAAGCGGCCGCATGGCTTGGCAAGAGCGTGGCGGACATGCCGGTGCGCATGATGCTGGCCAACGACGAACTTCGCACCGTGCTGGTCAGCATTCACGTGTCGCTGCGTGACGCCATCGCGGCGGTGAACTTCCAGAACGTATTGGAGACACTGCGCATCACGCACGAGGCGGTCGGCCGGGCATTGGGGCGCGCCCCGCGTATCGGTGTAGCGGGCCTCAATCCCCATGCCGGCGAAGGGGGGCTGTTCGGCCGGGAGGAGATCGAGTCCATCATTCCCGCCGTCGAGGCCGCGCGCAGCGAAGGCATTGTCGCAAGCGGCCCCTTCGCGCCCGATACGGTGTTCATGCGGGCCCGCGCGCGTGGCGGCAATCCCGGCGAGTTCGACGTGGTGGTTGCGATGTACCACGACCAGGGGCTGATCCCGGTGAAGTACCTCGGCGTGGAGAAGGGCGTGAACGTCACGCTGGGCCTGCCGCTGGTGCGCACCAGTCCCGATCACGGGACGGCCTTCGACATCGCAGGCACGGGCAGGGCCGACCCGTCCAGCCTGCTCGAAGCGATCCGGGTGGCGCGGCAGCTGAGCGGGCTGCTGCCTAGGGCCGGCGCAGGCTGTCGCGGATCTCCCGCAGCAGCACGACGTCTTCAGGTGGCGCGGTGGGGGCGGCCGGCGGAGGGCTCTCGCGCCGGATTCGGTTGAACTGCTTGACCATCAGGAAAATGATGAAAGCCAGCAGCACGAAGTTGACGGCGACGGTGATGAAGTTGCCGTAGGCGAACACCGGCACCCCGGCCTTCTTCAGCGCGTCCAGCGTCATCGGCGTGCCCGATGGCACCTGGCCCAGCACCAGGAACAGGTTGGAGAAATCGAGCTTGCCGAAAATCGCGCCCACCACCGGCATGATCAGGTCGCCCACCACCGAATCGACGATCTTGCCGAAAGCCGCGCCGATGATCACGCCCACGGCCAGATCGATGACGTTGCCCTTGACCGCGAACTCCTTGAACTCTGTCAGCATTGCCATGGTTGTGCTCCAGTTTGACGGGGCAAGTATGGCGGCAAAGGGCGCAGTTGTGGGTGGCTCAAGCGTTGAATTCGCCTGACACGGTCAGCTACAATCGCGGGTTGACCCCAATAAGCGACATCCTCGAGGACCCCCATGAGTGACACCCCAGTGGACGCCGGCAAACGGACTTGGCTGATTGCGTCCGGTTGTGCAGGCGCGGTGGGCGGCGCGTTTACCGCCGTGCCCTTCGTCAGTAGCTTCCAGCCCTCCGAAAAGGCCAAGGCCGCCGGTGCACCGGTGGAAGTGGATATTTCGGCCCTGAAGCCGGGCGAGAAACTCACGGTGGAATGGCGCGGCAAGCCGGTGTGGATCATGAGGCGCACGCCCGAACAGCTGGAGTCGCTGAAGAAAACCGAGGGCCAGTTGGCGGACCCCAATTCCGACCGCACAACCTACCCCACGCCCGAATACGCGAAGAACCAGTACCGCTCGATCAAGCCCGAAATCTGGGTCGGCGTGGGCATCTGCTCGCACCTGGGCTGCTCGCCGTCCGACAAGCTTCAGCCCGGCCCGCAGCCCTCGCTGCCCGACGACTGGCTCGGCGGCTTCCTGTGCCCCTGCCACGGCTCGACGTTCGACGTGGCCGGCCGCGTGTTCAAGAACAAGCCGGCGCCGGACAACCTGGAAGTGCCCGAGCACATGTATCTCTCGGACAACCGATTGCTGATCGGTGAAGACAAAAAGGCTTGAGCACCACCATGGCTGAATTCAAGGAAATTTCCCCCAACGCCACGGCGACTGACAAGCTCGTCAACTGGTTCGATAACCGCTTTCCTTCGGCTGGGTCCTTCTACAAGGACCACATGTCGCAGTACTACGCGCCGAAGAACTTCAACTTCTGGTACTTCTTCGGCTCGCTGGCGCTGCTGGTGCTGGTGATCCAGATCGTCACCGGCATCTTCCTGGTGATGCACTACAAGCCGGATGCGGCCACCGCCTTCGCCTCGGTCGAGTACATCATGCGCGACGTGCCCTGGGGCTGGCTGATCCGCTACATGCACTCCACGGGCGCGTCGGCCTTCTTCGTCGTGGTCTACCTGCACATGTACCGGGGCTTGATCTACGGCAGCTACCGCAAGCCGCGCGAGCTGGTCTGGGTCTTCGGCTGCGCGATCTTCCTGGTGCTGATGGCCGAGGCCTTCATGGGCTACCTGCTGCCCTGGGGCCAGATGTCCTATTGGGGCGCCCAGGTGATCATCAACCTGTTCTCCGCCATCCCGTTCATCGGGCCGGACCTGTCCGAGTGGCTGCGCGGCGACTATGTGGTGTCGGACGCGACCCTCAACCGCTTCTTCTCTTTCCACGTCATCGCCGTGCCGCTGGTCCTGCTGGGCCTGATAGCGGCGCACATCCTGGCGCTGCACGACGTCGGCTCGAACAACCCCGACGGCGTCGAGATCAAGGGCCCCAAAGCCCCGAAGGACGCCGACGGCAAGCCGCTGGACGGCATCCCTTTCCACCCGTACTACACGGTGCACGACATCTTCGGCGTCGCGGTATTCCTGATGGTCTTTTCCGCCATCATCTTCTTCGCGCCCGAGCTCGGCGGCTACTTCCTGGAGTACAACAATTTCATCCCGGCCGATCCGCTGAAGACACCGGCGCACATCGCCCCGGTGTGGTACTTCACGCCGTACTACTCGATGCTGCGCGCCATCACCACCCAGATGATGTACGCCCTGTCCGCCATCCTGCTGCTGACCGTGGGCTGGGTGCTGGTCAAGACAGCGGCCCCGTCGCTGATCAAGGGCTTGCTGGTCCTGCTCGCCGTGGCATTCCTGTGGATGTTCAACGCCTTCGGCTTCACGGGCATCGGCTTCCTGCAAGGCATCGACGCCAAGTTCTGGGGCGTGCTCGTGATGGGCGGCGCCGTCGTCATCCTGTTCTTCCTGCCGTGGCTGGACAAGAGCCCGGTCAAGTCCATCCGCTACCGTCCGGGCTGGCACAAGTGGGTGTACGGCGTCTTCGTCGTCGATTTCATCGTGCTGGCCTACCTGGGCGTGCAGCCGCCGTCCCCGATTGGCGAGCGTGTGTCGCAGATCGGCACGCTGTTCTATTTTGGTTTCTTCCTGCTGATGCCGTGGTGGAGCCGGCTGGGCGAATTCAAGCCCGTGCCCGAGCGGATCACTTTCGCCGCGCACTAGAGCTGGAGCCACAACAATGAAAAAACTCATCCTCACCCTGATCGCGGCACTGGGTATCGCCACCGGCGCCCAGGCGGCCAGCGAAGGCATCGCCTGGGACAAGGCGCCCGCCAACCTGAACGACCTGCCGTCCCTGCAGAACGGCGCCAAGCTGTTCGTCAACTACTGCCTGAATTGCCACTCGGCCGCGTTCATGCGCTACAACCGCCTGCGCGACATCGGCCTGTCCGAGCAGCAGATCAAGGAAAACCTGCTGTTTTCGACCGACAGGGTCGGCGAGACCATGAAGGCTGCGATCGACCCGAAGCAGGCGAAAGACTGGTTCGGCGGCAATCCGCCCGACCTGACCCTGATCGCGCGTTCGCGTTCGGGCCATGGCGGCACCGGCGCGGATTACCTCTACACGTACCTGCGCACCTATTACCGCGACCCGACCAAGGCGACCGGATGGAACAACCTGGCCTTCCCGAGCGTGGGTATGCCGCACGTGTTGTGGGAACTGCAGGGCGATCGCGAACCGCAGTTCGAGACCCGGCAGGAGCACGGCCACGAGGTCAAGATCTTCAAGGGCTGGAAACAGATCAGCCCGGGCACGATGACGCCTCTTCAGTACGACGAGGCGGTCGGCGACCTGGTGGGCTACATGCAGTGGATGTCGGAACCGGCGCAGAATTCGCGCGTGCGCATCGGCGTCTGGGTGCTGCTGTTCCTGGGCGTCTTCACGGTCATCGCCTGGCGCCTGAACGCGGCGTTCTGGAAAGATATACGTTAACGGAGGAAAACGCGGTCCGGCTGTGCCGGACACGCGTCCTTGTGGAGTGGGCTGCTTCAGGCGCCCACTCTTTTTTGATTTAAGGAGTCTGCCATCATGATGGTCTTGTATTCGGGAACCACCTGCCCTTTCTCTCACCGCTGCCGCTTCGTGCTGTTCGAAAAGGGGATGGACTTCGAGATCCGCGACGTTGACTTGTACAACAAGCCGGAAGACATCAATGTCATGAACCCGTACGGTCAGGTGCCGATCCTGGTCGAGCGCGACCTGATCCTGTATGAGTCGAACATCATCAACGAGTACATCGACGAGCGCTTTCCGCATCCGCAGCTGATGCCCGGCGATCCGGTGGACCGGGCCCGGGTGCGCCTGTTCCTGCTCAATTTCGAGAAGGAACTGTTCGTGCACGTCAGCACGCTCGAATCGCGCGCGGCCAAGAGCAACGAAAAGGCGCTGGAAAAAGCCCGCTCCCACATCCGCGACCGCCTGACACAATTGGCGCCCGTGTTCCTCAAGAACAAGTACATGCTGGGCGAGAATTTCTCGATGCTCGACGTCGCCATCGCCCCGCTGCTGTGGCGCCTCGATTACTATGGAATCGAGCTGTCCAAGAATGCGGCGCCGCTCTTGAAGTACGCCGAGCGCATTTTCTCGCGCCCCGCGTACATCGAAGCGCTCACGCCGTCCGAAAAGGTCATGCGCAAGTAGATGAAACCCCCGAGCGCCTGCGGCAACTGATGGCCAGTCTTCTTGACGATGAATGCACTCGAATCGACGTCCACACGTCCTTACCTGATCCGTGCCCTGTATGACTGGTGCACGGACAATGGCCTGACCCCGTACATCGCGGTATTGGTCGACGACACGGTGCAGGTGCCGCGCGAGTACGTGAAAAACGGGGAGATCGTGCTGAACATCAGCTTCGACGCGACCAGTTCTCTCAAGCTCGGCAACGAGTTCATCGAGTTCAAGGCCCGGTTTGCCGGCTCGGCTCGCGAAATCATGGTGCCGGTCAGCCGCGTGATTGCGATCTACGCCCGTGAGAACGGGCAGGGCATGGCCTTTCCGGTACCCGTGTCCTCAGGTGTCGGCGAAGAAGTGCCCAAGGGCTCGCCGCTGTCCAGCGTGCCCGCCGCCGGTGTGCAAGGCGAAGGCGACCCCAAGGTGGTGCAACTGGTCACGCCCGAGCCTCAGGCTCCTGACAACGGTCCCGACGGTGAGCCGCCACGTCCACCCGGCGGGCCCAGGCCGACGCTCAAACGCGTGAAGTAAAGCGCCGGCCTCGGGCACGTCTAGAATTATTGCCATCTCGCCGATTTAGCTCAGGGGTAGAGCAACCGCCTTGTAAGCGGTAGGTCGTCAGTTCGAATCCGACAATCGGCACCATTCTCATGCAGGCGCGCATGGTCACGATGATCGGAGCCCTGCTCGGTCTTGCAGGAGCAGCCTGCCTGCACAGTCCCCGCTTTCGCGCGGTGGTTGGGGCGGGCTTGCGGAGGTTTATGCCTGGCCGCGGCCCAGGAGCGCAGATTTGACGCCGGCCGCGACGCAGCGAGGGGACTCGAATCCGGGTCGGCCTTCGTTCATGCGACGTCGCTGCCCGAAGACCATCGTGGCAGCGTGTACCCCGTAATCAGCGCCAAGCAGCGCAAGCCACTCGCCGTGGCGGCTGCGAGCACCAGCCCCAGTTCCTGGGAAACGCCCGCGTGCTGCGCAAGAACGAGTAGCCAGCTGCCCGCGAATGCGCAGACTGCGTAAGGGCGATGGTCGCGCAGGGCGGTGGGGATTTCGTTGCAGACAATATCCCGCAGCACACCGCCGAAGGTTGCGGTAATCACCCCCATCAGCACGGCGACGATGCCGGGCAGATCCTGGGCCAGCGCAAGTTGCGTTCCGCTGGCACTGAACAGGCCCAACCCCAGGGCGTCCGGCCACTGCATCGCCCTTTCGGTCGGCGCGAAATGGCGCGCGCGCAAGAAAGCCATGGCAACACCGCACAAAGCCAGCAAAGCCCACAGCCACTCGGAGTGCGCGACCCAGACGAACGGCCGCCTGTCGAGCAACAGGTCCCGCAATGTGCCGCCCCCAAAGGCGGCGAGGCCAGCGACAAGGCAGACGCCGACGGCATCCATGCGTTTGCGGGCGGCCTCGAGGAGCCCCGAGAGGGCAAAGGCGAGTGTTGCGCTGACCTCGACAACGATCAACAGCCATGACAGAAGAGGTTGGTTCGACATGTAGCGATTGTCCCTGCCAGGCGCTTCGGCGGTACCACGCGTCCGACTCAGCGTACTTGAGTGGCCGCTTGTTCGATGCTGATGTCGCCGAAAGCCAGGTGGTGCATGAACTCACGAAGAATAAGGACGTATGAAACGAATGGCCCGTCCGTGGGGACCCCGCTCGACGAAGACGGGCGGCCCAGCGAGACCGCTGCCAGCTCGCCGAAAACGTGCTCGACCTGCTGCAGTGTGAGTACGCCCGTAGCCTGTCCAGGAGCGCGCTGCGCAAGCGCGAGCAGTCTTGAAGCGATGGCGTCCGAGCTGACCAATTTCGTCGACGGCGGCAGCACTTTGGCCAACGGCATCACGGCATCTTCGACGAAAGCGATGGCGGACTCCAGCTCCAGTTCCGACGGCGGCTCATGCCGGAAAGGTCCACGGCCCAGTTGCGCGAGCCCGATGCCGAGTTCCACGTCGATGGCGGGCGAAGGCCCGCCATCGACGCAGACCCGTGTGTGCACCTCGCCGATGGCGATGCGCGTGATGCCGGTCATGTCAATCTCCTTGTCGTTGCGCCAACCCGTTCTTCAGCCGCTCGACCAGGATGGAAGCGACCCTTGCGTCGACCCCATGCCCGAGGGCGGGAACGACGTCGAGCGTCACCGACCCGCCCAGTCGGCCAAGCTCCTGCGCTGCGTCGACGGCATGCTGCGCCGGGATCACTGGGTCCTGCGCGCCATGAATGAAATGAAAGACGATGGACGCGGGTATGTTCTGCGGGACAGCAGAAAACCTGCCCGCAATCGATACGATCCTGCCGGCGAGCACAGGCCCCAGCCGGGCCGCCTCCAGCGACATGATCGCGCCCTGCGAAAAGCCGATCAGCGTCGTGCGCGCCGGCGTGGCGCCCGCCTCTGCGCTGCCAATGGGCGACGGCGTCGACGAAGGCACCCATCGCCTGGGCCACGCGACCCGGGCGGCTTTGTTCCGTGACGCCCAAGACGGAGAACCACTCGCGCCCGCGGCCCAGTGACGAAGGGTGCGGCGCGTTCACACTCACCACCGTCGCCTCGGGCATGGCATTGGTCACTGTTGCGCCGAGCGGCACGAGATCGTTGGCGGTAGACCCGACGCCGTGGAAAAGCAGCACCAGCTCGCCGGTCTTCCCGTCTGGGCGCTGGATGATCGTGGAGTCATGCATGGTGAACCGCCGGTTCCTGCTCGAGATTCAGCTGCACTTGTGCCCCGAACACATAAGACTCCATCGAGAGGACGCCATGCACGATCCCGCCCGGCACAACTGTCGCCGGCAGGGCCGAGGGTGCGGCACCCATCGCAATGAGCAGCGGCAGGAAATGTTCCGTGGTGGGATGCGCACGCGCCGCATGCGGGGCGTTTTCCAGTGCCGCGAGCAGTTTGTCCTCGTCACCCGCCTGAACTGCTTCGCGTATCCACGCCGTGAAGGCACTCGCATAGTCGGCCTGCAATTCGCTTCCCTGGCGGAATTCGAACAGGTTGTGCGTGAGGCTGCCCGAGCCCACCACGAGCACCCCCTCTTTCCCGAGCTGTGCCAGGGCGCGCCCGTACTTGAATGCACCCTCAGCGTCGAGCCGGGAAGGCATCGAGGCCTGGATCACGGGAACATCGTGGTTCGGGTACAGGTGCATCAGCGGGACCCAGGCGCCGTGGTCCAGTCCGCGATCATGGTTAACCGAGGCCGCCCAACCTTCGGCACGCAGCAACTCCACCGCGCGCTCCGCCAAAGCGGGATGGCCGTCCGCGGGGTAGCTCATGTCGTAAAGCGCGGGATCGAAGCCGCCGAAGTCGTGGATCGTGCGCGGGCGGATGCCACCCGTGACCTGCGCTTCCCGCGTCATCCAGTGCGGCGACACGACGAGCACGGCCTTCGGTTGGGGAAGCACCCGGCCCAGGGCGTTCAGCTGGGCGCCGGCAAGGCCGGGCTCCAACGCATAGGTGGGTGCGCCGTGGGAAATGAAAAGACTCGGCAGGTGTTCCATGATCTGGCTCTCCTTGAAAGCGATTCACATACGTTAGCGCTGGGTGCTCCTGGACACGAGCGCGGCGTCCAGCGATGCGCGGCCGGCGCCGCTGACCACCAGCGACACGGCCACGGCGAACAGGGCCAGGCCGAACTCGTAGCCGTTGTTGGCGACGAACAGGCCCTTGTCGATGTGCACGGCGAAGATCGCCACCAGCATGGCAAAGGCCAGTGCGGCGGCGGCCGGGCGGACCAGCAGGCCCAAAACCAGCGCCAGGCCACCGAAGAATTCGGCGCTGCCGGCCAGCAAGGCCATCAGATAGCCGGGTGCCAGACCGATGGATCCCATCCACTGGCCCGTGCCTTCGAGGCCGTAGCCACCGAATGAGCCGAACAATTTCTGGGCGCCATGCGCCATGAAGATCAGCCCCACCGGGATGCGCAGGGCCAGCGGGCCCCAACCGGAGCCGGGGGCTAGCAGGCGTTGAACAAAAGCATTTGTCATTTCAGTCTCCTTGGGCAATGGAGTCAGGCCTGTGTCCCCAGCCACGTTGGCGGGATGTTGCGGATGCGTTTTCCGCCGCCACAACTGCACTTTAAATGTCCCGATGCAAAGAGATAAACTGCCTATTCATGAGATTAATTGTCTTGAAAAAGGAACAATGGACAGATTCCAGGAAATGCAGGCCTTCGCTGCGGTGGTGGACGCCGGCAGCTTCGTGGGCGCGTCCGACGCACTGGCCATGTCCAAGGCGGCGGTCTCACGTCAAATAGCCGACCTGGAAACAAGGCTGGGCGTGCGGCTGCTTCATCGAACGACCCGAAAGCTCTCCCTGACCGAAGAAGGCGAGGTCTTTTACGCCCGCTGCCGGGAACTGCTCGGCGGCCTCGCGGAGGCCGAGGCTGAAGTGACTGCGCGCAGCGGACAGGCGCTGGGCGTACTCAAGGTCAGCGCGCCGGTGTCATTCGGCCTGTTGCATCTCGCTGGCTTGTGGGCGGGGTTCATGGCGGCGCATCCGAACGTGTCACTGGAGGTGATGTTGTCCGACCGGATGGTGGACCTCGTCGAGGAGGGATTCGACGTGGCGGTGCGCGTCGCCCGATTGCCCAGTTCCTCTCTGGTCAGCCGCAAGTTGTCGTCCACGCGCATGGTGTTATGCGCAACCCCGCAGTACCTGAAGGAGCACGGCACACCCAAGCACCCATCCGAACTCGCCCAGCACCAGGTGCTCGCCTACACCTTGCTGGCGACTGGTGACTCATGGAGATTTGAGGGCCCGGAAGGCGCGGTCGACGTCAAAGTTGCCCCGCGCATGCAAAGCAATAGCGGTGACACATGCCGCGCGGCCGCCCTCGGGCACCAGGGCATCATTCTTCAGCCGACGTTTTTGATCGCGGACGATCTTCGGTCCGGTCACCTCGTCGAAGTGTTGCCGCAATACCGGTCGCTCGAACTCGGTATCTACGCGCTCTACCCGACCCGCAAACATGTCCTGCCGAAGGTCAGGCTGTTGATCGACTATCTGGTGCAGTCGTTTGCCGACAAGCAATGGCCGGATTGATCAGCATGCTCTACGGGCAACTGGCACTGGGGGAATACTTCCCTGAGGCGCCTCAATGAGTTTGCTGCTGAACCTCAGGGGCATCGAGGCAGGAGACGATCTCGGCCCCCGTCGGGTACCGCCTGCCGCGACGCGAGGACTCTACCGCACAGAACTTAGTACCGGCGCCGGTTCTCGGGGGCCGTAGCGCGGTTGCCGATGTAGGCACCGGCCGCGGCGCCGCCAATCGTGCCCACAGGTCTGCCAACCACGGCGTTACCTACTCTCCACCCACGACGGCACCGCCGACAGTACCCGCGGTCTGGCGGTCCATGGTGGCACAGCCAGTCAGGCCCATCAGGATGGCGACAAGCGCCGCGCGAATGGTTTTCATCTGACTCCTCTTGTGTTTCATTGCCAGGCGCATGAGCTTCAGGCTCCTGCTTGCGAGGCCGGTCAGTTCACTGTAGGCAGGAGGGTTTCCTGGGGCGAGGAAGCACACCGGGGCGGTCGGCCCGCGGGTGGACAGCCGGGCAGGAATTCGTGAAAGCCAGTGGCAGTCAGCGCCGACACCGGCATATCGCCAGCTGAGCGGTGCTAGAGGGGCCGGCTGCGCGCGAGCGGCGGGTTCTGCGCGAAGTAGCGATGGATGCCGCGCATCAGCGCGTCGGCCAGCTGTTCCTGGTAGGCCGTCGCTGCGCAGCCGCGCTCTTCCTCGGGATTGCTGATGAAGGCGGTCTCGACCAGCACGCTGGGGATGTCGGGCGCCTTGAGCACGGCGAAGCCGGCCTGCTCGACCTGCGGCTTGTGCAGCCGCGCGCCGATGCCGCGGATCTCGCCCAGCATCGCGCCGCCGAGCTTCAGGCTGTCGTTGATCTGCGCCGTGGTGCTCATGTCCAGCAGGGCGCGCTGCACCTGGGCCTCGTGCGTGCTGACGTTGACGCCGCCGACCAGGTCGGCCTGGTTTTCCTTGTTGGCCATCCAGCGCGCGGCGCTGCTCGAAGCGCCGCTCTGGCTCAGCGCGAACACGCTGGCGCCGCGGGCCTCGGGCGTGATGAAGGCATCGGCATGGATGCTCACGAACAGGTCGGCCTGCACGCGGCGGGCCTTCTGCACGCGCACGTGCAGCGGCACGAAGAAGTCGGCATCGCGCGTGAGAAAGGCGCGCATCGGGTTGCCGTTGACGCTGCTCGCGTTGATGCGATCGCGCAGCCGATGCGCGATCTGCAGCACCACGTCCTTCTCGCGCGTGCCGTTCGGGCCGATCGCGCCCGGGTCTTCGCCGCCGTGGCCCGGGTCGAGCGCGACGATGATGATGCGGTCGGTCGTCTGCGGCGGCGCGGCGCAGCCTCGGCGCCGGGCCTGGGGCGGCCGCATCTGCTGCTGCGATCAGGTCGCCCAGCGGATCGCTCGCGGGCGCAGGCGGCGGGGCCGGCCGGTCCCGCAGCCGCTCGGCGATCAGCGCCTCCAGCGGGTCGACTTCCTTGACCGGATAGAGATCAAGCACCAGCCGATGCTGGTAGGCCGCCACCGGCGCGAGCGAGAACACCTGGGGCGCGGCCGGTTGCTTGAGGTCGAACACCATGCGCACCACGCTCGGCGCGAACTGCGCCGCGCGGATGCCGTCGATGAAGGGGTCGCCGGGCTTGATCTTGGCCGACCAGCTCGCGCAATGCCGGGTTGAGCTCGATGCCCTCGATATCGACCGCCAGCCGCGGCGGGCTGCCGACCACCAGTTGCTGCGAACTGAGCGGCCGTCGGATTCGATGGTGACGCGCGTGTAGTCGGCCGCGGGCCAGACGCGCACCGCGACGATGGTGGCGCCGCGGGCGATCTGCTGCGTGCCCAGCAACAGCACCAGGGTGCCTTGGCGCAGCACGTCGCGCCTGTTCATTCAGTGCCCGCCCGGCCGCCCGAAGGGCACTGAGCGCCCCCTCGGGGGGCAGCGAACGAAGTGAGCGTGGGGGTCGTCATGAAAGCACAACCGCATTTAGACCCCGACCGGCTGGTCTTCATCGACGAGACCTGGGCCACCACCAACATGACGCGGCGCTATGGCCGGTGCGCCGCGCGGCCAGCGGCTGCGTTGCCGCGGTCCCGCACGGGCACTGGAAGACCGACCACCTTCGTCGCCGGCTTGCGCACGACCGGCATCACCGCGCCCTTGGTCGTTCGACGGCGCCATCAACGGCGACGTCTTCCGCGCCTATGTCGAGCAGGTGCTCGCGCCGACACTGAGGCCCGGCGACATCGTCATCCTGGACAATCTCGGCAGCCACAAAGGTCGCCGGCGTGCGCGACGGCGATCGCAGGCCCGTGGCGCCACGCTCGTCTGCCTGCCGCCCTACAGCCCCGACCTAAATCCGATCGAGCAAGCCTTCGCCAAGCTCAAGACCCTGCTGCGAAAGCTCGCCGCGCGCACCGTCCAAGCCTCTGGAACGCCCTCGGTGACCTGCTCGATCGCTTCACCCCCAGGAATGCGCCAACTATCTTGCCAGCGCCGGATATGTTCCGTTCAATCGGAATCCGCTCTCTAGAGGCTTCCACGACTGTCTGCCTGGCGCTCCGGCACGAACCGTAGGGCATCTGCGGTTTCCTCGGTTTGAGGGATCGGCATCGCCCCGCCGCGCGAGTCAGTATGAGGATCGGAATCGTCACCAACGAGTTGCAAGAGATCCTTCTTGACGACTGCAAGAATGAGCGCCCCAACGAGTTCGCCGATTCCCATACCCCGGATCTCTGCCTCCATGGCGAGTTCACCCATGATTTCCTCATGGATAGGTAGGTCAGTCAATCGTTCCTGGCTCTTGTACACCATTCGGATGGCGAACGCAGCGGTCGGCCGGTCGTCCGATTCTCTACACCCAGCGCCCACAGGCGGCGCTCCCTGTGTCTGTCCGGCGATTTTGGCCAAGGCAGATCGAGGCCACGTTGCGCATTCCGACCCCGTATTTCCAGGCAGTAGCCCCGATTGAGTTGGTGAGGCACTTTGGTACGCGCGCGACCGCTGTCGCCGCAACAAACCCGTGCCCGTGTCAAAAGTGGGACGCCGCAGGCTGATCCCCAATTTCGAGCAGGTAACTTGCAACGAGCCGATTGTCACACCGATAATGTCGGCAATCTCTTCTCAACTCTTTCCCCGCTCTACGAGGTTGCGGACCTGCTGCATCCTTTCTGGAGTAAACCTCGTTGGCCTTCCACGATTGAGGGGCTGCAATTCGAGCTGAATGGCCTCGATCATTATTCAATTTCCCTATCTTTGTTTTCGGAGGCGGTCGAAATGACCGAGAGCGCTTGCCGACCATCCGTTGAGAAATGGTGCACCCCGTCGAACTTTTCGCCGACGGGAGGTGAAATGGCGACTTTCTGCCAAGAGCGGTGTGGTGACAGGAAGGAACCGGGTCATTTTGAACTCATGTACACGCTGGGTGCAGCGCACAAGTTACAATCATTGTTCTAGGCGCCAAGTTCTATGTATTGATGTCCGCTATAGCCCTGCATCTATGGGCCGACCGGTATGAATTGCTCGGTTTAGCCCGTTAGGGAGAGGTATTTTAATACCATTAATTCTGTATTGTAATGCCCCCCATAGCCGTCTACTTATGGCTGGGGCGCACTCATCGAAATGCTACTCATGAGATGGAATGACCGTCTCGGCCGTCGAACTCAAGTTGCACGACCTGCACATTTTCATGATGGTGGCTGAAACCGGCAGCATGGGAAAGGCCGCCGAATTCCTTTCGATTTCGCAACCTTCTGTATCAAAAGCCATTTCTGAGATCGAGCACACTGTAGGTGTGCGCTTACTCGATCGTACGCCGAAGGGCGTGGAGATTACCCCCTATGGTCGAGCACTGCTTAGACGGGGCATTGGGGCATTCCATGAACTCAGGCAAAGTATCAAGGACATCGAGTTGTTGTCCGACCCCATGGCGGGGACATTCAGATCGGATGTCCTGAGGCAATCGCGTGCGGATTGCTTCTGGCAATCTCAGACCGCTTCTCTGGTCGCCATCCGCGCGTCCTCCTATCCGTGCATGCGGCGAACAATATGCAGCTTCAATTTCGGCTGTTGCGCGACCGAAACGTGGACTTCCTGATCGGAGGACTAACAAAGCCCGTTGCGGACGATGATTTAGAAATAGAGATTTTGTATCAGGATCGGCCTTTCATTGTGTCGGGAGCAAAGAACCGGTGGGCAGGTCGTCGCAAGGTTGAACTTACGGAGCTGGTCGATGAACCCTGGCTATTGCCGCATGAGAGTATTTTCAGTTCGCTTATCGAAGAAGCTTTTCAAACGCAGCGTGTGGCACGCCCGAGGCTCGGGGTGAGAACCTATTCCACTTACCAGCGGCTCAGTCTGCTCGCCACTAACAACTTTATTGGGGCAGAAAGTGGTTCAGTCCTCCGAATTCAATATCGATCGGTTCCCGCTCAAAGTATTGCCGGTCGATTTTCCTGTTCGTTCCTGGCCAATTGCAATCGTCACACTCAAGAATCGAACGCTCAGTTCTGTGGTGCAGAATTTCATCGGATGCGCTCGCGAAGTGGCGACTGTGTTAACGCCGAAGTGTCATAAACTTTCCAACTGAATTAGTCATATCATTCTTGAGAGCGAGCGCGCAACGTTGGAATAACTTGGTTGGCAACGGGGAAGAAGGGTTCAGCTAGAAACGAACAACAGTGTCGATCACCACCGAGACGTCATGACAGCAGGTCTTAAATTAGCGTGCTTCACTCGGCCGCTCTTGCCTCAAGCCGCTCGCTCAGACGGGGAATAAGCCTGCTCGCATTAGCGCCGGTTAGAACAGCGCATCCTTCAGTCCCAAGTGCGCGGACTGCATCGACGTACGCAACGACCTCATCATCGTCGTGCACGGCCTGAGGATAGTCGGTTGCAAATACGACCTGAGCCGTCGGCAACTCCGCTAGTCCGGTGCGAACCCATTCGGCGCCCCGCTCCGCGGCTCCGTCAGGACCTGACCATCCGGCACAATCGTAGAACAATCGATGATGCAGATAGTGATCGAACGGCTTTTGTGGCTGCCGGTTATGCCGCGGAATTGAAGCGGTGCCGCTTTTCTCTCGCTGCTGGAGACCGCGAATGCGGGGAAGATATCGACCGATACCACCGGCAAAATGCGAGATCTGAATATTTAACGAGCTAAGCTCATCAAGAAGGCCGCTGTTGATGAGCCGCACTGTTGCCACCATTAGAGAAAATTCCCAGCCGAGCATCCGCCCGAGGTCGTCTGCTTCCATCTGCCCCCATGAGATGACCCGCGGCAGAGGGTGGATGAATACGTAGAGCCCAAGGTCAGCGGCTGCCTTCCAAAACGCGCGCAAGCCTTCCGAATCGAGCGAATCCCCCTGAAGCTCGGATGCAATGACCACCCGGGAAAACCGAGCTTGACGGCGCAGCGCTTCAGCTCGAGTTCCGATTCTCGCGGATTTAGGGCCGGAACGTGCGCGAGGCCGATGAAACGATCGGGATAATCCCGTTCCGCTTGGTACATGCGGTCGTTAATCAGGCGGCAGGTAGCAAGGTTTGGCTGATCGAAACCCTCGCCGCAGGAGAGCACAGCCACGTCGATGCCCGCCCGATCCATCATCCGCACATGCGCGGGAAGATCAGCGAGCTCAGCATTGAAGCGATAATTAGGATTTCCTTTCTCGTCTAGGCGAACGGTAGATCCGTCCTTGCCGGTTCTCATCAGCTCGGGCGGTGTATAGTGATGATGAAAATCGATGATCATTTCGATTTCTCTGAACGAAAAATGCCAGCGGCCATCGGATGCTCCTATCGGAAACCGAGGTTGCCCATTCGATGGTCGCGCTACCGGACAATCCCTTCCGCTACATTACTGCATCGCGAGGCCAATTTGCTTGATGACAGGCTTCCACAATTGTTGTTCGCTGCGAATGAAATCCCCGAGCTCCTCCGACGACATCGGACGCGTTGAGACGCTTATCTCGTCGAATTTCTGCTTGACGTCCGCGCGGGCGAGAACTTCGCGCAAATCGTCGCTCACTTTCCTTACGATCGAGGAGGGGGTGCCGGGAGGTGCGACCATGACGAACCACCCAGACGCGGCGAACCCAGGCACAGTTTCGGACACCGTCGGGAGGTTAGGACGCGATACTAAACGCGTAGATGATGCGACTGCCAGCAGCTTGACTTGCCCTCCAGCAAGGGGGCCGGCGAGGCCTTCGATGATCATCGGTACCCTACCGCTGATCACATCACCCATCGCCTGTGCACTGCCTGGGTAAAAGACGTATGTCAGCTCCGCGTTGGAGCGTTCGCGAAACAATTCGGTGGTTAAATGTGGGATTCCCCCACGGTTGGGAATCGCCACATTCAGCCCTCCCGGTTGCGCGCGTGAATAGGCAATCAACTCAGGTAGAGAATTTAATGGAAGAGTAGGAGAAACCGCGATCACCATTGGCACTTCACCAACGAAGCCGATCGGGACAAAGTCCCTTATAGTAGAGGCAAGACTGGGCTGCAGTTCCGGCAGAGATATGAATGTCGACGCAATCGCCATGTACAAGGTATAGCCGTCGGGAGTAGCAGAAGCAGCGGCGCGCACAGCAATGGCGCCCCCGGCGCCCGGTTGGTTGACCAGCGTGGTTTGCTGACCCCACATCTTGCCGAGATGGTCGATGACAATGCGCATGGCCGGGTCGGTCCCGCCGCCAGCCGCTAGCTGAGTAATGAATTTCACAGGTCCCGCGGGGTAGTTTTGTGCGTGCGCGGACAACCCGACAGGCGTCGATGTTGCAAGCAGCCAGACAAATCCAACTTGCAGCAATAAGCGGCGCACTCTCATAGCCTTCGGGTCTGACCTGCTACGCGGCTCTCTGGCGGCCCACGTGCCGCAGATCATTGGTACCTGTTCTTGCGTAGTGTTCGCCATTGCGCAACTGTGACTCCATTAATCCAACCTCGGCTTGAAGGATCGCCTCGTCGAATGAATTGTACAGAATGCCTATCTTTAAAAATAGCATCAAGCAAGGCGTAGATATCGGAAATGGCGCTCGGACTTAGTGTCGGGGCCACGAGGAGATAGACAGGTGCTAACGCGTGAGCCGTGAGCGCAGAACCGATATCGCTCTGCTCTGGACGAAGCCGGAAATCGTAGTGGCTGAGATCGATTCGGGTCAGACGTGTTGTGCCCGCTGGCAACCGACTGGGCCGCTGCGACAGACGGTGCCCGCGACCCAACTCGTTGCTAGAAATCGCACCAAAGGGCGGACCGAGACCAGAGAGGGAAAATCGACGAGCAAACCATCTTTGGACGGAAGACCACTCGAGCATCCCACAACAATCACTAGTCGACTGTTTTGCCATCGATCTCGATGAGCTTCGTGGAACTCTGATCAACCGAGAAATTGACGGCGACGATAGTCGCCTCCCTACCCATTAGAAAACCGGCTTCATTGGCCAGCCTGATCTCCTCAGTGCTTGGCGATCCAAGGGCGGAACTCACGACTTCACCCGCAAGACTTTCGTTCTGGGCACGCACGAGCACCACAGCAACCAGCCTCACCTCGAATAGGTATTCCTGCATGCCTGCGAGCGCCCCCTATCCCCCAGTACCATGGCAGTCATTACCCCCCTTGCGCCGAGGCCGAGCCAGTGACGAGGGTCGCGAGCAGACCATCCATCGTAGAGTAGTTATTCCGAATTCTCACCGCGTCGTTTGCCGAGGGAGAGATCATCGACCTCCTCACCATACCATCCTACCACAGCCGTTTCGTCCAGGTCTAGAGCCAGGATAGCACTTCCCCGGTTTTTGCGGTCCAGTAAGTTGCCATTCTGGGCCATGACCCGGGCACTAAGCGCAGACCTCAGAAAGGCGCTGCGCTTCTTCTCGCTAGGCATGACCTTGGCGAAGGCGACACGACAGCAACATCGATGCAGACGTGGGACATGATTTCCAACCCACGCTTTGTCCTCTGCGATCGCCAGTGAAGGGGTGGTCAATCTGGTTGAATTTGCCGCCCGCGCGTTCGATTCAGACACTCGGCGCGGATCTTGCCGTTGAAGCATGGCGGCGATACCGCACGTTGTGCGTCCGCAATCAACTTTGGACCATTTGATGCCAAGTGGGTTTATGGCGGGAGAAGCGAGACCAGCGCCTCGTCAGGAAACGGGCGCGACGCGCGCGGTAAATGGACTTCCGCGTCTAGTCCGTCGCCGGTTCGTCCCGCTAGGAACAAATGCAAACTAGCGAGGGAAGGCCGCCTCAAGCTAACCGTGGTTCGAAGGATCGACGCAGGTCAGCTTCTTCACCTATCTTTCTTATCTTTCCTTTCGAGGAGCACGGCAGAGTCACCTTTGGCAAAGAAATCAACAACAGTGACGGTGGCGTTCAAACCAAGTGCGTTGTTGGACTCATTGACAAGTCTGATCTCAGCAGTACCTGGCGAGCCAAGAACCGAAGGGACGACCTTGCGCGCGTGGGCCTCGTCCGCAGCACGTACGCGCACCACAGCGACGAGTTTCACTTGAAATGCGTATTCCTGCACGGTTGCAATATCCGCGCCGTCACTGGTTTGCTGTCTTCTAGTCCTCGAGTTCAAGGCGCTGCAACCTCCTGTTCACGCGCCGGAGAGAAAGCGCCAGCGTGATGGTGACGTTCTCGCCTAAAGCCCCTTTTCATCACAGTATCTGTCTTCATCGGCTTCTTTACGCTCGAGCACCGTTTGCAAAAGATCCTGCTTGACCACTGCC
>CAVRNE010000060.1:0-15700 GCA_963722025.1 uncultured beta proteobacterium
ATCCCCGCGGTGGACTGCCTCGACGGCGACCCCCTCCAGGAGATCCGCACCGGGGACTGGGTGGAGATCCGCGCCGACGAAGTCGGCAAGGAAGCCACCGTCACCATCACGTGCAAGTCATCCAGCAGGAGCACGGCGGCCACGCCTGTCGCCACTGGTCAAACGCCCGCGACCAGTGAAGCGGACGAACCCGCGATCGGGACCTGAGGCCCGTTCAACGAACCCCCTTTAATCGCACGAGGAACATATGAAGCTCGATCGAAACCAGCAGGAAATGCTCGATGGAAAGTATGGCGAGGCACGGCGCTTCGCGCTGGAAAAACTGGTGGACTTCGGCAAAGCCGTCGGCGCCGAGGAGATGGTGCCGCTGTCCTTCGTCCTCAACGTCTGCCCGATAGAGATGAAGGACCGGTCGCATCCCGACCTCTCGACCTTCGACATGGGTCACAGCCCGCTGTACGACAAGTTCATCGCGATCAAGGATGCCCGCGTCGCCGACGAGAGCAAGACGATCTGCCTGAACGACCCGTATCTCGTCCAGATCGACAAGTACGAGGAAGAAGGCTACCCGTGGAACTTCTCGTGGGGCGACGGCAGCTACAAGCTTCCCAAGGACATCTACGACGGCTATGTGCGCGGCCATGACGCGCTGAAGAAGCATGGCTGGATCATGTCGCAGTCGTGCAATTCGCACCTCACCACCCGCACGCCGAGATACGGCGAATACTGCGCCTCCTCCGAGTCCAGCGTCGCCGCCTATCTGAACACCTTCGTCGGCGCGCGCAGCAACCGGGAAAGCACCGTGAACACCGTGTATGCCGGCTATACCGGCTACCTGCCCAAGTACGGCATGCTGCTCGATGAAAACCGGCTCGCGAAGGTGGTCGTCGAACTGACCGACGAGGTCAAGGAAAAGATGACCGATCCGGCGGACTGGGCAGCCCTGGGCGCCGTCATTGCCGAAAAGGGTGGCAACCGCATCCCGGCCGTGGTCAACATGCCGCCGCTGCTGAGCCCGACTGCCGGCAAGTGCCTGTCGGGTTGCGTCTCCGCGGGAATGAACGACCCGATGCTGCACATCATCGGATCGACCCTGCCCGAGTCGCGGACGCTGGAAGCTGCTTTCGGCGGCAAGGTCCCGACGAACGTCGAGAGGCACATCATCACGTTGGACGACGTGCGGGAGTATTACCGCAAGCTCGACTCTGCGAAGAGCGACAAGGTGGACATCGTCGTCTTCGGCTGCCCGCACCTGACGTACGACGAGGTTCGCCAGATCGCCGGCCTGATCAAAGGCCGGAAGGTGAATCCGAACGTGCACATGTGGGTCCAGACCGACACGCCTTCGTACCACATGGCCCGGGACAACGGCGAGGCCAAGATCATCGAAGACGCCGGCGGAAAGATCTACCACTCCACGTGCATGGGCATGAACCCGGTGCGCACCTGGAGTCACGACCTCAACATCGCGACGAACAGCTTCAAGTACGTCAAGCTCGGCGGCGGCTTCGGCCAAGGCTGGCACTTCGGTGCAACACCCGACCTCGTCGACGCGGCCGTGACCGGCCGGTTCGTATCCACCCGCTGGTAACAGGAATCACCATGAACGCAAACATGATGCAGCAGCCGCTGCTGATCTCGACACTCCTCACCCATGCGGAGCGTCACCACGGCGAGCAGGAAATCGTCTCGCGCCGCGTCGAAGGCGACCTGCATCGCCAGACGTACAGCGACCTCGCCCAGCGCTCGCGCCGCATGGCCAACGCGCTGGCCGCGAAGGGCGTGCGCTTCGGCGATCGCGTCGCGACGCTCGCATGGAACGGCTACCGCCACATGGAGCTGTACTACGCGGTGTCGGGTTCCGGCGCCGTGCTGCACACGCTCAATCCCAGGTTGCATCCGGACCAGGTCGTGTGGATCGCCGAGCACGCCGAAGACCAGGTGCTGTTCTTCGACCTGACCTTCCTGCCGCTGGTCGAGTCGATCGCCCCGCGCCTGAAAACCATCAAGACCTTTGTTGCCATGACCAGCCGGGATTTCATGCCGGTGGCATC
The DNA here is from genome assembly GCA_963722025.1 of uncultured beta proteobacterium. GTDB lineage: Bacteria > Pseudomonadota > Gammaproteobacteria > Burkholderiales > Burkholderiaceae_C > Ramlibacter. The sequence goes on from CAVRNE010000060.1 coordinate 2,055, forward strand.
AACGATACCGAACCTGTTGTGCTATGAAGACCTGATAGCCGCGCATTCCCCGGAATTCACGTGGCCGGTGTTCGACGAGAACACGGCCTCGTCACTGTGCTACACCTCGGGCACCACCGGCAACCCCAAGGGCGCGCTGTACAGCCACCGATCCACGGTGCTGCACACCTACGCCACCGCATTGCCGGACTCGCTCGACTGCTCTTCGACGCGACACGATCCTGCCGGTCGTGCCGATGTTCCACGTCAACGCCTGGGGCCTGCCCTATGTGGCGTGCATGGTCGGCGCCAAGCTCGTGTTCCCCGGCCCATGGCTGGATGGCAAGTCGCTGCACGAGCTGTTCGAAACCGAAGGCGTGACCATGTCGGCAGGCGTGCCAACCGTCTGGCAGGGCTTGCTGACGCACGTCGACGACAACAAGCTGAAGTTCAGCACCATGAAGCGCACCGTCATCGGCGGATCGACCTGTCCGCCGGCCATGATGGATGCCTTCGAGGACAAGTACGGCGTCCAGGTGATCCACGCCTGGGGAATGACCGAACTGAGCCCGATGGGCGCGATGGGCCAGCTCAAGGGCAAGCATGCGAACCTGGACGCGGCGCAGCGCCGTGCGCTTCAAGCGAAGCAGGGGCGATCGCTGTACGGCATCGACATGAAGATCGTGGGCGAGAACGGCAGCGAACTGCCCCGCGACGGCCGGATTTCGGGCGATCTGATGGTGCGCGGTCCCTGGGTCATTTCCGCCTACTTCAAGAACGAAGGCGGTGATCCTCTCGTCGATGGCTGGTTCCCGACGGGCGACGTCGCGACGATCGATGCCGACGGGTTCATGCAGATCACCGACCGCAGCAAGGATGTCATCAAGTCCGGCGGCGAGTGGATCGGATCGATCGACCTCGAAAACATCGCGATGGCCCACCCGGCAGTGGCGATGGCTGCGTGCATCGGCGTCAAGCACCCGAAGTGGGACGAGCGCCCGCTGCTGGTCGTGACCAGGAAACCTGGCGCCGACGTGACGCGCGATGAACTTCTCGACTTCTTCAACGGCAAGATTGCCAAGTGGTGGACGCCGGACGACGTCGCATTCGTCGACAGCATTCCGCTGGGCGCCACGGGGAAGATGCTGAAAAACCGGCTGCGCGAGCAGTTCCGTGAACACCAGCTGCCGACAGCCTGAGTCCCACGCGACCCATGAACTCTTAAAACGAAGGAGACAAACCATGCATATCCCAACTTCCAACGCAAAGCCGAATGACGGCTACCTGTTCGGGCCACGCCAGGCGTGGTTCGCCTTCGCGATGACCATCAGCCTGATGCTCTTCGACTACATCGATCGTCAGGTCATCGTTTCGCTGTTCCCGTACATGAAAGCGGATTGGGGCCTGTCGGACAAGCAGCTCGGCGCCCTGGTCTCGGTCCTCTCGGTCGTCCTTGCCGCCTGCGCGCTTCCGGTGTCGCTCGTTGCCGACCGCGTGAGCCGCGTCAAGAGTATCGTGACGATGGCCACCGTGTGGAGCATCGCCTCGATCTCGTGCATGTTCACGCGCAACTACAGCTCGCTCCTGGTGGCGCGGGCGGTTGTCGGCGTCGGAGAGGCCGGTTACGGTCCGGTGGGCGCCGCACTGATTGCGACCCACTTCCCCGATCGGATGCGCAGCGCGCTGATGGGCAGCTTCATGGCAGCCGCTTCCGTGGGCTCCGTGCTGGGCGTCGCGCTCGGCGGCATCATCGCGGCGAAATGGGGTTGGCAGGCGGCGTTCGGCGTGGTCGGCATTCCTGGCCTCGTGGTGAGCCTGCTTTATTTCAAGGTGCGCGACTACCAGACGGTCAACGTCGGTACGCAAAACCAGGGCGCCTCGCGCCAGTCTGCCGGCGGCGCCGTCCGTGCGGCCTTCGGGGCACTGAAGCGGTCGCCGACACTTCTGTGGGTGTGCATCGGAAGCGCATTGCAACTCATCGTCCTGTCGGCGATGTGGTCCTGGCTGCCGAGTTTCCTGAATCGTGTGCATGGGGTCCCGGCTGACCAGGCAGGAGTACGCGCCGCGCTTATCGTGCTGGCCGGTGCAGTTGGCAGCGTGGTCTGGGGCATCGTGTGTGACAAGGCCGGAAAGCGGAATCCGCGCGGCCGGGTGATCTCGATGGGCGTGCTGTGCCTGATCTCGACAGCCGTCCTTGGCGCCGCGTTCGGGCTGCCGTTGCTGGGCGTGCAGCTCTCCAACCAGGCGCAGTTCGCGTTGTTTGCCGTTGGCGGCTTCTTTGCGACCTGTACCGCCGGTCCTTCTGCTGCCATTGTCATGAACGTCGTTCACCCCGGCTTCCGCGCCACTGGCGCGTCGATCCTGGGGTTGGCCCAGAACCTGTTCGGCATGGCGATTGGACCGCTCATTGGGGGCATACTGTCCGACGCTTTCGGTCTGCAGACGGCATTGGCCGTGACACCGGTGTTCGGGATCGCTGCTGCCTGGTTGCTGGTGATCGGTTCTCGTACCTATGAGCGTGATATGAAGCGGGCCGCAAAGCCGCTCGTCGATGACGCAAGTCTGCCTGACCTGGAACTTGCAGCTGCCCGCTGAAGGGTTTCTGCTCCGCGCCTCCTCGCGTCTGGTTCGAGCCCAAGCCGGGGAAGCGCGCAGGCCCAATCGCTGAAACTTCCGCCACTATCAGTGACAACCACACGAACGAAATCATGATCCCACCCGTTTCCATCTCCAACCCATGCATCAACATCTGCCGCATGGACCTTGATCGCAAGTACTGCCAGGGTTGCGGCAGGACGGCGCTGGAAATCGGCCTTTGGGAGAAAATGACCGAACCCCAGCGCGCCGAAGTCATGGCGTCGCTGCCGGCGCGCCAACCCTGGCGCGGCAGGAAGTCTTCCACGCCGGCTCTTCAATCCTGAGCCTTTTCCACGGCGCCCGTGCCGCGCACTGGCCTCTCGGTCGAGAGCTATCAGGCCCACCCCATTCAGCATGCCAAAGTAGAGACACTCATGCCGCCTTCATCCACGCCCAGCCGCGCACACCCCCTGGCGCACCTCACTTCCCTGCAAGCGATGCTGTTGCTGGGCAGCCTGGGCGCGCTGAATATCCTGTGGTCGGACATGCTGCTTCCCGCGATCACGTCCATGCAGCAGGATCTGGGCACCTCTGCCACCGCCGTACAGCAAACCATCTCGCTGTACTTTGTGGCCAATGCCTTCATGTGCCTGTGGCATGGGGTGCTTTCCGACGCCTGGGGACGGCGCAAGCCACTGCTCATCGGGCTGGTCGTGCTGGTGCTGACCTCGCTGCTGAGCCTGTTGGCCACCCGCATCGAGCACCTGTGGATTCTGCGCACCGTGCAGGGGCTGGTGATAGGCCTGGGCCACATCTTGTGCCGCGCTGTCATACGGGATCTGCACAGTGGCGAGACCGCACACAAGATGATTGCCCAGACCACCTTGGTGCAATCAGTCGGCACCATCGTCCTGCCAATGCTTGGGGGCTGGCTGACGTGGATGTGGGGCTGGCGCGCCGTGTTTGCATTCCTCAGCGCAGTGGGCGTAGTGATGCTGCTGGTCTATGCGCGCAACTTGCCTGAATCCCTGCCCCCGGAACGACGCCAACCCATACGCCTGGACAGCCTATGGCGCAACTACCGGTTTGTGCTGGGTTCACCCTGGTTCATGCGCCTGACCATGGCTCATTCCTGCAACTGGGCGGCCCTGTTTCTCTATGTGGCGGCGGCCCCCTATCTCTTGACGCATTTGCTGGGGCGTTCCCCCACCGACGTCTACCTGATCTTCACCCCCATGATGGTGGGGCTGATTGCTGGCTTTCTATACCTGCCGCGACTGGTGAAACGCTGGGGCACGCAACGCACCATGTACCTTGCGTATGCAGGATTTTTCTTCGTCAACGTGTTCAACCTCGCGCTGGCCGCATGGGCGCCACCCAGCCTGATCCATTTGCTGCCGATTGCGGCCTACGCCTTTACGGTAGCGCTGTCCATGCCGCTGCTCGTGGGCCATGCGCTGCAGCCCTTTCCTGACAATGCCGGGCTGGCCGCGTCCTGCCAGATGTTCCTGCAATACAGCATGATGGCGTTGGCCGCCGGTCTGCTCGCACCCTTGCTATGGGATTCTTTGTGGCACTTGGCCCTGGGCTGTGCCGTACTCACCTGCATCAGCATGACATTACTGCTGTGGCAACGCTACGCCACACACAAGGCAGAAAAGGCAGCCGTCACCCAGCTCTGAATGAAAAAAGCGAAGCCAACAGCGCTTGCCAGTGTCGTCCGGTTTGTTCCGCCGCGCAGGTAGCGATTAGCATGCCGCCGCTGGGCGAAGGCTCAACATCATGCTTTGTCCGTTTTCCGAGGGGCCTATTTTTTCCTGGAGCCCGCGATCAGGCGATCGGCATAGTCCTGCCAGCGCGCGCCCTTGCCCACCCCCTGGAACACATCGTCCGCCGCCTGGTCGGCAACCCACTGCTGCTTGTCCGCGATGGCCGATGCCATGAAGGGTTCGAATCCGGCTTCGCGCACCGTGTTGGCCGCCTCTCGCATTTCCTCGGCCCGGCGCTTGCCGTGCTGTACCACGCGGCTGAAGAAGTAGGCGCCCTGCTTTTCCCAGTCGATGGACGGAAAGGTCTCGGCCAGCGTGGGCAGCACATGGTCTTCCACCCCGTACTGGCGCGCCGTGGTGTAGCTCTCGATCACCAGCGCCTCCAGGCCCTTGATCATCACGCTGCGGCACATCTTGATGGCCGAGGCCACACCCAGCCGCTGCGACACGGCCTTGGCGTCCATGCCCCAGGCGACCAGCTGCGCCGCCAGTTCCTCGGCGCGGGCGCCGCCCAGCAACATCGGCACCTTGATGCCGTAAGGCGGCACCGAAGTCATCACGCCCGCTTCCACGTAATGCGCACCGGCCGCATCGATCAGGGCGGCGGCCTTCTGCTTGGTGCCCGGAGAAGCGGAGTTGAGATCCAGGAACAGGCTGCCGGGGCGCACGAAGCGCGCCGCCTCCTCGGCCACGGCCAGCGTGTTGGACGCCGTCACCGCCGAGATCACCAGGTCGCTGGCCGCGCACAACGCCTGCATCGACGGCTGGGCCGTCACGCCGGCGGTGGCCGCATGGCCACGCTCCGCTTCCTGGCAAGCGGCATCGGCGAACTTCAGGTCCCAGGCGTTGGCGCTTTCCACGCCGGGTTGGGCTTTCAGCCCGCTGCCGAATACTTTGCCGACCTCGCCGTAGCCGATGAGGCCGATGTGTCGAATGTTCACTGCTCTCTCCTGACTATTGCCGTGGAATTTTTGCACGCGCGATGACTTCGCTCCAGCGCCGGATATCGGCTGCCAGATGTTCGCCCAGCTGGGCCGGCGTGCTGCCCTGGGCCACCAGGTTCAACTCCAGCAGGCGCTGCTTCACGTCCGGCAGGGCCAGCGCCGCCAGCACCTCGCGATTGAGCCGCGCGATCACCGCCGGTGGCGTCTTGGCAGGCACGGCCAGGCCGTTCCAGGACGACACGTTGAAATCCGCCAACGGCCCGCCGCTCTCCCGCGCGGCCGGCACATCCGGCAGCTGCGGCGCGCGCCGGGCGCCCAGCACGGCCAATGCCCGCAGGGCCTTGCCGCTGATCTGCCCCATCACGGGCCCCAGGATCTCCACCCCCACGTCGACCTCGCCGCTGCGCAGCGCGTTGATGACCGGCGGAGTTCCGTTGAAAGGCACGACCTGGGCCTCGATGCCGGACGTCGTCTTGAACAACTCGGCCGCCAGGTTCTGGGTGGTGCCCACCTGCGGCGTGCCGATATTGAGCTTGCCGGGATTGGCGCGGGCCCAAGCCAGCAACTCCGCCAGCGTCTTGAATCGCCCGCCTTCGGCCACCACCAGCGCGAGGTCGAAAGTCGCGAGCATGGACACCGGTGCGAAGTCCGCCAGCGTGTCGAACGGCAGCGACTTGAACAGCGCGGCGCTCACCGCGGTGCCACTGGATACCAGCAGCAGCGTGTGGCCGTCGGGCTCGGCCCGCGCCACCAGTTCGCCCGCCACCACGCCGCCCGCGCCCGGCTTGTTGTCGACCAGCACGGGCTGGCCCAGGGCAGCGGCCATCTTCTGGCCCACCGTGCGCGCGGTGAGGTCGGCCGCGCCGCCCGGCGCATTGGGCACGACGATCCGCAGTGGCCTGGCGGGAAAGGCCTGCGCGCGGGCGGGCCAAGGGATGACCGCCGCTGCAGCGGCGACGAGTACGGTTCGGCGATTCGACACAGACTTCTCCTCCATTGACGTTAACGCGCGACGCCGAGCAGGCGATCCAGCAGTTCGGGATGATCGCGCAGTTCGGCGGCCGTGCCGGCATGCGCCACAGTCCCGCGGTCGAGCACCACCGCGCTGTCCGAGATCGCCAGGATCGCCTGCGGATGCTGTTCGACGATGATCGCCGAGAGCCCCTCCTCGCGCGTGATGCGCGCGATGGCGCGCAGCAACTCTTGCACGATGATGGGCGCCAGGCCCTCGAGCGGCTCATCCAGCAGGAGCAGCCGCGGATTCACGACCAGCGCACGGCCCACGGCCAGCATCTGCTGCTCGCCGCCGGACAGCTGCGTGCCCAGGTTGCCCTTGCGCTCCGCCAGCCGCGGGAACATCGCGTAGACGCCATCCGGCGTCCACTTGCCGGGCCGCGCCACGGCCGTGAGGTTCTCGTGCACCGTCAGCGACTTGAAGATGTTGCGCTCCTGCGGCACCCAGCCGATACCGGCCGCCGCGCGTTGGTGCGCAGCCAGCGTGTGCAGCGCCGCGCCGCCCAGCGCGATGGCTCCGCCATGCTGGCGCGTGGCACCCGCGAGCGTGTTGATCAACGTGGTCTTGCCGGTGCCGTTGCGTCCCAGCAGGGCCAGTGTCCTGCCCTCGTCCAGCGACAGTGACACGTCCTGCAGCACCACGGCTTCGCCGTAGCCGGCGCTGAGCCTGTCGACCCGGAGCAGTTCAGCCACGACCCATCTCCCCATGTTCCTTGCCGTGTCCCAGGTACACCGCCTTGACCTGCGGATCGTTGGCGATCTGCTGCGGATCGCCCTCGGTCAGCACGGCCCCGTTGACCAGCACCGTCATCCGTTTGGCGAAGCTGAACACCAGGTCCATGTCGTGCTCGATCAGCAGCACCGACACATCGGCCGGAAGCGCCGCCACGGTCTGCAGCAGTTCCTCGCGCTCGCCCGCCGGCACGCCGGCCACGGGCTCATCCAGCAACAGCACGCGCGGGTCGCAAGCCAGGGCAATGGCAATCTCCAGCAGGCGGCGCTTGCCGTACGCCAGATGCTCCGTGCGCTGGTTCATCACTTCGGCCAGCCGGAACTGCTCCAGCAATTGCAGCGCCCGGTCGGTGACCGGCTTGCTCGCGCCCAGCGGCTGCCAGAAGCGCGCACCGAGGCCCTGCTGCTGGGAGATCACGAGGGTCAGCGTCTCCAGCGGCGTCATCGAGTTGAACAGCTGGTTGATCTGGAAGGTGCGCACCATGCCGCGCCGCACGCGCTGGTGCGGCGCGAGCCGGGTGATGTCCTGCCCTTCCAGCGCGATGCGGCCCCCGGTGGGCTCCAGCACGCCGGTCAACAGATTGATCAGCGTGGTCTTGCCCGCGCCATTGGGGCCGATCAGCGCGTGGCGGGCGCCGCGCCGGAGGTTCAGCGTGACGTTGTCGGTGGCCGTAATGCCCCCGAACCGCTTGACCAGGCCTTCGCAGGAAAGCACGACTTCGCCCGTCATGGCCGGGCCCCCTTGCGCGAGAACCAGGTCCAGGGCCGGATCAGCCGGTCGCGTCCGACCAGCACCAGCACCACGAGGAACAGCCCGAGCCAGAACGTCCAATACTGCGGCGTGATGGACGACAGCGCGTCCTGCATCAGCTTGAAGACGACGGCGCCGGCCACGCCTCCATACAGCCAGCCGGTTCCTCCGATCACGAGCATCAGCATCACATCGGCCGAGCGGTGGAACTCGAAAACGTCGAGCGAGGCAAAACCAGTGGTCTGCGCCAGCAGCGCCCCCGCGGCACCCGCCATGCCCGCCGCGATGGTATAGGCCACCGACAGGCGGGAACCCACTGAAATACCGATGGCCATGGCGCGCAGGCGGTTGTCGCGGATGGCCTTGAGGGTGGCTCCCATCGGCGAGTTGACCAGCCGCCGCGCCAGAACGAAGAACACCAGCAGCACCGTGAGGGAATACCAGGCCGCCGTGCGGCCGGACAGGTCGAATTCGAATCTGCCCAGCAAGGGGCCCATCACCACGCCCTGCAGGCCGTCGGCCCCACCGGTCAGCCAGTCCAGCTTGTTGGCCAGTTCCAGCAGGATGAGGCCCACGCCCAGCGTCACCATCAGGCGCGTCAGGTCGCTGCCGCGCTGTATGGTCACCGAGCAAACGGCCCCCAGCACGGTGGCCGTGACGATGCCGAACGCCAGGCCAACCAGGGGGTCGGGCATCACATGCTTGGCAAACAAGGCCGCGGCATAGGCGCCCATGCCGAAGAACGCGGCGTGGCCCAGCGAGACGATGCCGGTGTAGCCCAGCACGAGGTCCAGCGAAACGGCGAAGAGCGCGACGATGGCGATCTCGTTCACGATCAGCGAATGGCCCGGCAGCAGCATCGGCGCGGCAAACGCGGCCAGCCACAGCAACGGCTCCCAGGGACGCCAGCGACGAGCGGCGAGCAAGGCGTTTGCGTCGCGCTCATGACTTTCCTCCCGTGCGCACGAACAAGCCTTGCGGGCGCCAGATCAGGATCACGATCATCAGGCTGTACACGATGAACGCGCCCAGCTTGGGGATGTAGTACTTGCCCGCCACATCGGCAATGCCCAGCAGCAGCGCGGCCAGCAGCGGCCCCGTGATCGACGAGGTTCCGCCCACGGCCACGACGATGAGGAAATAGATCATGAACTTCAGCGGGAAAGTCGGGTCCAGCCCCAGCACCTCGGCGCCCAGCGCCCCGCCCAGGCCCGCCAGGCCCGAACCGAACGCGAAAGTCGTGAGGAACACCACGTTGACGTTGATGCCCAAGCCCGCCGCGACGCGCTGGTCATCGACCGAGGCCCGCAGGCGGCTGCCGAAGCGGGTGCGCGCCAGCACGTACTGCAGGGCAATGGTGAGCGCGGCGCACACGGCGATGATGAACAGCCGATAGTGGCCCATGCCCAGCATCAGGGAGCCGTCGCCGATCTCGGTGCGGCCGCGCAGCCAGCCGGGCAACTGCATGATCTGCTGGGTGGAACCCATGAAGTAGTCGGTCGCGGCCACGGCCATGAAGGTCAGGCCGATGGAGAACAGCACCTGGTCCAGGTGGGGCCGGTGGTAGAGCGGGCGATACAGCGTGCGCTCCAGCACCGCCCCGAGCAGCGCCGCGCCGGCGAAGGCGATGGGCAGGCAGATCAGGAAGGGCACGCCGAACCGCTGCATCAGCACGACCGTGATGTAGCCGCCGGCCATGGCGAAGGCGCCATGGGCCAGGTTGATGAAGTTCATCAGCCCCATGGTCACCGACAGGCCCACCGCGAGGATGAACAGCAGCATGCCGTAGGCGATGCCGTCGAAGAGGATGGTGAGCATGGGCTCTGATTGTCATGCCGGGCTTGACCCGGCATCCACGGCAGTTTGCACGCCCAGTGGATTGCGGGTCGAGCCCGCAATGACAAACCTTTTCTACTTCGCCTTGCCCGGGTCCTTCACATCCTTGATCACGTCGAACTCCACGTTGTAGAGCTGGCCGTCCTTCTTCTCGACCTTGCGGATGTAGATGTTGTGCACGACGTCGCGCGTCTGGGCATCGATGAACATCGGGCCGCGCGGGCTCTCGAAGATCTGGCCCTTCATGGCATCGAGCAGGGCCTGGCCGCCGCCGGCGCCCTTGGTTTGCTTCAGCGCCTCGTAGATCACCCGCATGCCGTCGTAGCCGCCCACCGCCATGAAGTTGGGCCGCAGGTTGCTGTTGGCCTTGGTGAATGCTTCCACGAATTTCTTGTTGGCCGGCGAGTTGTGCGCGGTCGAATAGTGGTGCGAGGTCACCACGCCCACCGCCACGTCGCCCATGCCGTTGAGGATGTCGTCGTCGGTCACGTCACCCGTGCCGATCAGCCTGATGCCGGCCTTGTCCAGGCCGCGCTCGGCAAACTGCTTCATCAGCGCCGCGCCCGCCCCCGAAGGCACGAACGCGAACAGCGCATCGGGCTTGGCATCGCGCACCTTCTGCAGGAACGGCGCGAAGTCGGGGTTGCGCAGGGGCACACGCAGGCTCTCCACCACCTGGCCGCCGTTGAACTGCAGCCGGTCCTTGAAGTATTTCTCGGCGTCGATGCCCGGGCCGTAGTCGGTGACCAGGGTCACGACCGTCTTGATGCCGTTCCTGGGCGCCCAGTCGGCGATGCCGACAGCCGCCTGCGGCAGCGTGAAGCTTGTGCGCACGATGAACGGCGAGGCTTCGGTGATGCTGGAAGTCGCCGCGGCCATGACCACCAGCGGCGTCTTGGACTGGGTGGCGATCGGCGCCGTGGCCAGGGCCAGGGGCGTCAGGCCGAAGCCGGCCAGCACGGTCACCTTCTCGTTGACCACCAGCTCCTGCGCGATGCGCTTGGTGACGTCCGGCAGACCGGTGTCGTCCTTGAGGATGAGTTGCACCTTCTTGCCCGCCACCGTGTCGCCGTTCTGCGCCATGTACAGCCTGGCGGCGGCCTCGATCTGTTTGCCGGTGGAGGCGAAGGGGCCGGTCATCGGCAGGATCAGGCCGATCTTGAAGGCGTCCTGCGCCAGGGCGATGCCACTGGCCGAGACGAGACAGGCGGCAAGGGCAGCCCGGATCAATGTTCTTCTTTCCATGAATGTCTCCTTCGAATGCGTAAGTATGCATACGATTGCGGCCTCAGGGGAAGAGGAAAAGCCCTGCTGTTCGCGCGCGAAAAGCCGCGTCCTGGTACTCGACCTGTAGCCCGGCGAGGCCTAACATACTCCTCTCATTCCACTATCCAGAGACAGGAATCATGATGCGACTCCCCGCCCGCTATGACCACGTCGGCAGTTTTCTGCGACCCAAATACCTGCTCGAAGCGCGCGCGCAAAAGGCAAGCGGCGACATCACCGCCGAGCAACTTCGTGCCGTGGAGGACAAGGCGATCACCGAGATCGTGAAGTTCCAGGAAGACATTGGTCTCAAGAGCATCACCGACGGCGAGTTCCGCCGCACGTACTTCCACATCGACTTCCTGGAGCAACTGGGCGGCGTCAAGACGGACATCCCGGTCACCATCAGGAAGCCGGACGGCACCGAGGAGCTGGCGCCGCCCGTGATGCGCGTCATCGACAAAGTGCGCCATGCCAAGAACATCCAGCTGGCCGATTTCCAGTACCTCAAGAGCCAGGTGAGCGCCGGCCGCATGCCCAAGGTGACCATTCCCTCGCCCACCATGCTGCATTTCCGCGGCGGGCGCGCCGGGATCAGCAAGGAAGCCTATCCCGAGCTGGACCCGGTGTTCTATGACGACGTCGCCAATGCCTATGGCGATGAACTGCGGTCCCTCGCGGCGGCCGGCTGCACCTACGTGCAACTGGACGACACCAACCTGGCCTATCTGTGCGACGAAAAGATGCGCGAGGGCGCGCGCCAGCGCGGGGACGACCCCAACGAGCTGCCGCATCGCTACGCCAAGTTCATCAACAAGGTGGTGGCGCAGAAGCCGGCGGGCATGCTGCTGGCCATGCACCTGTGCCGCGGCAACTTCAAGAGCACGCACGCCGCCAGCGGCAACTACGAGCCTGTGGCCGAAGCCCTGCTCAAGGAGATGAACCTGGACGCGTACTTCATGGAGTACGACGACGACCGCTCGGGCGACTTCAAGCCGCTGCGCTACCTGCCCAAAGGCAAGACGGCGGTGCTCGGCCTGGTCACGACGAAGTTCGGGCAGCTCGAGAGCAAGGATGATCTCAAGCGCAGGATCGACGAGGCGGCGAAGTACGCGCCCATGGAACAGTTGGCACTGTCGCCGCAATGCGGCTTCTCCAGCACGGTGCACGGCAACAACATCGCCGTGGAAGCGCAGCGCAACAAGCTGCGCCTGGTGGTCGAGACGGCGCGAGAGGTTTGGGGAGAAGAATTAGACCTTCGCCACATCCTGCTAGCGAGGTAGACATGCTTCAGATCACACGACGCGCCGCTGTGGTCGCCGCCGGCGCCTTTATCTGTGGGGCCCATCCGGGCGCAGACCGCCAGGATGCAATCCTGGCCGCTGGGCACGCCGCGCCGCACCGGCATCCACGACCTGGCGCCCGCGCCCGACGGGGGTGTCTGGTTTACCGCCCAGGCCAGTGGGCATCTCGGCTGGTTCGACCCCAAGGCCGGCCGGACCGAGTTGATCCCCCTGGGCTCGGGCTCATCGCCCCACGGCGTGATCCAGGGGCCGGACAAAGCAGCCTGGATCACGGACAGCGGGCAGAACGCCATCGTCCGAGTCGGCTGGCCCGACCGCAAGCCGCAGGTCTTTGCATTGCCGCAAGGCACGCCCTACGCCAACCTCAACACGTGCGCATTCGACGGCGAGGGCGACCTGTGGTTTACCGGTCAAGGCGGCTACGTCGGCAAGGTTGCGGTCAAGACCGGGCAGGTCAGCGTCAAGGAGGCGCCGCGCGGCCGCGGCCCCTATGGCATCTGCACGGCACCCGGCGGCGAGGTCTGGTGGTGCTCCCTGGCCGGCTCCTTCATCGCGCACATCGACCGGCGCACGGGCGAGTCGACGGTGGTCGAGCCACCCACGCGCAACCAGGGCGCGCGCCGGGTCTGGAGCGACAGCAAGGGCCGCATCTGGGTCAGCGAATGGAACAGCGGCAACGTCTCGGTGCACGACCCGGCGGCACGCAACTGGCGGCAATGGAAACTGCCGGGCGACTCGCCCAAGCCGTACGCCGTCTACGTGGATGAGCGAGACACGGTGTGGGTCAGCGACTTCGGCGGCAACGCGGTGTTCGCCTTCGATCCGCGTGCCGAGAAGTTCGAGCGGTTCGGCTTTCCTCGCGACAGCGCCAACGTGCGCCAGATCCTGGGCCGTGCGGGCGAAGTGTGGCTGCCGGAAAGCGGCACCGAGCACATTTCAGTCATCCGCACCGGGTGAGGCAAGCCCCCACGCAACTATTGAGGCTCGAGCCCGGATTTCTTCACCAGCGCCGCGTACTTGGCCAACTCGCTGCGGAAGAAGGCTTGAGCTTCCTCGGGCGAAGTCATCGAGATCGTATTGCCCTGTTTGGCCATGGTCTCCTTCACGTCGGCTGAATCGAATGCGCTCGCGAAGGCGGCGTGAATGCGCTTCACATCGGCCGCGGGCAGGCCCTTGGGACCGACCACGGCAAACCAGCCCTCCACGACATATTTCGGCAGCCCCTGCTCCGCGAACGTGGGAATCTCGGGCGCCGCCGTCAGCCGCTGGGCGGACGAGGTACCGATCGCGCGCAAGGCGCCACTCTTGAGGTGTGCCTGGATCGAAGGCAGAGCCAGCACGCCAAATTCCACCTGGCCGCCGATCAGGTCGGTCAGCATGGGGCCGACGCCCTTGTACGGGATGTGCTTGGCCTTGACACCGGCTTCTTCCAGGAACATCTGAGCCGCCAGGTGCAGGATGGTGCCGTTGCCGG
>CAVRNE010000061.1:0-46969 GCA_963722025.1 uncultured beta proteobacterium
GGTTGGCAGCGCTCGTATTGCTGTTGCCCGTCGCGCAATTCGCGGCGGTCTGGCACGGCTATACGCATGTGATGCCACAGACCAGCCCCGATGACGCTCATCGAAGCCTTCCGGTATTGCCCAATGCGCACTCTGCCTGACCGTTGCCAGCCTGGGAAACAGCGGCCCGCCTCTGGGCGCCACTGCCTTACGGCTCGCGCCGCCCAGCAGCGATGCCGCACCAGCGGCGATCGTCCCCGGCGTGGCTTCTGCCCGGCCCTTCTAGCCTACCTCAGCCGCGCGCCTCCCTTCACCCAGCTTTGACCGTTCCTCGCCGCGTCCGACCCGCTAACCGGCGGGCGCGTTTCGCCGTTCAAGCCTGGAGTGGGTTTCATCGACCACTCATACCGGCGAGCTTCGTGCTTGCCCTCATCCTGCCATTGCATGCGCAGGCCGATACCGCTGCTGACATCAATGCCTTGCGGCAGGAGTCGACACGATCCGTGCCGCCTACGAAGCCCGACTGCAGTCGCTGAATAGCGGCTTCAGGCGGCCGAAGCCAAGGCGTCAGCACCGCCGCAACAGGGGCAATCCACGCTCCGGTTGCGAAGCAGCCACCACTGCGGCGCCACAAATGCCCAGCGCCGTGCCGCCGCGCCCCGGCCGCGGCGGCGCCGGCGGCGGCATCGAGCGCGTTCAACCCCGCCATCTCGTTGATCCTCTCGGGCCTGTACACGAGCACGTCGCAGGATCCCGAAGTACGCGATCACCGGCTTTCCGCTGCCGCCGGCGCCGAGATCGGACCCGGCACGCGCGGCTTCAGCCTCGCCGAATCGGAGCTCGGCTTCTCGGCCAACATCGATCCCTGGTTTCGCGGCGCCGCCAACATCGCGCTGCCCCCCGACAACAGCGTCTCTGTCGAGGAGGCGTACATGCAGACGACGTCGCTCGGCAACGGCCTCGCGCTGAAAGCCGGCCGCTTCTTCTCCGGCATCGGCTACCTCAACCCGCAGCACGCCCACACCTGGGATTTCGTCGACAACCCGCTCGCCTACCAGGCGATGCTCGGCACGCAGTACGGCGACGACGGGTTCAGCTGACCTGGCTCGCGCCGACCGACCAGTACCTCGAGCTCGGCGTCGAAGCTGGGCCGCGGGCGCGGCTTCCCCGGCGGCGACAACAGCAGCAACGGCGCCGGCATGTTCGCGCTCACCGCGCACACCGGCGGCGACATCGGCGCGAGCCACAGCTGGCGCGCCGGCCTGTCGATGCTGCAGCACGAAGGCGGCGACCAGGAGCTCGTCGGCCTCGATGCCGGACGGCGACCGTCGCCAGCGCCTTCAGCGGCAGCACGCGCGTCTGGGTCGCCGACGCGGTCTGGAAATGGGCGCCGAACGGCAATGCCACGCGGACCAACTTCAAGCTGCAGGGCGAGTACCTGCACAGCACGCGCAGCGGCGACTGGTCTACGACGTCGGCAACACCGACAGCGCCGGCGCCTACCGCGCCGTGCAGTCGGGCTGGTACGTGCAAGGCATCTACCAGTTCCTGCCGCGCTGGCGCGTCGGCCTGCGCACCGAGCGGCTCGACGCCGGCACGCCGGACTACGGCATCAACGCCGGACTTCGCCGCCAGCGACTACAGCCCGCGCAAGAACACGCTGATGCTGGACTTCAACCCGAGCGAGTTCTCGCGCGTGCGCCTGCAGTTCGCGCGCGACCGCGCGCGCGAAGGGTTCACCGACAACCAGTTCTTCCTGCAGTACCAGATGAGCCTCGGCGCGCACGGCGCGCACGGCTACTGAATCGACTTCGGAGAACGACATGATGAATCGCCTGATCCTTTCCGCGCTGCTGGCCGCGCCGTTCGCGTTGCTGGCGCTGCCGGCGCACGCCGCGCTGCGCGTGTTCGCCTGCGAGCCCGAGTGGGGCGCGCTCGCGCAGGAGCTCGGCGGCCGCTCGTCGAGGTCTCGGTCGCGACCAGCGCGCTGCAGGACCCGCACCAGATCCAGGCGAGGCCGAGCCTGATCGCGCGCGCGCGCAACGCCGACCTGGTGGTCTGCACCGGCGCCGAGCTGGAGGTCGGCTGGCTGCCGGT
This sequence comes from uncultured beta proteobacterium, assembly GCA_963722025.1. Lineage (GTDB taxonomy): Bacteria > Pseudomonadota > Gammaproteobacteria > Burkholderiales > Burkholderiaceae_C > Ramlibacter. The sequence goes on from CAVRNE010000061.1 coordinate 2,077, forward strand.
GCTGCTGCAGCAGTCGGGCAACGCCAAGGTGCAGCCGGGGCAGCCCGGCTATTTCGCGGCGGCCGACTTCGTGCGCAAGCTCGAAGTGCCGACGCAGCTCGACCGCTCGCAGGGCGACGTCCACGCGGCCGGCAACCCGCACATCCAGACCGACCCGCGCAACATCGCGCACGTCGCGGCGGCGCTCGGCACGCGCGGCTGCAGCAGCTCGATCCGGCGCACGCGGCCGAGTACGCGAAGGCGCCAGGCCGACTTCGCGCAGCGCTGGCAGCAGGCGATGCGCGCGCTGGAGCGCGCAGGCGGCGCCGCTGAAGGGCGTCGCCGGTCGCGTCGCAGCACAAGGCCTTCGTCTATCTCTACGACTGGCTCGGCCTGAAGGAGGTGGCGGTGCTCGAGCCGAAGCCGGGCGTCGAGCCGACGGCGTCGCACCTGCAGACGGTGCTGGCGACGCTGAAGGCGACGCCGGCGCGCATGGTGCTCTACGCCGCCTACCAGGACCCGCGGCCGTCGGAGTGGCTGAGCCAGAACGCCGGCATCCCCGCGGTGAAGCTGCCGTTCACGGTCGGCGGCACGCGACGGCGCCAAGGATCTGTTCGGGCTGTTCGACGACACCGTCGCGCGCCTGCTCGCCGCGCGGCGCAAGCCATGAACTGGAGCGCGCTCGACTGGGGCATCCTCGGCCGGCGCTGATCGCCGGCCTGCTGGTGCTGGCGACGCACGTGCCGCTCGGCATGCAGGTGCTCGACCGCGGCATCGTCTTCATCGACCTGGCGATCGCGCAGATCGCCGGGCTCGGCGTGATCGCCGCCGAGCGTGGGTCTGCCCGAAGGCGGCGTCGCGGTGCAGGCGGCCGCGGTCGTCGCCGCGCTGCTCGGCGCCGTGCTGCTGACGTGGACCGAGCGGCGCGGCGCCGCGAGCTGCAGGAGGCGCTGATCGGCGTGATGTTCATCCTCGCGGCCTGCGCCGGCATCCTGCTGCTCGCCGGCAATCCGCACGGCGGCGAGCACCTGAAGGACCTGCTGGTCGGCCAGATCCTGTGGGTGCAGCAGCGCGCAGCTGGCCTGGCTCGCCGCGCTGTCGCGCGTGCTGCTCGCGGCGCTCTGGCTTGGCTGGGTCGAGCGGCTGGGCCGCTTCGGCTTCTATGGTGCGTTCGCGCTGGCGGTCACCGCGTCGGTGCAGCTCGTCGGCGTCTACCTGGTGTTCTCGAGCCTGATCATCCCGGCGCTCGCGACGCGCGCCCATCGCGGGCCGCGCCGCATGGCGATTGCCTATGGCGATCGGCGCCGCCGGCTACCTCCTCGGGCTCGGCGCTGTCGGCGCTGTTCGACCTGCCGTCGGGCGCGGTGATCGTCTGGACGCTGGCTGCATGTGCGTTGGGCTTCGCCGGACGTGTCTGATGCGGGACGTTACATCTCCTTGAGCCTTGACAAGGCTTCTTTCATGCGGCTCGCGATCGAATTGCGAACGGGTGGCTTTTCGTCCGGAAGTTCTTGCGGCTTGGTTTCGAGATCTTCGTGCAGGTAGCGAACAAGGCTCTCTGTCCCTTCCCCCGTCCGCCGACCGGGACCGCTGACTTTGCCTTTACTGCGTTTCCGTATTGATGAGTTCCCCATGGCGTGATGTTCTCCGTGCCTTTCGAGGAATACAAGAGACTAGTTGAAACAATCGTCAGGGATGGCGACGAGCGTGTCGGCATCCCGACCTGCGCCAAGCTATCCCAAATCCATATCGCTGGATCACGAATTACGATTGGATGTGAATCGCTCGCGTTCTTATGCTTCGTCACCTTCCCAAAAGTGGAATCGGAGACAAGCATGGCAGTTGAGAAAGCCCGAATCGGTTTTGTAGGCCTGGGACTCATGGGCACCGCGATGACCCTGCGGCTGCTCGAAAAGGGTTGGCCGGTCACGGTCTGGAACCTCGAGGCGGAACGCGTTGCGCCCCTGGTTGCGGCGGGGGCCGTGGCGGCGCAGTCGCCCGGTGACGTGGCCCAGGCGAGCGACATCGTGATCATGTGCGTGCTACACACCGACGCCGTGCGCGACTGCGTGTTCGGGCCTCACGGCATCGCGGCGGCCGCGGGAACCGGCAAGGTCCTGATCGATCATTCCACGATCGATCCCGCGGCCACGCGTGAGATGGCGCAGCAACTGCGCACTAAATCCGGCATGCGCTGGGTCGATGCACCCGTGAGCGGCGGCCCGGTGCAGTCGCGTTCGGGCACGCTCACCGTGATGGCGGGCGGCGATGCCGCCGACATGGCGTCGATTCGCGCCGTAATGGCGGATCTCGCCGCCAACTTCACCCATATCGGACCGGTGGGCGCGGGCCAGACCGCCAAGATGATCAACCAGCTGATCGTCGGAAGCGGCTACGTGGTGCTGGCCGAGGCCCTGACGCTTGCCGAAGCGGCCGGCGTCGATGCGCGGCAGTTGCCGCAATGCCTGGCCGGCGGCCATGCCGACAGCAGCCTGCTCAAGCACCTTTATCCCCAAATGCATGCGCGCGATTTCGAGCCGCCCCGCAGCTATGCCCGGCAGCTGCTGAAGGACCTCAAGGCCGTGACGGCGTACGCGCACGAGCTCGAGCTCAGCCTGCCGATGCTGGAGGCCGCCACGCGGCGCTACACCGACTATGTAGCGCAGGGCAACGGAATGAAGGACACGGCCTCGATCGTGAACTCGTACCGTCTCGCCGCCTGAAATACACGGCCGCACGCATGACTTACAAATTCGACTTTTCCGGCGTCCTGGCGCAGTGGCCCCTGTTCCTGCACGGCGCCTGGCTCACGATCCAGCTGTCGGTGATCGCGACGCTGCTGGGCTTTCTGATCGGCACGCTGTGCGCCATCGGCCGCGGCAGCCACAACACCTGGGTGGCGCGGGCCTGCAGCCTGTACGTGGAAATCATCCGCAACACGCCCTTGCTGGTGCAGATCTTCATCGTCTATTTCGGCCTGTCCAGCCTGGGCTGGAAGGTGCCGGCGTATGCCGCCGCCATTGCGGCGCTGGTCATCAACATCGGCGCCTACACCACCGAGATCATGCGCGCGGGCATCGACTCGATCCACAAGGGCCAGATCGAGGCCGCCGCAATGCCTGGCGCTGTCCAAGGCTGCAGGTGTACTGGCACGTGATGCTGCGCCCGGCCATGGAGCGGGTCTATCCGGCGCTGACCAGCCAGTTCGTGCTGCTGATGCTGGCCTCGTCGATCACCTCGCAGATCTCGGCGGAGGAGCTGACGGCCATCGCCAACCGCGTCCAGTCCGACACCTACCGCTCCTTCGAAACCTACATCGTGGTCGGCGGTGTTCTACCTGCTGCTGTCGCTGGCTGATGCGCACCGCGTTCTGGGCCATCGGCCAGGCCGTGTTCACGCGCCGGCGCCGGCTGGGCACGCCGATGTGAGCGGCGCGCCATGAACAACGAATTCAACATCAACCATCTGCAGTTCCTGCTGCAGGGCGCCGGCTGGACCGTCGATCCTGTCGCTGATGGCCTTTGCCGGCGGCGGCCTCGTGGGCTTCGGCGTCGCGCTGGCCCGCATCTCCCGCTTGCGCTGGCTGCGCTGGCTCTCGCTCGGGCTATGTGCAGCTGGTGCAGGGAACGCCGCTGCTGATCCTGATGTTCCTGGCCTATTTCGGCCTGAGCATCCTGGGCCTGGTCCTGCCGGCCATCGTCGCCGCGGGCATCTCGATGACGATCTACGTCAGCGCCTATGTCGGCGAGATCTGGCGCGGCTGCATCGAGGCCGTGCCGCGAGACGCAGTGGGAAGCGGCCGAGTGCCTGGCGCTCACGCCCAGCCAGCGGCTGTTCAAGGTGATCCTGCCGCAGGCGCTGCGCATCGCCACGCCGCCGACGGTGGGCTTCATGGTGCAGATCGTCAAGAACACCTCGCTCGCTTCGGTGGTGGGCTTCGTGGAACTGGCGCGGGCCGGGCAGGTGATCAACAACTCGCTGTTCGAGCCCTTCATGGTCTACATGCTGGTGGCGGGGCTGTACTTCCTGCTGTGCTTCCCGCTCTCGTGGTGGGCCCGCAAACTCGAGGACCGTCTGCTCGTGGTGCGCAAGAGCGTCGCCCGATGACGAAGCAAAGGCAATTGGCGATGTCCAGTATCGTGAATCTTGAAGACGTGCACAAGAGCTTCGGCAGCCTGAACGTGCTCAAGGGCGTGTCGTTCCAGGTGAAGAAGGGCGAGGTGGTCGCCATCATCGGCCGCAGCGGCTCGGGCAAGAGCACGGCGCTGCGCTGCATCAACCGGCTGGAAGCCATCGACAGCGGCGACATCGAGGTGTGCGGCCACCGGGTCGCATGATCCGGCGCTGGATCTGCGCGGCCTGCGGCGCGATGTCGGCATCGTGTTCCAGAGCTACAACCTGTTTCCGCACCTGACGGTGGAGGAGAACATCACGCTGGCGCCGCGCGCCGCCAAGGGCAAGAGCCGGGCGCAGGCGCGGGAGCTCGCGGCACCGTGCTGCGCCAGGTCGGTCTGGCGGACAAGGCCCAGGCCTATCCCGAGCAGCTTTCGGGCGGCCAGCAGCAACGCGTGGCTATCGCGCGCTCGCTCGCCATGGAGCCGCAGGTGATGCTGTTCGACGAGGTCACCTCGGCGCTGGATCCGCAGCTGACGGGCGAGGTGCTCAAGGTGATCGAGGACCTGGCGGCCGGCGGCATGACCATGGTGCTGGTCACGCACGAAATGGCGTTCGCCCGCAAGGTGGCGGACACCGTGATCTTCATGCATGAAGGCCGGATCTGGGAAACCGGGACCGGCGACATGCTCCTGAACCCGCAGACCGCCGAACTGCAGCAATTCGTCGACAACGGCTTGATAACCCAAAGAGGAGAACTACACCATGAAATCCATCTCCGTTCATCTCCCGCAGCGCCGTCGTGCTGGCCGTGGCCGCCATGCGGCTTCGCCGCCCAGGCCGACACGCTGGACAACATCCGCGCCGCCAAGAAGATCCGCATCTCGATCGACCTGGCGAATCCGCCCTCGGGCATGACCGACGGCGAGCATGCAAGCCCCATCGGCTCCGACTACGACGCGGCGCGCTGCTGGCCAAGGACCTGGGCGTGGCGCTGGAAGTCGTGCCCACCACCGGCGCCACCCGCATTCCCAACCTGCAGACCAGCAAGGCCGACATGGTGATCTCCACGCTGGCGTTCACGCCCGAGCGCGCAAGGTGATCGACTACTCGATCCCCTATGCGGGCCAGGTTTCGCTGGTGGGCGGCGTCAAGAGCGTGAACGTCAAGAGCATGGCCGACCTGAGCGGCAAGTCGGTGGCGGTGAACCGCAGCACCACGCAGGACACCGACCTGACGGCCAATGCCAAGGGCGCGACCATCGTGCGTTACGACGACGATGCCGCCGTGATCACCGCCGCGGTGACGGCCAGGCCGACCTGGTGGCGACCTCGCAGGCGGCTGTTCCAGGCCATGGTCAACAAGGCCCCGGCTCGCCAGCTCGAGCCCAAGTTCGTGCTGCGCACCTTCGACCTGGGCGTGGGCATGCGCAAGGACGAGCCCAAGCTGATGGCCTGGGTCAACGACTGGGTGCGCGTCAACATGAAGAACGGCAAGCTCAACGAGATCTTCAAGAAGTACCACGGCGCCGACATCCCGGAAAGCGTCGTGAACCAGGCCAAGTAAGTCCAGCTTGAACCAAAGCCCGCATGCGCCTGCTCCAGTTCCTGCGTCCCGACGGCCAGCGCGCCGTGGGTCTGATCGAGTCTGCCGAAACGGTGCGGGTGCTGGAGGGCTGCGACAGCACTTACGCGTTGGCTTCGCAGGCACTCGCCGGGCGGATGCCGATTGCGCAATTGGCCAGGAAGCTGATGTCCACCGAGCGCGTCGACTACGACGAGCTGGTCGAGCGCCGGGCCGTGCTGGTGCCGCTGGATCACCCGGATCCGGCACACATGCTGGTCAGCAGTTCGGGGCTCACCCACCTGGGCAGCGAGCGCACGCGCGACCACCTGCGGCGGGCGCTGCAGGCGGATGACGGCTCCCTGACCGACTCGCTGCGCCTGTTCAAGCTGGGCCTGGAGCAGGGCCGGCCCACGGGGAACGGCCCGCCCGGCGTCGCGCCCGAATGGCATTTCAAGGGCACTGGCCACTCGGTGGTCCATCCCTATCAGGATTTCCCGGTGGCGTCGTTTGCCGAAGATGCGAGCGAGGAGCCTGAACTGGCCGGCTTGTACCTGATCGGCGCGGATGGCATGCCGCGCCGGCTGGGCTTTGCGCTCGCCAACGAGCTGACCGACCACATCACCGAGCGCAGCAACAGTGGCCTGGTGTCGCACGCCAAGCTGTGCGGCAGCTCATTCGGCCCCGAGCTGTTGCTGGACGATCTGCCCGCCAGCATCGCCGGCGTCTCGCGCATCGTTCGCAAGGGCCGCAAGCGCTGGGAAAAGCCCTTCCTCACCGGTGAGGACCACATGTCGCACTCGATCGGCAACATCGAGTTCCACCATTTCAAGTACGACCAGTTCCTGGTGCCGGGCGACGTGCACGTGCACTATTTCGGTACCGCGACCCTGTCGTTCGCCGAAGGCATCAAGGTCGATGCTTCCTGCCGTTTCGAGATCTCGGCGCCGCCGTTCGGCCGGCCGCTGATCAATGGCATACGCGTCGTCGAAAACGCCTTTCGTTACGGCAGCATGCAAGCTGCCTAGGATCCCCATGACCGGACTGCTGGACACGCCCATCATCGATGCCCACCATCACTTCTGGGACCCGGTGGCGCACTACTACCCGTGGCTGTGCGACGCGCAGCGCCCGCCGCACCGTTACGGCGATCATGCAGCTATCTGCCGGCCCTACCTGCCGCCCGATTACCACCGCGCCACGGTCGCGTTCGAGCTGGCGGGGAGTGTTTATGTGGAAGCCGAGTGGGACCCGAATGACCCGATCGGCGAGATTCACTACATCGAAAGCCTGCGCAAGCAAAGCGGCCTGCCGAGCGTGGCGGTGGGTCAGGCCTGGCTGGACCAGTCCCACGTAGCGCGCACGCTGGAACAACTCGCGCAGTTCGGCTTCGTGCGCGGTATCCGGCACAAGCCGCGGGCCAATGCCTCGCCGCGGGATACGCAACCGGGCGGCATGATGGACAGCGCATGGCGACAGGGCTATGCGCTGTTGGGACGGCACGGCCTGCACTTCGAACTGCAGACGCCGTGGTGGCATCTGCACGAGGCCCAGGTGTTGGCGCGCGATTTTCCCGGCACTCCCGTCATCATCAATCACGCAGGGATGCCCTCGGACCGCAGCGCCGAGGGGTTGGCGGCCTGGCGCAAGGCGATGCGGGGCATTGCCCAATGCCCCAACGTGTTCGTGAAAATCAGCGGCATCGGCCTGGCGGGCGGACGCTGGCCGGTGGAGGCGAACCGCCCGGTGGTGCGCGACACGATAGAACTGTTCGGCACCGACCGCTGCATGTTCGCGAGCAACTTCCCGGTGGACAGCCTGTGCGCCTCATTCGAGGACATCTTCAGCGGTTTTTCAGCCATCGTGGCCGACCTTGCGCCGCAGGAGCGGCGCAAACTGTTTCACGACAATGCGCTGCGGCTCTACCGCATGCAGCCCTAGCGGTTTCTAGGGCGAGCGGTGCAGCCGCGGCGCGGACAGCGCCGCAATGTTGTCCTCGATGGCCGCATCGACGTCGCGCCAGCGCCCGGCGAGGCCGGCCGCCGCCACGGCATCGCCAAGCTGCCTGAGGTCTTTCACGCTGGGCGCGACCTTGATCTGGGCGATGGCTGCCGATGTATTGCCGCCCTTGAGCAGCGCAAGCACCTTTGCCGCCCAATCGTTTGACTTTGCCTTGGCCATCAGGGTTCGAGATCTCCCATCCTTGTTTTCCAGAAGCCCGGTCCCGGCAATTCGCCGCTACCAGCCCGGGTATTGTCCCGCATATGCTCGGGGCTGGAGGTGCCGGGAATGACGCAGGTGACCGCCGGCTGCGACAGGACGAATTTCAGCAGCACCTGGTTCCAGCTGGTGCAGCCGATTTCCCCGCCCAGCCCGGCAAGGGCTTTTGACGCAGCGCGCGCAGCAACTTGCCGCCGCCGAACGGCAGGTTGACCAGCACGGCCATCCCTCGCTCAGCCGCCAGCGGCAGCAGGCGCTGCTCGGCATTTCGGCTGGCGATCGAATAGTTGAACTGCACGAAGTCAAGCGGCTCCGCGCGCATCACTTCCTCCAGCTCGGGATGCGCGGCATCGGTGTAGTGCGTGACGCCGATATACGAGATTCGCCCTTCGGCTTTCAAGGCACGCAGCGTCGGCAGGTGAATTCGCCAATCCTCGAGGTTGTGCACCTGAAGCAGGTCGATGTGCCCGGTGCGCAACAGCGCCATCGAGCGCTCTATCTGCTGGCCACCTGCCTGTTTGCCCGTAGTCCAGACCTTGGTGGCCAGAAAGGCCTTGTCGCGCTGGCTGCTGGCCTGCAGCAGATCGCCCACCACCTGTTCCGCCGAGCCGTACATGGGCGAGGTGTCCACCACGCGGCCGCCGGCCTCGAAAAGCGCAGCAAGGACTTCGCCGCGCTGGGGCAGCTCCAGCGGCTTTGAGCCGACGTCGAAGCCGAGCCAGGTGCCGCAGCCGATGACCGGCAGCATCGCGCCGGTGGAAGGGATGGGGCGTGTGTGCATGGAGGAACGACGATAAACGCCTGATGACCCTCTAGCAAGGTCAGCTGCGCTAAGCTGTAGTCATGACGGCGCAGGAACTGCTCGAACACTACGACCGGGCCACCTACTGGACCGAGGATTTCGGGCTGGAGTTGCCGGCTGCCTACGAAAGCGCGCTCATGGTTCGCCAGCTGCGAATCGCTCGGGGCGAACAGCCGCGCGGCTACAAGATCGGCTTCACCAATCGCGGCATCTGGTCCCGCTACAACGTCTTCCTCCCGATCTGGGGCACGGTGTGGGACACCACGCTGTCTTTTTGCGAAGGGCAGGGTGAGGTGTCGCTGGCGAAGACTCTCCAGCCACGGCTGGAGCCCGAGGCGGTTGTATGTTTTTCCCGCACGCCGCCCGCCAACGCCTCTCTGGACCAATTGCTGGCTTGCCTCGAGTGGGTGGCTCCGGGTGTCGAAATTGTCCAATCGCACCAGCCGGGCTGGAAGTTCGTCGCAGCCGACACGGTGGCCGATGCCGGTTTGCACGCCCGCTTGCTGGTTGGCACGCGCGTGCCCGTCGCCGACGTTGCCCAGGACGCAGCAAGCTTCGAGCAACGGTTGGCGGCTTGCCGCGTCACGCTGCATCTGCGCAGTCAGCAGGTGGACGAGGGCGTGGGCGCGAACGTGCTGGACGGACCTTTGCACGCGTTGCAGCATTTCCTTCAGGCGATGCGCGAGGTCCCGGGCGCTCCCGAAGTACAGCCTGGTGACGTGGTGACCACCGGTACCTGGACCGATGCCTGGCCCGTGGCGGCGGGGGAGCCGTGGACGGCGCAGTTCGAGGCGCCGCTTTCCAGGATGGAGATCGTCTTCACCTGAGGGCGTCTTGAGCCCCCACGCTTGCCACTTCGTGGACTGCGCTGCCCCCCGAGGGGGCCCTTTCGCCTTGGGGCGGCCCGGCGGCGAAAGATTATCATCGGCCGTTTCACGAGGAGAACCATGAACAAGCGCGATTTTCTGGCGGCAGCCGCCTTGGGGTCAGCGGCCGTGCCCGCACTGGCGCAGGGCAAGAGCCCGGGCACGGGACGCACGCCCGCTTTGCTGACGGTCACCGGGGCCATTGGCAAGACCAACCGCGGGCCGTTCGACCCTGTGGTGGACCAGATGATGGGCAAGCAGAAGATCGCCTTCGACAAAGCCTATACCTTCGACTTCGCCACGCTGGCGGCCCTGCCCTCGGTCACCATCAAGCCCACGCTGGAGTACGACAACAAGCCGCATGCCTTGCGTGGACCGCTGCTCGCCGACGTGCTCAAGGCGGCTCAGGTCTCACCGAACGCCACCAAGCTTGCCATGCGCGCAGTGGATGGCTATTCGCCGGCGATCAGTATTGCGGATGCCCGCAAGTACCGCTTCATCGTCGCGCTCTACCTGGACGGAAAGCCGATGGCGCTGGGCGGACTGGGGCCTCTCTGGGGCATCTACGACGCCGATCGCTTCCCGACATGGCGGCCAAGCCGGTCGACCAACGCTTCGCGCTGTGCCCCTGGGCGCTCTATCACATCGACGTGCAGGCATAGGGCGGGGCGCGCGCGTTACCATCGCGCATGAAAAAGACATTCCAGCTCAACATCGAAGGCAAGAACCGCGACCGGGTCCTGGACGCCGTGAAGCACGAGATCCGCAAGTACATCAAGCGCGAGCGCGGGCGCGACGTGCCCGCCGGCGCGGACTACTGGGATTTCGATTGCAAGTTCGGCGTTGCCGCCGACACCGCCCAGGTGACCCACCTGGGCAACCTCACCGGCCTGATCGACGAAGTGGCCAAGGCGGGCGGCAATCAGTTTTACGTGGAGATCCTGGCCAAGCCCGGCCATCGCAAGGCCAGGCCTGAAGGCGGGACTGCATGAGGTTGTCATTGCGGACTCGATCCGCAATCCAGCCCTGGATCCCGGGTCAAGCCCGGGATGACGCATTTCGCCGCCGCGGCGCGCAGCTTGTCCTTCTTGCTGGGGCGCTTGCCCTTGACGCCACCGGTGCCGGGCGCGGCGGCCGCGCTTGCTGCCGATTCAACCTCGACCGGCTCGAAACCCTCGATCTGCTCGCGCGGCAGGCTCAGGTGCTGGCGTTTCTCGATCAGGCGGAAATGCGCTTCGGTGTCGGCGCTGACAAAACTCACCGCCAAGCCGCTCTCACCGGCCCGGCCGGTGCGCCCGATCCGGTGCAAATAATCCACCGCCGAACGGGGCAGGTCGTAGTTGACAACCACCGGCAGCTGCGCGATGTCTATGCCGCGCGATGCAAGGTCGGTGGTGACCAGCACGTCCCACTGGCCATTCTTGAATTCCGACAACACCTGCTTGCGCGCACCCTGGCTCAGGTCGCCGTGGAAGGGCGTGGCGAAGATGCCGTTCTTGTACAGCTTCCAGGCCACGTGCTCGGCGGCGTACTTGGTCGCGACGAACACCAGCGCACGCTCCCAGCCCTGGTCCTTGATGAGGTGGCGCAGCAGCTCGGTGCGGCGTTTCTCATCGACCTGGATCACCCGCTGCAGGATGGACGGCTCGTTGGCCGGTGTGGATGGCACGTCCACGCGCACGGGATCGCGTAACAAGGTTTCGGCCAACACCTGAACCGCCGGGGGAAACGTCGCCGAGAAGAACAGGTTCTGGCGTTTGGGCGGCAGCAGCCACAGCACCCGATCCAGTTCCTCGGCAAACCCCAGGTCGAGCAAGCGGTCGGCCTCGTCGAGCACCAGCATTTCCACTGACGACAAGTTTGAGCGCGTTGTGCTGCACCAGATCGAGCAGGCGGCCTGGCGTTGCCACCACCACGTCGGCGCCGCCGCGCATACCCATCATTTGCGGATTGATCGAAACGCCGCCGAACACCACGGCCACCTTGGGCCGTTGCGGCAGATGCTGCGCCAGGCTTCGGATGACTTCGCCCACCTGGGCCGCCAGCTCGCGCGTAGGCACGAGCACGAGTGCACGCGTGCGCCGTGGCGTGTGCTGCGGCCCTTGCTCCAGGCGTTGCAGCAGGGGCAGGGCGAAGGCGGCCGTCTTGCCGGAGCCGGTCTGGGCACAGCCCAATAGATCGACACCGCGCAGCGCGGCGGGAATGGCTTCGGCCTGGATGGGCGTGGGTGTGGCGAAACCGAGTTCGCCGGCGGCGCGCACGAGCGCGGGGGAAAGGCCGAGAAAGGAGAAGGGCATGATGGGAGGTTTCGCAGCAGTTTAAGCTGTGGACCCAAAGGAAACCCTATGCAATACCGCCAGCTCGGCAAGAGCAACCTGCAAGTCTCCGCCCTGTGCCTGGGAACCATGATGTTCGGCGACCAGACCGGCCGCGAAGAAGCGCAGGCCATCATCGCCGACGCCCACGCCAATGGCGTGAACTACATCGACACGGCCGACGTGTACAGCAAGGGTGGCTCCGAACGCATGGTCGGCGAGCTGCTCAAGGACCGGCGGCATGACTGGGTGCTGGCCACCAAACTGGGCAACAAGATGTCGGATCGCCCGAATGAAGGGCACTTCTCGCGCAGCTGGATGCTGCGCGAGGTGGATGCCAGCCTGCAGCGCTTGCAGACCGACCACGTCGATATCCTTTACATGCACCGCGACAACAACGGCATGGACCTGGAGGAGCCGCTGCGGGCGCTCGATGCCATGCTGCGCGCCGGCAAGATCCGCTACTGGGGCGTTTCCAACTTCCGCGGCTGGCGCATCGCCGAGATCGTGCGGGTGGCCGGCCAGCTGGGCATGCCGGGCCCCGTTGTCTGCCAGCCCTACTACAACCTGCTCAACCGCATGCCCGAGGTCGAGATACTTCCGGCCTGCGAACACTTCGGCATCGGCGTCACGCCCTACAGCCCGGTCGCGCGGGGCGTGCTCACGGGCAAGTACTCGCCGGGCCAGCCGCCGGCCGAGGGTACGCGCGCGGCCCGAGGCGACAAGCGCATCGCGGAAACCGAGTTTCGCGAAGAGTCGCTTGCCATCGCGCAGAAACTGAAGGCGCACGCGGAAGCGAAGGGCATCACCCTGGCGCAGTTCGCGACGGCCTGGGTGCTGGCCCACCGCGCCGTCAGTTCGGTGATCGCGGGGCCGAGGACCCTCAAGCAGTGGCAGGACTACCTGCCCGCGCTCGAGTACGCGGTCACCGCCGAGGACGAGGCATTGGTCGATTCCTTCGTTGCGCCCGGCCATCCTTCCACGCCGGGCTATACCGATCCGGCCTATCCGTTGCACCCGCGAGTGAGGGGCTAGACGTGTCCGTTGCCTTGTATTGGGATTTCGAGAACCTGCACGCCAGCCTGTACGAAGACCTGCAGGGCGAGGGCGCCTACGGCGGCAAACCGGACAACCGTTTCAAGGTCCAGGAGCCGCTGGTGGACGTGCAGGCCGTCGTCGATCTGGCGCTGTCGTTCGGGCCGATCGCCATCAACCGGGCGTACTGCAACTGGCAGTATTTCGGCCGCTACCGTGACGCGTTGATGCAGAACGCCGTGGATCTGGTGCAGCTCTTTCCGCCGGGCGGCTCGTCCAAGAACGGCGCTGACATCAGGCTGTGCCTCGATGCGGCCGAAGACATGGCTCGCTTCGGTCACATCCGCACCGTGATCGTGGTCGGCGGCGACAGCGATTTCACGCCGCTGGCGCAGAAGATCAGGGCGGCGGGCCTTACCCTGGTTGGCGTCGCGGCGCGCAAGTCGACCAATCGACACTGGGCCAAGAGCTGTCATGAGTTCCGCTATTACGAAAGCCTGGCGGCGCGCCAACGTGGATTCCGGGTCAAGCCCGGAATGACAATCCCTCTGTCATCCCGGACTCGACCGGGATCCACGTCGGGCGACCCCGGTCAAGCCCGCGCTGACAGCCCGAGCGCATGAAACACGCGAACAGCGGCATAAGCGTCGTTGGCCGCGTAGATCAGCTGCGCCTCGGACAACCGCTGGTTGGCCCAGTTCGAGGTGGTCGCTTTTTTCGACTTGATGAAGCGCCGGTTGAACAGAACTGCCACGGCGCCCTTGACGCCCATGTCCTTGCGGTAACCGCGGTCCCGGAAGATGGTGTTGAGCTCCAGCACGTCCGCCGGCTCCACGCCCAGCTTGCTCTGGATGCGCTTGCGGTCGTCCCCCAGGCCGAAGCCCGCCTTGACCACGCCCGGAAGCGCCAGCAGCTGCGCCACCACGGCGCGGCATTCCAGGTCGTGCAACTGGAACACCCAGGCTTTGTGCAGCGTCGCCAGTTGCACGATGTGCGGACCTTCGGACACCTGGTCCTTGAAGAACGTCGGTTTGGATTCGGTGTCGAAGCCCCAGACCCCGGCTGCCGCCAGCTCGGCCGACGCCGCGTGAGCCTGGGCCGGAGTTGCCACCAGCTCGATGCGGTCCAGCCCCAGCCGGTCGAAAGGCTCCAGCAGGGCTATCTGCGCTTTGTCGGGCGTGGGGTGGCGGGTATGCATGAGAATTGGCAGTGCAGGATAACCCATGACGTATTCCCTCGTTCTCTATGACGCCGATGGCGCCTCGGACAGCCAGCGCCGCGAGGCCGAACAGCTTTTTCGCAAGGTGCTCGAGGAGACGCTGGGCGATGCCAGCCTGGTGGCGCCCGTCTATGCGGCGTACTTGCGCATCATTGCCACTCATGGCGAAACGCCCGCGCCGGACGCGCTGACCGACGCCGAGCGCTCGATATTCGACCAATGGCAGGCCGCGGAGACCGCGGCGGTGGCAGCGGTCTTCGGGCCTCATCGCTACATGGGCGATGCCATGTACGAGATCCGGCTATAGACTGAGATTGGCCTTGAAGAAGGCGACCGTGCGCTCCCAGGCCAGCTTGGCCGCCGCCGCGTCGTAGCGCGGCGTGGTGTCGTTGTTGAAGCCGTGCTGGGTGCCGGGGTAGCGATGCACCTCGTACTTCACGCCCGCCGCCTTGAGGGCGGCCTCATAGGCCGGCCATGCAGCGTTGATGCGCTCATCGATGGCAGCCTGCTGCACCAGCAGCGGCGCCTTGACCTTGCTCGCTTCCTCGGGCGCAGGCGTCGAGCCATAGAACGGCACCGCGGCGTGGATGTCGGCCATCTGCGTCGTGAGCATGTGCACGATGCCGCCGCCCCAGCAGAAGCCCACGGCACCCAGCATGCCGGTGGCGTCGCTGCGAGACTTGAGCCAGCCCGCAGCGGCCAGGAAATCCTGTCGCGTCTTGGCCTGGTCGAGCTTCCCGAAGGCCTCGCGCGCCTTGTCCTCATCGCCGGGGTAGCCGCCCAGCGGCGTCAGCGCATCGGGCGCGAATGCCATGAAGCCGTCCAGCGCGAGGCGGCGGGCAATGTCTTCGATATGCGGGTTCAAGCCGCGGTTCTCGTGGATCACCAGCACCGCGGGCAGCTTGTTCGTGCCCGCGCCGGCCGGCCGCGCCAGGTAGCCCTTCATGGTGCCGCTGCCGGCGGGGGAGGGATAGTTCAACAACTCCGTCTTCAGCCGCGCATCGTCCTTGGGCACCTGCTGGCCGGCGGCGAAGTCGGGGCTGAGCGCGGCCAGCAGCCCCGCAGCCGTGACGCCGGCCTTGGCGAACTTCTGCGCTTGAGACAGAAACCCGCGGCGGTCCAGGTTGCCATGAACATAAGCATCGAACAGGATCAGCAGTTCCTGGTCGAAATCCTGGGCGGTCAGACGCGTTGGCATGCCTACTCCTTGAGCTAAAAAGCCGCAGGATATCGCACACCGGAATTTTCTGCAGGCTACGCCAGTTGCGAACCAGTAATGAGGGACATGCTCGGGAACGTGGATAGCCCACGGCAGCAGCAGCGCAGACAGGCAGGTGGTGGACAGGCACGAGAGGTAGCCCTGCCGACGGGCAACAATGACTACCTGCTTCGCAGCATCTAGTTGACACACGAAGAGGAGCAAGGCTACTACTACGCGAGGAATTGTAGGCGAAATCCCGAGTCATTCGGCATATGTTCCACTGCAAGAACTTCATCGAGACCGTGGATCGCTACCTGGAGGCGCGGATCGAGCACGAGCATTCGACCATTGCCTTCCAGGGTGAGCAGACCCTGGTGGAGAGCTATCCCATCTCGATTGAATGGCCGACGCCCGAAGAGGCGCGCAGCTGGCCCAGTCCGGGCCAATGCCGCACGGAAGTCTTCGAACGGCTGGGCATTCCGCACGGTCACCGGTTGGCAGTCGGGGTGGACCGTTTCGACTACACCGAAAGGAATATTGGAGCGGTTGCATGCCATCGAGCGCATGCTGGAGAAACACCCCGAGTGGGTCGGTCGGTTCAGCTTCGTGCAGGTGGCGGCGCCCTCGCGAAGCGCACTGGAGGAATATCGCCTCTTCCAGGAGCGCGTGCGCAGCGTCACGGATCGCGTGAACGAGCGCTACGGCGAGCCGGGCGTTCCGGTCGTGCATCTGCTGGTGCAGCATCACGACCATGCCGCCGTGAACCAGCTTTATCGCGCCACGCAGGCTAGGCCAGTTGTGTCCGCACCTGCGCCGCGATTTCGTAGGAGCGCAGGCGGGCGGCGTGGTCGAACATCGCCGAGGCGATCATCAGTTCATCCGCACCGGTGCGCTCGATGAAAGCCTTGAGGCCTTCGCGCACGGTGTCGGGCGAGCCGATGGCGGCGCACGACAAAACGCTGTCGAGCAATGCCTTTTCCGCGGGCCCGACCTTCTCGCGGTAGCCGGGCAGGGGAGGGGGCAGGCGGGTGGGCCGGCCGCTGCGCACGTTGACGAAGGCCTGCTGCCAGGAGGTGGCGCGTACCTGAGCCTCCTCGTCGGTGTCGGCCGCAAATACATTGAAGCCGAGCATCACGTACGGCTTGGCCAGTTGCTCGGACGGCTTGAAGTTCTCGCGGTAGAGTTCTATGGCCTGCATCATCTGCGCCGGCGCGAAATGCGAAGCGAAGGCATAGGGCAGGCCCAGCATGGCCGCGAGCTGTGAGCCGAAAAGGCTGGAGCCGAGGATCCACACGGGCACGTTCGCGCCGGTGCCGGGTACCGCGCGGATGTGCTGGCGTGGCTGGTCGGACATCAAATCCATGAGCTCCACCACGTCGCGCGGGAACTCATCCGCGTCCGACATGAGGTTGCGCCGCAGCGCACGTGCCGTGGCCTGGTCGGAACCAGGGGCGCGGCCCAGGCCCAGGTCGATGCGGCCGGGATAGAGCGCCTCGAGCGTGCCGAACTGCTCGGCGATCACCAGCGGCGAGTGATTGGGCAGCATGATGCCGCCCGCGCCCACCCGGATGGTCTTGGTGCCGCCTGCCACGTGCCCGATCAGCACGGCCGTGGCCGCACTGGCGATGCCCGGCATGCCGTGGTGCTCGGCCAGCCAGAAGCGCCTGTAGCCCCAGCGTTCGCCGTGCTGCGCCAGGTCGAGCGAGTTACGAAAGGATTGGGCGGCGTCGCCGCCTTCTGTGATGGGAGAGAGGTCCAGGACCGAAAAAGGGATCATGGCGTCAAGGGTACTGCGTTGCGCTCTTGTATGCTGGGGCCGATGTCGATAGCCGTACCGCCCCGCATCCTTCCGGTGATCGTGCTGTCGCAGTTCGCCGGCACCTCGCTGTGGTTCGCGGTCAATGCGGTGATGCCGGACCTGCAGCAGGCCTGGGGTCTCCCGCCGGCGTCGGTGGGTCTGCTCACGTCGGCGGTGCAGCTGGGTTTCGTCGCCGGCACGCTGGTTTTTGCACTGCTGATGCTGGCCGACCGCTTCCCGCCCTCACGCGTGTTCCTGGTCTGCTCGCTGCTGGGAGCGGCCGTCAACGCCGCCACGCTGCTCGCAAACGGGCAGTTGGCCGTGCTCGTCGTACTGCGCTTCGCCGTGGGATTTCTTCTCGCCGGTATCTACCCGGTGGGGATGAAGATCGCCGCCAGCTGGTACCGCGAACGCCTCGGCGCGGTGATGGGTGTGCTGATAGGCGCGCTGGTGCTGGGCACTGCCTTGCCGCACGGCCTGCGCGCGTTCGCGGGGCCCGCCAGTGCCGCGGCGCCCTGGCAGGCCGTGGTGCTCGGCGTCTCGATACTCGCGGCGCTCGGGGGGCTTGCCACGGCTGTGCTGGTGCCCGCCAATCCGAATGCGGCGCGGGGTGCCCGCATCACGCCGCGGGCGCTGGGCCTGATATGGTCCGACCGGCGGCTGCGGGCCTCGGTCTTCGGCTACTTCGGCCACATGTGGGAGCTGTACGCCTTTTTCGTACTGGTGCCGTTCGTGGTGGCAACCCGCCTGCAGGGCACGGCAGTGAGCGCCGGCGCGTTCTGGGCAATCGCCGCGGGTGTCGTCGGCTGCGTCGGGGGCGGGCTGCTGGTGCGGCGCTTTGGCAGCGCCCGGGTGGCGCAGATGCAGCTGGCTTGCAGCGGCGCGTGCTGCCTGGGCGCGCCTTTCATGCTGGCCGCGCCTTTGGGGCTGTTCATCGCCTGGCTGCTGCTGTGGGGAGCGACGGTGTCCGGCGATTCGCCGCAGTTTTCGACGCTGACGGCCCAGAACGCGCCGCCCCAGGTAGTGGGCAGCGTCCTCACCTTCACGAACTGCATAGGCTTCGCGATTTCGGTGATGAGCATCGAGCTGTTCGTGCGGGCGAGCCAGGCGTGGCCGCTGGCGCAGGTGCTGCCGTGGCTGGCGCTCGGGCCGCTATTCGGCTTGTGGATGCTCAGGCCCTTGCTGCGCGCTTGAGGCGCTTGGCATAGAGTGCACTTCAAGCCGTCCAATGGTTTTTTGCGACCAGGAGATCACGATGACCGATACCCAGGCCAACAAGGCCATCGCCACCAGGCTGTTCGAGTGCTTTTCCGCCGGGGACATTCCCGGCGTGCTGGACCTGCTGGCCGACGACGCCACCTGGTGGCTGCCCGGCAAGCCCGGCCAGCTGCCCGTGGTGGGCAGCCGCAACAAGGCCCAGATCGGCAAGCTCTTCCACGCAATGGCCGGCCAGCTGGAGGGACCGCTGAAGATGACGGTGAAAAGCGCGATCGCCGAAGGCGACGAGGTGGCGATGGAGGTGGAGTCGCTAGGCCATCTCAAGAACGGCCGGATCTATGACCAGGAATACCATTTCCGCATCACCTTTCGCGGCGGCAAGATCATTGCCGTGCGCGAATACCTGGACACGCTGCTTGTCCAGGCTGTCTGGTTCAAGCCTTAGGAGTTGCCCGGAAGGCTCACTTCTGCGAGGCCACCAGCACCGGCTTTTCGCGGTACACCTCGGGCATCAGCTGTTTGAGATTGGCGATCTTGGGCGCATCGAAGGCCACGATGTACGGTGATTGGGGGTGCAAGGTGGCGTAGTCCTGGTGATAGTCCTCGGCCGGGTAGAAGGCGCTGAGCGCGGCAAGCTGCGTCACGATCTTGCCGGGGAAAACGCGCGCTGCCTCGAGCTGGGCGATGTAGCGCTCGGCGACCTGCTTCTGGCCGGCATCGCGCCAGAACAGTGCGGAGCGGTACTGCGTGCCGTGGTCGGGCCCCTGCCGATTGAGCTGTGTCGGATCGTGCGCCACCGAAAAGAAGATCTGCAGCAGCTTTCCGTAGGAAACCTGCCGTGGGTCGTAGGTGACCTGCACGGCCTCGGCATGGCCCGTCTGGCCGGTGGTGACCATCGTGTAGTTCGCCGTTTCCTTCGCGCCACCCGCGTAGCCCGAAACGGCGTTCAGCACGCCGGCAGTGTGCTGGAACACCGCCTGCACGCCCCAGAAGCAGCCGCCGGCGAATACGGCCGTCTCCTGCGTGCCGGCCACCGCGGCATCGAACGCCGGCGCGGGCAGCTTCACGGCTTTTTCGGCCGCGGAGTTGCTGGCCCACCACGCGCCCGCGGCTATGGCAATGACCGCAATGATGCCCAGCACCTTGTCGCTGACGAAGGCACCTGTGCTTCGATCGCCCATGAAGCGTCCTTTCACCGTGATATTGTGAACCCGAAACGGGTTTTCTGGCGCGACCGGCCTTGCGAGGCGCTGCGGCCCGCACTACTATGCTTGCCATGCCCCAACTCATCGTTTCGGTCGAGGGTGTCGAAATCAAGCAGTTGCACCTGCGCGAGGGGCGTACGACCCTGGGCCGCAGCCCGGAGAACGACATCGTCCTCGAGAACATGGTGGTGAGCGGCCATCACTGCGAATTCGAGCTGCGCGGCCTGGCCGAGGTGTACATCGAAGACCTGAGCAGCACCAACGGCACCTATATCGACGGCAAGTTGGTCAAGCGCCAGAGGCTCAACGACGGTGACGTTATCGAAATCGGCAACTTCCGCATCCAGTTCCTGGAGGACACCGAGCGCCCCAGCGGCTTTTCGTCGGAAACGATGGTGATGAAATACGAGGGGGAGAGCAGTCCCAGGGCGGTTCATGCGATTTTCCAGGTGCTCAACGGCTCGTCGGCGGGCCTTGAAATGCCGGTGGTGAAGGCCGTGACCACGTTCGGCAAGCCGGGCGTGTGCGTGGTGGCGGTGTCCCATCGGCGGGAAGGTTTCTACGTCGCCTTCCTGGAAGGTGCCAACGCGCCCACGCTCAATGGCGACGCCATTGGCGATAACCCTGTGCTGTTGTCCAACCACGACGTACTGGAGCTGGCATCGACGCGCATGCTGTTCCTGCTGAAGGAGTAGGCTGCGGCGGGGCCATAATGGTCTCATGGGTCTGATGAAGAAAATCTTTGGGCGCGGTGCGAACGGCACAACCGCCGCAGACGAATCGCCGCAGTCCGACGAAAGCGACAAAGCAGCGGACCACTCGAAGGGGCGCGATACCCGCCGCGAGCTGGTGCACGTGGTGCTGCGCGACACCATGCGCAAGCACGGCATCCCATCCGACTGGATCGATTGCCGCATCCTTTCCGCGCAGACGCGGCAGGGAAAGGCTGGCATGCACGTGCAGTTCGTGGTGCGCCAGGGCGATGAACAGCTGCTCAATTACGTCCATGCCTTCCAGGACAGTTTCTGGGAGGAGATCCTGAAGTTCGATCCGCAGGCCCGCGAATGGCTGTTCAGCGTGGCCTGGCAGTTCGACGGCAAGGTCGCGCGGGGCTCCGCGCCCCCGCCCGGTCCGGACGCGCGGACCGAAGCGCCGGCGCGGGTCGGCGGACCAGGAGTCGGAGGCTGGCGACACCCAGCCGCAATACGAGGACGAGGAAGATCTGGAATCGGACCTGCAGGCGCTCTTCGCGATCCGCGACGCGGCGATCTCGCAACCCACGGCGCGCCCCGGGGCGCGCCAACGTGGCATGCCGCTGGGCGCTCGACCCCGGACCATCCGCGGGCCGGTGATCGCCTACGGGCTAAGGCTCGAATCGCCGCACGATCTCGTAGCCGGCACCGCCGCCTGGCGAGCGCGCCAGCACATACCCTTGATCGACCCGCCAGCGCAACCGCGCTTGCTGCGCGGGCGGCCTGGCGCCTCGTGCCCGCCGGGAAAGCGTGACATGCGGGCGAAACGGGCGCGTATCCGCCGCAAGGCCCAGTGCGACCACGGCGTCTCGCAGCGCGGCGTGCAGCCGTTCGAGTTGGGGCGGCGTGTCCGCGGGCTCGAGCACCGCGATGCCATTGGGCCAGACATCGCCGTGCCCGAACTCCAGCTCAAAAGGCTCGAAAGGACCTCGCAGGCCCGTGGCAATTTCGCCCAGGCGCCCGGCGGGCACATCGCCCAGAAAATGAAGCGTGAGGTGCAAACGCTCGGCCTTGACCGGTGCAGCCCGCAGGGGCCAGTCCCAGGCCCGCTGCCACTGCGCGATGGCGGCGCGCGTGGCCGGGTCGGGCCACAGCGCGACGAACAGGCCGGGCGCTCAAGCCATCCACGCCAGGAAGTCGTCGAGCAGGCGGTTGAACTCCTGCGGCTTGTCCATGTGGGCCCAGTGGCTCGTGCCGGTGACCACCTTGCGCGTGATTTCGGGCATCTGCTTGTACAAAGCGGTGTCGCTGTCGCCGTGCGTGGTGTCGATGATCAGCTTGGGCCCAGGATAAGCATGCAGCGCCGGCAGCGGATCGAAAGCGAAGGTGGCTTCTATCATCGCCAGCGACGGCTCGCGCTGGATGCGGTGCATGTCCCCCTCCAGTGTGTCGCGCACCGCCGGCTGGGCGCCCTCGAACAGCGAGTTCCAGTAGCCGGCAGAAACCTTGTCGTAATCGGCCCGCAATGCGGCCATCACCTGCTGCGCCTGCGCCGGGTTCGACTTGCCGGGCGAACCGGCCAGCACCAGGCCGGCGACGCGGGTGGGCTGTTCACCCGCATAGGCCGCCGCCGCCGCGCCGCCCATGCTGTGGCCCACCAGCACGAACCGGCTCAGGCTCAGCGCATTGGCAACGGCGGCGATATCCTGCGCAAGCGACGCAATGGCGTAGTCCAGATCGGCGGGCGCATCCGATTGCCCGTGGCCGCGCAGGTCCATGGCCACGCAGCGGCGGTGGGGCCGCAGGTGCGAGAGCTGCGCGCGCCAATGCGCGGCGCTGCCCGCATAGGAGTGAACGAACAACACCGGCACGCCTGGGCCGCCGCCGCCGTCGTTCACGTGCAACTGCCCGGCGGGGCCGTCAATGGACCTGGCCATCTTGTGTTTTCCTTTCCAGGGCTTACAGCTTGGGAATGTGCAGCGTCTTGCTGACCATCAGGCTGCCCGAGACAACGAACAGCAGGGACATGAGGTGCAGGTCCCAGGGGCCGATGGTGTAGACGCCGCCGTACAGGGTTTCGCCCACACGGCCTTGCCAGCCGGCGAAGGCCAGCACCCCGGTGAGCAGTACGCTGGTGGGAATGGGCGTGCCTTCGAAATACGCAACCTTGTTGCTGCCGGCCGCGAGCGTTTCGGCCGTCACGTTGTAGCGGGCCAGCCTGCTCACGCCGCAGCAAACGAAGAAGATCAGCGCCGCCACGTCCCAGCCGCCCTGCATGCCGGCGGCGAACGCCAGCGCGGCCGGGGCGACGCCGAAGGAAATCACGTCCGACAATGAATCGAGTTCGCGGCCCAGCGCCGAATGCTGGTGGCGCGCGCGGGCGATGCGTCCGTCCAGAACGTCGAAAATGAACGCCGCCGGCGCCAGCGCCGCGGCGGCATAGAAATGGAAGGCCAGCTGCGTCGACATGTAGAGCATGGCGAAGAACACCGCACCCACGCCGCAGGCGGCGTTGCCCAGCGTGAAGAAGTCGGCCAGGTGAAATTCGCGCAACATGGAAAAGTGGCGCGCTGCGGCTCGTTGCATGGGGTTTCTCCGGAAACGTTTAGTTCACCTTAAGTGCCGATGGGGTGCCGCCGCGTCGGACTCCGGCTCTGCGCGGTGTCGGCCTCGTCCGACGCGCGAGACATGCAGCTGCCGGTCGCGTTACCCTTGCGAGATGACTGCTCTGAGAATGGCCACGCGCTCCGCCGCGTATGCGTGGGCCTGTCCCAACACGATCGTCGGCCTGCTGCTCGGGCTGCTGGTGATCCTCTTCGGTGGTTGCGGGCGTTTGCGCCAGGGAGCGCTGGAGTTCGGCGGCGGCAAGCTGGGACATCACATGGCGCGACTGCGCCCGCCGTTCGCTTTTTCGGCGATCACCCTCGGGCACGCCGTGCTCGGGCTCGACCATGCCACTCTCGCGGCGGTGCGCGCCCACGAGCAGGTGCATGTGCGCCAGTACGAGCGTTGGGGCCCGCTATTCGTGCCGGCCTATCTCCTGTCCAGCCTGGTGGAACTCTTGCGCGGCAGGCGCCCCTACCTGGACAACTGGTTCGAGCGTGAGGCTTATGGCAAGACGGCCAACGACTTGGGCGGCGGGCCGCGCTGAAGATGGCTGCCCGCCGCCATCACTATCACGTCTATGTCGTCGAGCTGGCTGACCAGGTCTGGAATGTCGGCCGGTTTCGCCGGGCCAATCCTGACTACCGGTTGGGCAAGCCGTTCGTGTACGTGGGGATGACGGGGCTGGACCCCGACGTGCGTTTCGACAAGCACAAGGCCGGCATCCAGGCCAACAACTTCGTGCGCGACTACGGCTTGCGGCTGCTGCCCGGCTTGTACGCCATGTACAACCCCATGCCCTACGACGCGGCGCGGGATATGGAAGTGGAGTTGGGCATCGCGCTGCGTGAGGCCGGCTACGGCGTTTGGCAGGCTTAGGTGGCGCATCCCGCTTGATCCGAGGTAGCCGATGCTGGAGCGCTGCGGTGGATGCCGGGTCGAGTACGGAATGGTTGGACTACGGGCGGCGCTGTCTGCTCGTTGGCGGCTCTGGCACCGCCGACGGTGTCGGGCGCGGCGGCTGTGCCACTGCCATGACTGGGGCCGACATCACTGCCGCCGCCATCGCAGGCGCGGAGCAGCGCGGTCAGGGTGGAAGTCAGGGCCAAGCGGTGTGCTGGTCAGAGTGTTCGCATGTGAGTGTGATTCCAGGTTGCAGTGACGTCGTGCATGAAAGGGTGACGTAGTCTTAGACAACACACGGTTGTCGTGTCAAATACCCACCGATGAACGCCACCGCAGCAACCACCAAAGACATCGAATCGACTTATGCCTGGATGCGGCTGGCCGTGTCGCTGCTGCTCATGACCATCGGGGGTTCGGGCATGTACTCGGTCACCGTGGTGTTGCCGCGCATCCAGGAGGACTTCGGGGTGGCTCGAGCGGACGCGTCGCTGCCGTACACGCTCACCATGATCGGGTTCGGCCTGGGCGGCATCTTGATGGGACGCCTGGCCGACCGTTTCGGTGTGCTGGTGCCGGTGGGGCTAGGGGCCGTCGGCTTGGGTGCGGGCTTCATCGCCGCCGGGCTGGCGCCCAACCTGTGGTGGTTCTGCGCTGCCCAGGGTCTCTTGATCGGCCTGCTGGGAACGTCCGCCACTTTCGCGCCGCTGGTGGCCGATACCTCGCAATGGTTCGATCGACGCCGCGGCATTGCGCTGGCGATTTGCATGAGCGGCAACTACACCGCGGGTGCCGTCTGGCCTCCGGTCATGCAGTTCTTCATCGACAGCGTGGGCTGGCGCCAGACCTACGTGGGCATGGGCGTCTTCTGCGTTATTTCCATGCTGCCGCTCGCGCTGGTATTGCGGCGCCGGCCGCCGATCCAGCCGGCGCCGGCCACTGTTCTGGCAGGCGGGCATGTCGCCGCGCTTGACCGGCCCATGGGCATGAAGCCTGCGACCGTGCAGGCGCTGCTGTGCGTGGCCGGCGTTTCGTGCTGCGTGGCCATGTCGATGCCGCAGGTCCACATCGTGGCCTATTGCGGGGACCTGGGGTTCGGTGCGGCGCGCGGCGCGGAGATGCTGTCCCTCATGCTCGGCCTGGGCGTGGTCAGCCGGCTGGTCTCGGGCTGGATATCCGATCGCATCGGCGGGCTGCGCACCTTGTTGCTGGGGTCCATCCTTCAGGGTGTGGCGCTGCTGCTGTTCCTGCCGTTCAAGGGCCTGGTGTCGCTGTATGTGGTGGCCGGCCTGTTCGGCCTGTTCCAGGGCGGCATCGTCCCGGCCTATGCCCTGATCGTGCGCGAGCATTTTTCCCCGAAGGAGGCCGGCGCCCGCGTCGGCACCATACTCATGGCCACGCTGTTCGGCATGGCCTTGGGCGGATGGATGTCGGGCGCCGTGTTCGACCTGACCGGGACCTACCGCGCGGCCTTCATCAACGGCATCGCCTGGAACTTTCTGAACGTCGCCATCGTCGGCTTCCTGCTGTACCGTGCCTCCAGGCTGATGCGCGCGGGCGCAATGGCGTAAAGCACCGCGCGCCGGTGTTCCTGGGTGATGAAGCTGTCCCCGGCCTCGAGTACGTAGTCTTTCGGGTCGTTGTCCAGGGTCACCCATACCGTGCCTTCGCGGCATGCGAGCTGGATGTCCGCGGCGTCGGTCAACGCTGTAGATCGCCTGGCGTTCCAGCCGCAGGTCCGAGGGAAGAAATTGCGTGTTCATGGTGGCTCCATTGCATTCTCTGATGGAATGAATATAGTTAGCCACCACACTCTGTTCAAACGTTGATTCGGAATCGTTAGCATGCGCCCAGAGAATGCGAACCGCACGCCGCAGCAGCCGGCGATCGCCCGCTCGGAGTTGCCGCCGCTGGACCTCTTGCGCAGTTTCGAGGCGGCGGCCCGGCACCTGAGCTTCACGCTGGCGGGGCAGGAACTGTTCCTTACCCAGTCGGCGGTGAGCCGGCAGATCCAGCAGGTGGAGGCCAGCCTGGGCGTCGCCCTGTTCGAGCGGCGCCACCGGGCGCTCGAACTCACCGAGGCCGGCCGGCTGCTGCAGCGCACTGTCGCCGATTGCCTGGAGCGCCTGCGCGACGTGACGGCCCGGGTGCGCGCGACAAGCGCCATGCGCCAGGTGTCGATGACCTGCACGCCCGGCTTTGCCTCCTTCTGGCTCATACCGCGGCTGGCTCATTTCACCGCCCATCACCCCGACGTGGACGTGCGGATCTCGGCCAAGCTTGAAATACTGGACCTGGAGCGCAGCCAGCTGGATCTGGCTGTGCGCTTTTGCCCCACCCGTGATGACCTCGGGCCGCCGCTGTTCGAGGAATCGGTGCTGCCGGTTTGCGCGCCCCGCCTGGTGACCGCTCGCCCCCACCCGCTGAAAAAGCCGGCCGACCTGGTTCATCACACGCTCCTGACGGTGGATATGCCGCAAGGCATGGCGCTTACCGTGGACTGGGAGCCCTGGATCCAGGTGATGGGCCTGAGCGAGTTGCGCATGAAGAACACGGTGCGCTTCACGCAGTATGCCGATGCCGTCGCCGCGGCCGTGGCCGGGCAGGGCGTGGCGATCGGGCGGCTCCCGCTGCTGGCGCAGCTGCTGCAGGACAAGCAGCTCGTCGCGCCGTTCGGGGGGCGCGCGGCTTCGCAGCGGGGCTACTACGTCGAGCCCAGTGCACGCGGCCTGCGCAATCCGGATGCGCAGGACTTCATCCGCTGGCTCAGGACGGAAGCAGACGTGGCGCGGGGCGCTGCAAGCGGCGCGGTTCGCGGTTGATATAGTCCAGCCGACATGGCCCGCCCCGTCGCTATCGACCGCCGCAGCCTGCTGCAGTTGGCGGCGGCGAGCGCAGTCGCGCTGTGGCTGCCGCGCAGTGCCTGGAGCCAGCCACGCCTGCCCGCCAACCCCTTCACCCTCGGAGTGGCCAGCGGCTCGCCGACGCATGACGTCGTCGTGCTGTGGACCCGCTTGCTGGCCGAGGGATGGTTCCAGAGCCTGGGCACACAGCCGGTGACCGTGCGCTGGGAAGTCGCGCATGACGAGCAATTCCGGCGCATCGCGCAAAGCGGCCAAGCCCAGGCCCAGGCCGGGCTGGCCCATTCGGTCCACGTGGAAGTGACCGGCCTGGAGCCGGACCGCTGGTACTTCTACCGCTTCATGACCGGCGACTGGGAAAGCGCCACCGGGCGCACCCGGACTTTCCCGGCGCCCGATGCGATGGTGCAGAAGCTGCGGCTGGCTTACGCCTCCTGCCAGCGATGGGAGCATGGCTACTACGGCGCTTATCGGCACATGCGCGAGGAAAACCTGGACGCGGTGCTGTTCCTGGGCGACTACATCTATGAATACCCCATTGCCGGCAATCCGGTGCGCGTGCACAGCGGCGGGTGGGCGCTGACACTGGACGACTACCGCAAGCGCCATGCGCTTCACAAGAGCGACGCGGACTTGCAGGCGATGCATGCGGCCTGTCCCTGGCTGGTGACCTGGGACGATCACGAAGTGCAGAACGACTACGCCGGCCTCACGGCAGGCGAGAACGGTCCCCCGGTCGAGAGCTTCGCCGCGCGGCGCGCGGCCGCGTACCAAGCCTACTACGAGCACATGCCGGTGCGCGCCTCGGCGCTCGCGGGCGCGGGGTTGCGCATGTATTCGCAGCAGCGCTTCGGCCGGCTGGCCAATCTCGTGCTGCTGGACAACCGGCAGTATCGCGATCCGCACGTCTGCGCGCGCCCGGGGCAGGCGGGGGCTGGCTTCGTGGATCCGGCGGATTGCCCGGCGTGGAACGATCCTGGGCGGACCTTGCTCGGCGCCGCGCAAGAGCGATGGCTCGATAGCGCGTTCGCCCAATCAGCCCAGGGCTGGACGGTGATTGGACAGCAGACGCTGTTCGGCCAGCGCGATGCGCGGCCGGGGCCGGGGCAGTTCCTGTGGAACGACGGCTGGGATGGCTACAGCGCCGCCCGCGGGCGCTTCACGCAATCGTTGCAGCGTCACCAGGTCGCCAACCCCGTGCTGTTCGGCGGCGACGTGCACGAGAACTGGGTCGGCCACGTCAAGGCCGACTACGCCAGGCCGGACAGCCCCAGCGTCGGCGTCGAGTTCTGCGGCACCAGCATCACCTCGCGCTCGGGCGGCAATGGCCGGACTGCCGAACGCTTGTCGGAAAACCCCCACTTCGTGTTCGCCGATGCGCAGCGCCGGGGCTACGGGGTGGCCGAATTCACGCCGGGCCAATTGACCACCACACTGCGTGTGATCGATGACCCGGCCCGCAGGGACACGGGCGTCCAGACGCTCGCGCGTTTCGCGGTCCAGGCCGGACGGCCGCTGGTGGAGGCGGCCTAGGACATCGGATGCGGCAGCTTCAAACCGTGCGCCTAGCGGACCACCTCGAGCAGGCGGTCCAAGCCGCCCTGGTTGATCGCCACCATCGCCTGTTCACGTACCTTGGGCTTGGCGTGATAGGCCACCGACAGGCCGGCCTCGCCCATCATGGGCAAGTCGTTGGCGCCGTCGCCCACGGCGATGGCCTGCTTGGGTGAAATGCCCAGCTGGGCGCAGGTTTCCAGCAGCATCTTGCGTTTCTCCGCGCCGTCGCAGATGTCGCCCCAAGGCTGGTTCACCATGCGGCCGGTGAGCTGCCCGCAGTTCGGACCCGATTCGATTTCGAGCACGTTGGAGCGGGTGAAGTCGATTCCCAGGCGATCGCGGATGCGGTCGGTGAAGAAGGTGAAGCCACCCGAAACCAGCAGCACCTTCAGCCCCGCCGCCTTGCAGGCAGCCACCAGTTCGGCGGCGCCGGGATTGAGTTGCAGCCTCTCGACGTAAACCCGCTCCATGTCCGCCACGGTGACCCCGCGCAGCAAGGCCACGCGCCGGCGCAGGCTTTCCTTGAAGTCGGCGATATCGCCGCGCATCGTGGCCTCCGTGATGGCGGCGACTTCGGCCTTGCGGTCGGCGGCATCGGCGATCTCGTCCACGCACTCGATGTTGATCAGCGTGGAGTCCATGTCGAAGGCGATGAGCTTGAAGTCACTCAGGGCGAGGGGCGGGGTGAAGCCCTGGATCACGAGGCCGGGCGAGATTTCGTTTGCTTGGGTCATGGCTTCAATTCTGTCATGCCGGTTCGGCGACCTTGGGTTGGCCCAGCGAGCGCAGCACGTCGCGCACCATCTGCGCCCGGTCCTTGGGATCCTTCAACTCGCGCTCTATGCGCAGCTTTTCATTACCCGCCAGCTTGATGTGCCTGTTCTTCTGCACCATCTCGATGATGCGCATGGAATCGATGGGCGGGTTGGCCTTGAAGGTGATGTGGATCACGCCCGGCGCCGCATCGACCTTGATGACGCCATAGGGCCGGGCCAGCACGCGCAGGCGGTGCACGTCGATCAGGGTCTGGGCCTGCGGCGGCAATTTGCCGAAGCGGTCCACGATCTCTTCCAGCAGGCCATCGATCTGGTCGGTGGTCTTGGCGGTCGCGAGGCGTTTGTAGAACGACAGCCGCAGGTGGACGTCACCGCAGTAGTCGTTGGGCAGCAGGGCGGGCGCGTGCAGGTTGATGTCGGTGGTGACGGACAGAGGCGCAAGCAAGTCCGGCTCCTTGCCGGCCTTCAGGGAACGCACGGCCTCGCCCAGCATTTCGTTATAGAGCTGGAAGCCCACTTCCAGCATGTTGCCGCTCTGGTTCTCGCCCAGCACTTCGCCGGCGCCGCGAATCTCCAGGTCGTGCATGGCCAGGTAGAAGCCCGAGCCCAGCTCTTCCATCTGCTGGATGGCGTCGAGCCGTTGCGCCGCCTGCTTGGTCAGGCTTTCGGTGTCCGGAACCATCAGGTAGGCATAGGCCTGGTGATGGCTGCGGCCGACGCGGCCGCGCAGCTGGTGCAGCTGCGCCAGGCCGAACTTGTCGGCGCGGCTCATGACGATGGTGTTGGCCGTGGGCACGTCGATGCCGGTCTCGATGATGGTCGAACACAGCAGCAGGTTGTAGCGCTGGGCGATGAAATCGCGCATCACCCGTTCGAGCTCGCGCTCGGGCATCTGGCCGTGCGCCACGGCGATGCGCGCCTCGGGCAGCAGCGCCTCCAGGCGCTCGCGCCGGTTCTGGATGGTCTCCACCTCGTTGTGCAGGAAGTACACCTGGCCGCCGCGCTTGAGCTCGCGCAGCACTGCTTCGCGGATGACGCCGTTGCCTTCGTTGCGCACGAAGGTCTTGATCGCCAGCCGCCTCTGCGGCGCGGTGGCGATGACCGAGAGGTCGCGCAGGCCCTCCAGCGCCATGCCCAGTGTCCGCGGGATGGGTGTCGCGGTGAGGGTCAGCACATCGACTTCGGCGCGCATGGCCTTCATCGTCTCCTTGTGGCGCACGCCGAAGCGGTGCTCCTCGTCGATGATGAGCAGCCCCAGGTTCTTGAACTTGGTCGACTCCGAAAGCAGCTTGTGCGTGCCCACCACCACGTCCACGCTGCCGTCCGCCAGGCCCTTGAGCGTGGCGGTCACTTCCTTGCCGGAGCGAAAGCGCGACACTTCGGCCACCTTGACCGGCCATTTGCTGAAGCGGTCGACCAATGTCTGGTAGTGCTGCTCGGCCAGCAAGGTGGTGGGTGCGAGGAATGCGACCTGTTTGCCGCCGGTGATCGCGATGAAGGCGGCGCGCAGCGCAACCTCGGTCTTGCCGAAACCCACGTCTCCGCAGACCAGCCGGTCCATGGGGCGCGGCGAAATCATGTCCTGGATCACGGCGTGGATGGCGGCGTTCTGGTCGGCCGTTTCCTCGAAGCCGAAGTCGTTGGCGAAAGCCTCGTAGTCCTGCGCCGAATACCTGAAAGCATGGCCCTCGCGCGCCGCGCGGCGGGCATAGATGTTGAGAAGTTCGGCGGCGGTGTCGCGCACCTGTTCGGCGGCTTTGCGCTTGGCTTTTTCCCACTGGCCGGAGCCCAGCTTGTGCAGCGGCGCTTCATCGGCGGAAACGCCCGGTGTAGCGGCTGATCTGGTGCAGCTGGCTCACCGGTACGTACAGCGTGGCCTTGTCGGCGTATTCCAGGTGCAGGAATTCCTGCACCGCGGGCGTTCCGTCCTCGTTGATGCCCTGGCCCAGGTCCAGGTTGATCAAGCCCTTGTAGCGGCCGATGCCGTGCTGGGCATGCACCACCGGATCGCCGACGTTGAGCTCGGAAAGGTCCTTGATCAGCGCCTCGACGTCGCTGACTTGCTCCTGCTTCTTGCGCCTGCGCGTGGTCGGGCCGGCGGCGAACAGCTCGGTTTCGGTGATGAGGTCGATGCCGGCCTCGAGCCAGGCGAACCCGGTGTTCAGGGGGCCGGTGGCGATGCCCAGCTTTTCGTCACTGGAAAGGAATTCCTGGAGCGAGTCGAATGCCGGTGGGGAAAGGTGGCTGGCCCGCAGGAAGTCGAGCAGGCTCTCGCGCCGGCCATCGCTCTCGGCCAGCACCAACGCGCGCTGCGGGCTGTTGCGAAGGTGTTCCTTGAATTTGGCCAAAGGCTCTTCCGCGCCACGCACCACGGCCATGGGCGCAAGCGCATCGAGTTCGGCGAAGGCCGATCCTTCGACAGCGCGCAGCGCCAACTGCCCATGCCGATTGGCGTGACCATAAAACTGCTCGGCCGTGAGAAACAAAGTTTCCGGCGGCAACGCCGGGCGATCGGGATCGCCACGTACCAGCCGGTAACGATCGCGCGTGTCCTGCCAGAAGCGCTGGAACGCGGGTTCCAGGTCGCCGTGCAGCACAACAGTGGCCTGCTCGCCGACATAGTCGAAGACGGTCGCGGTGTCGTCGAAAAACAGGGGCAGGTAGTACTCGATGCCCGCCGTGGCGACGCCGTTGCCGATGTCCTTGTAGATGCGGCTCTTGGTGGGGTCGCCCTCCAGCAGTTCGCGCCAGCGGCTGCGGAATTTTGCCCGCGCCTCGTCGTCCATCGGGAACTCGCGGCCGGGCAACAGGCGCACTTCGGGCACGGGGTACAGGCTGCGCTGGCTGTCGGGGTCGAAAGTACGTATCGAATCGATCTCGTCGTCGAACAGGTCAACCCGATAGGGCACGGTGGAGCCCATCGGGAACAAGTCGATCAGGCCGCCACGCACCGCGTATTCGCCGGGGCTGACCACCTGGGTGACATGGCTGTAGCCCGCCAGCGTGAGCTGGGACTTGAGCTTGGCCTCCTGGAGCTTCTGCTTGACCTGGAAGTGGAAGGTGTAGCCCGCCAGGAAGCTGGGCGGCGCTACGCGGTAGAGCACGGTGGTGGCCGGCACCATCACGACGTCCGCCTCGCCTTGCGAGATGCGCCAGAGCGTGGCCAGCCGTTCGCTGATCAGGTCCTGGTGCGGGGAGAAGCTGTCGTAAGGCAGGGTTTCCCAGTCGGGAAACAGGGCGCAGCGCAAATCCGGCGCGAAAAACGCCATCTCTTCGATCAGCCGCTGCGCATCCGTGGCATCGGCCGTGACGATGGCCGTGAGCTTGCCCGCGGCCTTCTCCCGCTCTGCCAGGCGCGCCAGCAACAGGGCATCGGCCGAGCCGGGGGGCCGGGGCAGCGTGAATCGTTTGCCGACGCTTAGTTTGGGTAAATCCATAAACAAATATTGGCCCCCACGCTTCGCTGCCCCCCGAGGGGGCGTTTTTTGCCTTGGGGCGGCCCGGCGGCAAAAAAATACAAAACACCCCGCCCATGACGAGGGTGGGGTGTGAGCCACGATTCTAGAATGGACGCTATGCCAACTAGTGACAGCAAAACCGATCCACGTTTTTATGCCTTGGTTCCTTGTGCCGGCACGGGCAGCCGGGCCGGCACGAACGGGCCCAAGCAGTACGAGCGAATCGCCGGCCATCCCATGGTCTGGCACACCCTGGCCGCTTTCGGCGCAGTGCGCCGCATCGCCAGGACCGTAGTGGTCGTCGCGCCCGGCGACGGCTTCTTCGAGCGCAACCACACCACGGCGCTGGTCGTGGCATGTGGTGGCCCCACACGGGCGGCAAGCGTTGCCAATGGGCTGTACGAGCTCAAACGCGCGGGCGCAACCGAGCACGATTGGGTTCTGGTGCATGACGCCGCGCGCTGCCTGATCACGCCGGCCTTGATCGACACCCTCATCGATGCCTGCGCGCGGGACGAGGTGGGTGGCCTGCTGGCGCACAAGCTGCCGGACACGCTCAAGCGCGAGGAGGGCGGCCGCGCCGTGCAAACGCTGGACCGCGAGGACAAGTGGCTGGCCCAGACGCCTCAGATGTTCCGCATCGGGATGCTGATGCAGGCGTTGGAGCGTTCCGGCGGCCAGGTGACCGATGAAGCATCGGCCATCGAAGCCCTGGGGCATCGCCCGCTGCTGGTCCCCGGCGGGGTCCAGAATTTCAAGGTAACCTATCCGGATGACTTCGCGCTGGCAGAAGCGGTGCTAAAAGGCCGCTTGAGGTGACCGCCCCGTCTGTTCCGCATAGGGGAGGGATGGGACGTGCACGCCCTGGTGCCGGGCCGCAAGCTCGTTATCGGCGGTGTGGACATCCCGTTCGAGCGTGGGCTGCTGGGCCATTCGGACGCCGACGTACTGCTGCATGCCATCACCGACGCGCTGCTGGGCGCGGCCGGGCTGGGAGACATCGGCCGCCACTTTCCCGATACCGACGAGCGCTTCAAGGGCGCCGATTCCATCGTGCTGCTGACCGAGGCGGCGCGGCGGGTGCGCGAGCGAGGCCTGCAGATCGGCAACGTCGACAGCACCGTGATCGCCCAGGCCCCGAAGCTCGCGGCCCATATCGACGCCATGCGCCAGCGCATCGCCCAGGCGCTCGACTTGGCGCCGGACTTCGTGAACGTGAAAGCGAAGACGGCTGAAAAGCTGGGTCCCGTCGGCCAGGGGCTGGCGATCGAAGCGCGGGCTGTGGTGCTCCTGACCGCGCGGCCCTAGTACGCCGCTTCGGCCTTGACCTCGGGCTCGGCGGGCTGCGGCGGTTTGTCCCTGGGCTTTTGCAGCTTGATGTGCGCTGCCAGGCCGCCCGACGTGGTGTTGGCGAGCGCAAAGATGCCGCCCATGCGCTGCACGGTCTTGTCGACGATGGCCAGGCCCAGGCCGGCACCCGTGGCCGCGGTTCGGGCCGCGTCGCCGCGAAAGAACGGCTTGATCAGGTTGGGCAAGGCCTCCGGCGCCACGCCCATCCCATGGTCGCGCACCTTCAGCAACACCCATTCGTTGCGTGATTTGCCTGCGATGTCCACCACGGCAATGCCTGTTTCCGGCGTCTTCCCATAGCGGCGCGCGTTTTCCAGCAAATTGGAGACGACGCGGGCCAGTTCCACCTCGTCGGCGAGCACCACCAGATTCTTGGAAATATCGAGGTTGATGCGTATGTCGCCCTGGTCCTGGACAGCGTAGAGGCAGGCTTCGATCACGTCGTTGAGCAAAACCGGCTTGAGCTCGGCGTGGTCCGGGCGCGCGTAATCGAGGAACTTGTCGATGATGGCGTCGAGCTGGTCGATATCGGCCGCCATGTGCTCGCGCGCGTCGGCGTCGGCCACGCTCATCTCGGTTTCCAGCCGCAGACGCGCCAGGGGCGTGCGCAAGTCATGCGAGATGCCGGCCAGCATCACGGCGCGGTCCTGCTCGATCTTGGCCAACTGCTGGGCCATGCGGTTGAAGCCGATGTTGACCTCGCGGATCTCGCTGGTCACGGCTTTTTCGTCCAGGCGGCTGGCGTCGAAGTCGCCGTCGCGCACGCGGCTGGCGGCGAATGACAATTGCTTGAGCGGGCGGTTGATCAGCCGGGCGATCAGCGCGGCGCCGGCCAGCGACAGGCCCGCCGCGGTGATCAGCCAGATCAGCCAGGTGCGGCCGCCCACACGGCTGAGGCGCGAGCGGTCGAGCAGCATCCAGTACTGGTCGGCGTCGATCTTGAAGCCGACCCACAGGCCTTCCTCGCCGTTGACGCTGGCCGCCATGACGGTGCCGGGCCCCAGCCTGGTGACCAGCTCGTCCATCACTCGCGTGTCGAGTTCGTCGGCGCTGAAGCTGGCGTAGTGATCGCCCGGTTCGCGCGGCACGATGCGCACGCCTTCCTGGTCGGCCAGGGTCTTGATGAGCGAAACGCGGGCAATCGAATCCGAGTGCACCAGGGCCGCGCGGCTGAGGTTGACCAGGGAAGCGATCTGCTGGGCGGTCTGCACGGCCCGGGGCTCGAACTCCAGCGCGCGAAAGGTCTGCAGCCAAGCCACGATACTGCCGATGAGCAGCAGCGAAAGCAGGAAAAAAGTTCGCCAGAACAGGGACAAACCAACCCGCGGCCGCATTTCGAGCGGCGCCGGTGCCGTTTCAAGCGGAACCGGGCCGGTAACGTCAATGCTGGTCGTGACGCCGCGAATCAATTACTTCCCCTCGTTGTTGAGCTACCCCCGATTATTGTTGAAGTTGGGGGCAACAGACGGGATCAGCCCGCTCCGTCCGGTACGAAGACGTAACCTACGCCCCACACGGTCTGGATGTAGCGCGGCGCGGCCGGGTCGATCTCCACAAGCTTGCGAAGACGGGACACCTGCACGTCCAGGCTGCGGTCGAAGGGCTCGAATTCACGGCCGCGTGCCAGCTGGGCCAGCTTTTCGCGGGACAGCGGCTGGCGCGGGTGCCTGACCAGGGCCTTGAGCATGGCGAATTCGCCCGTGGTCAGGGGTAGTTCTTCACCGTTCTTGCGCAGGGTTCGAGCTCCGAGGTCGAAGGCGAAGGGGCCGAAGGAGACCACTTCGTTGTCGCTCGATGGCGCGCCGGGCGCTTCCTGGGCGGGGCGCCGGCGCAGCACGGCATGGACTCGGGCCAGCAGTTCACGCGGGTTGAAGGGCTTGCCCAGATAGTCGTCGGCGCCCACCTCCAGCCCGACAATGCGGTCCACGTCTTCGCCCTTGGCGGTGAGCATGATGATCGGGGTGCGGTCGTTCGCGGCGCGCAGGCGCCGGCAGATGGACAGGCCGTCCTCGCCGGGCATCATCAGGTCGAGCACGATGAGGTCGGCGGTTTCGCGCAGCATCAGGCGGTTGAGGGCCTTGCCGTCCTCGGCCAGGATGACTTCAAAGCCCTCCTGCGTCAGATAGCGGCGCAGCAGGTCGCGGATACGGGCGTCATCGTCAACAACCAGGATTTTGTCGGTGCGGGCTGCAGCTTGGGACATGGTGCTCCAAAAAATGGATTTGTAACAGAGCCGATTCTGAGGGGCTTGTCGCCCCAGTTGCGGGGTTTCCCCGTACCCTTGACACAGTGTTACAAATGTTGCCCCACGCCGCAAGGGTTCACTCGGGGGCTGTGAACCGTCACGCACACGGGCCGTTTAGGGAAAGATGAAGCAGTACCTCATCCTTGCAGCTCTCGCGAGTAAGCCGTGGCGCGGGAACTCGCCCGCTGTCCAGCTCGTGGCCGAAGCGCGACCGGCCACGCCTCAGCGCCACGAAGCCGTCACTCCGCGCCAGTCTCCGCGGAGGCCGAGTTGCGCCGCCAGCTTTACCAGTACAGTCACAGCCGATTGCCCGCCAAGGGCTCCTGAAAGGCTTCATGAAAATCAGAATGCGCGCCGCGAGATCGCTCGCCGTGTGGACGCTCGCGGCGGCCGCCTCGGCCGCTGCGACAGCCCAGACCCCGAACTTCCCACCGCCGCAGAACGTGCTGCAGCTCTCGGCCAGCGGCCAGGTGGAAGTCCAGCAGGACCTGTTGAGCCTGAGCCTGACGACCACGCGCGAGGGCAGCGACCCCAACGCGGTACAGGGCCAGTTGAAGGCCGCACTCGATGCCGCCCTGGCCGAAGCACGCAAGGCGGCGCAGCCCGGACAGC
This sequence comes from uncultured beta proteobacterium, assembly GCA_963722025.1. Taxonomy (GTDB): domain Bacteria; phylum Pseudomonadota; class Gammaproteobacteria; order Burkholderiales; family Burkholderiaceae_C; genus Ramlibacter. Next base: position 38,669 of record CAVRNE010000061.1, read on the forward strand.
TGGATGTGCGCACCGGCAACTTCAGCCTGTATCCGCGCCATGGCCGGGACGGCAAGATCAGCAGCTGGAATGGCACCGCCGAACTGGTGCTCGAGGGGCGGGACTTCGCCCGGATCACCCAGACGGCAGGGAAGATCCAGACCATGACCTTGGGCAGCGTGAGCTTCGGCCTCAGCCGCGAGCAACGCGCCAAGGTCGAAGGCGAGGCGCAGGCGATCGCCATCGACCGGTTCAAGTCCAAGGCCGGTGAGCTGGCCAAGGGCTTCGGATTCTCCGGCTACAGCCTGCGTGAGGTCGCCGTGAACGCCCACGATCAGGGCTTCGTGCCGCGCCCGCGCACGATGGCGATGGAGGCGAAGGCGGCGCAGGCCGACATGGCGGTGCCGGTCGAGGCCGGCAAGAGCACCGTGATGGTCACGGTCTCGGGTTCCGTACAACTGCGCTAGGCGCTGTCCGACACGGCCCGGCTGGGCTTGCCGCTAGGCTCGGCCGATGTGGGTAGAACCATCGCACTTCGCCGGCGCGGCCGGTCGCGGCGCGCCCAGCGGCCCTTTCTACGTTCTGTCGAATCCCCGCTCGGGGGACCATGACGCGCAGGAAACCCGCGAACTGCTGGCAGCTGTCTTTCGCGAGGCGGGCCGCGCCTTTGAATTCGTGCCCATATCCGGCCCCGACGCGCTCGCCTCCGCCTGCAAGCAGGCCGCGGTGCGGGCCAGCAAAGATGGCGGCGTGCTGGTGGCGGTGGGTGGCGACGGCACCATCAACACGGTGGCGCAGGCAGCGCTCGGCCCAGGGTTGCCCGCTGGGCGTGATCCCGCAGGGCACCTTCAATTTACTTCGCGCGCGACCATGGCATCCCGCAGGATGCGCAGGAGGCCGCACGGGCCCTGGTCGATGCACAAGCACAGCCCGTGCAGGTCGGCCGGCTCAACGATCGCCTGTTCCTGGTGAACGGCAGCCTCGGGCTCTATCCGCAGTTGCTGCAGGACCGCGAGGCTTTCAAGGAGCAATTGGGCCGCCGGCGCTGGGTGGCGGTGCTCGCGGCCCTGGTGACCGTGTTCGAGTGGCGCCGGCAACTGGCGCTGGAGATCGAACTGGAGGGCGAGCGGATCGCCGTGCGCACGCCCACGCTGTTCGTGGGCAACAACCGCCTGCAGCTCGAGCGCATCGGCATCGAAGCGCAGACCGTGGCACGAGTCGGTGAAGGCAGGCTGGCGGCCATCGTGTTGCAGCCTATCGGCACCTGGGCGATGCTGGGGCTGGCGTTGCGCGGCGCGATGGGCCGCCTGGGCGAGGCGGGACAGGTGCGCAGCTTCGCTTTCCGCTCGGTCACCATTCGCCGCCGGAGCGTGCGTCGGATCAAGGTGGCTACGGACGGGGAGGTGCACTGGATGCGGCCGCCGCTGCGCTTCGAAGTCTCGCCCGAGCCCTTGCTGCTCATGACACCGCAGCCGCAGGATAGGTGTGGCGGTCGAATGAGCATCTTGCTGCACATGTCGGATACGCATTTCGGCACGGAAAAGCCGGCCGTGGTGGCGGCGTTGCGGAGCCTGGCGCGCGAGCGCCGCCCCGATGTGCTGGTGTTCAGCGGCGACGTGACTCAGCGCGCCACCCCCGCGCAGTTCGCGGCCGCGCGGCGGTTGTGCGACGACCTGGAAATCACGCCAATGCTGGCGCTGCCGGGCAATCACGACATTCCGCTATTCGATCTGCTGTCGCGCCTCACGCGGCCCTACGGCAACTACCTGCACGCCTTTGGCCCGCGGTTGGAGCCGCTGCTCAATACCGACGATTTCCTGGTGATAGGCGTCAACACCACGCGCGCGGCCCGTCACAAGAACGGTGAGGTTTCGCCAGAGCAGGTGCAGCGCGTTGCCCGTGAACTGCAGGCTGCGCGGCCGAGGCAGCTGCGCATCGTGGTCACGCACCAGCCGGCCGCCGTCACACGGCCGCAAGACGAGCATGACAGGTTGGCCGGCGCCGAAGCGGCACTGCAGGCGTGGTCGCGCGCCGGGGCCGACCTGGTGCTGGGAGGGCACATCCACCTTCCGTATGTGCTGGATCTGGCGGCACGGCCCACGCCGACCCCGCGCCCCATGTGGTGCGTGCAGGCGGGGACGGCCGTTTCATCGAGGGTGCGGCACGGCACCTGCAATTCGGTGAACCTGATTCACTGGGTGCCCGTGCCGCCAGGCAAGCCGCGAAAATGCCAGATCGAGCGCTGCGACTACAGCGACGCGGAAGGCTGGTTCGCGACGGCCGAGATGACGACCCTCAAGCTCGGCTGAGTTACTGCGCCGTCCAGCCGCCGTCCATGTTCCAGGCGACCCCGCGCACGTTGTTCGCGGCGGGTGAGCAGAAAAACACAGCCAGTTCGCCCAGTTCCTCGGGCGTGGTGAACTGCATCGAGGGCTCCTTTTCGCCGAGCAGTTGCCGGATGGCTTCCTCGTTGGTCCAGCCGTTCGCGGCCGCCTTGGCATCGATCTGTTTTTGCACCAGCGGCGTCAGCACCCAGCCGGGGCAGATCGCGTTGCAGGTCACGCCGGTGGTCGCGTTCTCCAGCGCGATGGCCTTGGTCAATCCGACGAGGCCATGCTTGGCCGCGACATAGGCGGACTTCTGCGCGGAGGCGACCAGGCCATGCACGGACGCGAGGTTGATGATGCGGCCCCAGTTGGCGGCCTTCATCGCAGGCAAGGCGAGGCGGCTGGTGTGGAAGGCGCTGGAGAGGTTGATGGCGATGATGGCGTCCCATTTCTCGGCCGGGAACTCTTCCACCGACGCCACATGCTGGATGCCGGCATTGTTCACCAGCACGTCGACGCGCCCGAACTGCGCGGCCGCGAACTTCATCATGTTCTCGATCTCGCCGGGCTTGCTCATGTCGGCGTCGTGGTACGCGACTTTGACGCCCAGCGCCTGCACTTGCGCCTTCGGGCCCTCGACGTCGCCGAAGCCGTTGAGGACGATGTTGGCGCCCTGGCGGGCCAGCGCTTTCGCGATGCCAAGCCCGATGCCGCTGGTCGAGCCGGTGACGAGGGCGGTTTTTCCGTTCAGCATGATGGGTCTCCGTATTGAATTAGGATGGGGTCAAAGAGCAAAAAAATGCAGCCGCACAGTATGCGGTTTTTTGACTGTCATGCCTGAACCTACGCTGAACTACGTATCCTGCGCCGACGCCTCGGGCGGCCACCGCATGGCCTATTGGCAATGGGGCGACGCCGGCTGCGGCCCATCTCATCGTGTGCGTGCATGGGCTGTCGCGCCAGGGCCGCGACTTCGATGCTCTGGCCCAGGCATTGGTGACGCGGGCGGGCCACCCTTTGCGCGTCGTGTGCCCCGATGTGGTGGGGCGCGGCCGCAGCGACTGGCTCAAGGACCCGATGGGCTACCAGATCCCCACCTACGCGGCGGACATGCTGGCCATGCTGGCTCAACTGCACCGGCAGGCCGCTATCGGCGTGCTGGACTGGTTCGGCACCAGCATGGGCGGGCTCATCGGCATGGCGCTGTGCGGTACACCCAAGCTGCCCCTGCCTGTCCCGGTTCGCAGACTGGTGCTCAACGACGTGGGGCCGGCGATCCAGTGGCAGGCGCTGCAGCGCATAGGCACCTACCTGGGCAATACCGGCAGTTTCGATTCGGTGCAGCGGGCGGCCGATGCCATGTGGGCGATTTCCACGAGCTTCGGGCCGCACACGCCCGAGCAATGGCTGGCCCTGTCGCAAGCCATGGTCAAGCCGCTGCCGGAGGGTGGCTTCACGCTGCACTACGACCCGGCCATCGGCGTGCCGTTTCGCACCGTGACCGAGGAGTCCGCGGCGCAGGGGCAGCAGGCGCTGTGGCAGCTCTATGACAACATCAAGGCCGACACGCTGTTGACGCGCGGGGCCGATTCGGATTTGCTGTCCAAGGACACCGCGCTGGCCATGACCCGGCGCGGGCCCAAGGCGCGCCTTGTGGAATTCGAAGGTGTGGGCCATGCCCCCACGTTCGTGACTGACAACCAGATCGAGGTCGTGGCCTCGTTCCTGTTGCGAGAAGTCAATGAAAAGCCTGACCGCGGAGCATGACGGCGCGCAAGTCCCCGAGTTGATCGCTGCGACCGAGCAGGCGATGCCGCACCAGGCGAACGCGCTGGCGCGAGCCCGCGCGTTCGCCGAACCCTTCATCGCCGGCGAGACGCTGGACACCGGCGAGAACACGCTGGCCCACGCCGATGCGGTGGCCTCCATCCTCAAGTCCATGGGCGGCTCGGAAGCGATGCAGGCGGCCAGCTACCTGGTCTACGCCTGCTCGCACCTGAACAAGCCGCAGGAGGTGATCTCCAAGGCGTTCGGCGAAAACTACGCCGCGCTGGCGATGGAAACGACCAAGCTGGTGAGGGTCCAGCAGCAGACGCGCGATGCGGAGGATGCCGGCCAGAGGGTGGACGACCCCAAGCTCGCAGACCGAGAACGTGCGCAAGATGCTGCTGGCGTTTTCGCGCGACCTGCGCGTGGTCATGCTGCGCCTGGCGTCGCGCCTGCAGACGCTGCGCTGGCACGCGGCCTGCAAGACCGTGGCGCCGCCCAGCGTCGCGCGCGAGGCGCTCAACGTGTTCGCGCCGCTGGCCAACCGACTGGGCATCTGGCAGGTCAAGTGGGAAATGGAAGACCTGGCCTTTCGCTTCCTCGAGCCGGAAACCTACAAGAAGGTTGCCCGCCTGCTGGACGAGAAGCGCGTCGAGCGCGAGGAATTCGTCGAGCAGCTGCGTTCCCGGCTGGAATCGGAACTCAAGGCGCAGGGCATCCGGGCCAGCGTCCACGGCCGGCCCAAGCACATCTACAGCATCGTCAAGAAGATGCGCGGCAAGTCGCTGGACTTCGACCAGGTGTTCGACATCCGCGCGCTGCGCGTGATCGTGCCCGAGGTCAGCGATTGCTATGCCGCGCTGTCCTGGGTCCATCAGCAACTCGCTCCCATCGTCGAGGAGTTCGACGACTACATCGCCAAGCCCAAGGCCAACGGCTACCAGTCGCTGCACACGATCGTGCGGGACCAGGCCGACAGGGCGATCGAGATCCAGATCCGGACGCAGGCGATGCACGACCACGCCGAGCACGGCGTTGCCGCGCACTGGGCCTACAAGGAGGCGGGCAGCAAAGGCTACGCCGGCGTTTCGGCCAGCGGCGAATACGACGCCAAGATCGCCGTGCTGCGGCAACTGCTGGCCTGGGAGCGCGACCTCGCAGGTTCGGGGCAGGGCTTGTTCGAGGATCGCATCTATGTGCTGACGCCCGACGCCGCCATCGTGGAATTGCCGCAGGGCGCGACGCCGGTCGACTTCGCCTACACCGTCCACACCAGCCTGGGCCACCGCTGCCGCGGCGCTCGAGTCGATGGCGTGATGGTGCCCCTGAACACGCCATTGCAAAACGGCCAGACCGTCGAGATCACGGTGGCGAAAGAGGGCGGGCCGTCGCGGGACTGGCTCAACGCCGACCTGGGCTTTCTGGCCAGCCATCGCGCCAAGGCCAAGGTCCGGGCCTGGTTCAACGAACAGATCCGGCACGAGACGATCGCCCGCGGCCGCGAAGCCGTGGAGAAGCTGCTGCAGCGCGAAGGCAAGACGGCGGTCAAGCTGGAGGACCTGGCGTCGCAACTGGGCTTCAAGTCGGCCGAGGACCTGTTCGCGGTGGTGGGCAAGGACGAATACTCGCTGCGCAACATCGAGACGCTGCTGCGGCCGCCCGAGGCGCCGCTGGCCCCGGACGACTTCCTGTTGCTGAAGAAGGCGCGGCACACGGAGAAAACGCCCAAGGGCGGCGTGCTGGTGGTGGGCATCGATTCGCTCATGACGCAGCTGGCCAAGTGCTGCAAGCCCGCGCCACCCGACGCTATCGGCGGCTTCGTCACCCGCGGCAAGGGCGTCAGCATCCACCGCACGGATTGCAGCAACTTCCGCGAGCTCGCGGCGCGCGCCGGCGAGCGGGTGATCGAGGTGAAGTGGGGTGCGCCCAAATCCGAAGGCGCAGCTGTGTACCCGGTCGACGTGGGCGTGGAAGCCGCCGACCGGCAGGGCCTGCTGCGCGACATCTCCGAAGTCTTCGCCAAGGAAAAGATGAACGTGATCGGCGTGCAGACGCAATCGGTGAAGGGCACGGCGTGGATGACCTTCACGGTGGAGATCGCGGACTCGGGCCGCTTGAACAAGGTGCTCGGGCTGGTCGGTGAAGTGCAGGGCGTGCGGTGGGCGAAGCGGCGGTAGTTGCCGTCATTGCGGGCTTGACCCGCAATCCATGCCGCGAACGCGATCGACTTGCCGGAGCGACGTTCCAGCCCTGCTACAATCACGCTCTCGAATACGAATTCAGGCGCGTAGCTCAGCTGGTTAGAGCACCACCTTGACATGGTGGGGGTCGTTGGTTCGAGTCCAATCGCGCCTGCACATCATCGGTAAATCATCGAGGCTTCAGCAAAGCGCCCACTAGAAGGTGGGCGTTTTACATTGTCTGCTCGCAATCCTGTTATTCGCGCCAAGCCGGCGGCTTCTACTTCCTTGCACTTCGCCTGCCTGGGGGCGGGGTGTCCTGGCGGCCTGGATCAAGCATCGTATCAAATCAGAACTGGTTGACGAAGGCCGAACCAAGGCAGTGCGCTCGCTCCATGGATAACTCCCGCCCTGTTGAGCAAGGCAGCCTGAAGGTATCCCAGCCGCATGCTGCGTCAGGAAGACGAGGCGGTATTCATCGGGGTGGGTCTCCGTAATAGAGCAGGAAAGCGTCGATATACGCTTTAAGCCTGGCCCGTCCCCCAATAGCTCTTCGATCGCCAGTGATACAGCCGCGTAGCCGTCCTTGAGCACATGCTGCCAAAGCGCGCTCAGAAGATCCGCCTTGTCGGCGAAGTAGTGTAGGGCGTCATGGCGGAAATATTCAGCCGTGCCGACAGGCCGCGCATGGACACTGCCTCAAGTCCACCATCCCGAGAAGAGCGCCAACGCCGCTCGGTCAGCGTCCACGCATTCGCTGGGCATCTTCCGCATTACCGCGTCTCACACGGGCAAGGTGACAGCTTTTGGCGCGGGAAGTCTTGTTCATCGTCATGGACGCAGAGTACTAGGGGACTTGGACAGGGCGCCGAACATCGGGGTACGACATCGGCGCCGACGGCTACGCGCGGTCCAACTGGGACAACGTCGGCGTGCAGTACGGCCTGCAGTCGATGAAGGAGGGCAAGATCTCCCCTGTGGAATTCATCGATCTCAACTTCAAGATCGGCGGCTGGAAGCGGGCGAGCGGAGCAGAGGCTGGACATGCACAACTCTCACCGAGCCTTCGCCGTTCGCAAGCGCATCCGCAACAAGATGGGCAACTCGGACAACCAGGCCATCTGGTTCACCGACACGCGCGGGGCCGCCAAGGACTTCGACCAGTCGCCCATGGCGTTGAGGTGATCGATGAATGGTCGCCAAGATCCGCGCCAATCCGACCCGCAGCGTGGCCGAAAATCGGCCGGAGCGCGCGACCGACAGCTGCTTCGACAACGCCGGCAAGCTGACGCCACAGGCGCCGGCGTGTGGGACGCGTGCTCGACACCAAGCCCAAGGGCGTCTGCACCCAGGCCTTCCAGATGTACAGCACCTCGCGCATCATCGCCGGGTCCCCATTGAAGGCGGGATCTTCAAGTGCGCGCTGAAGCCGCTGGACACTGCCCTGACCGATGGCACCTACGGCTCATGGGTTCCGGCCGCGGCGGACATTCAGAAACTGCAGGCCATTTCCCCGAAGGGGTCTGCGACTACGGCAGGCCGGGCCAAGGCACCCCCTGACCCAGCGCGCGCTCAGGCGACGTTGATCGTCGCAGCTGAGCCCGAGCCCGCAACCAGCATCGATGCTCGGCTTGCGGGCTTTTTTGCTTCTGCCGGGGACCTTCTCCTCCTACATCGAGGAACAGCGGCGTCCGACATGCTGCGCCGCAGCATCGTTCATCATGGTTCCCGCGGATCGATTCCGACCGCACAACCGGACTCGACATGAGCAACCCCGGGCTGAAGAGAACCCGTTTTTGAGCATGTGGCTGAGCGGTGCGAACGCTGTGGCCGGCTCGGTACGAGGCAGGCCACCGCGCAAGCCAGGCGTCAGGCGACGACAGCGATGACCAATGCGACGAACGACATGCTGCAATATCCGGACCCGCGCGATGACGGCTCCCGCGCCTGCGAGGACGAAGAGGAAGCGTCGTTAAATCGCCTCCTTGTCCCGGCCGCGCGTCGGGCTTCTGTCCCCGCGCTACGGAATATCCGCAATAGCGACAACC
>CAVRNE010000062.1:0-10542 GCA_963722025.1 uncultured beta proteobacterium
CACTTTCTCCAAATCCCCGGCCCCTCGCCGGTGCCCGATCGCATCCTGCGGGCGATGAGCCTGCCCACGATAGACCACCGCGGCCCGGAGTTCGGCGCGCTGGGCCTGCGGGTGCTCAAAGGCATCCAGCAAATCTTCCAGACCCGACACCCCGTCATCATCTATCCGGCCTCGGGCACGGGCGCGTGGGAGGCGGCGCTGTGCAACGTGCTCAGCCCCGGCGACCAGGTCCTGATGTACGAGACCGGCCACTTCGCGAGCCTGTGGAACAAGATGGCCACGCGCCTGGGCTTGAAGACCGAATTCCTGGGACTGCCTGGCATCGAGGGCTGGCGGCGAGGCGTACAGGCCGACATGATCGAGGCGCGGCTGAAAGCCGACACCGCGCACGCCATCAAGGCCGTGTGCGTGGTGCACAACGAGACGTCGACCGGCGTGACCAGCAACATCCCGGCCGTGCGCAAAGCCATCGATGCGGCCAAGCATCCCGCGCTGTTGATGGTGGACACCATCTCGGGCCTGGCTTCGGCCGAGTACAAGCACGACGAATGGGGCGTGGACGTCACCATCAGCGGCTCGCAGAAGGGCCTGATGCTGCCCCCGGGCATCAGCTTCAATGCGGTGTCCCCGAAGGCCATCGAGGCCAGCAAGACGGCGAAGCTGCCCAAGGCGTTCTGGGCCTGGGACGAGATCATCGAGATGAACAAGACCGGGTACTGGCCCTATACGCCCAACACGAATCTGCTTTATGGCCTGGCGGAAGCCTGTGACATGCTGCTGGCGCCGGAGCACGGCGGGCTGCCCGCGGCGTTCGCGCGGCACGAGCGCTGGGGCGAGGGCGTTCGCTCGGCCGTGAGGGCCTGGGGCCTGCAGATCCAGTGCGCCGATCCGGCGGTGTATTCGCCGGTGCTCACGGGCGTGATGATGCCCGACGGCGTGGACGCCGACGCGGTGCGCCGCACGATCTACGAACGCTTCGACTGCTCGCTCGGCACGGGCCTGGGCAAGCTCAAGGGCAGGATGTTCCGCATCGGCCACCTGGGCGACTGCAACGACCTCACGCTGATGGCGGCTCTCGCGGGTTGCGAGATGGGCCTGAAACTTTCGGGCGTGAAGCTTGCCGGCTCGGGCGTGCAAGCCGCGATGGATTTCTTTGCCTCGCACCCGGCGCGCACGCCGATGCAGAAGGCCGCGTAAGCTGTCAGGTATTTAAAAAGGAGACAACCATGCAACGCAGAACCTTCGTCACCGGCGTCACCGCAACGGCCGCCACCCTGGCGGCGCCCATGCTGTACGCCCAGAACAACCTGCCCAGCGGGCCGGTGCGCATCATCGTCGGGTTCGCGCCCGGCGGCGGCACGGACATCCTGGCGCGCGTGATCGGCCAGAAGCTCGCGACGATGTGGAACACCCAGGTCCTCGTGGAGAACAAGGCCGGGGCTTCGGGAACGATTGCAGCCGACTACGTGGCCAAGCAGCCCGCTGACGGCACCACGCTGCTGATGGCGCACATCAACAGCCAGGCGATCACGCCGGCGCTGGTGAAACTCAACTACGACCCGGAAAACGACTTCCAGCCCATCGTGCTGGTGGGCGTGACGCCGAACCTGCTGATCTGCAACGAACAGCAGCCGGCCAAGACCGTGAAGGACATCGTGGAACTGTGCCGCAAGAATCCGGGCAAGGTAAGTTTCGGCTCGGCGGGCAACGGTTCGGCCCAGCACCTGGCGCTGGAGATGTTCATGCTGGCGGCCAAGGTGAAGGCCATTCACGTCCCCTACAAGGGCTCGGGCCCGATGCTCACGGACCTGATTGGCGGCACCATCCAGTACAGCTTCGACACGATGACGGCCGCCACGCCGCACGTGAAGAGCGGCAAGGCCATCGCGATCGCGCAGACGCGCCTGGCGCGGGCCAAGAGCTATCCCAACGTGCCCACGATGGCGGAGTCCGGCTTCCCCGGCTTCGAGGCCACGACCTGGTACGGCCTCGCGGGCCCCGCGCAAGATGCCGGTGGCCATGGCCAAGCGCATGAACGAGGACGTCAACAAGGTCCTGCTGATGCCCGACGTGATGGAAAGGCTGGAAGCATCCGGCGCCGAGGACGGCGGCGGCTCCACCGAGAAGTTCGCGCAGTTCACGCAGGCCGAGATCAAGAAGTGGGCGAAGATCATCAAGGAAGGCGGCGTGAAGGGCGACGTGTGACGGCCAACAAGAACGACAGACCGCTGCCATTGTCCGGCGTGCGCGTGCTGGACATCAGCCAGGTGATGGCCGGCCCGTACGCCTGCATGCTGCTGGCCGACCTGGGCGCCGACGTGGTCAAGATCGAGCCGCCCGGCGCCGGCGACCAGACCCGCGGCGCGATGGGTTTCAAGATGAAGGGGCCCGACAGCATGGGCTTCCTGAACATGAACCGCAACAAGCGCAGCGTGACGCTGAACCTCAAGTCCGAGGCCGGCCGCGGGGTGCTGCTGCGCATGGCCCGGGACGCGGACATCCTCATCGAGAACTATCGGCCCGGCGCGATGAAGCGGCTGGGCCTGGGCTACGATGACCTGAAAGGCGTCAACCCGCGGCTGGTCTACACCAGCATCTCCGGCTTCGGCCAGACCGGGCCCTGGGCCGACCGCCCGGGCTTCGACCTGATGGCGCAGGCGATGTCGGGCGTGATGAGCGTGACGGGCTATCCCGGCGGCCCCCCGGTGAAGGCCGGAGTGCCGGTCGCCGATATCGGCTGCGCGCTGTTCGCCATCTATGCCACGCTGGCCGCCTACATCGGCGCGAAGTCAACGGGGCAGGGCCAGTATGTGGATGCGTCGCTGTTCGATTCTGCGCTGGCGTTTTCGGTGTGGGACATCTCCGAATACTGGGGCACGGGCAAGCCGCCCGAACCGCTGGGCACCTCCAACAAGATGACCGCACCCTACCAGGCGATGGCCAGTTCGGACGGCTACTTCGTGATGGGCGCGAACAACCAGAAACTCTGGCACCTGCTGTGCAACGTGATCGAACGGCATGAGCTGCTGGCCGACGAGCGCTTTTCCACGATCTCGCTGCGCCTGGCCAACCGGGCGGCACTGGAGCAGGAGCTGGAGAAGACCTTCCGCCAGCGCCCCAAGGACTACTGGGTCGACACATTGCTGGCCGCGGGCATCCCCGCCGGGCCCATCCTCAGCTATCCGCAAGCCTTCGAGAGCGAGCATGCCCGCGTCCGGGGCATGCGCATGGAGATCGATCACCCCATCGAGGGCAAGGTGCCCAACATCGGTTTCGCGGTGAAGCTCTCGGGCACGCCGCAGCAGGTGCGCCGGCATCCGCCGCTGCTGGGTGAACATACGGCCGAAGTGCTGGCCGAAATGGGCATCGATGAGCAAGAGCGCGCACAGCTCGAGGCGCAGGGAGCCTTTGCGGCATGAGCGACGGCACTGTTCACCTGAGCATAGATGCCGGTCTGGCGTCGGTCGTATTCGACCGGCCGTCGGCGCGCAATGCGATGACCTGGGCGATGTACACCCAGCTGGGTGAAATCTGCGAGCGCTTGCGCAGCGAGCCCGGCGTGCGCGTGGTGTGCATGCGCGGCGCCGGGCGTGAAGCCTTCGTGGCCGGCACCGACATCGAGCAGTTCAAGGACTTCCGGGATGGCCAGGCCGGTGTGGCATATGAGGCGCGCATCGACGCGGGCATCGCCGCCGTCGAGGCGCTGCCCATGCCGACGGTGGCGCTGGTGGAAGGGTGGGCGGTCGGCGGCGGGCTCGCCATCGCCACGGCGTGCGACATCCGTATCGCGACGCCTTCGGCCCGTTTCGGCGTGCCCATTGCCAGGACGCTCGGCAATTGCCTATCGATGGCGAACCTGGCGCGGCTCGTGGCCGCGTTCGGCCGGCCCCGCGTGCAACGCATGCTGATCGGCGCGGAGATCCTGACCGCACAGGAGGCGCTGAGCTGTGGCTACCTGGCGCAAGTGGTGGCGGCGGACACGATAGACGCCGCAGCCGCGGACCTGTGCCGCCGGCTGGCATCGCTCGCACCCGTCACACAGGCCGTGACCAAGGAAGCGCTGAACCGGCTGCTGACCCAGAGCTTGCCCGATGGGCAGGACCTGATAGAGCGCAGCTACGGCAGCGCGGACTTTCGCGAAGGCGTCGAGGCCTTTTGCGAGAAACGCAGTCCTTCGTGGCAAGGGCGCTGAGACACGTAGCCGCGGTCGTTACCCAATCCCGGGTTTGTTGCACGGATCGGGGCCCAAGGGCCAGCGGTTCTGCTGTGGAATGAGGGAATGAGCACGACCGAAAAAAAGATCGACCTGAGCGAATCGGTGGCCGGCGAGGAAGATCCGGGCGCGTCCATCGATTTTCCGATCTCGCCCGGCGATGAGGCGCCCCCGGGGATGCCCGGCACGGGCGAGGGCGTCTGCCCCACCTGCGGCGGCAGCGGGCGCAGCCCGACCGGCGAGTGCCCCGTGTGCAAGGGCACGGGCAAGGTCACGTCCGGCATCAGCGGTGCCTGAAAGCCGCGGTTGCGACGTTGCTCAGGCGGCCGGCAACCCAAGCCGCTTGAGTTGCTCGCGGCCCAGCGCCGTGATGCGCACCACGCGGCTGTGCTTTTGCCGCTCTATCCACTGAGCGGCCTTCATGTGGTCAGCGAGCGCGGCGCCCAGCGAGCCGCCGAGGTGGTCCTGGCGCTCCGACCAGTCCAGGCAGCGACAAGCGAACTGGCGCCGCCTCAGGCGCGCCGCATGAACATCCAAGCCCAGGCCGGCCAGTGATTTTTCACCCTTGGCCGTCAGCTCCAGTTGCTTGGCGTCGGTGCTGTCGCATTTGAGCCCCCACGTTTGCCGCCGAGGCGGCTGCACTGCCCCCCGAGGGGGCGCGATCTTGCTTGAAGCGGTTCGGCGCGGCGATCGCAGCCAGCCCTTGCGCAGCATCAAGGCAAGCAGGCCGGTGCCCAGGCTGCCCGCCAGATGGTCGTAGCAGAAGCGGGCGGAGCGGATCGCCTCCTCGCTTTTCGGGATGGAAACCGCCTTGCGGCGCGGCGCCACGCGCATCAGCGATTCCACCAGGTGTGCCACCTGCTCGGAGGCGAAACGAAAATACTTGTGCCGTCCCTGTGCGGCGGATTCGAGCAGGCCGTCGTCCAGTAGACGCTTGAGATGGGACGTGGCCGTCGCCGGCTCGATGCCCGCTCCCAGCGCCAGTTCTTTGGCCGTGAGCGCGCGGCCTTCCATCAACAGCGCCAGCATCTGAATGCGCCGCGGGTCGCCGACGGTAGAGGCGATACGGGCGAGGTCGGGTTCTGCATCCATCGTTTGATATTAGTCAAACTGTTGATGGTGGACAAGCGCCGCGACCCTTGCGACACTGGCTGCCTGTTCATCGACGGCGCAGGTTTTCCATGTCCCACTACACGGCGCAGATTCTCTGGCAGCGCGACGGCCAGGATTTCCTGGGCGACCGCTACAGCCGCCGCCACCTGATCCGCTTCGACGGCGGGGCCGAATTGGCGGGGTCTTCCTCTCCACATGTCGTGCCTGAGCCGAAGTCCGACCCGTCAGCGGTTGACCCGGAAGAAGCCTTCGTGGCCTCCCTTTCGAGCTGCCACATGCTCTGGTTCCTTTCGCTCGCCGCGCGCGGCGGTTTCTGCGTGGACCGCTACACTGACAATGCTCAGGGGCTGATGAGTCGCAATGCGGCCGGAAAGATGGCGATGACGCAGGTCACCTTGCGGCCCGAGGTCGCCTTCTCCGGCGAGAAGCGGCCCACGCGCGAGCAGTTGGATGCGCTGCACCACAAGGCCCACGATGAGTGCTTCATCGCCAATTCGGTGACCACCGACGTGCGCTGCGAACCGGTGTATTCGAATGCTTGAAGCCGCCGAACCGCTTGATCCGATCGGCGCGGTTGTCCATCCGGAGCCCTACCCATACTACGCACGGCTGCGCCGGGAGCGGCCGCTGTACCTGGACAGCGGGCTGGGCCTGTGGGTGGCCGCCACGCATGAAGTGGTGGAAGCCGCACTGAACCATCCCGCGTTGCGGGTGCGGCCGCCGGCCGAGCCCGTACCGCGCGCCCTCGTGGGCACACCGGCAGGCGAGGTGTTCGCGCGGCTCGTTCGCATGAACGACGGGGACTTTCATATCCGCAACAAACCGGCCGTGGAGCAGGCGGCTCGCCGGTTGTCGCTGAGCGACGTGGGCCACGCTGCGCAAACCGCAGCGTTGGATCTGGCTGCCCGTGTGGATGCCAATTTACTGCTGACTGCGTTGCCCGTCCAGGCGATCGCGCGCTTGTTGCGCGTTCCACCGAGCTTGCTTGAAGTCACCACGCGATGGGTGCAAGAGTTCGTGCAAGGCATAGCGCCGCAGGCTTCGGCCGAAGCAATCACGCGCGCCAATGAGGCCGCCATTCAACTGATGGCGCAAGGCGAGGCACAGGGCCTGGACACCGTGCAATCCGCCAACCGGATCGCGATGATGCAGCAGGCACTGGACGCAACCGCAGGCTTGGTCGGCAACACGGTTCGCCTCTTGCGCGATCGCCCTGAGCTGGCGGCCGGCGCGCCGCCGCTCGAGAACTGGCGCGCCATCGTGGCCGAGGTCGCGCGCTGGGACGCACCGGTCCAGAACACGCGCCGCTTCGCCGCGGCCGACCTTACCCTGGCGGGACAAGCCATCGCGCAAGGGCAGGGCGTGCTGCTGCTGCTGGCCAGTGCCAACCGCGACCAGGCGCTCAACCGAGACCCCGATGTGTTCGATTCGGCGCGCACCGAGCGGCGCAGCATGAGCTTTGGCGCCGGCGTGCATGGCTGCCCGGGCGAAGCGATCGCCATCGAGATCGCGGCCGCGGGCCTGCAGGCGCTGCACTCGGCGCGGCCGCTCAATGAGCTGTTCGGGCCTTGCACGGGCTTTCGCCCGCTCGCCAACGCCCGCATTCCCGTCTTCGCAACCTGAGGAAAAATGCCATGGTCTCCCTCATCTTCGAGCGGCCGATTTCCGGAAGGCCCACGGCTGACGCGAGCTCAGCGCGCCTCCAGCCCCGCATCCGTGGAGAGCGCATCCTCGCAATGCTCGGGCACCCGGCGGACGCCGTCGGGCCCGGCGATCGCCTCGATCGTGATCAGCGGGATTTCCCATTTCACGCTGCCGAAGATGGAGGCGAATGCGCAATCCGCGGCGTCGCGGCCCGTCGCCAGGCGGATGAAGCCCATGGGGATCGCGGTGCCGGAGGGATCGAACATGTACCAGCGGTTGCCGACGTAGGCTTCTACATAGGCGTGGAAGTCGGGCGGGCCCAGCGCGGGATCGGCGCCGTAGTCGATGCCGGTCGTGAAGCGCGCCGGGATGTTCACCGCGCGGCACAGGGCGATCATGAGGTGCGCGAAATCGCGGCACACGCCCTGCCTGGTCACCAGCGTGTCGACGGCGGCGGTATTGGTGTCGGAACTGTTCGAGACGAATTCGACGTGGCCCTGCACCCAGTCACGGATGGCCTGGACGCGGCCATAGCCCTGCTCGAGGCCGCCGAATTCGGCGAAGGCGAAGCGGTTCAGGCGGTCGGATTGGCAATACCGGCTGGGGTAGAGGTAGGGCAGCGTGTCGGCCGGTAGCTCGGCGATCGATACCTCGGGCAGGGTTGCCGGCGGCGCCCGGTGGTGCACGAGATCGACTACCGTTTCGCAGTAGACCCGCAAGGGCCCCTGGTCGGCACGCAGCCGCAGGTACCTGGAATTGGTGGCGGCGTCGATGAAGGGCTGCGGTCTGCACCGGTTGGCTGATCTCGAGTTTCTCGCTCACCACCTGCTGGTGCGCGGTGCGCGTGGCCTGCACGTTGAAAATGAAATCGCACGCCGGCGAGAGCACCTCGTACTGCAGGTCCGCTTGATAGCGCAGCCGGATCGGTGCGCCAGGGTGGTCTGGAGCGATCATGGATGCCAGTGTGCGCTCGCGCGCACACCGGCCATGCAGGAGAACGCCGCGTCCCGCCGTCAGGCGGTCGCGTTTGCCAGCGCCTGGCCCCCGCCGTAGCTGCTTTGCTGAGGTTCCGTCGCCTCCCGGTACCACGCGGATGGCGCAGTACTTGAACTCCGGAATCTTGGCGAAGGGATCGAGCGCGGCGTTGGTCAGCTTGTTGATGGCCGCCTCGTAGTAGCAGAAGGGCACGAAAACCGCGCCACGCGGCGAGCTTTCGTCGGCTCGGGCATAGAGCGAGACGCTGCCGCGGCGCGACTCGATCGTCACCACGTTGCCTGGGAGGCCACCCATGGCCGCCAGGTCCAGCGGATGGATCAGGGCGACCGGATCGGGCTCGATCGCGTCCAGCACGGTGGCGCGCCGCGTCATGCTGCCGGTATGCCAGTGCTCCAGCTGGCGGCCGGTGATCAGCACCATCGGGTATTCAGTGTCCGGGCGCTCGTCGGCCGGGATGATGTCGGCCGGAACGAAGCGGGCGCGTCCGCCCTCGCGCGGAAAGTCGTCCTCGAACACCACGGACTGGCCGGGGTCGCCTTCCTTCAGGCAAGGATAGGTGACGGCATGCTCGCGGTCGAGCCGCTCCCAGGTGATGCCGCCGATGCTGGGCATGGTGTGGCGCATCTCGTCGAACACCTCGCTGACGTGGCCATACTGCCAGTCGAGCCCGAGCTTCCTGGCGATCTCCTGGATGATCCACAGGTCCTGCCGTGCATCGCCGGGCGGGTTGACGGCTTTGCGGCCCATCTGCACCAGCCTGTCGGTGTTGGTGAAGGTGCCGTCCTTTTCCGGGAAGGCGCTGGCCGGCAGGATCACGTCGGCCAGGTAAGCGGTCTCGGTCAGGAAGATGTCCTGCACCACAAGATGGTCCAGCGCCGCCAGGGCGTCGCGCGCATGGTTGGCGTCCGGGTCGGACATGGCGGGGTTCTCGCCCTGCACATACATGCCGCGGATGCCGCCCTTCTTGATCGCATGCATCACTTCGACGACCGTCAGGCCCACCTGGTCGTCCAGCGAACCGGCGGCAACTCCCCAGGCCTTTTCGAAACGCGCGCGCACCTTCGGGTCGGACACGTGCTGGTAATCCGGGAACGCCAGCGGGATCAGGCCCGCGTCGGATGCGCCTTGCACGTTGTTCTGGCCGCGCAGCGGGTGCAGCCCGGTGCCGGGCCGGCCGATCTGGCCGGTCATCAGCGACAGGGCGATCAGGCAGCGCGCATTGTCGGTGCCGTGCACGTGCTGCGACACGCCCATGCCCCACAGGATCATCGACCCCTTGGAGGTGGCGAACAGTCGCGCCACATAGCGGATGGTGTCGGCGTCGATGCCGCAGATCGGCGCCATCAGCTCGGGCGTGTAGCCTTCCACGTTCCTGCGCAGGTCCTCGTAGCCGATGGTGCGGCTGGCGATGAACTCCTCGTCGACCAGCCCCTCGGTGACGATGACGTTCATCATCGCGTTGAGCAGCGGCACGTCGGTGTCGGGCTTGAACTGCAGGTGGCGGTGCGCCAGGCGTGTCAGGTCCGAGCGGCGCGGATCCATCATGATCAGCTTGGTGCCGTTCTTCACGGCGTTCTTGATCCAGGTGGCGGCGACGGGGTGGTTCACTGCCGGGTTGGCACCGATGATGACGACCACTTCCGCCTTGGTCACGTCCATCACGGGGTTGGACACCGCGCCCGAGCCTATGCCTTCGAGCAGCGCGGCGACGGAAGAGGCGTGGCACAGGCGCGTGCAATGGTCGACGTTGTTGCTGCCGAAGCCGGTGCGCACCAGCTTCTGGAACAGGTACGCCTCTTCGTTGCTGCCCTTGGCCGAGCCGAAGCCCGCAAGCGATTTCTTGCCGTACTGGTCGCGGATGGCGGCGAGCTTGCCGCCGGCAAACTCCAGCGCTTCCTCCCAGCTGGCTTCCCGGAATACGTCCATCACGCGGTCCGGGTCCATGGAGAAGTCGCCCGTCTTGGGCACGCCGGCGCGGCGGATCAGCGGCTTGGTCAGGCGCTGCGGATGGTGGGCGTAGTCGAAACCATAGCGGCCTTTGACGCACAGGCGGCCGTGGTTGGCCGGGCCGTCACGGCCCTCGACGAAGAGGATCTTGTCGTCCTTGACGTTGTAGGTCAGCTGGCAGCCGACGCCGCAGTAGGGGCACACGGAGTCCACCTGCTTGTCGGGCACGGTGAGCGCGGCCTCGCGCGCCGGCATCAGGGCACCGGTGGGGCAGGCCTGCACGCACTCGCCGCAGGCCACGCAGGTGGAGGCGCCCATGGGGTCGTCCATGTCGAACACGATCTTGGCCTGGTCGCCGCGGAAGGCCAGGCCGATCACGTCGTTGACCTGCTCGTCCCGGCAGGCGCGCATGCAGCGTGTGCACTGGATGCAGGCGTCCAGGTTCACGGCGATGGCCGGATGCGTCAGGTCCTGACGCACCTGCTGGCGCGCTTCGAACCGTGGTTTGCCGACGCCGATTTTTTCGGCCCACTGGTCCACCTCGTTGTTGCGGGTGTATTCCTTCTCGGGCATGTCCGAAAGCAGCAGCTCGAGCACCAGCTTCTGCGAGGCCACCGCTCGCTCGCTGT
>CAVRNE010000063.1:0-21575 GCA_963722025.1 uncultured beta proteobacterium
TTCGCGCACCTCATGATCGCCCTGTGCCGGGCCGTTAACATCCCGGCGCGTTTTGCGACGGGCATCGACTACGGCGCCGATCCCGCACTGGGCCCGCCCGACTTCCATGCCTATGTGGAAGCCTACGTGGGCAACCGCTGGTACATGTTCGATCCCTCGGGCACGGCGATTCCCATGGGCTTCATCCGCCTGGCGACGGGCCGCGACGCCGCGGATTGCGCGTTCGCCTCCATCTTCGGCAGCGTGAAATGGGAAATCCCGCAGATCACGATCGAGGCAGTTGAGGGACCCGACGGCATCTGCCGGGTCCCGAGCATTGCGAGGATGCGCTCTCCACGGATGCGGCGCTCGAGGCGCGCTGAGTTCCTCGGCCGAATACAGGGATGCGGGCGTTGGCAAGCGGGCGAAAGCCCGTGCAAGGCCCGAACAGTTCATCGAGCGGCCCCGCCGAGTGCAGCGCCTGCAAGCCCGCGGCCGCGATCTCGATGGCGATGGCTTCGCCCGGACAGCCATGCACGCCGGCGCCAAAGCTCATGCTGCGCCGCTCGGTGCGCGCCGGATCGAAACATCGGGGTCTCGGTTGAGCGCCGGGTCGCGGTTGGCACTGGCCAGCAGCAGCAGCACGCCCTGCCCTTGCGCGATGGCCTGTCCCGCCAGGGTAAGGTCGGCAGCGGCGAAGCGGCGCGTGTTCTGGACCGGTGAGTCCCAGCGCGCGACCTCGGCCACGATCGCGCGCCAGGTCTCCAGCGGCGGCGCGCCGGCTATCAGTTCGGGGCGATCGCGCAAGAGGCGAACCGTGTTGCCGACCAGGCCCGCGGTGGCGTCCAGGGACTGTTGCATCATCGCGATCCGGTTAGCGGATTGCACGGCGTCCAGGCCCTGTGCCTCGCCTTGCGCCATCAGTTGAACGGCGGCCTCATTGGCGCGCGTGATCGTCTCGGCCGAAGCCTGCGGCGCTATGCCTTGCACGAACTCTTGCACCCACCGGGTGGTGACTTCAAGCAAGTCCGGTGGAACGCGCAACAGGCGCGCAATCGCCTGGACGGGCAACGCCGTCAGCAGCGCATTGGCATTGTCATTGCGGGCTTGACCCGCAATCCATGTTGGCGCGTGAAGATGGATGCCGGATCGGAGTCCGGCATGACAGCCGGGTTCCACGCGGGCAGCCAGATCCAACGCCGCGGCTTGCGCAGCCTGGCCCACGTCGGCCAGCGAGAACCGGCGAGCCGCCTGCTCCACGGCCGGTTTGTTGCGGACATGGAAGTCGCCGTCGTTCATGCGAACCAGCCGAGCGAACACCTCTCCCGCCGGTGTGCCCACGAGGGCGCGCGGCACCGGCTCGGCCGGCGGCCGCACCCGCAGCAGCGGGATGGTTCAGCGCGGCTTCCACCGCTTCATGCGTGGCGGCCACCCACAGGCCCAGCCCGCTGTCCAGGTACAGCGGCCGCTCCCGGCGCAGCCGCGCGTAGTACGGGTAGGGATCCGGGATGGACGACCGCGCCGATGGGATCGCGCGGTTCGGCGGCTTCAAGCATTCGAATACACCGGTTCGCAGCGCACGTCGGTGGTCACCGAGTTGGCGATGAAGCACTCATCGTGGGCCTTGTGGTGCAGCGCATCCAACTGCTCGCGCGTGGGCCGCTTCTCGCCGGAGAAGACGACCTCGGGCCGCAAGGTGACCTGCGTCATCGCCATCTTTCTCGCCGCGTTCCGACTCATCAGCCCCTGCGCATTGTCGGTGTAGCGGTCCACGCAAAAGCCGGCGCGCCGCGGCGAGCGAAAGGAACCAGAGCATGTGGCAGCTCGACAGGGAGGCCACGAAAGCCTCTTCCGGGTCCACCGCCGACGGGTCCGACTTCGGCTCAGGCACGACCTGGGGTGATGAAGACCCCGCCAGTTCGGCTCCGCCGTCGAAGCGGATCAGGTGGCGGCGGCTGTAGCGGTCGCCCAGGAAATCCTGGCCGTCGCGCTGCCAGAGAATCTGAGCCGTGTAGTGGGACATGGGAAACCTGCGCCATCGATGAACAGGCAGCCAGTGTCGCAAGGGCTGCGGGGCTTGTCCACCATCAGCGGTTTTGAGGCCAAGCGCACGCGCAGCAGCGCGCATGGCGTCAGCCACGCTTCATGGCGGCGGTTACGCGGCGCGCAGCTTCCGGTCGGACGTAGCGGCAATCCGCTTTCAGGCGCCGCCAATGCCGGACGTGACCTTGCCCGTGCCCTTGCACACGGGGCACTCGCCGGTCGCGCTGCGCCCGCTGCCGCCGCAACTGGGGCAAACGCCCTCGCCCGTGCCGGGCGTCCCCGGGGGCGCCTCATCGCCGGGCGAGATCGGCAAATCGATGGATGCGCCCGGGTCTTCTTCGCCGGCCACCGATTCGCTCAGGTCGATCTTTTTCTCGGTCGTGCTCATTCCCTCATTCCACAGCAGAACCCCTGGCCCTTGGCCACTATCCGTGAAACAAAACCCGGGATTGGGTAACGGCCGCCGGTTACGCGTTCTCAGCGCCCTTGCCACGAAGGACTGCGTTTTTCGCAAAAGGCCTCGACGCCTTCGCGAAAGTCCGCGCTGCCGTAGCTGCGCTCGATCAGGTCCTGCCCATCAGGCAAGCTCTGGGTCAGCAGCCGGCTCAGCGCTTCCTTGGTCACGGCCTGCGTGACGGGTGCGAGCGATGCCAGCCGGCGGCACAGGTCCGCGGCCGTGGCTTCGATCGCGTCGGCCGCCACCACTTGCGCCAGGTAGCCGCAGCCCAGCGCCTCCTGTGCGGTCAGCATTTCCGCGCCGATCAGCATGCGCTGCACGCGGGGCCGGCCGAACGCCGCCACGAGCCGCGCCAGGTTCGCCATGGACAGGCAATTGCCGAGCGTCCTGGCGATGGGCACCCCGAAACGGGCCGAAGGCGTCGCGATACGGATGTCGCACGCCGTGGCGATGGCGAGCCCGCCGCCGACCGCCCACCCTTCCACCACCGCCACCGTCGGCATGGGCAGCGCCTCGACGGCGGCAATGCCCGCGTCGATGCGCGCCTCATACGCCACACCGGCCTGGCCGTCCCGGAAGTCCTTGAACTGCTCGATGTCGGTGCCGGCCACGAAGGCTTCATGCCCGGCGCCGCGCATGCACACCACGCGCACGCCGGGCTCGCTGCGCAAGCGCTCGCAGATTTCACCCAGCTGGGTGTACATCGCCCAGGTCATCGCATTGCGCGCCGCGGGCCGGTCGAAAACCACTGACGCCAATCCGGCATCGATGCTCAGGCGAACGGTGCCGTCGCTCATGCCGCAAAAGCTCCCTGCGCCTCGAGCCGTGCACGCTCCTGCTCATCGATGCCCATTTCGGCCAGCACTTCGGCCGTATGTTCACCCAGCAGCGGCGGATGCCGGCGCACCTGCTGCGGCGTGCCCGAGAGCTTCACCGCGAAACCGATGTTGGGCACCTTGCCCTCGATGGGGTGATCGATCTCCATGCGCATGCCCCGGACACGGGCATGCTCGCTCTCGAAGGCTTGTGGGTAGCTGAGGATGGGCCCGGCGGGGATGCCCGCGGCCAGCAGCGTGTCGACCCAGTAGTCCTTGGGGCGCTGGCGGAAGGTCTTCTCCAGTTCCTGCTCCAGTGCCGCCCGGTTGGCCAGGCGCAGCGAGATCGTGGAGAAGCGCTCGTCGGCCAGCAGCTCCTGCCGCTCGATCACGTTGCACAGCAGGTGCCAGAGTTTCTGGTTGTTCGCGCCCATCACGAAATAGCCGTCCGAGCTGGCCATCGCCTGGTAGGGTGCGGTCATCTTGTTGGAGGTGCCCAGCGGCTCGGGCTGCTTGCCCGTGCCCCAGTATTCGGAGATGTCCCACACCGAAAACGCCAGGGCCGAATCGAACAGCGACGCATCCACATACTGGCCCTGCCCCGTAGCCTTCGCGCCGATGTAGGCGGCCAGCGTGGCATAGATGGCGAACAGCGCGCAGCCGATGTCGGCGACCGGCACTCCGGCCTTCACCGGGGGGCCGCCGGGATACCCCGTCACGCTCATCACGCCCGACATCGCCTGCGCCATCAGATCGAAGCCCGGGCGGTCGGCCCAGGGCCCGGTCTGGCCGAAGCCGGAGATGCTGGTGTAGACCAGCCGCGGGTTGACGCCTTTCAGGTCTTCGTAGCCCAGGCCCAGCCGCTTCATCGCGCCGGGCCGATAGTTCTCGACGAGGATGTCCGCGTCCCGGGCCATGCGCAGCAGCACCCCGCGGCCGGCCTCGGACTTGAGGTTCAGCGTCACGCTGCGCTTGTTGCGGTTCATGTTCAGGAAGCCCATGCTGTCGGGCCCCTTCATCTTGAAACCCATCGCGCCGCGGGTCTGGTCGCCGGCGCCGGGCGGCTCGATCTTGATCACGTCGGCGCCCAGGTCGGCCAGCAGCATGCAGGCGTACGGGCCGGCCATCACCTGGCTGATGTCCAGCACGCGCACGCCGGACAAGGGGCAGCGGTCTGTCGTTCTTGTTGGCCGTTCACGTCGCCCTTCACGCCGCCTTCCTTGATGACCTTCGCCCACTTCTTGATCTCGGCCTGCGTGAACTGCGCGAACTTCTCGGTGGAGCCGCCGCCGTCCTCGGCGCCGGATGCTTCCAGCCTTTCCATCACGTCGGGCATGAGCAGGACCTTGTTGACGTCCTCGTTCATGCGCTTGGCCATGGCCATCGGCATCTTGGCGGGGCCCGCGAGGCCGTACCAGGTCGTGGCCTCGAAACCGGGGAAGCCGGACTCCGCCATCGTGGGCACGTTGGGATAGGCCTTGGCCCGCGCCAGGCGCGTCTGCGCGATCGCGATGGCCTTGCCGCTCTTCACGTGCGGCGTAGCGGCCGTCATCGTGTCGAAGCTGTACTGGATGGTGCCGCCGATCAGGTCCGTGAGCATGGGGCCCGAGCCCTTGTAGGGGACGTGGATGGCTTTCACCTTGGCCGCCAGCATGAACATCTCCAGCGCGAGGTGCTGGGCCGAACCGTTGCCCGCCGAGCCGAAACTCACCTTGCCCGGATTCTTGCGGCACAGCTCGACGATGTCCTTCACGGTCTTGGCCGGCTGCTGTTCGTTGCAGATCAGCAGGTTCGGCGTCACGCCCACCAGCACGATGGGCTGGAAGTCGGTTTCCGGGTCGTAGTTGAGCTTCACCAGCGCCGGCGTGATCGCCTGGCTGTTGATGTGCGCCATCAGCAGCGTGTTGCCGTCGGCCGGCTGCTTGGCCACGTAGTCGGCGGCGATCGTTCCCGAAGCCCCGGCCTTGTTCTCCACGAGGACCTGGGTGTTCCACATCGTCGCGAGCTTCTGGCCGATCACGCGCGCCAGGATGTCCGTGCCGCCGCCGGGCGCGAACCCGACGATGATGCGCACCGGCCCGCTGGGCAGGTTGTTCTGGGCGTGCAGCATGGGCGCCGCCAGGGTGGCGGCCGTTGCGGTGACGCCGGTGACGAAGGTTCTGCGTTGCATGGTTGTCTCCTTATATGAAATACCTTACGCGGCCTTCTGCATCGGCGTGCGCGCCGGGTGCGAGGCAAAGAAATCCATCGCGGCCTGCACGCCCGAGCCGGCAAGCTTCACGCCCGAAAGCTTCAGGCCCATCTCGCAACCCGCGAGGGCCGCCATCAGCGTGAGGTCGTTGCAGTCGCCCAGGTGGCCGATGCGGAACATCCTGCCCTTGAGCTTGCCCAGGCCCGTGCCGAGCGAGCAGTCGAAGCGTTCGTAGATCGTGCGGCGCACCGCGTCGGCGTCCACGCCGTCGGGCATCATCACGCCCGTGAGCACCGGCGAATACACCGCCGGATCGGCGCACTGGATCTCCAGGCCCCAGGCCCTCACGGCCGCGCGCACGCCCTCGCCCCAGCGCTCGTGCCGCGCGAACACCGCGGGCAGCCCGCCGTGCTCCGGCGCCAGCAGCATGTCGCAGGCTTCCGCCAGGCCATACAGCAGGTTGGTGTTGGGCGTGTAGGGCCAGTAGCCGGTCTTGTTCATCTCGATGATCTCGTCCCAGGCCCAGAACGCCTTGGGCAGCTTCGCCGTCTTGCTGGCCTCGATCGCCTTCGGGCGACACCGCATTGAAGCTGATGCCCGGGGGCAGCATCAGGCCCTTCTGCGAGCCGCTGATGGTGACGTCCACGCCCCATTCGTCGTGCTTGTACTCGGCCGAAGCCAGGCCCGAGATGCTGTCCACCATCAACAGCGCGGGATGCTTGGCCGCATCGATGGCTTTGCGCACGGCCGGGATGTTGCTGGTGACGCCGGTCGACGTCTCGTTGTGCACCACGCACACGGCCTTGATGGCGTGCGCGGTGTCGGCTTTCAGCCGCGCCTCGATCATGTCGGCCTGCACGCCGCGCCGCCAGCCCTCGATGCCCGGCAGTCCCAGGAATTCGGTCTTCAGGCCCAGGCGCGTGGCCATCTTGTTCCACAGGCTCGCGAAGTGGCCGGTCTCGTACATCAGGACCTGGTCGCCGGGGCTGAGCACGTTGCACAGCGCCGCCTCCCACGCGCCCGTGCCCGAGGCCGGATAGATGATGACGGGGTGGCGGGTCTGGAAGATCTGCTGGATGCCTTTGAGCACCCGCAGGCCCAGCGCGCCGAACTCCGGGCCGCGGTGGTCGATCGTGGGCAGGCTCATCGCCCGCAGGATGCGATCAGGCACCGGCGAGGGGCCGGGGATCTGGAGGAAGTGGCGTCCGGTGGGGTGGAAGTCGAGCGTCAGCATGAGCGGTTCTTCTGAAGAAGATTTCATCGCGATTTTTGCATACAAAATTCACTTGTCAAGCTGGTCTATACCTATGACAGGGTTTACACGGCAAGTTTTTGCATACAAAATGCGCGCATGACTGCCGACATCATTTCGATCCCGCGCGCCGCCCTGCACGAGCAGGTGGCGCATCGCCTGCGCCAGATGCTGGTGGAAAACCGTATCGCGCCCGGCGCCAAGCTCAATGAACGCGAACTCGCCGAGGTGCTGAAGGTTTCGCGCACGCCGCTGCGCGAAGCCATCAAGATGCTGGCGGCGGAGGGACTCGTGGAGTTGCTGCCCAACCGGGGCGCCATCGCGGTGTCCCTGAGCGAGACCGACGTCCTCAATACCTTCGAGGTGATGGCGGGCCTGGAAGCGATGTCGGGGGAACTGGCGGCGCAGCGCATCACCGACGAGGAACTGGCCGAGATCAAGGCCATGCACTTCGAGATGATGGCCGCCTACACCCGCGGCGACCTCTCCGACTATTACCGCATCAACGCGCAGATCCATAGCGCCATCAATGCGGCCGCCAAGAACCCGGTGCTCACGAGCACCTACAACCAGGTCAACGCCCGCCTTCAGGCGCTGCGCTTCCGCTCCAACCAGGATGGCGCGAAGTGGAAGACGCGCCGTGAAGGAGCACGAGAAGATGGTGGAGGCGCTGGCCGCGCGCGATCCCGCTGCCATGCGCGAGGTCCTGCTGACCCACCTGAACAACAAGCGGGACGTCGTGATAGAGCAGCTGCGCGGCATTGCCGGGCCCGCTTCGGGAACGGCCCCATGAACGCCCCTCTTCCGCTGAAAGCGGCGCAGGGAGCCTCCGGGCCGGTGTACGACAGCGTGGCCCGCGGCAGCAACGAAGTGGCGGGGCTGCTGGCCCGGCGGCTGTCCGAGGAAACCCAAGGCGAAGCGCTGTTCTCCCCAGGCGACCGGGGCCGCTATGCCACCGATGCGTCCATCTACCAGATCATGCCGGTCGGCGTGTTCGTTCCGAGTGGCAGCGACGACGTCAAGCTGGCCCTGGACATCTGCCGCGACCTGAAGGTTCCGATCGTCGCGCGCGGCGCGGGCACCAGCCAGTGCGGCCAGACGGTGGGCGCGGGCCTGGTGATCGATCACAGCAAGCATGTACGCAAGATCCTGCACTTCGATGCGAATGCGCGCACGGCCGAAGTCGAGCCGGGCATGGTGCTGGACCACCTGAACCTGGCGCTGAAAAAACTCGGGCTCTGGTTCCCCGTCGACGTGTCGACCAGCGCCCAGGCCACGCTGGGCGGCATGGCGGGCAACAACTCCTGCGGCAGCCGCAGCATCGCCTACGGCAACATGGTGCACAACGTGATCGGCGCGCAGGCCTGGACATCCGATGGCGAGCTGCACCACTTCGGGCGCTTCGAGGACAGCGTGGGCCGCGCGCGCGACATCGGCAACCGCGTCAGGGACCTGGCCGCGCAGTTGGCCCCCGAGATCGACAAGCGCTGGCCCAAGGTGATGCGGCGCGTGGGCGGCTACAACCTGGACATCTTCCGCAACCAGAGCGAGCGGCCCTACACGCAGGACGGCGCCGTCAACCTGGCCCACCTGCTGGTGGGCAGCGAGGGCACGCTGGCGCTGACGCGTTCGCTCACGCTGCAGCTGGCCGAACTGCCCAAGGCGAAGGTGCTGGGCGTGGTCAACTTCCCCACCTTCTACAAGGCCATGGATGCCGCGCAGCACATCGTCAAGCTGGGCACGGACGGGACCCTGACCGCGGTGGAACTGGTCGATCGCACCATGATCGACCTGTCGCTGCAGAACCCGGCCTTCGCACCGGTGATCCGCACCGCCGTGATCGGCCAGCCCGATGCGGTGCTGCTGGTGGAGTTTTCCGGCGGCGACAAGGCCGCGCTGCAACGCAAGCTCGGGCAACTGGTCGAGCTGATGGGCGACCTGGGCTTGCCGGGCTCGGTGGTGCAGATGACCGATGACGCATCGCAGAAGAACCTGTGGGAAGTGCGCAAGGCGGGCCTGAACATCATGATGAGCCTCAAGGGCGACGGCAAGCCGGTGAGCTTCATCGAGGACTGTGCCGTGCCGCTGGAGCACCTGGCCGAATACACCGATGCGCTGACGCAGGTCTTCCGCAAATACGGCAGCAAAGGCACCTGGTACGCCCATGCCTCGGTGGGCACCCTGCACGTGCGGCCCATCCTGGACATGCGCACCAGCGGCGCGCCCAAGATGCGCGCCATCGCCGAGGAAGCCTCGGCCCTGGTGCGCAAGTTCAAGGGTGCGTACAGCGGCGAGCACGGCGACGGCCTGTGCCGCGGCGAATGGATAGGCTGGCAATTCGGGCCGAAGATCAACGAAGCCTTCGCCGAAATCAAGAAGCTGTTCGACCCGCAGGGCCTGCTCTGCCCGCAGCGCATGGTCGATGCGCCGCGCATGGACGACACGCGGCTGATGCGGTTCCCGCCGGGCCACAAGGTCATCCCGCTGAAGACGGCGCTGGACTGGAGCGCCTGGGACGTGCAGAACGATCCCGCGACCGAGCGCATTTCGTCGCCCGGCACCGGCGGCGATCCGGCCAGAGGCTTCGCCAAAGCCGTGGACATGTGCAACAACAACGGGCACTGCCGCAAGTTCGACGCCGGCACGATGTGCCCGAGCTATCGCGTCACGCGCGACGAGAAGCACCTGACGCGCGGTCGCGCCAATACGCTGCGGCTGGCGCTGTCGGGCCAGCTGGGTCCGCAGGGGCTGGCCAGCGACGAGGTCAGGGAAGCGCTGGACCTGTGCGTGAGCTGCAAGGGATGCAAGCGGGACTGCCCCACCGGCGTGGACATGGCGAAGATGAAGATCGAGTTCCTGCATCACGACAGGCAAAAGAACGGCTACACGTTCAAGGACAAGCTGATCGCGCGGCTGCCCGACTATGCCCGGCGTGCCGCTCCCCTCGCCTGGCTCTTGAACCTGCGCAACCGCAGCCCGGTCCTGGCACGCCTGGGCGAGAAGCTGCTGGGCTTTTCGGCGCGGCGCAGCCTGCCTGCCTGGCAAGCGCAAGCACTTCTTCAACGACGCGCCGAGCACGGCCACGCGCGAGGAGGTGCTGGCCGCCGCCCGGCCGGTCGTGCTGTTCGTCGATACCTTCAACGGCTTTTTCGAATCATCGAATGCGCGCTCGGCGCTCAAGGTCCTGCAGGCCGCGGGCTATACGGTCCATGTCGCCGCCAAGAGCCAGGCCGGATGGCAATCACCTGTGCTGCGGCCGCACCTACCTCGCCAGCGGCATGGTGGATGAAGCCCGGGCCAAGGCGCGCGAGGTCATAGCCTCGCTCCTGCCCTTCGCGGAAAAGTTCATCCCCATCGTCGGCCTGGAGCCGTCCTGCCTGTTGACGCTTCGCGACGAGATGCTGTCCATGGGGCTGGGCGCACCCGCACAGGTGGTGGCCGCGCAGGCCCTGCTGTTCGAGGAATTCCTGGCGCGCGAGAACGCAGGCCGGCCGGCTGGACGGCCTGCGCAAGAAGCTGCGTCCGCTGGACAAGCGCGTGCTTCTGCACGGCCACTGCCACCAGAAGGCATTCGCGGCGGTGGCGCCGATCGTCGAAGTCCTCAAGCTGATTCCCGGCGTGCAGCCCGAGCTGATCGAAAGCAGCTGCTGCGGCATGGCGGGCAGCTTCGGCTACGAGGCCGGCCACTACGACGTGTCGATGCAGATGGCCGAGTTGAGCCTGCTTGCCGGCCGTGCGCAAGTACCCCGGGGCGATCGTTGTCGCCGACGGCACCAGCTGCCGCCACCAGATCCAGGACGGGGCGCAGCGTGAAGCGGTCCACGCGGCCGTGCTGCTGGCTGCGCAGTTGTAGCCAGACGCGGCAGAATGTGAGCATGCCCTTGCCGATCATCCGTTCCGCCATTCCCGCCGACGAAGCCTCCTGGCGCGCGCTGTGGCGCGGCTACTGCGACTTCTATGGCGCCGCCGTGGGCGAAGCCGTCACCGACCGTACCTGGAAGCGCATCCTGGACCCCGACTCCGCCATCATGTGCATCGTCGCCGAGGTCGATGGCCAGGTGTACGGCTTCGCCAACTGCGTGGTGCACGAGAACACGTGGGAGACCCAGCCGGTTTGCTTGCTGGAAGACCTGTTCGTTCTGCCCTCCGCGCGCGGGCACGGGATCGGCAAGGCGCTGATCGAGTGGCTGCGCAACGCCATGCGCGCCGAGGGCTGGGCCCGCCTGTACTGGATGACGCGCGAGGACAACGAACGCGCGCGCAAGCTCTACGACCAGTTCGCGCAGGCCGACGGCTTCGTGCGCTACGTGATCAGGCAGAAATAACAGGCAACACCTAACAGGCTGAGCTTGGTGCTATAAAAAGGGGTCCTGCTCGGCAAGAGCAACGATCGAAAGGCCGTGAAGTGACCCGATTTCCCTTCCTTTGCCGCGGCTTCGCTGCTGGCCATCCTCGTCATCATCGGCTGCGCAAGCGCGCCCCCGGCAACGCCCGGGCCGGCAGACGCTGATCGACGGGCCTGACGGACTGAACAACTGGATCAGCATAGGCGGTGGCAACTGGCGCGCCCTGGATGGCGCCATCGTGGCCGACGACAAGCTCAGTGGCGATTCCGCATTCCTGGTCTCCCACAACTCGTACAAGGACTTCCACATCCACGCCGAGTTCTGGGTCGCCTCCGACACCAACAGCGGCATCTACATGCGCTGCGCCGACGTGAGGCCCATCACGGACCGCACCTGCTACGAGGCCAACATCTTCGATCGCCGCCCGGACCCCACCTATGGCACGGGCGCCATCGTTCACCTGTCCAAAGTGATACCCATGCCCAAGGCGGCCGGCAAGTGGAACACCTACGACATCACCGTCAAGGGCAACCGCATCACGGTGATGCTCAATGGCGTGAAGACAGCGGAAATCCAGGACGACCGGTTCGCCAGCGGGCCGGTCGCGCTGGAATACGGGGGCGGCAGTCCGGTGAAGTTCCGCAAGGTCCAGATCCGGCCTTTGTAGAAGCTGTCATGCCGGGTTGGCAACGCGCGGACGGCCCGGCCTAGCGTCTCGCGAACAGCGGCTGGTCGTAGTGCGCCACACGAGTGCGGCGGCCGCGGATGCACACCTCGCTGAACTGGTACAGGATAGCCGCTGTGGGCGCTGCGATCCAAGTATCCCCCACTGGCATGCGCAGGACCTCGCGCCCCGGCTCCTCCGATGGATCGAGAAGCGGTGCATCCGAGCGCAAGAACTCCGTCACCGGGATGCGATGTACGCTGGCTACCTCGTCAGGGTTCGGGTGCAGCGTATGCGCGCCGCCGGCCCATACGATGACGGGCGTGATCACGAAGCCGGAGCGGGTGGCGTAGTCGTCCAGGGTCCCGAGTACGTCGGCCGCACTCAATGCGAGTCCCACTTCCTCATTCATCTCGCGCAGTGCCGCCGCTTCGGGCGTCTCACCCGGATCAATGCGACCGCCAGGCAGTGCCCATTGACCCGCATGGCTGGACAACGCCGCAGCGCGGCGCGTCAACAGCACGGCTGCGGAGCGACTCCCATTCGCGGGCGCGCGAATACCAGCGACTTGGGCCCCGTCGCCTTCTTCGATGAGCGCCAACCCCACTGCCGCCGCGCGCTGAGTGCCCACAGGAAGGCGACGCACCGCGAAGGCAGCGAGGTGATCGCGCACCTGGTCACGAAGCGCCGCGTTCAGTAGCATGGGGCCATTCTGGCAGGAACGTCACGGCGCGTAGCCAGGGCGCCGAAGATGCGCGCGTCACGCCAGGTGTGGATCAGGTGACCCTGTGTGAGGACCAGTTCCCCGGCGCCACGACAGCTGCAAGAGCTGCCGTCGGCGCATACCGACGCGCCTCGCGCAGCCACCGCGGCATCGGGTTAGCCCCAATGCGCAAGCGCCGGGGCGGGGCGGAAACTGCATCCAATTTTGCGCATCAGGGGAGCGACGAGTAACCCATGGCGAGCGTGACGATCCACTCTGTGAGGAAAAGCTTCGGCCATGTGCCGGTGCTGCATGGCGTGGACATCGACATTGCCGACGGCTCTTTCACGGTTTTGGTGGGCCCTTCCGGCTGCGGTAAATCCACCCTGCTGCGCATGATTGCCGGGCTGGAGCAGGTCACCGGCGGCGAGATCCGCATCGGCGACAAGGTGGTCAACGACATGCCGCCCAAGGCGCGGGACATCGCGATGGTCTTCCAGAACTACGCGCTGTATCCGCACATGACGGTGCGCGACAACATGGCCTTTTCGCTGAACCTCGCCAAGGTCGACAAGGCGACCATCGACGCCAAGGTCCATCGAGCCGCCGAGATCCTGGCGCTGGGTGCGCTGCTCGACCGTTACCCGCGGCAGCTCTCGGGCGGGCAGCGCCAGCGCGTGGCCATGGGCCGCGCGATCGTGCGCGACCCGCAGGTGTTCCTCTTCGACGAGCCGCTGTCGAACCTGGACGCCAAGCTACGCGTGGCGATGCGCAGTGAAATCAAGGAACTGCACCTGCGCCTGAAAACCACGTCGATCTACGTCACGCACGACCAGATCGAGGCCATGTCCATGGGAGACCAGATCGTGGTGATGCGCGACGGCCGCATCGAGCAGACCGGTAGCCCCTTGGAGCTCTACGATCAGCCGGCCAACCAGTTCGTCGCCGGCTTCATCGGCTCGCCGGCCATGAACTTCCTGCCGGGCATCGTCAGCCGCAACAGCGGTTCGGCGTGGGTAGAGCTGAAGGACGGCACGCGCCTGCCCTCCCCCGCCTCATCCGCCGCCGACGGCCGGCCGGTCGTGTTCGGCACCCGCCCCGAGCACCTCACGCTGTCGAACAGCGGCGGCATCCCGGCCGAGGTGGTCGTGATGGAGCCCACCGGCATGGACACCTTCATCGCCTGCCGGCACGCGGGCCAGGACATCGCGGCCGTGTTCCGCGAACGCCACGACTTCGCGCCCGGCACGCCCCTGCACCTGGTGCCCGACCCCCGGCGCGCGCACCTGTTCGACGCCGAAACCGGCCAGCGCATTCAGCTTGAACTGCATCGAAATCCCAGCTTGACCAACCTAGGAGATAGCCCATGAGTGAGTTCAACCGCCGCCACTTCCTCGAAGGCTCCGCCAGCGTCGCCGCCGCGGCGACGCTGGGCACCGGCGCCGCTGTGTTTGCGCCTGCCATCCATGCGCAGACCCTGCAGTTCAAGCCGGAAAAGGGCGCCAAGCTGCGCGTCCTGCGCTGGAGCCGCTTCGTGCAGGGCGACATCGACCAGTACATGGAGAACGTTGCAGCGTTCACCGCCAAGACCGGCATCGAGGTGCGCGTCGACAACGAGAGCTGGGAGGACGTGCGTCCCAAGGCCGCGGTGGCGGCCAACACCGGCGCCGGGCCGGACATCATCCTGTCCACCAACGACGACGCGAACCTCTATCCGGACAAACTGGTCGACATGACCGATCTCGCCGACTACCTCGGCAAGAAGTACGGCGGCTGGTACCCGGCGTGCGAGGCCTTCCTGAGGCCCGACGGCAAGAAGTGGATCGGCGTGCCGCTCGGCGGCACCGGCAGCATGATCGTCTACCGCGAAAGCCTGGTGAAGGCGGCCGGCTTCGACACGCTTCCCGAAGGACACCGACGGCTTTCTCAGAGCTGTTCAAGGCGCTCAAGGAAAAGGGCACGCCCGGCGGTATGGCGCTGGGCCACGCCACCGGCGACAGCGGCTGGACGCACTGGCTGATGTGGGCGTTCGGCGGCGGCTGGTCGACAAGAACAACAAGGTCATCATCGACAGCCCCGAGACGCTCAAGGCGCTGGAGTACGGCAAGGAGCTGTACCCAACTTCGTTCCCGGCACGCTGTCATGGCTCGACCCGAACAACAACAAGGCCTTCCTCGACGGCCAGATCAGCGTCACCAACAACGGCATCTCGATCTACTACGCCGCGAAGAACTCCAAGGACCCGAAGGTCAAGGAGATGGCGGCCGACATCAACCAGCCCTTCCCGATCGGGCCCGTCGGGCGTGCCGACCGAGTATCACCTGTTCTTCAACCAGATGGTCTTCAAGTACACCAAGTACCCGAAGGCGGCCAAGGAATTCCTGCGCTTCATGATGGAGGAAGAGCAGTTCGACCCCTGGCTGAGGCGCCGGCGGCTACATCTCGCAGCCGCTGCGCGCCTACGAGAAGAACCCCGTCTGGACCGTCGGACCCGAAGCACACGCCCTACCGCGACTCCGTGAAGAACCTGCGGCCGGCCGGCTATGCCGGCAAGCTGGGCTATGCATCGGCCGGCGCGCTCGCCGACTTCATCGTGCCAGGACATGGTGGCCGAGGCCATCAGCGGCTCCAAGACACCGAAGGAAGCGACGGAGCGGGCGCAGAAGCGCGCCGAGCGCTACTACAAGGTCTGAAGCCAGGAACGGCGTGCCGCCCGACACCCGCTCTGTCAGTTTGCCGCCGCATCGCGGCGGCACTGCTGCGCCTGGGCTGCTCGAAAGACTGCAGAACAGCCGCAACGGGCTGGGCCTGCTCTTCATGCTGCCGGCGGCGGTGTTGCTGCTGCTGTTCCTGACTTATCCGCTCGGCCTGGGCGTGTGGCTCGGTTTCACCGACGCCAAGGTCGGCCGCGCCGGGCGAGTGGATCGGACTCGAGAACTACGAGTTCCTCTGTCGGCGACAGCGTCACGCGGCTGGCGCTCTTCAACACGCTTTTCTACACCTCGTCGCGAGCATGCTGAAGTTCTTGCTCGGCCTGTGGCTGGCGTTGCTCCTCAACCAGCAACATGCCGCTTCAAGACCTTCTTCCGCGCGGTGATCCTGCTGCCCTACATCGTGCCGACGGCCCTGTCGGCCATCGCCTTCTGGTGGATCTACGACGCGCAGTTCTCCATCATCAGCTGGGCGCTGCTCAAGCTCGGCCTGATCGATCACTACATCGACTTCCTGGGCGAGCCCTGGAACGCGCGCTTGCTCGACCATCGCCGCCAACGTCTGGCGCGGCATTCCCTTCGTCGCGATCACGCTGCTGGCCGGGCTGCAGACGATCTCGCCCTCGCTCTACGAGGCCTCGGCGATCGACGGCGCCACGCCCTGGCAGCAATTCCGCTACGTCACGCTGCCGCTGCTCACGCCGATCATCGCGGTGGTGATGACCTTCTCGGTGCTCTTCACCTTCACCGATTTCCAGCTGATCTACGTGCTCACGCGCGGCGGCCCGCTGAACGCGACCCACCTGATGGCGACGCTCTCGTTCCAGCGCGCCATCTCGGGCGGCGCGCTCGGCGAAGGCGCGGCGATCTCGATCGCCATGGTGCCGTTCCTGCTGGCGGCGATCCTGTTCAGCTACTTCGGCCTGCAGCGGCGGGCCTGGCAGCAAGGGAGCGACAAGACTGATGAGCCGACGACAGCCACATCGACACCGGCGGCATGGACTACCTGGAATCGCCGCTGCGCAGGTGCGGTCTCCGTCTACCTGCCCCTGGGCTCTTCCTGTTCGTGCTGCTGTTTCCCGTTCTACTGGATGGCGATCACCGCCTTCAAGCCGAACAACGAACTGCTGTCGCGCGAGGGCAATCCCTTCTGGGTGCATTCACCCGACGCTCGCCCACATCAACAAGCTGCTGTTCGAAACCGCCTATCCGCAGTGGCTGTTCAACACGATGCTGGTCTCGGTGGTGTCGACCTTCATCTCGCTCGTCGCCGCGGTGCTCGCCGCCTATGCGATCGAGCGGCTGCGCTTCTCGGGCGCGCAAGCAGGTGGGGCTGGCGATCTTCCTCGCCTATCTGGTGCCGCCCTCGATCCTGTTCATCCCGCTCGCGTCGGTCGTGTTCCAGCTCGGCCTGTTCGACACGCCGCTGGCGCTGATCCTCACCTACCCCACCTTCCTGATCCCCTTCTGCACGTGGCTGCTGATGGGCTACTTCCGCTCGATCCCGCTTTGAGCTCGAGGAATGCGCGCTGATCGACGGCGCCACCCGCTGGCAGATCCTCGTGCAAGATCATGCTGCCGCTGGCGGTGCCCGGCCTCATCTCGGCCGGCATCTTCGCCTTCACGCTGTCGTGGAACGAATTCATCTACGCGCTGACCTTCGTCTCTTCGAGCGAGATCAAGACGGTGCCGGTGGGCGTGGTGACCGAGCTGGTCGAAGGCGACGTCTACCACTGGGGCTCGCTGATGGCCGGCGCGCTGCTCGGCTCGTTGCCGGTGGCTTTCATCTACTCGTTCTTCGTCGAGTACTACGTGTCGGGGATGACGGGGTCGGTGAAGGAGTGACCGGCAGAAGCTGGGCCCTCGCGTGCGCTCTGAGCTTGGTTGGTGGCGCGGCACACGCTGACTCACGCTGCCTGCCTCCACTGGAGACGTGGAGAAGGGTTGTGGACAACGTTGTGTGGATCCCTTCGGACAGCCGCGCCGAGTGCTCAGCTCTGCAGCTGTTGTTGATTCGTTAGGCAGCCGATCTACCCGGCACGCGTGCCCGTCGGCTCTGAGCAGGCCAAGAGCGCAATTCGTCTCAGTCGGCGCCGGGCGGCCCTACGCGTTTAAAACAGATGTATCATGCGTAACTCACCACCAGCCCGGCTTTGTCGACCACCAGGTCGGCCTCGAATGCCCAGCGAGAGCCCGAGATCCACATAGCGCAGTCGGCCGGGCCCCTGGCGGTAATAGCGTCTGACTGGATCGCGCGACTGTCAAGGCGGCGCCATCAATGAACGCTGTGTCGAGGCTCAGGCTCTCTCCCGTGCGCTCTGGTGTCCGGCGAATGGGAAAGGTGTTGCAGAACGGAGTGACCGGACAGGTCTGGCTCCTCCGCGCCATCGAGATCTGGCCGCGCCCAAACCGTCAACGCGCCATCCGGTCCCATCGCGCTCCAAGCGCAGGATTCCATAGCCCTGCGCGTTTCCACCGCTCGGACAGTGACCGACTGCGCCCGCCAGTCAGGGTTCTAGTAGCCAATGATGGTCGAGGCGAAAGCCGTCGGATCTAGAGGCAAAACACCGTGGAGGTCGCTCGCACGCATTCCGATTCGATCGCCAATTCCAGGCGCTCAAGGCCTTCGACATTCGTGCGACTCCAGAAAAGTATGGACGTGCTCTTCACTTCGAGTCTCCAGTGACAACCATATGGATTCGTCGATTCTCCCGCCCGGCTCATACTCAGACAATGTCATCGCGCGACGATGTGGCCCGCCGCCAGTACACACCGCCGCGGCGGCCGCGCATCCACGGCTTCGGCAACAGATGTCCGCTTCCGACCAAAAAGCAGACACTCGCCCAAGAATCGGTCCTCTTACGAGAGGGCTGAGTTGCGCATGCTCTCAACTTGCTCACGCTCTCGCCTAATCCGGCGTCCTCGCCACCACTCGCAGGAGTACCAGAATCACAACCGCAACAACGAACGCTTCCCATGGCCTGAGCGCGCGATCAATAGCGATTGGAGCAGCAACCCAGAGCAAGGCTCCGAGCAAGAGTGCGAAGACAAGCGAGGCCATGGGCGTGAGGGCATGGTTCGAAAGGTCACAAACATTTTCCATGACGGACGTTTCAAATCGCTCGGGAAAACTCTGATCGTAGTTCGAGCGCAACGTCACACTCGAATTGAAGGACTTACTCAGCGTGTGGCGCCCCTGCAGAACCCGCAGGTACGACTGGCTCCAGCCACAAAGCGGCAGCATCAGAAGGCGACATCGAGCGAAGATCCTCTTGCATCCATAAGTCGCGAGCGAGCTCTTCAAGCTGCGCCGGGTCCACGGTTCGCCAACGCTGCTGTAGCTGGTGAGCGCATGCTGCAATCCAAACCTGAGCCGTGACTTCTTGCATGGCACAATGATACTGTACGCGCATACAGTATTGCAAGCTGAGCTGCCCGACGGTTCCGATCTGTTTCGGGTCGACAGCAGCCTGGATTCTCGATCTGCTCAGAGATCATCCAAAGCGTCGTCTCCTGGGTAGGTGGTGAGATCGGGTAGGGACAAGCCTGGGGCGGCGCGTCAGGGCCGCGCCTGGAACACGAGGTTGAATGGCGTCTCGGTGGCGCGGCGCATGCGCGAGAAGCCGCCGGCGGCGACGACCTGGCGCAGGCGCAGTTCGCCGGCCTGCGCGCCGAGGCCGAGGCCGACCTCCTGCGACAGCGAGCACGGCGTGCAGACCATCGTCGAGCCGGCGTAGTAGATGCGGCCGACCGGGTTCAGGTTGTCGCGCAGCCGGTCGTGGGCGAACGGCTCGACGATCATCCAGCTGCCGTCGGGCTCCAGCGCCTCGAGGACGTGCGCGCGGCACCGACCGGGTCGCCCAGGTCGTGCAGGCAGTCGAAGAAGGCGACCAGGTCGTAGCGGCCCGGGAAGCTCTTCGCATCGGCCACCTCGAAGCGTGATGTTGGTCGGCGACGCCGGCCTGCCGCGGCCGCCTCGCGCGCGCGCTCGATCGAGGCCGCGTGGTAGTCGAAGCCGACGAAGCGCGAGTTCGGGAACGCCCGCGCCATGACGATGGTCGAGCCGCCGTGGCCGCAGCCGACATCGGCGACCGTCGCGCCGCGCTGCAGCCTTTCGACCACGCCGTCCAGGGCAGGCAGCCAGGCGAAACCAGGTTGGCGTTGTAGCTCGGGCGGAAGAAGCGCTCGGTGCCGCGGAACAGGCACTTGCTGTGGTCGTGCCAGCCGAGTCCGCGCCCGTGCCGGAAGGCCTCGGCGACTTTCGCCTCGTCGAGCCAGAAGCTGGACAGCACCTCGAACGCGCCGGACATCGCGGCCGGGCTGTCCTCGTCGGCGAACACGGCGGCCTGCTCGGGGTTGAGGAAGAACAGGTTCGTCGCGTCGTCGTAGTCGACGTAGCCCGCCGCCGCCTGCCCTGCCAGCCACTCGCGCACGTACCGTTCTTGCGTGCCGGTGCGGCGCGCGAGCTCGGCTGAGCTCATCTTGTCGCCGCCTCGCATCGCGCGGTACAGGCCGAGGCGGTCGCCGAGCACGACGAGCGCGCCGGTGGCGATTGCGCCGAGGTCGCCGACCATGCGGCCCAGGAAGGCGTTGAGCCGTTCCGCATCCGGTGCGGACGTGGGGGACGTGACGTCAATGGTTTCCATGCCGGTCTCCAGGTTTCGGTGGATGGGCGGGGACCGTTTCCCCGCCTCCTCGCACCAAGACTAGGAACCCGGCGTCAGCGGGGCCGGCGCCAGGCGTCAACGTTTTGTCAAAACGAACACAACCCCTAAGATCGGGCAATGGCCAAGCTCAGGATCGAGCTGCTCGGTGGTCTGCAGGTGTTCGCGGCATCCGAGCCCCGCGACCCATTGCCGTGCCGGCGAAGAAGGTCCAGGCGCTGCTCGCCTACCTGGCGCTGCAGCC
Organism: uncultured beta proteobacterium; assembly: GCA_963722025.1. Classification (GTDB taxonomy): domain Bacteria; phylum Pseudomonadota; class Gammaproteobacteria; order Burkholderiales; family Burkholderiaceae_C; genus Ramlibacter. The sequence continues at coordinate 20,070 of CAVRNE010000063.1, forward strand.
GGGGCGTCCGCAACCGCGCGCGAAGCTCGCGACGCTGCTGTGGAGCGAGAGAGCAGCGAGGCGCAGGCCCGCGCCAGCCTGCGCCAGGCGCTGCTCGTGCTGCGGCGCACGCTCGGCCTGAATGAGCACGAACTGGTCACCGGACCGGGCGAGACGGTTGAGCTCGACGCCGCCTGCATCGAGGTCGACGCGATCGCGTTCAGCGCCTCGTCGAGGACGGCAGTCCGCCGCGCTCGAGCGCGCCGGCCTGCTCTGGAACGGCGAGCTGTGCGAGGCGCTCGACGCACGCGAGCCGGCATTCGACGATTGGCTCCGCGGCGCCGCCAGCGCGTGCGCGAGCAGGCGCTGGCGCTGTGGTCGCGGCTGCTCGCCCAGCATGCCGACGGCGGGCGCATCGAGCGTGCAATCGACGCCGCGCTGCGGCTGCTCGCGCTCGACCCGCTGCAGGAATCGGCCCACCGCAATTTGATGCAGCTTTATGCGCGGCAGGGTCGGCGCGGGGCGGCGCTGCGCCAGTTCCAGCTGTGCCGGGATTTGCTGGCGCGCGAGCTGGGCGCGCGGCCGCAGTTGCAGACGCAGCAGCTGCGCGACGCCATCGAGCGCCAGCCCGAGCCTGCGACGACCGCAGGGCCGGTGCCGGCGGACGATGCCGAGCTGCGCCCGCTGGCGATCGTCGCGGCCGAATCGACCCGCCTCGCCGACGAGACGGATCCCGAGCGGGCGCAGGCGGCGAGCGAACGTCTGCTGGCCGCGGCCTGCGAGATCGTGGAACAATTCGGCGGCACGCCGAGCGTCGCCTCGGCTCGGGCATCACCGCATTGTTCGGCGTGCCGGTCGCCCATAGCGACGACGTCGGGCGGGCCGCACGCTGCGCGCTGCGCTTGCGCGACGTCGCCCCCGATCTGCGCGTCGGCCTGGCGGCCGGCACCATGCTCGTCACGCGGCAAGGTGCATCGGGCGGCCGCCCGTTCGGCCTCGGCGGCGAGATTCCCGCGCTCGCGATGCGCCTGGCTGCAGCGGCCGAGCCCGGCGACGTGCTGGTCGTCGCCGGCCGCCTGGAGCGCGCTGGCCAGCCGCGCCGAAGGCCAGCGTTGCGCGCCGCAGGCATTGCCGGCTTCATTGCGCGCCACGGGTACCTGGCGCCTGGGGGCGCTGCGCGACACGCCGGCAACGCGCACGAGCCTGGTCGGGCGCCGCGCAGAGATTGGCCAGTTCACTGCCTCCGTGCAGTACCTGCCGGGACGCCAGGACCGGTCTGGCGATCCACGTGCGCGGCGACCCCGGCATCGGCAAGACCCGCCTGGTGCAGGAGTTCCAGACAATCGCAGCCGCGCGGGGCTTCGCGTGCCACGATGCGCTGGTGCTCGATTTCGGTCTCGGCGCCGAACGCGACGCGACGCGCAGCGTACTGCGCAGCCTGCTCGGGGTCAACGGCGTCGGCGAGGCGCACGAGCGTGCCGCGGTCGCCCGAGCCCTGCAGCAAGCGGGCCTCGACGCCGCCGACGA
>CAVRNE010000064.1:0-26419 GCA_963722025.1 uncultured beta proteobacterium
CCGGCCATGCAGGAGAACGCCGCGTTCCGCCGTCAGGCGGTCGCGTTCGCCAGCGCCTGGCCCCCGCCGAAGCTGCTCTGCACCGGCTCCGCGCCGCCCGGCACCACGCGGATCGCGCAGTACTTGAACTCCGGGATCTTGCCGAACGGATCCAGCGCCGCATTGGTCAGCTTGTTGATGGCCGCCTCGTAGTAGCAGAAGGGCACGAAGACCGCGCCGCGCGGCGAGCTGTCGTCGGCCCGCGCATACAGCGAGACCTTGCCGCGGCGCGACGCGATCGTCACCACATCGCCCGGCTGCCGCCCATGGCCGCCAGGTCCAGCGGATGGATCAGCGCCACCGGATCGGGCTCGATCGCGTCCAGCACCGTGGCGCGCCGCGTCATGCTGCCGGTGTGCCAGTGCTCGAGCTGGCGGCCGGTGATCAGCACCATCGGGTACTCGGCATCGGGCCGCTCGTCGGCCGGGATGATGTCGGCCGGCACGAAGCGGCGCGCGCCCGCCTTCGCGCGGGAAGTCCTCGATGAACACCACCGGACTCGCCCGGGATCGCCTTCCTTCAGGCAAGGATAGGTGACCGCATGCTCGCGCTCGAGCCGCTCCCAGGTGATGCCGGCGATGCTGGGCATGGTGTGGCGCATCTCGTCGAACACCTCGCGACACGTGGCTGTACTGCCAGTCGCAGCCCGAGGCGGCGGGCGATCTGCTGGATGATCCACAGGTCCTGCCGCGCCTCGCCCGGCGGGTCGATGCGCCTGGCGGCCCATCTGCACCAGCCGGTCGGTGTTGGTGAAGGTGCCGGTCTTCTCGGGGAAGGCGCTGGCCGGCAGGATCACGTCGGCCAGGTAGGCGGTCTCGGTCAGGAAGATGTCCTGCACCACCAGGTGGTCGAGCGCCGCGAGCGACTTCGCGCGCATGGTTGGCGTCGGGGTCGGACATGGCCGGGTTCTCGCCCATCACGTACATGCCGCGGATGCTCGCCCGTCTTGATCGCGTGCATGACCTCGACCACCGTGAGGCCGGGCTGGTCGTCGAGCGAGCCGGGCGCCAGCCCCAGGCCTTCTCGAAGCGCGCGCGCGCCTGCCGGGTCGTCCACGCGCTGGTAGTCGGGGAACATCATCGGGATCAGGCCCGCGTCGGACGCGCCCTGCACGTTGTTCTGGCCGCGCAGCGGATGCAGGCCGGTGCCGGGCCGGCCGATCTGGCCGGTCATCAGCGACAGCGCGATCAGGCAGCGGGCGTTGTCGGTGCCGTGCACGTGCTGCGAGATGCCCATGCCCCACAGGATCATCGACGCCCTTCGACGTGGCGTAACAGCCGCGCCACCTCGCGGAGGGTCTCGGCGTCGATGCCGCAGATCGGCGCCATCGGCCTCGGGGCTGTAGCCCTCGACGTTGCTTGCGCAGCTCCTCGTAGCCGATGGTGCGGCTCGCGATGAAGTCCTCGTCGACCAGGCCTTCGGTCGACGATCACGTGCATCATCGCGTTGAGCATCGCGCACATCGGTGTCGGGCTTGAACTGCAGGTAGCGGTGCGCCATGCGCGCCAGGTCGGAGCGGCGCGGATCGCACACGATCAGCTTGGTGCCGTTCTTCACCGCGTTCTTGATCCAGGTGGCCGCCACCGGATGGTTCACGGTCGGGTTGGCGCCGATGACGATGACCACCTCGGCCTTGGTCACGTCCATCACCGGGTTGGAGACCGCGCCCGAGCCGATGCCTTCGAGCAGCGCCGCGACCGACGAGGCGTGGCACAGGCGCGTGCAATGGTCGACGTTGTTGCTGCCGAAGCCGGTGCGCACCAGCTTCTGGAACAGGTAGGCTTCTTCGTTGCTGCCCTTGGCCGAGCCGAAGCCGGCCAGCGACTTCGGGCCGTGCTGGTCGCGGATGTCGCGCAGCTTGCCGCCGGCGAAGTCCAGCGCTTCTTCCCAGGTGGCTTCGCGGAAGACGTCCATCACGCGGTCCGGGTCCATCTCGAAGTCGGCCGTGCTTGGGCGCGTCGGCGCGCCGGATCAGCGGCACGGTCAGGCGGTGCGGATGGTGGGCGTAGTCGAAGCCGTAGCGGCCCTTGACGCACAGGCGGCTCGTGGTTGGCCGGGCCGTCGCGGCCTTCGACGTAGAGGATCTTGTTGTCCTTGACGTTGTAGGTCAGCTGGCAGCCGACGCCGCAGTAGGGGCACACGGAGTCGACCTGCTTGTCGGGCACGGCGAGCGCCGACGTCGCGTGCCGGCATCAGCGCGCCGGTCGGGCAGGCCTGCACGCATTCGCCGCAGGCCACGCAGGTGGACGCGCCCATGGCGTCGTCCATGTCGAACACGATCTTGGCGTGTTCGCCGCGGAAGGCCAGGCCGATCACGTCGTTGACCTGCTCGTCGCGGCAGGCGCGCACGCAGCGCGTGCACTGGATGCAGGCATCGAGGTTGACGGCGATCGCCGGGTGCGACAGGTCGGGCGCCACCTGGCCGCGCGAGGGGAAGCGCGGCTTGCCCACGCCGAGCTTGCCGGCCCAGTGGTCCACTTCGTTGTGGCGCGTGTAGTCGGCCTCCGGCATGTCGGACAGCAGCAGCTCCAGCACCAGCTTCTGCGAGGCGACGGCCCGCTCGCTGTTGCTGTTCACCTCCATGCCGCGCGGTCGGGGCGCGGCAGCAGCTGGGCGCCAGCACGCGCTCGCCCTTGATCTCCACCATGCAGGAGCGGCAGTTGCCCACGGCGTCCAGGCCGTCCTTGTAGCAAAGGCGGGGGATCTCCACGCCTTCGCGCTCGGCGACCTGCAGGATGGTCTCGTTGGCCCGGCGCGTCGACCTCGCGGCCGTCCAGCTTGAAGCTGACCAGCGGCGTCGTCCAGCTGGGCCAATTCACTGACGGGTGACTGGCGTTCATAGCGCTGACCTTCAGCACCAGTTCGTGCGGAAAATACTTCGACGACGCAATCGACGGGGTTGGGCGCCGCCTGGCCCAGCCCGCAGATCGAAGCATCTCGCATGACCAATGACAGCTCCGCCAGCAGGGGCAGGTCCCAGCGCGGCTGCTCCATCAGCGTCAGCGCCTTGGCGGTGCCGGCGCGGCAGGGCGTGCACTGGCCGCAGGACTCGTCGCGGAAGAACCGCATCAGGTTGCGCGCCGCGCCGGCCGCCGTGTCGTGGTCCGACAGCACGATGACCGCGGCCGACCCGATGAAGCAGCCGTAGGGCTGCAGCGTGTCGAAGTCCAGCGGGATCTCGTTCATGCTCGCCGGCAGGATGCCGCCCGAGGCGCCGCCCGGCAGGTAGGCGTAGAAGCTGGTGGCCCTCCAGCATGCCGCCGCAGTATTCGTCGATCAGCTCCTGGATCGTGATGCCGGCCGGCGCCAGCTTGACGCCCGGATCCTTCACGCGCCCGGAGACCGAGAACGAACGCAGGCCCTTGCGGCCGTGCCGTCCCTGCGAGCTGAACCACTCGGCGCCTTTTTCGATCAGGTCGCGCACCCAGTACAGCGTCTCGAAGTTGTGTTCCAGCGTCGGCCGCCCGAACAGCCCGACCTGGGCCACGTACGGGCGGGCGCAGCCGCGGCATGCCGCGCTTGCCTTCGATCGACTCGATCATGGCCGATTCTTCGCCGCAGATGTAGGCGCCGGCGCCGCGCCGCAGCTCGATGTGCGGCATGCCGGCCACCGGAGGGTCGGCCTTCAGGCGCGCCAGTTCCTGCTCCAGCAGCGCACGGCAGCCGTGGTATTCGTCGCGCAGGTAGATGTAGATGCCGTCGATTCCCACCGCCCAGGCCGCGATCAGCATGCCTTCGATGAAGCGGTGCGGGTCGCGCTCCAGATAGACGCGGTCCTTGAAGGTGCCGGGTTCGCCCTCGTCGATGTTCACGGCCATCAGGCGCGGCGCGGGTTCAGCCCGCACGATGCGCCACTTGCGTCCGGCCGGAAAACCGGCGCCGCCCAGGCCGCGCAGGCCCGAGGCTTCCATGGTCGCGATCACCGATTCGACATCGCGCTCGCCGAGCAGGCATTCGCGCAGCAGCTTGTAGCCGCCCGCGGCCGTATAGGCGGCGAGGTCGATGTAGTCTTCGGGCACATGCTGCACGGCCCCGGCCTGCACCAGCTCCATGGATCTTCTCCGGCGTCGCCTGGGGCACCGGGTTCTGGCCGACCACGGCGGCGGGCGCCTGCTCGCAGCGGCCTATGCACGGCGCGGCGAGCACGCGCACTTCGCGGCCGAGCAGGGCGGGCAGCCGCTGCAGAAGTTCGCGCGCACCGGCCATCTCGCACGACAGCCCGTCGCAGACCCGCACCGTGAGCGGCTGCGGCGCGGTCTCGCCTTCCTTCACGATGTCGAAGTGGTGATAGAACGAGGCGACCTCGTACACCTCGGCTTGCGCTAGCCGCATTTCCTCGGCGAGCGCGGCCAGGTGATCCGCCGAAAGGTGGCCGAAGCGGTCCTGGATGCGGTGCAGGTGCTCGATCAGCAGGTCGCGCTGGCGCGGCGCCGTGCCCAGCAGCTGCCGCACGTCTTCCAGCGCCTGCGCGCCGGCACGCCGGCCCTTGGGACCCCGGCGCTTGCGCTCTCTGAGGTCCTGGGGTGCCGGCGCGATGGGGATGATTCGGTGTTTTGCACACCGTGAGCCTACAACAAGCCGGCGGCACGCGCCCACTGGTACTTGGCGCCAAGAATCTCCACCGGGATTTCGGTGGAGTACGCGTAGGCCGGGATGCCGTTCTCGTACAGGTACTGGGCGGCTTCCTCCACCTCCACGTCGCCGGCGAGCGAGGCGACCACCGGCTTGTTCGTTGCCCTTCTCCTTCATCTCGTCGACGACCTGCACCATGTTCCGCGCGAACACCATCGGCGGCGTCACGATCGTGTGCCAGTAGCCCAGGATCAGCGCGTGGATGCGATCGTCCTCCAGGCCCAGGCGCACCGTGTTCATGTAGGTGATGGGCGGCTCGCCGCCGGTGATGTCCACCGGGTTGCCGGCCGCGCCGAACGGCGGGATGAACTTGCGGAAGGCCGCGTCCAGGTCCGTCGGGCATGGGCTTGAGCAGCTTCAGGCCATTGTCGACGCAGGCATCGGACAGCAGCACGCCCGAGCCGCCCGCGCCGGTGATGATCACCACGTTCTCGCCCTTGGGTGTCGGCAGGACCGGCACGCCCCGTGCGAAGTCGAGCAGCTGGCGCAGGCTGCTTCGCGCGGATCACGCCGCACTGGCGCAGCACGTCGTCGTAGATCTTGTCGTTGCCGGCCAGCGCACCCGTGTGCGAGCTGGCCGCCGCGGCGCCGGCGGAGGTGCGCCCGGCCTTCAACATGATGACCGGCTTCTTCTTCGACACGCGCTTGGCGACTTCGGCGAATGCACGGCCGTCCTTCAGGTCTTCGGCATGCTGCGCGATCACCTTGGTGTTGTCGTCCTGCTCGAAGAACAGCAGCAGGTCGTCCTCGTCGATGTCCGACTTGTTGCCCAGGCCGACGATGGCCGACACGCCCATCTTGGCGCTGCGCGAATAGCCGATGATGGCCATGCCGATGCCGCCCGACTGCGACGACAGGGCCGTGGAGCCCTTGTAGTCGTAGGCCGTGCAGAAGGTGGCGCACAGGTTGGACGGCGTGTAGTAGAAGCCGTAGATGTTGGGGCCCATCAGGCGGATGTTGTACTCGCGCCCGATGCGTTGCAGTTCTTCCTGGCCCTCGATGTTGCCGGTCTCGCCGAAGCCGGAGGGGATCAGGATGGCGCCGGCGATCTTCTTCTCGCCGCATTCCTTGAGCGCGCCGGCCACGAACTTGGCGGGGATGGCGAACACGGCGGTGTCGATCTCCTCCGGCACGTCCTTGACGCTCTTGTACGCCTTGTAGCCGAGGATCTCGGCGTCCTTCGGGTGGATCGGGTAGATCTTGCCCTGGTAGCCGCCGTTGATCAGGTTCTTCATCACCGAGTTGCCGATCTTGCCGGCCTCCGACGATGCGCCGATCACCGCCACCGCCTTGGGCTTCATGATGCGGTTCATGGACGTGACCACGTCCTTCTCGGCCGGGCGGAAGCGCGGCGTCTTCGGCGCGAAATTCACCACGATGCGGACATCGGCCGCGATGGCGCCGTCCTTGCTGGCGAAGATGGGGTTCAGGTCCATCTCGGCGATCTCGGGGAAGTCGGTCACCAGCTGGCTCACGCGCACGATGATGTCGCACACCGCCTCGCGGTTCACCGGGTCGCCGCCGCGCACGCCCTTGAGCATTTCGGCGGCCTGGATGCCGTCGAGCATGGACAGGGCGTCATCGCTGGTGGCCGGCGCCAGGCGGAAGGTGACGTCCTTGAGCACTTCCACCAGCACGCCGCCCAGGCCGAAGGCCACCAGCTTGCCGAAGCTGTCGTCGGTGATGGCGCCGACGATCACTTCCTGGCCGCCCTTGATCATCTGCTGGACCTGCACGCCCACGATGGTGGCGTCGGCCTTGTACTTCTTGGCGTTGCCGATGATGGTGTCGTAGGCCTGGCCCGCCTCTTCGGCGCTCTTCACGCCGACGATCACGCCGCCGGCCTCGGTCTTGTGCAGGATGTCGGGCGAGACGATCTTCATCACCACCGGGAACCCCATGGAGGACGCCAGCTTCTGCGCCTCGGCGGCGCTGCCGGCCACGCCTTCCTGGGGCACGCTGATGCCGTAGGCATCGCAGACCAGCTTGCCCTCGGGGGCCGTGAGCGAATCGCGGCCGGCGGCCTTCACGGCATCCAGAATCTGCCTGACCTTGGCCTTGTCGGCTTGAGAGTTGCTCATGTGGGGCTCCTTGTTGAATTAGCTTTTAGATGACTTTTTCCGAACGCAGCTGCGCGATCTGGTCGCCGGTGTAGCCGAGCTGGGCCAGCACCTCCTCGGTGTGCTCGCCCAGCAGGGGAGAGCGCGTCACCTCGGTGACGCTGTCCGACATCTTGATCGGGTTGCCGACGGTCAGGTACTTGCCGCGGGTCGGGTGATCGACTTCGACCACGGTGCCGGTGGCGCGCAGCGAAGGCTCCTCGGCGATTTCCTTCATCGACAGGATGGGCCCGCAGGGAATGTCGAATTCGTTGAGGATGTCCATGGCCTCGAACTTGGTCTTGGTCTTGGTCCATTCCTCGATGCGCGAGAAGATCGTCTTCAGGTGCGGCAGCCGCGCCTTGGGCGTGGCGTAGTTCGGGTCGGTGATCCAGCTTTCCTCGCCGATCACCTTGCAGATGGCGCCCCACACCGGCGCCTGCGTGATGAAGTAGATGTAGGCGTTGGGGTCGTGCTGCCAGCCCTTGCACTTGAGGATCCAGCCCGGCTGGCCGCCGCCCGAGGCATTGCCCGCGCGCGGCACGGCGTCGCCGAATTCCTTCTCGGGGAACTGCGGGTACTCCTGCATCACGCCGGTGCGTTCCAGCCGTTGCTGGTCGCGCAGCTTGACGCGGCACAGGTTCAGCACCGCATCCTGCATCGCCGCGAGCACGCGCTGGCCGCGCCCGGTGGTGTTGCGCTGGTAGAGCGCGGCGACGATGCCCAACGCCAGGTGCAGGCCGGTGCCGCTGTCGCCGATCTGCGCGCCGGTGACCAGCGGCGGGCCGTCGTCGAAGCCGGTGGTGGAAGCCGCGCCGCCCGCGCACTGCGCCACGTTCTCGTAGACCTTGCAGTCTTCGTACGGGCCGGGACCGAAGCCCTTGACCGAGGCCACGATCATGCGCGGGTTGATCTGCTGGATCTTCTCCCAGCTGAAGCCCATGCGGTCGAGCGCGCCGGGAGCGAAGTTCTCCACCAGCACGTCGCACTGCTTGATCAGGCTGATCAGGACTTCCTTGCCCTTGGGGTTCTTGGTGTCCAGCGTGATCGAGCGCTTGTTGTGGTTGAGCATCGTGAAATACAGGCTGTCCACGTCGGGCAGGTCGCGCAGTTGCCCGCGCGTGGCGTCGCCTTCGCCCGCCTTCTCGACCTTGATCACGTCGGCGCCGAACCAGGCCAGCAGCTGGGTGCAGGTGGGCCCGGACTGCACGTGGGTGAAGTCGAGGATCTTGACGCCGTCTAGTGCTTTGCTCATTGCTGTTCTCTCTTAAAGTTTCAAAACCTTCTCTTCTGCCTCTCCCCTGCGAGGGGAATGAGGCAGCTTTATTTCTTCTTCGCCGCGTTGGGGTTCAGGCTGGTGATGCGGCCGCTCTCGGTTCCGGCGGTTTCGTCGATGATGGCATTGATCAGCGTCGGCTTGCCCGAGGACACCGCCTCGTCCAGCGCCTTGGCCAGTTGCTCGGGCGTGGTGGCCCGCACGCCCACGCCGCCGAAGGCCTGCATCAACATCTCATAGCGGGCGTCCTTGACGAACTACGGTGGGCGCCACGTCGGTGCCGGCCGGGTTCACGTCGGTGCCCTTGTAGACGCCGTTGTTGTTGAAGACGATGACGCAGACCGGCAGGTTGTAGCGGCAGATCGTCTCCACTTCCATGCCGCTGAAGCCGAAGGCGCTGTCGCCCTCGATGGCGATCACCGGCTTGCCGGTGACCACCGCGGCGGCAACGGAAAAGCCCATGCCGATGCCCATGATCCCCCAGGTGCCCACGTCCAGCCGCTTGCGCGGCTCGTACATGTCGACGATGCTGCGGGCGAAGTCGAGCGTGTTCGCGCCTTCGTTGACCACGATGGCGTCCGGCCGCGCCTTGACCGCGTTGCGGATGACGTTCAGCGCGCTGTGGAAATTCATCGGCGACGGATTCTTGGACAGGGTCTCCGCCATCTTCGTCAGGTTCTTGTCCCTGCGCTCGCCGATCGCCCCGGTCCAGTCGGTCGGGGGCTTGGCCCAGCCGGCGCCAATGCCCGCAAGCAGGGCCGACACGCAGGAGCCGATGTCGCCGATCACCGGCGCGGCGATGGCCACGTTGCTGTCGGCCTCGGTGGGCGAGATGTCGATCTGGATGAACTGCTGGCCGCCGGGTTCCTTGGCGCCGTCGCCGCCCCAGGTCTTGCCCTTGCCGTGCGAGAGCAGCCAGTTCAGGCGCGCGCCGACCAGCACGACCACGTCGGCTTCGGCCAGCACGTAGCGAACGCGCGGCGGATGCCGACTGCGGATGGTTGTCGGGCAGCAGCCCCTTGGCCATGGACATCGGCAGGTACGGAATGCCGGTCTTCTCGACCAAGGCCCGGATGTCGGCATCGGCCGTGCATACGCGGCGCCCTTGCCCAGCAGGATGAGCGGGCGTCTTCGCGCCCTTGAGCAGGTCCAGGGCGCGCTGCACCGCGTCGGGCGAGGGGATCTGCCGCGGCGCCGGATCGACCACCTTGATGAGGGATTTGCGGCCCGCCTCGGCGTCCATGGTCTGCGCGAAAAGCTTGGCCGGCAGGTCCAGGTAGACGCCGCCCGGACGGCCCGAGACGGCCGAACGGATGGCGCGCGCGATGCCGACGCCGATGTCCTCGGCGTGGAGCACGCGAAAGGCCGCCTTGCAAAGGGGCTTGGCGATCGCGAGCTGGTCCATCTCCTCGTAGTCGCCCTGCTGCAGGTCGACGATCTCGCGCTCGCTGGAGCCGCTGATCAGGATCATGGGGAAGCAGTTGGTCGTCGCGTTGGCCAGCGCCGTCAGGCCGTTCAGGAAGCCGGGCGCCGACACCGTGAGGCAGATGCCGGGCTTGCCGGTCAGGAAGCCGGCGGCGGCGGCGGCGTTGCCGGCGTGCTGCTCGTGGCGGAACGAGATGACCCGCATGCCCTCGGCCTGCGCCATGCGCGTGAGGTCGGTGATGGGGATGCCGGGCAGGGCGAAGATCGTGTCCAGATCGTTGAGCTTCAGCGCATCGATCAGGAGATGAAACCCATCGGTGGTGTCTTGCATTGGGGCGCCGTTTGTCATGGTGGAAGGTCTCTCGAAAAGGTCTTTCGAAACGTCGAGGTATCATAGGTCTCGCACCCTTTTTCCTCTCTTGACCACGGTCAATTTTCCGAGGATTGAAGGCAGCTCACCATGGATGTGCCTCGCGTCCGACCTCATACCTGCATGTCATCAGTAGATAGCCATCCCGAAAGAAACATCATTCGCGTGCAGTTGGCGCACAACATCGCTTTGAAGGGCATGACGGCGGGGCAAATGGTCGAACTCGAGCCGCACCTGGTGATCGTCGATTGCCAGAAGGGCGAAGCGCTGCTGAACCAGGGCGTGCACGAGATGGAGCAGTACTTCATCCTGGACGGCATCCTCAAGCGCGTGGTGAGCAACCAGGAAGCCAAGGAAATGATCCTGCGTTTCACCGACGAGGGCGACATGGAGACCAGCTACGCCGCCTGGCGGCTGGGTACGCCCACGCCCTACAGCATCGTCTGCGTCACCAAGGCCCGCGTGGCGAAGCTGCCGCTGCTGGACTGGGTGGCGTTCCTGGAGCGCCATCCCGGCGTCAAGCAGTCGTTCGAGTACAACGTGATGCAGCTGATGAGCGAGATCATGGCCCACACCATCACGCTGCACCTGCTTGATGCGCCGGGGCGCATCAAGCGGTTCCTGCGCAAGCACCCCGAGCTGTCCGAGCGCATCCCGAAGAAGGAACTGGCGTCCTACCTGAATCTGTCCGCCGAAACGCTGAGCCGGCTCAAGCACGGCAAGATCTGAGACGCTGTCATCCCGGGCTTGACCCGTCCATCGAGGCGCGGCGCGCCCCATGGATTGCGGATCGAGCCCGCGGATGACATCTGCAGGCTTCGCGTGAGTGAACGGCGGGTCACCGCCATCAGACGCAGCTGGTTGTCGACATGCCGCCGGTTCCGGCCACCGTCGCGGCGATCCCGGCCGATTCGCTGCGTTCCTGCTCGTTCAGGACGATCCCGCGCAGCACCACCTTGCCGTCTTGCCCCTGGATGTCGATGTTGACGTCGCGAGTCGCTTCGTTCTCCTTCAGCGCGGCGCGCACGGCCGCTGCCAGCGCCAGGTCGGCCAGCAGCGCCCGCGAGGCGGGGGTCTCCTGGAACTCGGGCCGCGCCGCCAGCTGCAGGATCTGGGCCGCGCAGCTCTCCACGCTCACGCGGTCGGTGTTCAGCACCAGGTCGTACAGGAGCGGGTCGCCCCAGGTCACGCCGAACAGCGCGTGCATGCGGGCGGCATGGGCATCGTCGCTGCGGCGAAGCTCCGCTCCTGCAAAAGCCCTCGTCGTCGGTCCCCAGGTGGTCCATCAGCCACTCCACGCGCTGTCGAACGGCGCGTGATGCGGACCGTCAGCACGTGCGCCACCGGCCGCAACAGGCAGGTCGCGCCCCAGCCGCGCAGCACGATATTGCCCTTGTCGGCCAGCGCGAAGACTTCCTTGGCGGTGTAGCACGGCCATCTTGCTGCGGTCGATCTGCAAGCGTTCGACCAGCCCGGCCTTGCCTTCGCGCAGCCGGCTGATCACGCTGGTGGGCACCCGCATCTTGTCCGCGACGCCTTCGAGGACTTCGTGCCGCATGACGGCGAGCTTGCCCTCCTCGCGCCACCCGCAGGGCGACGTCCTTGGCGAGGGAGCCCATTTCCTGGGTGAGGGCGATCACTGGCATGAGAGTTCTCCTGGAATCGGGCGGATCTCAATCCACCGGCTGCTCTTCCGCGAATTCCTTGGGCTTGGGCGGCCGGATCTTCGCCAGCAGGCGCGAGAGCAGAGGCCACAACAGCAGCACGATGGCCAGCGTGGAAATCGTGCCGACCAGCGGGTTGGACCACAGGATGGACATCTCGCCCTGCGACACCAGCATGGCCTGGCGGAACGAGTCCTCGGCCTTGTCGCCCAGCACCAGCGCCAGCACCAGGGGAGCGAGCGGGTAGTCGAGCTTCTTGAAGAGGTAGCCCACCACGCCGAACAGCATCATGAACCAGATGTCCAGCATGGCGTTGTGCACGGTGTAGGCGCCGATGGCGCAGATCACCACGATCACCGGCGCGATGATGGAAAACGGGATGCGCAGGATCGAGGCGAACAGCGGCACGGTGGTCAGCACCACGATCAGGCCGACCAGGTTGCCCAGGTACATGCTGGCGATCAGGCCCCAGACGAAGTCCTTCTGTTCCACGAACAGCAGCGGCCCGGGCTGCAGGCCCCAGATCAGCAGGCCGCCGAGCAGCACGGCGGCCGTCGGGGAGCCGGGAATGCCCAGCGCCAGCATCGGCAGCAGCGCGCTCGTGCCCGCGGCATGGGCCGCTGTCTCGGGCGCCACCACGCCTTCCATTTCGCCGGTGCCGAATTTCGCGCCGTTCTTCGACATCTTCTTGGCCAGCCCGTAGCTCATGAATGACGCGGGCGTGGCGCCGCCGGGGGTGATGCCCATCCAGATGCCGACCAGCGCGCTGCGCAGCGAGGTCACCCAGTACTGCGGCAGCTTCTTCCAGGTCTCCAGCACCACCCGGGGATTGATCTTGGCGGACTTGCCCGAGAAGGCCAGCTTCTCCTCCATCGACAGCAGGATCTCCCCGATGCCGAACAGGCCGATGACGGCGATGAGGAAGTCGAAGCCGCGCATCAGTTCATGGATGCCGAAGGTCAGGCGCAACTGGCCGGTGACGGTGTCCATGCCGACGGCGGCCAGGGCAAAGCCGATGGCCATCGAGGCCAGGATCTTGAAGGGCGAACCCTTGCCCATGCCGACGAAGCTGCAGAAGGTGAGCAGGTAGACGGCGAAATATTCAGGCGGGCCGAACTTGAGCGCGAACTTCGCCACCAGGGGCGCGAGGAAGGTGATCATCACCACCGCCACGCAGCGCGCCGATGAACGAGGAGGTGAAGGCCGTCGTCAGGGCGGCGCCGGCGCGCCCGTCCTGCGCCATCGGGTAGCCGTCGAAAGTGGTGGCCACCGACCAGGGCTCGCCCGGTATGTTGAACAGGATCGAGGTGATCGCGCCGCCGAACAGCGCTCCCCAGTAGATGCACGACAGCATGATGATCGCCGAGGTCGGCGACATGGTGAAGGTCAGCGGCAGCAGGATGGCCACGCCGTTGGCGCCGCCGAGCCCGGGCAGCACGCCGATCAGCACCCCGAGGATGATGCCCACGAACATCAGGAGGAGGTTCATGGGCGTCAGGATGACGCTGAATCCGTGAAAAAGCGCGTTCAGTTCGTTCATGGGATCTTGTCGTTGTTGCGTGCGACAAAGGAGGGCGGCGGGCTCAGTAGCCCAGGAACCGCAGGGGATCGAGCATCCCCTTGAACAGCGGTACCTTGAACCAGACCTCGAACATCAGGAAGAACAGCACCATCGCCAGCACGCCCACGATGACGCTCTTGATGCGTGAATACTTTCCGAGGACGATCATGAAGAGGGCGATGTACACGGCCGAGGCGACGTACAGGCCCACGAACTGCACCGCCAGGATGTACACCAGGGCGGGCACCAGCACGGACAGCACGCGCCTGAGCTGTTCACTGTCGACGAAGATCTCGGTGTTCCTCTTCTTGCCGAACAGTGCCTGGTACATCGTTCCGAGCGCCGGAGATGCACAGGATCAGGCCGATGTAGAAGGGAAAGTAGCCCGCGCCCGGTCCGTCGGTGGTCCACCCCGAACCCAGCTTCCAGCTGCCCTGGATCACCACCAGGCCCATGACCAGGACGAGGAATGCGACCACTGCCTCGACGACATTGGTGCGCGACACCCGTGCGCGGCTGCGCATCGGAGGTTTCAATCGGCTCCATGAGGAACTCCCGCTCGGAAAGATGGCCCATCGAAAGGGCGTGCGTTGAGAGGAACGCGGACCGGCGGCCAGGCCAGCCGCGGCAAGGGCCCGCAGCGCCTCATTTCGCCATGAAGCCCGCTTCCTTCATCAGCTCGCGGTGCTGGTTCTCGGCGGTGCCGAGCCACTTGACGTATGCGTCGCCCGTCATCGCTGTCTGGTTGAAGGCGCCTTTTTCCATGTATTCCTTCCACTCGGCCGTATCGCGCACCTTCTTGAGCAGGTCGATGTAGAAGTCGGTCTGGTCCTTGGTAACGCCCGGGGCCATGAAGATGCCGCGCAGCATGACGTAGGAGGTGGGAACGCCGGCTTCCTTGCAGGTGGGGATGTCGCCCCAGGACATGGTGTCGGTGACCTTGGCCTTGTACGGCATGCGCTTCTCGTCGAACACGCACAGCGGCCTGAGCGTGCCGCCGCGCCACTGCGCCACGGCCTCGATCGGGTTGTTGACCG
Source organism: uncultured beta proteobacterium (assembly GCA_963722025.1). Classification (GTDB taxonomy): domain Bacteria; phylum Pseudomonadota; class Gammaproteobacteria; order Burkholderiales; family Burkholderiaceae_C; genus Ramlibacter. Next base: position 14,104 of record CAVRNE010000064.1, read on the forward strand.
AGGAGTCGACGTGCTTGCCCACCAGCTGCACCGCGACCTCGCCGCCGCCCTTGAAGGGAACGTAGATGAACTTGGTGCCGGTCGCCTTCTCGACGCCGACGGTGAGGATCTGGTCTTCCTGCTTGGATCCCGTGCCGCCCATCTTCATCTTGCTGGGGCCGGCCGCCTTCACGGCATCGAAGTACTGTTTGGCGTCCTTGTAGGGCGTCTCGGCGTTCACCCACAGCACGAACTGGTCGAGCGCCATCATCGACACCGGCGTCATGTCGCGCCAGTTGAAGGGCACGCCCGTGGCCATGGGCGTGGTGAACAGGTTGGACAGCGTGACGATGATCTTGTGCGGGTCGCCCTTGGCGCCCTTCACTTCGAGGAAGCCCTCGGCACCGGCGCCGCCCGACTTGTTGACGACGATCAGCGGCTCCTTCATCAGCTTGTACTTGACGACGATGCCCTGGATCAGGCGTGCCATCTGGTCGGCGCCGCCGCCGGTGCCGGCGGGCACCACGAACTCGACGGGTTTCGCCGGCTCCCATGCCGCCTGCGACGGCGCTGCGAGCGCGATCATCGCCGCGCCGAACAAGGCTGCAAATCCATTCCCGGGTTTTGGAAATCTGTGTTTTCATCGCGTTGTCTCCTGTATGAATTTCCCTAGCACTCGAAGCGGAAGTCGTTCCGCTGCCGAGACTTCAACTATCACAGCCGAATGGTCTTGCGGAGTGGGTGAAAAGCCTCTTGACTATGATCAAGTTTTCGAAAATCTGATCCCGTTTCCAGGGTTTGCACGGAGGGCGCGCAAGGGCTGGATCTGTGCGAACTGAGTCTGCGACGACCAGGATTCATCGAACCGCGTGAAGACAGAGGCTGCAAGCGAAAGTATTCGCGGGACCTCATCCGAGTGCGCTCGCGACATGCGCGGCTCAGTCGACCGCTTGCATGCGCAGCCGGCCCTTTTGCTCGTCCATGGTCTCGCGCCAGCAGCTTGACCAGCGCGTAGACAGTGTCGATGTGCGGGGTGGGCGTCTGCGTCAGGCGCCCGAGTTCGACCACCGAGCCGACCAGTGCATCGATCTCCGGCGCGCGGCCGGCCTCGATGTCCTGCAGCATGGATGTCTTGTGCTTGCCCACTTTCTCGGCGCCCGCGATGCGCTTTTCCAGCGTCACGCGGAATTCGATGCCCAGCTTGCCGGCGACGTCCTGCGCTTCGCGCATCATGTTCGCGGCAAGCTCGCGCGAGGGCGGGTATTGGCAGATGTCCACCAGCGTGGCGTGGGCCAGGCTGCTGATCGGGTTGAAGGTGAGGTTGCCCCAGAGCTTGAGCCAGATCTCCGAGCGGATGTTGTCCAGCACCGGCGACTTGAATCCCGCGCGCCGTGAAGCATTGCGAGATGCGTTGTACGCGTTCGCTGTTGCTGCCGTCGGGCTCGCCCACGGGAAAGCGGTCGCCCTCGACGTGCCGGACCACCCCGGGCGCCACCAGCTCGGAGGCGGGATAGACGACGCAGCCGACCACGCGGGACGGCGGAATCATTTCGGCTATCGTGCCGCTGGGGTCCACCGCGTGCACGCGGCTTCCTTCAAGAACGCCGCCGTGCCTGTGGAAGTACCAATAGGGGATTCCGTTTTGCATCGTCACCACGGCCGTGTCCGGGCCGAACAGCTTGGGCACGTCACGCGCGACAGCCTCGACCTGATGGGCCTTCAGCGCCAGGATCACCAGGTCCTGCGGGCCGGCTTGCGCGTAGTCGTCGGTGGCCGTGATGTTGCGGGTGACGTGTTCGCTGCCGTCCTGCATGATGAGCTTCATGCCGTTCTCGCGGATGGCGGCCAGGTTGGCGCCGCGGACCATGACGGTGACGTCTTCCCCGGCGAGCGCCAGCTTCACGGCGACATAGCCGCCGATCGCGCCGGCGCCGATGATGGCAATCTTCACGAGCGCACTCCCTGGTATGAACCTGTTCGAAATCTTATTCGAACCGGTTGCTGAGCTTGCCAATGCCCGCGATCTCCACGTCCACGGTGCTTCCAGGCTTCATCGAGCCCACGCCGATCGACGTGCCGCACAGGATGATGTCGCCGGGATACAGGGTCATGTCCTGGGAGAGCGCGCTCACCAGCTGCGCCACCGTGAAGCGCATATCGCTGATCGGGTATTCCTGGCGGATCTCCCCGTTCAATGTCGTTGTCACGACCAGCCGGCCGGATCAAGGCCGGTGGCCACGGTCGGGCCGAACGGGCAGAACGTGTCGAACCCTTTGGCCCGGACCCACTGCGGGAAAGAGGCGTCACGATGGAGGATGTCGGCCAGGGTCACATCGTTGGCACAGGTGTAGCCCAGGACGTGGTCCAGCGCTCGTTCTTCCCGGACCTGTTTGCAGGGGGTGCCGATGACGATGCCGAGTTCGCCCTCGAAGACGACCTTGCCCTCGCAGGCCGGCTTGCGGATGATGCCGCCCGGACCGAGGTAGGAATTGGGGGATTTGATCAGGTACAGCGGCTCGGCCGGCACCGGCAGCTTGAGCTTTTCGCCCAGCGCCCGGAAGTTGTTCCACAAGGCGATGACCTTGGTCGGCCGCACCGGGGATAACAGCTGGACCTCGGCCAGCGGATGCACCACGTCGGTGGGCAGGGGGCCTTCGAACATGTCCCCCTGGCACACCTTCACGTGTTCGCCCTCCAGGGTGCCGAAGCCGGTCGTGCCGGCGTGCGTGAAGCGCACCCAGAGGGTCGACATGGGCCGGCCTGCTCAGGTCGACGGGTGGAATGGCGAAGCCGCTGTGCGGCCGGGATATGCCGTCGAAGCGCTGTGTGCGAGCATGACCTCGTAGCAGCGGGCCTTGGCCGTTTCGATGGCGTCGGTCAGGAAATCCAGATCGTAGGCACGCAGCAGATGCGCCTGTTCAGCCTGGAGATAGGCGCGCAGACCGTCGCGGCCCGCGGCGGGCAGGCAGGCATAGGTGACCGGGTCCCAGTACCAGTTGAGCCCCAGTTCGTCGAAGGCTGCGTTGTAGGCTTGCCGGTGGGCCTCGGCGTCCTGGTCGTTGAGGATGTCGTTGTCATGAGTGTCGAGCATGGTGGTCTCCTTGGTGGATGCACAGGTCCTGATGTGAATGTAGGGAAAACCAATGATTAATGATAGTTAAAGTATTTGATGGTTATCATCACCTATGAGTTATGGTAAAAACGCGTCCAGATGAAGAACGCAACCTTGCGCCAGCTCAAGGTGTTCGAGTCGGTCGCCCGCCATCTCAGCTTCTCCCGCGCCGCCGAGGAACTGCACCTGACGCAGCCGGCGGTCTCCACTCAGGTGGGCAAGCTCGAGGAACACGCCGGGCTGCCGCTGTTCGAGCAGCTTGGCAAGAAGATCCACCTCACGCCCGCGGGTGCGGAGATGTTGCGCGCGAGCCGCGCCATCATCCAGCAGTTCAAGGAAGTCGAGGACGCCATGACCCAGTTCAAGGGCGTCTCGGGCGGCAAGCTGAATGTGACGGTGATCAGCGCGGGCGATTATTTCTTTCCCAGGCTGCTGGTGGAGTTCGCGCGGCAGCACTCGGGAGTGACGCTGAACTTCGGCGTGTGCAACCGGGAGGAACTGCTGGGCCAGCTCGCCAACAACCTCACCGACCTGGCCATCATGGTGCGGCCGCCGGAGGACTGCCGATACGCTGGCGGAGCCGTTTGCGCCGCATCCTTACGTCGTGGTGGCGGCGCCCGACCATCCGCTGGCCGCGAGCCGGCGCATTCCCGTGTCGCTCCTCGCACGCGAGCCGTTCATCGTGCGCGAGAAGGGCTCCGACACCTGGAACTCCATGACAGAGGCGTTCGGCGAACACCTGGCCAAGCTCAACATCTCCATGGAAATCAGGAGCACCGAGACGATCAAGCAGGCGGTGATGGCGGGCATGGGCGTGAGCTTCCTGTCGGCGCACACCATCAGCCGTGAGCTGCATGCGGGCAGCCTCTCGGTCCTCGACGTCCAGGGCTTTCCACTGATGCTGAACTGGTACGTGGTCCATCGCCGCAGCAAGCGCCTGCCGCCGGTGGCCCAGGCCTTCAAGGCCTTTCTGATGAAGGACGGTGCGGCGCTGATCGAGCAGACGATCGGCGCGCGGCCCAGGAAGGCGAAGTAAGCAGCTGAGTCAGCGCAGCAGGAAGTATGCCGCGAGGGCGTACAGCAGGATCGCGAACACCTTGCGCAACGGGCGGACGTCCATCCGGTGGGCGGTGCGCGCGCCCCAGGGCGCCGTGCTCACGCTGGCCAGCGAGATCACGACGAGGCCCGGCAGGTAAAGATAGCCGACCGACCCCGGGGGCATTTGTGGAACGCCCAGGCCGGCCCAGATGTATCCCAGCGTCCCGGCCAGCGCGATGGGAAATCCCAACGCCGCCGATGTACCGACAGCGTCGTGGATCTTGATGTTGCACCAGGTCATGAACGGCACCGAAATGAAGGCGCCGCCCGCGCCCACCAGCGACGACAGCATGCCGATCAGGCCACCCATCGCGAACGTGCCCCAACGTCCCGGCAAGGTCCGGGACGCCTTTGGTTTGCGGTCCAGGAACATTTGCGTTGCGGAGAAGGCCACGAAGATCGCAAACAGCACGCTCAGGATGCGGCCAGGAAGCGCCACGGCCATTTGTGCGCCCGCCAGCGATCCCAGCAGGATGCCCGGCACGAGCAGCCGCACGACGGGCCACAGCACGGCGCCGCGCCGGTGGTGCGCCCGCACGGACGACAGCGAGGAAAAACAGATGGTGGCCAGCGACGTCGCCACCGCCATCTTCACCGTGTAGTCCGCGGGGTAGCCCTTGGAAGCAAGGATGATGGTGATGAAGGGCACCATCAGCATGCCGCCGCCGATGCCCAGGAGGCCGGCGAGAAAGCCGGTGGCGGTGCCCAGCAGGGCGAGTTCCAGGATCAGCAGTGGTTCAATTGTCATTGCGGGCCGATACCGGAGGAATCCTCCGATTCGCCGCAATCCACCGTTGCGTGGGGCATCTTCTTGTTCTCGAAAAAAGGCGTCTGCAGGTGCAACCGGACCGGCATCCTGAACCGGGGTTCAGGTGGGCGAGGTCAGCTTGGCTTTGGGTTCATCTGACGCGAGACGATCACGCTAGCCAAGAGATTTTCCAAGCCCGGGCTCAAAGAGCATTGGTTCAAGGAAATATAAAGCCCGGCACGCACCGCAGACGGATTGCATTGTAGGCGCGCATCGCATGGCGGGGCGCTTTGCCGGTGAAATACCTTCGCTGGCAGCGTGCTAAAAAATTTGACTTGACAGGGGGAAATCAACCGAACTGTGAGGGCCGGTCACAGCAGGCGGCCATCGTCGCCCAGCGCGGCGTCGAGCCAGTTGACCAGGCTCGCGAGCCGCGGGTCGTGCGCGTCGTTCCATCGGCCGGAAGCTCGGAGTGAGCGAAACCCGAAGGCTGGAACGATGGCACGTTGCGATCGCTCACGTCGAAAGCCAGGTTCAGCGCCGCCAGCACCGCGATGCGGTCGCGGGCCTTCACCTTGCCCGCATCACGGATCTTGCACATGGCGGTGTCGACTTTCTCCACCGCTTCGAGCAGCCGTTGCTGGCCGCCGTCGGGGCAGCCGAGGCGATAGCTCTGACCCATGATCTGTACTTCGACTTGCTTCATGGACACTCATGCCGGGCTCCTGATTTCGGGCAGCCGTTCCAGCAGCGCGTCCACGCGCGAGCGGGCGGCGGAGAGGCGGGACTTCAGGGAATCGCGTTCCTGCGTGAGCTTCTCGACCTGTTCGGCGAGCAGCGCGTTGGTGCGTTGCAGTTCCTCGTAGCGTACGAGCAGGCGCTCTACGCGTTCCGCAATCTGGTCGATTTGGGTGGAACTGGGCATATCAAAGTTAATTGTATGGTTTTGTGACAGATTTCAATCTTAAAATAAACGCGTTGGTGCTCGCGGTGTGGTTCGCATGCCGCAGTTCAACGGGAAGCAGGAGGGAATGCCGGCAAACGGCGTACCTAACCTGCGCTGCCCCCGCAACGGTAAGCGGACGAATTTCCTAAAGAAATTCCGTTTCCATGACATGAAGCCACTGGGCGCATCGCAACAGCGCGCCTGGGAAGGCGATGGAAGTCGACCCGCCAGCCCGGATACCGGCCAACACGGTGGCTGCCGCCCTCAAAGAGCGCGCGGCCGTACGCCCAATGTACTGGCGGGGAAGCCGGTCCGGGTATTGAATCGTTTCCGTCCATCATGAACGCTATTGGTATTTCACGCGCAGCCGCACTTTCGCTGGCGCTCGCCGCCGCATTCCCATCCTCTTTCGCCCAGACCGCGGCACTCAAGGAAACCGTGGTCACCGCCACTCGCACCGCCACCCGCGCCGACGAGTTGGTCAGCGACATCAAGGTGATCGACCGGCAGGCCATCGAGGCTTCGACGGCTCGCACGCTTCCCGAACTGCTGGCTCGCACCGCCGGCTTGCAAATGAGTGCCAATGGCGGCATGGGGAAGACTCGAGCGTATTCATCCGCGGCACGGAGAACCGCCACACCATCCTGATGGTGGACGGGGTCCGCCTGGGCTCGGCCACCGCCGGCACCCCGAGCTGGGAAAGTATCCCCGTGGAAATGATCGAGCGCATCGAGGTGCTCAAGGGCCCGGCTTCGGCGCTTTACGGCAGCGATGGGGTGGGGGGCGTGGTGCAGATCTTCCTGCGCAAGGGCCGCGATGGTTTTCATCCCTACGCCTCTCTCACCGTGGGTAGCGAGGACCACACCACGATCGGCGCGGGCCTGCAGGGCGGGCAAGGTGCCCTGGGCTATTCCGTCGGTGTGCAACGCCTGCGGGACAGGGGCTTCTCCGCGACCAACCCCAAGGCGACCTTCGGCCGGTTCAACCCCGACCGCGACCCCTTCGAGCAGGACTCGATCAACGCCACCGCACGCTATGAACTCGGCGGGGGCTGGAGCGCCGACGCCGGCCTGCTGTACGCCGACGGCATCAGCTGGTTCGACGATGGGCCTGCCACCAACGACCGCAGTGCGCTGCGCGTGGCTACCGCGCATGCCGGCATCAAGGGTAAGCTCATGCAGCCGTGGCAGACGGAGCTGCGCTTCAGCCAGGGCAACGACACCAGCAACACGATCGAAGCCAATTTCCCCGGCTCCTTCAAGACCGAGCAGTCGCAGTGGACCTGGCAGAACAACGTGGAGACGCCGCTCGGGCTGGTGCTGGCCGGGCTGGAGCGGCTCGAGCAGAAGGTCAGCGCCACCACGGCCTATGCCGTAACGCAGCGGGCGATCAATTCGGTCTTTGGCGGCGTCAACGGCAACTACGGCGCCCACAGCTGGCAGTTCAACCTGCGCCGCGACAGCAATTCGCAGTTCGGAGACAACGATACCGGCTTCGTGGGGTACGGCTTTCGCATCACACCAGCCTGGCGGGTGCACGCCTCCCATGGCACATCGTTCGTCGCGCCTTCGTTCAACCAGTTGTACTTTCCCGGATTCGGCAATCCGGCACTGCAGCCCGAACGCGGCAAGAATACGGACGTAGGCGTCACCTGGGCGGCGAACGGGCAGGAAGTCAAGCTGATTCGGTACGACAACGAGATCCGCGGCTTCATGACCAACACCACCTTGCCGGTCAACATTCCGCGCGCCCGGATCGATGGCTGGACGCTGGGATACGAGGGCCAGTTCAATGCGCTGGCGCTGCGCGCCTCGGTCGACGCGCTGGACCCGCGCAATGAGCTCAACGGCCGCCAGCTGCCGCGGCGGGCCAAGGAGCAGTTGATCGCGGGCGCCGACTACACCATGGGGGCGTGGCGCTTCGGCGGTTCCGTGATTCACGTCGGCGACCGCTTCGACGACGCCGCGAACACCTTGCCGCTGCCTGCCTATACGACTGCCGACATCTACGCCGACTGGCAATTCGCGAAAGACCTGAGCGTGCAGGCCAAGCTCAACAACGTGACGGACCGTAGCTACGAGACCGCCTTCGGCTTCAACCAGGCCGGCCGCAGTTTCTATCTGACGCTGCGCTGGCAACCACAGTAAGCTGACGCCATGCCCGAAATCCTCCGGCCCCCAGCGCATCGTCTGCCTGACGGAAGAGACGACGGAATGGCTGTACCTGTTCGGCCAGGAGGTGCGCATCGTCGGCATCTCGGGCTACACCGTGCGCCCGCGCCGGGCGCGCGAGGAGAAACCCAAGGTCAGCGCCTTCCTGTCCGCCAAGATCGACAAGATCCTGGACCTGCGGCCCGACTGCGTGTTCGGCTTTTCGGATTTGCAGGCCGACATCGCGGCCGAACTCATCCGCAAGGGCGTGCAGGTGACGGTATTCAACCAGCGCAGCGTGGAGGAGATCTTCTCCATGCTGTACCAGGTGGCGGCCATCGTCGGGCAGGTGGAGCGGGGGCTGGAGCTGCTCGAAAAAATGCGCGCGCGATTGCTGGCCATCGAGCAGGCGGCGCGGGCCTTGCCGCGCCGGCCCAAGGTTTTCTTCGAGGAATGGGACGAGCCGCACATCAGCGCAATCCGCTGGGTGTCCGAGCTGGTGGGCATCGCGGGAGGGATTGATTGCTTTCCCGAACTTGCGGTGCAGTCGCTGGGCAAGGATCGCATCATCGGTGATGGCGCCGAGATCGCGCGGCGCAATCCCGACATCATCATCGGCTCGTGGTGCGGCAAGAAATTCCGGCCCGAGAAGGTCGCGGCGCGGCCTGGCTGGGAAGGTGTCAACGCGGTGAAGAACGGGCAACTGTTCGAGATCAAGTCCGCCGACATCCTGCAACCTGGACCGGCCGCACTGACCGACGGCGTGGAGCAGCTGCACCGCATCATCACCGAATGGAATAAAACGTATGCCTGAACTGCGCATCGCACGCAGCGAACTGATCCTGGGCGGCCAGAAGAGCGGCAAGACGGCACGCGCCGAAAAGCTTGCCGCCGCCTGGCTCGCGCAATCGCCGCAGCATCGTGCGGTGTACATCGCGACCGCGCAAGCCTGGGACGAGGAAATGCGCGAGCGCATCGCCCGCCACCAGCGCCAGCGGGCCGATCGGGTGCCGGGCATGACCACGGTGGAAGAGCCGGTGGAGCTCGCCCAGGCCATCGGCCAGCACAGCCGCGCCGACACACTGATCGTGGTGGACTGCCTAACCCTCTGGCTCACGGCGCGGTTGATGCCGGCGGCGGGAAGCCCCCCCCTAACTCTCCCCCAGAGGGGCAGGGAACAAGAAACGGGGAGGGCGCGACCATCGCCGGCGCGCTGCGTGCCTGCGCCGGCCCCATCGTCCTGATCAGCAACGAGATCGGGCTCGGCGTCATCCCGATGGGCAAGGATGTGCGCACCTTTGTCGACGCGCTGGGCGGCCTGAACCAGCAGGCCGCCGCGGCCTGCGAGCGCGTCACGCTGATGTCCGCGGGCCTGCCGCTGACACTCAAAGTCATGAAGCGGTTGCTTTTGATCGTACTGTGGTCCCTGGCGTTGCACGCACAGGCCCTGCAGGTGACCGACGACCGTGGGGTTGCGGTGGACCTGCCCCGGCCCCCCAGCGCGTCGTGAGCCTGCTGCCTTCGCTGACGGAGATGGTCTGCGAGCTGGGCGCCTGCGACCGGCTGGTCGGCGTGGACAACTATTCCAACTGGCCGGCTGGAGTGCACAAGCTGCCCCGCCTGGGCGGGCTGGAAGACGCCAATATAGAGATCATCGTCTCGCTGCGGCCCGATGTGGTGCTGCTTTCGGTATCGTCGCGCGCGCTGGCGCGGCTCGAGGGCCTTGGGGTGAAGGTGGTCGCACTGGAGCCCAAGACCCTGGCGGACGTGCATCGGGTCACGGGCAAGGTGGGACAGGTGTTGCACGTGCCCGGCGCGCCGGCCTTGTGGGAGCGCATCGACAACGGGGTGAACCTGGCCGCGCAAAGCCTGCCGGTGGCCCTGCGCGGAACGACGGTGTACTTCGAAGTCAACAGCGGCCCCTACGCCGCCAGTGAGTCGTCCTTCATCGGCGAAATGCTGGCGCGCGTCGGCGCGGCCAACGTGGTGCCGGGCAGGCTGGGCCCGTTCCCCAAGCTCAACCCCGAGTTCGTGGTGCGGGCCGACCCGCAGGTCATCATGATCTCGGACCGCAACGCCCAGGCGCTGAAAGACCGGCCGGGCTGGAGCCGAATCCGCGCGATCCGCGACGGCCGCGTCTGCATGTTCACTCCGGCCCAGGGCGATGTGCTGGTGCGGCCGGGGCCGCGGATGGCCGAGGCCGCGCAATTGATGGTGAAGTGCCTGCAAGGCCGGCGGGAAGGCAAGGCGCCGTGAGCACCCCCAGCAACCGGTCGCCCGCGCCGCTGGGCCTTTTGCTGCTGGCCGCCACCGCCGTCCTGTGCGTCGGCGGCGTGGCCGTGGGAAGCCTGGGCTGGGAACCGCTGTGGGAGCGGGCTGGCGATGCCTCGTCCGCCATCCTATGGGACATCCGCCTGCCGCGGACCCTGGGGGCGTGGCTGGCAGGCGCTTTGCTCGGCCTGGCCGGCGCCTTGGCGCAGGGCCTGTTTCGCAATCCGCTGGCCGATCCCTATCTGCTCGGCAGCGCGACCGGCGCGGCGCTCGGCGTGGCGGTGCTGCTGGTGGCCATCGGAATCTCGCCGGTTGCCGCTTCCGGCTGGGCTGCGCACCTGGGCCTGACAGGCGCGGGCTTCGCGGGCGCGGTCATCGCGGTGCTGGTAACGCTCGGCCTGGCCAAAGGAGTGCAGCACACCTTGCGGCTGCTGCTAGCGGGCGTGATCGTCAGCATGGTGTTCGGCGCTTTGTCCGCGCTGGTGATGTTCTGGGTGCCCGACATCATGCGGGCCATGCAGGCGTTTCTGCTCGGCACGACCGGTTTCCTGGGCTGGCCCGGCGTGGTCCTGCTTGGTTTGGTGTTCGGGCTGAGCCTGGTGGCGGCGATCGCCTTCAGCCGCGCGCTGGACGCGCTTTCCCTGGGCGAGACCACGGCGATGAGCCTGGGCGTGCCGCTGGTGCGGGTGCGGGTGGTCATGGTGAGCGTCATGGCGCTCGCCACGGGCGCCGCGGTGGCCCAGGTCGGGCTGATCGCGTTCATCGGCCTGGTGGCCCCCCATCTGGTGCGCGCCGCCGTCAAGCCCACCCATCGTTGGCTGCTGCCGCTGGCCGCACTGACGGGCGGCGTGCTGCTGCTGGCAGCCGACGTGCTGGCGCGCTGGCTGCTGGCGCCGCAGGAGCTGCCCGTGGGCGTGCTCACGGCGGTCCTGGGTGGCGGCTACCTGCTCTGGCTGATGCACCGGAGGCCGATATGAGCGGCGCGGCGATTCTCGCCAAGGATCTGCGCGCCACCCTCGGCCGCAAGGAGGTCTTGCGCGGCATTGACCTTGCCGTGCCCAGCGGCCGCTGGACCGCGGTCGTGGGACCCAACGGCGCCGGCAAGACGACCTTGCTGCGCGCGCTGGCGCAATTGCTGCCGCATCGTGGCCGGGTGTCATTGCTGGGCCGCGACGCGTCGGACTGGAGCCACCGCGAGCGGGCACTGCATGTCGCCTGGCTGGGCCAGAACGAATCGGGGGCGGAAGACCTGCTGGCCCGCGACGTCGTGATGCTGGGCCGCCTGCCGCACCAGGCATGGCTGGGGGTGCCTGTCGCGGAAGACCACGCGGCGGTCGAGAGCGCCATGCTGCAGACGCAATCCTGGGATTGGCGCGATCGCCCGCTGGGCAGGCTCTCCGGCGGTGAGCGCCAGCGCGTGCTGCTGGCGCGCGCGCTGGCGGTAGGCGCGCCGCTGTTGCTGATGGACGAGCCGCTGGCCAACCTCGATCCGCCGCGCCAGGCCGACTGGCTGCGCTGGTGCGCGAGCATGTGGTGGCCGGCGGCACGGCGGTGAGCGTGTTGCACGAAGTCACGATGGCGCTGCACGCCGACGAGATGGTGGTGCTCGCCGACGGCCGCATCGCTCACCAGGGCGCTTGCGGTGAAGAGGCGACGCATCGCGCTCGGAAGAAGTGTTCGGCCGGCGCCTCGGGTGCACTCGCTCGCCGGCCAATGGGTCGCCCTGCCCAATTGAGCGGGATCCAGGCCAATGCTCCTATCGTCCTGGACCGCAGTCATCGCCGTGCTGTTCGCCTTCTGGCTGGACCGCGCGTTCGGTGAGCCGCCGGTCCGATGGCATCCGGTGGTGTGGATGGGCAAGTACCTGGGCTGGCTCGGCGGACGCATCGCTGCGCGCGAAGTCCGGGACGACGCCGACTGGCGGGCATTCTCGGCGGGCGCATTGGCCTGGTTCGGTGGGGCAGTGCTGGCCGGGCTCACCGCGTTTGTGTTGCAGTCGTCGCTGCTGCGCC
>CAVRNE010000065.1:0-27138 GCA_963722025.1 uncultured beta proteobacterium
CACCGGCCATGCAGGAGAACGCCGCGTCCCGCCGTCAGGCGGTCGCGTTTGCCAGCGCCTGGCCGCCGCCGTAGCTGCTTTGCTGAGGTGCCTCGCCGCCGGGTACAACGCGGATGGCGCAGTACTTGAACTCCGGAATCTTGGCGAACGGGTCGAGCGCCGCGTTGGTCAGCTTGTTGATCGCCGCCTCGTAGTAGCAGAAGGGCACGAATACCGCGCCGCGCGGCGAGCTTTCGTCGGCTCGGGCATAGAGCGAGACACTGCCGCGGCGCGACTCGATCGTCACCACGTCGCCTGGGAGGCTGCCCATGGCCGCCAGGTCCAGCGGATGGATCAGGGCGACCGGATCGGGCTCGATCGCGTCCAGCACGGTGGCGCGCCGCGTCATGCTGCCGGTATGCCAGTGCTCCAGCTGGCGGCCGGTGATCAGCACCATCGGGTATTCAGTGTCCGGGCGCTCGTCGGCCGGGATGATGTCGGCCGGAACGAAGCGGGCACGTCCGCCCTCGCGCGGGAAGTCGTCGACGAACACCACGGACTCGCCGGGGTCGCCTTCCTTCAGGCAAGGATAGGTGACGGCATGCTCGCGGTCGAGCCGCTCCCAGGTGATGCCGCCGATGCTGGGCATGGTGTGGCGCATCTCGTCGAACACCTCGCTGACATGGCCGTACTGCCAGTCGAGCCCGAGCTTCTTGGCGATCTCCTGGATGATCCACAGGTCCTGCCGTGCATCGCCGGGCGGGTTGACGGCTTTGCGGCCCATCTGCACCAGCCGGTCGGTGTTGGTGAAGGTGCCGTCCTTTTCCGGGAAGGCGCTGGCCGGCAGGATCACGTCGGCCAGGTAGGCGGTCTCGGTCAGGAAGATGTCCTGCACCACCAGATGGTCCAGCGCCGCCAGGGCTTCGCGCGCATGGTTGGCGTCCGGGTCGGACATGGCGGGGTTCTCGCCCTGCACATACATGCCGCGGATGCCGCCCTTCTTGATCGCATGCATCACCTCGACGACCGTCAGGCCCACCTGGTCGTCCAGCGAACCGGCGGCAACTCCCAGGCCTTCTCGAAACGGGCGCGCACCTTCGGGTCGGACACGTGCTGGTAGTCCGGGAACATCATCGGGATCAGGCCCGCGTCGGATGCGCCTTGCACGTTGTTCTGGCCGCGCAGCGGGTGCAGCCCGGTGCCGGGCCGGCCGATCTGGCCGGTCATCAGCGACAGGGCGATCAGGCAGCGCGCATTGTCGGTGCCGTGCACGTGCTGCGACACGCCCATGCCCCACAGGATCATCGACGCCTTGGACGTGGCGAACAGCCGCGCCACGTAGCGGATGGTGTCGGCGTCGATGCCGCAGATCGGCGCCATCAGCTCGGGCGTGTAGCCTTCGACGTTCTTGCGCAGCTCCTCGTAGCCGATGGTGCGGCTGGCGATGAACTCCTCGTCGACCAGGCCCTCGGTGACGATGACGTTCATCATCGCGTTGAGCAGCGGCACGTCGGTGTCGGGCTTGAACTGCAGGTGGCGGTGCGCCAGGCGGGTCAGGTCCGAGCGGCGCGGGTCCATCATGATCAGCTTGGTGCCGTTCTTCACGGCGTTCTTGATCCAGCTGGCGGCGACGGGGTGGTTCACCGTCGGGTTGGCGCCGATGATGACGACCACTTCCGCCTTGGTCACGTCCATCACGGGGTTGGACACCGCGCCCGAGCCTATGCCTTCGAGCAGCGCCGCGACGGAAGAGGCGTGGCACAGGCGCGTGCAATGGTCGACGTTGTTGCTGCCGAAGCCGGTGCGCACCAGCTTCTGGAACAGGTAGGCCTCTTCGTTGCTGCCCTTGGCCGAGCCGAAGCCCGCCAGCGATTTCTTGCCGTACTGGTCGCGGATGGCGGCGAGCTTGCCGCCGGCAAACTCCAGCGCTTCCTCCCAGCTGGCTTCGCGGAACACGTCCATCACCCGGTCCGGGTCCATGACGAAGTCGCCCGTCTTGGGCACGCCGGCGCGGCGGATCAGCGGCTTGGTCAGGCGATGCGGATGGTGCGCGTAGTCGAAGCCGTAGCGGCCCTTGACGCACAGGCGGTCGTGGTTGGCCGGGCCGTCACGGCCCTCGACGTAGAGGATCTTGTCGTCCTTGACGTTGTAGGTCAGCTGGCAGCCGACGCCGCAGTAGGGGCACACGGAGTCCACCTGCTTGTCGGGCACGGCGAGCGCCGCCTCGCGCGCCGGCATCAGGGCGCCGGTGGGGCAGGCCTGCACGCACTCGCCGCAGGCCACGCAGGTGGAGGCGCCCATGGGGTCGTCCATGTCGAACACGATCTTGGCCTGGTCGCCGCGGAAGGCCAGGCCGATCACGTCGTTGACCTGCTCGTCGCGGCAGGCGCGCAGGCAGCGCGTGCACTGGATGCAGGCGTCCAGGTTCACGGCGATGGCCGGGTGCGTCAGGTCCTGACGCACCTGCTGCGCGCGCTTCGAACCGCGGCTTGCCGACGCCGATTTTCGCGGCCCACTGGTCCACCTCGTTGTTGCGGGTGTATTCCTTCTCGGGCATGTCCGACAGCAGCAGCTCGAGCACCAGCTTCTGCGAGGCCACCGCGCGCTCGCTGTCGGTCACGACCTTCATGCCGTTCGTCGGGGCGCGGCAGCACGAGGGCGCCAGCACGCGCTCGCCGTCGATCTCGACCATGCAGGAGCGGCAGTTGCCCACCGCCTCCAGGCCTTCCTTGTAGCAAAGGTGCGGAATCTCCACGCCTTCGCGCTGGGCGATCTTGCAGCAGGGTCTCGGTGGACCGGCCCGTCACTTCACGGCCGTTGAGGCTGAAGCTCACGAGCGGCGCGTCGAGCTGGGCCAGTTCACTTCGGGTAATGGCGTTCATGCGTGGCTCACTTCAGTTCTTGCGGGAAATACTTGACGACGCAGTCGACCGGATTCGGCGCCGCCTGGCCCAGGCCGCAGATCGACGCATCGCGCATGACCTGCGACAGGTCGGCCAGCAGCGGCAGGTCCCATTTGGGCTGGTCCATGATGTGCGCCGCCTTGGCCGTGCCGACGCGGCAGGGGGTGCACTGGCCGCAGGACTCGTGATGGAAGAACCGCATCATGTTGCGCGCCGCGTCGGTGGCGGTGTCATGGTCGGACAGCACGATCACCGCCGCCGAGCCGATGAAGCAGCCATAGGGCTGCAAGGTATCGAAGTCCAGCGGGATGTTGTTCATCGTGGCCGGCAGGATGCCGCCGGACGCGCCGCCCGGCAGGTAGGCATAGAACTTGTGCCCGTCCTGCATGCCGCCGCAGAATTCGTCGATCAGTTCCTGGATCGTGATGCCCGCCGGCGCCAGCTTGACGCCCGGGCTCTTGACGCGGCCCGACACCGAGAACGAGCGCAGGCCCTTGCGGCCGTTGCGGCCGTGGGAGGCAAACCAGGCGCCGCCCTTTTCAAGAATGTCGCGCACCCAATGCAGGGTTTCGAAGTTGTGTTCCAGCGTCGGCCGGCCGAACAGGCCGACCTGCGCCACATACGGCGGGCGCAGCCGCGGCATGCCGCGCTTGCCTTCGATCGATTCGATCATGGCCGACTCTTCGCCGCAGATATAGGCGCCGGCGCCGCGGCGCAGCTCGATCTCGCGGCATGCCGTGCCATCGGCGGGGCCTGTCGCAGCTTGTCGAGCTCGGCTTCCAGCATGGCGCGGCAGCCGTGGTATTCGTCGCGCAGGTAGACGTAGATCTTCTCGATGCCCACCGCCCAGGCGGCGATCAGCATGCCTTCCAGGAAGCGGTGCGGGTCGCGCTCCAGGTAGACGCGGTCCTTGAAGGTGCCCGGCTCGCCCTCGTCGATGTTCACCGCCATCAGGCGCGGGCCGGCTTCGGCGCGCACGATGCGCCACTTGCGGCCGGCCGGAAAACCCGCGCCGCCCAGGCCGCGCAGGCCGGAGTCTTCCATCGTCTTGATGACCGATTCGACGTCGCGTTCGCCGGACACGCATTCCTTGAGCAGCGCATAGCCGCCGCCGGCCTGGTAGCCGGCGAAATCGACGAAACCTTCGGGCACATGCTTCACGGCCCCGGCCGCCACCGTGGCCACCACGTCTCGCAAGGCTCGCGTTGGGCACGGGGTTTTGCCCCACCACGGCGGCGGGCGCCTGCTCGCAGCGGCCGATGCAAGGCGCCGCGATGACGCGCACCTCGCTGCCCAGCAGGGCAGGCAGGCGTGCCAGCAGGTCGCGCGCGCCGGCCATCTCGCAGGACAGGCCGTCGCACACGCGCACGGTCAGCGCGGCGGGCGCCGTTTCGCCTTCCTTGACGACGTCGAAGTGGTGGTAGAAGGTCGCGACCTCGTAGACCTCGGTCTGCGCCAGGCGCATCTCCTGCGCCAGCGCCGCCAGGTGGGCGGCCGACAGGTGGCCGAAGTGGTCCTGGATCTTGTGCAGGTGTTCGATCAGCAGGTCGGCCTGGCGCGACTCGTCGCCCAGCAGGCGCTGCACCTCGGCCAGCGCCGCGGGATCGACACGGCGCCCTTTGGGCGCCTCGCGTTTTCGCTGCCGGGGCGCCTCTAGGACCGCGATGGGAATGATCGGATGGTTCATCAAGGGTTGTGGGCATGTTGCGGTTCAGATCACGCGTTCGGCGCGCAACTCGTCTATTTGTCCGGCGCTGTAGCCCAGCTGCTTCAGCACCTCATCGGTGTGCTCGCCCAGCAGGGGCGAGCGCGTGACTTCGGTCGGGCTGTCGGACATCTTGATCGGGTTGCCCACCGTCAGGTACTTGCCGCGCTCGGGATGGTCGACCTCGACGATGGTGCCGGTTTCGCGCAGGGCGGGTTCTTCGGCGATCTCCTTCATCGACAGGATCGGGCCGCAGGGAATGTCGTACTTGTTGAGGATGTCCATGGCCTCGAACTTGGTCTTGGTCATGGTCCATTGCTCGATGCGCGCGAAGATCGGCTTCAGGTGCAGCAGCCGCGCGGCCGGCGTGGCATAGGCCTCGTCGTCGATCCAGCTCTTCCTCGCCGATCACCTTGCACACGGCGGGCCACACCGCTGCCTTGCGTGATGAAGTAGATGTAGGCGTTGGGGTCGGTCTCCCAGCCCTTGCACTTGAGGATGGAGCCCGGCTGGCCGCCGCCGGACGCATTGCCGGCGCGCGGCACCGCATCGCCGAACTTGCCGTCCGGGTACTGCGGGTACTCGTGCATGGTGTGGGTGCGTTCCAGCCGCTGCTGGTCGCGCAGCTTGACGCGGCACAGGTTCAGCACGGCGTCCTGCATCGGCGCCAGCACCTTCTGGCCGCGCCCGGTCGTGTTGCGCTGGTAGAGCGCGGCGACGATGCCCAGCGCCAGGTGCAGGCCGGTGCCGCTGTCGCCGATCTGCGCGCCGGTGACCATCGGCGGGCCGTCGTCGAAGCCGGTGGTGGAAGCCGAGCCGCCGGCGCACTGGGCGACGTTTTCGTAGACCTTGCAGTCCTCGTACGGGCCCGGGCCGAAGCCCTTGACCGAGGCCACGATCATGCGCGGGTTGATGCTCTGGATGTGCTCCCAGGTGATGCCCATGCGGTCCAGCGCGCCGGGGGCGAAGTTCTCGACCAGCACGTCGCAGTTGCTTGATGAGCGCGTCCAGGACTTCCTTGCCCTTTGGCTTCTTGGTGTCCAGCGTGATCGAGCGCTTGTTGTGGTTCAGCATCGTGAAATACAGGCTGTCCACGCCGGGGATGTCCCGCAGCTGGGCGCGGGTGGCGTCGCCTTCGCCGGCGCGTTCGACCTTGATCACGTCGGCGCCGAACCAGGCCAGCAGCTGCGTGCACGTCGGGCCGGACTGGACGTGGGTGAAATCGAGGATGCGAACGCCTTCTAACGCTTTGCTCATGAAAAAAAGATCCTGGTTGGGAAGTTGACGATTCAACCCCGATGTTAGTTGCCACGCCGCGACGCGTCTTTGCGCTCCGGTTCAGTCTGCTTTGACCTGGCTGGGCAGTTGGCTTTCGAGTTCCATCAGGCGCTTGCGCAGGGCGCGCTCCTCGGCGAAGCGGGTGGTTTCGTCGCGCATGACCGCGGCGATGCCCGCCACCTTGCCGTCGGGAGCAAGCAGCAGGGCCACCGTGAACGCGATGGACAGCGTGTGCCCGTCCTTGTGCATGGCCGGCACCCGCAGCACGTCGTGGCCGTAGCGGGTGATGCCCGGTCTCCATCGTCTTGTTGTAGCCGTCCCAGTGGCGCTGCTGCTGGCGCTGCGGGATGATGATGTCGAGCGACTGGCCCAGCGCCTCGGCTTCGGTGTAGCCGAACATGCGCTGCGCAGACGGGTTCCACAGCGTGATGGCGCCGCTGGCGTTGGCGACCACGACCGCATCGCCCACGGCTTCCACGAGTTGCTCCAAATCGATCTCTGATTTCATGGGTGTGCTCCTTGCGCTGTTACACGGTGCTTCAAACAAAGACGGCGCCCAACTCGACGCCGTCTTTGCGAGCCATAGGGCGTGCTCTTCCGAAGGGCCGTCTTCAGACCGCCTTGGCCGCGTGCAGCGTCGCGATCTTGTCCTTGCTGTAGCCCAGCTCGGCCAGCACCTCGTCGGTGTGCTCGCCCAGCAGCGGCGAGCCGGTGACCTCGACCTTCATGTCCGAGAACTTGATCGGGCTGCCGACGGTGAGGTACTTGCCGCGTGCCTTGTGGTCGACCTCGACGATCGTGCCGCTGGCGCGCAGCGACGGGTCGTCGGCGATTTCCTTCATCGACAGCACCGGCGAGCAGGGGATGTCGAACTTGCGCAGGATGTCGACGGCCTCGAACTTGGTCTTGTCCTTCAGCCAGTCCTCGATCGTCGCGAAGATGTCGGTGATGTGCGGCTGGCGCGCCTTGGGCGTCATGTAGGCCGGGTCGGTCTTCCACTCGGGCTTGCCGATCGCGTCGCAGATCGGCGCCCAGGCCTGGCCCTGGATCGTGAAGTAGATGTAGGCGTTGGGGTCGGTCTCCCAGCCCTTGCACTTGAGCACCCAGCCCGGCTGGCCGCCGCCGCCGGCATTGCCGCCGCGCGGCACGACGTCGGTGAACTTGCCGTGCGGGTACTGGGGGTACTCCTCGAGGTAGCCGAGGCGGTCCAGGCGCAGCTGGTCGCGCAGCTTGACGCGGCACAGGTTGAGCACGGCGTCCTGCATCGAGCAGGCGACCTTCTGGCCCTTGCCGGTCTTGTCGCGCTGGCGCAGCGCCGTCAGGATGCCGATGGCCAGGTGCATGCCGGTGTTGCTGTCGCCCAGCGCGGCGGCGCTGACCGTGGGCGGGCCGTCCCAGAAGCCGGTGGTCGAGGCGGCGCCGCCGGCGCACTGGGCCACGTTCTCGTAGACCTTCAGGTCCTCGTAGTGGTGGCCGTCGGAGAAGCCCTTGACCGAGGCCAGGATCATCTTCGGGTTCAGCTCGAGGATGCGCTCCCAGGTGAAGCCCATGCGGTCGAGCGCGCCGGGGCCGAAGTTCTCGACCATCACGTCCGACACCTTGATCAGCTTCTCGAGGATTTCCTTGCCCTCGGCGGTCTTGGTGTCCAGCGTCAGCGAGCGCTTGTTGCTGTTGAGCTGGGTGAAGTACAGCGCGTCGACGTCCGGGATGTCGCGCAGCTGGCTGCGCGTGACGTCGCCGGAACCGGGGCGCTCGACCTTGATCACGTCGGCGCCGAACCAGGCCAGCATCTGGGTGCAGGCCGGGCCGGCCTGTACGTGCGTGAAGTCGATGATCTTGATGTCGTCGAGTGCTTTGGTCATGTTGGATGCTCCTTGTGAATCTGATAATCTGACTTACTTCTTCTTGGCCGCGCTTTGCGGGTTCAGGCTGGTGATGCGGCCGCTTTCGGTGCCGGCGGTCTCATCGATGATGGCGTTGATCAGCGTCGGCTTGCCGGAGGCGACGGCTTCGTCCAGGGCCTTGGCCAGTTCGTCCGGGGTGGTCGCGCCTGACGCCGACGCCGCCGAAGGCCTGCATCATCATCTCGTAGCGCGCGTTCTTGACGAACACGGTGGGCGCCACGTCGCCGCCGGCCGGGTTCACGTCGGTGCCCTTGTAGATGCCGTTGTTGTTGAAGACGATCACGCAGACCGGCAGGTTGTAGCGGCAGATCGTTTCGACTTCCATGCCGCTGAAACCGAAGGCGCTGTCGCCCTCGATGGCGATCACCGGCTTGCCGGTGTCCACCGCCGCGGCGACGGCGAAGCCCATGCCGATGCCCATGATGCCCCAGGTGCCCACGTCCAGGCGCTTGCGCGGCTCGTACATGTCGACGATGCTGCGCGCGAAGTCCAGCGTGTTGGCGCCTTCGTTGACGACGATGGCGTCCGGGCGCGCCTTGACCGCATTGCGGATCACGTTCAGCGCGCTGTGGAAGTTCATCGGCGAGGGGTTCAGCGCCAGGGTCTCGGCCATCTTGGACAGGTTCTTGTCCTTGCGCTCGGCGATCGCCCTGGGTCCACTCGGCCGGCGGCTTGGCCCAGTTGGAGCCGAGGCCGGCGACCAGCGCCGACACGCAGGAGCCGATGTCGCCGACCAGCGGCGCGGCGATCGGCACGTTGCTGTCCATCTCGGTCGGCGAGATGTCGATCTGGATGAACTTGCTTCGAGTCCGCGCCGCCCCAGGTCTTGCCCTTGCCATGCGAGAGCAGCCAGTTCAGGCGCGCGCCGACCAGCATCACCACGTCGGCTTCGGCCAGCACGTAGGAGCGGGTGGCCGAAGCCGACTGCGCATGCGTGTCGGGCAGCAGGCCCTTGGCCATCGACATCGGCAGGTAGGGGATGCCGGTCTTCTCGATCAGGGCGCGGATTTCGCGCGTCGGCCTGCGCATAGGCGGCGCCCTTGCCGAGCACGATCAGCGGGCGCTTGGCGCCCTTGAGCAGGTCGAGCGCGCGCTGGACCGAATCGGGCGCGGGGATCTGGCGCGGCGCCGGGTCGACGACCTTGATCAGCGACTTCTTGCCCGCTTCGGCGTCCATCGTCTGCGCGAACAGCTTGGCCGGCAGGTCGAGGTACACGCCGCCGGGACGGCCGGACAGCGCCGAGCGGATGGCGCGCGCGATGCCGACGCCGATGTCCTCGGCGTGCAGCACGCGGAAGGCGGCCTTGCACAGCGGCTTGGCGATGGCCAGCTGGTCCATCTCCTCGTAGTCGCCCTGCTGCAGGTCGACGATCTCGCGCTCGCTCGAGCCGCTGATGAGGATCATCGGGAAGCAGTTGGTCGTCGCGTTGGCCAGCGCCGTGAGGCCGTTCAGGAAGCCCGGGGCCGACACCGTGAGGCAGATGCCGGGTTTTTGCGTCAGGAAGCCGGCGGCCGCGGCGGCGTTGCCGGCATGCTGCTCGTGGCGGAACGAGATCACCCGCATGCCTTCGGCCTGCGCCTTGCGCGTGAGGTCGGTGATCGGGATGCCGGGCAGGGCGAAGATCGTGTCGATGCCGTTGAGCTTCAGCGCATCGATGAGGAGGTGGAAGCCGTCGGTCTGTTCCCGGGATTGGGCGTCGTTTGTCATGTGATATGTCTCGTCGTTTGACTTCGATGAAGATGTGGCTGCGCGTCGCCTGCCTTGTCCTGTGGACAAGGTCATTTGCGCCGTCGAGGTATCATAGGAATCGGGTCAGGTTTCGCCATTGACCACGGTCAATTTTCGAAGTATTCGAACGCGCTGACCAGCTGGATCCTGTGCCCACGTTCAACCCTGCAGAGCACATGTCGCGCGTACAAGACCATCCCGAAAGAAACATCATTCGTGTTCAGCTGGGGCAGAACGTCCTTTTGAAGGGCATGAACTCCGGCCAGAGCGCCGAGCTCGAGTCGCACCTGGTCATCGTCGATTGCCACAAGGGCGACTTTCTGCTGCATCAAGGGGTGCACGAGATGGAGCAGTACTTCATCCTCGACGGCATCCTCAAGCGGGTGGTGACCAACCAGCAGGCCAAGGAGATGATTCTTCGCTTTTCCGCCGAGCGCGACGTGGAAACCAGCTATGCGGCATGGCGCCTGGGCACGCCCACGCCTTACAGCATCGTCTGCGTCACCAAGGCGCGGGTGGCGAAGCTGCCGATGCCCGAATGGGTTGCCTTCCTGGAGCGCCACAACGAGATCAAGCAGGAGTTCGAGTACGACGTGATGCACCTGATGAGCGAAATCATGGCGCACACCATCACGCTGCACCTGCTTGACGCGCCGGGGCGGGTCAAGCGCTTCCTGCGCAAGCACCCCGAGCTGTTCGACCGGATCCCGAAGAAGGAACTGGCGTCCTACCTGAACCTGTCGGCGGAAACGCTGAGCCGGCTCAAGCAGCGCGGCAAGATCTGAGCCTGCTCAGGTCTTGGCCGAGGCGAAGCGGCGGGTGATGGCCATCAGGCGCAACTGGTTGTCGACGTTGCCGACGCCGACGACTGTGCTGGCGACCCTGGCGGCTTCCGCGCTTTCCTGCTGCATTGAGCACGATGCCGCTGAGTATGCGCCTTGCCGTCCTTGGATTCGATGGTGATGTTGATGTCGCGGGTCGAGTCGTGGTCCTTGAGCGCAGCGCGGATGCGCGCATTCAGCGCCAGATCGCCCAGCATCGCCCGCGACTCCGCGGTTTCCTGGAATTCCGGCCGGGCGGCCAGCTGCTGGATCTGCGCCACGCAGCTTTCGATGGAAACGCGGTCCGTGTTCAGCACCAGGTCGTAGAGAAGCGGGTCGCCCCAGGTCACGCCGAACTGGGCATGCATCCGGGCGGCATGGGCGTCGTCGCTTCGGCGCACTTCCGCTTCGGCAAACGACTCATCGTCGGTCTCCAGCTTGTCCATCAGCCAGTCGACCCGCTTCTTGAACGAGCGGGTCACCCGCACCCTCAGCACATGCCGGACAGGGCGCAGCAGGCAGGTTGCGCCCCAGCCGCGCAGCACCACGTTGCCCTTGTCGGCAAGCGCAAAGACCTCTTGCGCCGTGTACACGGCCACACGTTGCTGGTCGGTCGTCAGGCGCTCCACCAGGCCGGCCTTGCCCTCGCGCAGCCGGCTGATCAGGCTGCTGGGCACGTGCATTCTGCTGGCGACGTTTTCCACCACTTCATGGCGCATGACCGCAAGCTTGGCCGTCTGGGCCAGCTGCAGGGCCACGTCCTTGGCGAGCGAACCCATTTCCTGGGTCATGGCGATGACTGGCATGGTGACTTTCCTGGTTCAATCGACGGGTTGTTCCGCTGCGAATTCCTTGGGCTTGGGCGGGCGGATCTTGGCCATCAGCGCGCGAAATCAGGGGCCAGAACAGCAGGAGCAGGGCCAGCGTGGAGATGCCGCCCACCAGCGCGTTGGACCACAGGACGGACAGGTCGCCTTGCGACACCAGCATGGCCTGGCGGAACGAGTCCTCGGCCTTGTCGCCCAGCACCAGCGCCAGCACCAGGGGGGCGAGCGGATAGTCGAGCTTCTTGAACACGTAGCCGATCACGCCGAACAGCAGCATGAACCAGATGTCCAGCATCGCGCTGTGCACGGTGTAGGCGCCGATCGCGCAGATCACCACGATCACCGGGGCGATGATGGAGAACGGGATGCGCAGGATGGACGCGAACAGCGGCACGGTGGTCAGCACCACGATCAGGCCCACCAGGTTGCCCAGGTACATGCTGGCGATCAGGCCCCAGACGAAGTCCTTCTGTTCGACGAACAGCAGCGGCCCGGGTTGCAGGCCCCAGATCAGCAGGCCGCCCAGCAGCACGGCGGCCGTCGGCGAACCCGGGATGCCCAGAGCCAGCATCGGGAGCAGGGCGCTGGTGCCGGCGGCATGCGCCGCGGTTTCGGGGGCGACCACGCCCTCGATCTCGCCGGTGCCGAACTTCGAGCCGTTCCTGCGACATCTTCTTGGCCAGGCCATAGCTCATGAAGGATGCCGGGGTGGCGCCGCCGGGGGTGATGCCCATCCAGATGCCGATCAGCGAGCTGCGGATCGACGTAACCCAGTACTGGGGCAGCTTCTTCCAGGTCTCGAACACCACCTTGGGATTGATCTTGGCGCTCTTGCCGGAGAAAGCCAGGCCTTCTTCCATCGACAGCAGGATTTCACCGATGCCGAACAGGCCGATCACCGCGATCAGGAAGTCGAAGCCGCGCATCAGGTCGGTAATGCCGAAGGTCAGGCGCAGCTGGCCGGTGACGGTGTCCATGCCCACGGACGCCAAGCGCGAATCCGATGGCCATCGAGGCGAGGATCTTGAAGGGCGAGCCCTTGCCCATGCCCACGAAGCTGCAGAAGGTCAGCAGGTAGACGGCGAAGAATTCCGGCGGCCCGAATTTGAGCGCGAACTTGGCCACCAGCGGCGCCAGGAACGTGATCATCACCACGGCCACGAAAGCGCCGATGAAGGACGAGGTGAAGGCGGCTGTAAGCGCCGCGCCGGCCTGCCCGTTCTGGGCCATCGGGTAGCCGTCGAAGGTGGTGGCGACCGACCAGGGCTCACCGGGTATGTTGAACAGGACCGACGTGATGGCGCCACCAAACAGCGCGCCCCAGTAGATGCACGACAGCATGATGATGGCCGATGTCGGCGACATGGTGAAGGTGAGCGGCAGCAGGATGGCGACGCCGTTGGCGCCGCCCAGGCCCGGGCAGCACGCCGATCAGCACGCCGAGGATGATGCCGACGAACATCAGGATGATGTTCATCGGCGTCATGATGACGCTGAATCCGTGGAAAAGCGCGTTCAGTTCATCCATTGCGATATCCGGTGGGTAAGGTTCATTGGTGAGGGGTGGGTATGGGCTTCAGTAACCGAGGAAGCGCAAGGGGTCGAACATTCCCTTGAAGAGAGGAACCTTGAACCAGACCTCGAACATGAAGAAAAACAGCACGACGACGGCACAGGGCGGCGATGACGCTCTTGATCCGCGAAAACTTGCCCAGGACGATCATGAACAGGGCGATGTAGATCGCCGAGGCGACGTACAGGCCGACGAACTGGACCGCCAGCACGTAGACCGCCGCGGGCAGCAGCACCGACAGGACGCGTTTGAGCTGCTCGCTGTCGACAAAGATTTCCTTGTTCGCTGTTCTTGCCGAGCAAGGCCTGGTACAGCGTGCCGATGCCGGAAATGCAAAGGATCAGGCCGATGTAGAAGGGGAAATAGCCGGAGCCCGGGCCATCGCTGGTCCAGCCCGAGCCCAGCTTCCAGCTGCCCGTGATGACCACCACGCCCAGGGCCAGGACAAGGAACGCGACGACCGCTTCGACGACATGGGTGGCGACGCCCGCGCGCTCGGCACCGGATTCGTCTGGTTCCATCGGGAACTCCTCCATTGAAAAGGATTGCCCCGGGATGCGGGGGCGTGCAGTGATCGGATGGCGGGGCCGGCGCGTGAGGCCGCCGGCCCGTGTAGAAAACCCTCTCGGGTCTTACTTGGCGATGAAGCCGGCTTCCTTCATCAGGTCGCGATGCGCTGTTCTCGGCGGTTCCAAGCCACTTGGTGAACGTCGTCGCCGGTCATGGCCGTCTGGTTGAAGGCGCCCTTTTCCATGTACTCCTTCCAATCGGGAGTCTCACGCACCTTCTTGAGCAGGTTGACGTAGAACTCGAGCTGGTCCTTGCTGACGCCGGGCGCCATGAAGATTCCGCGCAGCATCGTGTAGTCGGTGGGGACGCCGGACTCCTTGCAGGTCGGGATGTCGGCCCAGGACAGGGTATCGGTCACCTTGGTCTTGTAGGTCATGCGCTTTTCGTCGAACACGCACAAGGCGCGAAGCTGGCCGGCACGCCACTGGGCAACGGCCTCGATCGGGTTGTTCACGGTCGAGTCGACGTGCTTGCCGACCAGTTGCACCGCCACTTCACCGCCGCCCTTGAAGGGAACATAGATGAACTTGGTGCCGGAGGCGCGCTCGATGCCGACGGTGAGGATCTGGTCTTCCTGCTTGGAGCCCGTGCCGCCCATCTTGATCTTGCTGGGGCCGGCGGCCTTGACGGCGGCCAGGTAGTCCTTGGCGGTCTTGTGCGGGCTCTCGGCATTCACCCACAGCACGAACTGGTCGAGCGCCATCATCGACACCGGCGTCATGTCGCGCCAGTTGAAGGGCACGCCCGTCGCCAGCGGCGTGGTGAACAGGTTGGACAAGGTGATGATGATCTTGTGCGGGTCGCCCTTGGCGCCTTTGACTTCGAGGAAGCCTTCGGCGCCGGCGCCGCCGGACTTGTTGACGACGATCAGCGGCTCCTTCATCAGCTTGTGCTTGATGACGATGCCCTGGATCAGGCGGGCCATCTGGTCGGCGCCGCCGCCGGTGCCTGCCGGCACCACGAATTCGACCGGCTTGGTCGGCTCCCATGCCGCATGCGCGGGGGTCGCCATCGTCATCGCTGCTGCGGCGACGCCCGCGAGGAGCGTCCACATCGTCGTCCGGGATTTTGTTGCTTGTAGCTTCATTGCGTTGTCTCCTGTGATCGTTGAACCCCGCCGGCTCCGTGCAACTATCGTAACCAGTCCAGAGCCGCGGTGGTAGCTTGGATGCTCGCGCCAGTAGCGCCAAAAGGCTCTTGACGATGGTCAAGATTGCGGGATTCTCCGGTCGTTTTAGGGTTTGTCCGGAGCCGCGCCGCATGCACGATTTGAACCAGCGGATGAGCTGCGGCGCGTTGCATCAGAGTCCCGAATTGGTCATCTGCTTGCGCCGCATCGGCCTCAACACGAACCACGCCATCAGCGCCGCGACGGCGTTCATGATGCTGGCCACGATGAACACCGCATGCCAGCTGCCGGTGGCGGCGGCGAGCACGCTGGACAGCGGCACCAGCAGCGAGGCCGTGCCCTTGGCGGTGTACAGCAGGCCGGCGTTGGCGGCGGCGTATTTCGAGCCGAAGGTGTCGGCGCAGGTCGACGGGAAGAGGCTGTAGATCTCGCCCCAGGCGAAGAACACCAGGCCCGTGAGGATGACGAACGCGACCGGATTCTGGCCGAGGTGTAGAGCGCCAGGATACCGACGGCTTCGAGCGCGAAGGCGACGAACATCGTCTGCTCGCGCCCGATCTGGTCGGACACCCAGCCGAAGAAGGGGCGCGTCAAGCCGTTGAGCACGCGATCGATCGCCAGCGCGAAGGTCAGGGCCGGCAGCACCAGGCCCATGATGTTGACAGGGGTGTCGCCGATCTTGAAGTCCTGGGC
Organism: uncultured beta proteobacterium; assembly: GCA_963722025.1. Classification (GTDB taxonomy): domain Bacteria; phylum Pseudomonadota; class Gammaproteobacteria; order Burkholderiales; family Burkholderiaceae_C; genus Ramlibacter. The sequence continues at coordinate 15,112 of CAVRNE010000065.1, forward strand.
GATGGGGCCCAGCTGCGCGGTGGCCATCAGGCCGCCGGCGGCCACCATCGTGAACATCGCGTACATGACCCAGAACACCGGCTTGCGCAGGACTTCGGACGGGCTGTAGTCACGCTTGCTCTGCTGCACGTTGATCGTGCGAGATGGCCATCTTCTTGGCTTCGGGCGCGCGCGTCAGGAACCATGCCAGCAGGAACACGATGGCGCCCTGGCCGATGCCGAAGTAGAAGAACGCCGCTTCGTAGCCGCTGGACTTGATGAAAGCGGAGATCGGGATGATCGTCAGCGCCGAGCCGGCGCCGAAGCCGGCCGCGGTCAGGCCCGCTGCCAGGCCGCGGCGATCCGGGAACCACTTCAGCGCGTTGCCGACGCAGGTGCCATAGACGGCGCCGGCGCCGACGCCGCCGACCGCTGCGGCGATGTACAGCATCGTCAGCGAATCGGCGTACGAGTTCAGCACCCAGCCCAGGCCGCACAGCAGGCCGCCCACCAGCACCACCGGGCGCGGGCCGAACGCGGTCGACCAGGTAGCCTTCGATCGGCACCAGCCAGGTTTCCGTGAGCACGAAGATCGTGAAGGCCACCTGGATCGCGGCGCGGCTCCAGCCGTGCTTGTCGGCGATCGGATTCACGAACAGCGTCCAACCGTATTGCAGGTTGGCGATCATGGCCATGCAAACGATGCCCATCAGCAGCTGTCCCCAGCGGTAGTACGGGCTTTGCGCGGCACTGCCCGCGAGCCTCGTGTCAATGACTGCTTCAAACGAATTGCTCATCAAAAATGTCTCCTGGCTTTCGCTGTCTGAGTTCTAAGGAAATTACGAATGGGCGCGCCTCGTGCGCGAACAGGGGGCATTCTGTGAGAGGACCTTCGAAGAGCTCCTTGACCTCGGTCATCAACTGTCATCAACTCGGGTTATCCCCAGTGCGAATGAGTGCCGCGCGGCGCGCCGAATTGCTGCGCCGGCCCAATAATTGACGTGGATCAATTTCCGTCCTTGCGGAGGATCATCATGGCGGGCTGGTTCTATCCTGCTGGGAATTCGAAGAAGCGTGGCGCCTTCGCGGTCAGCTACAAGCTGCTGCGCGAATTGTTCGCCGCAACCCCGCTGGCCATCTTCGCCGCGGCGCTGAAAGAGGCGCCGCGCCGGACTCGCGATCACTAGCAATGCCACGCGCGGTGCGCTGGCGCGGAGTTTCTTGACCCAGGTCAGGATTCCACAATGCGCAACTCTCGCACGCTTGATAGCGTATTTCCCTAGGCGGGTTTGGAAGTCGCGCAACTAGCATGAACTCGAGTTGTCGATGCCAACTCGTGGCGCGCACCCACCGACGAGGCGAAGGACGGCAAGCCGGTCGAGCTCAAGTCGCTGCCGGCCGACCAGCAGGCCAAGGTGCTCGCCAAGCTCAAGGCCTCCAGCTGCTATGGCATGAAGAGCGGCGTCACCACTGCGCTGGTGAAAGCGGGGAGAATCTCTGCGGCACCGTGGTCGAAGTGACGCCGCAGCAGGGGCTGGGGCAGAGTTATCTGCCCACCAAGGCAGCCTTTCAGTGGCAGGCCGACCGGTGGGTGGGCCTGATCACGCGGCTGCACGGCCCAGGCTTCCACCATGAAAAACACCACGGCACGGATGAGCGCATCACATGCACTGTCATCGTGCCCGCTGCCAATCCAAGCTGGGGCTACGGACTCTATGTTCGCCCCGCGATCGGCGGACGCCGTGAGGCCACTGTCCAGCTGACCTCGCTCAAGACGACCAATGCGGTGCTTCTGAAGGCGCTTGACCTCGGCAAGACATACGAATTCTCCACCCCTTCCGCGAGCGCGGTGGCGAGCATGAAGGGCGTCTTGGCCGCGCCATGAAAAATGTTCGCTGTCCGCGCTGCATGCCGGTGAGCGTCATCCCGCCTTGCGGAAAGTGAAATTGATGCGCTGGCTGCCCAGCAGCGCATGGGGCTCGTCCTTGAGCGGCATCACGCCGTGGTAGCGCAGGCGATCGACGCCGCCCCACACCACCACGTCGCCGTGGTACAGCGCCACCTTGGCCGTGGGGTCGGTGCGCGCATGGCCGCCGAACAGGAATGTGGCCCGCATGCCCAGCGATACGGAAACGATTGGCGCGTCGTAGTCTTGTTCGTTCTTGTCCTGGTGCAGCGAGAGCCGCGCGCCTGGCGTATAGCGGTTGACCAGGCAGGCATCGGGCTCGAAATCGTCAAATTCCGCCGCTGCGGCAGCTTTGATTGCCAGCCGGGCAAATACCTCTGGCATGACCGGCCAAGGCTCGCCGGTGTCGGGATCAACGGAGGTATAGCGATAGCCCCGACTATCGGTCGTCCATCCGAGCGCGCCGCAATTCGTGAGTGCGACCGACATGGTGAAGCCGCCGGGGGTCACCATGTGCCGGAACGGCGACATGGCATCAACGACTTCAATGGCGGGCATCACCTCCTGCACGTAAGGCAGCGCGAAGCCACGCAGCACCATTGCGGCTGGGCCCAGGCGCTGGCGCGGGTTCTGCGCCGGCGCCTCGAAAAGTTCGAGCGTTTCCATATTCACTTCGCGTCGTGAGAGTTCAGGCCCACAGTGTGACGCTTGCCGCAGCGGATGCGGATTGGAACGATCACCGAACCGTCTCGCTTCCATGAGCGCTTGACGTCACGCTGACGATCCAAATGACAGCAGGTGAAATGAAAAAAGGCCCCGCGAGGGGCCTTTGGGACTGCGGCTCTTTCAGCCGGCGGCTTGAAGCCGTACGTGCCCGCGCGCTTCTTCCATGGTCTTGGCGAGCAGCTTGACCAGCGCATACACGGTATCGATGTGCGGTGTCGGCGTCTGCGTGAGGCGCCCGAGTTCCACCACCGAACCCACCAGCGCGTCGATCTCCGGCGCGCGGCCGGCCTCGATGTCCTGCAGCATGGAAGTCTTGTGCTTGCCCACCTTCTCCGCGCCGGCGATGCGCTTTTCCAGCGTCACGCGGAACTCGATGCCCAGCTTGTGGGCTACTTCCTGCGCCTCTTTCATCATGCTTGCGGCCAGCTCGCGCGACAGCGGGAATTGGCAGATGTCCACCAGGGTGGAGTGGGCCAGGCTGCTGATGGGGTTGAACGTCAGGTTGCCCCACAACTTGAGCCAGATTTCCGAGCGGATGTTTTCCAGCACCGGCGCCTTGAATCCCGCATTGCCGAAGCATTCCGAAATGCGCGTGACGCGCTCGCTGGTTGAGCCGTCGAGCTCGCCCACGGGGAAGCGGTCGCCCTCGATGTGCTTCACGACCCCGGGCGCCACCAGCTCCGAAGCCGGATAGACGACGCAGCCGATCACGCGCCGGGGCGGGATCAGTTCCGCGAGCATGCCGCTCGGGTCGACACTGTGCACCTGGGTGCCTTCGAGCGGGCCGCCGTGCTTGTGGAAGTACCAGTAGGGAATGCCGTTTTGCATCGTCACGACGGCGGTGTCGGGGCCGAGCAATTTGCGCATATCGCCGGCAACAGCGTCCACCTGGTGCGCCTTCATGGCCAGGATGACCAGGTCCTGCGGGCCGGCCTCGTCATAGTTGTTGGTGGCCTTGACGTCCGTCGCCACATGCTCCGTGCCGTCATGCATGATGAGCTTCATGCCGTTTTTTCGAATGGCCTCCAGGTTGGCCCCCCGCACGATGAAGGTGACGTCTTCGCCGGCCAATGCCAGCTTCACCCCCACATAACCGCCAATAGCTCCGGCTCCAATGATTGCAATCTTCACACCCACTCCAAGAAAGTTATTTATTCGTACCGGTTGCTGAGCTTGCCGATGCCTGCAATCTCCACATCGACAATGCTTCCGGGTTTCATCGATCCGACGCCGATCGACGTGCCACACAGGATGATATCGCCAGGATTCAAGGTCATGTCCTGCGAGATGAGGCTGACCAGCTGGGCCACCGAAAAGCGCATGTCGCTGATGGGGTATTCCTGGCGGACTTCCCCGTTCAGCGTCGTCCTGACCACCAGCTTCGCCGGGTCGAGCCCCGTGGCCACCGCCGGACCGAACGGGCAGAACGTGTCGAAGCCTTTGGCCCGCACCCACTGGGCAAACGAGGCGTCGCGATGGAGGATGTCGGCCACGGTCACGTCATTGGCGCAGGTGTAGCCCAGCACGTAATCCAGTGCCCGGTGCTCGGCCACCTCCTTGCAAGTCTTGCCAATGACGATGCCCAGTTCACCCTCGAAGACGACCTTGCCGTCGCAGGCGGGCTTGCGGATCGTGCCGCCCGGATCGAGGTAGGAGTTGGGAGACTTGATCAGGTACAGCGGCTCGGCCGGTACCGCCAGCTTGAGTTTTTCACCCAGGGCGTGGAAGTTGTTCCACAGCGCTATGACCTTGGTGGGCTGCACCGGCATCAGCAGCTCGACCGCTGCGAGCGGAAGCATTTGGTCGGTGGGAGTGACGTGGTCGAACATGTCGCCTTCGCACACTCGCACGCGGTCACCCTCGAGGGTGCCGAAGCCGGTCGTGCCGCCGTGCTTGAATCGCACCCAGTGGTTTGACATCGAGCACTCCGTTCAGGCCGGAGTTCGCGAGTCGGCGACATGCCCGCCGTAAGCGGCCTGGTGGCGGCTGCGGACCATGACCTGGTAGCAGCGGGCCTTGGCGGTTTCGATGGCGTTGACCAGGAAATCCGCCTCGTAGGCGCGCAGCAGGTGCGCCTGTTCCTTCTCCAGGTACGCACGCAACCCGTCCCGGCCGGGAGCAGGCAGGCATGCATAGGTGATCGGGTCCCAGTGCCAGTTCAATCCCAGTTCGTCGAACGCGGCGTTGTAGGCTTGCCGATGGGATTCGGTGGCCTGGTCGTCGAGGATATCGTTGTCCTGAACGTCGAGCATGGCGGTTCTCCTTTGGTCATGTGGCGTGCCGGCATCGGATACACCGGCTTGCAGGCAAATGTAAGGAGGATGAATGATTAATAACAGTTAAAGTATTTGATGGTTTACATTACCTAAACGTTATGGTTCAAGGAGACTCCGGTTGAAGCACGCGACACTGCGCCAGCTCAAGGTGTTCGAGGCCGTGGCGCGCAACCTGAGCTTCTCGCGCGCCGCCGAAGAACTGCACCTCACGCAGCCCGCGGTATCCACCCAGGTCAAGAAACTGGAGGAGCACGCCGGCCTGCCGCTGTTCGAGCAATTCGGCAAGAAAATCCACCTCACGCCCGCGGGGTCGGAGATGCTGCACGCGAGCCGGGTGATCATCCGGCAATTCGAGGAAGTCGAAGAGACGATGACGCAGTTCAAGGGCGTCTCCGGCGGCAAGCTGAACGTGACTGTGATCAGCGCGGGGGACTATTTCCTTCCGCGGCTGCTCGTGGAGTTCGCGCGGCGCCATGCGGGTGTCACGCTGAACTTCGGGGTCTGCAACCGCGCGGAACTGCTGGAGCAGCTCACCGACAACCTCACCGACCTGGCCATCATGGTTCGGCCGCCGCTGGACATGGACACGGAGAACGAGCCTTTCGCGCCGCACCCCTATGTCATCGTGGCCGCGCCCGACCATCCGCTGGCCGGGAAGAAACGCATTCCGGTATCGCGCCTGGCGCGTGAGCCTTTCGTGGTGCGCGAGAAAGGCTCGGACACCTGGCATTCCATGGAGGAGGGGTTCGGCACGCATCTGGCGGAACTCAACATCGCGATGGAGATCAAGAGCACGGAAACCATCAAGCAGGCGGTGATGGCCGGCATGGGCGTGACTTTCCTGTCGGCGCATACCATCAGCCGCGAACTGCAGGCGGGCAGTCTGGCGGTGCTCGACGTGCAGGGCTTCCCGCTGATGCTCCACTGGTACGTGGTCCATCGCAGGAGCAAACGCCTGCCGCCCGTGGCCCAGGCCTTCAAGAGTTTCCTGATGAAGGACGGTGCGGCCATGATCGAGCAGACGATCGGTGTGCGGCCCAAGCGGGCGAGGTAGAGAGTCCTTCGCGCTCAGCGAAGCAGGAAGTATGCCGCGAGGGCATACAGCAGGATCGCGAACACCTTGCGCAACGGACGGACGTCCAGCCGGTGGGCGGTGCGCGCGCCCCAGGGCGCCGTGCTCACGCTGGCCAGCGAAATCACCACCAGTCCTGGCAGGTAGAGATAGCCGACCGAACCCGGGGGCATTTGCGGCACGCCCTGGCCGGCCCAGATGTATCCCAGCGTTCCGGCCAGCGCGATGGGAAATCCCAGCGCCGCCGACGTGCCGACAGCGTCGTGGATCTTGATGTTGCACCAGGTCATGAACGGCACCGAAATGAAGGCGCCGCCCGCGCCCACCAGCGACGACAGCATGCCGATCAGGCCACCCACTGCGAAAGTGCCCCAACGTCCCGGCAAGGTCCGGGACGCACTTTGGTTTGCGGTCCAGCAGCATTTGCGTCGCGGCGAAGGCCACGAAGATCGCAAACAGCACGCTCAAGGCGCGACCAGGAAGCGCCACGGCCATTTGCGCGCCCGCCAGCGATCCCAGCAGGATGCCCGGCACGAGCAGCCGCACGACTGGCCACAGCACGGCGCCACGCTTGTGGTGCGCCCGCACGGACGACAGCGAGGAAAAGCAGATGGTGGCCAGCGACGTCGCCACGGCGATCTTTACGGCGTAGTCGGCGGGATAGCCCTTGGCGGTGAGGATGATGGTGATGAAGGGCACCATCAGCATGCCGCCGCCGATGCCCAGGAGGCCGGCCAGAAAGCCGGTGGCGATGCCCAGCAGGGCGAGTTCCAGAATCAGCAGCGGTTCAAGGATTGTCATTGCGGGCCGATACCGGAGGAATCCTCCGATTCGCCGCAATCCACAGTTGCGTGGCGCATCTTCTTATTCTCGAAAAAAAAGGTGTCTGCAGGTGCCACCGGACCGGCATCCTGAACCAGGGTTCAGGTGGGCGAGGTCAGCTTGGCCTTGGGTTCATCTGACGCGAGACGATCACGCTAGCCAAGAGATGTTCCAAGCCCGCGCTCAAAGAGCATTGGTTCAAGGAAATATAAAGCCCGGCACGCACCGCAGACGGATTGCATTGTAGGCCGCACATCGCATGGCGGGGCACATTGCCGGCGAAATACCTTCGTTGGCAGCGTGCAAAAAAATTTGACTTGACAGGGGGAAAATCAACCGAACTGTGAGGGCAGTCACAGCAGGCGGCCATCGTCGCCCAGCGCGGCGTCGAGCCAGGTGACCAGGCTCGCGAGCCGCGGGTCGTGCGCGTCGTTCCCATTGCTGTCGCCGGAAACTCGGAGTGAGCGAAACCCGAAGCCTGGAACGATGGTACGTTGCGATCGCTGACGTCGAAGGCCAGGTTCAGTGCGGCCAGCACCGCGATGCGGTCGCGGGCCTTCACCTTGCCCGCGTCACGGATCTTGCACATGGCGGTGTCGACTTTCTCCACCGCTTCCAGAAGCCGCTGCTGACCGCCATCGGGGCAGCCGAGGCGATAGCTCTGGCCCATGATCTGGACTTCGACTTGCTTCTGGACACTCATGCAGGGCTCCTGATTTCGGGCAGGCGTTCCAGCAGCGCGTCCACGCGCGAGCGGGCGGCGGAAAGACGTGACTTCAGGGAATCGCGTTCTTGCGTGAGCTTCTCGACCTGTTCGGTGAGCAACTCGTTGGTGCGTTGCAGTTCCTCGTAGCGTACGAGCAGGCGCTCTACGCGTTCCGCAATCTGGTCGATTTGGGAGGAACTTGGCATATCAAATCTAATTGTATGGTTTTGTGACAGATTTCAACCTTAAAATAAACCCGTTGGTGCTCGCGGTGTGGTTCGCATGCCGCAGTTCAACGGGAAGCAGGAGGGAAAGCCGGCAAACGGCCTACCTAACCTGCGCTGCCCCCGCAACGGTAAGCGGACGAATTTCCCCAAGAAATTCCGTTTCCATCACATGAAGCCACTGGGTGCGTCTGAACAGCGCGCCTGGGAAGGCGATTGGAAGTCGACCCGCCAGCCCGGATACCGGCCAACACGGTGGCTGCACGCCCTGAAAGAGCGTGCGGCCGTGACGCCCAATGTACTGGCGGGGACGCCGGTGCGGGTATTGAAACGTTTCCCTCTACATGAACGATATTGGTACTTCACGCGCGGCTGCGCTTTCGCTGGCGCTAGCCGCCGCGTTCCCATCCTCTTTCGCCCAAACCGCGGCGCTCAAGGAAACCGTGGTCACCGCCACTCGCACCGCCACCCGCGCGGACGAGTTGGTCAGCGACCTCAAGGTGATCGACCGGCAGGCCATCGAGGCTTCAACGGCCCGCACGTTGCCCGAACTGCTGGCGCGTACCGCCGGCGTGCAAATGAGTGCCAATGGCGGCATGGGGAAGAGCTCGAATGTATTCATCCGGGGCACGGAAAGCCGCCACACCATCTTGATGGTGGACGGGGTCCGCCTGGGCTCGGCCACCGCCGGCACCCCGAGCTGGGAAAGCATCCCGGTGGAAATGATCGAGCGCATCGAGGTGCTCAAGGGCCCGGCCTCGGCGCTCTACGGCAGCGATGGGGTGGGCGGCGTGGTTCAGATCTTCCTGCGCAAGGGCCGCGATGGTTTCCATCCCTACGCCTCTCTCACCGTAGGTAGCGAAGACCACACCACGCTCAGCGCGGGCCTGCAGGGCGGGCAAGGCGCCTTGGGCTATTCCGTTGGTGTGCAACGCCTGCGGGACAGGGGCTTCTCCACAACCAACCCCAAGGCGACCTTCGGGCGGTTCAATCCCGACCGCGACCCCTTCGAGCAGGACTCGATCAACGCCACCGCACGCTATGAGTTCGGCGGCGGCTGGAGCGCAGACGCCGGCCTGCTGTATGCCGACGGCATCAGCTGGTTCGACGATGGGCCCGCCACCAACGACCGTAGTGCGCTGCGCGTAGCGACCGCGCATGCCGGCATCAAGGGCAAGCTCATGCAGCCGTGGCAGACGGAGCTGCGCTTCAGCCAGGGCAACGACACCTCCAACACGATCGAAGCCAATTTCCCCGGCTCCTTCAAGACCGAGCAATCGCAGTGGACCTGGCAAAACGATGTGGAAACGCCGATTGGGCTGGTGCTGGCCGGGCTGGAACGGCGTGAACAGAAGATCAGTGCCACCACGGCCTATGCGGTCACGCAGCGAACCATCAACGCTGTCTTTGGCGGCATCAACGGCCACTACGGCGCCCACAGCTGGCAGTTCAACCTGCGCCGCGACAGCAATTCACAGTTCGACGACGCCGATACCGGCTTCGTGGGATACGGCTTTCGCATCACGCCGGCCTGGCGGGTGCATGCCTCCCATGGCACCACGTTCGTCGCGCCTTCGTTCAACCAGTTGTACTTTCCCGGTTTCGGCAACCCGGCACTGCAGCCCGAACGCGGCAACAACACGGACGTAGGCGTCACCTGGGCGGCGAGCGGGCAGGAAGTCAAGCTGGTCCGGTACGACAACGAGATCCGCGGTTTCATGACCAACACCACCTTGCCGGTCAACATTCCGCGCGCCAGGATCGATGGCTGGACGCTGGGTTACGAGGGCCAATTCGATGCGCTGGCCCTGCGCGCCTCGGCCGACGTCCTCGACCCGCGCAATGAGCTCAACGGCCGCCAGCTGCCGCGCCGGGCCAAAGAGCAGCTGATTGCGGGCGCCGACTACACCATGGGGGCATGGCGCTTTGGCGGTTCCGTGATCCACGTCGGCGACCGCTTCGACGACGCCGCGAACACCATGCCACTGCCTGCCTATACGACCGCAGATCTCTACGCCGACTGGCAATTCGCGAAAGACTTCAGCGTGCAGGCCAAGCTCAACAACGTGACCGACCGCATCTACGAGACCGCCTTCGGCTTCAACCAGCCCGGGCGCAGTTTCTATCTGACGCTTCGTTGGCAACCAAAGTAAGCTGGCGCCATGCCCGAAATCCTGCCCGGACCGCAACGCATCGTCTGCCTGACGGAAGAGACGACGGAATGGCTGTACCTGCTGGGGCAGGAGGCGCGCATCGTCGGCATCTCGGGCTACACGGTGCGCCCGCGCCGGGCGCGCGAGGAGAAACCCAAGGTCAGCGCCTTCCTTTCAGCCAAGATCGACAAGATCCTGGACCTGCGGCCCGACTGCGTGTTCGGCTTTTCGGATTTGCAGGCCGACATCGCGGCCGAACTCATCCGCAAGGGCGTGCAGGTGACGGTGTTCAACCAGCGCAGCGTGGAGGAGATCTTCTCCATGCTGTACCAGGTGGCCGCCATCGTCGGGCAGGCGGAGCGGGGGCTTGAACTGCTCGAGAAAATGCGGGCGCGATTGCTGGCCATCGAGCAGGCGGCAACGGCCTTGCCGCGCCGGCCAAAGGTTTTCTTCGAGGAGTGGGACGAGCCGCACATCAGCGCAATCCGCTGGGTGTCCGAGCTGGTGGGCATCGCGGGAGGCGATGATTGCTTTGCCGAACTGGCGGTGCAGTCGCTGGGCAAGGATCGAATCATCGGCGATGGCGCCGACATCGCAAGGCGCAATCCCGACATCATCATCGGCTCGTGGTGCGGCAAGAAATTCCGGCCCGAGAAGGTCGCGGCGCGGCCTGGCTGGGACGGCGTGAATGCGGTGAAGGATGGGCAACTGTTCGAAATCAAATCCGCCGACATCCTGCAACCCGGACCGGCGGCGCTGACCGACGGCGTGGAGCAGCTGCACCGCATCATCATCGAATGGAACAAGACGTATGGCTGAACTGCGTATCGCACGCAGCGAACTGATCCTGGGCGGCCAAAAAAGCGGCAAGACAGCACGCGCCGAAAAGCTTGCTGCCGCCTGGCTTGCGCAATCGCCGCAGCATCGCGCGGTGTATATCGCGACAGCGCAAGCCTGGGACGAGGAAATGCGCGAGCGCATTGCCCGTCACCAGCGCCAACGGGCCGAGCGCGTGCCCGGCATGACCACGGTGGAAGAGCCGGTGGAACTCGCCCATGCAATCGGCCAGCACAGCCGCACCGACACGCTGATCGTGGTGGACTGCCTCACTCTATGGCTCACGGCGCGGTTGATGCCGGCGGTGGGGAGGGAGGAGAGGGGGAGAAGGGGGGAACAGGAAACGGGGAGGGGGACGACCATCGCCGGCGCGCTGCGCGCTTGCGCCGGTCCCATCGTCCTGATCAGCAATCAGATCGGGCTCGGCGTCATCCCGATGGGAAAGGATGTGCGCACCTTTGTCGACGCGCTGGGCGGCCTGAACCAGCAGGCCGCCGCTGCCTGCGAACGCGTCACGCTGATGTCCGCGGGCCTGCCCCTCACGCTCAAGGGCTCGTCATGAAGCGGTGGCTGCTGATCGTGCTGTGGTCCCTGGCGTTGCACGCACAGGCCTTGCAGGTGATCGACGACCGTGGGGTTGCGGTGGACCTGCCCCAGCCCCCGCAGCGCGTCGTGAGCCTGCTGCCTTCGCTGACGGAGATGGTGTGCGAGCTGGTGCCTGCGACCGGCTGGTCGGCGTGGACAATTATTCGAACTGGCCGGCTGGCGTGCACAGGCTCCCCCGCGTGGGCGGGCTGGAAGATGCCAATATAGAGATCATCGTCTCGCTGCGGCCCGACGTGGTGCTGCTTTCGGTATCGTCGCGCGCGCTGGCGCGGCTCGAGGGCCTGGGGGTGAAGGTGGTCGCGCTGAGCCCAAGACCCTGGCGGACGTGCAGCGGGTGATGGGCAAGGTGGGACAGGAGCTGCAGGTGCCCGGCGCACCGGCCTTGTGGGAGCGCATCGACAACGGGGTGAACCTGGCCGCGCAAAGCCTGCCGGCGGCCCTGCGCGGAACGACGGTGTACTTCGAGGTCAACAGCGGCCCCTACGCCGCCAGTGAGTCGTCCTTCATCGGCGAAATGCTGACGCGCGTCGGCGCGGCCAATGTGGTGCCGGGCAAGCTGGGGCCGTTCCCCAAGCTCAACCCCGAGTTCGTGGTGCGCGCCGACCCGCAGGTCATCATGATCTCGGACCGCAACACCCAGGCGCTGAAAGACCGGCCGGGCTGGAGCCGTATCCGCGCGATCCGCAACGGCCGGGTCTGCATGTTCACTCCGGCCCAGGG
>CAVRNE010000066.1:0-40392 GCA_963722025.1 uncultured beta proteobacterium
TCGTAGGCGCGCAGCAGATGCGCCTGTTCAGCCTGGAGATAGGCGCGCAGACCGTCCGCGGCCGGCAGCGGGCAGGCAGGCATAGGTGACCGGGTCCCAGTACCAGTTCAGCCCCAGTTCGTTGAACGCGGCGTTGGTAGGCTTGCCCATGGGAGTTGGTGGGCTGGTCGTCGAGGCACTTCGTTGCCTGGAGGTTGAGCATGGCGGTTCTCCTTGGCCACGCGCGACGGAGGAACTCGGAGCGGGCAGGGAAACTGGGAACAAGCAGGATGATGAATGGATAAGAGTTAAAGTATTTGATGGTCTCACATCATGGATTATGTTATGGTTCTAGAAGGGCAGCACTGAGGTTGAAGACGTGACGCTGCGCTAGTTGAAGGTGTTCGAGGCCGTCGCACTCTAACTCAGCTATTCGCGTGCCGCCGAGAAGCTGCACTTGACGCAGCCGCGGTATCGACCCAGATCAGCAAGCTCGAGGAGCATGCCGGCCTGCCCCTGTTCGAACAGCTCGGCAAGCAAAGTCTACCTCATGCCGGCGGGAACCGAAACGCGGACCAAGCCGCATCATCATTCGGCAAATTGCGGAAGCCGATAAGCGATGACGAATTAAAGGGCGTCGCCGGCGGCAAGTTCAATGTCGCTGTGATCAGCGCCGGCGATTATTTCTTTCTGCCCCCGTCGTTGAGTTTGCGCCGTCGCCATGCGGGCGTCACGCTGAACTTCGGAGTCCACAACCGCGCCGAACTGCTGGCCCAGCGCACGAGAACCTCACCGACCTGGCGGTGATGGTGCGGCCGCCGCCCCATATGGACACCGAGAATGAGCCTTTTGCGCCGCATCCCTATGTCACCGCTGCGGCGGCCCACTATCTGCTCGCGGGCGAGAGCCGCATTCCATTGTCGCGCCTGGCGCGCGAACCTTTCGTGGTGCGCGAAAAGGGCTCGGACACCTGGCATTCCATGGACGAGGCTTCGGCGCGCACCTGGCGGGAACTGAACATCGCGATGGAGATCAAGAGCACCGAAACCATCAAGCAGGCGGTGATGGCCGGCATGGGCGTGACTTCCTGTCGGCGCAGACCATCAGCCGTGAACTGCAGGCGGGCAGTCCCGCGGCGCTCGATGTGCAGGGGTTCCCCGCGATGCTCAACTGGTACGTCGTCCATCGCAAGAGAAACGCCTGCCGCCGTGGCCCAGGCCTTCAAGAGTTTCCCGATCCGGAGGTGCGGCGATGATCGAGCAGACGATCGGCGTGCGGCCCAAAAGGCATCCGGGCCAGTGGCAAGGCAGAGGTCCGCGCGCCAAGCGCACAGGAAGTACGCCGCGAGGGCATACAGCAGGATCGCGAACACCTTGCGCAACGGGCGGACGTCCAGCCGGAGGGAGGTGCGAGCCCCCAGGGCGCCGCGCTCAGCTGGCCAGCGAGATCACGACCAGGCCGGGCAGGAAGAGAAGCCGACCAAGCCCGGGGGCATTTGTGGAACGCCGAGTCCGGCCCAGATGTAGCCCAGCGTCCCGGCCAGCGCGATGGAAATCCCAGCGCCGCTGATGTGCCGACAGCGTCGTGGATCTTGATGTTGCACCAGGTCATGAACGGCACCGAAATGAAGGCCCCGCCCGCGCCGACCAGCGATGACAACACGCCGATGAGGCCACCCACTGCGAACGTGCCCCAACGTCCCGGCAAGGTCCGGGATGACTTTGGTTTGCGGTCCAGGAGCATTTGCGTGGCGGCGAAAGCCACGAAGATCGCAAACAGCATGCTCAAGGCGCGACCGGGAAGCGCCACGGCCATTTGCGCGCCCGCCAGCGATCCCAGCAGGATGCCGGGCACGAGCAGCCGCACGACCGGCCACAGCACGGCGCCGCGCCTGTGGTGCGCCCGCACGGACGACAGCAGGAAAAACAGATGGTGGCCAGCGACGTCGCCACGGCGATCTTCACGGCGTAGTCGGCGGGATAGCCCTTGGCGGCGAGGATGATGGTGATGAAGGGCACCATCAGCATGCCGCCGCCGATGCCCAGGAGGCCGGCGAGAAAGCCGGTGGCTATGCCCAGCAGGGCCAGTTCGAGAATGAGCGGCTCAAGGATTGTCATGCGGGCGTGACCCGAAATCATGCTCCGCCGTGGATCCGGATCGAGTCCGGATGACTTCTTCACTGTCATTGCGGGCTTGACCCGCAACCCACCGTTGCGTGGCGGCATCTTCTTGTTGTCGAAAAAAGGTGTCTGCAAGTGCCACCGGACCGGCATCCTGAACCGGGGTTCAGGTGGGCGAGGTCAGCTTGGCCTTGGGTTCATCTGACGCGAGACGATCACGCTAGCCAAGAGATTTTCCAAGCCCGTGCTCTAAGAGCATTGGTTCAAGGAAATATAAAGCCCGGCACGCACCGCAGACGGATTGCATTGTAGGCCGCGCATCGCATGGAGGGGCGCTCTGCCGGTGAAATACCTTCGTTGGCAGCGTGCAAAAATATTTGACTTGACAGGGGGGAAATCAACCGAACTGTGAGGGCGGTCACAGCAGGCGGCCGTCGTCGCCCAGCGCGGCGTCGAGCCAGTCGACCAGGCTCGCGAGCCGCGGGTCGTGCGCGTCATTCGCATCGGCCGGCAACTCGGAGGGAGCGAAACCCGAAGCCTGAAACGATGGCACGTTGCGATCGCTGACGTCGAAGGCCAGGTTCAGCGCCGCCAGCACCGCGATGCGGTCGCGGGCCTTCACCTTGCCCGCGTCACGGATCTTGCACATGGCGGTGTCGACTTTTTCCACCGCTTCCAGAAGCCGTTGCTGGCCGCCGTCTGGGCAGCCCAGGCGATAGCTCTGACCCATGATCTGTACTTCGACTTGCTTCTGGACACTCATGCAGGGCTCCTGATTTCGGGCAGGCGTTCCAGTAGCGCGTCCACGCGCGAGCGGGCGGCGGAAAGACGGGACTTCAGGGAATCGCGTCCCTGCGTGAGCTTCTCGACCTGTTCGGTGAGCAGCGCGTTCGTGCGTTGCAGTTCCTCGTAGCGTACGAGCAGGCGCTCTACGCGTTCCGCAATCTGGTCGATTTGGGAGGAACTTGGCATATGAAAGTTAATTGTATGGTTTTGTGACAGATTTCAACCTTAAAATAAACCCGTTGGTGCTCGCGGTGTGGTTCGCATGCCGCAGTTCAACGGGAAGCAGGAGGGAAAGCCGGCAAACGGCCGTACCTAACCTGCGCTGCCCCCGCAACGGTAAGCGGACGAATTTCCTGAAAGAAATTCCGTTTCCATCACATGAAGCCACTGGGCGCGTCTGAACAGCGCGCCTGGGAAGGCGATTGGAAGTAGACCCGCCAGCCCGGATACCGGCCAACACGGTGGCTGCACGCCCTAAAAGAGCGTGCGGCCGTGACGCCCAATGTACTGGCGGGGACGCCGGTGCGGGTATTGAAACGTTTCCCTCTACATGAACGCTATTGGTATTTCACGCGCAACAGCGCTTTCGCTGGCGCTAGCCGCCGCATTCCCATCCTCTTTCGCGCAGACCGCGGCACTCAAGGAAACCGTGGTCACCGCCACTCGCACGGCCACCCGCGCCGACGAGTTGGTCAGCGACCTCACGGTGATCGACCGGCAGGCCATCGAGGCTTCAACGGCCCGCACGCTGCCCGAACTGCTGGCGCGCACCGCCGGCGTGCAAATGAGTGCCAATGGCGGCATGGGGAAGCAGTCGAGCGTATTCATCCGGGGCACGGAGACCCGCCACACCATCTTGATGGTGGACGGGGTCCGCCTGAG
Source organism: uncultured beta proteobacterium (assembly GCA_963722025.1). Lineage (GTDB taxonomy): Bacteria > Pseudomonadota > Gammaproteobacteria > Burkholderiales > Burkholderiaceae_C > Ramlibacter. The sequence goes on from CAVRNE010000066.1 coordinate 3,768, forward strand.
TTCGGCCACCGCCGGCACCCAGAGCTGGGAAAGCATCCCGGTGGAAATGATCGAGCGCATCGAGGTGCTCAAGGGCCCGGCCTCGGCCCTCTACGGCAGCGATGGGGTGGGCGGCGTGGTGCAGGTCTTCCTGCGCAAGGGCCGCGATGGTTTTCATCCCTACGCCTCACTCACAGTCGGCAGCGAAGACCACACCACGATCGGCGCGGGCCTGCAGGGCGGGCAAGGCGCGCTGGGCTATTCCGTCGGCGTGCAACGCCTGCGGGACGGGGGCTTCTCCGCGACCAACCCCAAGGCGACCTTCGGCCGGTTCAACCCCGACCGCGACCCCTTCGATCAGGACTCGATCAACGCCACCGCGCGCTATGAGTTCGGCGGGGGCTGGAGCGCCGACGCCGGCCTGCTGTATGCCGACGGCATCAGCTGGTTCGACGATGGGCCTGCCACCAACGACCGCAGCTGCGGTGCGCGTGGCGACCGCGCATGCCGGCATCAAGGGCAAGCCCACGCAGCAGTGGCAGACGGAGCTGCGCTTCAGCCAGGGCAACGACACCTCCAACACGATCGAAGCCAATTTCCCCGGCTCCTTCAAGACCGAGCAATCGCAGTGGACCTGGCAAAACGATGTGGAGACGCCGATCGGGCTGGTGCTTGCCGGGCTGGAACGGAGTGAACAGAAGGTCAGCGCCACCACTGCCTATGCGGTCACGCAGCGGACGATCAACGCCGTCTTTGGCGGCCTCAACGGCAACTACGGCGCCCACAGCTGGCAGTTCAACCTGCGCCGCGACAGCAATTCGCAGTTCGACGACGCCAATACCGGCTTCGTGGGATACGGCTTTCGCATCACGCCGGCCTGGCGGGTGCACGCCTCCCATGGCACATCGTTCGTCGCGCCTTCGTTCAACCAGTTGTACTTTCCCGGTTTCGGCAACCCGGCACTGCAGCCCGAACGCGGCAAGAACACGGACGTAGGCGTCACCTGGGCGGCGAGCGGGCAGGAAGTCAAGCTGGTTCGCTACGACAACGAGATCCGCGGTTTCATGACCAACACCACCTTGCCGGTCAACATTCCGCGCGCCCGGATCGATGGCTGGACGCTGGGATACGAGGGCGCAGTTCGATGCGCTGGCCCTGCGCGCCTCGGTCGACGTCGCTCGACCCGCGCAATGAGCTCAACGGCCGCCAGCTGCCGCGCCGGGCCAAGGAGCAGTTGACTGCGGGCGCCGACTACACCATGGGGGCGTGGCGCTTTGGCGGTTCCGTGCTCTACGTCGGCGACCGCTTCGACGACGCCGCGAACACCTTGCCGCTGCCTGCCTATACGACCGCCGATATCTACGCCGACTGGCAATTCGCGAAAGACTTCAGCGTGCAGGCCAAGCTCAACAACGTGACCGACCGCATCTATGAGACCGCCTACGGCTTCAACCAGCCCGGTCGCAGTTTCTATCTGACGCTGCGCTGGCAACCAAAGTAAGCTGACGCCATGCCCGAAATCCTGCCCGGACCGCAACGCATCGTCTGCCTGACGGAAGAGACGACGGAATGGCTGTACCTGCTGGGGCAGGAGGCGCGCATCGTCGGCATCTCGGGCTACACGGTGCGCCCGCGCCGGGCGCGCGAGGAGAAACCCAAGGTCAGCGCCTTTCTCTCGGCCAAGATCGACAAGATCCTGGACCTGCGGCCCGACTGCGTGTTCGGCTTTTCGGATCTGCAGGCCGACATCGCGGCCGAACTCATCCGCAAGGGCGTGCAGGTGACGGTGTTCAACCAGCGCAGCGTGGAGGAGATCTTCTCCATGCTGTACCAGGTGGCCGCCATCGTCGGGCAGGTGGAGCGGGGGCTGGAGCTTCTCGAGAAAATGCGGGCGCGATTGCTGGCCATCGAGCAGGCGGCAAAGGCCTTGCCGCGCCGGCCCAAGGTTTTCTTCGAGGAATGGGACGAGCCGCACATCAGCGCAATCCGCTGGGTGTCCGAGCTGGTGGGCATCGCGGGAGGGGACGATTGCTTTCCCGAACTGGCGGTGCAGTCGCTGGGCAAGGATCGCATCATCGGCGATGGCGCCGAGATCGCGCGGCGCAATCCCGACATCATCATCGGCTCGTGGTGCGGCAAGAAATTCCGGCCCGAGAAGGTCGCGGCGCGGCCTGGCTGGGAAGGCGTGAATGCGGTGAAGAATGGGCAACTGTTCGAGATCAAGTCCGCCGACATCCTGCAACCCGGACCGGCCGCGCTGACCGACGGCGTGGAGCAGTTGCACCGCATCATCACCGAATGGAATAAAACGTATGGCTGAACTGCGCATCGCACGCAGCGAACTGATCCTGGGCGGCCAGAAGAGCGGCAAGACGGCACGCGCCGAAATGCTCGCAGCCGCCTGGCTCGCGCAATCGCCGCAGCATCGCGCGGTGTACATCGCGACAGCGCAAGCCTGGGACGAGGAAATGCGCGAGCGCATCGCCCGCCACCAGCGCCAGCGGGCCGACCGGGTGCCGGGCATGACCACGGTGGAAGAGCCGGTGGAGCTCGCCCATGCCATCGGCCAGCACAGCCGCGCCGACACGCTGATCGTGGTGGACTGCCTCACGCTATGGCTCACGGCGCGGTTGATGCCGGCGGTGGGGAGCCCCCACCCTAACCCTCCCCCAGAGGGGGAGGGAACAGGAAACGGGGAGGGGGCGACCATCGCCGGCGCGCTGCGCGCTTGCGCCGGTCCCATCGTCCTGATCAGCAATGAGATCGGGCTCGGCGTCATCCCGATGGGAAAGGATGTGCGCACCTTTGTCGACGCGCTGGGCGGCCTGAACCAGCAGGCCGCCGCTGCCTGCGAGCGCGTCACGCTGATGTCCGCGGGCCTGCCCCTCACGCTCAAGGGCTCGTCATGAAGCGGTGGCTGTTGATCGTGCTGTGGTCCCTGGCGTTGCACGCACAGGCCCTGCAGGTGACCGACGACCGTGGGGTTGCGGTGGACCTGCCCCAGCCCCCGCAGCGCATCGTGAGCCTGCTGCCTTCGCTGACGGAGATGGTGTGCGAGCTGGGCGCCTGCGACCGGCTGGTCGGCGTGGACAACTATTCGAACTGGCCGGCTGCAGTGCACAGGCTCCCCCGCGTGGGCGGGCTGGAAGACGCCAATATAGAGATCATCGTCTCGCTGCGGCCCGATGTGGTGCTGCTTTCGGTATCGTCGCGCGCGCTGGCGCGGCTCGAGGGCCTGGGGGTGAAGGTGGTCGCGCTGGAGCCCAAGACCCTGGCGGACGTGCAGCGGGTGATGGGCAAGGTGGGACAGGTGCTGCAGGTGCCCGGCGCACCGGCCTTGTGGGAGCGCATCGACAACGGGGTGAACCTGGCCGCGCAAAGCCTGCCGGCGGCCCTGCGCGGAACGACGGTGTACTTCGAGGTCAACAGCGGCCCCTACGCCGCCAGCGAGTCGTCCTTCATCGGCGAAATGCTGGCGCGCGTCGGCGCGGCCAATGTGGTGCCGGGCAAGCTGGGCCCGTTCCCCAAGCTCAACCCCGAGTTCGTGGTGCGCGCCGACCCGCAGGTCATCATGATCTCGGACCGCAACGCCCAGGCGCTGAAAGACCGGCCGGGCTGGAGCCGTATCCGCGCGATCCGCGACGGCCGCGTCTGCATGTTCACTCCGGCCCAGGGCGATGTGCTGGTGCGGCCGGGGCCGCGGATGGCCGAGGCCGCGCAATTGATGGTGCAGTGCCTGCAAGGCCGGCGGGAAGGCAAGGCGCCGTGAGCACCCCCGCGCAACCGGGCGCCCGCGCCGCTGGGCCTGCTGCTGCTGGCGGCCACTGCCGTCCTGTGCGTCGGCGGGGTGGCCGTGGGCAGCCTCGGCTGGGAACCGCTGTGGGGGCGGGCCGGCGATGCCTCGTCCGCCATCCTCTGGGACATCCGCCTGCCGCGAACCCTGGGGGCGTGGCTGGCAGGTGCTTTGCTCGGCCTGGCCGGTGCCTTGGCGCAGGGCCTGTTTCGCAATCCGCTGGCCGATCCGTATCTGCTGGGCAGCGCGACCGGCGCGGCACTCGGCGTGGCGGTGCTGCTGGTGGCCATCGGCATCTCGCCGGTGGCCGCTTCCGGCTGGGCTGCCCACCTGGGCCTGACGGGCGCGGGCTTCGCGGGGGCGGTCATCGCGGTGCTGGTCACGCTCGGCCTGGCCAAAGGTGTGCAGCACACTTTGCGGCTGCTGCTGGCGGGCGTGATCGTCAGCATGGTGTTCGGCGCTTTGTCGGCGCTGGTGATGTTCTGGGTGCCCGACATCATGCGGGCCATGCAGGCGTTTCTGCTGGGCACGACCGGTTTCCTGGGCTGGCCCGGCGTGGTCCTGCTTGGTTTCGTATTCGGCCTGAGCCTGGTGGCAGCCATCGCCTTCAGCCGTGCGCTGGACGCGCTTTCCCTGGGCGAGACCACGGCGATGAGCCTGGGCGTGCCGCTGGTGCGGGTGCGGGTGGTCATGGTGAGCGTCATGGCGCTCGCCACCGGCGCCGCGGTGGCCCAGGTGGGGCTGATCGCGTTCATCGGCCTGGTGGCCCCGCATCTGGTGCGCGCCGCCGTCAAGCCCACCCACCGTTGGCTGCTGCCGCTGGCCGCACTGACAGGCGGCGTGCTGCTGCTGGCGGCCGACGTGCTGGCGCGCTGGCTGCTGGCGCCGCAGGAGCTGCCCGTGGGCGTGCTCACGGCGGTCCTGGGCGGCGGCTACCTGCTCTGGCTGATGCACCGGAGGCCGATATGAGCGGCGCCGCGATTCTCGCCAAGGATCTGCGCGCCACCCTCGGCCGCAAGGAGGTGCTGCGCGGCATCGACCTGGCCGTGCCCAGCGGCCGCTGGACCGCGGTCGTGGGACCCAACGGCGCCGGCAAGACGACCCTGCTGCGCGCGCTGGCGCAATTGCTGCCGCACCGTGGCCGGGTGTCATTGCTGGGCCGCGACGCGTCGGACTGGAGCCACCGCGAGCGGGCACAGCATGTCGCCTGGCTGGGCCAGAACGAAGCGGGGGCCGAAGACCTGCTGGCGCGCGACGTCGTGATGCTGGGCCGCCTGCCGCACCAGGCATGGTTGGGAGTGCCCGATGCAGCAGACCAGGCGGCGGTCGAGAGCGCCATGCAGCAGACGCAATCCTGGGATTGGCGCGATCGCCCGCTGGGCAGGCTCTCCGGCGGTGAGCGGCAGCGCGTGCTGCTGGCGCGCGCGCTGGCGGTGGGCGCGCCGCTGTTGCTGATGGACGAGCCGCTGGCCAATCTCGATCCGCCGCACCAGGCCGACTGGCTGCGCATCGTTCGCGAGCATGTGGAGGCGGGCGGCACGGCGGTGAGCGTGTTGCACGAGATCACGATGGCGCTGCACGCCGACGAGATGGTGGTGATGGACGCCGGCCGTGTCGTTCATCAGGGCGCCTGCGGTGACGCTGCGACGCACCGCGCATTGGAAGAAGTGTTCGGCCGGCGCCTCGTGGTGCACTCGCTGGCAGGGCAATGGGTCGCGCTGCCCAGTTGAGCAAGCCCTAGCATGTTCCTTTCCGTCCTGGACCGCAGTCATCGCCGTGCTGTTCGCCTTCTGGCTGGACCGCGCGTTCGGTGAGCCGCCGGTCCGCTGGCATCCGGTGGTGTGGATGGGCAAGTACCTGGGCTGGTTCGGCGGGCGCATCGCTCCACGCGAAGTGCGGGACAGCGCCGACTGGCGGGCATTCTCGGCGGGCGCACTGGCCTGGTACGGTGGCGCGGTGCTGGCCGGCCTCACCGCGTTTCTGTTGCAGTCGTCGCTGCTGCGCCTCGGCGAGCTGATGGCAGGGCTGCTGCTCGGCGTGCTGCTCAAACCCCTGTTCTCCTGGCGCATGTTGCGTTGCGAAGTGGTGGCGGTGGAGGCCGAGCTCGAGCGCTCGCTGCACGCCGGGCAGCTGCAGCTGGGCCGGCTGGTCAGCCGGGACGTCCTGCGCCTCACGCCTGTGGAAGTGCGCGAGAGCGCCATCGAATCGCTGGCTGAAAACCTCAACGACTCCGTCGTTGCCCCGGTGTTCTGGTTCGTCGTGGCCGGCCTGCCCGGCGCCGTGGTTTATCGCTTCGCCAACACGGCCGACGCCATGTGGGGCTACCGTCATATGCGGGCCGGGCTGTACTGGGAATGGGCGGGCAAGTGGGCGGCGCGAGCCGACGACGTGCTGTCGTGGCTGCCGGCCCGGATCACTGCCTTGCTGCTGGCCGTGGCGGCGGGCGGACTGTCGCTGCGCCGGCTGCGACGCGAGGCCGGGCGTACGGCCTCACCCAACAGCGGATGGCCCATGGCCGCGATGGCGCTGGCCCTCGGCGTGCGGCTGCGCAAGCCCGGCGGCTATTCGCTGCACGAGGCCGGCGCCCAGGCCCAGGCCGGCGACACCCGGCGTGCCGTTCAACTCGCCAAACGAAGCATCGCCTTGCTGCTGGTGATCGCCTCGGTGGCGGTCTTCGCCATCGCCCAGGAGTGGCCGTGGTGATGCAAGCCTCCCGCAGCTTCGCGCACGTCCACGGCGGACCGGACAGGCTCGGTGCACCGCTGCACGATTTCTCCACCAACAGCAACGGTTGCGGCCCTTGCCCGGCGGCGCTGGCCGCCGTGCGCGCTGCCGACCCCACGCGCTATCCCGACCCGGCGTACACCGAGCTGCGCGCCGGTCTCGCGGCCTTTCACGGGGTGGCTGTGCAGCGTATCGTGCCGGCCGCGAGCGGCAGCGAGTTCATCGTGCGCATGACCTCATGGGTGCAAGGGCAGGGCGGCCGCAGGGTCGCGGTCCCTTCTCCAGGGTATGGCGACTATGCACAGGCCGCTCGCGAACGCGGGTTGGAATGCGTGGCGCAACCCGATGGAGCCGACCTGGCCTGGGCCTGCGATCCTTCCAGTCCGCTGGGTCAGGCCGACCGGGGTCTGGAGCGGCTGAGGGCCGCGACGGTGGTGCTGGACCGGGCTTATGAACCGCTGCGCCTGTCCGGCTCGCCGGCAATGAACGAGGAGTTGCTCTCGCACTACTGGCAGCTCTGGACGCCCAACAAGGCGCTCGGCCTCACCGGCGTGCGGGCAGCCTACGCCATTGCGCCGCTGGGGGCGCACGAGGCGGCGGGGCAACTCGAAGCGCTGGCGCCGTCGTGGCCCATCGGAGCCCATGGCGTGGCGATGCTGCAGGCCTGGTGCCAACCCGCGGTGCAGGAGTGGTTGTCGCAGAGCCGGCACACGCTGCGCGAGTGGAAACGGCGGCAGCTTGCCCTGTGCGAATCCCTGGGTTGGGAATGCCTGGCCAGCGAGGCGAATTTCTTCGTGGCCCGCATCCCTCATCCCCGGTTGCTGGAGCAGCTGCGAGAGCGCGACATCAAGTTGCGCGATTGCGCGTCCTTCGGCTTGCCGGGCCACGTACGCCTGAGCGTGCAGCCACCTGCGGCGCAGGACGCCCTCCAGCAGGCCTGGGAGAATCTCATATGAAAAATGCACGTTGCGTGATGGTGCTGGGCACGACCAGTGGCGCGGGCAAGAGCTGGCTGACCACGGCCCTGTGCCGCTGGTATGCACGCCAGGGCCTGAAGGTGGCGCCCTTCAAGGCGCAGAACATGAGCAACAACGCCAGGGTTGTTGCGGGCGGGGAGATCGGCAGCGCCCAGTATTTCCAGGCCCTGGCCGCGCGGGCCGTGCCCGACGTGCGCATGAACCCGCTGCTGCTCAAGCCGGAACGCGACACCCACAGCCAGGTGGTGCTGCTCGGGCAGGTGAGCACCGAACTCTCGGACATGCCCTGGCGCGGCCGCAGCGCCACTGTCTGGCCGGCCATTGCGAAGGCGCTGGACGAGCTGCGGGCCGAGAACGACGTGGTGGTGATCGAGGGCGCGGGCTCGCCCGCCGAGATCAACCTGTCATCCAGCGACATCGTCAACATGCGCGTGGCGCGGCATGCGGATGCGCGCTGCCTGCTCGTCACCGACATCGACCGTGGCGGCGCCTTCGCTCATCTCTACGGCACCTGGGCGTTGCTGGAAGAGGCGGAGCGCAAGTTGATCCATGGCTTCGTGCTCAACAAGTTCCGCGGCGATGCGTCCCTGCTGGCGCCGGGGCCGCAGATGCTGCAACAGCTGACCGGCATTCCCACTGTCGCGACCTTGCCCATGTGGTGGCAGCACGGCCTGCCCGAAGAGGATGGCGTGTTCGACGATCGCAGCACGGCCGCGGGCGCCGTCACCAGGACCATCGCCGTCATCGCCTACCCGCGCATCAGCAACCTGGACGAGTTCCAGCCCCTGAAGAACATGCCCGGCGTGCGCCTGGCCTGGGCGCGCAGCCCGGCCGACGTGGCGCAGGCGGATTGGATCATCCTGCCGGGCTCCAAGCACACCAGCAGCGACCTGGCCTGGCTGCGCGCCCAGGGCCTGGACCGGGCGATAGCGCAGCATGCGGAGCGCGGCGGCGCGGTGCTGGGTATCTGCGGCGGCCTGCAGATGCTGGGGGAAGCGCTGATCGACACCCATGGCATAGACGGCAATGCGCCGGGCCTGGGCCTGCTGCCGCTGGTCACGGCCTTCGAGCCGGCCAAGACGGTGAAGCGGACGCAGGCGCGCTTCGACGCGGTCGCGGGCGCCTGGGCTGCGCTGTCGGGCGTGACGACTGAAGGCTACGAGATCCACCATGGCCAGACCTCGCAGCATCCCGCCATGGCCGCCGCGCGGCCGGTGATGGCGGACGGCCTCGGATGGCAGAACCAGCAGGGGAACGTGCTGGGCGTCTATCTGCACGGGCTGTTCGAGGATCCCGGCGTCGTGCATGCGCTGTTCGGCGCGGTGGCGACGACGCTGGATGACGTGTTCGACGGCCTGGCCGATTTCATCGACAGCCATTTCGCTGCCTCTGTCATCCCGGACTTGATCCGGGATCCACATGGGCGCGCCAACAACCTGGATTCCGGGTCAAGCCCGGAATGACAACCCAAATGAACATCCCTGACATCAGCAACCCACAACTCGCCCAGCGCCTGCTGCACAAGATCGACCACAAGACCAAACCGCTCGGCTCGCTGGGCCGGCTGGAAGAGCTGGCCCTGCAGATCGGCCTGATCCTGGAAACCGAGACACCCGAGCTCCAGCAGCCGCAGCTGGTGGTGTTCGCCGGCGATCACGGCTTGGCGGGGCACGGCGTGTCGGCTTATCCCAGCGAAGTCACGGGGCAGATGGTCGAGAATTTCCTGGCCGGCGGCGCGGCAGTGAATGTGCTCGCGCGCCAGCACGGCCTGGCCCTGACGGTGGTGGACTGCGGGGTGCGCCGTGACTTCGCCCCGAGGGCGGGCCTGGCCATCCGCAAGATCGCCAAAGGCACTGCCGATTCCCGCGTGGGCCCGGCCATGTCCGCCGATCAATGCGCGCAGGCGATCGCCAACGGCCGGGCCATCGTCGATGATCTTCCGGGCAACGTCCTGCTGCTGGGAGAAATGGGCATAGGAAACACCTCGGCTGCTTCCTTGCTGCTGGCGCGGCTCACGGGTCACGATCTCGCGGAATGCGTCGGGGCCGGCACGGGCCTGGACGAGGCGGGCATAGCGCGCAAGCGCAAGATCTTGCAGGACGTGCTGGAGTTTCACGCGAACGCAGTTGAGCCGCTGGACGCGCTGGCCGCTTTGGGCGGTTTCGAGATTGCCACCATGGTCGGCGCGGTGCTGCAAGCCGCGGCGCAAAGGCGCGTGATCGTGGTCGACGGCTTCATCTCCACCGCTGCAGTGCTGGTGGCACGCCGGCTTGCCCCGCATGTCACCCAGCGCTGCGTGTTCTCGCATCGTTCAGGCGAATGCGGCCATGCCCTGATGCTGCGCCACCTGGGGCCAAGTCCGCAGGAGCCGGCGCGGGCGCTGCTGGACCTGGGCTTGCGGCTGGGTGAGGGATCCGGCGCGGCATTGGCCTGGCCGCTGCTCGTTTCGGCCTGCGCGCTGCTGCGCGAGATGGCGAGCTTCGAATCCGCGGGCGTCTCCGGCCGAGAGGCGTGAACAGCATGGCGCAATCGGCGCGCAGCCTCGTGCTGGCTCTGCAGTACTTCACGCGGGTGCCCATTCCGGCCGCCGTCGCGCGGTGGGCGGGCTACAGCACCGAACTGCAGCGCGCCAGCCTTGCGCATTTCCCGGGCGTCGGAATCCTGGTCGCGGGGGTGGCAATCGCTTGCTATGGGGTCGCCGCGCAACTGCTTGCGCGCTCGGCCTTGACGCCTCTGGTTGCCGCGGTGCTGTCCACCATGGCCACGCTGGTGCTGACCGGAGCGCTGCACGAGGACGGCCTGGCCGACACCGCGGATGGACTTGGCGGCAGCGCCGAGCGCGAGCGGGCGCTCGAGATCATGAAGGATTCGCGCATCGGCAGTTTCGGTGCGCTGGCGCTGATGCTGGCCCTGCTGTTGAAGATCGGGCTGCTGGCTCACATCGGATTCGTGGGCGGCGTGCCTGCCGTGGCGGCGGCGCTGCTCGGCGGACACGCGGTCTCGCGCGGCCTGGCGCTCGTGATCGTTGCGACCCTGCCCAACATCGGCCAGGCATCGACTTCCAAATCGATCGCAGTCGCCTCGCGGATCGAATGGCCGAGTCTGGCGGTCGCGGCGCTCTGGTGCGTGGCGGCGCTCGCGTTGGCCGCGGCGCTCACCTCGCCGGGTGTCACTATCGTGGCTTGCGCTGCGGCCCTGTGCGCCGTGCTGTGGATGCGCCGCGTGCTCGTGCGGCGCTTGCAGGGTTTCACCGGCGACTGCCTGGGCGCCACCCAGCAGCTGTGCGAATGCGCGTTCTACCTGGGCGCCGCCGTGGCGCTGGCGGCGGGTTGAAGATGCGGCTCTGGTTGGCGCGCCATGCCCGCCCGCTGATTGAAGAGGGCGTGTGCTACGGGGCGCTGGACGTCGCCGCCGACGAGAGCGAGACAAATGCTGCCGCGCGGCGGCTTGCCCAGGAGCTGCCGCAGGGTGTGGATGTGTTGAGCTCGCCGCTGCGGCGTTGCACGCAACTGGCGCAAGCCCTGGCCATCTTGCGCCCGGACCTGGTGCCCCGGATTGATCCGCGTCTCGCGGAGATGGACTTCGGTTCCTGGGAGGGCCGGCCCTGGAATTCCCTGGACCGCGGCGAGATCGATGCCTGGACCCAGGATTTCGCAGGGTATCGGCCGGGCGGCACCGGCGAGGCCGTGTCGCAGTTCTCCGCCCGCGTGGACGGGCTGCTGCAGGAACTGCGCGCATCCGGCCGCGATCAGGCCTGGATCGCGCATGGGGGCGTGTTCAAGGTGCTGGTGCGGCGCCTCGATGGCGTCGGGCTGGATTGTGCGTCCGACTGGCCGGTCGAAAGCCTGGATTGGGGCCGCTGGCATTTGTTCCAGATCAAGGCCTGAGAGTTTCCCGGGGCTAACGCTGTTGTGTACGGGCCCAGCACAGTCTATGCTTGTGTCGTCGCAACGACCTTTTGCCCACCACAAAGGAGCTCGCCATGTACAAGCGGATTCTGTTGGCCTACGACGGCTCGGACGCCGGCCAGAAAGCCCTGCTGGACTGCCGGGAACTGGCGGAGTGGAGCCAGTCCGAGCTGTTCCTGATCGCAGTCATGCCGTCGGCCATGAGCTTTGTCGGACTGGAAGGCGGTGTCTATGACATGGAACTCGAGGAGCGCGAGAAGAAGAAGTACCAGGCCGTGCTCGATGATGGCTTGCGCCGCCTGGCCGAAGCCGGCTATGTGGCGCGGGGCGAGGTGCTGGTCGGCGAGGCGGTGGACGAGATCACCAAGTACGCCAAAAAGATGGAATCCAATCTCATCGTCGTGGGCCACAAGCACCTGAACAGCTGGGCCGCGCGCTGGTGGCGGGGCTCGATTTCAGGCGCCCTGATCGAGCATGCGCCCTGCAGCGTCCTGGTGGTCATCACGCAGTAAACGAATCGCGGCTGCCATGCGTATTCCCGTACCGGGCCGGCCGCCGGACCGTGCCGCCGCGCTGGCGCAGTATCGCCGCCGCGCCGAGGGCTACGACGCCGAGCTGGCGCTGTTCGAGCCCATCCGCAGCGAGGCCATCGCCCTCCTGGGCCTGCACCGCGGGGATACGGTCCTCGACGTCGGCTGCGGCACGGGCCTGAGCTTCGAGGCGCTGCACCACCGCGTCGGAAAGAAAGGGCGCATCGTGGGCATCGAGCAATGCCCCGAGATGATGGCCAAGGCGCGCAGCCGGGTGCAGGAGCACCACTGGCCCGGCGTCGATCTGGTCTGCGCGCCGGCAGCAGTGGCGCGGGTGCCGGTGCAAGCCGATGCGGCCCTGTTCCACTTCACGCACGACATCGTCCGCGAGGAGGCGGCGATTGCGAATGTCCTGTCGCACCTGAAGCCGGGCGCCCGCGTGGTAGCTGCGGGCCTGCAATGGGCGTCGCCCTGGATGTGGCCCACCAATGGCTTCGTGCTGCTGGCGGCGATGTATTCGGTCACCTCCCTGGAGGGCCTGGGCCAACCCTGGGACCGGCTATCGGCGCACCTGCGAGACGTCAAGGTCCGCACGGCTTTGATGGGGGGCATCTACATCGCCAACGGAGTTTACGAAGAATGAATCTCAACCGCCTTTTGCGCCTTGGCGCCGCCGCATTGCTGTCCGCCGTGCTGGCGTCCTGCGTCGGGGCGCCGCAGGCGCAGAACAAGCCCAAACTCGTCGTCTTCCTGGTGGTCGACGGCCTGCCGCAGCGCCAGGTGCTGGCTTACCGCGACCAGCTCGCGCCCGACGGCTTCGCCCGCTTCCTGGACCGGGGCGCCTGGTTCGCCGACGCCCACTACGGCTACGCCTTCACCGTCACGGCCGCGGGCCACGCCACCATGCTCACCGGTGCCTATCCGCATCGCAGCGGCATCATCGGCAACGACTGGCGCGACGTGAACACCGGCGCCGAGGTCTATTGCACCGGCGACACCTCGGCCACCTACATCGGCAACAAGACCAACCCGCTGGACGGCACCAGCCCCAAAAACCTCAAGGCGGAGACCGTGGGCGACGTGCTGCGCCGCGTCGATGGCCGCTCCAAGGTGATCGGCATCTCCGGCAAGGACCGCGGCGCCATCCTGCCCGCCGGCAAGACCGGCACGGCCTACATGTACATGGGCGCGAGCGGGCAGTTCGCCTCCAGCACTTTCTATATGAAGCAGCACCCGGCGTGGGTCGATGCCTTCAATGCGCGCAAGCCGGCGGACCGCTATTTCAAGACCGAGTGGAAGCCGCTGCTGCCCGAAGCCGCCTATGCGCGATCCATTCCCGACAGCCAGCCGTGGTTCGGCCCGCGCGGCGGCAAGCTGCCGATGATGATGGGCGTGGCAGCGGACGAGGCGCCCGGTCCGGCGTTCTACAGCGCCTTGCTGCGCAGTCCCTTCGCCGACGTCCTGTCTCTGGAGTTCGCCCGCGCCGCGATCGCCGGCGAGCAGCTGGGGCGCGACGATGCGCCCGACATCCTGGCCGTGAGCCTCTCGGGCCACGACTACGTCAACCACCAGTGGAGCGCCGAGTCGCGCATCTCGCACGATCACCTGCTGCATCTCGATCGCATGCTCGAGGCGTTTTTCCGCGACCTGGACGCCACGGTCGGCAAGGACAACTACATCGCCGTGCTGACGGCGGACCACGGCTTCATGCCCGCGCCGGAGCACAACCAGGCGCAGGGCCTGCCGGGTGGGCGCTTTTCGGGCAGCCAGGCCCTGGGCCGCATGAACGCCGAACTGGAACGCGGCTTCGGCGCGCCCAAGCTGGTTTCTTTCATCTCGGCCTCGGCCCTGGTGATGGATCGCAAACTGATCGCGCAGAAGGGGCTGAGCCTGGACACGGTGGCCGAAGCTGCTCGCACGATGCTCGTGGCCGATCCGGCCGTCGCCGCCGCCTACACCCGCCGTGAGCTGGAGACCGGAAGCCGCGCCGGCGCTCCCTTCTTCGACCAGATGCGCAAGAGCTGGAACAAGGACATTTCGGGCGACGTCCAGTACGCGCTCAAGCCGGGGTGGATGGGGACCTCCAGCTCCTCCATCACCACGCACGGATCGCCCCATCCTTACGACACCCACGTCCCCATCCTCGTCTACGGCCCGAGATGGGTGAAGCCCGGGCGCGTGGACAGCCGCGTCGAGGTCGCCGACATCGCGCCTACGCTGTCGCGTTTGCTGGGGGTTCCCGCGCCGTCTTCGAGCGAAGGAAAGCTGCTGCCACTCGCCGGGCCTTAAAGGCACGCGGCAAAGTCGTGTCCGGGCAGGCCGCGGCGCATCGGCAAGGCGGTCGGTGCTTCGCACCGACTTCCCTGGGTTTGCTTGATTTCGTGGCCCGTCGCACAACTTATATGGACGCCTCCCGTGTGGCAAGCGAGTTCTTGAAGTTCTGACTGGGCGGTAATGACTGCGGTCTTATATCCGGCCTGTGAGTGCAGTTCGGACAAGCCCGCTGCTGGCCTTGATGGTCATTCGCGGGGTCGGTGCTCATCTCCTTGGACGGGCTTCGCACGAAGGCTTGCCCTGACGGACATCCAGCTTTGCCCGACCCGCGGTCCGACCGCTTCACCATCACTTCATCGACTCGACTCACGCACTCTTTGCGGCTTCTGCACTCCTTCAGTGTTCTGTTGATGCATGCACGCAGCCGGGCTTGCGCGGTGCAGCCCTTGGGCGGAGCGCTCTGTCCACTCCGCGTTCGATACGTCCCGCCCGTGCGCCACCAGCGCCCAGGCCGTGCGTGCCATCTTGTTGGCCAGCGCCACCACCGCCACGTTCAGCGGCCGGCGCGCCAGCAACGTCACTCGAGCCACTGCGGCTTGACCTTGGCATGCGCGATGACCGAGCGCGCGCCGTGGATGAGCAACGTGCGCAGGTAGGGGTCGCCGCGCTTGCTCAGAGTGCCCCATCCGCACCTTGCCGCCCGTGCCGCGTGTGCGCAGGCACCAGCCCCAGGCTGGCCGCGAACTCCCGCGCGCTCTCCAGGCCCTCCCGTCACCCAGCGTGGCGGCAAGCGCCGTCGCACCCAGCAAGCCGATGCCCGGCACTTCGCGCAGCGTCGCGCCGTCTTGTCCGAGCTGCTTCAGCTGCAGCGTCCGATCTCGGCCTCGATGCTGGTCGATGCGCCGCTCGATGTCCTGCGAGCATGCCGAGCTGCCCGTCGATCAGCCGCTGCATCGTCGCCGGCACCTGCGCGTCGATCTCGGCGCGCTGGTTCGCCAGCGCCTTCAGCCCGCACCTGCTTGCCGCCCGGCAGCACCACGCCGAACTCGTAGAGCAGCGCCACGCAGCGCGTTGACCGTGGCCGTGCGCACGCTCACCCAGTGCGGCCGCGTGCGGTGCAGCGACAGCACCGCTTGCTGCTCGACGCTCTTGACTGCGGCACCCGCCGGATGTCCGATTGCTGCGCCGCCAGCCAGATCGCCCGCGCATCGGCCGCATCGTCCTTGTTGCTGCGCACGAACGGGCCGCACCTGGCGCGCCGGCAGCAACTCGACCTGGTGGCCGAGCGCGCCCAGCACGCGGCGCCCAGTGGTGCGCGCTGCCGCACGCCTCCATCACCACGCGCGCCGGCTGCAGCCGGGCAAAGAACTCGCTGCAGCTTGGCTCGCGCGAGCTTCTTGCGCCCGATCTCGCCGGTCTCGTGATCAACCCAGTGCAGCTGCATCACGTTCTTTGCAATGTCCAACGCCATACGTCGTAGCGATTCATTTCGGGGCCTCCGTCTCAAGTGGTTGCTCAACACAACTCCACTTTGGCACTCGATGCCGTCCGATGCGAGGCCCCACCCTTCAGCACCGAGCGGGTGGGAGGCGTCCATACCATCTCACTACGCGCCCTAAGGCCGCTCCGTTCAAACAGGTGCGACGAGTCAGTTGACGAAGCGCGCAAGCGCGCGGCCACGAAATCAAGCAAACCCAGGCGCCTCGCAACGATGCGCCGCGGCCTGCCCGGACACGACTTTGCAGGAGACATGGTTGGCGCTCGACGGTGGCACGCCCACCACGTCTCGTTCGCGGCAGGCGGTACCCGGCAGGGGCGCATTTCTGTGGCGGCTGCGATGCTCGGCCTGGGGTCGGGCGCGCTTGCGCGCTTCGTAAACTGTATCGTGGTCCAATAGAAATGGACACTCTGTTAGGGCGTTCACTCAGGACGAACACATGACAGACAAAAAGAAATCTCGCAGAGGCTTTGAGCCGGCCTTCAAGCTTCAGGTGGTCGCGGATGGTGCGCCATCAAGGTCTAACCGTTCCTCAAGTCTGCAGGGACATGAACTTGGTGGAAAGTGTGGTTCGTCGCTGAGTGCAGCAGTACCAGGATGAGAGCGAGGGCAAGGCTGGAACTGGTAAGCCCATAACGGCTGAGCAGCAGCGCATTCGCCAGTTGGAGGCGGAGAACGAGCAGTTGAAGTCGGACAACGACCTTTTAAAAAAAGTGTCGCTGTTCTTCGCCCGAGAACTGAAGTGATCCATCGACTGATCACCGAGTGGCCGGGCAAGGCCAGTATCAAGCAACTGTGCCGTGTGCTGGAGGTAAGTCGTTCTGGGTACTACGCATCGCGCGCCAGAGCCAGCAGACCAGCCGTTACATTCCCAGCCGACATGCAGGTCACCGCAGTGTTCCAGGCAAGCGGCAAGACTTACGGCAGCAGGCGGGTGAACGCCGCCTTGCGTAATCAGGGCGTCCATATTGGTCGACATCGAGTTCGCACGCTGATGAAGGCGAATGGCCTGAGGCCAAGATGGAGACGTAAATTCGTTCATACCACCGATAGCAATCATTGCTTGGCAGTTGCCCCCAATGTGCTGGATCGCTGCTTCATGCCGCAGGAGCCCAACCAGGCCTGGGCGAGCGACCTCACCTACATTCGCACACGCCGCGGCTGGCTGTACTTGGCCGCGGTGCTGGATCTGTACTCGCGCAAGATCGTAGGGTGGGCGATGGGCGCACAGATGACAGGGCAGCTCGTGTGCGATGCCCTGCAAATGGCCATAGCCAGCCGCAAGCCGTCAGGCGCCCTGATCGTGCACTCGGACCAAGGTGTGCAGTACGTCAGCGCGCAATACAGGGAGCTGCTGGCTTGCAACGGGTTTACGGCGAGCATGAGTCGCAGGGGGAACTGCTGGGACAACGCGGTGATGGAGCGGTTCTTCCTAAATTTGAAGATGGAACGCACTTGGCAGCGGGAGTATGCCAACCACGCCGAAGCCAGCTTGGATGTGGCTGACTACATCGTTGGCTTCTACAACTCCGTACGGCTGCACTCCACACTTGAATATCGCTCTCCCAACGAGCACGAACGACAAATTCATTTCCAAACTTCCACAACACCCGCCCTACTAGCGTGTCCGAAATAACTTGACCACGACACTGACTCGTCGCGCTGTTTGAACGGAGCGGCCTTCAGGGCGCGCAGTGAGTTGTGCGACGCCGACCCCAGGCCGAGCATCGCAGCGGAGTCGGAGCGAAGCGGAGACCGCCACAGTATGAGCCCCCGCCGGGTACCGCCTGCCGCGACGCGAGGATGCACCGAGGGAAAACCGGCTGTTAGGGCTTTGCCGCGCCAACATGGATCCCGGGTCAAGCCCGGGATGACAGCCTGCCGTAAGCCCAAGCGCCGTCTCTTTGCAAGACTTTTACCTACGCGGGCCAACGCAGCCGGGCAGCGGCATTACGATCAAGCTCCAAGGACCGGGCGCTTTACCTTGAAGGTCAGGGTGAGCTTCGGCCCCGACAAGGAGATCCATGGACCCGCAGCCGCCGTACGATTCGCAAGCACCTCTGGCCGAGGCCGAACCGCCGCGGCGGCGCATCAGCCGGCGGGCGACTCTCATCGGCAGCCTCATCGCCATCCTCGTGGTGGGCGGCATCGGCTGGCTGGCTTGGGAGCTGACCCGTCCGCAGTCGCCGGCCATGGCTGAAGGCGGGCGCACCGGCGCGGGTGCCCGCCCTGGTGGCGGCGCTGGAGGCGGCGCCCGCGGCGCGGCCACGACCGTCGGCGTCGCCCCAGCCGAGCGCATCGATATCCCCATCGTCATCGACGCGCTGGGCACCGTCGTGCCGCAGGCCACCGTGCGGGTGCGGCCCCAGGTCGGGGGCGTGCTGCAGCAGGTCCTCTACAAGGAAGGCCAGATGGTGCGCCAGGGCGAACTGCTGGCCCTCATCGATCCCCGCCAGTTCGAGATGGCGCTGCAGCAGGCCTCGGGCCAGCGCATGCGCGACGAGGCGCAGCTGGAAGCAGCGCGCGTCACCTTGCAGCGCTTTCGCACCTTGCTGCAGCAGGACTCCATCGCGCGCCAGGAAGTCGATACGCAGGCCGCGCTGGTCAAGCAACTCGAGGCGGCCGTGGTGATATCCAAGGCCAACGAGGGCACGGCACGGCTGAACCTGGGCTATACCCGCATCGTGGCGCCCGTCGGCGGCCGTGTCGGCCTGCGCACGGTGGACGTGGGCAATGTGGTCGGCACCACCGACGCCGACGGCGTGGCGCTGATCACCCAGATCTCGCCGATCGACGTCGTGTTCGACATCCCGCAGGACCAGGCGCCCATGCTGCAGCAGAACGCGGGCGCTTTGATGGAAGTGAAGGCCCTGGACCGCACCCGCACCACCGTGCTGGACACCGGCGTCTTCGCTTCATTGGACAACCAGGTCGATACCCAGACCGGCACGGTGCGCGCCAAGGCCCGCTTCAACAATGCGCAGCTGGCGCTGTTCCCCAGCCAGTTCGTCAACGTGCAATTGAACGTACGCACCGTCAAGGACGCCGTGGTCGTGCCGGTGGCCGCGGTGCGCCACGGCGGCACCGGCGACTATGTGTTCGTGCTCAACGACGATCGCACCGTGGCCCTGCGCCCGGTGACGCGCGGCCAAGCCACCGCCGACAAGGTGCAGATCGCCACCGGCCTGCAAGTGGGCGAGCGTGTGATCACCGAGGGCGCTGACCGGCTGCGTGATGGTTCGCGCGTGGTGCTGCCGGGCGATGCACCGGCCGCCGGCCGGCGCGGCGAGGGCGCGGGGCGCCGGCGCGAGGCCGCTTCCGCACCGCAGGGTGGCGCGCTGGATGCGGCGTCCACGCCGGGCAGGGCCGCGGCCCCTGAGGCCGCAGCCCGCGCAGCGGTCCCGGTTCCAGCCGGTGCGGGCCCCACGCAACAGCAGCGGCAGCGCTTCCTGGACCAGGTCAAGGATGATCCCACGGCCCTCGAACGCCGCAAGGCGCTCCTGGCCCAGATCGACCGCGGCGACCCGGCGGCGCTGGAGCGTTGGCAGCGCATCATGGAACGACGCAGCCAAGGCGCCCAGGCCCCAACGCAATGAGCCCGTCGCGCCCCTTCATCCTGCGGCCGGTTGCGACCTCGCTGCTGATGCTGGCCATCGTGCTGGCGGGCATCGTCGGGTTGCGCTTCCTGCCGCTGTCGGCCCTGCCGCAGGTGGACTATCCCACCATCCAGGTGCAGACCCTGTACCCCGGCGCCAGCCCGGAAGTGATGGCGCAAACCGTCACGGCGCCGCTGGAGCGGCAGTTCGGCCAGATGCCGGGCCTCTCGCGCATGAGCTCGACCAGCGCGGCCGGCGTCTCCATCGTCACCCTGCAATTCGGCCTGGGCCTGGCGCTGGACGTGGCCGAGCAGCAGGTGCAGGCCGCGATCAACGCGGGCGGCTCCCTGCTGCCGGCCGACTTGCCTGCGCCGCCCGTGTACGCGAAGGTCAACCCGGCCGATGCGCCGGTGCTCACGCTGGCGATCACGTCCGACACGCTGCCGCTGACCGAAGTGCAGAACATTGCCAACACCCGGCTCGCGTTGAAGATCAGCCAGGTGACGGGCGTCGGCCTGGTCACGCTGTCCGGCGGGCAGCGGCCCGCGGTTCGCATCCAGGTCGACACCCGCGCGCTGGCTTCGAACGGCCTCACCCTGGACAATGTGCGCACGGCGATCACCGCCGCCAATGCCAACAGCGCCAAGGGCAGCATCGACGGCCCGACCCGCGCCTACACGATCAATTCCAACGACCAGCTTCTGGCCGCGGCCGACTACCAGAACCTGATCGTGGCCTTCAGGAACGGCGCGCCGATCCGGCTGGGCAACGTGGCGCAGGCGGTGGAGAGCGCCGAGAACGTCAGGCTCGGCGCCTGGGCCGTCATCGGCGGGCAGCTCAAGCCGGCCATCATCCTCAACGTGCAGCGCCAGCCCGGCGCCAACGTGATCGCGACCGTGGACGCGATCAAGGAGCGCCTGCCCGAATTGACGAGTGGCATGCCGGCGGCCATCAAGGTCGACGTGCTGAGCGACCGCACGACCGGCATCCGGGCATCGGTTCGCCACGTCCAGATCGAACTGGTGCTGGCGGTGGTGCTGGTGGTGCTGGTGATCTTCGCCTTCCTGCATAGCCCGCGCGCCACGCTGATCGCGAGCCTGTCGGTGCCGATTTCGTTGATCGGCACCTGCGGCGCGATGTACCTGCTGGGCTATAGCCTGAACAATCTGTCGCTGATGGCGTTGACCATTGCCACCGGCTTCGTCGTCGACGATGCGATCGTGATGATCGAGAACATCTCCCGGCACATCGAGGAGGGCGAGCCGCCGATGCAGGCCGCCCTCAAGGGCGCCACCGAGATCGGCTTCACGATCATTTCGCTGACGGTTTCGCTGATCGCCGTGCTGATCCCGCTGCTGTTCATGAGCGACGTGGTGGGGCGCCTGTTCCGCGAGTTCGCCGTGACGCTGGCCATCACCATCCTGATCTCGGCCGTGGTTTCGCTGACCCTGGTGCCCATGATGTCGGGGCGCTGGCTGAAAGCCCATCCCGGCGGCGAAACGGGTTGGGGCGGCGCCATGCAGCGCAGCTTCGACCGGCTGATCCAGCGCTACGACGATTGGCTGGGCTGGGTGCTGGAGCGCGAGAAGTTGACGCTGCTGGTGGCGCTGGGCACGCTGGTGCTCACGGTGCTGCTGTACATCTGGATCCCCAAGGGCCTGTTCCCCACGCAGGACACCGGGCAGTTGCAGGCGCGGGTCGAGGCCTCGCAGTCGGTTTCGTACACGCGCATGGCGCAGCTGCAACAGGAAGTCGCGCGGCTGATGATGGAAGACCCCGACGTGGAGACGCTGAGCAGCTTCGTCGGCGTGGATGCCGCCAACAACACCATGCTGCACACCGGCCGCATGCTGATCAACTTGAAGAGCGGCCACGACAACCAGCAGCGCGTGATCGACCGGTTGCGCGCCAAGGCGCAGCGCGTCCCGGGCATCGTGCTGTACCTGCAGCCGACGCAGGACCTGACCATCGACGCCGAATCGGGGCCCACGCAGTACCGCTTGTCCCTCGAAGGCGCGGACAACGCCACGGTAGTGGAATGGGCCGGGAAGCTGGTTCAGAAGCTGCGCACGGTCAGCGAGCTGCGCAATGTGGTCACCGACGCGGATGCGTCCGCCACCGCCCTCTACGTCGACATCGATCGCGACACGGCCGCGCGCTTGAACATCTCGGCCTCGGCCATCGACGAGGCGATCTACAGCGCGTTCGGCCAGCGCATCGTCTCGACCATCTTCACCGAGACCAACCAGTACCGGGTGATCCTGGAAGCCGGCCCGATGCGGCCGCTACGCCCGCGACGCTGGGCATGGTCCAGCTGCGCACGTCGTCCGGTGATTCCACGCCCTTGTCCGCGGTGGCCCGCATCGTCGAGCGGCGCGCGCCGCTGCAGATCACCCACGTGGCGCAGTACCCGGCGACCACCGTGGGCTTCGACACCGCGCCGGGCGTGTCGCTGGGCACGGCCGTGGACGCCATCCGCGATGCGGCGAACGATATCAAGCTGCCGCCGGGCGTGACGATGACTTTCCTGGGCGCATCGGGCGCCTACGAGGCTTCGCTGACCAACCAGCTGTGGCTGATCCTGGCGGCCGTCGTCTGCGTCTATATCGTGCTGGGGGTGCTGTACGAGAGCTATATCCACCCGCTGACGATACTCTCCACCTTGCCTTCGGCCGGCGTGGGTGCCTTGCTGGCGTTGCTGATCTCGGGCAACGGCCTTGGCGTCATCGGCATCATCGGCATCATCCTGCTGATAGGCATCGTCAAGAAGAACGCGATCATGATGATCGACTTCGCCCTGGACGCCGAGCGCAACGAAGGCAAGTCGCCGCGCGATGCCATCCGCCAGGCCGCGCTGCTGCGCTTCCGGCCGATTCTGATGACCACGCTGGCGGCGATATTTGCCGCGTTGCCGCTGATGCTGGGATGGGGGGACGGCGCCGAGCTGCGCCGGCCGCTGGGTCTGGCGATTTTCGGCGGGCTTGATCGTGAGTCAGCTGCTGACGTTGTTCACGACGCCTGTGATTTATCTTGGGTTTGACAAGTTGGGGAGGCGGTGGAAGCGACAACGCGAGGTGCCGCATGCACCTCGGCTGTCATCCCGGGCTTGACCCGGGATCCACGGCCAGTTCTACGGGCATGGATTGCGGGTCGAGCCCGCAATGACAGCCGGGGAGGGTCTCGCATGAACCTCTCCGAGCCCTTCGTCCGCCGACCCGTCGCCACGGTCCTGCTGACCATAGGCATCGCGCTGGCGGGCATAGGCGCGTTCTTCATGCTGGCCGTGGCGCCGCTGCCGCAGGTGGACTTCCCCGTCATCACCGTCAGCGCCAACCTGCCCGGCGCCAGCCCGGACACCATGGCGACCAGCGTTGCCACGCCGCTGGAGCGGCGGCTGGGCGTGATCGCCGGGGTCAACGAAATGACTTCGAGCAGCGGCAACGGGACCACCCGCATCAGCCTGCAGTTCGACCTGAATCGCAAGATCGACTCCGCCGCGCGCGAAGTCCAGGCGGCGATCAATGCCGCGCGCGCCGACCTGCCGTCGACGCTGCGCAGCAATCCCACCTACCGCAAAGCCAATCCGTCGGCAGCACCGGTGCTCATCCTGGCGCTCACCTCGCCGACCCGCTCCCCGGGCCAGGTCTACGACGCCGTATCCAACGTCGTGCAGCAGAAGATCGCCCAGGTCCAGGGCGTGGGCGACGTCGAACTGGGCGGCGGCTCGCTTCCTGCCGTGCGGGTCGACCTGCTGCCCTTCGCGCTGAGCCGCTACGGCGTCAGCAGCGAAGACGTGCGCGCGGCCCTGCAGGCAAGCAATGCCAATCGCCCGAAGGGCACGATCGAAGGGTCGGGGCGGCAGTTGCAGATCTATACCGGCGCACAGAACACAGCGCAGGGGCGGCCCACGGCAGCCAACTACCGCGGCCTGGTCGTCGGCTGGCGCGATGGCGCCGCGATCCGCCTGTCCGACATCGCCGAGGTCACGGACAGCGTCGAGAACATCAACACGCTCGGCCTGTTCAACGGCGATCCGGCCGTGATCGTGCTGGTCACCTTGCAGCCCGGCGCCAACGCCATCCAGACCGTGGACAACGTCCGCGCCCTGTTGCCCGAGCTGCAGGACCAGCTGCCCAAGGACATCAAGCTGCAGGTCGCCACCGACCGCACGCACTCCATCCGCACCTCGCTGCATGAGGTCGAGATCACGCTGCTCATCGCCGTGGCCCTCGTCGTGATCGTCGTCAGCGCCTTCCTGCGCAGCGCCCGCGCGACCATCATCCCGGCCGTCGCCACCGCGGTGTCGTTGCTGGGCACTTTCGCGGTCATGTACCTGCTGGGTTTCTCGCTCAACAACATCAGCCTGATGGCGCTGACGGTGGCGACCGGCTTCGTGGTGGACGACGCCATCGTGGTGCTGGAAAACACCAGCCGCCACATCGAGGCGGGCATGGACCGCTTCAAGGCGGCGCTGCTGGGCGCGCGCGAGGTCGGCTTCACGGTGCTGTCCATCAGCCTGTCGCTGGTGGCGGTGTTCATTCCGCTGCTTTTCATGGGCGGGCAGGTGGGCCGGCTGTTCCGCGAATTCGCGGTGACCTTGTCCGCGGCGGTGATGATCTCGCTGGTCATCTCGCTGACCACCACGCCGATGATGTGCGCCTGGCTGCTGGGCCCCGACTCGCATGAGCGGCCGCCGGGGGGCGGGTGTCGCGCTGGTTCGGGCGGGGCTTCGCGCGCATGCAGCGCGGCTACGAGCACGGCCTGGACTGGGCGCTGTCGGCGCAATGGCTGGTGCTGGGCATCCTGGTGCTCGTGATCGGCCTGAACGTCTACCTCTTCATCATGATCCCCAAGGGCTTCTTCCCGCAGCAGGACACCGGGCAGATCCAGGGCGGCCTGCGCGCCGACCAGAGCATCTCGTTCCAGGCCATGCAGGAGAAGCTGCGCCAGCTGGTCGACATCATCCGCAGCGACCCGGCGGTCGACACGGTGGTGGGCTTCACCGGAGGCGGGCGCGCCGGTGGCGGCTTCCTGTCCGTCAACCTCAAGCGCGGCGCCGACCGTACCGACAAGGGCCAGGCCGTCATCGCGCGGCTGCGCCCGCAACTGGCCACCGTGACCGGCATCAGCCTCTTCCTCAACCCCGTGCAGGACCTGCGCTCGGGTGGGCGCCAGAGCAGCAGCACCTACCAGTACACCCTGAAGAGCGACAACATCGCCGACCTGCGCGCCTGGGCCATGCGGCTGGCCGAGGCCATGAAAAACCAGCCGGCGCTGGTGGACGTGGACACCGACCAGCAGGAGAACGGCGTCGAGGTCTACGTGGAGGTGGACAAGGATTCGGCCTCGCGCCTGGGCATCAATTCGCGCGACGTGGACAACGCGCTCTACAACGGCTTCGGCCAACGCCAGGTCGCGACCATCTACGGCGAGCTCAACCAGTACCGGGTGATCATGGGCGTGGCGCCGCTCTACACGCGCAGCCCCGAGGCCCTCAAGGATATCTACGTGCCTGCGCGCGGCACTGCGGGCACCATCACCACACCCTTGAACTCGACATCCAACGGCACGTCCACCACGGCCAGCACGAGTTCGAGCGGCCCCATCAATCCCGGATTGCGCGACCAGGCCACCGGCCAGCCCGTGAGCAGCAGCGCGAAGACGATGGTGCCGCTGTCGGCGATTGCGCGCTTGGCCGAACGGCCCACGGCCAGCGCCGTCAACCACCAGGACGCCGAACTCGCCACCACCATCTCCTACAACCTCGCCGAAGGCAGCGCTCTGTCCGATGGGCAGGCGGCCGTGCGTCAGGCCGAGGCCGAAATCGGCATGCCGAACAACGTGCGCGGCAGCTTCCAGGGCACGGCGCGGTCGGCGCAGCAATCGCAAAGTGAGCAGCCGATGCTGATCCTGGCGGCCATCGTCGTCGTCTACATCCTGCTGGGCATCCTGTACGAAAGCCTGGTGCATCCCATCACCGTGTTGTCCACGCTGCCCTCCGCGGGCGTGGGCGCGGTGCTCGCCCTGCTCATCTTCAGGATGGAGCTGTCCATCATCGCGCTGATCGGCCTGTTCCTGCTGATAGGCATCGTCAAGAAGAACGCCATCCTGATCATCGACTTCGCGCTCGACGCCGAGCGATCGCGTGGACTCTCGCCGTATGAGGCTGTGCGCGAGGCCTGCCTGCTGCGCTTCCGGCCCATCCTCATGACGACGCTGGCCGCGGGCCTGGGCGCGCTGCCCCTGGCCATCGGCTTCGGCGAAGGCGCGGAACTGCGCCGGCCACTGGGCATCGCCATCATCGGCGGCCTGGTCGCCAGCCAGATCATCACGCTCCTGACCACACCGGTTGTCTATCTGCTGCTGGACAAGTTTCGCCGCCGCAGCCCGCTGGAGCGGCAGTTGGGGCGCCATGCCGAACCCGAATCCCGAACTGAAAACGTCCTGACCCTCATGCGATACCTGCTCCCACCTTCCAAACCCGCCGTGCTCGTGCTGGCGCTTGTCCTGGCGGGCTGTGCCGTGGGGCCGACCTATCAGCGGCCCGAGACGGAAACGCCGGTCGCGTTCAAGGAAGGGCGGGGCGAGTGGGTGCGCGCCGTGCCCGCCGACACGCTGGAGCGCGGCCCCTGGTGGGACCTGTTCAGCGATCCGGTGCTCAATGACCTGGCTTCGCGGGTGGAAGTCTCCAACCAGAACGTGGCGGCGGCCGTGGCCGCGTATGCCCAGTCGCGCGCGCTGGTTGCCGGGCAGCGGTCAGCGCTCTTTCCCGTCGTGAGCCTGGACGCGGACGCCAACCGCAGCCGCAGCCGCAGTGGTATTGGCAGCAACATTCCCACGCGCAACAGCTACCAGGTCAGCATCGGCGGCAGTTGGGAGCCGGACGTCTGGGGCCGCTTGCGGCGCGGCGTGGACGGTGCCCGTGCCGGCGAGCAGGCCAGCCTGGCCGATCTGCAGGCCGCCAAGCTGTCGGCGCAGGGCGAACTGGCCATCAACTATTTCAACCTGCGCCAGCTCGATGTCCAGGTCGCGCTGCAGGCGGAAACCATCGCGGGCTACGACCGCACGCTCAAGATCGTGCAGAACCGCTACGACGCCGGCGTCGCGGCGCGCACCGATGTGCTGCAGGCGGAAACGCAGTACGCCAACGCGCGTGCGGACCTGCTGGGCCTGGAGCGCCAGCGCGCGACGCTGGAACACGCGATCGCCGTGCTGGTGGGCAAGGCGCCCGCCGGCTTCGATCTTGCGGCCCGCCCGGTCTGGCTGGGGGTGGTGCCCGATGTACCGCTGGCCGTGCCCTCGACCTTGCTGCAGCGCCGGCCCGACATCGCCTCGGCCGAGCGCCGGGTCGCCCAGGCCAACGAGCAGATCGGCATCGAGCAGTCGGCGTACTTTCCCAGCTTGCTCCTGTCGGGCTCGGCCGGCCAGGGCGCGGCCAGCATCGGCGACCTGTTCAGTGGGTCGGCGCTGGTGTGGTCGTTCGGTGCTTCACTGGCACAGACCATCTTCAATGCCGGCGCCACGGCGGCGCGCGTAGAGGGCGCTCGCGCCGGCCTGGACGAAGCTTCCGCGCGCTATCGCCAGACCGTGCTGACAGCGTTCCAGGATGTGGAAGACCAACTCGTCGCGTCGCGCGTCCTGCAGGAGCAACTGGTGCTGCGCCAGCAAGCCGCGCAGGCGGCGAACCTGGTGGAGCAGCAGGCGCTGAACCGCTACCAGGCCGGGCAGGTCAGCTATACCGAGGTCGTCGTCGCGCAAGTGACCGCGCAGAACGCCCGCCGTGCGTTGGTCCGGGCGCAATCGGATCGGCAGGTCGCGGCGGTGGCGTTGATCCAGTCGCTTGGGGGGTGGTTGGCGCGGGCTCTGAGAAATGGCATCCATCGGCTGTCATGCCACTCGCAATGGACATGCCGTCCAAGCCTGCGATGCGATCGTCTGCAATTTCTGCAAGGGATTGATTCACGTCATCCCGCGAGCGCGGGAGTCGGCTACCTTAGCAGTATGGAACGCCGAATCTTCTTCCTCGTGCTGGCTGGCGTTCATTGCGCTGGCCGTGCCGGCGCACGTGGTCACGCAGAAGAGCACCGTCAACGGCGTGACCGTTGCTGCCACCGCCGGCAATCTCGGTCCCGATGCAAGCGTCTGGGACTTCGCCGTCGTACTGAGGTCGAGCACGTCGCGATCTCGCCCGACGACCTGGTCGCCAACGCCGTACTGGTCGATCCGGCGGGCAACAAGTACAAAGCCTTGATCTGGGAGGGCGCCCCTTCCGAAGGCAATCATCGTTCGGGCGTGCTGAAGTTCATCGCGGTGGAACCGCGGCCCGAGTGGATCGAGTTGCGCATCACCCGCCCCGACGAAAAGAAGCCGCGTTCCTTCAGCTGGCTGCTCTCTGGCGGCCTGGTGGCAAACCGATGGTGCGCCGACTTGCCCCAGGCGGCGGCGTCTTGGGCTGGTAATCGCAATACTGGATCACGGCGCATTCCCAGCAGCGGGGCGTGCGCGCCACGCACACGTACCGCCCATGCAGGATAAGCCAATGATGCGCATGGGACATGAATTCCTTGGGCACGCGCTTCATCAACGCCGTCTCCACTTCCAGCGGGTTCTTGCCCGGCGCCAGGCCGGTGCGGTTGCTGACCCGGAAGATGTGCGTGTCCACCGCCATGGTCTCTTCGCCGAAGATCACGTTCAGCACCACGTTGGCGGTCTTGCGGCCCACACCAGGCAATGACTCCAGCGCTTCGCGCGTGCGCGGGACCTCGCCCCCGTACTGCTCCACCAGGATGCGGCAGGTCTCCATCAGGTTCCTGGCCTTGGTGCGGTACAGGCCAATGGTCTTGATGTAGTCCTCCAGCCGCTCGAGCCCCAGGTCCAGGATGGCCTGCGGCGTGCTGGCGACCGGGAACAGCCTGCGGGTTGCCTTGTTCACGCCGACGTCGGTGGCTTGCGCCGACAACAGGACGGCCGTGAGTAGTTCGAAAGCGCTGGTGTATTCCAGCTCGGTCTCCGGCAGCGGGTTGGCCGCTTGCAGGGTCGCGAAAAATGGTCCTATGTTTTCTTTCCTCATCGGCGCCAAGTCTAGCGCCGGCGCAATAATGAGGTTTCAACCGAGGAGACCCCATGAAAAAACGAAGCTTCCTGGTTGCCGGCGCGCTGGCGCTGGCCGGCGCCGCCGCAGTGGCCCAAACCTATCCCAACAAACCCATCCGTTTGGTCGTGCCGTTCCCGGCCGGCGGCGCCACGGACATCTTTGCCCGCGCCGTTTCGCAAAAGCTCGGCGAAAAGCTGGCCACCAACATCGTCGTGGACAACAAGCCGGGCGCCGGCGGCACCATCGGCTCCGACCTGGCGGCCAAGGCGCCCGCCGACGGCTACACGCTGCTGCTGGCGACCAGCAGCACGCATTCCATAGCCCCCAGCTTCGGCAACAAGCTTCCCTACGACGCGGTGGCCGATTTCACGCCCATCTCGCACGTGGGCAACGCCCCCAGCATCATGGTCGTGCCCAACACCTCGCCCGCCAAAACGGTGAAGGAATGGGTGGACTACGCGAGGAAGAACCCCGGCAAGCTCAACTACGCGAGCAGCGGCAACGGCACCATCGTTCACCTCACCTCCGAGTACTTCAAGGCCCAGACCGAGCTGTTCCTGGTGCACATTCCCTACCGCGGCACGGCCCTGGCCATCCCGGATCTGGTGAGCGGCAAAGTCGACGTGCTGTTCGACTCGCTGCCCAGCGGCTTGCCGCACGTGAAGGAAGGCCGGCTGCGGGCGCTGGGGATCACCTCGCTCAAGCGCTCGCCCTTGCTGCCCGAACTGCCCGCCATCTCCGAAACCGTGCCGGGCTACGAGTCCGTCACCTGGTTCGGCCTGTACGGCCCCAAGGGCCTGCCCGCCGACATCGTCGCGCGGTTGAGCACCGGCATCAACCAGGCCCTGCAAGAGGCCGACGTGAAGGACCGGCTGGCGCGATTGGGCATCGAGCCTGTGGGCGGCACGCCGCAGCAGTTCGCGACGATGGCCGACGCCGATCGTGCGAAGTGGAAGAAGATCATCATCGAACGGAAGATCGCCGCCGAGTAACCCATCCAGCAGTACCCCATGAACTTCAATTTCCACAATCCCTATCCCACCGCGCGCCTGCCGGTCTTCGCGCGCAATGTGGTGTCCACCTCGCACCCGCTGGCAGCCCAGGCAGGACTGCGCATGTTGTGGAAGCGCGGCAACGCGGTGGATGCCGCCATCGCCGCGGCCGCCGCCATGACCGTGTGCGAGCCGGTGAGCAATGGCCTGGGCAGCGACGCATTCGCGATCCTGTGGGATGGCAAGGAGTTGCATGGGCTCAATGCCTCGGGGGGCGCGCCCGCCACCTGGACGCCCGACTACTTCAAGCGCAAGTACGGAACCGACGCCAAGACGCCGCCCAAGCGCGGCATCGACTCCGTGACGGTGCCGGGCGCCGTGGCCGGCTGGGTGGCGATGAGCGAGCGCTTCGGCAAGCTGCCCTTCGCCGACCTGATGGAGCCGGCCATCGAGATCGCGGAGCGCGGCTACCTCTTGCCCATCGTGGTGCAACAGAAATGGGCCGCTGCCACGCCGGAGCTGGGCAAGCTGCCCGGCTTTGCCCAGGCCTTCCTGCCGTGGGGCAGGGCGCCCAAGGTCGGCGAGCTGTTCCAGTTCCAGGCGGCAGCGCGAGGCCTGCGGTCCATCGCGCAGAGCAGGGGCGAGGCCTTCTACGGCGGAGAGATCGCGCAAGCCATAGAGAAATTCGCGGCGGACAACGGCGGCGGCATCACGGCCCGGGACTTCGCCGCCTACAAGCCCGAATGGGTCAAGCCCATCGGCAAGAACTACCGCGGCCACACGCTGCACGAGATTCCGCCCAACGGCCAGGGCATCGCCGCCTTGATCGCGCTGGGCATCCTGCAGAAGTTCGATCTGGCGAGCATGCCGGTGGACGGCCCGGATTCGCAGCACCTGCAGATCGAAGCGATGAAGCTCGCGTTCGCCGATACCTACCGGTACGTGGCCGAGCCTGCCAGCATGGAAGTGACCGCCGAGCAGATGCTGGACGACGCCTACCTGGCCAGCCGCGCCAAGCTCATCGACATGAAACGCGCGCAGGACCTTCGGCCCGGGCAACCCCGTCAAGGGCGGCACCATCTACCTCACCACGGCCGACGAGAGCGGCATGATGGTCAGCTTCATCCAGAGCAACTTCATGGGCTTCGGCTCGGGTTGCGTCGAGCCGACCTTCGGCATCAGCCTGCAAAATCGCGGCCACGGTTTCAGCCTGAACCCGGGCCCCAACCAGGTGGCGCCCGGCAAGCGGCCGTTCCACACCATCATCCCGGCCTTCCTTACCAAGGACGGCCAACCGGTGATGAGCTTCGGTGTGATGGGCGGCAACATGCAGCCGCAAGGCCACATGCAGACGCTGGTGCGCATGCTCGACTACAAGCAGAGTCCGCAGACTGCCTGCGACGCGCCGCGCTGGCGCTACAACGCGGGCCTGGAGATCAACGCGGAGCAGCAGCTGGACAACGCGACCGTGCGCGAACTGCAGGCGCGCGGCCACGTCGTGGAAGTGATCAACGACAGCTACCAGGACTTCGGCGCCGGCCAGTTCATCTGGCGCGCGGGCGACCCCAGGCGCGAAGGCTACATCGCCGCTTCGGATTCGCGCCGCGACGGCCTGGCCGCCGGGTTCTAGGTCAGCCATGACCCACCCGCAGCTGCACGCCCGCGACTTCGACGCTGAGGTCGACGGCAAGCCGACCTGCCTCATCACCCTGCACAACAGCCGCGGCATGAGCGTGAGCTTCACCAACCTGGGCGGCAAGATCCTGCAGATCGTCGTGCCCGACCGCAACGGCAGGATGGACGACGTGGCGCTGGGCTACGACAACATCCAGGGCGTGATCGACGGCCAGGCCAGCATGGGTGCTTTCGTCGGGCGCTTTGCCAACCGCATCGCGAAAGGACGCTTCACGCTGGACGGCGTGGAGTACGCGGTGGAACCCAACAACAACGGCAACAGCCTGCATGGCGGGCCGAAGGGCTCGCGCTACCGTGTTTTCGATGCAGTGCAGCGCGATGCCGCGACGGCCGACCTGACGATGTACTACGAGAGCAAGGTCGATGGCTTTCCCGGCAACCTGATGTCGCGCGTGGTCTATCAGGTGACCGAGCAAAACGAGCTGCTGATCCACTACGACGCCGTCACCGACAGCCCGACCGTCGTCAACATGACCTCGCATGTGTTCTTCAATCTCGCGGGCCACAGCAACACCAATGCGCAATCGCTGGCGCGCCACGAGCTGATGATCAATGCCGAGACGTTCACGCCTGTGGGTAAGGACCAGATCCCCACCGGTGAGATACGCGCCGTGGCGGGAACGCCCATGGACTTCCGGCGGCAGCGTGCGATCGGTGAGCACGTGGCGGATGCGGCGCGGTATTTCGAGCCGCATGTCGGCTACGACCACAACTGGGTGATCGACAAGCCGCTCGGCCGGCTGGGGCTGGCCGCACGGCTGCACGAACCGGTGTCCGGCCGCATCATGGAAGTTCTCAGTACGGAGCCGGGCCTGGTCTTCTATGGCGGCAACAACCTCGAGGGCATCGCGCCCCGCGACGTCGGCAAGGGCGGCCATCTCTATGAGCGGCGCAGCGCCCTTTGCCTGGAGCCCGCGCACCACCCCGATTCGCCCAACCATCCGCATTTCCCGAGCACGGTGCTGCGCCCGGGCGAGTGGTTCAGCGGCACGACGATTTACCGGTTCAGTGCGGGCGACGCGTAGGATCACCCACAGTGGCGTTCAATGCGACCGCCTCTTTCACCAGATTGACCACTGTTGAGCGATCCAGAGGGGTTCCCTCGACCAGTTCGAGTGTTGCCAATTCGAACTTGCCACCAGGCTTGAGACGAGGCTCGATATCCCCGCAGGCGCTTGCCCCGCCAAAAGCCAAAGAGGACACGCTTCTCCTCAGCCCGGATAAGCAGCACAGGCCCATTCGAAAAGTACACGAGGTGGCCCCACTTGACCGACTCTTGAAGCGGGGCCGCGCTGCTGACGGCTGAACGCAAGGCTTCGGCATAGCGACGTTGCCAGCCGCTCAGCGAGCCGATGTAGGCGTCAGGATTGCTTGCTGGTGCCGATTTCTGCATTGGATCAATTCCAGGTGCTCACGGGTACTTCGATCCAGACAGCCCGGGCCAAGGCGGCGAGGCGACCGTTCGGTCCATAGATGGCGGTGCCGGCGAGATGCTTGCGACCTTCCACTCCCAAAGGCCAGCCCAGGACAACGCAACGTTCCCCTGGCTTGACGACTTCCCGGATGGAGGTGGCCAGTTCGCCCAGAACGATGGCGATGTCGTCGGGCAGCGGAAAGAGCGCGAAGGCACCCGTGCAGTCCAGCGCTGACCAGAGAAACTCCGGTTTCACGTTCCCGGATTCGTCGGCGAGCGAAAGGTCGGGCGTCCAAGGCGCGGCGAACGTCGAGGTGCCGTTCAGGGAGCCGGGAAAGATGCACAGGCCATCGCCTCCCGTACGCTCTGGCCCGCAGACAAAGCAGCCGGGAAACCGATGGTTCTTGAATCCAATGAATGACTGTGCCGCTTGCTCCGCCTCCTCGAAGGAGGGGCATGGCGGTGCCTGTAGATTCAGTTGCGAACGCTTCGCTTCAGCAACGAGCGTTGCCTCGTGGAAGAGGCGGGCTTCGTCCTCGGTGGATTCGAGGCGCAGTTCGGCGTTGAGGGGTGGTGGTGCCTTGAGCCGCACCGCGACCGTGCCTTGCAGATGCCTGGCAAGGCGGCCGCACGTGTAGCCGCCGTTTCCCGATCGAGGCGGGCCACGGAAACGATGTTCGATTTCGAACTGTTCGACTTGCATGTCTGGAGTCCCCGCTAAAGCGCAATTTCAACCTCGCCCTCGATCTCCACCGGTATGTCGAAGGGAAGCTCCGCCATACCGACGGCACTGCGCGAGTGCGCGCCGGCCTGCGCACCCCAAAGCTCCAGGATCAGGTCGGAAAACCCGTTGATCACGATCGGCTGCTTGTTGAACCCCGGCCCCGAGTTCACCATGCCAAACACGCGGATCCATTGCGTCACACGGTCCAAGTCGCCCAGGCTGCGCTTGAGGCTGCCCAAGATGGACAAAGCGGTAAGTCGCGCTGCTGCGTAACCTTGCTCGATCGTCAGATCGCGCCCAAGCTTGCCGAGCGGCTCGGCGATCGATCCGTCAGGGTTTTGAGGGCCGTGACCTGAGATGTAGCCGCGATTGCCCACGATACGCACGAACTGGAAGGGCAGGGCGACGCCCGGTGGAGGCTTGATGGGTTCAGGCAGAACAAGGCCCAGCGCGGCGAGACGTTGTTCGATCTGGGGCATTGGCGACTTACCCGAGCCCCTCGGCCTCACGCCGGCCTAGCCGACCACCTTCGAGCGTTCGTCCGATTGCACGAGGAGCGCGACTGCGAAGCACGCGATGGCCCAGAACACGGGAAATTCGTAGCCACCGCCTTTATTGGTGAAATTCCAGCCGTTTGCGGCATGACCCAGGTAGGCAGCAAAGAGCAGGTGAACTCCAAGAAAGGCCGCGACCCATCGTGTGTAGATCCCGAAAATGAGCGCCAGTCCGCCAATCGTCTCGTACAGCATGACGACCCAGGCGAACCAGTCCGGCAGGCCCATCGAGGCGAAGAATTTCCCGGCGTTCGCCATCCCGAACACAAAGGCTTTGAGATAGACGCCGTGGAGAATGAACAGGATGCCCATGCTCACCCGTAGCAGCAACACCCCATAGGGTGCATTCTTTGCGTCGATCATTCTTCGCTCCTTTCTTTCGGCAGGAGGCCAATCCTGCGTTTCCAGAAGCCGCCGAGGCTGAGCTCGTAAGTGATTGGTTTATATCAGCGTTTGCCTGCGTCAGGTGTTACTCCGCCTTCCGGGTACAGCCGAGTTGGCGCGCAGATGGATGCCGGATCAAGTCCGGCATGACAGCCGGGTAGTTGTCATTGCGGGCTTGACCCGCAATCCATGTTGGCGCATGAAGATGGATGCCGGATCAAGTCCGGCGTATGACAGCCTCAAGCCGCAGCCGGCGCGGCCTCCACCATCTCCCCACCCAACGCATCCAGCAGATCCGGGATCAACCCCGACAACTCGCCGGTGATGATCGCGGCGTCGGTATCGAAGCCGTCATCATCCTTGCCGCCTTTCTGCACGCCGTCCAGCACCACGTCGAGCAGCTGGATCTTCTTCACCTGCGCCGACTCGGTCAGCACGAACGACAGCCGGTCGTTCCACGTCATGGCCAGCTGCGTCGGCACCTTGCCGGCGGCGATGTGCTGCGGCACTTCTTCGATCTCCAGCGTGTGGCGCGAATAGCGAACCGTCGATTTGTGTTCGTCCGGCGTCTTCAGCTCGCAGTCGCGGTCCACCGTGAAGTTGAACGGCGCTTCCCGGCTGGAGAGCCACTGCGACATCGAAACCGCCGCCGACGTATTCGTCTGCACCGGCTTGAAGCCGATGGCGGGCCGCGAGCCCGGCACGGCGCTCAGCGCCTCCACCAGGGCGGTGATCACCTTGTCGGCGCCGGTCAGGCTGCCCGTGCCCACCACCAGCAGCTTGTTGGCGGCGTCTATCCACAGCAGGGTATTGGAGCGCTTGGTGAAGGCCCGCGGCAGCAAGTCGAGCACGACTTCTTCCTTGAACTCCTTCTTGATCTTGGCGCTGACCCGCTCCTGGCCGGTCTCCTTCATGAATTTCTCGACGCGTTCATCGACGCCGGCCTTCACGGCGGAGGCGGGCAGGGCGCGCCGCTCTATGCACAGATTGAGAATGACCTGGCCGCCTACGCTTTCGGCCAGGGTGATGCTCTTCTTGCCGCGCGGCGGCACCCAGCCATGCGACTCGGGTTGTGTGGCGCCGCAGGGCACGAAGCGCGCTGCATGCAAGGCTTCTTCCAGGGCGTCAAGGGGAGGGAGGAGGAAATCGGGACCGATGCGAAAAAAAGATGCGGTTTTGAACATGAATCAGGGGTGGCGAACAGACGGAAGAGGCGCGATTTTAGTTCGGCGTCGGCGAGGGAACACACCTTTACACGACCGGTGTTGCCCGAGGCAAACACGCGTGCTTGACTCAGTGCGTGCGCCTTGCCCAGCGCAGTTTTTTCTGCAAGCCCTTTCTGCGGTTCGACAACACGGCGCCCGCCACCGACACCATCACCAGCGCGATCACCTCCGAAATCAGCGCCGCCTTCGCCGCCTGCAGCGGCACCCTGACCACGGTCGTCGTGGATATCGATGCGACAGCCGGCGGCATCGCAGGGGCTGCCCTGGCCGGCCGGGCAGGGGGCACCTCGGGCGGTATGCCCGCAACCGCCGTCGCCGCCGTGCCTGTCACGGCCTTGGCGGCCGACAGCGAGCCGTGTTCGTCGGCATACATCTTGGTGAACTCGGCACCCAGCAAAAAGATCTGCGCCGCGTAATACACCCACGCCAGCAACACCACCAACGAACCGGCGGCGGCGAACGATTCCGTCACTCCGCTCTTGCCCAGGTAAAGGCTGATCAGCAACTTGCCCACTTCGAACAGGATGGCCGTGACGAAAGCGCCCGTCCATACGTCGCGCCAGGCGATGCGCGCCGTGGGCATCAGCTTGAAGATCATGGCGAAGAGCAGGGTGGTGAAGCCCATGGACACCACGATGTTCACCACCTGCAGCGTCGCTTCCCACCCCGGGAACAGCCCGTTGACCCAAGTGTCCAGTGCGGCGATGGCCGTGCTCACGGCCAGCGACACCATCAACAGGAACACCAGGCCCAGGATCAGCCCGAAAGACAGCAGCCGTGCCCGCAGAATGGCCCAGATGCCTTGCGGCTTTTCCGCCTCCGGCACGTGCCAGATGCGATCGAGCGCGCTTTGCAGCTCTGCAAACACCGTGGTGGCGCCGATCAACAGCACGCCCAGGCTGATCAGCCCGGCAACCAGCCCCTTGTCGGTTTCGCTGGCGCTGGCCACGATCCCCTGGATGAGGCTGGCCCCTTCCTGCCCTATCAGCCCGGAAATCTGAGCCACGATCTGCCCCTGCACCGCCTCGCGGCCGAACACCGCGCCGGCCATGGCGATCACGATGATCAGCAGCGGGGCCAGTGAGAAGACGGTGTAGTAGGAGATGGCCGCCCCCATGCTGGGCGCGAAATCATCCACCCAGGCCTTGCCGGCCTTGACGAAGAGCTTGTAGAGGTGTTTGGGGCTGAGCATGATGGGTTCTCCCGGATGCCTCTTTTTCTAGCAGCCGCGCTGGAGGCACCGTGTCAGCCGAAGGAGGGAAT
>CAVRNE010000067.1:0-5931 GCA_963722025.1 uncultured beta proteobacterium
GTGTGGCCGGGTACGTGCATGACATGTCCCGTGAGCTCGCCTATGCGGAATTCCTCGCCGTCGCGGAACAGGTGGTCGAACTGGGAGCCGTCCTGGCGGAAGGCCGGCTCGAGGTTGAAGATGCCCTTGAAGACCTTCTGCACCGTCGCGATGTGTTCGCCGATGCCGGTGCGGCCGCCCAGCTTCGCCTTGAGATAAGGGGCTGCAGTCAGGTGGTCGGCGTGCGCGTGCGTTTCCAGGATCCACTCGACCCGCAGGCGGTTGGCCTGCACGTACTCGATCACCTTGTCGGCGGACGCGGTGCGGGTGCGGCCCGACTTGGGGTCATAGTCGAGCACGGAGTCCACGATCGCGCAGGCCGTGCCGGGGCCGTCGTGCACAACATAAGTGACGGTCCAGGTGGCGGGATCGAAGATGCCGTGGACCTGGGGGCGGGGGGACTGGGACATGGTGGCTTCCTTTTGATAAGCTGTTGATAATATATTGACAGATAGATTGAAAGTCAATAGACTATCATCAACGTAACTGAAATGAGCCCGCGATGACAACAACCGCCTTGCCTCTTCCTCTCGCGCAGATGCAGGCCGCCGCGCGCGAGGCCTGCGCTCTCCTGAAAACCCTGTCCAACCCCGACAGGCTGCTGATCCTCTGCTACCTCTCTCAGGGCGAAGCCCGCGTCGGGCAGCTCGAGGAGGCGCTCGGGATCGTGCAGCCCACCCTGTCGCAGCAGCTGACCGTGCTGCGCGAGGAGGAGCTCGTGACCACCCGTCGCGAGGGAAAGAACATCTATTACTCGCTGGCGAGCGACAAGGCCATGGCCGTGATCGAGACCCTGTACCTGCAGTTCTGCTGCGCCGACGGCTCCCCCACCAAGAGCGGGGCGCGCGCCAAGTCCAAGACGAAACAAAGGAGTGACACCATGAGCATAGACTGGACCCATTTCACGCCCTGGGCGTCGCTCGCGGGCGGCGTGCTGCTGGGGGTGGCCTCTGCCATCTTCATCCTGTTCAACGGCCGCATCCTCGGCATCAGCGGCATCCTGGGCGGGCTGCTCTCGCCGCGGTCGGGCGATACCGGCTGGCGCATCGCCTTCCTGCTGGGGATGCTCGCCGCCCCTGCCACGTTCGCACTGCTGGCACCCGCGGGCTTCCTGTCCGCACCGCGCATCGACGCGGGCTACGGCGCCATCGTCGCCGCCGGCCTGCTGGTCGGCTTCGGCACGCGCTATGGCTCCGGCTGTACCAGCGGCCACGGCGTGTGCGGGCTGTCCCGCCTGTCGCCCCGCTCGCTGGTGGCCACGCTGGCCTTCATGGCCGCGGGCTTCCTGACCGTTTTCCTGATCCGTCACCTGTGAGGAGCATCCCTATGCACCGCGCTCTCGAATTTCTTGTCGGCCTGCTGTTCGGCTGGGGCCTGCTACTGTCGGGCATGACCGACCCGGGCAAGGTCCAGGGCTTCCTCGACCTGTTCGGCACCTGGGATCCCTCGCTTGCCTTCGTGATGGGCGGGGCGATCGCCGTGGGCGTGTTCGCTTTCGCGCTCGCCAAGCGCCGGTCCACCACCTTCTTCGGCGGCGTCATGCAGATGCCGACCTCGCGCGACATCGACAAGCGGCTCGTGGTCGGTTCGCTGATCTTCGGCGCCGGCTGGGGCCTGGCCGGCTTCTGCCCGGGCCCGGGCATCGTCACCCTGGCCAGCGGCGAGCTGAAGGCGGCAGTCTTCGTGGCCGCGATGGTGGTGGGCATGCTGGGCTTCCAGCTGCTGGATCGAGCAGGCAGCAAGCCGGCGAAGGCGAAGCACGCCCCTTGAACGCGCGGTGATTGACGTAGGTCAAGGACCGACCGGCACGGGACCCTAGAGTCGCCTTGTACCTGACCGGAGCTGCCCGTTGAAGAATCGCCTACGCTTGAGCATCCTCGCCACCGCCGCCTTGCTGGCGGCGGCCGCGGTGTTCTTCGCCTGGCGCGCCTGGGGCGTCACAGCGGTGCCGCTGATCGCGGTAGAGCGGGGCAACGTGCTCGCGCAGGTCACCGGGCCCGGCACGGTCCAGGCCCGCGTGCCGGTCACCATCAGCGCCCGCATCACGTCCACCGTGTTGGACGTCGCGGTCGATGTCGGCGACGTGGTCCGGCCGGGACAACTGCTCGTCACGCTGGAAGGCCGCGACCTCGCCGCGCGCCATGCGGCGGTGCGCCGGCAGCAGGAGTCCATCGCCCGCCAGGTGGATGCCGCGGCGGCCGGCGTGGCCAAGGCCATTGCCGACCTGGACCTCGCCCGGGCGCGCGCGAACCGCGACGTGGACCTTCATGCCAAGGGCTTCCTCTCGGTGGCCTCCCTCGACGTTTCGGTGGCCGGCGCCCGCGCCTCCGAGGCCGCCCTGCAAAGCGCCGAAGCCACCCGGGCCGCGCGCCAGGCCGACCTGGCTGGGCTGGCAGAGGAACTGGCCATCGCGCGAGCGCAGGTGGGCTATACGCGCCTGACAGCGCCCATGGCCGGCCACGTGGTGCAGCGGCTCGTCGAGCCTGGCAGCACCGTGGGGCCCGGCACCCCCATCCTGCGCCTGGTCGATCCCACCACCTTGTGGGTGGGCACCCGCGTGGACGAGGCCATGCTGGAGCGCATCGCCGTGGGCCAACCGGCCACGATCCGGCTGCGCAGCGGCAGCGTACTTGCCGGGCCGGGTGGAACGGATCGCCCTGCAGTCGGACGCGGCGACGCGTGAGCTCGAGGTGCACGTCGCGTTCGCGGCTCCGCCCCCCAGGCTCGCCATCGACCAGGAGGCGGAGGTCCGCATCGACGTGGGCCGCGAGCAGGGATTGGTGCTGCCCGCGAGCGCCATCACCCCGGGCCCGGGCGGCCAGCCCGGCGTGCTCCAGGTCGTGGAGGGCCGCACCCGGTTCGTTCCGGTCCGCGTGGGAGCGGAGTCGGAGAAGCGGGTGCTCGTGCTCGCCGGTCTCGCCGAAGGGGACACCGTGGTGGCGCGCGCCGCCGACGCGCAGGCGGGGCAGCGCGTCCGGCCGGCGCCGTCTTTGAGCACAGGGAAGGCAGCCACGCCGTGGAACTCGCCCTGAAGGACATCCGCCGCCACCTCGGCCGCTTTCTTGCGACGATCGCGGGGGTGGCGATGCTGCTGGCCATCGTGCTGATCATGAACGGCATCTACCGCGGCAACATCGAGGATGGCGTCTGGCTGATCGAGAACACGGCCACCGACCTGTGGGTCGTGGAAGGAGGGCGGGGCGGCCCGTTCAACGAATCCTCCCGCATGCCCCTGGACAGCCATCGCAGCGTGGCCGCCACTCCCGGCGTGCAGAGGGCCAGCCCCTTGGTCATCTATACCGCGCAGCGCATCCTCGGAGACTCCAGCCAGCAGTTCACCGTGGTCGGCTACGACGTGTTCGGCGGACTTGGCGGGCCTGGCCGGCTGGCCGAAGGCCGCACCCTTCAGTCGGCGCACTGGGAAATGGTGGCCGACCGCAAGCTCGGCCTGCGCCTGGGCGAGCTCTTCACCTTGGGAAAAGACAGCTACCGCGTGGTCGGCACCACCCAAGGCGCGGTCGACGCGAGCGGCAATCCCCTGATCTACCTCTCGCTGCCTGACGCGCAGAAGTTCCAGTTCGAACAGGACAACCATGCCGTCGTCGCAGCACGCGCGGCGGCGCTGGCGCAGCTGGAGCGGCACGGAGTCCGCGATGGCTTGGCGAACGCGCTGCTGCCGCTGCTGACGCAGGGGAGCAGCACGATCAATGCGGTCCTGGTGCGGCTGGCGCCCGGGGCGGACGGCACCCTGGTGGCGCGGCACATCGACGACTGGCTGCACTTCGAGGTCTACACGACGCAGCAGGAGCGCAGCCTCATGCTGGAGGGACGCCTCAGCCGCATGTCCGCCGTGCTCGGGCTGTTTCGCGGCTTGCTGGTGCTCGTCTCGATCGTCATCATGGCGCTGATCGTGTATGTGCTCACGATCGAGAAGATCCGGGCGATCGCGACACTGAAGCTGATCGGCGCGCCCAATCACCTGATCGTGCGCATGATCGTCACTCAATCCCTGCTGCTGACGCTGGGTGGGTTCGCCGGCGCGTACCTCCTGCGTGAATTCGTGAGGCCCGGATTCCCGCGAACCCTGGCGTTCACGGCCTTCGAGACAGGGGCCACCTTCGCCGTGATGGTCGTCGGAGGCCTGCTGGCGAGCCTGCTGGCCGTGTGGCTCGCCCTGCGCACGCCACCGCAGCTCGCGCTGGGAGGATGACATGGCGGTGCTGGAGATCGAGAACGTCAGCCAGACTTTCGGCACCGGCGACAGCGCGGTGTACGCTCTCAGGCCCACGTCGCTGACCGTCGAGGCCGGCGAACTGGCGGCGCTGGTCGGACCGAGCGGTTCGGGCAAGAGCACGCTGCTGCTGGCCATCGCGATGATCCAGTCGCCGACCACCGGCCGGATCACGATCGCCGGCGAACGCCTGCACGACGAGGGCCCCACCGGAATGGATATCCGCGCCTTTCGCCGCCAACGCATCGGCTTCATCTTCCAGCAGCACAACCTGATCCCGTTCCTGGACGCGCGCGAGAACGTCGCCTTGGTGCCGCGCCTGAATGGTGTGCGCAGGCGCGAGGCGGCGCAGCGCGCGCAGGAACTGCTCGACTACCTGGATATCGGGAAGCTTGCAGGCGCGCTGCCGTCCCGGCTTTCCGGAGGCGAGCAGCAGCGCATCGCCATCGCCAGGGCGCTCTCCAACGAGCCGGTGCTGGTGCTTGCGGACGAGCCCACTGCGGCGCTCGATACGGAGCGCGGACTCAAGGTCATGGCGCTGTTGCGCCGCATCGCGCGCGAGCGACGCTCCGCGGTGATCACGGTCACGCACGACCACAGGATGATCGCGGGCTTCGACACCGTGTACCACTTGAACGACGGACGGATCGCGCACGTCGATCGCAACAGCGACGCGGCCCGCGGAACGCCCCAGGCTGTCGCATCCAGTTGACTCAGGTCAATGCGAGACGCCCGATCGCGCCTATCTTTATGTGAGGCACACGCTCGAAGGAGATGCTCATGCGCACTACCATTTCACGCTTGACCGCG
This sequence comes from uncultured beta proteobacterium, assembly GCA_963722025.1. Lineage (GTDB taxonomy): Bacteria > Pseudomonadota > Gammaproteobacteria > Burkholderiales > Burkholderiaceae_C > Ramlibacter. The sequence goes on from CAVRNE010000067.1 coordinate 5,081, forward strand.
CTGGCGGCAGCGATTCTCGTTGCAGGCTGCGTTTCGGCGCAGCAGAACCCGCCCGCCCCGGCAGGCTCCGGCTACGGCCCGGGCTATGGCCCCGGGATGGGCCCAGGCCCTGGGATGGGCCCTGGCTCTGGGATGGGCCCAGGCTCTGGTTACGGCCCAGGCCCTCACGGCAGATGGCCGTGGGCCGGCAGCGACTACACACCGGGGTGGGGGATGATGACTCCCGCAGAGCGGGACCAGCATTGGCAACGCCTGCATTCGGCCAGGACGCCTGAGGAATGCCGCCAGATGATCGAGGAACATCGGAAGTTGATGGTGGAGCGCGCCAAGGAGCGCGGCGTCTCTCCGATGCCGGGTCCGCGCCGCGATGCGTGCGGCACCAGCGGAAGTTGATTGCGAGGAGGTCCATTTGAGAACACCCGTTATCGCCCGGCCTTGCCTTGGGACCTTCGGTGCGGCCGCATTGCTGGCGATGGCGGCTGCCGGCGCCCAGGTTGCCACCGGAACCACGGGCATCGACGCCTCGGGCGACTACCAGCAGGAAGTCAAGGCCTGCATGAGCGGCAAGACCCAGCAGGACCGCGACACTTGTCTCAGAGAAGCCCGCAATGCGCAGGCAGACAAGAAGCGCGGCGTGCTCGACAACGCGGGCGCCAGCTTCGAATCGAACGCAGCGGCACGCTGCAATGTCCTCGAGGGTGAGGAAAAAGCCGCTTGCCAGGCCCGCATGATGGGCTTTGGCAGCACAAGCGGCAGCGTAGCCGGCGGCGGCCTGCTGCGACAACTTGAAACCGTGGTCACGCCAATAAGCATCGGACCCATGACCGTCGCTCCGGTGGAGGTTCCTTCCC
>CAVRNE010000068.1:0-66330 GCA_963722025.1 uncultured beta proteobacterium
GCTACCAACCCTCGCCCTTCGATGGGTCCATCGCGCTGTTCAAGGCGACCCAGGCCGAAACCCAATACTTGGGCGCCGGCGATACGTTAGGTTGGGACGAGCACATCAGCGGCGACATCCGCGTCACCAGGATCGCGGGCTCGCATTTCTCGATGATGGCCGAACCGGGGGTTTCCCAACTGATCGCGGCGCTCAAGAAGGAGTTGGACCTTTTGGATGGCGATCCGAAGTCACCTCGATCGCGCGTGGCGTAGCGACGGGCTGGGCGCCGATACGCTCGCGCTTCCTGGTCAACGGAGTGGACGGTTTCCCTCGCCCGGGAACCTCAACCTTGATGTTCGCAGGAGCGCCTGTGGCGGGTTTGCAATCAATGGACTTTTGCGCCCTGGTCGACTTGCGGGAAGCGTGGCTGTCGGTCGATTTAGCTGTCCGCCCCGAACAGCGCGGTTCGGCTGACGGCGCTACAGCCATTCTCGGCCGTGCCTGCGGGGCAGGCTCAGACTGGGACCGGGAAACAGGGCTGCTGCCAAGCTTGACGGGTTCGGCCTTGACCGGAAGCGCAGCAAGCGGTGTGACGGTCGGGCTGGGTTGGGCTGGCTGGATTGCCTGAGGCACTGGTGTCCGTCGCTCCGCATCGACTCCGATCAGCCCCACGACTAGCGCGAGGAGGAAGAGCCTGACCCGCCATACGAACACCCGGGCGGCATCCATGATCAGATCCCGTGACGTTGCGACATATTGGTGTGTTCAGCAGAGGTCCAGCAAAGGCGGCGGGATTTACTCTATCTGTGGACATCCGATTTTGCCGTAGGCGGCACGGGTTGCGCGAGGTAGGCTGCTTCTTATGTCGTGATGGGTCTTGATGAGTGGTAAAAACGTGGCTGATCGGTGGCCTGCAACCGGCGCTGCTCTATGAATCAGCCGAACGATTGAAGTCCGCCCGGGAAGCCGAACGCTACCGCGACGACAGTCTGCCGTCGCGTGTGACCATGGCCAGGTCGACGAACCTGCTTCCGTGCTGCGCACCCGCACTGAACGTGATGGTGTGCCCACCCAGATCGTAGCGGCCCAGATTGGTCAACGCGTCCAACACGCTGTCGTTGTTGACGGGCTTCTTGGCGCGGCGGATTCCCTCGGCCAGCACCTTGGCCGCCATGCAGGCTTCGAGCTGCGTGCTGTTCATCGGCGCCGTGCTGCCGGCGGCCTCGAGCGCTTTGGCGCACTCGCGAACCACCGGAATCGATGACGTTGGGTTGGGCACCACCTGCGTGATGGACACGCCCGCGCCATCAGTGCCTGCCGCCTTGATGAACTGGTCGGCGCCGACAAAGGACAGGCTGGACGTAGGCACGATGCGCCCTACTTGCATCAGCTCCTTCTGCATCTGCGCGGCGGCACCCGACAGAACGGTGCTGATCACGAACTCCGGCGTTTGCGCCATCAGCAGGTCCGCTTCCGCCTTGCCGACACTGGCGTTGCGCTTGAGGGGAACCGCCTGGGGCGTCAGGTTGATCTTCTTCAGGTACTGGGCCACCACCCCGAAGTTCTGCTTGCCCACTTCGTCTTCGTAGTGCACGACGCTCACGCGCTTGAGGCCCAGGCTCACCCAGAAATCCAGGATCTTCTCCATCTCCTCGCCGTAGGACGCCCGAACGGTGAACAGCACCGGGTTCTTGACGCGCACCGGGTTGGCGCCGGAGAACGGGGCGAAGAAGGCCACTCCCCGAGCCTCGGCCTGGGGAATGGCATCCAGGCTGAGCGTGGCCGAGGCGAAGCCGAAGAGCGCCAGCAATTTGTGGTTTTCCAGCAGCGTCTTGGCGTTTGCAGCGGCCTGCTTGCGGTCGTTCTTGTCGTCCAGCGTGACCAGTTCGATCTGACGGCCCTGCACGCCGCCCCTGGCGTTGAGCATCGCAAAGTAAGCTTGCGCACCGTCGCGGATGTCCTTGCCGAACTGGGCGTTGCCGCCAGTCAGTGGCGCCGACTGGCCGATAACCCATTTGTCCTGGGCCTGGGCTGAACACGCTGCAGCAAGGGCGATGCCGAAGCTGATGACTCGTTGTCTCGTGCGAATTTTCGTGTACTGCATGGATGAGATTAGGGCTCGATTGCAGTGCTTTCGTCGCCTGGGACATTCCCCTAAGCCAAAAGCGTTGCCGCGCGGAGTGAACCGGAATGTGAAAGACATCACTCAACGACCGGACTGCGGCGCCCTTTTCACCAGCTTGTGAAAGGGGAGGCGCATGGCTAAGCTAAGTCGAGATGGTCCCGCCATGCGCGACTTCCGGCGACCCGTCCGTTTTACCGCCAGTTTCGACGGCGTCCGGCTCGCGTATGCCGTCTGCGGGCGCGGCCATCCCCTGGTGCGAATACCAACATGGATCAGCCACGTCGAGCACGATCGCGAGAGCCCGGTGATGCGCCACGTGGTCGCCGAGATGGCCAGCCGGCACGAGCTCGTCAGCTACGACTGCCGAGGCGTGGGGATGTCGGAACGCGACGTCGCCGACATGTCGTTCGACGCCTGGGTTCATGACCTGGAGTCGATCGTCGACGCCGCCCGGCTCGACACTTTCGCGCTGTGGGGCATCTCCGGGGCCCCGGCGGTGGCGATTGCGTATGCCGTGCGTCATCCTGAACGGGTGAGCCATCTCGTCCTCTGCGGCGGCTTCTGCCGGGGGCGACTGGACGCAACTCGTCGCCTGCAATGATCGAGAAGGCGCGCGTGATGCTGGAACTGATTGAGCAAGGCTGGGGTACGGAGGAGCCGGCATTTCGCCAGGTATTCACCTCGCTGATGGTTCCAGGTGGCACCGCCGAGCAGTGGCGCTGGTTCACCGAGAAGATGCGCTTGGCGACATCGCCTCGGATCGCGCAGCGGATGCTGCGCCTTTGGCAGCAGATCGACGTGTGCGATCTCGCACGGCAGGTTCGTTGTCCAGCGCTGATCCTGCACGCGCGCGACGACGCGATAGTGCCGTACGAGGAAGGCAAGCTCATAGCCTCGCTGATCCCGGGCGCCGAGTTCGTCACCCTGGACAGCGCCAACCATTTGATCCTCGAGGACGAGCCATCCTGGCCGCACCTGGTGGCCGAGCTGCGACGATTCCTTCCCGCCCCGCAAACCGCTCCGGAGGCCGCGGAACACGCCGGCTTCGAGGACCTGACCGAACGCGAGCGCCAAGTCGTCGAACTCATCGCGCGCGGATTTGGCAACGAAGATATCGCCGCGCATCTGGCGATCAGGACGAAGACTGTGCGCAACCACATCACGAGCATCTTCAGCAAGCTCGCTGCGAGCACGCGGGCTCAGGTGATCGTGCGGGCGCGCGAGGTCGGCTTCGGCCACGCGATGCAGTAGGACTGCAGTCCTGCGGCCGGGCGTGCACGCTGGGGCGCCGGCCTCATGACGAGGCACTCGGTGTCGCGGTGCAATGACCTCACCGGCAATCTGCCGGATCGGAGGTCAACATGAAGGCATATCGTATCGGCGAGCTGCTCCATGCAGGAAGCACCTTCGTCGGAACATTGTTTCTGGGGGTCGCTTGTGCTGCGTCGGCCGGAATGCCGGCATCGCCGCCGATCGAACGGGCCGCCGTGGAGCCCGGCGTCGAACTCGAGTACCGGATCCGGGGCACCGGAGAGCCGGTCGTCCTGCTTCACGCAGGCCTCTTCGCAGACTGGTTCCAGCCCTTGCTCGACGAGTCTGCGCTGGTGACCCGCTATCGCATACTGAGCCTGCATCGCGTCGGCTATGCCGGCAGCAGTCACGTCCCGGGCCCGGTCAGCATCGCCAGGCAGGCAGCCCAGGTGCGCGCCCTGATGCAGCACCTCGGGATAGCGCGGGCTCACATCGTCGGTCACTCTTCGGAGGCAACATCGCCCTGCAGCTCGCACTGGATGCGCCGACGCGGGTGCATACGCTGTCGTTGCTCGAACCTGCCCTGCCCGTCGGAACCACGGCCGATCGAATGCTCGCGACGCGCCAGGCTGCGATGGTGCCGATCATGGACAGCTGGCGCAGGGGCGACAAGGCCGGTGCGGTCGACGGCTTCATGCGCATGGTGTCCGGGCCGGCATACCGCACGGCCTTCGAGCGTGCGCTGCCGGGCTCCTTCGAGCGAGGCGTGGCGGACGCCGAGACCTTCTTTGACCAGGAGCTTCCTGCGCTCCAGCAGTGGCGGCTCACGCCGGGTGATGCGGGCCGCATCACGCAACCGGTGCTCGCCGTCATGGGCGGGAAGAGTCCCGAGGTGTCGCCGATCTGGATCGCGCGCCAGCAGCTTTTGCAGAACTCGCTGCCGAACGTCGAGAGCTTCGTGTTGCCGGATGCGACCCACCTGCTGCACCTGCAGAACCCGCGCGCCATGGCGGACGCCCTCGTCGCCTTTTTTGTGCGGCACCCCATGGCGAGCGCGCGCTGAGCACGGGTCAAGCCGTCGCGCCGACCTGTACGCTGTGCCTGATGGCCGACAGCAGCATCTCGGGTGGCTGGGCGCCGGACAGGGCAAACTGTTCGTTGAATACGAACAGCGGAACCCCCGAGACTGCAGGAGACTCGGTCGGCCGTGTCGGCTCGGCGTCGAGCCAGGCTGCCGCAGCCTCGCGATCCAGACCCAGCTCCTGCGCGATGACCAGCAATGTGTCGATGTCGCCGATATTCTCGCCACGCTGGAAGTAGGCTTCGAAGAGTCGATCCAACATCGCATCCACGACGGATGGCTGGCTCGCGGCAAAGGCCAGCAGGCGATGAGCGAGCGTGGTGTTCGGGAAGCGCTCGATGCGCGCGAAATCGATCTCCACTCCGGCCTTCGCCGCTGCCGCCCTCACCTGCGCCTGCCGTTGCCGCACCGCCTCGGGGCTCCCCAGGCGACGCAGGTAGAACTCGGCGAAGGGCCAGCCTTCGCGCGGCACTTCCGGTATGAGTTGCACGGTATGCCACTGCACCTGGACGCGCAGGTCCGGGTCCGTTTCGGCGAGCTGCTCCAACGCGCTCGCCAGATTGCTCTTGCCGATCAGGCACCAGGGACAGATCAGCTCGACGTAGACGTCGATTTTCAAGTTTTGTGTCATCGATGACTCCGATGATGGAAAAAAAACGCCCACTTGCTAGTGGGCGTTTTCCGTTTGATTCTGGCGGAGTGGACGGGACTCGAACCCGCGACCCCCGGCGTGACAGGCCGGTATTCTAACCAACTGAACTACCACTCCTGGTAGGCTGCTTTCGCCCTTTCGGGCCAAGTGCTGCCGGCTTGTTGCCTCATTGTCGCCAACCTGTCCTTCAGACCTGCCGGCGCAAACTTGGCGACCCTACGGGGATTCGAACCCCGGTACTTACCGTGAAAGGGTAATGTCCTAGGCCTCTAGACGATAGGGTCAAAACCTGAACTGACTTCGGTGGTGGAGGTAAACGGGATCGAACCGATGACCTCTTGCATGCCATGCAAGCGCTCTCCCAGCTGAGCTATACCCCCTTATTTCCGGCCTGCCTTTTCACTGCAGCCCGTCAATTTCCGAGCCTTGAATTATAGCCTGATTTTTTAGACCGCCTTCAGCCGCTCGAGCACAATCTCGCGGCCGCACAGTTCCAGCACCGCATCCAGCGACGGAGTTTGCGCGGTTCCCATCACCAGCACGCGCACCGGCATGGCCAGCTGCGGCATCTTCATGCCCGTGGCGCGCAGCACTTCCTTGATCGCCTCGGTAATCGCGGGCCTCTCCCAGGGGCAAACCTCGAGCATCGCCGCCAGCATGCCTACGGCAGGCCGCACACCTTCGACAACATGCTTGGCCACCTCCGCCGGGTCGGGCTGCACGGGGGTGTAGAACTTGGCGGCCCAGTCGGCCAGCGCCACCGTCGTGTCGCAGCGGTCCTTGAACAGCGCGCAGATGCCGGGCAGGCGGTCCGTCGGCGGCGATGCCGCGCTTTTGCAGTTGCTGCGCAACCAGCTGCGCGAGCGGTCCATCGGCCATGGCCTTGAGGTGCTGTGCATTCACCCAGCGCAGCTTGGCTTCGTCGAACTGCGCCGCGCTCCTGCCCAGGTGATCGAGGTTGAACCACTGCACGAACTGCTCGCGGCTGAAGATCTCATCGTCGCCGTGCGACCAGCCCAGTCGCGCAAGGTAATTGACCATGGCGTCCGCCAGGAAGCCTTCGTCGCGATACTGGGTCACGGGCTTGGCGCCGCTGCGCTTGCTCATCTTCTCGCCCTGCTCGTTCAGCACGGTGGGCAGGTGGGCGTACACCGGCGGCTCCTTGCCGAGCGCGCGAAAGATGTTGATCTGGCGCGGCGTGTTGTTGACGTGGTCGTCGCCGCGGATCACATGGGTGATGCTCATGTCGATGTCATCGACCACCACGCAAAAGTTGTAAGTGGGGGTGCCGTCGGGCCTGGCGATCACCAGGTCGTCCAGTTCGTCGTTGCTGATCTCGATGCGGCCCTTGACCTTGTCGTCCCAGGCCACGACGCCGCCGATGGGGTTCTTGAATCGCAGCACCGGCTGCACGCCTTCGGGCGGCGGCGGCAGTGTCTTGCCGGGCTCGGGCCGCCAGGTTCCGTCGTAGCGCGGCTTTTCCTTGTTGGCCATCTGGCGCTCGCGCAAGGCGTCGAGTTCGGCCACGCTCATGTAGCAGGGATACACCAGCCCGGCAGCTTTCATCTGCCCCAGCACTTCCTTGTAGCGGTCCATGCGCTGCATCTGGAAGAACGGGCCCTCGTCATGGTCCAGGCCCAGCCAGGCCATGCCCTCGATGATCACGTCGACGGCGGCCTGCGAGGAGCGCTCGACATCGGTGTCCTCGATGCGCAGGATGAACTTGCCGCCGGTCGAGCGTGCGAACGCCCAGGGGTACAGGGCCGAGCGGATGTTGCCGAGATGGATGAAGCCCGTGGGCGAAGGAGCAAAGCGGGTGCGAACTGTCATGGCCGCCATTCTAGAAGGCTGTCATCCCGGCATCTGAGGGCTGTCATCCCGGGCTTGACCCGGGATCCACGTTAGCGCGCCCAGGTGGATGCCGGATCAAGTCCGGCATGACAACATGTGCGGTACGCGCATCACATGTCTTGTGCGTTCGGCAAGGCCAGCCGCGAGGTGTCTTCCTCGAACGGATCTTCCTGGCCGATGCGCGCTTCGTTGATGCGCGCGATGTCGTCGGCGTTGATGTCACCGGTGACGTACACGCCGTCGAAGCAGGAAGCGTCGAAGCCGTCGAGCTTGGGATTGAGGGAACCGATCGCGCGCTTCATCCCTTCGACGTCCTGGTAGATCAGCGCGTCGCAGCCGATGATCTCGCGCACTTCCTCGACCGTGCGGCCATGGGCGACCAGTTCGCTCGGCGTCGGCATGTCGATGCCGTAGACGTTGGGGAAACGCACCGGCGGCGCGGCGCTGGCCAGGTACACCTTCCTGGCGCCGGCATCGCGCGCCATCTGCACGATCTCGCGGCTGGTGGTGCCGCGCACGATGGAGTCGTCCACCAGCAGCACGTTGCGGCCCTTGAATTCGCTGGCGATCACGTTGAGCTTCTGGCGCACGGACTTCTTGCGCACGCCCTGCCCCGGCATGATGAAGGTGCGGCCCACGTAGCGGTTCTTCACGAAGCCCTCGCGGTACGGAACGCCCAGCAGGTGCGCCAGCTGCGTGGCGCTGGGACGGCTGGATTCGGGGATCGGGATGATCACGTCGATCTCGCTGGGCGGCACCGTGGAAACCACGCGCTTGGCCAGCGTTTCGCCGAGGTTCAGGCGTGCCTGGTAGACCGAAATGCCGTCCATGACCGAGTCAGGCCGCGCGAGGTACACGAATTCGAAGATGCAGGGGAACAGCTTGGGCGCGTCGGCGCACTGCCGCGCGTGGACCTTGCCTTCCAGGTCGATGAACACGGCTTCGCCGGGCGCCACATGGCGCTCGAACACATGGCCCGTGCCTTCCAGCGAAACCGATTCGCTCGCCACCATCACCGTGCCGTCCTTGCTGCGGCCCATGGACAGGGGCCGGATGCCGAAGGGGTCGCGGAAGGCCAGCACGCCATGGCCCGCAATCAGCGCGATGACCGCATACGAGCCGCGCACACGCCGATGCACGTTGCGCACCGCGGTGAACACGTCTTCGGGCTGGAGCGGAACGCCGCGCGTGGACTTCTCCAGTTCGTGGGCGAAGACGTTGAGCAGGACCTCGGAATCGCTCTCGGTGTTGATGTGGCGATGGTCCGTGGAGAACAGCTCGGCCTTCAACTCCTGCGCGTTGGTGAGATTGCCGTTGTGAACCAGCACGATGCCGAACGGCGCGTTCACGTAGAAGGGCTGCGCCTCTTCCTCGCTGTAGGCGTTGCCGGCCGTCGGATAGCGCACCTGGCCCAGGCCGGCGTTGCCCGGCAGCGCCCGCATGTTGCGGGTGCGGAACACGTCGCGCACCATGCCCTTGGCCTTGTGCATGAAGAACTTGCGTTCCTGCTGCGTGACGATGCCCGCCGCATCCTGGCCGCGATGCTGCAGCAGCAGCAGTGCGTCGTAGATCAGCTGGTTGACTGGGGCGCTGCTGACAACGCCGACGATTCCACACATGTGATTCCTAGCCCCGGAAGGTAGTGCCCGAACCGCTCGGGCAATACCGGTTTCATTTCCTTGAGCGCCGCCGTCGCAACATCGGCACCCTTCGACTCCGTCCACCACTCGTCGCGCTTGAGCGGCGACATGTTGATCACCACAGCCAGCGCCAGCAGCAGTACTGCGCCCCGAATCAGGCCGAACCCGGCGCCCAGGACACGGTCGATCGGGCGCAGCCCCACGGCTTCGACCAGCTTCTTGATCAACCAGGCCAGCAGCGCCCCGGTGAACACCACGGCGATGAACACCACCACGAAGCCCGCCGCATAACGCACCGCCTCGCCCGAGTTGCCCATCGGCAGCATCGCCGCCGCCTGGGGCGCGAACCATTGGGCCAGGATGAACGCGGCCACCCAGCTGATCACCGACAACACTTCATACACCAGCCCGCGCCAGGCGCCCAGCAGCAGCGAAGCGGCCAACACGGCCAGAAATATCCAATCGAGCGCCGCCATCCAGGTGCCTGCCCTATAAGGTGAGGATGGCGGCCGGCAAATCCAGGCCCTTGATCTTGTCGGCCGCCTTGTCGGCTTCGGCCCGGTTCGCAAAGGGGCCCACGCGGACCCGGATGCGCTTGCCGTCCTTGGTTTCGGCCACGTTCGTATAGGTTTTCAGGCCGGCGCGCTCCACCTTCTGCCGCGCATCGCGGGCCTTGCCCACGTCGGCGAATGCGCCCACTTGAACCACGAAGCGGCCCTCGACAGCGGCCATCCTTGGCCGGCTTGCCATCGAGCAGCGCCTTGGCCTTGGCGCCGTCATCCGCCGGGGTTGCGGGCTTGGCCACGGCCTTGGGTTCGGGCTTGCGGCTTCGGGCTTGGGCTCGGGCTTGGGTTCGGGGCTGGCTTCGGGTTTCGTTTCAGCTTTGGCTGGAGCTTCGGCCGCTTTCTCGGGCGCGGGCGGCGGCGTCACCGGGGCGGATACCACCGGCGGCTGTGCGACCGGCTGCGCCGGCACGGGCAGCGGCTTGACCTTGTTGCGATCGGGAATCTCGATGGGGATGTCGACGGCGATCGGCCGGGGCTGCGTGTCGAACAGCAAAGGGAAACCGACCACGCCGATCAGTACGAGCACGCCGGCACCGATCAGCCGGTGCCTGGCGCGCTTGCGCATCGCCTCGATGCTTTCGGGCTGGCGGACGGCGGCTGCCGACTCGTCGCCACCTTTGCGGGATTTGAAAAAGGGCATGAAGCTGTCAGCTCGCGAGATGTTTGGCCTGAAGGCGGGGGATACCGTCCTTCAGAACGCCCCCAACGGTGTAGAACGATCCGAAGACGACGATTCTATCAGCGGGCTCTGCAGCGGCCACTGCCGCCCGCAGGGCCTCCATGGGGTCGGGGTGGGTGCTCGCGCTCACATCGGCGCGCTTGTTCTGCGCCTGCCATTTCGCGAGCAGCTGCGCCGCACTCTCGGCGCGCGGCGTCGGCAGGTCGGTGAAGTACCAGCGGTCGATGAGCGGCCCGACTTTCGCGAGCATGGGGGCCAGGTCCTTGTCCGCCATCGCGCCGAACACGCCATGCGTGGTCGGATAGAAGCCCATCGCGTCGAGATTGGCCGCGAGCGCGGCGACCGAATGCGGATTGTGCGCAACGTCGAGCACCAGCGCCGGCTGCCCGGGCACGATCTGGAACCGCCCTGGCAGTTCCACCATGGCCAGGCCGTTGCGCACCGCCTGCGCCGTGATGGGGACGGATTGCCGCAGCGCCTCCAGCGCGGCCAGCGCGCCCGAAGCGTTGATGAGCTGGTTGGCTCCGCGCAACGCCGGATAGGCCAGGCCCGAATAGCGCCGCCCGCGCCCGGCCCAGGCCCACTGCTGCTTGTCGCCGGAAAAATTGAAATCGCGGCCCAGGGTCCAGAGATCGGCCCCGATCGTCACGGCCCGGTCCAGCACGCTCTGCGGCGGCGGCCGGATCGCTCACGATGGCGGGCCTGCCGGTTCGCATGATCCCCGCCTTCTCGCGGCCGATGCTTTCGCGGTCGGGGCCGAGATAGTCCATGTGGTCCAGGTCTATGCTGGTGATCACGGCGCAATCGGCATCCACGATGTTCACGGCGTCCAGGCGCCCGCCCAGGCCGACCTCCAGGATGGCGAGGTCCAGTCCCGAAGCCGCCATGAGGCCCATGATGGCCAGCGTGGTGAACTCGAAATAGGTCAGCGTCACGCCTTGCCGCGCCGCTTCGACACGCTCGAAATGCGGCACCAGGGCCTGCGGCGTGACGATTTCGCCGTGGATGCGGCAACGCTCCTCGAAATGCACGAGGTGCGGCGAGGTATAGACGCCGGTGCGATAGCCCGCCTGCAAGGCGATCGCCTCCAGCATGGCGCAGGTCGAGCCCTTGCCGTTGGTGCCGGCGACGGTGATGACCGGGCAGTCGAAGCGCAGGCCCATCCGCGCGGCCACGGCCTGTACGCGTTCCAGGCCCATCTCTATCGCCTTGGGGTGCAGGCTTTCGCAGTGCGCCAGCCAGTCTTGCAGGGTTTCCATGACACGCATTGTCCCAGCACTATGATTTGCCTGCATGAAAAGCTCGATGAACATCGTCTTGTACGGCATTCCCAACTGCGACACGGTGAAGAAGGCTCGCGCCTGGCTGGACGGCCAGGGCGTGGCCTACCAATTCCATGACTTCAAGAAGCAGGGCGTGCCCGGCGAGCAGCTGGACGGCTGGATCTCGCAACTGGGCTGGGAGCGTCTCGTCAACCGGCAAGGAACGACCTGGCGCAAGCTGGCGCCCGCTGCTCAGGCCGATGTGAAGGACGCGGCCAGCGCCAAGGCACTGATGCAGCTCCAGCCCAGCGTGATCAAGCGTCCGGTCGTGGAATGGGGCGGGAAAACCACGGTCGGCTTCGATCCGGCGGCCTGGGCGTTGCTTGCGGAACGGCTGAAGGGGCACTTTTACCGCCGCTTTACCCAAATGGCAGCGCTTGCGGCGCGGTTCTTGCCTAAAATTTCAGCATTGGATAACCGAAGGAGCGGTCGATGAAAAAAGCTGTCCTGTTCTCAGCGATAGGGTTGCTGGCCAGCGCCGGCCCGGTCTTCGCCGTTGAAGAGGTGGGACGCGTGATCTCGAGCACGCCGGTGATCCAGCAAGTGGCTGTGCCGCGCCAGGTGTGCAACAACCAGCCGATGGTCGTGCAGCAGCCCAATTCGGGCGCCGGCGCGGTATTGGGCGCCATCGCGGGCGGTGTGCTGGGCAACCAGATCGGCCATGGCGGGGGCCGCGCCGCGGCCACCGTGATCGGCGTGGTCGGCGGGGCCGCGCGTGGGCAACAGCATCGAAGGCTCGGGCAGCTACGTGCAGAACGTGCAGCAATGCACGACCCAGACCTTCTACGAGAACCGCACGGTGGCCTACAACGTCACCTACGAATACGCGGGCAGGGAACACACCGTGCAGCTGCCTTATGACCCGGGCGCCACCATCCGGCTGGAGCTGACACCGATGGCGGGCACCACCCCGCCTGCGGCCGAGGCTCCCGTCTCCCGCGCCCCCGGCACCGCGGTGGGCGTCATCGTGGGCACGCCCCCGGCACAGCCCGTGATGGCGCCGCCGCCTGTGGCGTACACGACCTATTACCCGGCGTACCCCTACCCGGCATACCCCTACCCGGCTTATCCCGCCTACTACGCGCGCCCCTACTTCTACCCGCCGATCGGCTTGTCGCTGAACTTCGGGTATTCGAGCGGCCACTACCACCGGCGATAGCGCCGGCTCGGCCTGCAGGCCGGGGCGGGGGTCACGGAAGCTAAAATCGCTCGTTTCCCCTCAGCCCTTCACATGACTACCGAACAAATAGCGGTCGCCACCGTCACGACCCAGGCCAATGTGTACTTCGACGGCAAGTGCGTGAGCCACTCCGTCACCCTGGCCGACGGCACCAAGAAATCCGTGGGCGTGGTCTTGCCGTCGCAACTCACTTTCAACACCGGCGCGCCTGAGATCATGGAATGCGTGGCCGGCGGCTGCGAATACAAGCTCGCCGGCAGCAACGAGTGGCGCAAGAGCGGCCCCGGCGAAAAATTCAGCGTGCCCGGCAACTCCAGCTTCGATATCCGCGTGGCCCAGGCCTACCACTACATCTGCCATTTCGGCTAACCGGCTGAACCAAGATGAGCACCATCCTCGAGCACCTTCCCGCCGGCCAGAAAGTCGGCATCGCCTTTTCCGGCGGCCTGGACACCAGCGCCGCGCTGCACTGGATGCGCAAGAAGGGCGCGATCCCCTACGCCTACACCGCCAACCTGGGCCAGCCCGACGAGCCGGACTACGACGAGATCCCGCGCAAGGCCATGCAGTACGGCGCCGAGAAGGCGCGCCTGATCGACTGCCGCCTGCAGCTGGCGCATGAAGGCATCGCGGCGCTGCAGGCCGGCGCCTTCCACATCTCCACCGCCGGCGCGACCTACTTCAACACCACGCCGCTGGGCCGGGCCGTCACCGGCACCATGCTGGTGGCCGCGATGAAGGAAGACGACGTCCACATCTGGGGCGACGGCAGCACCTTCAAGGGCAACGACATCGAGCGTTTCTATCGCTACGGCCTGCTGACCAACCCCAACCTGCGCATCTACAAGCCCTGGCTGGACCAGCTGTTCATCGACGAACTGGGCGGGCGCGCGGAGATGTCGGCCTTCATGACGGCCGCCGGTTTCGGCTACAAGATGTCGGCCGAGAAGGCCTACTCCACCGATTCCAACATGCTGGGCGCCACGCATGAAGCCAAGGACCTGGAGCACCTGAACTCGGGCATCAAGATCGTCAACCCGATCATGGGCGTGGCGTTCTGGAAGGACGAAGTCGCGGTGAAGGCCGAGGAAGTCACCGTGCGCTTCGAGGAAGGCCAGCCGGTCGCGCTGAACGGCAAGACCTTCGCCGACCCGGTGGAGCTGATCCTGGAAGCCAACCGCATCGGCGGGCGCCACGGCCTGGGCATGAGCGACCAGATCGAGAACCGCATCATCGAGGCGAAGAGCCGCGGCATCTACGAGGCACCCGGCCTCGCCCTCCTCTTCATCGCCTACGAGCGCCTGGTCACCGGCATCCACAACGAAGACACCATCGAGCAGTACCGCGACAACGGCCGCAAGCTCGGGCGCCTCTTGTACCAGGGCCGCTGGTTCGACCCGCAGGCCATCATGCTGCGCGAGTCGGCCCAGCGCTGGGTGGCGCGCGCCGTCACCGGCGAAGTGACGATCGAACTGCGCCGCGGCAACGACTATTCGCTGCTGAACACCGAGTCCCCCAACCTCACCTACAAGCCCGAGCGGCTGACCATGGAAAAGGGCGAGTCGAGCTTCTCGCCGAAAGACCGCATCGGCCAGCTGACCATGCGCAACCTGGACATCGTCGACACGCGCGAGAAGCTGGGCATCTATACCAAGTCGGGATTGCTGTCCGTCGGTGGCGGGGCGGCGTTGCCTAGCCTGGGTAACGACAAGGACTAGGATGACTTGTCATGCCGGACTCGATCCGGCATCCACAGGCTTCAGCTAAGCATCAGCCAGAAGCCGATACCCCACAGCCGTTTCGGTCAGCAGATGCCGAGGCTGGGCAGGGTCGGCTTCCAGCTTTTGCCGCAGGTGCCCCATGTAGATGCGCAGGTAGTGGCTCTGCTCCGCGTGGGCAGGGCCCCAGACTTCGCGCAGCAGCTGGCGATGGGTGAGCACTCGCCCCGCGTTGGCGACAAGCACCGAGAGCAGCCGGTATTCGATCGGCGTGAGATGCACCTCCGCGCCGTCGCGCCGTACCACGCCGGGAGCGACGGTCCACCTCGACACTCGCCGAAACGGAACACCGGATCGGCCTCGTAAGCTGCGCCGTCCGCCGTCGCCGCGCGCGGCCGCCGCAGGTTGGCGCGCACCCGGGCCAGCAGCTCGCCCATGCCAAAGGGCTTGGTCAGGTAGTCGTCGGCGCCGGCATCGAGCGCGGCGATCTTGTCGGCCTCGTCGACGCGGGCCGACAGCACGATGATGGGCACGCCCGACCAGCCGCGCACGTCGCGGATGAGCTGGATGCCGTCGCCGTCGGGCAAGCCCAGATCCAGCACCAACAGGTCGGGCTTGCGCGTGCCGGCTTCTGTCAGGCCGCGCTGCACGGTATCAGCCTCGTGCACCTGCCAGCCCTCGGCCTCCAGGGCGCCGCGCACGAAGCGGCGAATCTGCGGTTCATCCTCGATGACGATGGCGATGGGCGTGTTCGTTAGACATCGGGAGGGGGCGGCTTGCGCGGCAGGCGGACTTGAATTCTGCACCACCGTCCACCGCATTGGCGGCGCTGATCTCGCCGCGATGGGCATCGACAACCGCCTTGCAGATGGCCAGGCCCAGGCCGACGCCGGGCGTGGCGGACTCGGCCTCGCCACGGGTGAACTTGTCGAACAGCGATCTGCTCGCGCCCCTTGAGCGCGGCCGGCAGGCCGGGCCCGTGGTCGCGAACCGTCAGCACCAAGGCATCGTCGGTCGCCTGGGCAGAAATGACGATCGGCGGCGCCGCCGTACTTGGCCGCGTTTTCCAGCAAGTTCACCAGTACCCGCTCGATCAGCGCCGCATCGAATTCCACCAGCGGCAAATCCGGCGGCAGCTCGGTTTGCACCGGCTTGCCGGCCAGCGCGGGCTGGGCCGCACGGATGGCCGAGCCCACGACCTCTTCAATTGATTGCCATTCCATGCGCAGGTTGACCGCGCCGCTTTGCAGGCGCGCCATGTCCAGCAGGTTGTTGACCAGGGCGTTGAGTTCGCGTGCCTGCGTCGGCCATGGCTTGCGCCGTATCGGCTTGCGCCTGCGTCAGGGCAGGCTGCGATGCCGCAGCGATCTCGGCCAGCCCGATCAGCGCGGTGAGCGGCGTGCGCACGTCGTGCGATATGGCCGCCAGCAGCGCGTTGCGCAGGCGCTCGGATTCCATTTCCACGACCGCCTGCTGCGCGATGTTGACGTAGTGAACCCGCTCCAGCGCAATGGCGATCTGCCGCGCCAGCGTGTCGAGTTGCTGCATCTGCTCGGGGATCAGCAGCCAGCGGGGCTTGCGCGGGCTGCAGCGCCAGCACGCCGCGCACCCGCATCGGCGCTTTCAGCGGAACGTAGTGCCAGGATTGGGCGGCCAGCGTGGATGTCGCCAAGCCGGCCGGCTTGCGCGTTGCGAAAGGCCCAGTCGGCAACGCTAGGCGTCGAAGCCGGGCGGCGGGTTGTCCGGCAGCGACCAGCAGGTCGCGCGCATCGGTGGTGAGCACCAAAGCCTGCCCGCCGAAATTGCGCTGCACCGCGGCTGGCCCAGCTCCGCCACCTGCGAGCTTTCCAGCGCCGCCGACAACTCGCGCGTGAGCTCGAACAGCGATTGCGCCCGCCGCTCGCGCGCTGGACGAAATGTGCGCCTGAAACCGCAGGCCGGCAGTGAGCTGGCCGGTCAGCAGGCCCACGACCAGCATGACGGCAAACGTCACCAGGTACTGCACATCGCTGACAGCGAACGACAGGCGCGGCGGCACGAAGAAGAAATCGAATGCAGCCACATTGAGCACCGCCGCCAGTGCTGCCGGCCCGCGCCCGAAGCTTCAGTGCCACGCCCACCGTGCCCAGCAGGAACAGCATGACGATGTTGGCGAGGTCCAGCGCGTCGCGCAGCGGCGTCACCGCCAGGGTGATCGCCACGCTGGCCGCCGCGGCCCAGGCATAGCGCGGCCAGGCTTCGTGCCAGGCGGCCTCGCCCTCTTCCGCCGGCGCCCGGCGCACCGCTCCGCGCCAGGCGGCGCGCGCTTCGCAGCATGCCCCACCTCCACGATGTCCAGCGTCGGCGCAAGCAGGGCCAGCCGGCGCGTCAGGGTGCGTCCGCCCAAGCCCCAGGGCAGGCGCGAAGTGTGCGGACGGCCAACCACCAGCGATGGCGCAGTTGAGCTTTTGCGCCTGCGCCACCAGCTCGGCGGCGATGTCGTCGCCGGCCAGCACGGCGGTGGCGGCGCCCAGTTCCTCGGCCAGCTTCAGCACGGCCAGGATGCGGTCGCGCTCGCCGACCGGCAGGCGCTGCAGCTGCGGCGTCTCGACATAGGCCGCGTGCCAGCGCACATTCAACTGGCCCGCCAGCCGGGCCGCGGTGCGCACGGTCTGCTCGGCGCCCTCGTGCGGGCCGATACAGGCCAGGATGGCGCCGGAGGTGTTCCAGGCCGGCAAGCCCTCGCCACCGGCGCTGGCGCCCGACTGTTCTATGCGCCAGCCGCGCACGTCGTCTTCCACATGCTCGGCGGTGCGGCGCAAGGCGATCTCGCGCAGCGCGATCAGGTTGCCCTTGCGGAAGAAGTTCTGCGCCGCACGCTCGGCCTGCTGCGGCAAGTAGACCTTGCCGGCCTTGAGCCGGGCCGTCAGTTCGTCGGCCGTGACATCGACCAATATGATTTCGTCGGCCTCGTCCAGCACCGTGTCGGGCACGGTCTCGTGCACGCGCACACCGGTGATCGCGCCCACCGTGCCGTTCAGGCTTTCCAGGTGCTGCACGTTGACGGCGGACCAGACGTCGATGCCTGCTTCGCAGCAGCTCCTGCACGTCCTGCCAGCGCTTGGCATGGCGCGAACCTTCCACGTTGGAGTGCGCCAGCTCATCGACCAGCAGCACCGTCGGGCCGGCGTGCCAACGCGGCGTCGAGGTCGAACTCTTTCAGAGTGCGGCCGCGGTACGCCACTTCGCGCAGCGCCAAGCTGGGGCAGGCCGGCCAATAGTTCCGCCGTCTCGCTGCGGCCATGGGTTTCGACGACGCCCACCAGCACGTCGCGGCCGGCTTTCAGCTCGCGCTGCGCGGCGCTGAGCATGGCATAGGTCTTGCCGACGCCGGCACTGGCGCCGAAGTAGATGCGCAAGCGCCCGCGCCGGGCGCGCGCCTCCTCCTCCCGCATCTGTTCGAGAAGCTGGTCGGGGTCCGGCCGGGAATCCAGGGTAGTGCCCATGAGCTACAGCGCCATCAACGACGTGAAGCCCAAGCGTAGCACCCAGGCCACCTTGTTCACTTGAATGCGCGGCTGTGTCCGGGTGCCGCGTGCGCCCTTCTTCTGTTCTTGCGTGCACTCCAGGCCACGCAGGCCCAGGCCACGCCCATGGGGATCAGGAATGCCGCCAGGGCGCACAACACGTACAGCAGATCGGAATTCATGGAAGTGCCACTCGCCTGCGTGAGGGCGCGCTGCCATGTCGCTAGCGAAGCGCGTCCAGCGCCAGGTTCAGCCGCAGCACATTGACGCGGGCCTCACCCAGCAAGCCGAACAGCGGCGTTTCCACCTGTTTGTCCACCAGCGCCTGAACCTTCTCGGCCGGCAGATTGCGAGCCTTGGCGATGCGCGCTACCTGGTAGCGAGCCGCGGCGGGGCTGATGTGCGGGTCCAGGCCGCTGGCGGAGGCAGTGACCAGGTCCACCGGCACCGGCGCGGTGTTGCCGGGATCGGCGGCGCGCAGGGCTTCGACGCGGCCCTTGACGGCGTCGGTCAGCGCCGGGTTCAGCGGACCCTGGTTGGAGCCGCTGGAGGCCGAGCGCGTTGTAGGGCATCGGGCTCGTGGCCGAGGGGCGGCCCCAGAAGTGCTTGGGGTCGCTGAAGTTCTGGCCGATCAGCGCGGAGCCGACCGGCTTGCCGTCGCGCAGGATCAGGCTGCCGGCGGCTTCGCTGGGAAACAGCGCCTGCGCCGCGCCGGTCACCGCCAGCGGATAGGCCACGCCGGTGATCAAGGCAAGCACGCACGAAGAAAACGAGCAGCGGGACGAAGAAGGGTGTTCATGAATGATTCCTCAAACCAGGCCGACGGCGGCCAGCACCAGGTCGATGAGCCTTGATGCCGACGAAGGGCACGACCAGGCCGCCCAGGCCGTAGATAAACAGATTGCGGCGCAGCAGCGCTGCGGCGCCGACGGCGCGGTACTTCACGCCCTTGAGCGCCAGCGGGATCAGGAAGACGATGATCAGCGCGTTGAAGATCACCGCCGACAGGATGGCGGACTGACGGGCTGGCCAGCCCCATCACGTTCAGCGCCGCCAGCTGCGGATAGGTGGAAACGAAGATCGCCGGGATGATGGCGAAGTACTTCGCCACGTCGTTGGCGATCGAGAAGGTCGTGAGCGAGCCGCGCGTCATCAGCAGCGCCTTGCCGGTCTCCACCACTTCCAGCAGCTTGGTCGGGTTGGAGTCGAGGTCGACCATGTTGCCGGCCTCCTTGGCCGCCTGGGTGCCGCTGCCCATGGCCACGGCGACGTCGGCCTGTGCCAGCGCGGGTGCGTCGTTGGTGCCGTCGCCGGTCATGGCGACCAGCCGGCCCTCGGCCTGGTACTGGCGGATCAGCGCCAGCTTGTCTTCGGGCGTGGCTTCGGCCAGGAAGTCATCGACGCCGGCTTCGGCCGCGATGGCCGCTGCCGTGAGCTTGTTGTCGCCGGTGATCATCACGGTCTTGATGCCCATGCGGCGCAGCTCGCCAAAGCGCTCCTTGATGTCGGTCTTGACGATGTCCTTGAGTTCGACGATGCCCAGCACGCGTGTTGCCCTCGCACACCGCCAGCGGCGTGCTGCCGCGGCGGGCGACATCGTCGGCGGCGCGCAGCCACTTCGGCCGGCATCGCTGCCGCCATGCGCCTGCACGTGCTTGCGCACCGCGTCCACCGCGCCTTTGCGGATGGCCTGCATCGCGCCGCCGTGGCCGATAGGTCCACGCCGCTCATCCGCGTCTGGGCGGTGAAGGCGCAGGAAGAGCGCGCCTTCGGCGGGCCGGTCATCGACGCGGATGCGGCTGGCCAGATCCACGATGCTGCGGCCTTCGGGCGTTTCGTCGGCCAGCGAGGCCAGCAGCGCGGCGCGTGCCAGCCGCGTCTCGCTCACGCCCGGCGCGGGCAGGAACGCGGAAGCCTGGCGGTTGCCGAGCGTGATGGTGCCGGTCTTGTCCAGCAGCAGCACGTCGACATCGCCCGCCGCTTCGACGGCGCGGCCCGAGGTGGCGATCACGTTGGCCTGCATCATGCGGCTCATGCCCGCCACGCCCACCGCCGACAGCAGGCCGCCAATGGTGGTGGGAATCAGGCACACCAGCAGCGCCACCAGCGCCGTGAGGCGACGACGGTGCCGGCCTTCGCCGCTTCCACGCTGAAGACCGAGTAGGGCAACAAGGTGACGGTGACGACCAGGAACACGATGGTCAGCGCAATCAGCAGGATCGTCAGCGCGATCTCGTTGGGCGTCTTCTGGCGCTTGGCGCCCTCCACCATGCTGATCATGCGGTCCAGGAAGGACTCGCCCGGGTTGACGGCGATGCGCACCACCAGCCAGTCCGACAGCACGCGAGTGCCGCCGGTGACGGCCGAGAAATCGCCGCCCGATTCGCGCACCACGGGAGCCGATTCGCCGGTGATGGCGCTCTCGTCGACGGAGGCCACGCCCTCGATGACGTCGCCGTCGAGCGGAACGAAGTCGCTTGGCCTCGACCAGTACCACGTCGCCTTTGCGCAGATTTTCAGCGTCGCTCGGGCAGCCACGGGTGGCCGTGCTATGCACCGGCTGATGGAGTCGGAGTACTTCTTGGCCACGGTGTCTTTTCTCATGCCGCGCAACGACGCGGCCTGTGCCTTGCTGCGGCCTTCGGCCAGCGCTTCGGCGAAGTTGGCGAACAGCACGGTGAACCACAGCCAGATCGCCACCGCCAGAATGAAGCCCGGCTGGCAGCCTCGCCCTAGCCTTGCAGCGCCTGCAGCCCACAGCAAGGTGGTCAGGATGCTGCCGATGTAGACGACGAACATCACCGGGTTGCGCCACTGCGACGGCCGGGCTCAGCTTGGCGAAGGCCGCGCCGATGGCCGGCTTGACCAGCGCGGGGTCGAAGAGCTTAAGAGATGGTTTTGGGATGTTTGCTCATGGTGTTTCTCCGTCCTACTTCCGGCCAAAGCATCAGGTGCTCGACCACCGGGCCCGAGGGCCAGCGCCGGCACGTAGTTCAGCAGGCCGACCAGCAGCACGGTGCCGATCAGCAGGGTCGACGAACAGCGGACCGTGCGTGGGCATGGTGCCGCCGTGACCGGCAGGCGCTTCTTGGCCGCCAGCGCGCCGGCGATGGCCAGCACCGGCACGATCACGCCGAAGCGGCCGAGCCACATCGCGACCGCCAGCAGCGTGTTGTAGAAGGGCGTGTTGGCGGACAGGCCGGCGAAGGCGCTGCCGTTGTTGTTGCCGGCCGAGGTCAACGCGTACAGGATCTCCGAGAAGCCGTGCGCGCCCGGGTTGGCGATGCCGGCCTTGCCGGCGATCGCCGACCACGGCGATGGCGGTGCCCACCAGGACCACGATCGGCGTGACCAGGATGGCGATCGAGATCAGCTTCATCTCGTGCGCCTCGATCTTCTTGCCCAGGTACTCGGGCGTGCGGCCGATCATCAGGCCGGCGATGAAGACCGCCAGGATGGCGAACACCAGCATGCCGTAGAGGCCGGTGCCGACGCCGCCGAACACCACCTCGCCCAGCTGCATCATCACCATCGGCACCATGCCGCCGAGCGGCGTGAAGGAGTCGTGCATGGCGATGACGGCGCCGCAGGAGGCTGCCGTGGTGATGGCGGCGAACAGGGCCGGAGGCGTCGATGCCGAAGCGCGTTTCCTTGCCTTCCATGTTGCCGCCCGCCTGCATGGCACTGGCCGCCTGGTCGACGCCCAAGGGCGGCAGCAACGGATTGCCGGCCTGCTCGGCCGGAATGATGGCGATCACCGCCAGCACGAACATCACCGTCATCGCGGCCAGCACGGCCCAGCCCTGGCGCAGGTCGCCGACCATCGCGGCCGAAAGCGAAGCACAGTGCCGCCGGGATCAGGAAGATCGCGAGCATCTGCACGAAGTTGGTCAGCGCCGTCGGGTTTTCATACGGGTGCGCCGAGTTGGCATTGAAGAACCCGCCGCCGTTGGTGCCCAGCATCTTGATGGCCTCCTGCGAGGCGACCGGGCCCATGGCCAGTTTCTGCGTCGTGCTGGTCACGTCCTCCATGCACCGGCGCACCCTTGTCGTCTTTCATGGGCTGGCCGTCGGCACCGACTTGGGCTGCTGATAGGCGGTGGCCTCCAGCGTGGTGACGTCCTTGTACGCGTCGAAGTTCTGGATCACGCCTTGGCTGACCAAGAACACCGCGAATACCAGCGACAGCGGCAGCAGCAGCCAGATGGTGATGCGGGTGACGTCGACCCAGAAATTGCCGATCGACGCCCGTCGACGCGCGCCGCGAAACCGCGGGCCAGCGCAAACGCCACCGCGATGCCGGTGGCGGCCGACAGGAAGTTCTGCACCGCCAGGCCGAGCATCTGCGTGAGATAGCTCATCGTGGCTTCGCCCGCGTAGCCCTGCCAGTTGGTGTTGGTGACGAAGCTGACGGCGGTGTTGAACGAGGAATCGGGCGACACCGCCGCCATGCCGGCGGGATTGAAGGGCAGCACCACCTGCAGGCGCTGCAGCGCGTAGAGCACCAGCACGCCGAGCGCGTTGAAGGCCAGCAGCGCCAGCGCGTACTGCGCCAGTTCATGGAGTTGCCGGGCGAGACGCCGGCCAGGCGAAACAGCGGTGCTTCCAGATTGAGCATCCAGCGCGGCAGGTCGCCCGACGTGATACGCGACAGCCAGATGCCCAGCGGCCAGGCAAGCAACAGAAGCGTGGCAAGGTACAGGGCCAGCAGGCCCCAGGAAGAGGCGCTCATCAGAACTCCTCAGCGCGAGATCAGCGCGTAAACGAGGTAGGCGAAGAGGAAGATGGCGCACATGGCGCCGAAGCCGTAGAGAACTTCGAGGCTGATCATGGGCGGCCTCCCGCGGGGCGTTCAAGCCTGCGCAAGCCCCAGACCAGCCCTGCCATGACTGCCCACAGCAGGGCGACTCCTCCCAGAAACACGATATCCATGTCCACTCTCCTGCATCAAAACGATGCTTGGAGTCTGGAAGGCGTCGCGTAAAAACTGGGAAGAGAGTCCGGTGATCGGCGTAAAAAAAGCGTAAACGCGCGTGGACACGGCGGTGAAACAGGTCAACATTGCACAAGTTCACAGGGGCAACATCATGCTGATCAACTGCGTCGTCTATCAGGAAGGAAAGAAACTCGCGGACATCGACGTCGATGCCATCAGCGACTACCTGGAACGCCCGGATTGCTTCGTCTGGGTGGCGTTGCGCGACGCAACCGGCGGGGAACTGGCCAAGATGCGCGAAGAGTTCGGCCTTCACGAACTGGCGGTCGAGGATGCGAGCAGGGGCCACCAACGGCCCAAGATCGAGGAGTACGGCGATATGGTCTTCGCCGTGATCCACACGGTCGAATTCACCGCCACCGACGAACTCCAGGTGGGCGAAGTGGATGTGTTCGTTGGCCGCAACTTCGTCCTCTCGGTGCGCCATCGCACAACCAAAGGCTTCCTGGGGGTGCGCAAACGAGCCGAGAGTGATCCGCATCTTCTGCGCCATGGTGCGTCATTTGTGTTCTACGCACTGATGGACGAGGTGGTCGACCGCTACTTCCCGCTGATCGACGCGCTCGAAACGGAACTGGAAGCGATCGAGAGCCAGATCTTCGAGCGCGGCGCGGAGCGCGCCAACGTTGAACGACTGTATGCGCTGAAGCGCCGGGTCATGGTCGTCAAGCACGCGGCGGCGCCACTGATGGAGGCCGCCGGCAGGCTGGTCGCCGGGCGCGTTCCGCGCGTCTGTGAGAACAGCCGGGAATACTTTCGCGACGTCTACGACCATCTGGCGCGAATCAATACGACGCTAGACCACCTCGGCGAAACCATCAGCATGGCGGTCCAGGTCAACTTGTCCATGGTGACGATCGATGAAGCGGAGACCACCAAGCGCCTCGCGGCGTGGGCCGGCATCTTCGCGCTGGCGACGGCGTTCGTCGGCGTTTGGGGCATGAATTTCGAGTTCATGCCCGAGCTGAAGTGGAAGTACGGCTATCCGGCCGCGATCGGGCTGGTCGCGGTTTCGTGCAGCGTGCTGTATTGGCGCTTTCGCCGTGCGCGCTGGTTGTGACGCGTCTTCCGACGCCTTAGCGAGGAGCCAACGCGGCTAATGGCTCGTAGCGCTCTGGAATTGACAAACCCGGACGCTCATCGTCCCACGCCATGGCGCTGATCCTCCAGCCCACAGGTGTCTGGATGAACTGCGTGGAGATCATGCCGCGCGCCGTGAACGGAACGCCGTTAGTGGTGCCGGACTTCGCATAGGAGTTGAAGCGATGCGCTACGTTGCCGAATACCTCCGTGGATTCCAGGAGCTCCATTTCATAGAAACAAGTCATTTCGCCGGAGCGGACCATTGCCAGGCGAGGCTCGATGAACTGGCGTACGCTGGAAATTTCCGGAGTTGAGGCGGTGTTCTTGACGATAAGACCTGTCTCTATGAAAAGTCCGTAGATGTTGTCGTACGGCGGAACCTCACCTTCCTCGAATGAAACCGCTCGAAAGAACTCGGTGATCAGTTGATCGAGTTCAGCCTTGACAGACGTATGGTCGAGCTGGGTCATGTGTTACTCCTTGGATTCACCTCTTTGCTCAGAGACGGCACCGCTGATTCAGCTTTCATTATGGGCAACTTCGATGCGTCGCCGTGTGCGTGCGTCGACGTCGTATATGTTGAAGTTGCTCATTGTTCTGCCGTAGAGGTGAAGACTGACCGCACGAGACCGCTCTGTCGGAACTCCTGTGACGTGAATGTGATCAGGGTTTGGAACAAAGCTGGTCACCGCCCCTCGCCGAAGCAAGATAATGCCGCCGCGAACAAGATCGATGTCTTCATCCGCGCCACGGTCTGGCGACAAGCTGACGTAGCTGCGCTCCTCCAAGACACCTTCGACCACACCAACGACACCCCAGCTTCCGTGGTCGTGAATAGGGGTCCATTGACCAGGCAGCCAGACCAGTGCATACAGGGAAAGGCTACTGTCCAGGGACTTGTAGATGAGGTTGCGCGTGTAGCCGGCGCTGCTGCTCCTGTAGTGCTGTGGCTCTAGAAACGTGCCGGCGTGCTCGATCAAGTCGAGCATCAGCGGCGCAAGGGCCAGAACACAGTCTGCTGCGTTAGGTTGGCTACAGCTGCGAGCGGTAGCCTGGGCAATGAAGGATTCAAGAGCAGAGGAGGTCATGCGCACATTGTCTCGAAGGTTGTCTCAAGCGGCGGAAAAATGGTGCTCCATCGTGGCATCGAACGCGAGATTGCCGTCGTGAGCCTGTCCATACGGCTGCTTCATCTTTTCATGAGCTGGTCGTAGACGAGCTGATACGAATCCGCGGGGATGGCCATGACGCCTTGCATCGGCCGGTCGAGGCTGATGATCACGAACAGCACCATGCGAAAACAGGAAATCGATCATTTGGAATCGAACCTCCCAGTGCGCCGACGATAGCTGGCTCCAACAGAATCCTCAAGAGCCATGAATTTCCGGATTACGCAAGAGATGCCGCACAGGGTCGGCTACTCCGCTGAACAGCTCCTCAAGCCCGGGATGACACAGGCACGGGCCGGCGCAGCCGAAGCTGGTTGGGCAGCGGCACCGAGCGGCGCAGCACGTCCTCGGCCAGCCACAGCGCCGAGCGGCGGGCGCGCTGCGCCACCATCGGCAGCGGCATCTGCACGTAGTCGTCGTTGAAGACTTCGAAGCTGTAGTCGCCCGCATAGCCCAGCGCGTCCAGCCTGGCCATCATTTCCACCAGCTGGGACGTGTGGACACCCTCGCCGGGGAACACGCGGAAGGTGCGCGCGGTGGCCATCCGCTCCTCGAACGTGCGGGTTTCCTGCCACATGAAGTCCGACAGCTGCACCAGGAAAATCTTTGCCGGGTCCAGCTCGGCGATGGCATCTAGCGGCGTTTTGGCCGCCAGGATATGGAACGAATCCAGGCCGACGCCGAGGTTCGGGCTGTCGGCGCGGCAGACGGCGTCCCACGCGGTGGTGAACTCATTGACGGTGCGGCCCCACGACAGCCCCTCGTACGCGATGCGGATGCCGTAAGGCACCGCCAGCATGGCGAGCTTGCGCAGGTCGCGCGCGATCGCGTCCAGGTCGGTGCTGGCATGGGTGGACGTCGAGGAACAGGCCAGCAGCACGTCGCAGCCCAGTGCCGCGCACATTTCCAGCATGGTCTTGGCGATGTCGACCTTGTAGCGGTGCAGGTGCCCGCTCAATCCCTCGAAATCGCGCAGCACCTGGAAGCCGGTGCCGCGCAGGCCGCTGGCGCGCACCGCCCGCACGGCGGCCTTCCACCCCTGCGGATGCCCCACCAGGTCATTGGCCTTGAGCATCACCTGGCTGAAGCCGGCCTCCTGCATGGCATCGAGCTTGGCCTCCAGCGGGCCGGCCAGCGTGATGGTGTCCATGCCGAAGCCGAACAGGGCGTCATGGTTGCCGGCGATGCCGTTCATACGGCTTCCTGCGCGGCGGCATTGTCGCTGTGCACCAGCTCGAACACGACGCTGCCCAGATAGGTCTTGGTGATGGCCCCGCGCCGCTCGGTGTGGGCCGCCTCGGTCTCGACGAACTCCACCCCGCGCGCGCGCAGCGCGCGCACGGCGGCCAGCACGTCCGGAACGCCCAGGCCGATGCGCTGCAGGTGCTCGCGGGACTCCAGCGCATCCAGCTCCGGCTCTACCAGCTGCAGCATGAAGGAATTGGCGCGCTCCAGGGCCGGCGCCCGCAGCAGCTTGCCCGAGGGCATGATGCCGAAGCGCTGCTCGTCCGGAATCGTCTCGGTGCCGAACAGCTCGGAATAGAACTCGATCCAGTCGTAGCTGCGCGCCAGCCCGATGTACTGGACGATGCCGAAGAAGTGGATGCCCGCGACGGCAGGCGGCGCCGGGTCCACCGACGGGATGGGAATGAAATCCACGTCGTAGATCGAGAACTCGCGCCAGCGATCGACGAAATAGATCCGGCTGCCGCCCACGCCATGGATCGCCGGAATGTTCAACTCCATCGGCTCGGGATGCGCCGGCACTTCCCAGCCGCCTCTCTCCAGCACGTAGCGGAAGGCGGCACGCGCGTCGCGCACGCGCAGCGCGATCGCGCTGATGACAGGGGCTTCGTCCGCGGCCGGCGCATCCTCGCCGCCGGACGGATGCGCGTTGACCACGATGTTCAGCGAACCCTGGCGGTACAGCAGCACTTCGCGGGAGCGGTGCCGCGCCACCGGCCGGAAACCCATCATCTCCAGCACGTGGCCCAAGGCTTGCGGCTTCGATGTGGCGTACTCGACGAACTCGACGCCGTCCAGGCCCAGCGGGTTGGCCTCGTCGCTGAACGAGGCCTGCATCGGCTCTCGCGCATGTTCGGGATGAAGCAGCAGGTCGCTCATTCGAGTCACCTCCCTTGGAAGCAGCGGATTCAGTATTGCAATCGGGCCACGGAGCGCAGCGTCTCCGGGGTGGTCGTCGGGAAACCAAAAAATTCGAGGTAGGGCGGGATCATCTCGAACAGCATGTCGGTGCCGACCTGGACCGGGCAGCCGCGCGCCTTCGCGGCCTGCAGGAACGCCGTGGCTTCGGTCTTCATCACCACCTCGCCGACCCAGGTGCGCGAGTCGCAGCCGCGAAACGTCCACCGGCAGCGGGTCGCCGGGATTCATGCCCAGCGGCGTGGCGTTGACCACCAGGTCGAAGCCCGCCGGATCGTTGTCGCCACAGCGCACGGCCACCGCCGGATAGTGCGTGGCCAGCCGGCCGGCCAGCGCCCTCGGCCGCGCCGGGATTGACGTCGTACAGCGCGATCTCGGCCACGGCCGCGCCGGCGAGCGACGCCGCGATGGCGCAGCCCACGCCGCCGCTGCCGACCACCAGCGCGCGCGCGCCCGCCAGCTCGAGGCCCTTGCGCTTGAGGCCGCGCACGAACCCTTCGCCGTCGAACTGCTCGCCCGCGAGCCGGCCGTCGGGCAGGCGCCTGACCGCGTTGCACGCCCCTGCGACCTTCACGGCAGGCGAGGCTTCGTCGAGCATTTCCACCACGCTCACCTTGTGCGGCATGGTGATCAGCGCCCCGCGCATGTTCTCCAGCGCGAACAACCCGCGCAGCACCTGCGCGAAAGATTCGGGCTTGCACCCCATGGGCACGACCACCGCATTGACGCCCACGGCCGCGAAATACGGGTTGTAGATCATCGGCGCCTTGAACGAATGCGTGGGGTAGCCGAGGTGGGCGATCAGCTCGGTCTGGCCGTCGATCTGCGCGGGCATCTTGTTCACGGTCAAGCGGGCGCCCTGCTCACTTGCGCAGCTTGTCCAGCTCGGCCATCATCGAATTCACCGTGGCCTCGCCGACGCTGGCCGAGTGCTTGGCGATCACCGGCTTCATCTTGTCGCGCAGCTTGGCCACTTCCGCGGCGGGCAGCTCGGTCACCTGCATGCCGTTCTTCTTGAGGCTTTCCAGGATGGTGCCGGCCGCGCGCGCGCGACTGCTCGCGCTGGTACTTCGCCGATTCGGTTGCCGCGTCCTGGACGACCTTCTTCTCGTCGGCCGACAGCCCGTCCCAGAACTTCTTGCTGATCACCACCGACTGCGGGTTGTACTGGTGGTTGGTCAGCGTCATGTACTTCTGCACCTCGTAGAGCTTGGCGCCCTGGATGGTGGCGACGGGGTTCTCCTGGCCGTCCACGGCCTTCTGCTCGAGCGCCGCGTACAGCTCGGGGAAAGGCAGCGGCGTGGGGTTGGCGCCCAGCGCGCTCACCCAGTCCACGTTGATCGGGTTGGGGATCACGCGCAGCTTGAGGCCGGCGATGTCCTCCACCTTGGCGATGGGGCGCTTGCTGTTGGTGATGTTGCGAAAGCCCAGCTCGTAGTAGGCCAGGCCCACCATGCCCTTTTCTTCCAGCTTGGCGTGCAGCCCCTTGCCGAATGGGCCATCGACCACCGCATCGGCCTCCTTGGGGTTGGCGAAGAGGAAGGGGAAGTCGTAGATGGCGAAGTCCTTGACCACGCTGGCGAAGATGCCGGAGTTCATGGACGCCATCTCCAGCGTGCCGCCCTGCATCGCCGACACGTTGGCCTGGTCGCTGCCCAGTGCGCCGCCCGGGAAGACCTGCACCTTCATCTTGCCGCCGGACTTCTGGTCCACCAGCTCCGCGAATTTCTCCATGCCCAGCGACGACGGGATGGCCCTTGGCATTCTGGTTCGCGAACTTGATGGTGCGCGTCTGCGCCTGCGCGAGGCCGAGGGCGGACAGGGCGACGGCGGCGACGATGGTCTTCAGGAATAGCTCTTTTCATGCTTATGTCTCCGGAACAGTTGAAGGGGCTGGGATCAGTTGGCGAACCACCGCGCCGGCACCATGACCAGCTGCGGGAACAGCACCATGAGGAACATGACGGCGAACTGCGCCACCATGAAGGGCCAGACGCCCCTGGTGACATCGTCCATGCTCACCTTGCCGACGCCGGCCACCGTGCTCAGCACCGTGCCCACGGGCGGGGTGATCAGGCCGATGGCGTTGTTGATCATGAACAGCACGCCGAAGTAGACGGGATCGATCCCCGCGGCCTTCACGATGGGCATCAGCACCGGCGTGAGGATCAGGATGGTGGGCGTCATGTCCATCGCCGTGCCGACCACCATGGTCAGCACCATGATGGCGACCATCAGCAGCTTCGGCTGGTCCAGCAGCGGCTGCAGCAGCTTCACCACTTCGGCGGGCAGGTTGGCCACCGTGATCATCCAGGCGGACACCATGGCGGCGGCCACCAGGAACATGATCACCGCGGTGGTCTTGGCGGCCGACTCGAACAGGCCATAGAGCTGCGACAGCTTCAGCTCCTTGTAGATCACCGTGGAGACGAACAGCGCATACACCGCGGCGACGACCGCCGCTTCGGTCGGCGTGAACACGCCGAACTTGAGGCCCACCACCACGATCGCCGGCAGCACCAGGGCGAAGGTGGCGTCCTTGAGGGACTTCAGCACCTCGGCGCGGCTGGCGCGCGGCGCGGCCTCGATCTTCTCCTTGCGCACCAGCCACCACCAGGTGAGCCACAGCGCGGCGCCGAGCATCAGGCCGGGAGCGATGCCGGCGAGGAACAGCTTGGAGATCGACACGTTGGCCGCGACGCCGAACACCACGAAGCCGATGGAGGGCGGGATGATGGGCGCGATGATGCTCGCGGAGGCGAGCAGGCCCGCCGAGCGCGCCGTGTCGTAGCCGGCCCGGTTCATCATGGGCAGCAGCAGCGCGGCCAGCGCGGCCGCGTCGGCCACCGCGGAGCCGGAGAGCGCCGCCATGATGATGGCGGCCATGATGCCCACGTAGCCCAGGCCGCCGCGCACGTGGCCCACCAGGGTCATCGCGAACTGCACGATGCGCCGCGACAGGCCGCCCGCGTTCATGATCTCGCCGGCCAGCATGAAGAAGGGCACGGCCAGCAGCGGGAAGCTGTTGGCGCCCTCGATGGTGTTCTGCGCCAGGATCTGCGCGTCGAACATGTTCATGTGCCACATCAGGGCGACACCGCAGGCGAGCAGCGAGAAGGCGATGGGCACGCCCAGCGCCATGGCGCCCAGCAGCGAACCCAGGAAAATGGTGATGGTCATGCGCGGCCTGCTTTCTGGAGTGCCGCGGCTTCGGCGGCGTGGGGGTCGTCTTCGGATTCGACGATGCCGATCAGTTGGTCCTCGGCAAGCTGCCCCGACAGCAGCTTCCAGAATTCGTACGCGATGATCAGCCCGCCGAGCACGGCGAAGACCACGCCGCTGGCAAAGAACCAGGCCATCGAGGCCTCCATCACGGCGCTGGTGGTGCCGAAGTTGATGACGGCCTGCTGCCAGCCGCCCTTGGCCATCAGCCAGCACATGTAGAGCATGATCAGGTGCGTCGCGCCCAGGCAGATCTTCTTGCCCCGCACCGGCAGGCGCGACACCAGCGTGTCGGTGCCCAGGTGGCCGTGCGACCGCAGGGCGACCACGGCGCCCAGGAAGGTCATCCACACGAAGAGCCAGCGCGACAGCTCTTCCGAGACGGTGATGCCCGAGTTGAAGCCGTAGCGCAGCACGACGTTGCCGAACACCATGACGACCATCAGCGCCAGGCACACGACCATGAGGAACGAGAAAAGCCGGCAGATGCCGTCGATCAGTTTTTCCAGCACGTTGTCTCCTTGCCCGCATTTTGTACGGACTGGTTAGTTTTATTTTCAGGGAAAACCCTGAATTACATTCGTTACGGCGCCACGCGAATCAGATCTTGCGCACGAAGCGCACGATCATTTCGACCACGTTGTCGCGCCGGTGCGCGATGTACGCGCGGGACTTCATGTCGAGCTTGAAGATGAGCCCGAAGGTGTGGGCGTTGGAGACGTTGAAGAAACTCAACGCGGAGATCGACGCGTGGATGTCCACCGGGTCCAGGCCCTTGCGGAAATCGCCGTTCGCGACGCCGCGCTTGTAGAGGTTGCTGATCGCCTCGATCGCGGGCACGTTCAGTTCCTGGATGCGCTGGCTCTGCGCCAGGTACTGGCCGCGGTTGATGTTCTCCGACATCACGAGCCGGATATAGCTCTCGTGGGCCAGGTGGTGGTCGAAGGTGAAGGCGACCAGGCGGCGCAGCGCCTGCTCCGGCTCCAGGTCCTGCAGGTGCAGCTCGGACTCGATGTCGCGCACGCGCCGGTACGCCTCTTCGAGCACGGCCAGGTAGAGCCCCTCCTTGCTGCCGAAGTAGTAGTAGATCATCCGCTTGCTGGTGCGGGTGGCGGCGGCGATCTCGTCGATGCGCGCCCCGGCCAGCCCCTTCTCGCCGAACTCGGCCTCCGCCACTTCGAGGATGTTCGCCTGGGTGCGCTCCGGGTCGTTGGTGCGCCCGGTTTCCTTGCGCGCGGGCGCCGTCCCGCGCGCCCGCTTCGAATGTACTAGTTCGTTCATTCATGAAGTATAGGGCCTGCGCCGGGCGGCGCAACCGCTTCGCCTGCGGGGCTTGCTGGCGAGCCACGATCGCGCGCAGGCCGAGCAGGATCCAGCGGCCCCAGGCCCTGCAGCGTGCCCTTCACCGCGGCGCTCGGGCCCGCGCTGTGTCGGCTGCCGCCGAGTTGGCGATGAGCAGCGCCACGTCACCCCTGTTCAAGCGGCCCGGCCCGGATGGCCAGACGCTCAGTCGAATGTGAACGTGAAGATCAGGTCGACGGCGGTGCGGTCGCCGGCTTCGCCCCGCACCGTGAGCCAGCGCGTGATGTCGTAGAAGATGTGGAACGTGCCCACTGCACCGGACAGCGACCGCTCGTAGGCTGCGTAGAAGTTGCGCCCGAAGCGCTTGCCCAATGTGACGGACGGACCTTCGGTACCGGTGCTGGTGCCGCTGCTGCTGCCGCTGCCTTCGCGCGAGAACGAGAGTTCGTCCAGCCCGACCGCCGCCGCAATCCCGCGCTTGCTGCCGCCGGTACGGCTGGAAAGCAGCGCCACCCCGGCTTGCTGCAGCAATGCCGCCTCGGCACCGCCACTGGCCGAAGACCGGCCCACCACCAGCCAGGAGAGCTTTTCCGCTTCGGGCAGGTCCGGCTCCGAATAGAGCCGCACCAAGGGAGCCAGTGCTCGCCCCGTGACCTCCACACCGACGCGCTGCACGAGGTTGGGCCGGATCGCCAGGATGTCCAGCGCCGGGTTGTCGATCGGCCCGGTGAAGCGCACCACGCCGCGCTCGATGTCGAGTCGTTGGCCATAGGCGCGGTACTCGCCGCCCGTTGCGCGTATGGTCCCCACCAGACGGGGCGCCGTGATCGACTGGGCGGAAAGCGTCAGGTTGCCGCGCAGGCGCGTGTCTATGCCGAAGCCCCGGATGCGGAAGTCATCGCCAAGGTCGAGCTCGACGGCAAGAGCAAGCTTCCCGGCCGCAGCCCGTGCCGCCTGTTCCGACGCCCGCGCTTGCGCCTGCGTGACCGGGCCCGCGGCGCCCCGCACCACCACATCGGCGTCCAGCTTGGGCGTGGTGTTTTCGGGCAGGACGATGAGCGCCTGGTCCGCCTTCAGGTTGCCGTTCACCACGGTGCCGGACGCGTCATGCTTCGCCGCCACGGTGCCCGAAACAGTGAGCTGGCGATCCGCGCGGTTGCTGGCACGCAGGCGATCCACTTGCACGGTCATTCGCGCCTGCGGCCCGGCAGCCGTCCAGCTGCCCTCGCCGGTGGCCATCAGGCTGCCGCCCGCTCCGGCAGAGCCCGGGCCGTGCAGCAGGAACTCGTCCACGACCAGCCGCCTTCCCGCGAGACGCGCGCGCAAGCGCCCGCCTTGCAATTCGATGCCGTCCACGACCGAGCGCAGCGCCAGGTCGTCGGCAGCGAGCGTGCCCGACAGTTGCGGGTCCGCCCGTGTCCCGGCGATGGCAACGTCCGCGTCCAGGGAGCCACGCAGGCGCCAGCCGGGCGGCGCCAGCAGCGACCACACGGCTATGCGCGGGAGCTGGGCGCGCAGCTTGCCCGACAGCGGCGCGTCGTCCGGCCAGTGCCAGCCCAAGGCCCCGCCGCGCGCGAGCCGCGTCGCCAGCTGGCCATCCGCCGTGCCGGCGCGCTCGCTGTCCCAACGCAGCGAGGCGGTGACCGCCTCGCCCTCGCCCACCAGGGACAGCCGTGCGTCGCGCACTCCCGCCCCCACCCGCGTCGACGCGCCATCCGCCGCTTCACCCAGCACCATGAGGTCGCCACGGCTGCGCGCCACCGAAGCGCGCAAGCGCGGCGTCGCGCCCAGGCTGGCATCCCACTGCGCGTCGAAAACCATGTCGCCGGACAAGGCCGGGCCGGCCAGCTGCGGGCCGCCGACGATTTCGAGCCAGGCCAGCGGCAGTCCGGTCAGCCGTCCTGCCGTGCGCAGCTCGCCGGAGCGCCATCGCACCGGCTCCCAGGCCAGCACGGCCGGGGCATCGCTTGCGGTCGCGCGGCCCGCCTGGGGCCGCGCCGGCGCCGTGAGCAAGGCCTCACCCGCTGCGGCATCGAAGCTGCCGGCAGACCAGCGAATATCGAACGCCCGTTGCAGGCTCAGCGTCCAGGTTCCGGTGCCCATCGCCGGATCACTGGCCGACAGCCTGAGCGTTGCAAGCTGCCCCTGCCACACTGCCGGTGTTTGTGAGCGCCGCCCGCCCTGCCCCGCCAGGTCCAGGGTCAGGCGCCGCTGGCCCTGCTCCGCTTGGCCGCGCACTTCCACGCTGGCATTGCTGAGGCGGCCGTTGATCGTGGCGGCGGCATCCCGCACGCTCCAAGGCGCGGCCGCGCCGGTGCGCAGTTCCAGCAGCGGCACGGCCAGGCTGGCTTGCACGGCGGGATCGCGCCACCCGCCCTGCCACGCCAGCTTCGCCTCGGCGCGGCCCGCAGCCTGCATCTCGCGCAACTCGGCGGGCACACCCGGCAAACGCGCCAGCCAGGGCAGCGCCTGCGCCAGATTCGCGCCCGATGCGGCTATGGTTCCGCCGCCGCTGCGTTCCGCCAGCTTGCCTTGCGCGTTCACCTGCAGCCCCGGTGCTTGCAGATCGGCGCGGCCGCTGCCTGCGCGCGCACCGGGCCGCAACTCCCCCGAAGCGCGCAGCGTGCGCGTCGGCCGTGCGGACTTCGAGCACGGCAAGCGACAACAGGCCATCGGCCCAGCGCCCGCGGGCCAGGGCCTCGCGCAGCTCGAGCGCCTGCACGGCGGCGGCAAGCTCGCTGGATGCGCGGGGCGCCTGGCTTGACGCAGCGTCCTGGGCCTTGAGGTCCACGTCGAACGCCACGGCATTGCCTTCGCCCTTCAGGTCGGCACGCCCACCCACCGCCAGCGGCGCCATCATGCTGTGCACAGAGGCGGGGTTGACGCCTTCGAGCCTGCTTTCCATCGTCCAGCCGTCGGCGCCCCGCCACTGGCCGCTGGCCTGGATGCTTCCACCAGCCACCCGCGCTTCCAGGCTGCGCACCAGTGCCTGCCCCGACTGTCGCCATTCGCCGCTTGCGCGCAGCCGTTCCACCGGAAGCCGCTGCTTGTCCCAGGGGCCGGGCTGCTCGTTCGTGAATTCGGTGGTCAGCGCCCAGGTCGCCGTCCCCGCCGGCTGCAACTGAACTTGCCCGGCCAGGCTGGTGCGCGGCGCCTGCGGCCACAACGCGCCCAGGTCCAGCCGTCGAAACTCGGCCTGCGCCTGCGGCACGGGCTGCGCCGCCCAAGGCGTCACGCGCGCAGTCGCTGTCGCAAGGGCGGTGCCGCTGGGCGAAGCCGTTTGCCCCTCGAGCAAGGCACGAGCTTGAAGATCGGTCATCGGACCACGCAGCGTCGCCGAGAAGACCAGCGGGAGCTTTGTCGTGCTGCCCGGCACCGGCGTTTCGATCCGGCCCGACAGCGTCAGCATCGACCGGCAGCGTGCCCCGCGCCCCCACGCTCGCCTGGCCCGAGTAGCGGCCTGTCGCCCAGCGCAGGCTGTCCAGCTTCACCTGGTGCTGCAAGCCGTCGAAGCTGTAGCTGCCGGCCAACTCCGAAGCTTCGAATGAGTTGGCAGCCGCTACCCATTGCACCTGGCCCACCTTGGCCTCGTCGACCTTGACTCGCAACGGGATCACCAGCGACGCCGGCACGACTTTCGGCTTCGGTGGACCGCGGTCTTCGATCCGCAGCGCTGCCGCGCGCACGTGGTCGAGCTGCACCATGCCGCTCAGCAGCGCCAGCGGTTGCCAGGCCAGTTGCACATCGGTGGCTTCGACCTTGAGCCCTTCAGCTTCCCACGAAAGCCGCCTGGCCCGCAGGCCGGAGCGCAACGCCCCTTGCACGCCTTCGGCCGTGACCGGCTGATAGCGGGCGAGCTGCTTCAGGGTCCATGCCGCCGAGCCTTCGGTTCCGGCCCACCACCACAGCCCGGCTGCCAGCAACACGAGCAACGCCACCACCGCGGCGACCAGGATGGCCAGGCCCTTCAAGCCGCGGACGACAAGCGAGCTCAAAAGATGACCCCTATGTTCATGTGCAGCCGTACGTCCTTGGTCTTGAAACCGTAGGCCAGATCGACCTGCAGCGGACCCAGGGGACTTTTCCATCGCGCGCCCACACCGGCGCCAAAGACGGGCCGCAGCTCGCTGACACTGTTGCTCACGGCACCGCCGTCGACGAAGAGCGCGCTCTCCCAATTGGTTTCGACGCCGTCGCTGCGGATGGGCCGCTGCCACTCGACGCTGCCGATCACCATGTAGCGGCCGGGCGCGATCATTCCGTCCGGAAGCTCCACGCCGATGTCGCGATACCCGTAGCCGCGCACCGTCGTGTCGCCGCCGGTGCGAAACAGCTGCGTCGATGGAACCTGCGCCTCCGAACGCGCCAGCACCGCCCCCGCTTCGGTTCGCAGCTGCAACCGGCCCTGCGGGAGCGGCTGAACGCCCAGCCAACGAACTACCGTGCGCTGGAACGGGCTCTTGCTGCCGGTGAGCGTGAGGCCGCCACCCAGTTCGAACCCTATGCCGAAGCCGCGGGAAGGAAACGGCGTCTTGTCGAAGTAGCGCCCGGTCCATACGAAATTGGCGCTCACGGACGTGCCGTCACCCGTGTCCTG
The DNA here is from genome assembly GCA_963722025.1 of uncultured beta proteobacterium. Classification (GTDB taxonomy): domain Bacteria; phylum Pseudomonadota; class Gammaproteobacteria; order Burkholderiales; family Burkholderiaceae_C; genus Ramlibacter. The sequence goes on from CAVRNE010000068.1 coordinate 36,086, forward strand.
CACGCTGGCCGTCGAGCCGGGGGCCACCTCGACCGTGGCCCGGTCGTACTGGACATAGACGTTGCGGTCGATATGGTCACCGGCCCAGGTGCGGCCCCATCTCAGCCGCTGGGCGTCGGTCACCAGCTCGTCGTCGTCCACACGCTCGACGCGGGCCAGCACGCCCCAGCGCCAGCCGTCCTCGTCGGGTATGGCCGTCCACTCGGTCTCGGCGAACGGCGATTTGGTCTCCAGCTGCAGCTTGGTCACGGCGCGCCAGTCGATGCCGGGCACCCGGTTGTAGCGGTGCTCGATCGAAGCGCGGGCCCCGGTGTCGGTGGACACCCCCAGGCCCAGCACGACCTTTTGCAGCGGCGCTTCGCGCACAGTGACCTGGACCTCCGCGGCGTTGGGATCGTCCTCGGGGTCGACGAAGATGAACGCCGAGTCGTAGTAGCCGCTGCCCGACAGCCGCAACTGGGCCCGGGTGATCGCATCCTGGTCGTACAGGCTTCCGCGCGGCAGCCGGGCCAGCCGGGGCACCAGGTTGGGGTCGTATCGCTCGATGCCGCGTACCTGCATCGAGCCCAGGCGAAAGAGCGGGCCCGAATCGAGCCGCAGGCCCAGTTCGGCCCGGCCGGCCGGGGCATCGATGTCCGCGAGGCTGTAGCTCACCCGGCCCGCCGGATAGCGGCGCGTCACCAGCAGCCGCAAGGCGTGGGACTTGGCCCGATCCCAGTCGTCCTGGGTGAAGGGGTGGCCGATCGGCAGGCGCCAGCCGGTGCGGATTTCTTCGCGCTGGATGATGGCGCCGCGATCCGTGGTGTTCGCGATATCGCCCTCGAAATCGAGCTTCACGCCGGCCACCTTCGTGATCTCCCCCGGCTCCACCTCGATCACGATCAGGGGCTTGCCATTCGTACCCTGCTCGCGCCGGATGGCGATTCGCGGGTCGAAAAAACCCAAGGTGCCCACCAGCTCGCGCGCATCGCGTTCGGCCAGCACGATCAGGCGGGCCAGTTCGTAATCGTCCAGGTCCGTGACCTCGCGGTAACGCCGCAATTCCAGATGCTGCTCCAGCAACGCGCGCACCGATGACGGCGCGCGCACGTCGATGGAGAAGGACGGTTCCTGGGCCATCGCCCCAGCGGCCAACGCCGCAGCGGCCAGCGCGATTGACGCGGCCCGTCTCATTCCGTGGAATCGCCAGGTCATCGGGGCAAACTATGGCGGCTTTGGCCGCGCCAGAGCGTAGGCCAAGACCGACACCGGCGACATCGGCTGTCATGCCGGGCTTGACCCGGCATCCACGTGGGTCCGTGCGCCACCGTGGATTCCGGGTCAAGCCCGGAATGACAAGTGTCTCCTAAACGACGACCGGCTCGGGTTCCAGGCGGATGCCGAAGCGCTCGTAGACGCTGGTCTGGATCGCCCGCGCCAGCGTCACCACCTCGCCGCCGGTGGCGCCCCCCCGATTGACCAGCACCAGGGCCTGCCTTTCATACACGCCGGCGTTGCCCACCGACTTGCCCTTCCAGCCGCAGGCGTCGATCAGCCAGCCGGCCGCCAGCTTCACGCTGCCGTCCGGCATGGGGTAGTGAACGATGTTGGGCTCGCGGGCGATGATGTCCTGGCACTGCTCGGGCGTCACGGTCGGGTTCTTGAAAAAACTGCCCGCATTGCCGATCACCCGCGGGTCGGGCAATTTGGCGCTGCGGATGGCGCAAACCCAGTCGTAGATCTGCCGTGCCGTGGGCTGGCGGATGCCTGTCTCGTGCATCTTGCGCTCCAGGTCCATGTAGCCCAGCACCGGCTTCCAGGGCTTGGGCAGGCGAAACCGCACGCGCAGGATCATCGCCCGGCCGCCCAGGCCGAAATCCCCTTCCTTGGCGGCCACGTGCTTGAACACGGAATCACGGTAGCCGAAAGCGCATTGGGCCGCGTCCAGGGTGAAGGTCTTGCCGCTGAACAGGTCGATCGCGTCCAGCGACTCGAACCGGTCCTGCAATTCCACCCCATAGGCGCCGATGTTCTGCACCGGGGATGCGCCCACCGTTCCCGGGATCAGCGCCAGGTTTTCCAGGCCCGGATAGCCCTGGTCCAGCGTCCAGGTAAGGAATTCGTGCCAATTCTCTCCGGCGCCCGCCTCTACCACCTGGCCACGCGGGCCGTCCTCGATCAGGCGGCGGCCCGGCACCTCGACCTTGAGCACCAGCGGCCTCACGTCGCCCGTCAGCACGATGTTGCTGCCGCCGCCCAGCACGAACTTGGGGATGGAGCCATATTCAGGGTGCGCCAGCACCTGCTGGACGTCGGCCTCGGAACGCACCCGCACCAGCATCCGGGCCTTGGCGACGATGCCAAAGCTGTTGTGCGCCTGCAGCGGTACGTTTTGCTCCACGATCATGGGAGAATTGTCGCATCAGCACAAAGAGCCCTGGTATGCCGTCATTTGACACAGTCTGCGAACCGAACATGGTGGAAGTAAAGAACGCCGTTGAAAACGCCGCCAAGGAGATCGGCACGCGTTTCGACTTCAAGGGCACTTCCGCGGCCCTTGAACTCAAGGACAAGGAGATCACGCTTTTCGGCGACGCCCAGTTCCAGCTCGGCCAGGTGGAGGACATCCTCACGGCCAAACTGGTCAAGCGCAACGTGGACGTGCGCTTCCTGGACAAGGGCGAAATGCAGAAGATCGGCGGCGACAAGGTCAAGCAGGTGCTGAAGGTGCGCAACGGCATCGAGACCGAGCAGGCCAAGAAGATCACGCGGCTCATCAAGGACAGCAAGCTCAAGGTGCAGGCCGCGATCCAGGGCGACGCGGTGCGCATCACCGGCGCCAAGCGCGACGACCTGCAGGCCGCCATGGCGCTGATCCGCAAGGAAATCGACGACGTGCCGCTGTCCTTCGACAATTTCCGTGATTGAAGCGTCTCCATCATTGCCGGCGCGGCATTGCTCGCCTGCATGGCCGCGAGCGCGCAGTCGGTGGCGCTGCAAGGCATGCTGGGCAACAAGGCGCTGCTGATCGTCGATGGCTCGGCTCCCAAGACGGTGGCGCCCGGCGACACGCACCAGGGCGTGAAGGTGGTCTCCACTTCCGGCGACCAGGCCACCGTGGAGATCAACGGCAAGCGGCACACCTTGCGGGTGGGCGACGCCCCGGCCAGCGTGGGTGGCAGCATCAGCAGCAACCGCGGCACCAAGATCGTCCTGACGGCCGGCAGCGGCGGGCACTTCCTGACCCAAGGCGCCATCAACGGCCGCGCCGTTCAGTTCATGGTGGACACCGGCGCCACCATGGTGGGCCTGGGCGTGTCCGACGCGGAACGCCTGGGGCTGAACTACAAGACCGGCCAGCAGGGCCACGTCAGCACCGCCAACGGAACGGTGCCGGCCTGGCGCATGACGCTGGCCTCGGTGCGCATCGGCGACGTGGAGGTCCACAACGTGGACGCCCTCGTCACGCCCCAGCCCATGCCCTACATCCTGCTGGGCAACAGTTTCCTCACCCGCTTCCAGATGAAGCGCGACAACGACCAGATGGTGCTGGAGCGCCGCTTCTAGCTACATGCCGGAGCATTCCACCGAAACCGCGGCCGCCCGGTCTTCCGACGAGTCGCTTTCCGCGCTGGCGCCGCTGGGCAAGCCGGTGTTTCGCATGCTGTGGTTCACCTGGCTGGCCGCCAACACCACCATGTGGATGAACGACGTCGCGAGCGCCTGGCTCATGACCTCGTTGACGCCCTCGCCGCTGTGGGTGGCGCTGGTGCAATCGGCCTCGACGCTGCCGGTGTTCCTGCTGGGCCTGCCCAGCGGCGCGCTGGCCGACATCCTCGACCGCCGGCGCTTCCTCATGATCACGCAGTTCTGGGTGGCCGGCATCGCCACGGTGACCTGCCTGATCGTGATGATGGGCTGGATGTCGGCGCCGCTGCTGCTGGCGCTCACCTTCGCCAACGGGGTGGGGCTGGCGATGCGCTGGCCGGTGTTTGCGGCCATCGTGCCTGAAGTCGTGCCGCGTACGCAGTTGCCGGCGGCGCTGGCACTCAACGGCGTTTCGATGAACGCTTCGCGCATCATCGGGCCGCTGGTTGCCGGCGCCTTGATCGCCGCCGCGGGCAGCGCCTGGGTGTTCGCGCTCAATGCCGTGCTGTCGATATCCGCCGGCTTCATCATCACGCGCTGGCGCCGCGAGCACAAGGAAAGCCCGCTGGGGCGCGAGCGGCTGGGCAGCGCCATGCGCGTCGGCCTGCAGTACGTCCGGCAGTCAGGGCGCATGCGCGCCATTCTGCTTCGCATCGCGCTGTTCTTCCTGCATTCCACCGCCCTGCTGGCGCTGCTGCCCCTGGTCGCGCGCAGCCTGCCGGGCGGGCAGGCCGGCACCTTCACCGTGCTGTTGGCGTCGATGGGCGCGGGCGCCATCGTCGCCGCCCTCCAGATGCAGCGCCTGCGCAAGCTGCTGCGCGCCGCAAACGCTGCTGTTCACGGGCACCGCCTTGCAAGCCGGGGCGGCGCTCGTCGTTGCGTTCGCGCCCAGCATCTACGTGGCGGTGCCGGCCATGGTGGTCGCCGGCATGGCCTGGATCACCGTGGCCAACTCGCTCACGGTGGCGGCCCAGATGGCCTTGCCCGACTGGGTGCGCGCACGCGGCATGTCCATCTACCAGATGGCCCTGATGGGCTCCACCGCCGCAGGCGCCGCGCTCTGGGGCCAGGTCGCCACCTGGACCGGCATCCACGACGCCCTGGCGATCGCCTCGGTATCCAGCGTCGTGTTGATGGCCCTGGCCCAGCGCCTGGTGGTCGACCGCGGCATCGAAGAGGACCTGACGCCTTCCAACGTCTTCAAGGTGCCGCAGGCGCAGGTGCCGCCAAGGCAGGGCCGCATCCAGGTCAACATCGAATACCACATCGACCCGGCGCGATCGGCCGAGTTCATGGAACTGATGCAGGAAAGCCGCCGCAGCCGCATGAGCCAGGGCGCGCTGGAGTGGCAGGTGCTGCAGGACCTGTACGACCCGGCCCGCGTCGTCGAGCAGATCACCGACGAGTCGTGGACCGAGCACCTGCGCCGCTTCGACCGCGTCACCGCCGCCGACGTACAGCTGCGCGACCGCAAGCTGGCGTTCCACATCGGCGAGGAACCGCCGCGGGTGACGCGGTTCCTGATAGAGCGGTAGGCGATTCCCGGCGCGCCTGTTACTCACGGCGTTCGATTTCCGGCGTCAGACTTTCTCCACCCCGATCAGGAGATTTCAGCCATGACTGCGTCAAGGAGAACGACGGAAGAGCAAACAGCCTGCCGTGCGCCACCGCCGGTCGTGTCGCCGCAGGCGTGGGAGGCGCCCGCCTGCAACTACTCGTAAGGAACGGCCCAGACCCGCGCCCGCGATGCCCTGGCCGTCGAGCGCTGGCGCATGCCGTGGATGGCCGTGAGAAGACGTATGGCGTCGCGCGGCTCACTGCGCGCCTGAGGCCAGCTGCTCGACCTGTTCGAACGGCGCGAGCTGAGTCAGTCTACCGAGCCTGCTGCGAGCCGGGAGTGTTCGGCTGGCCCGATCAGCCTGCCGGGGCTGTCCATGGCGGCCGACCAGGTCAGCTCACGTCGCCCACCTGAACGCCCGCGATACCGCCTGTCTTCGTCTCGCGCGCACCTCGGCGGACATCGCGCGGCTGAAGGCGCGGATGGGCTGGGAGACGCCGTGGTTCACCGTGACCGACAGCTTCGACGCGATTTCGGCGTGGACGAGTGGCATGGCACGCAACGCATCGTTGCGACGGCGCCTGGGTGTTCCGCACCTGATTTCGTCAAGAGCCGCGGCGACGAGCAGCTGGGTGGCACCTGGAACTACGTCGCACCTGTTCGACCGGAGCGGCCGCCAGGAGCGCGAAGTGAGTCGCGCGAGGGCTAGCCCCAGACTGACCTACAAGCGGTGGAACTGGCACGACGACTACGGCGCGAAGCGGCCCCGACAAGCAGTGCGGTGCGAAGTGTCGGCCTGCCCGGAGAGCGGCGCTGCCGCGTGCCTTTGCATCGACTGCAACGCGCGAGCCGAGACAGCACGCGTCAGAGCTCAACGATGAAGTGCGGATCGAAGTGCGCGTTCTCGTTGACGCCGCCCTTGGCATAGCCGCGCGGGTTGCACACCACGCGGGTGCCGTTCAGGCGGTAGTCGAAGCTGTCGTGGGTATGGCCGTGAACCCAGAGCTGGACCCGGTCGCCGCCGGCCAGGTGGTCGGCGTTGGACACGAAGCTGGCGTTGAGCATCGAGCCTTGGAAGCGCGGGTGGATGCTGCGCGCCGAAGGTGCGTGATGGGTAATGACCACGGTGGGCCCGGGATGCGGCTCGGCGAGCTTGCGGGTCAGCCACGCGGCATGCTGCTGGAAAAGCATCGCCGAGTCGAACGGCGTGAACAATTGCTGCAGCCCTTCGTCCACGTGGATGTGGCTGTAATCGCGCATGAACGCCAGCGCCTGCCTGACCGCCGCCGCGCTCCCCTCGTCCGTCCCCGAACAGCCGAAAGTCGGTCCAGAGGGTCGAGCCGAGAAACCGGACACCGCCAATGACGGCCTCGTCATCGTCGAGGACGCGCACGAGACTGCCGGCGCAAAGCTGCTTGAGCTGGGCTTTCGTGCCCGCGATGCTGCCTCCGTAGAACTCGTGGTTGCCGGGTACGTACAGCACCGGCTTTCCGAGGCTGGCTGCCCAGGCCAGGGCTTGCGCAGGCCGGGCGATATCGCCCGCCAGCACCACCACATCCGCGTCGTTGCGGGGTGGCTCCAGCGCGCCCTGCCCCAGGTGAAGGTCGGACAGGATGTTGAGTTTCATGGCGCGCTTCCCATTTCGCCTTATAGGCAATAACGGCGGATGCTGCAGCTCAAGGGCTTTGCGCGCGAACCGGGGCATCCGTTTCCTACGGGAATGCAGTCCTTGCGCTTACGCCCGCCGCAGTGCGATTGGCTGACCATGACTTCTCGATCCTGTATCACAAGGAGGTTTCATGGCAGCCAAAGAAAGATCTGATCAGTCGCTGGAGGTCCTCAGCAGCGAATCGCCGCACCCCGTGGGGACAGGCGTGGGCGTGGCGGGCGGCGCGATCGCAGGCGCAGCTTTGGGCGCGGCCGGCGGGCCGGCCGGTGCGCTGGTCGGCGGTGTCATTGGCGCCGTGGCCGGCGGCTTGGCCGGGCTCGGCGTCGCCGAATTGGCGAATCCGAAATTCCCGGACGAAGAGCACGACTACGACTTGGGCAACGGCTTGGCGCACACGGTCGACCACGACCTGGAGGACGCCTACTGGCGCGAAGCGCATGCCAAAGAGCCGTACTACAACCCGGACCACAGTTACGGCGACTACGCCCCCGCCTACCGCATGGGATGGGTAAGCCGCGCCAGGTACGACGGCGGCACCTTCGAGCAGTACGAGCCCGCGTTCCGCAATGACTGGGACACCATAAAAGGCGATTCGCGCCTGGACTGGGAAGAGGCCAGGCACGCGGTCAAGGCCGGCTGGCACCGTATCGAGCGGACCCTGCCGGGCGACGCCGACGGCGACGGCCGATGATGTGCCGGTGCCGACCGAAGTTTTATTGCCTGGGCTGCTGCGGATGCTCGAAGAAGAATCGCAGCATCTCGGCGGTGGCGTCCGGGCCAAGGCTGTCGGTGTAGGAGCCTTGCGGGTTGCCGCCCGACCAGGCGTGGGGCGAGCCGTGAACCACCCAATGCTCGGCGACCACGCGGCCATCGGCCGCATCGACGTGGACCCGCCTCGTGCAGGCGCGCGCACTGCCACCGCGCACCTGATGGGTTTCCACGGATGACCCCGTGCCCGTACAGGCAGCAATGACCTGCTCGCCATTCGCCGGGTGCACGGTCGGATCGGCATCGCCATGAAAGACGATGGTTGGCACGCCATGGGCGGGCGCGGCGGTGGGCGCCGAGGCACCGCCACGCATCGCGGCAAGGGCTCCGGGGAGGTCCGTTGCAGCGCCCGCGGCCAATCCCGAGTGGACGCCGACGGCGGCGTAGAGGTCGGGGTAGGCCGATCCGAGGATGGCCGCCATCGCGCCGCCTGCCGACAGGCCGGCAACGTACACACGCTGCGGATCGATCGCATGCTGCGCCATCACTTCGCGGGTCATCGCCGCCAGCATGGCGGGCTCGCCGCGGCCGCGCTGCTGGTGGCTGTGCTTGAACCAGTTCCAGCAGCGCTGGGCATTGGCCCGGCGCGACTGCGCCGGATACAGCACGTAGAAGCCCTGGGCCAGCGCGGCGTCGTTCATGCCCGTGCCCTTGGCAAAATCGTCCGGATTCTGGGTGCAGCCGTGAAGCATCACCACCAGCGGCAGCCGGCTCTCGCCGGCGCCCGGCGGAATGTAGAGCTTGTAGTCGCGGCGCGCGGTGCCGCTGCCGGAACTGCCGGCGACGAAATCGCCGGGCGTTGCCGGATCGACACCGGGCTGCTGCGGCGGCTGCGGGCGGGCACCTCGCGGGCGTGCACGTCGATGACATCGAAGGCGGGCCTGGTTTCGCTGCGCACGGCGCTCTTTGCGCCCAGCGCGGCCTGGATGGCGGCGGTGGCGGCTTGCAGGTCGCCGGAACGCGTAAGCCGCGTCGCGTCGTTCATGAGTTTCTGGAAGGCGCTATTCATTGATGGGTTCCTCGGTGAGGTGTCAGGCGCTGGCTGTGCGGTCGCGCAGCGCGGCCTTGACCGCCGGGCTCGCGTGCAGCGCGCCCAGCACGGTGATCGATTCGATGGTGGCGAGCGCCAACGCCGGGGTGACGTCGGCGGCGATGGAGGCCAGGCCCAGCACCCTGATCTGGAGCATCTGCCCCGCCGCCTTGACCGACTTCAGGTCCTCGGCGGTGTAGTGCTGGATGCCCAGCACCAGCGTCTTGCGGGTGACCACCTGGCGCACGACGTCCTGGTGCGTGGCCAGCTGGTTGCGGATCGCGGTGCGGATGAGATCCGTGCGATTGTTGTAGAAGCCCTCCTGCACCAGGAGGTCGATCTGGCCCAGGTCGACGCAGCCGATGTTGATCGTCAGCTTTTCGTCGACAGGCTTGGGATTGGCGGAAAGGGTGGCACTTCGGGCTGGCATGTCGCCATCCTAGCACCATCCAAGTGGATGTTCACAGGAATCCGTGTAACAGCGTCTTCAGGCCTTCTTCGCTCCCAGCCTGGATTCCTTGCCTTGCAGCAGCCTGGTGATGTTCTCGCGATGGCGATACGCCAGCAGCGCGGCCATGGCGGCCAAGGCCAGCGCGATCGGGGTCTCCGCGTACCAGGCCATGCGATCGCCCAGCAGGTAGTAGGCCGGCGCGAACACGGCCGCGACCAGGGAGGCAAGCGACGAGTAGCGGAAGAAGAAGGCGATGATGATCCAGGTGACGGTGGTGGCCAGTCCCAGCACCGCGTCGATGCCGAACACCACGCCGATGAAAGTGGCCACGCCCTTGCCGCCCTGGAACCTGAAGAACACGGGCCAGAGGTGACCCAGGAAGGCCGCCAGCCCCACCAGCGCGATGGTGCCGTCCTCCAGGCCATAAGGCTTGCCGAACCACTTCACCAGCAGCACCGGCAACAGGCCCTTCACGGCGTCCAGCAGCAAGGTCACTATCGCCGCGGACTTGTTGCCGGATCGCAGGACGTTGGTGGCGCCGGGGTTCTTGCTGCCGAAGGTGCGCGGGTCGCTCAGGCCCATGAGGCTGCTGACGATCACGGCAAAGGACAGGGAGCCGGCCAGGTAGGCCAGGACGGTTGCGAGAACAGGATAGAGCGATTGCAAGCGATGCCTCCGGGCTGGGAGCCGCTATTCTGCCAGCGCGCAGTTGACGGGCCTGGCGTGCAGAAACTGCACGCACACCTGCGGGTCCAGGCCCACCAGATAACCGCGGCGCCCGCCGTTGATGGCGATCCGCGGCAGCGCCAGGATGCTTTCCTCGATGTACACGGGCATCGCCTTGCGCGTGCCGAAGGGCGACGTGCCTCCCACCAGATAGCCGCTGTGCCGATTCGCCACCTCCGGCTGGCAGGGCTCGACCGACTTCGCGCCGATCTGGCGGGCCAGGTTCTTGGTCGAGACTTTGCGATTGCCGTGCATGAGCACGATCAAGGGCTTGCCCTTTTCGTCTTCCATGACCAGCGTCTTCACCACCGTGAACGGATCGAACCCCAGCACCTGGGCGCTGTGCTGCGCACCGCCATGCTCCAGGTATTCGTAGGGATGCTCGGTGAACGCCACCTTGTTCGCCCTGAGGAAGGCGGTGGCGGGAGTTTCGGAGATGTGCGCTTGTCATTGCGGGCTTGACCCGCAATCCATGCTGACAGCCCTTCAGACCGCCGGATCGCGAATTTCCCAGCGGATCTTGTCGATCTCGGCCAGCACCTCGGGGGCGAGCTTCGTGCCCCAGGCGTCGAGGTCTTCCTCGAGTTGCGCCAGAGATGTGACACCGATGATCGTGCTGGCCACCTGCCACTTGGTGTAGCACCAGGCCAGCGCCATCTGCGTGGGCGTCATGCCGTTGGCGCGGGCCAGCGCGTTGTAGCGGCGGGCGGCGGCCAGCGCTTCGGGTCGGCCCCAGCGCTGCTTGCGCACCGACTCGTACTTGGCGATTCGCGCGTCCTTCGGGCGCGTTCGGGCCTTCGATTCCCGATTCATCGTACTTGCCGGTCAACAGGCCGAACGCCAGCGGCGAGTACGCCAGCAGCGACACGTTCAGCCGGTGCATGGTTTCGTCCAGGCCGTTCTCCAGCGCGCGGCTGAGCATGTTGTAGACGTTCTGCACGGTGGCGATGCGGGGCAACTTGTGCTGTTCCGCGAGCCGCACGAACTCATGCACGCCGTAAGGCGTTTCGTTGGACAGGCCGATGTGACGGATCTTGCCCTGCTTGGCCAGCTGCGCAAAAGCCTCCAGTTGCTCGTGGATGGAGGTGGTGGTGCGCTCCTTGCCGGGGTCGTAGTACATCTGCCCGAACATGGGCACGTTGCGTTCCGGCCAGTGGATCTGGTAGAGATCGATCACGTCGGTCTTCAGGCGCTTCAACGACGCTTCGCAGGAAGCGACGATGTCCTTGGCCGTCATGCCGGTGCCCTCGCGCACCCAGGGCATGCCGCGCGAGGGGCCCGCCACCTTGGTGGCCAGCACCAGCTTGCCGCGCGCGCCGGGGTTCTTGGCGAACCAGTTGCCGATGATGGTTTCGGTGGCGCCGAAGGTTTCCGCCCGGGTCGGCACCGAGTACATCTCCGCCGTGTCGATGAAGTTGATGCCTCGCTCCAGCGAACGATCGAGGATGGCGTGGGCGGTGGGTTCATCCACCTGCTCGCCGAAGGTCATGGTGCCCAGGCAGATGGGCGTAACGTGCAGGTCGCTATGGCCGAGTTGGACTTTTTGCATGGAGGGAAGACTACAAGGATGGGGGTGACTGCGCAGAATAATTGATTTTCCGGTCTGTCATCCCGGACTTGATCCGGGATCCATGGCGGCGCGCCGAATACCTGGATTGCGGGTCAAGCCCGCAATGACAAGCTCTTCGCCTTTTCTTCTTCCTGCAGCCGCAACACCCTCCTCTGCACCTTGCCGGTCGTCGTCATCGGCAGCGCATCGATGAATTCGATCTCCTTCGGATACTCATAAGGCGCGAGCTTGCCCTTGACGTGGGCCTGCAGCTGCGCCACCAGCTGGGCGTCGAAGTCGGCCCCTGCCTGCGCACGCGCCGCCGCGAAATCGGGCGCCAGCACCACGAAGGCCTTGACCAGCGCACCGCGCTCGCGGTCGGGCTTGGGCACCACGGCCGCGTTGATCACGGCCGGATGCTTGACCAGGCAGTTTTCGATCTCGCTGGGGCCGATGCGGTAGCCCGCCGCCTTGAACACATCGTCGGCGCGGCCCTGGTACCAGAGATAGCCGTCGGCGTCGCGCGTGGCCAGGTCGCCGGTGCGGCACCAGTCGCCGGTGTGCTTGTTGCGGGTGGCGGTTTCGTTCTTCCAGTAGCCGAGGAAAAAGATAGGGTCGGGATGGCCATGGACGTCGTAGCGATTCACCGCCACATCGCCGGGCACACCGACCGGGCATTCATTGCCGTCCTCGTCGATCACGGCCACACGATGCCCGGGGTAACCCCGGCCCATGCTGCCTGCGCGCGCCGGCCAGCCGATGCCGCCCTCGGTCCTGCCGTTCATGGAGCAGTTGCCGACGACGTAGTTGATTTCCGTCTGGCCGAACATCTCGTTCACGGTGACGCCCAGCTGCTGCCGGCAGTAGTTGAACACCGCATCGCCCACGGCCTCGCCGGCGCTCATCATGGCTTGCAGCTTGAGCTTGAATTTCTTCGCCGGCTCCGGATAGGCCTTCATCATGGCCTTGAGCGCGGTGGGAAACAGGAAGGTGTGCGTGACGCCATGTTCCTGCATCAACGTGAACGCCAGCTCCGGGCTGAAGCGGCCGTTGTAGGCCACGATGGGCCGGCCGAAATACAGCGTCGGCAGCAACGCATCCATCAAGCCGCCGGTCCAGGCCCAATCGGCCGGCGACCAGAAAACGGCGCTGGTCTCCTCGTTGGTCTTGCCGTCGAAGCCGAACCAGTTCTGGCTGCACACGAATCCGGGCAGATTGCCGATCAGCGCGCGATGCGGGAGCAAGGCGCCCTTGGGCGGGCCGGTCGTGCCGCTGGTGTAGATCAGAACCGCCCCTTCGTCCGCCCTGGTGTCCACCGCGTTGAAGCGCGGTGCCGTATTTCGCCAGTTCCTCCTCCAAGCCCAGGTCGGCCTGCGCAGCCGCTTCGCCCACGCCGATGACGATGCGCAAGGCCGGGCACTGGCCACGGACCGAGACAAGGTTGGCGATGGAGCTTTCGTCGCAGATCGCCACCACGGCCTCGCTGTCCTGCAAACGGTATTCCAGCGCCTCGGGCCCGAACAGCATCGACAGCGGCATCGCCACCGCGCCCAGCTGGAACACCGCCATGTAGGCGATGGCCGTTTCGAAGCGCTGCGGCATGACGATGGCCACCCGATCGCCGCGCCGCACCCCCAGCGGCCTCGAGCAGGTTGCTCATGGCGTTGGCGCGCACCTGCAGTTCGCGGTAGGAAAGGAACTCGGAGCCGGCCGCGGCGCCATGGGCGCGGATCGCCGTGCGCTCCATCGCATCGGGCCGCCCTGCCCAGCGCGCGCAGCAGACCTGGGCGATGTTGAAGTGCTCGGGCACCTGCCAGCGAAAGCCCGCGTGCATGCGTGCGTAGTTGTCCCTGCCTTGACTGACGCCCATTGCACGCGTCTCCTTATGATGGCTGAATGTACCAAGCCAAGAAAGCTCCGCGCAGCGAATTCGTCCCCATCCGCAATCTCAAGTACCACGTGCTGGTATGGGGCAACCCTGCTCCCGGCAAGGTGCCGCTTGTGATGGTGCACGGCTGGATGGACGTGGCGGCTTCCTACCAGTTCATGGTGGACGCGTTCTCGCAGGACCACTACGTGATCGCGCCGGACTGGCGCGGCTATGGCCTGACGGAATCGCCGCCAGCCGACAACTACTGGTTTCCCGACTACCTGGCCGATCTCGATTTCCTCATCGATCACTATTCGCCCGACGCCCCGGTGAACCTGGTGGGCCACAGCATGGGCGGCAACGTGGCCATGCTGTACTCAGGCTCACGCCCGCAGCGCATTCGCCGGCTGGTCAACCTGGAGGGCTTCGGCATGGCGGCGACTCGCCCTTCGCAGGCCCCGACGCGCTACGCCAAGTGGATGGACGAGCTCAAGGCGTTTCATCGCGGCGAAACTGGCGCTCAAGCCCTATGGGTCGGTTGCCGGCGTCGCGCGGCGCCTCATGAAGACCAACAAGCGGCTGACCCAGGACAAGGCCGATTGGCTGGCCAGCACTGGGCCAGGCAGGACGCGGATGGAATGTGGCGCATCCTGGGCGACCCCGCCCACAAGATCACCAACGCGCAGCTCTATCGCGTGGACGAGGTGCTGGAAATCTACAAGTCGATCGCGGCCCCCACCCTGGCCGTCGAAGCCAGCGACGACAGCCTGTCACAGTGGTGGCAAGGTAAATACACTTTGGCCGAGTACCACGAACGTTTGCGCTCCGTGCCGAACGTACGCACGGCCGTGGTCGAGGATGCCGGCCACATGCTGCACCACGATCAGCCGGAACAGCTGGCCAGACTGATCGAGGACTTCCTGGAGGCCTGAACGCGCCGCATGGAAATCGCGAAAAATTACCGCTGACAGCGGTTGAGCTGAAGCTCAACAAGTAACAACGCTTGAAGTAGGAATCGTCCTACCTCACACTCCGGTCACCAAGTGTGTTCGGGGTGTCGAATGCGTAGAATTTGTTGGGGACTATTGCTGGCTAGCCTGCTGCCTTGCGCGGCCATGGCTGATGAGTTCGAGCAGGGCTTGGCCACGCTTTGGGAAGTCCTGTGGCACCAAAGCGGCACCCCCACCCGCATCGTGCGCTGGGAAAACGACATCCGCGTGCGCATCCACGGCGTCAACGCCGCCGCCCACCGCGAACATACCCTCCAGGCCCTGCGCACCGTCACCGGCCGAAGCCGGCATCAAGCTGATCGACGTCACCGGCCAGCCCGACGAGAACACCGCCAACCTCAAGGTCGAGATCACGGCCGACCACGCGCTGGAAGACAACCAGCCCTGCGTGACCTTCCTGAATTTCCGCACCGAAACCAGGATCGACTCGGCCACCATCCAGATGCGTTCCAAGGATGCATGGCGTTGCGCCTATCACGAAGCCATGCACGTCATGGGCGTGCGCGGCCATCCCGCCGGGCAAACCGTGCTGAGCTACTTCCCCTGGAAGGTCGACGGCCTGCTGCCGCTGGACAAGGTGATGCTGCGCGCCTGGTATTCGCCCCGCATGGCCGGCGGCATGACGCCGTTCGAAGCGCTGCCGGTGCTGGCCGACGAGCTGGTGGCGACCTCCCCCGACAAGGCCGCCGCCGCCCAGGTTCGCGACCAGTTCTTCTCCTCCACCATCCTGCAGATGCACGACTATGCCAACGGCCAGGGCGACATTCCGGCGGTGGTCAAGCGCTCGGGCAAGGCCACGTCCGAAGGCATTCGCTTCGGCCGCGGCGAAATGAGCTACTTCCTGGGCATCGCCTACCTCGAAGGCGCCACCGTTCAACGTGACGCCACCCAGGCCGTGCGCTGGCTCGAGCGCGCCGCCACCATGGGCAACCGCGGCGCCCAGGCCAAGCTCGGCGCCTTCAAGCAATAGAAGCGCGCCGCCTGCGGGCGGCCCTGCGCCATGTCAGAATCCTCGGTTCACAAGGATTTTTCGACACATGGACGCAGAACGCATCAACCTGATCGGCAGCAAACTCGCCGACCTTTCCGCCCGCACCGAAGCCTTACGGGGGTATCTTTGACTTCGATGCCAAATCGGAACGCCTGAGGACGGTCAACGCCTCGCTCGAAGACCCGCAGGTCTGGAACGATCCCAAGAAGGCCCAGGAACTGGGCAAGGAACAAAAGCAGCTCGAGCGGCGTCGTCGTGATGCTGCAGAACCTCGCGCGCGAGCTCTCGGACAACCTCGAGCTGTTCGAGATGAGCAAGGAAGAAGGCGACGAGGCCGGCCTGCTCACCATCGAAGCCGACGCCGCCAAGCTGGCCGAGGACGTCGAGGCGCTGGAATTCCGCCGCATGTTCAACAACCCGGCGGACCCGCTGAACGCCTTCCTGGACATCCAGGCCGGCGCCGGCGGCACCGAGGCCTGCGACTGGGCCAGCATGCTGCTGCGCCAGTACCTGAAGTACGCCGAGCGCAAGGGCTTCAAGACCAGCGTCGAGGACGAAACGCCCGGCGATACGGCGGGCATCAAGAGCGCCACCATCAAGATCGAAGGCGACTATGCCTACGGCCTGCTGCGCACCGAGACCGGCGTGCACCGCCTGGTGCGCAAGTCGCCGTTCGACTCCTCGGGCGGGCGCCACACCAGCTTCGCCAGCGTGTTCGTCTATCCCGAGATCGACGACTCGATCGAGATCGACATCAACCCGGCCGACGTGCGCGTGGACACCTACCGCGCCAGCGGCGCCGGCGGCCAGCACATCAACAAGACCGATTCGGCGGTGCGCCTGACGCACCTTCCCACCAACATCGTGGTGCAGTGCCAGGACAGCCGCAGCCAGCACAGCAACCGCGACGTCGCCTGGAAGCGCCTGCGCTCGCGCCTGTACGACCATGAGATGCGCAAGCGCATGGAAGAGCAGCAAAAGCTCGAGGACACCAAGACCGACGTCGGCTGGGGCCACCAGATCCGCAGCTACGTGCTGGACAACAGCCGCATCAAGGACCTGCGCACCGGCGTTGAAATCTCCGCGACGCAGAAAGTGCTGGACGGCGACCTGGACGCTTTCATCGAAGCATCGCTGAAGCAGGGCGTATGAGATCGCCGTCATTGCGCTTGACCCGCAATCCATGGACCCCGGATCGAGTCCGGGGTGACAGCACAATTCAATTTCCTGGAGAGCCTCGATGCGTGAAGGACAAGCCAACGTGATCTACCGCGCCGACTACCAGGCGCCGGCATTCTGGATCGACACCGTCGAACTCTGCTTCGACCTGGACCCGGCCAAGACCCGGGTGCTGAACAGGATGAAGCTTGCGCCGCAACCCGGACGCCGTGCCGCAGCCACTGCGCCTGGACGGCGAGGAGCTGAACCTGGCGCGCGTGCTGGTCAACGGCCAGGGCACCTCCTTCAAGATCGAGAACAACCAGCTGGTGCTGGAGAACCTGCCCGAGGGCTACGAGCCCTTCGAGCTGGAGATCTTCACCACCTGCGCGCCGGCGAAGAACACCAAGCTCATGGGCCTGTACGTGAGCAACGACTCGTTCTTCACGCAGTGCGAGGCCGAGGGTTTCCGCCGCATCACCTACTTCCTGGACCGCCCGGACGTGATGGCCAGCTACACGGTGCTGCTGCGCGCCGACAAGGCCAGGTACCCGGTGCTGCTGTCCAACGGCAACCTGGTCGACCAGGGCCCCCTGGAAGACGGGCGCCACTACGCCAAATGGGTCGACCCCTTCCGCAAGCCCAGCTACCTGTTCGCGCTGGTCGCCGGCCAGCTGGTGTGCCGCGAGCAGCGCATCACCTCGCGCGCCGGCAAGGAGCACCTGCTGCAGGTCTACGTGCGCCCGGGCGACCTGGACAAGACCGAGCACGCGATGAATTCGCTGATGGCCTCCGTGGCATGGGACGAGGCGCGCTTCGGCCTGTCGCTCGACCTGGAGCGCTTCATGATCGTCGCCACCAGCGACTTCAACATGGGCGCCATGGAGAACAAGGGCCTGAACATCTTCAACACGAAGTACGTGCTGGCGAGCCAGGCCACGGCCACCGACACCGACTACTCGCAACATCGAGTCGCGTGGTCGGCCACGAGTACTTCCACAACTGGACCGGCAACCGCGTGACCTGCCGCGACTGGTTCCAGCTGCGCCTGAAGGAAGGCCTCACCGTTTTCCGCGACCAGGAGTTCAGCCAGGACCTGGCGGGCGAGCCCTCGGCCCGCGCCGTCAAGCGCATCGAGGACGTGCGCGTGCTGCGCACCGCCCAGTTCCCCGAGGACGCCGGCCCCATGGCGCACCCGGTGCGCCCCGACCAGTACCTGGAGATCAACAACTTCTACACGGTGACCGTGTACGAAAAAGGCGCCGAGGTCGTGCGCATGATGCAGACCCTGGTGGGCCGCGAGGGCTTCGCCCGCGGCATGACGCTGTACTTCCAGCGCCACGACGGCCAGGCCGTCACCTGCGACGACTTCGCGCAGGCCATCGCCGACGCCAACCCCGAATCGCAACTGGCACGGCTGCTGCCCCAGTTCAAGCGCTGGTACAGCCAGGCCGGCACGCCGCGCATCAAGGCGGCGGGCCGCTACGACGCCGCCACGGGCAGCTACGAACCTCACCCTGTCCCAGAGCTGCCCGGCCACGCCCGGCCAGCCGGACAAGGTGCCCTTCGTCATCCCCATCGCCCTGGGCCTGCTGGGCCCCGACGGCCGCGAGGTCGCCAACGGCATGCATGTACTCACGCAGGCGAGCGAAACCCTGAGCTTTCCGGGCCTGCAGGCCGAGCCCGTGCCTTCGATCCTGCGCGGCTTCAGCGCGCCGGTGATCCTGGAGTTCGACTACAGCGACGAGCAGCTGCTGACGCTGCTGGCCCACGACACCGACCCGTTCAACCGCTGGGAGGCGGGCCAGCGGCTGGCGGTCAATCGCGCCATCGGCTTCATCAGGGACGCCGCGACGCCGCGCGACATCCGGCTGGATGGCGCCTACATCGACGCGATGCGCAGCCATCCTGCGCCATCCCACGCTGGACGCCGCCTTCAAGGAACTGGTGCTCACCCTGCCGGCCGAAACCTACCTCGCCGAGCAGCTCGACGTGGTCGATCCGCAGCGCATCCACGCGGTGCGCGAAGCCATGCGCGAACATCTGGCGCAGGCCCTGTACGAAGACTGGCAATGGGCCTACGAGGCTCACCGCGAGAACGGCGCCTACCAGCCCGACGCCGTGTCTTCGGGCCGCCGCGCGCTGGCGGGCCTGGCGCTCACCCACCTGTGCCTGGCGGCGCGGCGCAGCGGCGACACGGTATGGCCGGGCAAGGCACTGCAGCGCTTCAAGGATGCGGGCAACATGACCGACCGCTTCAACGCGCTGGCGGCGCTGGTGATCAGCCGGCCACGAGCTGGCCGGCCCGCTTTGCAGAGCTTCCACGCCATGTTCAAGGACGAAGCGCTGGTGCTGGACAAGTGGTTTGCGCTGCAGGCCGGCGCGCCGGACCGCGGCGGCAACATCCTGCCGCGTCGTCAAGCAGCTGATGAACCATCCGCGACTTCAACATCCGCAACCCGAACCGCGCCCGCAGCGTCATCTTCAGCTATTGCAGCGCGAACCCCGGCGCCTTCCACCGGCCGGATGCCGCGGGCTATGTGTACTGGAGCGAGCGGGTCATCGAGCTCGACGCGATCAACCCGCAGGTGGCCGCGCGGCTGGCGCGCGCGCTGGACCGCTGGAAGAAGCTGGTGGAGCCGCTGCGCGGCGCCGCGCGCGAAGCCATCGCCCGGGTGGCGGCCAAGCCGGATTTGAGCAACGACGTGCGCGAGGTCGTGACCCGCGCGCTGGGCGACTGACAAGGAGGCATCGCAAAATGACCGCGAAAAACGCTTTCTACGCACAATCGGGCGGTGTCACCGCCGTCATCAACGCATCGGCCTGCGGCGTGATCGAAACCGCCCGCGCCCACAAGGACAAGATCGGCAAGGTCTACGCCGGGCGCAACGGCATCATCGGCGCCCTGACCGAGGACCTGATCGACACCAGCCAGGAGTCCGCGGCCGCGATCGCCCTGCTGCGCTCCACGCCGTCGGGCGCCTTCGGCTCCTGCCGCTTCAAGCTGAAGTCGCTGGAAGCCAACAAGCGCGAGTACGAGCGCCTGATCGAGGTCTTCAAGGCCCACGACATCGGCTACTTCTTCTACAACGGCGGCGGCGACTCGGCCGACACCTGCTTCAAGGTCAGCCAGCTGTCGCGAATCCATGGGCTACCCGATCCAGGCCATCCACGTCCCCAAGACCGTGGACAACGACCTGCCCATCACCGACTGCTGCCCGGGCTTCGGCTCGGTCGCCAAGTACGTGGCCGTCTCGACCCTGGAAGCCTCGTTCGACGTGCGCTCCATGGCCGCGACCTCCACCAAGGTGTTCGTGCATCGAGGTGATGGGCCGCCACGCGGGCTGGATCGCGGCGGCCGGCGGCCTGGTGCAGGACCATGGCATCCCGGTGATCGTGCTGTTCCCCGAAATCCCCTTCGACGAAGCGAAGTTTCTCGCGCGGGTCGATGCGCTGGTCAAGGAGCATGGCTACTGCACCGTGGTCGTCTCCGAGGGCTGCCACTACCCGGACGGCAAATTCCTGGCCGAACAGGGCACGCGCGACGCCTTCGGCCATGCGCAGCTGGGCGGCGCCGCGCCGGTGGTGGCCAACATGGTCAAGAACGCGCTGGGCCACAAATTCCATTGGGCGGTGGCCGACTACCTGCAGCGCGCGGCGCGCCACATCGCGTCGAAAACCGACGTGCAGCAGGCCTACGAGCTGGGCAAGGCGGCCGTGGAGCTGGCGCTCAAGGGCCACAACGCCGTCATGCCCACCATCGATCGCGTCAGCGACACGCCCTACCAGTACAAGATCGGCATGGCGCCGCTGTCCAAGGTGGCCAACGTGGAAAAGTTCATGCCGCGCGACTTCATCACCGAAGACGGTTTCGGCATCACCGAGGCCTGCAAGCGCTACCTGATGCCGCTGATCCAGGGCGAGGACTACCCCGAAATTCAAGAACGGCCTGCCGGTCTACGTGACGCTGAAGAACGTGCCGGTGACCAAGAAACTGCCGCCCGCGCTTCCAGCTGAAGTTCGAAGAATGAGGTCGAACGGCTCCGGACGGCTTATAATCGCAGGCTTACGAAAAGCCGGTGTAGCTCAGTCGGTAGAGCAGCTCATTCGTAATGAGAAGGTCGGGTGTTCGATTCATCTCTCCGGCACCAATATATATAAGGGTTTGCTGCAATCAAAACTGCAGCAGACCATTTTTGTTTGCAGGAAAGCAATCATCGCCGCGAAACCCAGCGCCGGCGCACCTTGCGCGGCCTCTCCCCCGAACGGGGGATGTGGTAGGGTTGATACTGCAGTAGCGTCCGTCAGGGAACAACGACAGCCTTAGCGACGTGAACCTTTGCCGATAAGTCAATGCAGTGCACCTCGCATCGGCCATCGCCGACCGCCGACAGCGGAAGCCCGCAATGCGCTTGAACACTCTGCCCTGCACGGTGCCTGGATCGACCATCTTCGAGCAGGATTGGTGGCTCGATGCCGCCGCGCCCGGCGCTTGGCAGAAGGTAGACGTCCATTGGGACAAGGTGCTGGTCGGAAGCCTCTCCTTCGTGGTTCGCAAACGGCTGGGGTTGCGCTTCGTAACACAGCCGCCGCTGACCCGCACACTCAGCCCGCATCTGTGTCCGCCCGCCAGCAGCGCAACACAACTCCTGATGAACCGCGTGAAAATACTGGAGGCGCTGCTGCAGAAGCTACCTGCATATGAACGGTTCGAGTTCTGGCTCAAGCCCGGTTGCGAGTCCGTGCTGCCGTTCGTCATGCTGAACTACCCCGTTGCGCACACGTACGCATTTTTTGGGCGACGCGGCCTGGCGCGCACGGCGGGCAGATGCATCAGAAGACGCGCAATGTGGTCACCAAGGCGCAACGCGAATTCGAGGTCGTCGTGTCGAAGGACATCGGCCGCTTCCTGCGGCTGCTGCACGCGCAGCACGCGCACGACCTGCGAACAGACGTTGGGGCTGTGCAGCGGCTCTACATAGCAGCGCACGCGCGGGGGCAGGCCGCAGTACTGTGCGCCGTCGGCCAGGACAGTGTGGATGTCGCCAGTGCCATCCTGGTGTGGGACAGCCGCTGCCTGTATTTCTGGCTGTCGGCGCGCGACCCGGCACGCTCGTCCAACGCCGCCTTGAGTTGTTAATCTGCGCGCCATCGAAATGGCCGAGGGCCTGGGACTGACCTTCGACGCCGACGGCTTCATCAGCAAAGCGTCCGGGATTTTCTTCGCCAAGTTCGGCCTGGCACCGGCCGTGCGTCCGTACGTGAGCCACGGAGGCTCCATTTACAAGCTGCTGCGCCTGGCTGCCTCGTGGGGCAAGGAGCGCAACGACCGTTACTACAAGTTTTGAGCCTATCGTGGCATCTATTGCCAGGGGTCACGAAACATCTGTCGGGTGCCACCCTTCCAGCCATTGCGCCCTTGCTGCGGTAGAGTACAACCGGAATAATGCTCAGCAATACCAATTTCCCCGTGGAAAGCACTCATGATTCGAGGCGACCCAATCCCGGATTCTGATGAGATTTTTGCGTTCACCGAAGGGAAGCGGGGCTTGCGCGTCTCTGTAGTCGTCCCCCTCTACAACAAGGCACCTTTCGTCGAAGGCGCCATCCGCTCGGCGCTCGCGCAGGATCTGCCGCCCCTGGAAGTGATCGTTGTCGACAATGGTTCCACCGACGGCGGAGCGGAGATTGTCGAAGCCATCGGCGATCCGCGCTTGCGCCTCGTGCGCCAGGACAACGCAGGCGTCTCCGCGGCACGCAACCGTGGCATCACGCTCGCTCGGGGCGACTGGATTGCCTTTCTCGATGCGGACGATTGGCATCATCCCCAGTTCCTGTCCCATGTTGCAAAAGCGCATGCGGCATACCCCGATGCCGACATGATCGCCACCACTTACGTGCGGGTGGACGGCGCGATCGAGCGCATCGAGCCCTGGGAACTTCCGGCCTCCTCCCTGAAGGTGGAACGCATCGACGACCTGCGCACGCGCTGGATGCAAAGCCTCCTGTTCACCACGAGCTGCTTGGCGGTGCGCGCCCGGCGCCTGCATCAGATGCAGCCCTGCTTTCCGGTTGGCGAATCGATGGGCGAGGACCTCGACCTCTTCTTCCGCCTTGCAGACCACACGCCCGTCGCGCTCGTCCATCAAGCACTCGTGGCATACCGAATCTCGGTGGACAGTTCGCTGAGTTCCGCCCATCGATTCGAGAGCCTGGCGCCCTATCTCGTGCGCATGCGCGAGGCCTCACTGAACGGCACCATTCCGGCCCGGCACAGACGCACCGCGCTCTGGTTCGTCACGCAGCAGGAAATCAGCCTCGCACGCGAAATGCTGGCCCTAGGCAGGCGTGGCGACGCCCTGCGATGGCTGATGCAGGCCCGCCACGGCGCCGGCACGCGCCGGTGGCAGCTCACTGCGCTCATGACGCTGCTGCCCAGGCGCCTGTTTGTCGCGTGGCAGCGGTCGCGGGTTCGCAGCGCGGAAGAATTTATCCAGGCCCGCCACGGCGCCGGCACGCGCCGGCGGCAGCTCACTGGGCTCATGGCGCTGTTGCCCAGGCGTCTGGTCGTCGCGTGGCAGCGGTGGCGTCTTCGCAGCGCCGAAGAATTTTTCCAGCAGCGACGCTGATGCCCGGCGAGCCATCTCAACGCCTAGCACACCTGACTCACGCTGCTGTCCACGGGAGGCGTGGAGAAGGTTGTGGACAACGTTGTGGAGCCCTGCCGAAGGCCGCGCCGGTGCTCGCTGCCCAGCTGTTGCTTATTCGTTAGGCAGCTGTTCGACGCAAGAGAAAGAAGCGCTCAACCCGTCGCGCGGGAACTACAAACACCGCCCCAGGCCCATGCGGCCAGTCGGTTCTGGGACAGGCGGTCATCCTGCCCCCTGAATCCCGGCTTGTGGCACGCTTGCGGAATGAACACGCTGCATCCGCTCAAGCACGTCGAGGCTGGCGTGCTCGCCGTCGCCTATCACGAAGCCGGTCCGCCGGACGGTCCGCCAGTCTTCCTGATGCACGGCTTCCCCTACGACATCCATGCTTATGCCGAGGTTGCGCCGCGGCTTGCGCAGGCCGGCTGCAGGGTGGTCGTTCCCTATCTGCGCGGCTACGGTCCCACGCGCTTCCTGCACGCGACCACGCCGCGCTCGGGCGAGCAGGCGGCACTTGGCGCGGACCTCCTGGCGCTGATGGACGCCCTGGCCACTCCGCGCGCCGTGCTGGCCGGCTACGACTGGGGGGGCCGCGCCTGCTGCGTCGTCGCCGCGCTCTGGCCGCAGCGCTGCCGCGGCCTGGTTTCGCTCAACAGCTACAACATCTTCGATCACGCGCGCGCGATGGAGCCGGACACGCCGGAAAACGAGCGCAGGCTCTGGTACCAGTACTACTTCCATTCGGAACGCGGACGCGAGGGCTTGCGCCGCGACCGGCGCGGCATCGCCCGCCTGCTCTGGCGCACTTGGTCGCCTGTCTGGGACTTCGACGACGCCACGTTCGAGCGCTCGGCCGCGGCCTTCGAGAACCCCGACTTCATCGATGTGGTGATCCATTCGTACCGCCACCGCTATGGGCTGGTCGACGGTGACCCGGCCTATGCCGCGGTCGAGCAGTCACTCGCTGCCCAGCCACCGATCACGGTGCCCGCGATCACGTTCGATGGCGCCGATGACGGCGTGCGGCCGCCCTCGCCCGCGTCGGCGCATGCCCACCGCTTCACGGGCGGCCGCGAGCACCGCGTTCTGCCGAAGGTGGGCCACAACTTGCCTCAGGAGGCGCCCGCGGCTTTCGCGGACGCGGTGCTGCAATTGGTGCGTGCGACCTGAGACGCTCGGCACCGAGCTGGGCAGGCTCAGCCCGGCCGGATACGGGCGCGATACAAAACTATCGCAATCGGTGCGCCTCTGAAATGGCGCGAATACCGTTGCCGACCACAGTAGATGCACCCCACGGGGCAGGCGGAGACCGAGCGAAGGCCGCCACGACGCCACTCTATCGCCCCTTCGCTCATGGAGATTGTCATGACCCGCCGCACCTTTTCCGTCATTGCCTTCAGCTCATCTGTCGCCGCCGCAACATTGGCGGCCACCGTGATGGCCGGCAGCGCCCTGGCCGAGACCCCCACCATCGACAACACGCCGTTCGTCAGCACCAAGACCCGGGCCGAAGTCCAAGCCGAGCTCTTCAGCCACCGCGACCAGTTCAGCAGCAGCGCCAGTGAATGGGTCTTGCAGCAGAACGAGACGCAGAATGCCAGCGGTTACACCCGCCAGCAGGCCCGGGCCGAATATATCGCCTCGCGCGAGCAGGTCCGTGCGATGAACTCGGAAGACGGCGGCTCCCGCAGTTTTGCCCAGACGAGCGTACAGACGCCGCCCGATCCCTTTGACCCTCATCGATGAAGGAGAGTGCCATGACAGACCAGATCGTCTCCGCCCTGCAGCAAGGCTTGCGCGGGCGCGTCATCGGGCGAGACGACGCCGACTACGACGCCGTGCGTGCCCTCTACAACGGCATGATCGACAAGAAGCCGCGCGTGATCGCCCGCTGCGTCGACGCGGCGGACGTGATCGCCGCGGTCAACCAGGGCCGCGACCAGGGCCTGCTGATCGCGATCCGCGGCGGCGGACACAACGGCCCGGGGCTCGGCAGCTGCGACGACGGCCTGATGATCGACCTGTCGTTGATGAAGAGCGTGCGCGTGGATCCGCAGGCGAAGACGGTGCGGGTGGACCCGGGTTGCACGTCGGCCGACGTAGACCATGCCACCCATGCGTTCGGCCTCGCGGTGCCGTTCGGTATCGTCGGGAGCACCGGCGTGGCCGGGCTGACGCTCGGCGGCGGCACCGGCTACCTCACGCGCAAGTACGGCCTGACGATCGACAACCTGCTCGAAGTCGACATGGTGCTTGCCGACGGCAGCTTCGTGACGGCCAGCGAGCGCCAGCATCCCGACCTGTTCTGGGCCGTGCGCGGGGGCGGCGGCAACTTCGGCGTCGTGACGAGCTTCCTGTTCAAGGCGCATCCGGTCAGCATGGTCTATGCGGGGCCGATCTTCTGGGAGGCTGCCGCACGCGGGAAGGCCGTGATGAGCGCCTATCGCGACTTCCTGCCCACCGCGCCGGAAGAACTCGGCATATTCGTCGGGCTGAAGACGGTGCCGCCGATGGATCCGTTCCCGAAGGAGCACTGGGGAAAGCGCGCCTGCGCCATCATCGGCGCCTACAACGGCAGCGCGGCCGAGGGCGAGAAGATCATGGCCAAGCTGCTCGAAGGCCTGCCGCCACCGATCTTCAACTGGATGGGCGAGATGCCGTTCCCGGCGATCAATTCGCTGTTCGATCCGTTCTTCCCGAAGGGCCTGCAGTGGTATTGGAAGGGCGACTTCGTCAAGTCGCTGCCTGATGAGGCGATCGAGGCGCACATCGCGCAGGCCGCCGCGGCGCCGAGCGACCTGTGCCTGATGCACCTGTACCCGATCGACGGCGCCGTGCAGCGCGTCGCGAAGGACGCGACGGCGTGGGGCACACGCGATGCGACCTGGTCGATGGTCATCGCGGGGATCGATCCGGAACCGAAGAAGGCGGAAGCGCTGAAGGCATGGGGACGCGCCTACTGGAAGGCGGTCCACCCGTTCAACCTCGAGGGCGCCTACGTCAACTTCATGATGGACGACGAAGCGGATGGCCGCGTGCAGGCCACCTACGGCGACAACTACGCCCGCCTCGCGGCCATCAAGGCGCAGTACGACCCGAAGAATCTCTTCCGCGTGAACCAGAACATCCGGCCGGCTGCCTGACGACGCCACTGGCCCAGGCTGCTCATCAGGCGCGGCGTACTTCCATCACTGCGTGCTCCGTGGCCTGCTCGTAGACCGATGCGTCGCGTGCGGCCAGGAACAGCAGGATGCGCGGCGCCTTGATCTTGACGACCCTGCGCAACAGGATGCCCGTGGCCACCAACAGCCCGCCAATCCACGGGTAACCGACCAGCGCCGCGGCAATACCCGGGCCGATGATGGCAATCGCCAACTGCGTGGCGTACGTGCGCTGGGCCACGAAAGGCGCTGCCAGCTTGGGGTTGACGATGACGCGGAAGCGCCCATGTGGCAACCCGTTTCGGAATTCTTCGAAAGGAATGTATTCGGCAGTATCCTGCGCGTCGTTCTGGTGGCTCATGCACCCATTCTGACACCGGCCTGCGATCTCACCCGGTCTGGTACCAGGCCGTGCAGCAGGTCCCGTCGAGCGAACACTTGTTGAAGGAAATTTCGGTGGGTCGCATACTGACGGCATGAACGAACCGATCAAGTCTGGCGACCGCTGCGAAGTCATTGCTGGCGCCCTCGGCAACAAGGGGCCGAACGTCGGCAAGCAAGTGACCGTGGGCGAGGTGCGCGGCGAGCACAGCGAGCACGGACGTATATGGCGCTGCTATGGTGAAGGGCTCGTGACCGAATTCGGCGCCCTCGGCACTCAGGCCGACTTCGCTCAGTCCTGGCTACGCAAGTTGCCGCCGAGCGCGGTACCCCCAACAGTGGAGCAACGGGAGAAGGTGTCAAGTGGCTGAGTAGTCGCCGCAGGCGACGCGGCCTGTCGGATACGGACGCAATACAAAACGGATCGCAGACCGGTGCGCTCTGAAATGGCGCGAATACCGCCGCCGCCCACAGTAGACGCACCCCACGGGGCAGGCGGACACCGAGTGAAGGCCGCCACGCCGCTATTCCATGCCCCTTCGTTGATGGAGATTGTCATGATCCGCCGCACCTGTTTCGTCATCGCCTCCAGTTCCTCTGTCGCCGCCCGGTCATGAGCGATTGCTACGCACGCGCTTGTCCCGTGACCGGCACCACGCCGGCCGCGCTGCAGGCGTACGAGCGCGCGCTGGCCGCCTTCCTCGGCTGGCGCGGCGGCGCCGAGGAGGCGCTGGCCCAAGCGCTGCAGCAGGCGCCCGGCTTCGTGATGGCGCATCTGCTGCAGGGCTACCTGCTGGTGTGCGGGCGCGACCCGCGGCGCGTGGGCCTGGCGCGCCCGGTGCTCGCGCGCGCTGCCGCACTGCGCGCCAACAGCCGCGAGCGGCGCCACCTCGCGGCCCTGGCCGCCGCCATCGATGGCGACTACGAAGCCGCCAAGGCCCACCTCGGCGATGTGCTGGACACGCATCCGCGCGATGCGCTCGCGCTGCACGTGGCGCATGCGTTTGACTACGTCACCGGCGATATCGCGCGCCTGCACGATCGGGTGACCGCGGTGTTGCCCGCATGGTCTGCCGACCTGCCGGGCTACCACGCGGTGCTGGCGATGCACGCCTTCGGCCTGGAGGAGTGCGGCGAGTACGAGCGCGCCGAAGAAGCCGCGCGCGACGCCCTCGCCCAGAACCCGGCCAATGCGCGGGCCCACCATGTGATGGCGCACGTGTTCGAGATGACCGGTCGCACCGGCGAGGGCCTGCGCTGGATGAATGCGCACATCCAGCGCTGGGCGGTGGACAGCCTGGTCAGCACGCATTGCTGGTGGCACCTCGCCCTGTTCCACCTGGCGCAGGGCGAGGCCGACAGCGCGCTCGCGCTGTACGACCGGCGCGTCGGCGCCGCGCAGGCAGGTGACATCGCCGACCTGATCGACGCCGCCGCCTTGCTGTGGCGCCTTCAACTGGAGGGCAGCACGGACCCCCGCGCGCGTTGGCCCGAGCTGGCCGCCGCGTGGTCGCCGCACATCGACGACGGCTTCTGTAGCTTCAACGACATTCACGCCATGCTGGCCTTCGTCGGCGCACGCGATTGGCAGCGCGCCCTGCGGCTGGAGCGCACGCTGGCGGCCGCGCAGTGGTTGCCCACGCGGCATGGCGAGACCACGCGCCAACTCGGCCTGCCGGCGTGTCGCGCGCTGATCGCCTTCGGCCGCGGTGACGACGCGCTCGCGACCACCTTGCTCGCCAGCCTGCCGGCGCACGCACACCGCCTGGGTGGCAGCCATGCGCAGCGCGATGTGCTGCACCTGACGCTGCTGAAAGCCATCGAGCGCCTGCGCCGACCGGCGCATCGCACGCACGCCGAGCGAACCAGATCGGCGCCCAGGTCTGGCCCTTAGGCGCCGAGTGGGCTAAACGGCAGCTGCCGGATAGCATGTCCACATGTTGAGGTCTAAACTTCGTCAGGTGCTCGAAGTTCCGGAGAAGGCCACCATGCTCATCAACGGCAAGTGCCATTGCGGCAACATCTCGTTTGTGCTCAGGTGGGAACCCGAGCCGTCAGAGATCCCTGCTCGTGCTTGTACCTGCTCGTTTTGCACAAAGCACGGCGGTGTTTGGACCTCATGCCCCACGGGGTCGTTAAAGGTGAGCGTCGCAGAGCCATCGAGCGTCTCGAAATACGCCTTTGGCACGAAGACGGCCATCTTTCACATCTGCACCACTTGCGGTGTCGTGCCGGTAGTCACGTCCGAAATCGAGGGGCATCTCTACGCCGTTGTCAGCGTTCACGCATTCGAAGGCGTCGACCCATCACTTCTGCGGCTAGCCTCTGCCACATTCGACGGCGAAAATGAGCAAGCCAGGCTGGCACGGCGCTCGCGGAACTGGATCGGAAATGTTGAGTATGTCGAGGCACCCGCCTGAGCGGCGCCGACAGAGCAACGGATCGAATTAGTGCTTCTCAGGGTTTCGCCGACTTCTTCTTTGCTCTCCTCGCGGCGTCCAGGGCCGCCGCCTTCGCGGCGTGCTTCTCGGCGCGTGTAGGTCCGTGCTTTCCGGCCTTGGCGTCCTTGGGTTCCTTGGCTTCCTTCTTCCTTGCCTTGGGCTTCTCCTTGGCCTCCGGGTGGTGCGTCCTCACCAGCTTGTCGAGAGCGGTCGGCCCCGGCTGCTGCGCTCGCGCCTGGCGCTTCGCCCGCTCCTCCTTGAGCAGGCGACGTTCCTCGGCGAGCGCCTGTTCGGCCTCAGACGGCTCATGGTCCGCTCCCTGCGCGTGGGTGCGGCCCATCCTCGCCTGGTGAAGCATCGCGCCGTTGTCAGCGATGCGCTTGGTGAGCGATGAGATGCGGATGGGCATGTCGCGATCCTTGGGATAGTGGTGTGTTCAATGTACGCAAGCACGCCGCGATTTGCCAGCGGTATACCCATGCTCGCCCAACGGCTATCGCGTCGAAGGCTCAGTCCGAACGGCTACTGCTGAGTAGCCGGCCGAGCTTACAACGATTGGTCGCTCGTGAACGACCAAGGTGGTCAAATCCCAACGATCAAGCGACCGGACAATGAAAACGCGCCCTCTTCTCTACACCTACCGCCGCTGTCCCTATGCCATGCGGGCGCGCATGGCGCTCCTTCAAGCATCGGTTGGATTCGATGCGTATGAAATCGTTTTGAGGGACAAGCCTGGTGAGATGCTGGCGATTTCACCGAAAGGAACTGTGCCGGTTCTGGTATTGCCGGATGGCCTGGTCATTGAGGAAAGCCTGGACATCATGCGTTGGGCCTTTGAGGGTCGAGATCAGGAAGGTTGGTGGCAGAGAGCAGATTCACCGACCAGCAGGGCATTGATAGCGCTCAATGATGGCCCGTTCAAGCAGCAACTTGACCTCTACAAATATCCGGAACGTCTTGAAGAAACTGACCCGACTTTTCATCGTGACCAAGCCGTGAGTTGCCTGCTGCAACCGCTTGAGCAGCGATTGGCTATCGAGCCCTATCTGGGCGGGCATGAACCCTGTGCAGCTGATCTCGCCATATTCCCATTCGTTCGACAGTTTCGTGCAATTGATCCCGGTTGGTTCGATGCACAACCCTTGAAGGCTACTCAGCAATGGCTGCAGGGCTGGCTGCAATGCGAACTGTTCAAGGCATGCATG
>CAVRNE010000069.1:0-43172 GCA_963722025.1 uncultured beta proteobacterium
CGAGTTCGCACACTCGAAGGACCACCCTCGCTCATATCATTGAAGCTGCGAAGTCGCGGGGCTATGAGCGGATTGGCACCGATCAGGGGCGCCCGGTGCGCGTGCAGGGGCGCGTGGCCTGCACCGTCCCGAGTGCGCCGGATCCTCGATGCCCATCGAAAGTTCGTGCCTGCACCATGCCCGCAAGCCGCAGTCCCTGTCCTGGTGCCCTTGCCGCTGGCATGAGTTATGCAGAGTAATCGGCATTGAGCACTTCATAAGGACACACACCATGCGGTACCACGCCGGCGCGCTCGCCTGTTTCCTGGGACTCGTATTGTGGGGAGGCGTTGCATCGGCGCAGGCGCCAGCGCCCGACGTCGTGCTTACACAGCCCGCGCCGGTTGACGCGACGCCGGGGGGGCCGGTGACAGCATCCGCGGCCGAGGCCTTGCCCGGTCCGGCCGCCGTGCCTGTAGCTGCCACCGCATCTCGGCCCCGCCAATCACTCGACCGACCTTCATGACCAACGAGAGCATCAACGGCGCCGACACGGCCTGGATGCTCACTTCCACCGCACTCGTGCTGCTGATGACGCTGCCGGGGATCGCGCTCTTTTACGCGGGCATGGTCCGCCGCAAGAGCGTGATCAACACCATGGCCATGCGTGGTCGCCATTACGGCACTGGTCAGCCTGCTGTGGTTCGCGGTCGGCTATTCGTGGGCCTTCACGCCCGGCAACGGCTTCCTGGGCAACGGCAGTCGCCTATGGTTCGCCGGGCTGCGATTACGTCAAGGAATCGGGCAAGGTGATGGTGAGCCACATGGCGCCCAACGTACCCGAATCGGTGTACGCCATGTTCCAGCTCACCTTTGCGGTAATCACGGCGGCCCTGATCGTCGGCTCTGTCGTCGAGCGCATGCGATTTTCGGCGATGTTGGTGTTCATCGGCCTGTGGTCGCTGTTCGTCTATGCGCCGGTCGCGCACTGGGTGTGGGAGCCGGGCGGCTGGCTCTGCGAAGCTCAGGTGCGCTCGATTTCGCGGGCGGCTCGGTGGTGCACATCAACGCCGGCGTCAGCGGCCTGGTATGCGCGTATTTCCTGGGCCCGCGCCGCGGCTATGGGCGCGAGGCCTTTCGAGCCTTTCAACCTGGGGCTGACGATGGCGGGCGCGGGCATGCTGTGGGTGGGCTGGTTCGGCTTCAACGCCGGCTCCGCCGTGGCCTCGGACGGTCGGGCCGGGCTGGCCATGGCCGTGACCCACATTGCCGCCGCGGCGGGCGCGGTGTCCTGGATGGGGGCCGAGTGGCTGGTCCGAGGCCGGCCTTCGCTGCTGGGCCTTTGCTCGGGCCTGGTCGCGGGCCTGGTGGCCATCACGCCGGCCTCCGGCTTCGTGACGCCGCGCGACGCCCTGCTGATCGGCGCCCTTGCAGCGGCATGGCCTGCTACTGGGGCGCCACCGGCCTGAAGCGCGTGCTGCGGCGCCGACGACTCGCTCGACGTGTTCGGCGTGCACGCCGTGGGCGGTATCGTGGGCTCGCTGCTCACCGGCGTGCTGGCCAGCAAGAGCCGTCTCGGGTGTGCGAAGGCAGCCTGGTCGTTCAGGCGACTGATCGGCGTGGCTCGCGGTGTTCTTCTAGCAGCCATCGGACGAGCGCGGTGTTGCTGGTGATCACCAAGGTGGTCGTGGGCTTGCGGGTGGACGAACAGGTTGAACAACCGGGCTCGACATCGGCGCAGCACCGCGAACGGCTGGGCTGACGCTGAACATCCAGCAAGGGGTGTCGCCATGTCGTCCAGCCAGAGACTCGCCATAGCCGCGCACATGCACGTGCTGTTGCGGCGCAAGACCGGCCGCGTCACCGATACCGAGTGGATGGCCGAGAACCTCGAATACGCGCTGGAGATCGTGCGCTTCGCACGCGCCAAGGCACTCGAAGAGGGACACCTCGGAGCTGAGCGAATGGGCGGAGAAGCTCGAGCGCGCCGCGCGCGAGCCCCAGGCGGCGTCACACAAGCCGATAGTGCAGCAGGCGTCGCAGTTGCTTGAAGAACCGGCATGCCCCTGCCGCCACCCCTGCGGACTCGCCGCTCGAAGCTTCGGACGGCTTCGGCACCTCTACCGTCCCCAGCACGGGCTTCGGCGAATCGAGCTTCGACCCCGACAAGCGCAAGCCCAAGGAGCCCGATGCACCGCGCTATGTGGGAGGCATCCGCTGAGATCCGTGGCGCTCAGGCCTGCCACGCGCTTGCTCTTCCCGCGCGATCCAGTCTGCGGCATCATCAGCGTCGGGATGGATAGTCAAACGCTACTCTCCTTCATACGTGCGCATCGTTGGGCCATTGAGGCCACGAGCCTCGCCTGCCAACGAGCCACAGGCAGCCATCATCGGATTCGCGGTGACCGAAGAGCTCGAGCTTGTGTTCGACACGCTCGCCTCAAGCCGCAAGGCCGCGAACCTGCGGGCGAATCCACGCATAGCGTTGGTCATCGGGGGCTGGAACGATGCCGAGCCGCGCACCGTTCGATATCAGGGAGTGGCGGACTTCCCTGTCGGCGCCGCGCTGGAGGAGCTCAGGAAAACCTACTTCGCCGCGTTCCCGGATGGTCCAACCCGCCTGTCCTGGCCGGGAATCACCTACGTGCGCGTCAAGCCCCAATGGATACGCTACAGCGATTACACCGTCGAGCCGCCGCGTTATTTCCGAACGCAGCTTCCCTGGGCCATGAGCGCGATCATCCCCCGGTCCATCCAGCCCTTCTGGGACGAGTTTCATGCCGCGACCGGCGGTGACGCCCTCGCCCTCTTTTACGAGGCCTTCCACTTCGACGACGACGGACCAAGTGCGAACGAACTCGCGCAACTCGTACTGACCCGGAACAAAGCGCGCGACTGCTGGTTTGCTCTGGTCGTTCGAAGCGCAAAACAGGTTGCCTCCCGAAGCCGGGCGCACTCAGCGTCGTGACCGATTGGCAAGGCAAGCCCTTGTGCGTCATCGAAACTACGGTCAGTTGCCATCGTCCCCTTCGAAGAAGTCAGCGAAGAGTTTGCGGCCAGTGAGGGCGAAGGCGATGGGTCGCTGCGCTACTGGCGTGAAGCCCACTGGGCCTACTTCGGACGAGAATGCAAACGCATCGGAAGGGCACCGAGCCCGGGAATGCCGATCGCCTGCGAGCGGTTCGAAGTCATCTACCGCGCAGCTCACCCATGAAAATCGAAACCGACGACCTTTCACGTCCTGCCATACGAACGCGCTACGCCGCAAGGGTGCTGGACGAGCCATCCTCGCTCACATCGTTGAAGTTGCGAAGTCGCGGGCCTATGAACGCCTGAGCCTTGAAACCGGCGCCATGGAAGCGTTCGGGCCTGCGCAAAAACTCTACGAAAGCTTTGGCTTCGTTTACTGCGATCCGATTTCGGCGAGTACGTCGAAGACCCGAACAGCGTGTTCATGACGATGCGCCTGTAAATCTGTGGCGACCCGCGCTAATCGCCCGCGCGCGCAGGGCCGGCTGCGGACTGGCTCGTGGCCATCGCCTCTGGCGAAACGCTTCGTCGGGCACATGCGCGTATTCCGCGCGAATCTGCTCTTCGAACTGGTCGAAGCGCTCCGGGGCGGCGCCCAGGATCGACAGGTCCACGTCCACCAGCAGCTGTGCGTCGGCATCCCCCGGCACAGCGTCATGACGCGTCGCCATCACCAGCGCGTGCACACGGTCTGCCACGTCCGGCGGCAGGCCGGCCTGCAGCACGCTGGCGCGCGCCCAATTGGCGCTGAGCAACTCGTTGTCGTCGCGGCGCGGGTCGTAGAAAGCATCGTGGAACCAGAGCGCCAGTTCGACTTCGGCGGGCCGCCGCGCGTCGCCGCGAACAGCAGCGAACTGCGCCAGGCACTCACCCAGGTGCTTTAGCGTGTGGTAGTGGCGATGCTTCTCGTTCCAGCAGGCGATCAGCCGGTTGTACAGGCCCTCGTCCGTCACCGGCGCGCCCAACTCCTCGCCAGGTCCGCAGCCAAGACGCGAGGCTGGTGCTCATTGTTGCCGGCCGGCGCTCATCGCCTCTTTCACTTCGCGCCCCAGTTCGATCACGGCCATGGCGTAGTAGCTCG
Source organism: uncultured beta proteobacterium (assembly GCA_963722025.1). Lineage (GTDB taxonomy): Bacteria > Pseudomonadota > Gammaproteobacteria > Burkholderiales > Burkholderiaceae_C > Ramlibacter. The sequence goes on from CAVRNE010000069.1 coordinate 4,091, forward strand.
ACCAGTTGTAGCGAGTGATCACGTAGAAGTTTTCCGTGCCGGCGACGTATTGAGGTTCGGCATCGCCGTTCTGCAGCTCGACCAGTGCCAGTGGGCCCTTGTGTTCCAGTGCCGGGCCTTCGAGGATCGCACCCTTGGCCGTGAAACTCTCCACGCTGAAAGTGGGCAGGATGTCCGGGGCGAGCAAGGCCTCCTTGTCGAGCCTGGTGTTGTCGAAGCTCACGGGATAGTGCGTCGGCATGCCGGGCTGCCAGCCATAGCTCTTGAAGTAGTTGGCCACCGAGCCGATCGCGTCGGCCGTGCTGCGGCTCAGGTCCACCCGGCCGTCGCCATCGAAATCCACAGCCCATTTGACCCAGCTGCTGGGCATGAACTGCGGCATGCCCATGGCACCCGCGTAACTGCCCAGGGGCGCGAGCGGGTCGCCGCCCAGCTGGTTTTGCATCACCAGGAAGTGCTCCAGCTCGCCGCGAAAGAATTCGCTGCGCTCGGTTGCGCGCGGGTGCGACTGGGGGAAATTGAAAGCAAGGGTTGCCAGGGCATCGATGACACGGAAGTTGCCCATCTGCTGCCCGTAGATGGTTTCCACGCCGATGATGCCGACGATCATCTCGACCGGTACGCCGTATTCCTTCTCGGCGCGTTCCAACGTGGCCTGGTTGTCCTGCCAGAACTTCACGCCGGCGCCGATGCGGATGGGATCGATGAAGCGGCTGCGGTACACACGCCAGTTCTTGGGCGTTCCCGCGGGCGCCGGTTGCATCAGCCGGACCACGCCCGGCAGGAGCTGGGCCCGGCCGACGGCTGCGCGCACCCAGTCGCGGTCCAGGCCGCGTTTCTGGGCGACTTCATCAGCCCAGAGCATGGCCTCTTCATTGCCGGCATAGGGCACGCCTCGCTGGCCGTTGCGTTCGGTCGAGTTGACCTTCCTGGCTTTTTGCGCGGCTGCGGGCAATGAAGCAGCGGCGGCGAGGACGAGGATGGAGATGAGCAGGAGTCGGGGAATCACAGGGGCCAGGAAAGTTGTTTGAATTCGCGCTGCAGAGTCTTCAGGGTCACCGCTGGGCTGCGGGCGTAGCGCTGGGTTTCCAGTTTCAGCAGCCAGTCTGCCAGTCGCGCTGGCGCGTTCCCCGAAACGCGTTGTGACAGCCGTCGCGATTTGACGTGGGGGAGCCGTCGGCGGCAGCTCGATTCCGGCCCTGTCCAGGCGCTTGCGCACACGGTTCAAGCAGCCTCAGCCATGGATCGTGCTGGCTGCGCTCCCACAAGGTCCAGGCCGCGCCGGACAGGGCGACCGCCACCAGGACCATCAGCAGGACGTAGGCTCAGGTCTTCCCAGCCGGGCGATTCGAAGCCCAGGTTGCGCAGCAGGTCGAGCTGCTTGCTCTGCGTGTAGTTCAGCACCCACTGGTTCCAGCTGTTGTTCAGCGCCTCCCAGGCGGACCGCAAGCTTGCGGCGATGTCGGGAGACACGCTGCCGAACAATGCGGTTCCGATCACGCCCCGCGGCACCTGCAGCCGCTGGAGTGAGCCCGTGCGCCCGGGCGCCACGGCCGAGGTTGGGTCTACCCGCACCCAGCCGCGGCCGGCCAGCCATACCTCGGTCCACGCGTGGGCATCGCTTTGCCGCACCACCCAGAAGCCATCCACGGGATTGCGCTCGCCGCCCTGGTAGCCGGTGACGATGCGGGCCGGAATGTTCATCGCACGCATCAGGACGACGAACGCCGAGGCAATGTGCTCGCAAAAGCCTTCCCTGCGATCGAACCAGAATTCATCGGCAGTGTGCTGGCCATAGACGCCGGGCTCGAGCGTGTACTGGTAGTTCCCGGTGCGCAGCCGCTCCATCGCGGCTTGGACGAGCATGGCCGGCCCGCCGGCGGCCAGGCGGGGATCGCGCCGCATCTCGGCCGCGAGCGCGGAGGTGCGCGGGTTGAAGCCCGGCGGCAACTCGAGGTACTCCGGCGGCACTGCCGCCAGCGTGCTGCGCGGGCCGTGGCTGAAAACAGGGTGGCTCTCCGCGCGGTAGCGCAGCAAGTCCGTGACGGGGCGATTGGCTTGCCAGAGCAGCTCGCTGGTCATCGCGGTTTCGAAGCCCCGGACGTCAGGGGCTTGCGCGGCCGCGTCCAGCACCAGCAGCCACGGCCGGTTGTTGGGCTCCAGCGTGACGCTGTAGCGCACCGGCGCGCCCGACACCTGCAACTGCGCGCCGCCGGCCGAGGACCGCGAGCCCTGCCGCTGCCGGAGCGCGCGCCATTCGCGGCCGTCGAAGGTGGACAGAACCGGGCCGCGGAAGTAGAGATCGCTCTGCGGTGGGACGGGGCCGTCGAACTTCACTCGCATGGCGATGCCTTCGTCCAGCACCAGCTTGGCGATGTTGCCCACCTGCATGTTGGCCGACAGGCCGCTGCGCCCGCTCATCGCGTCGTTTGGAATGCCCCAGAGCGGCGAGAAGCGCGGGAACAGCACGAACAGCACGGCCATGATCGGCGCGCCCAGCAGGGCCATCCAGCCGGCGGTGCGGGCGGCCTGCAGCAAAGGGGGCTTGCCCACCGGCATATGCGCATTGACCAGGGCAGTGAGCAGGCCCAGCAGCGCCACCAGCATCGCGGCCGCCGTGGCCAGGGATTGCGAGAAAAAGAAGTTCGTGAGCATCGTGAAGAAGCCCAGGAAGAAGATGACGAAGATGTCGCGGCGGGCGCGCAGCTCCAGGGTCTTGAGCGCCAGCATCAGGACGATGAGCGTGACGCCGGCGTCGCGTCCCAGCACGGTTCGATGCGTCGCCAGGGTGGCTCCCAGGCTCAGAACCAGCAGGGCGAAGACCCACCAGCTGCCCGGCAACGGCCTGGAGTTCACCGCGAGCCAGCCGCGCCAGACCAGCACGCAAGCCGTGAGCGCCGTGCACCACAGCGGCAGGTTGTCCACCTGGGGCAGGACGATCCAGCCGACGACCAGCAACAGGAACAGCGTGTCGCGGCTGTCGCGGGGCAGGGCGTTGAGGCGGGTCAACATAGCGCCAGGGCCTTCAGGCAGCGCCGCTTGTGCGCTTCACCGCTCGCGGGCTTGATCTCCTGTCCGGGCAGCCGCAACCCATAGTCCAGGCCCAGCCGGTCGGCCTGCAGCACCCACGCGGCCAGACGCGAGAGCTTGCGCTCCAGGTCCAGGTGGCCCGCCTGCGCGAAATCGAGCCACAGCTCATGGCGCTGCGCCTGCTGCATGTCGCGGCTGACCAGTTCGTCGGCCTTCGCGGCTTTTTTCCAGACCACCAGCTTGAGCGGGTCGCCCCGCCGGTAGGCGCGCACGCCGTCGAATTCGCCGGAGTTCTGCACGCCTTGCCGTCGCGGCGCCGCCGGCGCGGGGCTCGCCGGGCGGCAAGGGCGGCGGGAACGGCTCGGGGGCCGGATAGACCAGCACTTGCGCGGCCGGCCGCCATACCGTCCAGACCCTGAACGTGCCGAGCGGGAACCGGGTTTCGGCAGTGAGCGGGGGCACCTTGTGCAACCCGCGGCGCCCTGGCTTGAATGCGACGCTGACCGTGCTTTGTCCCAGGGCCGGAACATCGGTCCACGACCCAGCGGCCGTCATGGCTGGCACTCGAGCACGGCCAGGCCAATGCCGTGCCGCACCGAGGCGCGATTGTTGGTGAGCACTATGGACATCGTGGCACTGGCGCCGGCGAACTGGGCGTCCGGCGCCAACAGGTTCATCGTCAAGCCACGCAGTGTGGCGTGGCACAGGTGCATGCTCACCACGCCGCTGCCGGCCAGCAGGAAAGTAAGCAGATAGCCCAGGTTGAGCTGGTAGTTGATGGAGCCCACCAGCAACACCACGAGGGTGACGACCAGCATGAAGCCGGGCCGGGTGGGCAGGATGTAGACGTTGCTCTGGGTCAGCGTGGTGGTGTCGGACAGCGGCAGCCGTGCCTGCCACCACTTGCGAAAGTGGTGGCGGGCCAGCGAGAAGGGGTTGAGGGCCGCGGCATCCATGGCGCTCAGGGCAGGGGCACCGCCTCCATCATGGCGCGCACCTGCTCGAGGGGGCCGCGGCCGGCATCGCCTACGGGGATCATGCGATGCGCAACCGTCTGCGGCAGGATGGCCTGCACGTCATCCGGCGCGACGTAGTCCCGGCCGCTCATCAGGGCCTGGGCCTTGGCCGCCCGCACCACGGCAATGCCCGCGCGAGGCGACAGCCCTGCAGGAACCAGCGGCCCGAACGGGTGGCCGCGACCAGGTCCTGCACATAGCTGAGCAGCGGATCGGCCGCATGGACCTGCTGTACTTTCTGCTGCAGCAGATGCAAGTCCATCGGCGTGAGCGTGGCGTGCAGCGACTCGACCATGCCCCGGCGGTCCGCGCCATTGAGCAACTCGCGCTCGGCGGCGCGATCGGGGTAGCCCAGCGAGATGCGCATCAGGAAACGATCCAGCTGCGATTCGGGCAGGGCGAAGGTGCCCAGCTGGTCGTGCGGGTTCTGGGTGGCGATCACGAAGAAAGGCGAGGGCAGGGCCCGGGTCGCGCCTTCGACGGTGACCTGCTTTTCCTCCATCGCCTCCAGCAGGGCGCTCTGGGTCTTGGGGCTGGCGCGGTTGATCTCATCGGCCAGCAGGATCTGGGCAAACACCGGTCCGGGGTGGAAGATGAACTCTTCCTTGCCCCGTTCGTAGACGGAGACGCCGGACAGATCGCTGGGCATCAGGTCGGCGGTGAACTGCACCCGCGAAAAGTGCAGGCCGAACGAGCGCGCCAGCGCGTGGGCCAGGGTGGTTTTGCCGACCCCGGGAACGTCCTCGATCAGCAGGTGCCCCCCGGCGAGCAGGCAGGCGACGCAATCCTGGACCTGCGCCGGTTTTCCGACGATCACCGTGTTAAGCTGGTCCAGGAGCGCTCTGAGTTTTTGTTGTGCTTGCATGGTGCACGACGTTATCGCAATTTGGCCATAGGTGAGCATTAACGTGAACAAAACCGGATATTTCACGCACCCCGATTGCAGGAAACACGAAATGGGGCCGGGCCATCCCGAATGCCCCGAGCGGCTGGACGCCATCGACGACCGGCTGCTGGTCACCGGCGTCGGCGAAGCGCTGGATCGCCGCGAGGCGCCCCTGGCCTCGGTCAAGGACATCGAACTGGCCCACGACAGGATGCACGTGGCCGCCATGCGCGGGCTCGGCCAGGAACTGGCCGAGGAAATCGCCGCCGGCGGCCCGGTCTACGCCCAGATCGACCCTGACACCATCATGAACGTGCACACCTGGGACGCCGTGCTGCGCGCCGCCGGGGCCGTGCTGGCCGCCACCGATGCGGTGATGGCGGGCGAGCTGGAGAACGCGTTTTGCGCCGTGCGCCCGCCAGGCCACCATGCCTGCCACGACCGTGCCATGGGCTTCTGCTTTTTCAACAACATTGCCGTGGGCGCCAAGTACGCGCTGGATCGCCATGGCCTCAAGCGCGTGGCCATCGTCGATTTCGACGTGCATCACGGCAACGGCACGGAAGACATCCTGGCCGGGGACGAGCGGGTGCTGATGGTGAGCTTTTTCCAGCATCCCTTCTACCCGTTCACCGGCGCCGGCGCGCACGCCGACAACATGGTCAACCTGCCGGTCCCGGCTTATACCCGGGGCATGGCCGTGCGCGAGCTGATCGAGCAGATCTGGATGCCGCGGCTGGAAGCCTTCAAGCCCGAGATGATCTTCATCAGCGCCGGCTTCGACGCCCACCGGGAAGATGACCTGGGCCAGATGGGCCTGGTCGAGCAGGACTACGCCTGGATCACGTGGCAGATCAAGGACATCGCGAAAAAATATGCCAAGGGCCGCATCGTGTCCTCGCTGGAAGGCGGCTACAACCTCAGCGCCCTGGGGCGCAGCGTCGAGGCCCATATTCGCGTTCTTGCCGATCTATGACCATGAACGATCCAGCACTCATCGAAAAGCGCGACGAACGGGGCGCCGTCACGCTCACCATGAATCGCCCGGCCAACTTCAACGCCCTCAGCGAGGAGATGCTGGCCGCGTTGCAAGGCGCGCTGGACCGGCTGGCGCAGGACGAGTCGGTGCGGGTGGTGGTGCTGGGCGCGGCGGGCAAGGCTTTTTGCCCGGGCCACAACCTGAAGGAAATGATCGCCGAGCCGGCGCTGGATTACTACCAGCGGCTGTTCGCGCAGTGCAGCCGCATGATGCTGAGCATCCAGAAACTGCCGGTGCCGGTGATCGCCCGCGTGCAGGGCATCGCCACCGCGGCGGGCTGCCAGCTGGTGGCGCAATGCGACCTGGCCGTGGCCTCGACCGAAGCGAGCTTCGCCGTCAGCGGCGTGAACTTCGGCCTGTTCTGCTCCACGCCCAGCGTGCCGCTGCTGCGCAACATCGCGCCCAAGCAGGCCATGGAAATGCTGGTCACCGGTGACTTCATCAACGCGCAGCAGGCGCTTGAGCGCGGGTTGGTCAATCGGGTTGTCGCACCGGACCAGCTGGACGCTGAAGTCGAAAAGCTGGTTGCCAGCATCGTGCAGAAGCCGCGCATGGCCATCGCCATGGGCAAGGAGCTGTTCTACCGCCAGCGCGAAATGGGCATGGAGGCGGCCTACCAGCTGGCCGGCCAGACCATGGCCGTGAACATGATGGACCATTGCGCCCAGGAGGGCGTCACCGCGTTCACCGCAGAAACGCAAGCCCTCCTGGAACTGACTTCATGACCGAAATCGACAAGCTGGTCCAGGGATTGGGCCATCCGGGAGTGCCGTTGGAGTTCGCCGTGCTGTTGGGCTGCCTGGCGGTCGCCTTCGGCGTGTGCTGGCTGACAGGGCGCAAGCAGCCGGCCGACTCCGTCTGGTTTGGGCGCGCCATCGTCGACGGCCTGCTCTTCCCGCTGCTGGCGCTGGTGCTCACCTACAGCGCCATGCTGGTGCTGGCCAAGAGCCAGCCGGTGACGCTGCTCAAGGTCGCCGTTCCGATCCTGGTCTCCCTGGCGGGTATCCGGTTGCTGGCTCGCGTGTTCGCGGGGATGTTCCCGAACTCGGAGGTGGCCCGCATGGTCGAGCGCGTCTTCTCCTGGCTGGCCTGGATCGCGGCGGTGCTCTGGATCGTGGGGCTGCTGCCGGTGGTGATGGCCGAGATGGACGCCATCCAGATCGCTTTCGGCAAGTCCAAGATCAGCCTGCTCGGCCTGGTCCAGGGTGCGCTGTCAGCGGGCGTGATGCTGGTGCTGGCCTTGTGGATCTCGGCCACGGTCGAGAAACGGGTGCTGAACCAGACCTTGCACGATCTGTCGCTGCGCAAGGTCGCGACCAATATCGTCCGCTCGGTCTTGCTGGTGGTGGGCCTGCTGTTCGCGCTGTCGGCGGTGGGCGTGGACATCACCGCGCTGTCCGTGCTGGGCGGCGCCATCGGCGTCGGCCTGGGCTTCGGCCTGCAGAAGCTCGCCGCCAACTACGTCAGCGGCTTCGTGATCCTGTTCGAACGCTCGATCCGCATCGGCGACACGGTCAAGGTGGATGCCTTCGAGGGCGTCGTCACGGACATCAAGACCCGCTACACGCTGATTCGCGGCGGCAACGGGCGGGAAGCCATCATCCCGAACGAGAAGATGATCACGGAGCGGGTGGAGAACCTTTCGCTGGCCGACACCCGCGTCCTGCTGACCACCGACGTGACCGTGGGCTACGACAGCGATCCCGACCAGGTCCAGCAAATCCTCTGCGGCGCGGCGCTGGCGTGCGAGGCGCGTGCTCAGGAATCCGCAACCTGTCGCGCACCTGGCCAGGCTCGGCGCGGACGGGCTCGAATTCAGCCTGCAGTACTGGATCGATCATCTCGCCAATCCGCAGCCGGCCGTGCGCTCGATGGTCAACCTCGGCGTGCTCAGGGGTTTGCGCGCCGCGAACATCGACATTCCCCATCCGCAGCGGGTGGTGCACCTGAAGCAGGAAGCGCAGGGCCCTATTTCATCAGCGACGGCAACCACAGGCTGAGCTGCGGGAAGGCGATCAGGAGGCCCAGCATGAAGACCATGATCAGCACGAAGGGCCAGCAGCCGCGGAAGATCTGGCGCAGGCCCACTTCCGGCAGCAGGGCGTTGAGCACGAACAGGTTCATGCCCACCGGCGGGGAAATCAGCCCGATCTGCACGATCATCACGATCAGCACGCCGAACCAGACCGGATCGAACCCCAGCCCCGTGACGATGGGGAAGAACAGCGGGATGGTGAGCAGCACCATGGTCAGCTCCTCCATCACGGTGCCGAGCACAACGTAGATCAGCATCATCGCCGCGATGATCATCGTCGGCGACAGGCCGAGGTGGGTGATCCAGTCCTTCAGGTCGCCCGGCATCGTCGTGAAGTTGACGAAGTTGGCGAAGATGGTCGCCGCGATCAGCAGCGTGAACAGCATGGCCGTGGTGCGGGCCGACTCGACCAGCACCTGGTAGAGGATGCTCCAGGTCAGGCGCCTGCGCGCCAGCGCGAACAGGAAAGCTCCCGCGGCGCCGAAGCCCGCGCCTTCGGTGGCCGTGAACAGGCCGCCGTAGATGCCGCCCAGCACCACCACGACCAGCAGGGCGACGCCCCAGATGCCGCGCAGCGCCCGCCAGCGGTCGGGCCAGGAGGTGCGCTCGCCGGGCGGCGCATGCTGGGGGTCGCGCGAGGTGATCACCGCGATCCCGATCATCAGCGCCAACGCCGTGAGCAGGCCCGGGATCACACCGGCGGCGAACAGCTTGGCGATGCTGGTCTCGGTGACGATGCCGTAGATCACCATGATGGTGGATGGCGGAATCATGATGCCCAGCGTGCCGCCCGCGGCCATCACGCCGGTGGAAAGCGATGCGCTGTAACCCAGCTGGCGCATGGACGGATAGGCCACCTTGCTCATGGTGGCGGCCGTTGCGATGGACGAGCCGCAGATGGCGCCGAAACCCGCGCAGGCCGCCACCGTGGCATGCGCCAGGCCGCCGCGCAAATGGCCGATGAATGCGTAGGCGGCCTGGAACAGCTCGTGTGCGAGCCCGGCGCGCGCGACGAAGTTGCCCATCAGGATGAACAGCGGAATGACCGACAGGGTGTAGGCGAAGCCGGTTTCGTACACCACCTGCGCGGTACTGGCCAACGCCGGTTGCAGCCCACGGGTGAGGGCGATGCCCGCGAAGCCGACCAGCCCCATGGCGAAGGCCAGCGGCATGCGCAGCAGCGCAAGCGAAAAGATGGCGACAAAGCCAAGCAGGGCCTCGATCACAGTGCGGCTCCTTCGCCTTCGGCGAGTTCTGCCGGCGGCGTGCCGGCCAGCACCAGGTGCACGATGCCGGTGAACCCGCACAGCAGGCCCATGCCGTAGATGAAGGGCGCCTTGAGGATCTTCAGCTGCGCGGTGGTTTCACCGGTTTGCAGGAACTGGTTGCCGTTTTCCCACATGAGCCAGCCCAGGCCCAGCAGCACGACCGCGCAGATGACGTTGACGAGGACGGACTGGGCGCGCAGCGCCCAGTCGGGCAGGTAGTGATCGAGCGAATCGAAGGCCACATGCTCGCCGCGCTCCGACACCAGCGGCAGCGCGCCGAAAATCACCACCACCATCAGCAGTTCGGTCAGTTCCAGCGAGCCTGGGATGGAGTTGCTGGCGAACTTGCGGCCCAGCACGTCGAAAAAGGTCAGGGCCATGATGGCGAACAGGCCGCCACCGGCCAGCAGGCCGCAAAGGAATTCGAGCAGCTTCTTCAATCTTGTTCTCTTTCTTGGCGCGCATACAAGAACGCGGCACCCCATTGTCAGGGAGTGCCGCGCGGGCCGCCAGGGGAGGATTACTTTTCGGCCTTGGCGATCTCCGAGCGGAACTCGGCCAGCACCTTCGCCGCGTCCTTCAGGCCCTTGGCTTCGGCGTCCTTCACCCACTTCTCCTCCAGCGGGCGCGGTCTTGGCCTTGACGTCGGCCACGAACTTGGCGTCGGCCTTGACCATCTGCACGCCGTTGGCCTGCATCAGGGCGATGCCCCGGCGGTCCACCTTGTCCCAGTTGCGGCCCATGATGCGCGCGGCGTTGTCGCCCGATATCGCATCCACGGCTTTCTTCTCGTCAGGGCTGAGCTTGTCGTACTTGGCCTGGTTCATCAGGAAGATGAAGCTGGTGTTGTACAGGCCGCCGGGGAAGAAGGTGGCGTGCTTGATGATCTTGTCGATCTTGAAGGACTCGGTGGACTCGGCCGGGAACAGCGTGCCATCCATGACCCCGCCCGACAGCAGTTCGTAGGAGTCCGGCGCGGGCTTGAGCGTGACGTTCATGCCGAGGGTCTTCGCTATCTCGTTGACCATGCCGCCGCCGACGCGGAATTTCAGGCCGCTCAGGTCCTCGACCTTGGTGATCGGGCGCTTGGTGTTGAAGACGATGCCGGGGCCGTGGGTGAAGTACGCCAGGACCTTGACGCCCTGATGTTCGGCGGCGAACTGCGGGTACTTCATCGCGACCTTGTTGAAGGCCACCGAAATCGGCTCGGCTGTGTCGCCCAGGAAGGGGAACTCGGCCATCTGGGTGTACAGGAAGCGGCCGGGCGTATAGCCGTGCACGGTGAACGACACATCGGCCAGGCCGTTCTTGATGGCGTCGAGCGTGCCGGGAGGGGCGGCCACGCCCCGCGGCAGGATGTTGCACTTCATCTTGCCCGAGGTGTTCTTCTCGAGCATGTCGCACCATTCCTTCTGGGCTATGCTCAGTGAATGGGTGGGCGGCACCCAGCTCGACACGGTGAGCACGGTCTGTGCGGCAACAGGGCCCGCGACCAGCGCGGCAACTGCGGCCAGGGACAATGCGGAACGTTTCATGCGCAGGACTCCTTGAATGAGTTGTGGTGGACTGTAAGCGCTACCCAGTGGACAAACGACCCAGACTTACCCGGATTCGCCGACCATGCGGTCGGCGAATTGTCCTGCTGCCGACACCTTTTTGAGCTGATCACCTGAACGGGCACAACGCCACGCCTATAATCGAAAAAACGAACGATCGTTCTTTTTTGGCTTTGCCCCGCCTTTGTCGTCCGGACGAGAATGGCTTGCGTGCACCGCCGCATAGAATTTCCGGTTTACGTAAACGTCAATTCGCATCACTCTTAGGAGCCACTAGCATGAAGGTCCTGGTACCGGTCAAACGCGTGGTCGACTTCAACGTGAAGGTTCGCGTCAAGTCGGACAACACGGGCGTCGACATCGCCAACGTCAAAATGAGCATGAACCCCTTCGACGAGATCGCCGTCGAAGAGGCCGTGCGCCTGAAGGAAAAGGGCGTGGTCACCGAGGTCATCGCCGTCTCCTGCGGCGTGGCCCAGTGCCAGGAAACCCTGCGCACGGCCATGGCCATCGGCGCCGACCGCGCCATCCTGGTGGAAACCACCGAAGAACTGCAGCCCCTGTCCGTCGCCAAGCTCCTGAAGGCGCTGGTCGACAAGGAACAGCCCGGCCTGGTGATCCTGGGCAAGCAGGCCATCGACGACGACTGCAACCAGACCGGCCAGATGCTCGCGGCCCTGTGCGACCTGCCGCAAGCCACCTTCGCCTCCAAGGTCGAAATGGCCGACGGCAAGGCCACGGTCACCCGCGAAGTCGACGGCGGCCTGGAGACGGTCTCCGTCAGCCTGCCGGCCATCATCACCACCGACTTGCGCCTGAACGAGCCGCGCTACGTGACGCTGCCCAACATCATGAAGGCCAAGAAAAAGCAGCTGGACATCTTCAAGCCCGCCGACCTGGGCGTGGAAGTGAAGAACCACCTGAAGACCCTCAAAGTGACGGAGCCGCCCAAGCGCTCGGCCGGCATCAAGGTGCCCGACGTGGCCACGCTGGTGGCGAAGCTGAAGAACGAAGCGAAGGTGATCTGAAATGACCGCACTCGTTATTGCCGAACACGACAACGCGTCCATCAAGGGCGCCACCCTCAACACCGTCACCGCGGCCGCCCAGTGCGGCGGTGAGGTGCACGTGCTGGTCGCCGGCCACAACGCCGGCGCGGCCGCCAAGGCCGCCAGCCAGATCGCCGGCGTGGCCAAGGTGATCCATGCCGAGGGCGAGCACTTCGCCCATGGCCTGGCCGAGAACATGGCCGCCCAGGTGCTGGCCATCGCGGCGAACTACAGCCACATCCTGTTCCCGGCCACCGCCAGCGGCAAGAACATCGCCCCGCGCGTGGCCGCCAAGCTGGACGTCGGCCAGATCTCCGACGTGACCAAGGTCGACAGCGCCGACACCTTCGAGCGTCCGATCTACGCGGGCAACGCGATCTGCCATCGTGCAGAGCCTGGACGAGAAGAAGGTCATCACCGTGCGCACCACCGGTTTCGATCCGGCAGCGGCCACCGGCGGCAGCGCCGCGGTCGAGACCGCTGACGGGCGTGGCCGACAGCGGCAAGAGCAAGTTCGAGGGCAACGAGATCGCCAAGAGCGACCGTCCGGAACTGACCGCCGCCAAGATCATCGTCTCGGGTGGCCGGGCGCTGGGCTCGCGCCGAGAAGTTCAACGAAGTCATGACGCCGCTGGCCGACAAGCTGGGCGCCGCCCTGGGCGCCAGCCGCGCCGCGGTGGACGCGGGCTACGCGCCCAACGACTGGCAGGTCGGCCAGACCGGCAAGATCGTCGCGCCGCAGCTGTACATCGCCGCGGGCATCTCCGGCGCCATCCAGCACCTGGCCGGCATGAAGGATTCCAAGGTGATCGTGGCGATCAACAAGGATCCGGAAGCGCCGATCTTCTCGGTGGCCGACTACGGCCTGGAGGCGGACCTGTTCGCGGCCGTGCCGGAACTGATCGCAGCGCTTTGAATCGTCATCCCGGGCTTGACCCGGGATCCATCTTCGCGCGGCACATGCGATGCCGGATCCCGAGTCCGGCATGACAGCCATCCACTGGAGACTACCCCATGAGCTATACCGCCCCCCTCAAAGACATGCTGTTCGACATCCGGCATCTCGCCGGCATCGACGAGATCGCAAAGATGCCCGGCTTCGAGGATGCCGGCTTCGATACCGCGCAGGCCGTGCTGGAAGAATGCGCCAAATTCAACGAGGGCGTGGTCGCCCCGCTGAACGTGGAGGGCGACCGCAATCCCTCCAGCTGGAAGGACGGCAAGGTCACCACCACGCCCGGCTTCAAGGAAGCGTTCAAGCAATTCGCCGAGGGCGGCTGGCAGGGCCTGCAGCATCCGCAGGATTTCGGCGGCCAGGGCTTGCCCAAGACCATCGGCGCGGCGCTGCGTCGAGATGCTCAATTCGGCGAACTTGAGCTTCGCGCTGTGTCCGCTGCTGACCGACGGCGCGATCGAGGCGCTGCTGACGGCCGGCTCCGACGAGCTCAAGGCGATCTACCTGGAGAACCTGGTCACCGGCAAGTGGACCGGCACCATGAACCTGACCGAGCCGCAGGCCGGCTCCGACCTGGCGCTGGTGCGCACCCGCGCCGAGCCGCAGCCCGACGGCACGCTACAAGGTCTTCGGCACCAAGATCTTCATCACCTACGGTGAGCACGACATGGCCGAGAACATCGTGCACCTGGTGCTGGCCGCGTGTCACGGGCGCGCCCGAGGGCGTGAAGGGCATCAGCCTGTTCGTCGTGCCCAAGTTCATGGTCAACAAGGACGGCTCGCTGGGTGCGCGCAACGACGCGCACTGCGTCAGCATCGAGCACAAGCTGGGCATCAAGGCCTCGCCGACCGCCGTGCTGCAGTTCGGCGATCACGGCGGCGCCGTCGGCTACCTGGTGGGCGAGGAGAACCGCGGCCTGGAGTACATGTTCATCATGATGAATGCGGCCCGCTACGCGGTGGGCGTGCAGGGCATCGCGATTGCCGAGCGCGCCTACCAGCACGCCGTGGCCTATGCCAAGGACCGCGTGCAGATCGCGTCCCGTGGATGGCTCGATCAACGCCAGCGCGCCCATCATCCACCACCCGGACGTCAAGCGCATGCTGATGACGATGCGGGCGTACATCGAGGGCTGCCGCGCGATGGCCACCGTCGTGGCCGCGGCCTACGACGCTGCCCACCATCACCCCGACGCTGAAGTGCGCAAGCAGAACCAGGGCTTCTACGAATTCATGGTGCCGATGGTCAAGGGCTACAGCACCGAGATGAGCCTGGAAGTGACTTCATTGGGTGTGCAGGTGCACGGCGGCATGGGCTTCATCGAGGAAACCGGCGCGGCGCAGTATTTACCGCGACGCGAAGATCCTCACCATCTACGAAGGCACCACGGCGATCCAGGCCAACGACCTGGTCGGACGCAAGACGGCGCGCGACGGCGGCCAGGCGGCCAAGGCCGTCGCCGCGCAGATCGCCAAGACCGAAGCGGAGCTGGCCAAGCGCGACAGCGTCGCGGCCACGGCCGTCCTGAAGCGGCTGACGGCCGCGCGCCAGGCGTTCATCGATGTGGTCGATTTCGTCGTCGGCCAACACCAAGACTTCGCCGAACGCGGTGTTCGCAGGCTCGGTTCCCTACCTGATGCTGGCCGGCAACCTGATGGCGGGCTGGCAGCTGGCTCGTTCGCTGCTCGTTGCCGAGGACCTCCTGGCCAAGGGCGAGGACAAGCAGTTCATGCAGGCCAAGATCGCCACCGCGCGCTTCTACGCCGACCACATCCTCAGCAAGGTGCCCGGCATCCGCGATGCCATCGTCGAGGGCGCCGAGAGCGTCACGGCGCTGCCGCTCGAAGCTTTCTGATCGACGTGTCATTGCGGCCACCGCACCTGTCGCGCAATGGACGGCTCCGCGATGCAATCCAAAACCTGCACCCGAACCCATGTCCAAGCTGCCAAAGGCCTTGCAAAATCTCGCGTTGCCCGTGATCGGTTCGCCGCTGTTCATCATCAGCAATCCCAAGCTGGTGATCGAGCAGTGCAAGGCCGGCATCATCGGCTCGATGCCCGCGCTCAACGCGCGCCCCGCATCGCAGCTGGACGAGTGGCTGCACGAGATCACCGAGACGCTGGCGGCCTGGAACAAGGCCAACCCGGAGCAGCCGGCCGCGCCGTTCGCCATCAACCAGATCGTGCACAAGAGCAATGACCGGCTCGAGCACGACATGGAGATGGTGGTCAAGCACAAGGTGCCGATCATCATCACCTCGCTGGGCGCGCGCACCGACGTGAACGATGCGATCCACAGCTACGGCGGCGTCGTGCTGCACGACATCATCAACAACACCTTCGCGAAGAAGGCCATGGAGAAGGGCGCCGACGGCCTGATCGCGGTGGCGGCCGGTGCCGGCGGCCATGCGGGCATCAAGAGCCCGTTCGCGCTGGTCCAGGAGATCCGCCAGTGGTTCGACGGGCCGCTGGCGCTCTCCGGCGCCATCTCCACCGGCGGCGCCGTGCTGGCCGCGCAGGCCATGGGCGCGGACTTCGGCTACATCGGCTCGGCCTTCATCGCCACCCACGAGGCGCGGGCTTCGGACGAGTACAAGCACGCCATCGTCGAAGGCAGCAGCGACGATATCGTCTACAGCAGCCTGTTCACCGGTGTCCACGGCAACTACCTCAAGCGCTCCATCGCCGCCGCCGGCATGGACCCGGAGAACCTGCCCGAGAGCGACCCGAGCAAGATGAGCTTCGGTGGCGGCGAGGGCTCCAAGCCCAAGGCCTGGAAGGAAATCTGGGGCAGCGGCCAGGGCATCGGCGCCATCACCGAGGTCACCAGCACGGCGGCACTGGTGGCGCGCCTGAAGCGCGAGTACCGGGACGCGCAGCTGCGACTGCTGCCGCAAGGCGAAGCGCTCGCGGCTGAGCATGACTTGTCATGCCGGACTTGATCCGGCATCCACCGGGGCGCGCCAACGTGGATCCCGGGTCAAGCCCGGGATGACAGCTGTCAGTAATTGAGCGCGCGCGCCCGGCCCCAGAACACGCGGTACATGAAGACCGTGTACACGATGATGGCCGGGAGCGTGATGGCCACACCCACGAAGATGAAGATCAGTGACTTGGTGGCGCTTGCGGCCTGCCAGACCGTGAGCCGGTCGATCACGATGTAGGGATACAGGCTGTAGGCCAGGCCCAGGAAGGCCAGCACGAAGATCAGCACCGTGCTCGCGAACACCACCCAGCCATAACCTGCGGCGACCACCCTGGGTTTGCCGATCACGTGGAAGGCGGCGTAGAACGCGGCGGCGCACGCGACGGGAATGGGCAGCAGGCCTATGAATTGCGGCATGCTGAACCACCTGTCGAACACGGTCTGGCTCACCGCGGGTGTCGCCAGCGAAATGCCGACCAGCGCCGCACCCATGGGCCAGAGCACCTTGCGGGCCCAGCCGACCGCCTTGAGCTGCAACTCCTCGCCGGTCTTCATGATCAGCCAGCCCGCGCCCAGCATGGCGTAGGCCGTGGGCAGCGTCAGCGCAATCCCCAGGCTGAACAGCAGCGACCAGATCCCGTAGTCGAAGCCGGTCAGGTAGCTCCCCAGCATCCAGCCTTGCGCCGTGGCCGCCATCAGCGAGC
The DNA here is from genome assembly GCA_963722025.1 of uncultured beta proteobacterium. Classification (GTDB taxonomy): domain Bacteria; phylum Pseudomonadota; class Gammaproteobacteria; order Burkholderiales; family Burkholderiaceae_C; genus Ramlibacter. The sequence continues at coordinate 20,556 of CAVRNE010000069.1, forward strand.
CGATGGCGAACAGCGCGTTCCACATGTTCTTGCGGGCGGCCCGCGCCTTCACGCGGAAGTCGAACGACACGCCGCGCAGGACCAGCCCGATCAGCATCACCGCCACCGGAAGGTACAGGGCCGACAGCACGATGCCATGGGCCGCGGGAAAAGCGATCAGCAACACGCCTATGCCCAGCACCAGCCAGGTTTCGTTGGCGTCCCAGAACGGGCCGATGCTGGAAACCATCACGTCCTTCTCGTCGTCGGTGGCGAACGGCAGCAGGATGCCGACACCCAGGTCGTAGCCGTCCAGCACCACATAAGCCAGCAGCGCCAGCCCCATGACCGCCATGAAGAACAGCGGCAACATTTCTGCCCAGGTGAAATTCATGCCGGGCCTCCAATCGGGGTTGCGGCTTTCGGACTTTGGGGCGTTTCAGGAGTTGGTTTGGCTGGGTGCTGCGCCATGTACATCAGCACCAGCACATAGGCCAACAGCAGCAGGGCATACACCACGAGGTAGGCGATGAGGGTCGAAAGCACCATGGCCGGCGGATGCGCGGCCACCAGGTCCGCCGTGCGCAGCAGGCCATAAACCAGGAAGGGCTGGCGGCCGATCTCGGTGACGAACCATCCCGCCAGCGTGGAGACCCAGCCCGAGAACGTCATGGCCGCCAGCACCCGCAATTGCCAGCGCGAGAACGATCTGCGGCGCCACAGCGCCCAGGCGCACCACCACGACACCAGCAGCATCAATACGCCCATGCCCACCATCACGCGAAAGCTCCAGAACACGGGCGCCACAGGCGGGTGGGCGTTGGGGAATTCATTCAGGCCCTTGAGTTCGGCGTCGATGTCGTGGGCCAGGATCAGGCTGGCGAGCTTGGGCACCTGGATCGCGTAGTCGGTGCGCTGCTCCTTTTCGTTGGGCCAGCCGAACAGCGTCAGCGGCGCGCTCTTTTCGGTGTGCCAGATGCCTTCGATGGCCGCGATCTTGGCCGGCTGGTGTTCCAGCGTGTTCAGGCCGTGCAGGTCGCCCGCGATGATCTGCAGCGGGATGGCGATGGCCGCGGCGATGACCGCGGCGCGCAACGCGCGATGCGTGCCCTGGTTGGCGGTGTTGCGCAGCAGCTGCCAGGCCGACAGGCCCGCGATCAGGAACGAGGCCGTCAGCGTGGAGGCCAGCAGCTTGTGCGTGAGGCGATACGGGAACGAGGGATTGAAGATCACTTCCAGCCAGCTGGTGGCGTGCAGCTTGCCGTCGATGATTTCGTAGCCGGTGGGCGTCTGCATCCAGGAGTTGAGGCTGAGGATCCAGAAGGCCGACAGCGTGGTGCCCGCGGCCACCATCAGGGTGGCGACCAGGTGCACCCGGTCCGACACCCGGTCGCGGCCGAACAGCATGATGCCCAGGAAAGTGGCTTCCAGGAAGAACGCCGTGAGGACTTCATATCCCAGCAGCGGGCCGGCGATGTTGCCCGCCTTCTCCATGTAGCCGGGCCAGTTGGTGCCGAACTGGAAGCTCATGGTGATGCCCGTCACCACACCGAGCGCGAAGGTGAGGGCGAAAATCTTGGTCCACAGGTAATAGGCCTCTTCCCACCCTTGCGCGGCCGGCGTGCCCTTTACCGCGCTTCCTCGGTTTTTTAGTAATTGCTGAGACCTCAACAATGTCATGGACCGTCTTGTAGAGCTTGCACGGTGCTGGAGTCCGGTGGATACTGTAAATATGAACAGTATCGAGGCGCACCATGGATGAAGTCCGGGTTCCATTGGAAGCGATCAAAGGACGAGGCGCGGCCACCTGGCTTGCGCATCGTTTCGAGCGCGACAGCCGCCACAGTGTTCGACGACGGCTGGGACACGCTGGAGGAAGGCCTGGCGCAGCCGCGCGAGCCGCTTCGCACCGAAGTGATCTGGGAAGACGCGCGCAGCATCATCAGCGGCAACGACTCGCCCGACGTGTACTTCGATCGCTCGATCAATCCCTACCGCGGCTGCGAGCACGGCTGCATCTACTGCTACGCGCGGCCGACGCACAGCTATCTCAACATGTCGCCGGGGCTCGACTTCGAGACCAAGATCATTGCCAAGCGCAACATCGCCGAGGTGCTGCGCGCGGAAATGGCCAGGAAGAACTACGAGCCCCGGCTCATCGCCATCGGCACGGCCACGGACTGCTACCAGCCGGTGGAGCGCGAACTGCGCCTGACGCGATCGGTGATAGAGCTGATGCACGAGACGCGCCACGCCTTTTCGCTGGTGACCAAGTCCAGCGGCGTGGAGCGCGACCTGGACCTGATCGCGCCGATGGCGGCGATGGGGCTGGCGAGCGTGAACGTCACGATCACCACGCTGGATGCGGATCTGACGCGCAAGCTCGAGCCGCGCGCGGCGGCGCCGCACCGGCGGCTGCGGATCCTGCGCACCCTCGCCGAGCATGGCGTGCCCTGCGGGGTCAGCCTGGCCCCGCAGATTCCCTTTCCTCACCGAAGACATGGAACAGGTGCTGGAAGCCGCCTGGGACGCGGGAGCGCGCAGTGCCTTCTATCACGTGTTGCGGCTGCCCTGGGAAGTGAGCCCGCTGTTCAAGCAGTGGCTGGAAGTGCACTATCCGCAGCGAGCCCAAAGAATCATGGCGCGGGTCCACGACATGCGCGGCGGCAAGGACTACGACAGCGACTTCGCCACACGCATGAAGGGATCAGGGCCCTGGGCCGAACTGATAGCGCAGAGGTTCCAGAAAGCCTGTGCCAGGCTCGGCTTCAATCGCGAAAGGGTCCACCTGGACACCACCGCGTTTCGCAGGCCCGGGGCGGCGGGGCAGGGCAGCCTGTTCTAGCCTCGGAAAAGCAGGAAGCTGCTGGCGGCCACCAGGATGGAAGCCAGCAGAGTTCCGATCATGTTGATGCTCAGTTGCTGCGGGCCCGGCAGGCGCAGCACCGGCGTGTTCCAGAGCCAGACTGCGGGTGCCAGGGCGAGCACCGCGAGCAATGCCGATACCTGCCAGCGCAGCAAACTGGCCCAGGATGGCAGGAGCAGGCTGGAGAGCGGCTGTTGCAGCAGGTTCGCGTCCATCGGGATGTCCTGTTGCCAGATCGAGCAAGCAGCGAGCGCCGCGACAAAGAGGATCAGCGTGGCGGCCGGCTTGAGCGTCTTGCGCCAACCCAGCACGCTCAGGATCACCGCACAGATGGCCGCGACGAAGGCGCCCAGCGCGAAAGCCCGTGCCAGGGCGGCGCGGTCGCCCGCCCACAGTTCGCGCCAAAGGGCCACATTGCAGACAAACCCGGCCCAGGCACTGGTGGCCGTGATGATCCAGCCCGGGTGTATCGACGCCCGGGTTTCGCCGGGCGTGAGGATGGACTCAAAACCGGTCGAACGGAAGAGCTTGAGCGACATGGCCGCATTCTGCTCTGTCCGCGCTCCCGGCGCACAGGATGTGTGACCTGGAAACTACGAACCACGTGCGCGACTATGGGCTGAAAAAGCCCCGCAGCTTGTCGGCCCAGCTCTCCTCGCTGGGAGAGTGCTTGGCGCCGCCCTTCTTGAGCGACTCGTCCAGTTCCTTGAGAAGCTTGCGCTGGTGCTCGGTGAGTTTCACCGGCGTTTCGACCGCGATATGGCAATACAGGTCGCCGGGATAGCTGGAGCGCACGCCCTTGATGCCCTTGCCGCGCAAGCGGAACTGCTTGCCCGCCTGGGTGCCCTCGGGAATGTCGATCGCCGCCTTGCCCTGCAGGGTAGGCACCTCGATTTCGCCGCCGAGCGCTGCCCGCGTGAAACTGATCGGCACCACGCAATGCAGGTCGTCGCCGTCGCGCTCGAAGATGTCGTGCTTCTTCAGCCGGATCTCGATGTACAGGTCGCCCGGCGGCCCGCCATTGGTGCCCGGCTCGCCGTTGCCGGCGCTGCGGATGCGCATGCCGTCGTCGATGCCGGCGGGGATCTTCACTTCCAGCGTCTTCTGCTTCTTGACGCGGCCCTGGCCATGGCAGGTCGTGCAGGGCTCGGGAATGATCTTGCCCGTGCCGCGGCAATGCGGGCAGGTCTGCTGCACGCTGAAGAAACCCTGGCGCATCTGCACCACGCCCTGGCCATGGCAGGTGCTGCAGGTCTTGGCCTGCGTGCCCGGCTTGGCGCCGCGTGCCGTGGCAGGTGTCGCAGCTTTCCCAGGAAGGAATCCGGATCTGGGCTTCCTTGCCGAGCGCGGCTTCCTCCAGCGTGATTTCCATCGCGTAGGAGAGGTCGCTGCCGCGGTAGACCTGGCGGCCGCCGCGTCCCCCGGGGGCGCCACCGCGCTGCTGCCCGAAGATGTCGCCGAAGATGTCGCCAAAGGCCTCGGCAAAGCCGCCGAAGCCTTCCGCGCCCGGCCCGCCGGCGCCGCGCATGTTCGGGTCCACGCCCGCATGGCCGAACTGGTCGTACGCCGCGCGCTTCTCGGCGTTCGACAGCATCTCGTACGCTTCCTTGGCCTCCTTGAACTTGGCTTCCGCGCCCTTGTCCTCGCCCTGGTTGCGGTCAGGGTGGTGCTTCATCGCGAGCTTGCGATAAGCCTTCTTGATTTCTTCGTCCGAGGCGTTCTTGGGAACGCCCAGGATTTCGTAATAGTCTCTTTTGGTGGCCATCGTTATCTACGGTTTAGGCGAAACGCCGCGCCCGACGATACCGCAGGGTATCGGTCGGACGCGGCGAGTTGATGCGGCCATGGGCCCGCCATGACGGCTATCAGCCCTTCTTGACTTCCTTGACCTCGGCATCGACCACATTGTCGTCTGCCGGCTTGGACGACGGCGCTTCCGCCTCGCCGCCCAGCCGCCGCCGCCCGGCGCGGCCTGGGCCGACTGCTGCGCCTGCATGTCGGCGTACATCTTCTCGCCCAGTTTCTGGCTGACGGTCATCAAGGCGTTGGTCTTTTCCTCGATGGCCGTCTTGTCGTCGCCCTTGAGCGCTTCCTCGACGTCCTTCAGGGCGGCCTCGATCTTTTCCTTCTCGCCGGCATCGAGCTTCTCGCCGTACTCGGTGAGGCTCTTGCGAACGCTGTGCACCAGGGCCTCGCCCTGATTCTTGGCCTGCACGATCTCGAGCTTCTTCTTGTCCTCGGCGGCGTTGAGCTCGGCGTCCTTCACCATCTTCTGGATCTCCTCCTCGGAGATGCCCGAGTTGGCCTTGATGGTGATCTTGTTTTCCTTGCCCGTGGCCTTGTCCTTGGCGCCCACGTGCAGGATGCCGTTGGCGTCGATGTCGAAGCTCACCTCGATCTGGGGCAGGCCGCGCGGGGCCGGCGGGATGCCTTCCAGGTTGAACTCGCCCAGGAGCTTGTTGCCCGACGCGATGTCACGCTCGCCCTGGAACACCTTGATGGTCACGGCCGGCTGGTTGTCGTCGGCCGTGGAGAAGGTCTGCGCGAACTTGGTCGGGATCGTCGTGTTCTTGGTGATCATCTTGGTCATCACGCCGCCCAGGGTTTCGATACCCAGCGACAGCGGCGTCACGTCCAGCAGCAGCACGTCCTTGCGCTCGCCGCCCAGCACCTGGCCCTGGATCGCGGCGCCCACGGCCACGGCTTCATCGGGGTTCACGTCCTTGCGCGGCTCCTTGCCGAACAGCTCCTTGACCTTCTCCTGCACCTTGGGCATGCGGGTCTGGCCGCCCACCAGGATCACGTCGTGGATGTCGTTGATGGACACACCGGCGTCCTTGATGGCCGTGCGGCAGGGCGCGATGGTGCGCTCGATCAGCTCATCCACCAGCGCCTCGAGCTTGGCGCGGGTCAGCTTGATGTTCAGGTGGCGCGGGCCGCTGGCGTCGGCCGTGATGTAGGGCAGGTTGATGTCGGTCTGCGAATTGCTGGACAGCTCGATCTTGGCCTTCTCGGCGGCTTCCTTCAGGCGCTGCAGGGCCAGCACGTCCTTGGACAGGTCCACCCCTTGCTCTTTCTTGAACTCGGCAATGATGTGGTCGATGATGCGCTGGTCGAAGTCCTCGCCGCCCAGGAAGGTGTCGCCGTTGGTGGAGAGCACCTCGAACTGCTTCTCGCCGTCGACGTCGGCGATCTCGATGATGGAGATGTCGAAGGTGCCGCCGCCCAGGTCATACACGGCGATCTTGCGGTCGCCCTTTTCCTGCTTGTCCAGGCCGAAGGCCAGGGCCGCCGCGGTGGGCTCGTTGATGATGCGCTTGACGTCCAGGCCGGCGATGCGGCCGGCGTCCTTGGTGGCCTGGCGCTGGCTGTCGTTGAAGTAGGCGGGCACCGTGATGACGGCTTCGGTCACCGGCTCGCCCAGGTAGTCCTCGGCGGTCTTCTTCATCTTGCGCAGCACTTCGGCCGAGATCTGCGGGGGCGCGAGCTTCTTGCCGCGCACGCTGACCCAGGCGTCGCCGTTGTCGGCCTTCGTGATCTCGTAGGGCATGAGGTGGATGTCCTTCTGGACTTCCTTTTCCTCGAACTTGCGGCCGATCAGGCGCTTGACGGCGTAAAGGGTGTTCTTGGCGTTGGTGACCGCCTGGCGCTTGGCCGAGGCGCCGACCAGGATTTCGCCGTCTTCCTGGTACGCAACGATCGAAGGCGTGGTGCGCGCGCCTTCACTGTTCTCGATGACCCTGGGCGTATTGCCTTCCATGACGGACACGCACGAGTTGGTGGTGCCGAGGTCGATGCCGATGATTTTTCCCATATTGTTTCTCCTTGCTTGCGGCCCTGAAGGCCAATTCAGATTCGATGTGTGTTACTTGTGGATAAGCTGTGTGGTTTCAAGCTCTCGGACAGCTCTATTTGGCGGCCGCGACGGTCACCAGCGCTGGGCGCAGCACGCGATCGGCGATCAGGTAGCCCTTCTGCAGAACGCTCACCACGGTGTTGGCATCCTGTGTGGATTCCGGGGGCAGGGGCACGACGGAAATGGCCTGGTGCTGGTGCGGATCGAACTTCGCCCCGACGTCGGGGTTGATCTCGATCACCTTGTTGCGCTCCAGCGCGCTCTTGAGCTGGCGCAGGGTGACCTGCGTGCCTTCGCGGACTTGTTCGGGCGTGGCGTCCTGGATGGCCAAGCCGGCCTCCAGGCTGTCCACCACGGCGAGCATGCTCTCGGCAAAGCTTTCCACCGCGAACTTGCGCGCCTTGGAAATCTCGTCGTCGGCGCGGCGGCGGGTGTTTTGCATCTCGGCCTGGGCCCGCAGGAATTGCTCGCCGAGTTCGGCGTTCTTGGTCTGCAGCAGGGCCAATTCGGCCTGGGCCTGGTTCAGCGTGGCCTCGTTGGCGGCCTGCGCGGCTTCTTTTTCTTCGGGGCTGGGCCCCTCGGGAAAGGGATCGAGGGTGGGTTCGGTCCGGATCGGGTCTGACATCTCGTTTCTTAGCTGGGAATGAGGACTGCGCAGCAGCTTGGGGCCGCTAAGCCCTTTTCAAGGCAGGGCCAAACGGCTCAGGCCAAAAAAGACTGCTGGCGGCTCCGCTGCCCAGTAAAACCTAGGTACGACAACAACTTAACCGAGGATTCAGGCGACCGCGAGCACCATGTTTCCAGCCAGTGTCCCTTGCTCGACCAACTCATGTGCCGCAGCGATCTCATCCAACGGCATCCGTGCCGCAATGTTGTGCTGGAGCACGCCCCGTTGCAGCATTCGTGTGAGCGTCGCCACAGCGATGGCGCGGTCTTGCGCAGACAAGTGGTAGACGATGAAGAACTTCAGTTGCAGGTTCTTGGCGATCAGCGGGAAGAAAGGCAGTTGCAGCGGCGTGGCGCTGCTGCCGTAGACCACGCATTCACCGCCTGGGCGCAGCATCTCGAGATCGGCAGCTGCGTTGACGCCCAGGTCCAGTTCGATGATGCGGTCCACGCCTTGGCCGCCAGTCAAGTCGGCCATGCGCTCGACCAGGGGCTCGGTCTTGTACATCACCACGTCGTCGGCGCCGGCGGCACGCGCGAGCGCGGCCTTCTGCGGCGTGCTGACCGAGGCGAACACGCGCGCGGCGCCCAACTGGCTCGCCATCTGGACAGCATAGTGACCGACGGCGCCGGCGCCGCCCGCCACGAACACGGTCTTCCCCGCCACGCCACCGTCCATGAGCACGGCGTGCAGTGCGGTGAGCGCCGGAATGCCGAGGCACGCGCCTGCCTCGCCGTCCACGCCATCGGGCAGCTGAACGGCCTGGGCTTGCGGCAGGCAGACGAATTCGCACGCGGTGCCGTGCGGTCGGCCCCAGGCGGCGTTCCAGGTCCACACGCGCTGACCCACGCGGGAAGAGGGGACGCCGTCGCCCACCGCGTCGATGACGCCCATGCCGTCGCTGTGAGGGATCACCCGGGGAAACGGCATGGTGCCGGCGCGCAGGCCCAAGCGCGACTTGACGTCGGACGGGTTGACGCCGGACCACTGGATGCGAACGCGCACCTCGCCTGCGGCAGGCAGGGGATCGGGCATTTCGCCCAGTTGCAGGACATCGCGGGCAGGGCCCACGCGGTCGTAGAAGGCGGCTTTCATGGTGAGCCTGCCGCCTATGGCATCGCATGCTTCAGTGCGCGTCCAGCAGTTCGACGTCGAACTTGAGCGTGGCGTTCGGCGGGATCACGCCGCCGGCGCCGCGCGCGCCATAGCCCAGTTGCGGCGGGATGATCAGCGTGCGCTTGCCGCCGATCTTCATGCCGGCGACGCCTTCGTCCCAACCCTTGATCACCATGCCCGCGCCGAGCGAGAAGGCGAACGGGTCCTTGCGGTCCACGCTGGAGTCGAACTTCGCTCCCTGGACGCCGTTGTTGTACAGCCAGCCGGTGTAGTGCACGTGCACATGCTGGCCCGATTTGGCTTCGGCGCCGCCGCCCACGGTGGTGTCTTCGTACTGCAGGCCGGAAGGAGTGGTGATCATGGGATGTCCTTTGCTTGACTATTGAAAAAGGCCAGTAGTATGGCTTGAACTACTTCTTCTTGGCCTGGGTCGCGACCCATTTGGAGGCGAATGCCGGCAGGTCGTTCATGCGTTTGAGCAAGTCGGAGCCGACAGGCGTGACGATGTAGCCATCGCTGCCGTGATTGACCAGGCCCGCTTCGCGCAATTCCTTGATGCGCGTATTGAGCGTGTTCGGCGTGATGCCGCCCACACTGTCCTGCAACAGGCGAAAAGTTTGCGCGTGGCCGTCCCGCAGCGCCCACAAAACGCGTATGGCGTAGCGCGACTCCAGCAGCCCCAGCAGCTGGCTGATGGCAGCATTCTCCTTCGAACTCATGCGCTGTACTCCTCGGGGCCGGTGTTATTTTTTAGGCGGCGGGGAAATGAGTGTACGCACTTCCTGCTATACAAACAATAGCATCTTTAGAGGTAGATTTTCTTCAGCAGCCTGATCAGCGTCTTGGCCTCGCTGGCGGACAGCCGTGCCGCCACCTCCGATTCCAGTTCAGCCGCGGTGCGCTCGGCATCGCGCATGAGCTTTTGGCCGCCGGTGGTCAGGTGAAGGCCCATGGCCCGGCCGTCGCGCGGATGGGGCTGGCGCTCGATCAGTTCGCGTTTTTCGAGCGCGTTGATCATCCCCACCAGGTTGGGCGGCAGGATGCCCAGGGTGCCGCACAACTGGCGGGAGGTGATGCCCGGGTTGTGCGTGATGAGGGACAGCACGGAAAAGTCCACCGGCCGCAGGTTGTAGATGGCCATGCGCTCGAGGAACACCTCGATGACGGCCAACGCCGCCCGCCGCGCGTTGTAGCCGATCAGGCCTTCCAGGTAGCTGGCATCCACCTCATCGACGGCGGGGGCGGATTTCACGATTCTGCCGTGAACCCGATCTTCTTGACGAGCGGGCCCCAACGGGTGTTCTCTTCCTTCTGGCTCTTGTCCATCTCGGCCGGCGTGGAGCCCTGGGCCACCAGGCCCATGACGGCCAGCGAATCGATCACGCTCTTGTCCTTGAGCGCCGCGTTGATCGCCGCGTTGGCATTGGCGACGACGTTGGCCGGCGTGCGTGCGGGTGCGTAAAAGCCGAACCATTCTTCCGTGGTCAGCTCCGGGAAGCCCTGCTCGGCGTAGGTGGCCACTTCGGGCGTGAAGGGCGTGCGCTTGGCCCCGGAGGTCGCGATGATGCGGATCTTGCCGGCCTTGTGGTTGGCCAAGGCATCGCCGGTCGGGGTGGAGGTGGAAGCGAGCTGGCCGCCGATCAGGTCGGCCACGGCCGGCAGCGATCCGCGATAAGGCACATGCTTGAGCTCGACGCCGTTGTTGATCCCCAGCAGCGCGGCCAGGAAATGCGGCGTGGAGCCGGCGGCGGGCGAGCCATAGCTCGCATCCTTGGGGTTGGCCTTGGCCCAGGCCAGGTAGTCCTTGACGGTCTTCACGCTGGCCGGCACCAGCGGGCCCACCGCCAGCGCGTGCGTCATCACCGCGGCCATGGACACCGGCACGAAGTCCTTGAACGGATCGTAGGCGAGCTTGCTGTAGATGTGCGGATAGATCGACATGCAGGAGTAGGGCGTGAGCAGCAGCGTGGCGCCATCCGGCGGCGCGGCCTTGACCACCTCGCAGGCGATGCGGCCGCCGGCGCCGGGCTTGTTCTCCACCACGCCCGCGTTCTTCGAATAAGCCGTGCCGCCGATTTTCTCGGCGACGCGGCGGCTGGTGCTGTCGGCCGTTCCGCCGGCAGGAAAGCCGTTGATGATCTTCACCGCCTCGCAGAGCTTGCGCGAACGCGGCGAGGGGGAAGGCGCCGAACGCGGCGAGCGAAGCGGCGGACTGTACGAAGTGGCGGCGAGTGGTCATGGCGGTCTCCTCTTGCTTTTGAAAATTGAAGGTCACGATTCTGCAGTAAAGCCGATCTGCTTGATCAGCCGGCGCCATTCGTCGGCGTCGGCCTTCAGCAGGTCCGCGAGGGTCTGCGGCGTGGAGGGCTGCACCTCCATGCCGAATTGGGCCATGCTGCTGACGACGTCCTCCTGCGCCAGCGCAGTCTGCACGTAGGCGGCGGCGCGCATTGCAGTCTGGGCGTTGGCCTTCGCGGGCAGGAACAGGCCATACCACTCGCGCACGGTGATGGAAAGGCCGTGCTCGCGGAACGTCGGCACATCGGGAACAAACTTGCTGCGGGTGGGGCCCGAGATCGCCAGCACACGCAGCTTGCCGGTCTTGATGTAGGGCAGGTAGTCGCCAATGGGGGAAGACATCGACGCGATCTGTCCGCCCAGCAAATCCTGGATGCCCGGCGCCGAGCCGCGGTAGGGGATGTGCTTGAGGGGCACGCCCGAGAGAAGGGATGCCAGCGCGGCGATCATGTGCGGCATGGATCCGGCCGCGGGCGAGCCGTAGTTGGCCTTGTCGGGATTGGCCTTGGCCCATGCCAGGAAGCCCTTGAGGTTCGTCACGGACGCCGGCACGGCGGGCCCGACACCGAAAGCATGGTTGAAGTAGCAGGCCAGCGACACCGGCTGCAGGTCCTCCAGCGGTTTGTAGGGGAGCTTGGGATAGGTGAACGGGTAGATCGACAGCATCGACGACGGCGTGAGCAGCATGGTGCTGCCGTCGGCGGGACTGTCCCTCAGCGTGGTCACCGCGATCTGGCCGCCGGCACCCGGCTTGTTCTCGACGACCACGTTGGTGGCATAGCCGCCGCGCAGCTTGTCGGCGATGCGCCGCGAGATCGCGTCGCTGGTGCCCCCGGGCGGAAAGCCGCACAGGATCTTGGCCAACTCGAGGTTCTGGGCCTGGGCCACGAGCGGCACACCGGCCGCGCCGAGGGCGGCCAGAGCGGAGGATACTTTCACGAATTCGCGGCGTGTCGTCATCTCTGTCTTCGTCCCTGGTTGAATGGTGAAAGGCAGGCTGCCGGCGTGCAGGGCGTCGGCCATGGCCTCGCGGTGCTTGAGCACGGCGCGCTGGTTGATCGATCCCTTGTCGGTCACCTCGCCCTTGTCGATGGAAGGGGGCTCGTGCATCAGGTGCAGCCGGGCGACACGGTTGGCGCTGCCGGTCGCGCCGGCGGCCAGATCATCGACGACCTTCTGGAAATGAGCCTGCACCGCAGCGCTTTCCAGCACCTGCTTCAGCGGCGCGTTGTCCGGCAGGCCCGCGAGCTTGCGCACAGCGGCCGTCGGAAAGACCAGCGCGCCGACCTCCTTGAGGTTGAGGCCGGTGATCACCGCGTCCTGCACGTAAGGCGCGCCCGCGGCGATGATCCTGGCGCAATGGCCCCACCTCGCCCACCCGGGAGATCCCCGATGGCGCTGAGCCCAGGGGCGCGTCTTGGCGCCTATGAAATCGTGGCGGCCATCGGAAGCGGCGGGAGCGCCCGCGGCTACGGCGAGCGAGCGAAGCGAGTCGAGCCGTCGCTGCGCGGGGGTGGGGCCCCGCGCAACTTCCTAAAGTCGACCCACCTCGCCCTCCCAAGAGATTCCCGATGGCGCTGAGCCCAGGCGCGCGTCTTGGTGCGTATGAAATCGTCGCCGCCATCGGAAGCGGCGGCATGGGCGAGGTCTATCGCGCGATCGACACGCGCCTGAACCGGACGGTGGCGATCAAGATCATCGGCAGCGATGCGGTCGCCGATCCGGAGCGGCGGCGCCGGTTTCTGACCGAAGCGCGCGCGGCCTCGGCGCTCAATCACCCGAACATCATCACGATTCACGACATCGGCGAGGCCGACGGCGTCAGCTTCCTGGTCATGGAGTTCGTCGCGGGGCGGACGCTGCAGGAGATCTTGTCGGGCACTGGGCACTCGGCACTGGGCACTCGTTCGGACGTGTCCCGCGCGCCCGTCGAACCCACTAGTGCCTAGTGCCCAGCGCCTAGTGCCTCTTTCGGATGCTCTCTCCATCGCCTCGCAGATCGCCACCGCGCTCGAGGCGGCGCACGCCGCCGGGATCATCCATCGCGACGTCAAGCCGGCGAACATCATGGCGACCGAGTCGGGACAGATCAAAGTCCTCGACTTCGGCGTCTCGAAAGTTCTTCACGCGCTGGATGAGAACGCCTCGACCGCCGCGGTGACTGCCGCCACGGCGGCGGGACAGATCGTCGGCACGCTCGCGTACATGTCGCCCGAGCAAGTCCAGGGACGGCCGATCGACGCGCGCTCGGACATCTACTCGTTCGGCGCGGTGCTCTACGAGCTGCTGACCGGGCGTCGGCCGTTTGTCGACGACGGCTCGCTCGCGCTGGTGTCGGCCATCCTCACCGAAACGCCGCCGCCGATCGCGACGCTCCGGCCCGATGTGCCGCGGACCTGGCGGCGCTCGTCGACGCGTGCCTGGCGAAGGATCGCGCGGCCCGGCCCTCGGCGCGCGAGATCGTCGAGCGGCTCACCGCCATGCGCGAGAAGGCCGCGTCGCGGCCCGTCGCGGGCGCTGTCGCTGCTGCGCCGGCCGGCCGTGCTGGTGCCGGCGACGATCGTCGTCCTGGCCATCGCGGCAGGCGGGTGGATGTGGTGGAACGCGAATTCGCGCGTCCGGTGGGTGCGCAACGTCGCGATCCCGGAGATCGAACGGTTCATGGCACGCGACGACAACGATGGCGCCTTTCGCATCGCGCGCGAAGCGATTGCCGTGCTGCCCGACGATCCGTACCTCAAGCAGTTGTGGGTCGATACGACGTTCGTGGTGACGTTCGAGAGCGAGCCCTCCGGCGCCGAGGTGAGCGTCAAAGGGTATCTGGCCCACGACGCCGAGTGGATCCCGCTCGGCCGCACCCCGCTCGAGAACGTGCGGGTGCCCTACGCGCACGTGCGCACGCGCCTCACCAAGCCGGGCTTTACGCCGCTCGAGGCGAGCCTCAGCAGTTTCAAGGTCAAGTACACGCTCGATCCGGAAGGGGCGACGCCATCCGGCATGGTGCGCGCGCAGGCCGGCACGGCCAGCGTCGGCGGCACGATCCTGCCGGTGGACGACTTCTGGATCGATCGGCTCGAGGTCACCAACCAGGAGTTCAAGACCTTTGTCGATCGCGGCGGCTACGAGAAGCCCGATTACTGGAAGGAGCCGTTCGTCGAGAATGGACGCACGCTCACATTCGCCGAGGCGATGGCGCGGTTCCGCGACGCGACAGGTCGCGTCGGTCCGTCGACGTGGGAGCTCGGCACCTACCCGGAGGGTCAGGGCAACCTGCCGGTCACAGGGGTGAGCTGGTACGAGGCGGCCGCCTACGCCGCGTACGCCGGAAAAGTGCTGCCGACGGCCTACCACTGGACGCGCGCAGCCGGAGCGCGCGGCGGGTTCACCGAAAATTTTTCGGAGATCCTCTACCTCAGCAACTTCGGCGGCAAGGGCCTGGCGCCCGGGGGCACGAATCGCGGCGTCAGTGCCGCCGGCACGTACGACATGGCCGGCAACGCCAAGGAATGGACCGCCAGCAGCGTCGATGAGAAGCGGTTGATTCTGGGCGGCGGCTTCAACGAGCCGAGCTACATGTTCAACGACCTCGACGGCCAGCCGCCGTTCGTTCGCCGCGCCGCCTACGGCTTCCGGTGCGCCAAGTACATCACGCCGCCAGCCGCCGAGGTCTTGCGGCCGGTGGTCATCGCGACGCGGGATCCCAAGCGCAGCGTTCCGGTCAGCGACTCGGTGTTCCAGGTCTACCGGGATCAGTTCCGTTACGATGCGACGCCGCTCGCGGCCACGGTCGAGTCGGTCGAAGACGCGGCCGCCTGGCGCAAGGAAACCGTCAGCTTCGCCGCCGCGTACGGCAACGAACGCGTGCGCGCCTACCTCTTCCTGCCGAAGAACGCGGCGCCGCCCTACCAGACGATCGTCTTCTTTCCGGCCGGCGACGCCCCGCTCCTGCGATCGAGCCGCGACTTGCGCCTGAACTCCGTCGACTTCCTCATGAAGAGCGGCCGCGCGGTGCTCTACCCCATCTACAAGGGCACCTACGAGCGCGGACCGGTTCAAGTGACGGGTGCGGCGGCCCAGCGTGACCTGATCGTGCAGCGATCGCGCGATCTCGGACGTTCGATCGACTACCTGGCGACGCGCCCGGATATCGACACGGCGCGCCTCGGGTACTACGGCATCAGCCTCGGAGCGACGACCGGCGTCATCCTCACGGCGATCGAGCCGCGCTTCCACGCGAGCGTCCTGCTGAGCGGCGGGCTGGGACAAGCGAGTCAGCTGCCGGAGAACGACCGGCTGAACTATGCCCCGCGCGTCAAGGTGCCGACGCTGATGGTCAACGGCCGCGAAGATTTCGCCTTTCCGCTCGAGACCTCACAGCGCCCGCTCTTCCGCCTGCATCGGCGCCGAACAGAAGCACCACGCGATCTTCGAGGGCGGGCACATCCCGCTGCTCCTGCACAGCATGATCAAGGAGATCCTCGACTGGTTCGATCGACACCTCGGGCCGGTGAAGCCGTCATAGCGCGTCCCCGGCCGAATCGCGCGAGCGTCGCGACCGAAGCGCGATGCGGAGCGCGCGGAGGTCGAGCCCGAATGGAGGCGAGGCCCCGATCCGCATTGAAGTTGATGCCGCCATAAGCCCGGTCGAGCTGCGTTGACCTCGCTCGTGACGCCTCTGTAAAGTGGCCGGTGTGGAAGCGGTTTCACACGCCTCCACTCAACGCGAAGGAGAGCGCATGACCAGGTCCTCGCTACTTCGGCTCTTCCTGCTCCCCACACTCGCACTACTCGCACCCGCCGTTGTCACCGCACAGTTCAGCGGCGCGATCCAAGGCACCATCACCGACGCGCAGAAGGCGGTCGTCGCCAACGCCGTCGTCATCGTCACCCACACCGCCAGCGGCGTCACGCGTGAAGCGACGACGACGCCGGAAGGCATTTTCCGGATCCCGAGCCTGGGTCCCGGCACCTATCGGATGCAGGTCGCCAAGCCGGGCTTTGTCACCGCCAAGCGCGAGAACGTGGTCGTCGGCATCAGCGAAACGGTGCGCCTCGACGTCACGCTCGAAGTGTCGGGCGTGCAGGAGAGCGTCACGGTCACGAGCACCTCGCCCCTCGTCGAGACCGAACAGGGTCGCGTCTCCGGACGCGTCGGTCGGCTGCAGCTGCAGGAGATGCCGCTCAGCGGGCGGAATCTCTACAACCTGATTGCCCTGCAGCCGGGCGTCACCGGCAAGGGCGTGTCCGCGTCGATCAGCGGCGGCGGCGGTGCGGACGACTCGTTCGCGGGCGAATCGGCGCCGCGCATGAACGCGAGCGGCCAGCGTGACGAGGCCAACAACTACACCGTGGACGACACGAGCACGAACGGCGTCGCCCGCGGCGGGATCACGAACCTCACGCCCAACACCGAATCGGTCGAAGAGATCCGCGTCGTCTCCAACAACTTCTCGGCCGTGGACGGCAGGAGTCCTGGCGCGCAGATTCAGGTCATCACGAAGTCAGGAACGAATCAGTTTCGCGGCAGCGGCTCGTACTACTTCCAGGGCGACCAGCTCACGGCGAAGAACGTCTTCGAGACGTCGGTGCCGAAATTCGACAAGAACCAGTTCGGGTACAGCCTCGGCGGACCGATCGTCAAGAACCAGCTGTTCTTCTTCACGTCGTACGAGGGGCTGCGGCAGACGGGGCGCGTGGCTCGACGTTCACCGTGGAGACCCCGGAATTCCGGAACTACATCCTGCAGACGCGTCCGAACAGCATCGCGGCCCAGCTCCTGCGGGACTTCGCGCCCGCGGTCGATCCGACGACCGGGTTTCGCGATCTCGGCAGTCCCGCGCCCGGCGTCAACACCATCGGTCCGGCGGACGGCATCATGGACGTGGGCACGGCGGCCTTCGTTCCCGAAGGCTGGCGCCGCGGCAACCAGATCAACGCGCGCGGCGATTACGAGCTCCATCCCGGACGCGATCGTCTCTACGGCAACTTCTACCGGACGACATCGTACGCGGTCACGGGCGGCATCCGTCCGGAGTTCAACCGGCCGACGCCCAACACGACGCACTACGGCAACGCCAACTACACCCGCACGTTCGCGTCAACGAAGGTCAACGAGCTGCGCTTCGGCGTGATGCGCCTGGTCGGTCTCCCCGATGTCCCGAAGCACCTCGAGATTCCGGGCATCAACATCACCGGCGTCACCGGCTTCGGCCAGTCCGGCTATCCAAACGGCTGGTGGCAGACGAACTATCACCTGAAGAACGTGCTCACGATGATGAAGGGCACGCACCAGCTCAAGATGGGCGGCGAGCTGCGCCAGATGTACGGCTCGGCGACGAACACGAACAACTACATCCCCAACTACTCGTTCTCGAATCTGCTCAACTTCGCAGACGACGAGGCGCTGCAGATGCAGCGCTACGTGGATCCGCGGACAGGTGAACCGGTCACGGCGTACTCGGAGCTGACGCAGACGGAGTGGGCGCTGTTCATCGACGACGACTGGAAGGTCGGCGCGAACTTCACCCTCAACCTGGGGCTGCGCTACGAGAACTACGGGACGTTCAAGGACAGCGACGACACGCTCCGCAACCTGATCCTCGGCTCCGGCACGACGTACAACGAGCAGCTCGCGTCAGCGCGCGTGGACTTCGTCGAGCGGTTCAATCCAAGCGACAACAACAACTTCGGTCCGCGCGTCGGCTTCGCGTGGGATCCGAAGGGTGACGGCAAGATGGCGATCCGCGGCGGCTATGGCCTGTCATATGACCGCCTGATGAACCTGCCGGCCGAGAACTACCGCCACAGCCCGCCGCTCCGCGCGTCGGTCGTGCTCGGACAGCAGTTCGGGACGCCGCAGTTCACCTACAGCCTCGGCGATCCGGACGCGCCCTATCTCGGCTACCCGGTCGATCCGGCGCTGAAGGTGGGCCTCGACCCGCGCAACGGCATCATCGGCGCGCGCGTGAGCCTGACGACCGTGGACCCGGACCTGGAGAGCCCTTACATGCACAACTGGTTCGCCGGCGTGCAGCGCGAGATCTGGCTCGGCATCGTGGCCGAGCTCAACTATCTCGGCTCGGCCGGACGCCACCTGCACAACGCGTACAACATCAACCGCTACGTCGGCGATCTGATCGACGGGCGGTTCGACGGCTTCAACCCGAGCTTCTCGTCGATCAACATGGTCACGTCGACGTCGAGGTCGGACTACCAGGGCGGGACGCTGCAGCTGCGTCGCAACTTCCGTCAGGGGTTCATGCTGCAGGGCGCGTGGACGTTCGGCCAGGCGAAGAACGATGCGGATGCCGCCGTCGGCAACACCGCGTTCCAGGACGCCGCCAACATCGGCGCCGATCGCTCGGTCGCCGGCTACGACGTCGCGCACAAGCTCGCGCTCGCGGGTGTGTGGGAGCTGCCGTTCCTCAAGGACAGCACCGGATGGAAGAAGGGTCTCCTCGCCGGCTGGCAGCTCGCGGGGTCGGCGATCTTCCAGACCGGCACGCCGATCAACGTCACCCACGGCGGTGCGTACCCGACCGGCGACTTCAACGCCGACGGCGCCGGCGGCGACCGGCCCAACGCGCCGGACGCGAGCGTCAAGACGTCGGGCTGGAGCCGCGACGAGTATCTCGCCGGCATCTTCACGCGCGAGCGACTTCCCCGACCGGCCGCCGGGCAGAACGGCAACCTGCAACGCAACGCCTATCGCGGTCCGGGCTACGCGGACGTCAGCCTGTCGTTCTCGAAGAAGTTCGCGCTCGCGCGGACAGCGTCGGCCGAGTTCCGCGTGGACGCGTTCAACGCGTTCAATCGCGTCAACTTGTCGGATCCGAACATGGATCTGAGCAGCACGAACTTCGGCAAGTCGACGTCGCAGTTGAACACGCGGGCGATTCAGCTCGGCGTGCGCGTGCGATTCTGAAGACCACGTGAGGTCCAGCAACTCTTGAGGTCCGGAGTGAAATGCGCATGAGGTCCGGCATTTCTCGAGGTCCGGAGTGAAGCGCTCTTGAAGTCCGGCGGCCTGACTGCCTACGTGGTCCGGCCGCCGGCACCGAGACGACGCTGGCGCAGCACTTCGTAGATCGCGACGGCGACACTCGTCGAAAGATTCAGCGACCGGACGCGCGGCGACAGGATCGGCATGCGCGAAGAATCGATCCTGATACCGCGCGTGGATCTCGGCGCCAGCCCGCCGGTCTCACGGCCGAAGATCAGGACGACGTCCGCTGCCGCTCCGAGCGGCGCGTCCCAGAAACCCGTTCCGTCTTCGTCGAGAAGAAATACGGCTCGCCGAGCGCCGGCAACTGGCGCTCGAAGGCGTCCCAGTCCGGCCAGATCCGCAGATCCACGTGCTCCCAGTAGTCGAGACCGGCGCGTTTCACCTGGCGCTCGTCGAGCGAGAAGCCGAGCGGCTCGATGAGGTGCAGCGCCGCACCGGTGGCGAGACACGTCCGGCCCGCGTTCCCGGTGTTCCATGGATCTCTGGCTGGACGAGCACGACGTGAATGGCCACGCTCAAGGATGGCACGCTACACTCGGCAGCGAGGTCACAAACATGTCCCTTCTTCGATCGAGTCTGGTGCTGATTGCGGTCGCGGCCCTCGCGGCGGGAGCCGCCCGTGCGACGTCGCGCGAACAGACGCCCGCTCCCGTTTCCGCCGCCGATCGATCCGCAGCGTGTGCAGGACCAGGACGACATGACGTGGGCGGACTACAAGCCGATTCCCGGCACGAACTGGGGCGATCCAGAACGCGGCCGGCGAGCGCGCGCTGCAGGGTCGCGCTCATCGCGATCGACTTCGAGGATCAGCCGTTCGTCATCACGCAGCCGAAGGGCTCCGATCCGTTCGGCAATCCGCAGGTCGATCCGGTGCCGCGCGCGGATGTCGCGAAGTTCTACGCGGACTTCTGGGGCGTGCCGGGTCCGCTCAACCACGGCCACACGATTCATGAGTACTGGATGGAGCAGTCGCGCGGAAAGATCGGCATCCCGAAGATCGACGTCTTCGGTCCGTACCGCATGCCGCGCAAGCTCTTCGAGTACGGGCTGAACGAATACAACCAGGCCAGCGGCTGCCCGACCGGCTACACGTGCGACGGCCGCATGGAGCGCGACGCCGACGCGCTCTGGCGCGCCGAGGCCGGCGCGCGGTCGTCGAACAGCTATCCGATCAAGCTGCGCATCTACGCCGGCTACGACGAGACCACGGTGTGGCAGGAATTCGGCGAGATGAAGTTCGCGAGCCGCGACGACATTCCCGAGCTGTGGGGCAATCCGGACAAGACCAAGCCGCGCTGGGTGACGACGCGCTATGTGCCGTGGACGTCGTGGCTGGCCGGCGCGCAGCAGTGGGGCCTGTCGTCGGTGCGTCAGGGCGAAAGCTCCGGCACGATCACGCACGAGCTCGGGCACTCGGTGTTCAGCGTCGGCGACAACAACAACAATCCGTACGTCACGCCGTACCGCCGCGTCGGCACCGGACCGTGGGACATGATGGACCGCGGATCGTTCAACGGCCCCGGCGGTCCGCATCGCCGCTGGGTCGTTCCCGCCGCCGAAGGCGCGGCCATGCCGGCCGGCCTGATGCTGCGCAACCGGCTCGCGATGGACGTGATGTCGGCGCGACAAGGTGATGCGACGTCAGCCGCGAGGCGCTCGCGCATCCGGGCCCGTCGTGGTGACGATTGCCGCCCGCGCGGTTGAGCCGCCGGCCGGCCGTGGGCGGGACTCATCGTCGCGCCTCGACGGCGCGGCGCCGCAGGACCGCACGCCGGCCTGCGATCGCAACACCGATCCGCTGTGCGCCGGCGATCCCGTGTTCAACGACTACTCGGTCGAAGTCGTGCAGCGCATCGGCTACGACTCGTTCACGCCGGACAGCGGCGTGCTCATCGCGAAGAACAAGGACCGGCAGACGAACTCGTGCGGCTACGGCTGCCACGCGTGGGTGATCGATGCGCATCCGGAAGACATGAAGCGGCTGGACTTCGTCAAGGCCGGCGGCGAGCGCGTGATGCGGACGGTCGCCGACTACCGGCAGCTGAACGACGCGCTGTTCCACGCGGGGCTGCGGTCGGGCAGCCAGTACGAGTGGAGCGACGAGCCGAACCGCCTGCACTTCTACGTGATCGATCGCCTCGCCGATGCCCAGGGCGTTCTCTCGTATGTCGTCGGCGTGCGGTCGCTTGACGGCGCGGGCGCGCAGGCGCGCGGCGGTGCACCGCGCAGGCGCCCGCGCGCCGCGGCGGCGAATGCGGACGCGCCGGCGTTTGCGGTGACCGTGAGCAACACCGGCGCGGCGCCGGCGACTGCGCCCGCCGGCCATACGCGCGCGCCCGAGCCGGCATTCGCCAGCGACATCTATCGCGTGACCGTCGTCGTCGAGGGCGCCGGCTGGGAGGCCGACGTGCAGAACGCGCTCGTTGCCGTGAAGGCCGGCGAGTCCGCGCGCGTGCCGGTGTTCGCGCGCGCGCGTCAGGCAACGCCGCGCCCGCGCGCGTCACCGTGACCATCGTGTCGGAAACCGATCCGACGAAGCGCGCGACGACGGTGACGGTGGTGAAGCCTTAGAGCCTCACCACAGCGATCGCACGTGGTCGTATCTCCGGATTCGTTCGTCCCTGGTAACGATGACGGCGTCCCTGCTCTCGCGCCGTGGCGACGATGATTTGATCGGCCGGGTCGCCGTGGAATGGTTGAGGCAGGCAGCAGCTTTCGAGCAGCATGGGTCGAGTCAGTTCCAGCAGTTGCAGCCCGGGATTCGTGACCGCAAGGTCGATCCAGTCAGCGACCGGTCGATCCAGGACGAGGTGGCCTTTTTCCACCTTTTTCGCGACCTCCCAGGCAGAAATCAACGACAAGGCGAGCGCCCCTTGCGCGAGACTGCGCTCGATCGCGCGCCTGCCCCCGCGCGAAAGTCTCCGGTCCTCGGTCACCCACCATACCCAGGCGTGGGTATCAAGAAGCGTCAGCATCCCAGGCGTCGCAGGTCGTGAAAGGATCGCCAATTTCCCTGAGGAC
This sequence comes from uncultured beta proteobacterium, assembly GCA_963722025.1. Lineage (GTDB taxonomy): Bacteria > Pseudomonadota > Gammaproteobacteria > Burkholderiales > Burkholderiaceae_C > Ramlibacter. Next base: position 42,364 of record CAVRNE010000069.1, read on the forward strand.
GCTGCCGGCGAGTCCGCGCCTCGCTGGCTGGGGTGGACATGGCACGAGTTGGGCGATGGGCCGGCCTTGCTTCGTAATCATCACCGCCGACTTGGTCCGGGCGACTTCGTCGAGCGTCTTCAGACAACGGTCCTTGAACTTACCGGCCGCGATGGTCTTCATCCGACGAATATAGCCATGGCCATATGGCTATGTCAATTTCTCGTAAAAAATATATATATATATATATATATATATATATATATATATATATATATATTTTTTTCCTCCGCGCCTCATCTTCCGTGGGCCCCCGTCCCGGGTCTTGTTTTTGGTCTTTGGCCTTTGCCTTGCAACCGTCAGCGCTTACACGGCGTCGGCCATTTCTCGCACGGGCCCAGGTCGGTGATCGGCACGAACTTCAACTGACTCACTTTCGGCGCACCATCTGTGCTGGTGACGCTGACGTCGACGGAAAGGATCGTCCGCGTCGCGTTGACCGTGTACGACTCGCGCACGGTCACCGCGGCAACGTTCGCGCCCGCTATCGTGCCGTCAGCGACGACTCTCGTGCCGGACCACTTCGTCGTCATCGCGATCGTGCCGCCCTGAGCGACGGGCGTCGAGGTTGACGGCCCGGCTGGTAGAGGCGCGCGTGGCCTTCGTTGATCGGCGCCTCCACGACGATCGTGCCGTTGGCCGCGTGCGTGACATGCAGCGTCGGCGGAACGCCGGCACCGATCAGGCCGGCGAGGCCCTCGCGCTGTCCGCGATCTGGCTCGTGGCCCGATCGAGCTGCCATGTGCCGGCCAACAGCGCTGGTGGTGGCG
>CAVRNE010000070.1:0-12968 GCA_963722025.1 uncultured beta proteobacterium
CGTGGATCGCCTGAAGCAGCCCTTCAGGTTCGCCGGGCCTCTTTTCAAAACGAGACTTTTTTATCTGTTGCGCCGGTTTTAGGGTCGTCTACTTGCCGGCCGCCGCCCCGCCGGAAAACCGTGCCGCGTAGTACGCCAGGGTGTCCAGCTCCTCGAGGGTGACCTGACTCACTGCCGACACCATCGCCTGTGTGTAGGCCGCACGGGTGCCCGACTTGAACCCTCTCAAGCTCGCCTGCAGGTACTCTTCCTTTTGCCCCGCGATGCGGGGCACCTGCTGGCCTCCGTCCAGGTTGGCGCCGTGGCAATAGACGCACTTGTGCTGTTCCGCGAGCGACCGGCCCTTGGCCATGCGCGCGGCATCGGCCACCGCAGCCGGGGCCGGGGCGGGCACCGGGGGCAAGGTCCCGATGTAATCGGCGAAACCGCGCATGTCGTCATCGGACAAGGTCTTGGCCACAGCCGTCATGGCCTCGTTGCTGCGCCGGCCTTCGCGGAACAGGAACAGCTGGGTGATCGCATACAGCGAAGGCTGTCCGGCGAGCACCGGCGTCCCCGCCATGTCGCTGCGGCCGTTGGCGCCATGGCAGGCGGCGCACATGGTAGCGAAGCGCTGCGCGTAATCGATCGCCTCCGGCGTCTTGGCGGCAGAGGCGCTACTGCCGGGCGCAGCCTTCTTGCGGCCCTTGTCCTGCGCGACGGCGTGTTGCGGCAACGCCGACCGCCAGCACCAAGACGCAGGCCACCACGCCAGCAGCCCGGCGTCGCGTGGTCATTTGCCGCTGTAACTGATTCGGTAGATGGCGCCGGCGTGGTCGTCGCTCACCAGCAGCGAGCCGTCCTTGAGCACCAGGAAGTCCACCGGGCGGCCCAGGTAGTTGTTGTTCTCGACGAAGCCGGTCATGAACGTCTCGGTCTTCGCCCCGCCCTTTCCGTCAGGCCACGCCACCAGGATGTCGGCGTACTTCTGGGTGCGGTTCCAGGGACCATGGCGCGCAATGAACATCGCCCCCTGGTACTTGGCCGGGAACATCTTGCCGCGGTAGAAGGTCATGCCCAGCGAGCCGGCATGCGGGCCCAGCAGTGCAGCGGGCTTCACGTAGTCGCCGCACGACTTGCCCCACCCGAATTCGGGATCCGGGATGTTGCCCTGGTGGCAGTACGGATAGCCGAAGTGCTGGCCCGTCTTGGTCACGTGATTGAGCTCGTCGTTGGGCAGTTCCTCGCTGAACCAGTCGCGCCCGTTGTCGGTGAACCATAGGTGGCCGGTCTTGGGATCGAAGTCGAACCCCACCGTGTTGCGCACGCCCGCGGCCACCGTCTCGACATTACTGCCGTCCAGGTTCATGCGGTAGATCTTGCCGTACTCGCCGGGATCGCAGATGTTGCACGGCGCACCGATGGCGTAGTACAGCTTGTCGTCCTTGATCCGGAAGTATTTCCAGCTGTGGTCGGTGCCGCCGGGCAGCTTGTCGTTGAGGACCTTGGGCTCGCCGGGCTTGTCGAGGTTGTCCTCGATGTTGTCGTAGCGCAGGATCTTCGTGTTCGTTCCCAGGTACAGGCTGCCCTTGTGGAAAGCGATGCCGGTGGCCAAGGGCATGTTGTCGATCACGACCTTGGCCTTGCGGTCTCCCTTCTCGGGGATCACGTAGACCTTGTTGGCGACGAACAGCGAGCTCACGAAGATATTGCCCTTGTCACCCTGGCGCAGCGCGCGGGCATCGAGCACGCCCGATGCCCAGGTCTCGGCCTTGAAGCCGGGCGGGAGCTTGAACTTGGCTGTAGGCAGTTTGTCCGGCGCGGTGGGGATTGGGAATGCCGGCACCGGGGCCATCTTCATCGCGGCGTCGTTCTTTGGCCGGCCCTTGGCCCAGCCCGGCTCGTCCGCCGGCGGGGCGCCGCGGACGGTGCGGCGGGTGTCGTTTGCGCCAGGGCCGGAAAGCCCACGCAGCAAAGTATCGCAAGAGCGCAAATACGGATTTTCTTCATCGTCATGTTTGTCTCCTTATCGCCCGATCAGGCAGGATAATTGTGATGGGCCGTGCTGCATCAAGCAACTGCCTTCCTTCCGGCGCACGCACGGTTGAGGTGGGGCGTGGATGCCGTGGAGCTGCAGTTGAGCTTCGGCGTCAATCAGGAGGACACTACGGGTATGAACGAACCGATCAAGTCTGGCGACCGCTGCGAAGTCATTGCCGGCGCCCTTGGAAACAAAGGGCCGAACGTCGGCAAGCAAGTGACGGTGGGCGAGGTGCGTGGGGAGCACAGCGAGCACGGACGTGTATGGCGCTGTTATGGTGAAGGGCTCGTGACCGAATTCGGCGCCCTCGGCACTCAGGCCGACTTCGCTCAGTCCTGGCTACGCAAGTTGCCGCCGAGCACGGTACCCCCAACTGTGGAGCAACGGGAGAAGGAGTCAAGTGGCTGATGAGCCATTGACGCCGCCAGGAGCAGGCCAGGCATTGGCGTGCTCTCTCGAAGTCCGGACGCTGTGGAAGCACGACACAGAAGCGCTGGCCTGTGGGCGCTTCCATAACCCACCAGGTTTTTACCCGCGCGACGCGCTTCGCGCCGCAGGACTCCAGTCGAAGGACCTCGGCTTCGATGTCGTCGGTCTCTATGTCAACGTGGACGCGGCTCGGATGCTGCACCGCCTGGACCATTACCGTCACCTCCTCGGGCGGACCTTCCAGTCCCCGGTAATTGCCGCCACCCGGGCTCTGCAGCGTCTTGGCGGTCCGGCCGAGCGCTGCGGCCCAGAAGCTTGCGGCAGCGTCGAGATCCTGCGTCTGGCAATCGATGACGATCGTTCCGAGTCGGCTCTTGTGCATGGCTGGTCCTTCCAGGCAAAGGATAGTGCCACGATTCCGATCCTGTATTGGCACGCAAGCTTCCCCAAGGGTGCTCAATGCAGTTCGCCGTCGTTGTTCGAACCGGGCGAGGTCACTGGCCCTTGACGCGCTTGCGCCGCGGCTGCATGCAGGCTGTCCGCCGTCAGTTCGGCCGCTTCCGGGGTCATCGTCACGGCGACCCCGTCGGGCCCGTCCAGCAGGACCACCCCATCCTCGGCGGTGGCCTTTCCAGGAAGTTCGCAGGGTTTGAGAATCGCTCGGCGCTCGTTCATTGGGATTCCAAAGATTGGCCAGCCGCGCGCGTCATGGTCTGGTGGTTGAGATACAGATAACTGGGCTGGAATTGCCCCGTCGCCGACAAGCCCTTCAGGTCGTGGATTTCCACGTGCGACGAACGAACAGTGCAAAGGCCCGTTTCCCGCAGTTGGCGAAGCACGCGGTTCACGTGGACATTCGTCAATCCGCAAACCTCTCCGAGATCGAGTTGAGTCATCGGAAGCGCGAAGCCGCTGCCATCGGACGCCTCGATGGCCAGCAGGCGGGCATTCATCTCGCACAAAAAGTGCGCGACTCGTTCAAGAGCAGTAAGGCTGGACAGCCGGCAAATCCACTGTCGGTGCATTGCCGCGTCCAGCAGCGTCAAGAACCAGAGGCGTCTTGTCAAATGCGGATGCTCGGCTTGGATCCGCTCCAGCGTGGAGTGCGGAAAGACGGCGACGGTGACATCGGTCAACGCACCGACGTCGTGGTCCAGCATTTTTAGCGCATACGCGTGCAGGTCGACAAAATCGCCGGGAACATGGACAGCCACCAGATGGCGACGTCCGTCCCTCGCGTCGACGTGGCGGGTCATGAATCCCTGGACCAGCAAAGTGCTGATGTCCACTCGTTCTGCTTGGCGCACAACGACATGCCCAGAGCGAAATACTCTCGTTTCAGAAATCGCGCCCTCTAGCACCTCGCGCTCGACGCCGGAAAGCTCCTCCGCACGGTTGCGAAGCACGTTTTGAGTAATCAATGATGTAACCATGGGATCGGCCAATGCCGATGGCAAAGCAATCAAACCAAGGCAATCAGACCAGCCAAGGCAACCAAAGCGGTCAAGGCGAAGGCCAAGGCCAGACTGGCCGCCACAACGACATGCCCAGAGCGAAATACTCTCGTTTCAGACGCCCTCTTGCATCCTCGCGCTCGACGCCGGAAAGCTCCTCCGAACGGTTGCGCACGTTTTGAGTAAATCAATGGTGTAACCATGGGGCAATGATGCGCCAGGGGGTCGCGCGCCGCATTAACTTGGGTTAAGTTGGGGGCAGTTAGTGGGCGCCCCCGATCAGGCTGATCGGCGTGAAGGCCGAACTGAAATTTTCAGCCCGAAGCACAGCGGCAAAGCGAGAGCGGACAACAGCGCCATCAGCAGGAAGCCGCTGGCTCCGAGCCGCGCATACAGCATTCCGGATGACAATGTCAGCAGCGCTGTGACCAGTCCTGGTCCGAGTGCATAGATGGCCTGGCCCGTAGCGGCAAGATGCTGGGGCACGGCAGCGCCTATGAGGCGCATACAAGCGAGATGCAGAAGCGCAAACGTCATTCCATGCAGGGGCTGTACGATTGCAAGCGCTCCAGGATTGGTCGAGGACGCCATCACAATCCATCGCAGGATAGCCGCCATGGACGCAATTGCGGCTGCACCGCCCGGTCCGAGTGCATCGACCAATCGAGGTCCGATCAGGATGAAGACAATGACCTCGGCCACGACCGCCTCCGACCACAGGACACTGATCATGGTCGGACTGATGCCGGCCGCATTCCATCGGATGACCGCGAATGCGTCATGCATGGCATGGCTGCCGAAAACCAGGGCCGCAATGAGTACCATGCGCCGGAACACGACGATCCCCATGAGCTCTCTGATGGCTCTGAAGGATGATGGTTCAGGGGCGGCGTCGGTTTTGTTATCAGGCGCTGGCAACAGCATGGTGCTTGCTGCCGCGCCCAGAAGCAGGACCCCATGCATCCATGCGATCGATGTGAGCGCTGTCCAGCCGATCACTTGGCCAGCGACCAGCGTTCCGAACACGAAGGCAGCCGATGCCGAACCTCGTACCCAGCCATATTCAAAGCTCATTCCGGGCGAGCGCGCGATTTCGAAGCACCTAACGCCAGGGCGTCGGCAAGCGACGTGGTTGGTGTAAGCGCAGCTTCATGGCAGAGGCGGACGATCAGGAAAATCCAGAACCCACCGACCCAAGGAAGGCCAAATGCAAGGCAGGCGGCGAGGGCGGCAGCCGCGGCCAGTACGTGACGCAATCGCTGCAAACGATCTGCGACGCGCGCCGCAACCGGTCCGGCAATCAGACGTACGATCGTGCCCAGTCCCAGCAGAAGCCCAATCTGCTCCGGTGACATCCCTCGCGTTTCAAAAAAACGAGGCCAGAAGGGCGACGCCACGCCAAATGCAGCGTACATCAACACATAGAGAAGGATGAATGATCGCAACGCGTGAGGCTGGGGCATTCGCAGGCGGCATGTTGACGAGCCGCGGTAAACCTTCAGCGCTTACCGACGCGCTCGATCACCTCACCAACCACGAAAGCGCGCTGCGGAAGGCGGCGTTGATTCCGTCCGTCACGCCTGCGCCAGCCGGCGGAGGCGGCGGAGGTGGCGCCGTGCCGCTGATCTGCACGATACTGCCGACGGATGGCACGCCATTGCCGTTGACGATGAACAGCATGTAGTGCCCGGGCGGCGCCAGGTTGGCATTGGCCGGGGTCGTGATGTCCACCGTGCCCGCACCGCGGGTGAACTGCAGCACGTTCAAGCGTTGGTTCATGTCGAACGCATGCGTGGGAGATCCCAGCCGGATCAGCGTCACCTTGCTGATGCTGGCCGCATCCGGGCTCTGCACGGTGAATCGCTGGCCCCATCCGATGGACGCCGGCGCGCCACTCATGGTCGGGCGTGCGCCCTTGAACAGGTACGGCGGGGAGAAGACTTCGACATCCGGTCTGAATGCCATCGCCGCCATTCGTCATCACGCGGCCGTCGGGCAGAAGCATGGCCGAAGAGTGGTACAGCCGGGGCACCGATGCGCTGGCCAGCGTGGTCCAGGTCTCGGTGGCGGGGTTCCACAACTCCGCCGCGAAGACGGGTGTCGACGCATTGTTATGCCCGGGGCCGGATGTGCCGCCGGTCACCAGCACCGTGCCGTCGGGCAACAGCGTGCTGTTGAGGTGGCGCCGGGCGAATGTTCATGGACGCCACGGAACGCCACGCCGGCGTCGCCGCGTTCAGGTCGATGACCTCCGCGGTGGCCGTCGGCGGGTCGGAGCGCCTCCCGCCACCAGGATCTTGCCGTCCGCGTACATGGCAGCGGTGCCGTAGTCGCGCCATCCGAAAGTGCGCATAGCCGACCATGGACCATGTGCCCGTGCCGGCCGTGTCCAGCCAGCGGGTGACGTTCGTCGGGCCGACGTCGATCACCTTGCCGTTCGGCGCGAGGAACATCATCGGGTACAGGCCCTGGTTCAGCTGCGCCCCGGTCAAGTTGCGCCAGGTGTTCGTCGCGGTCTGGTACACCTGCGGAAGCGGGTTCACGCCAACGGAGAGTGTCGATCTGGCCGGAAACCACCAGCACGTCGCCATTCGGCAGGGTGGTCAAGGTCGGATACCAGCGCCCGGCATTCATGTCGGGCACTGCGGTCCAGCTGTTCGTGGCCGGGTTGTAAATGCTGGTCTTCGCAAGCCCCACGAAGTCCGCTATATGGCCGCCGGCGATGAGCACCCGTCCATCGTGCAAGAGCGTGTGCCCCGCACAGAACAGGTCATAGCCGACATGGGGCGGGATGGTGACTGCCTGGGTGACCGGGTCCCACACCCGCTCGGCGTTGTCGCGGCCAAATATCAGGACCTTGCCGTTGGGCATCACGACATTGTGTACGGCCGGCTGGGGAAGATTCTGCAGTTTCGTCCATTGGCCCGTGACGCTGGCTGCGCGTTCGCCACCTGCGGCACGCTGTCCCCGTTGGCTGGCGCCGTCTGCGGCACACTGCCCCCGTTGGCTGGCGCCGTCTGCGGCACACTACCCCCGTTGGCTGGCGCCGTCTGCGGCACATGGCGCGCCTGCGCTGCCCCCGTTGGACGGCGGTGCGGGCGTATCGGCGCCCCCACCACAGGCCGCCAGCAGGGCGGCTGCCAAAAACCGCATGCCTCGAACGCGCCATCGCGGGGACATGAGGTGGTCCATCTGGAACTCCTCGCGGGCATGAAGCCCGCACGTTCGTTATTCCTGACCGACCCTTGAGCCGAGGCACAGCGCTTGGGTCCCCACGGAGCACACATTACTACGTCATCAACGCCTGTGGAAGGCTGGATGGACAGACATGTGCCCGGACCTGACCGGCATCGGCCCCATCACCGAAATGGCCCGGTGGTGCTTTACTCGCCGAGGCGACGCCTCGCTTCCATGCTCTCGGCGCCACTGCGTTGGGGCCAATCATCGTGCGTCAATGCGCGATCGCGCATGCGTTGATCATGCCTACCCGGGACGGGTCGTTCACGATGTGCGGACGTACGAAGTCTACGTGCTGTGCGATGAGGCAGGCTCCACCAATCCGAAATCGCGAACTCACGGAAGAGGTGGCGTGAATCAACAAAGAACGCGAGCTGTTGAATAGTTACAGCGAACCCCAAGGTCAGCTGTCCTGGCGTATGGTGAGGCCCCTACTTTTTTCGACTGGAGTCACCATGGCGCAGGCCCCGCAAGAAGAAACATTCGAAGGAACGGACGGTCTCAAGATCTTCCTGCGCTCCTGGCGGCCGGATGGCAAGCCCCGCGCTGTGGTCGTCATCTGCCACGGCGTCAATTCCCACGGCGGCCAGTATGCGTGGGCCGGCCGAGCAGTTCGTGAAGCACGGGCTCGCCGTCTATGCGCTCGACCTGCGCGGGCGCGGCAAGTCGGAGGGCGAGCGCTTCTACGTCGAAGACGTCGCGGAGTATGTGGGCGACGTGGCCGGCGCCATGAAGATCGCGAAGTCACGGAATCCCGGCCTGCCGGTGTTCCTGCTCGGCCACAGCGCCGGCGGCGTCGTCTCCGCGACCTACGCGCTCGACAACCAGTCCGAGCTCGCCGGGCTTCATCTGCGAGAGCTTCGCCTTCCAGGTGCCGGCGCCCGGCTTCGCCCTCGCCGCCATCAAGGGGCTGAGCCACATCGCGCCGCGGCTGCCGGTGCTCAAGCTCAAGAACGAGGACTTCTCGCGCGATCCCAAGGTGGTCGAGGCGCTGAACAACGATCCGCTGACCGCGCACGAGGTGCAGCCCGCGATCACCGTCGCGGCGCTGGTGCGCGCCGACGAGCGCCTTCGGGAGGAGTTCCCGCAGATCACGCTGCCGGTGCTCATCATGCACGGCACCGCCGACAAGGCGACCGTCTGCCACGGCAGCGAGTTCTTCTACGAGACGGCCGGATCGAGGGACAAGACGCTCAAGCTCTACGAGGGGCACTATCACGACCTCCTCAACGACATCGGCAAGGAGGGGGTGATGGCGGACATCACGGCCTGGATCGACAAGCGCCTGGCGCCATGACCGCCTTCAACTCAAGTGGAAGGGTGGCGGTGCGAGAACCGCGTTCGCGCGGCCAATAGGTTGCCGGCAATGTCCACGCCGAGCACGCGGGCGCCCAGCTTCGCGGCCGGGATGGCCGTGGATCCGTCGCCGCAGCCGAGGTCCAGGACCTTCATGCCAGGCGTGATGCCGGCTTGCCGCACGATGTCTTCGCCGCTCTCGCGCATGGTCTCGGCGATGCGGGTGAAGTCGCTTTTTTCCCAAAGTGTCTTGTTCGGGTTCATGATGAGTACTCCTTGACTGTGAAAATGGGGGCTTAGGCTTTCACCTTTTCGATCATGTGATTGATCACATGGCTGTGCTCGTGCTGCGGGCTGAACATCACGACCTCCGCGTCTGCATCGACCTTGATGTTGTGACCGGGAGGCCAGTAAAAAAGGTCATTCGCTTTGACCGTCTCTTTCGCTCCGCGCTCATCGGTCGTCGTCAACTGGCCCTGCAAGACAAAGCCCCAGTGCGGGCACTGGCATGAATTGCCTTGCAGTCCCTGGAACAGCGCAGTGGTATCGACGCCTGCCGAGAGACTGAGGTACTCCCCGCTGATCTTGCCCAGCCCGGTTGCGTCGCCAAAATCCAGTTGCTGACGGATCACGGCACCCGGAATCTGCAACTTCACATCCACTTCGTCTTTAGTGATGCGCATGCTTGCTTCTCCTATTTGGCCAAACGGATGCTCCATTTCATTCGTCCATCGTCGCACCCGGTTGAAGCGATAGACGGCATACTCCTGCGAAGGATGGAAGGCACCGCAAGGCGCCTGACATGCCATGTTCCGCACCGGGTGTTCCTGAAACGTTCCCGGCACCCGCCGGCCAGAAAAAGGATCGCGATGTCGCTTCCACCGGTTCGCCAGCCAGGGCCCGTGTCGATCCGTCTGCTCGGGCAGTTCCGCCTCAGCGTCGGTGAACGCCCCGAAGGCGACGGGGCGAAATCGCCACAAGCGCCAATCAGCCGTCGCGCCGCCGAGCTGCTGCAACTGCTGAGCCTGCAGCCCCAGCGCAGCCTCATGCACGAGCAGGTGGTGGAGGCGCTGTGGCCTCATCTGGACCCGGATGCCGGCAGCGCCAACCTGCGCAAGGCGGCCCACCATGCCCGGCAGTTCATCGGCCAGCCCGATGCGGTGGTGCTGCGCGGCGGCCGCGTCTTCCTGTTGCCCGACCGCAGCGTCGATTGCGATGCGGTGCGCTTCGAGCGCGCCGCCGACGATGCGCTGGCCAGTGGCGACGCGGTGGCATCCAAGTCGGCAGCCGAGCTCTACGGTGGCGAGTTGCTGCCCGAAGCTCGCTACGAACCCTGGACCGAGGCGCCGCGCTTGCGCCTGCGCGACAAGTACCTGCGGCTGCTGCGGCAGGCCGGCGAGCTGGAGCGGCTGGTTCACGAAGATCCCACCGACGAGGCAGCCCACCTGCAGCTCATGCGTGAGGAACTCGCCGCGGGGCGCCGGTCCTCGGCCCTTCGGTGGTGGGGTCACTTGCGCGACCACCTGCAGCAGGCCATGGGCCTGCGGCCCGGCCCGCAGGTGGAGGCGCTGTACCGCGAATGTGTCGCGGGGATGGAGGGCGCCGCGCCGCGCTTCGTCGGGCGGGCGCTGGAGCTGGTGCGTGTGCTGGTGCTGCTGCGCGCCGCCGGGCGCGCGCGTGGGGCCGTGGTGCGCGCGACGGCCGGAATGGGCAAGACCGCGTTCTGCCGCCGTGTGGCCGAGGAGGCTCGAGGCCTCGGCTGGCAGGTGCGTGCCATGCAAGCCAGCGATTGGACGCGGCCTTACGGGCTCACGGCCGACCTGGTGGAGCCCCTGCTGGGCGACGACCCCGAGGTGCTGGAGGCCATCGGCCCGCATGCCCAGGCGGTGCTGGCCGCGATGAGCCCCGCCGCCGGGAGTGCGCAGCCGCTGGCGCTGCCGCTCGGCCGGCACCAGATGGTGGGCGCGGTGCGTCGCCTGCTCCTGGCCACCGCGGCCGGCAAGCCCGTGCTGGTGATCGTCGACGACGCGCACTCGGCCGATGACGCCAGCGCCGATCTGCTGATGCAGCTGGCGGCCAGCGGCCCGCCCGTGTTCGTGCTGCTCGCATGCCGGCCCACGCTGCCGGATCTGCTGGATCGCCACGTCTCGCGCATGCTGCGCGCGGGACAGCTGGAGGCGATCGAGCTGGGGCCGCTGACCGAGGACGAAGCGGCGCTGTTGGCGACTCGCGCGGCTGTTGCGCCGTTGCCGCCGGATGCGGCGGCCGGCATCGCGCGCCGGGCCGAGGGCCTTCCGTTTGCCGTGGTCGAACTCGCGCGCGTGTCGCCGGACCTGCCGCGCAGCGTGTCGTCGGCGTTGGCCGAACGCCTTTGCGACGTGGATCCTGATGCCATGGAGGCACTGCGCCGGCTGGCGCTATCAGCCGAGGATTTCGACGTCGCCACCGCAGTGGCGCTTGCGGCCGACGAAGGCCACGACCCGTTGGCCCGGCTGGACCGGGCGCTCGCCGCCGGCGTGCTGGTGGTGACTGACGGCCGTTACCGCTTCCGCCATGCGCTGGTGAGGCAGGCACTGGTCGACAGCATTCCGCCGCACCGGCGCTTGACCCTGCATGGCGACGTGGCCACGCGGCTGGATCGGGCGGGCGCCGCGCCGGGCCTGGTCGGCCAGCATTGGCTGGCCGCGGGCGAGCCGGAGAGGGCAGTGCCGTGCTCGCTGGCCGCGGCGCGACAGGCGTTTCGCCTCGGCGCTTTCGAGGACGTGCTGCGCCACGTCGAGCCACTGCTCGCGCATCGCCCGGCGCAACCGGAAGCGCTTGTGCTGCGCGCCGAGGCTATGGATGCCCTGGGCCGTCCCGGCACTCTCGCCGCCTATGACGCAGCCGCCGACGTCGCGCCCGAGGTACAGGCCCACGAGCTGCGCGCCAAGCGCGCGCTGGCGCAGGTGAAGACGAGCGACCCGCCGGGCGCGCTGAAGTATCTGGAGAACGTGCATCCGACCACCGTCGCGGGCCGGCTGGCCGAAGCGCTGGCCTACAGCGGCGCCGCGGCGCTGGGCTTCGGCGACCCGGCCGAAGGTACGCGCCGCGCGGCCGAGGTGCGCCGCCTCGCGCTGGAGACCGGCGACGAAGGCACGCTGGTGATCGCCTCCTGGGCGCAGGCGGCGGCCGCGCACGCGCGCGGCGACCTGCACGGCAGCGTGTGGGCCGACTTGAGGGAAACCAGCCACCTGCCGCACCTCGCACTGCGGGTGTTCGACGGCCACCTGTGCATCACGCAGCGTTTTCTCTATGGCGCGCGGCCGTACGCCGACGTGATCGCGTTCGCCGACTCGCTGGCCGCCGAGGCGCAGCGGCTCGGCGCGGCGCGCGGCCATGCTTTCGCCGTGACCCTGCGCGGCGAGGCCAAGCTGCTCAGCGGCCAGCTGGATGCGGCCGAGCAGGACCTGGTCGACGGCGGGCGGCTGCATCGGGCCATCGGCGGCGCGACGGGCGAGGCCCTGTCGCTGCAGCGCCGCTCCGAACTCGCCATGCACCGCGGCCGGCTGGACCTGGCGCGCGGTCTCCTGGACGAGGCGCTGGACGTGGCGCGCCAGTCCGACGTCGGCTTCCACCTGCTGGACCGCATCTACGGCACGCGCATCGCCATCACGACCGATCCGGATGCCGCCCTTTGCGTGCTGGAAGAAGCTGAGGCCGCCGTGCGCGGCCCGTTGGAGACCTGCCCGGGCTGCCGGATCACGTTCGCCATCCCGGCCACCATCGCCGCCGCCAGGGCGCGCGAGATGGACCTGGCTGCCAGCCACCAGCGGATTTCCGAATTCCTGGCCAATATGGTGATGAAGCTGCCCGCGTGGTACGCCGCCTTGCAAGAGGCGCGGGCGCATGTCGCGCTGGCCTCGGGCAAGCGGGTGGCCGCCCGCGAGGGCTTTGCCGCCGCGGCGCAAGGCTTCCACGGCGCCGGGCATCCACTGGACGAGGCCCGCTGCAGCGGGCTCGCCATCTCGCGAACGACCTGAGGACGCGCCTTCAGCACGTCCGAATCTTGAATGTGCTTAGCGTGGTGTAGTTCCTGCGCGACGGGTCGAGCAATTTTTCTCTTGCGTCGATGAGGTGCCTAACGAATCAGCAGCAGCTGCAGAGCAAGCGCCGGCGCGGCCGTCGGAAGAGCTCCACAACATTGTCCACAACCTTCTCCACGCCTCCAGTGGACAGCAGCGTGAGCCAGGTGTGCTAGGCACTGAGAAGATACGCCGACACTTCCGCGCGGCGATCTCTCGCGCGATGCGCCTAGCACAGCTGACTCACACTCCTATCCCCGGCAGTCGTGGAGAAGGTTGTGGACAAGCTTGTGGAGCTTTGCCGACGGCCGCGCCAGTGCTTGCTGAGCAGCCGTTGCTTATTCCTTAGGCAGCTGTTTGAGCGCAAGAAAAAGAATCGCTGGCCCCGTCTCACGGGAACCACAAAGCGAGGCGAGTCGTGGTCTTCCGAGAAGGAAGGCGTCATCGGGCGGAGTCCTGGTGCGATCCAGG
>CAVRNE010000071.1:0-28930 GCA_963722025.1 uncultured beta proteobacterium
TTGACCCGTGCTCAGCGCGCGCTCGCCATGGGTGCCGGCGCAAAAAAGGCGACCAAGGCTTCCGCCATGCCGCGCGGGTTCTGCACGTGCAACAGATGGGTCGTTCCGGAAGCACGAAACCCTCGACGTTCGGCAGCCAGCTCAGCAGAAGCTGCTGGCGCTCGCTCCAGATCGGCGACACTTCCGGGCTCTTCTCGCCGATGACGGCGAGCACCGGTTGCGCGATGCGGCGCGCATCCTCGCGCGCGAACTGCCACTGCTGGATGGGCCGGCAGCTCCTGGCCGAAGAACGTCTCGGCGTCGGCCACGCCTCGCTCGAAGGCGCCGGGCAGCGCTCTGGTCGAATGGCCGCGCGGTACGCCGGCCCGACACCATGCGCATGAAGCCGTCCACGGCGGCAGCCTTGTCGCCCGTGCGCGGAACTGCTCGAAGATCGGCGCCATCGCCGCCTGTCGCGTCGCAAGCATGCGCGGTAGCCGCCGCCTACCGGCAGCGCCGGCTCGAGGATCGATAGCGTATGCACCTGCTGCGGGAGCGTCGAGCGCGAGCTGCAGCGCGATGTTGCCGCCAGAGGAGTGGCCGACGATGTGGGCCCGCTCGATCCCGAGGTGACGCATCAGCGCGCGCACGTGCGCCGCCTGCCGCGCGATGCTGACCGGCCCGGCTACGCGGCTGCTGCCCGCATAGCCGACGCGATGAACGCTCAGCATCCGATAGCGGGCCGGCCAGTGCAGGCTCTTCGAGCAAGGGCTGGAACCAGTCTGCGAACAGGCCGGCGTGCACCAGCACCACGGGCTCGCCCGTGCCGCGCACCCGGTACTCGAGTTCGATGCCCGGCTCGACGAGGGCCCGATCCATCGGCTTGTGCCGGCGTTCGCGCCGACCGCTGCGCAGGACGGCGACCAGCAACAGCGTTCCGAGAGAGCGCTCCGTGCAGGAGCGAGCTGGCCGAGTGCGATGCGCCTTCATGGCGACCTCCGATCCGGCACCTTGCCGGCGAGGCCATTGCAGCGCGAAGCCGCGTGCCGCGTCATGAGGCGAGCGCCCCACGCGCAGCGCATCGGCGCAGGGCCTGGCAGGTCCTACTGCGTCGCGTAGGCGCGCCGAAGCCGGCCTCGCGCGCGCGCACGATCGCCTGCGCGCGCGTCGTCGCGGCGAGCTTGCCGAAGATGCTCGTGATGTGGTTGCGCACGGTCTTCGGGCTGATCGCGAGCCGCTGCGCGATGGCGTCGTTGCCGAGCCCTCGCGCGATCAGTTCGAGCACCTCGCGCTCGCGTTCGGTCAGTTCGCTCGAAACCGGCGTGCGGGTCGGCGTCCTCCGGCGTCTCCGGGGCGGGAAGGAAGCGGCGCAGCTCGGCCACGCAGGTGCGGCCAGGCCGGCTCGTCTTCGAGGATCACATGGTTCGCACTGTCGAGAGTGACGAACTCGGCGCCCGGGATCAGCGAGGCCATCAACTTGCCTTCCTCGTACGGCACGATCGCGTCGTGCCGTGCGTGCAGCACCAGCGTCGGGCAGCGCACCTGCCGGGCGAGGTCGCTGACATCGATCGTCTGCCACAGGCGCAGCATGCGCTGCGCGGTTTGCGGCGAGGTCGCCATGCGCATCATGTCGGTGAACCAGCGCCATTGCTCCGCCGTGCCGCCCGGGACCATCAGCGAGGTGAAGACCTGGCGGAACGCCGGCTCCTCGGTGCCCCAGCCCTGCTCGATCAGCTCCAGCATCACGCGCGCCTTCTCGACCGTCGCCGGCGACGATGTCGCGCCGCAGCCGTCCCCGGCAGAAGCCGCCGCAAAGGACGAGATGGCTGACCCGCTCCGGATGGCGCACGGCGTACGCGATCGCCACCGCCGGCGCGCCCGAGATGCCCCACAGCGCAAAGCGCTCCAGCCCGGCCGCGTCGGCGACCGCCTCGAGGTCATGGACCCAGGCGTCGAAGGACATGTCGGTGACGTCGCGTTCCGACATCCCGACGCCACGACAGTCGTAGTTCACCAGCTTGTGCCGGCTCGCCATCTCGACGACCAGGTGCCGCATCACCGGGCTCTGCCAATCGTGCTCGACATGGCTGATCCAGGTCGGTACGCGCACCAGCGGGTGGCCGCGGCCGCAGACCCCATACGCGAGCCGGACGCCGTCGAAACTGGAGGTGAAGTGGACGGATTGCCGGAAGTCGCCCATGGCGGGACCGTCCGACTTAGCTTAGCCATGCGCCTCCCCTTTCACAAGCTGGTGAAAGTTCGCCGCAGTCCGGTCGTTGAGTGATGTCTTTCACATTCCGGTTCACTCCGCGCGACAACGCTTTTGGCTTAGGGGAATGTCCCAGGCGACGAAAGCACTGCAATCGAGCCCTAATCTCATCCATGCAGTAACGAAACGCATGAGACAACGAGTCATCAGCTTCGGCATTGCCCTTGCTGCGGCGTGTTCAGCCCAGGCTCAGGACAAATGGGTCATCGGCCAGTCGGCGCCGCTGACCGGCGGCAACGCCCAGTTCGGCAAGGACATCCGCGACGGCGCGCAGGCTTACTTTGCGATGCTCAACGCCAAGGGCGGCGTGCAGGGCCGGCAGATCGAACTGGTCACGCTGGACGACAAGAACGACCGCAAGCAGGCCGGCTGCAAACGCCAAGACGCTGCTGCAGAACCAGAACCTGCTGGCGCTCTTCGGCTTCGCCTCGGCCACGCTCAGCCTGGATGCCTTGCCCCAGGCCGAAGCTCAGGGAGTGGCCTTCTTCGCCCCGTTCTCCGGCGCCAATCCGGTGCGCGTCAAGAACCCGGTGCTGTTCACCGTTCGGGCGTCCTACGGCGAGGAGATGGAGAAGATCCTGGATTTCTGGGTGAGCCTGGGCCTCAAGCGCGTGAGCGTCGTGCACTACGAAGACGAAGTGGGCAAGCAGAACTTCGAGGTGGTGGCCCAGTACCTGAAGAAGATCAACCTGACGCCCCAGGCGGTTCCCCTCAAGCGCAACACCACTGTCGGCAAGGCGGAAGCGGAGCTGCTGATGGCGCAAACGCCGGAGTTCGTGATCAGCACCGTTCTGTCGGGTGCCGCCGCGCAGATGCAGAAGGAGCTGATGCAAGTAGGGCGCATCGTGCCTACGTCCAGCCTGTCCTTCGTCGGCGCCGACCAGTTCATCAAGGCGGCCGGCACTGATGGCGCGGGCGTGTCCATCACGCAGGTGGTGCCCAACCCCACGTCATCGATTCCGGTGGTTCGCGAGTGCGCCAAGGCGCTGGAGGCCGCCGGCAGCACGGCGCCGATGAACAGCACGCAGCTCGAAGCCTGCATGGCTGCCAAGGTGCTGGCCGAGGGCATCCGCCGCGCCAAGAAGCCCGTCAACAACGACAGCGTGTTGGACGCGCTGACCAATCTGGGCCGCTATGACCTGGGTGGGCACACCATCACGTTCAGTGCGGGTGCGCAGCACGGAAGCAAGTTCGTCGACCTGGCCATGGTCACACGCGACGGCAGACTGTTGTCGCGGTAGCGCGTTCGGCTTCCCGGGCGGACTTCAACCGTCCGGCTGATTCATAGAGCAGCGCCTGTTGCGAGGCCACCGATCAGCCGCGTTTTTACCACTCATCAAGACCCATCACGACATAAGAAGCAGCCTACCTCGCGCAACCCGTGCAGCCTACGGCAAAATTGGATGTCGCACAGATAGAGTAAATCCCGCCGTCTTTGCTGGACCTCTGCTGAACATCACCAATATGTCGCAACGTCACGGGATCTGATCATGGATGCCGCCCGGGTGTTCGTATGGCGGGTCAGGCTCTTCCTCCTCGCGCTGGCCGTGGGGCTGATCGGGGTCGATGCGGACCGACGGACACCGGTGCCTCAGGCAATCCAGCCAACCCAACCCAGCCCGACCGTCACACCGCTTGCTGCGCTTCCGGTCAAGGGCGAACCCGTCCAGGTTGGCAGCGGCCCTGTTTCGCGGTCCCTGTCGGAGCCTGTGAAGCAGGAGCAGCCGAGAATGGCTGTAGCGCAGTCTCCCGAACCTGCGCTGTTCGGGGCGGACAGCGAAATCGCCCGACAGCCACGTTGCCCGCAAGTCGACCAGGGCGCAAAAGTCAATTGACTGCAAACCCGCCGCCGGCGCTCCTGCGAACATCAAGGCTGGGGTTTCCGGGCAACGGAAACCGTCCACCTCGTTGACCAGGAAGCGCGAGCGTATCGGCGCCCAGCCCGTCGTTACGCCACCCGCGATCGAGGTGACTTCGGATCGCCATCCAAAAGGTCCAGCTCCTTCCTGAACGCCGCGATCAGTTGGGAAACCCCCGGCTCGGCCATCATCGAGAAATGCGAGCCCGCGATCCTGGTGACGCGGATGTCGCCGCTGATGTGCTCGTCCCAACCCAGCGTGTCGCCGGCGCCCAGGTATTGGGTGTCGGCCTGGGTCGCCTTGAACAGCGCCATGGATCCATCGAAGGGCGCGGGTTGGTAGCGCTCCTGAGCGGCCACGAAGCTGCGAAAGAGGTGGAACTCCGCCAGTTCGGGCGGCAGGGGCTCGCCGCGGGCAAGCCGCTCCAACGCCAATGCGTAAGTCGCATTGTCCTGCTTGTCCCTGCGGCGGCGGCCTGGCCAGTCCAGTGCGAACTGCAACGACCATTGCCGCATCAACCAGAGCTTCTTGAAGCGGGACACCTTGCGCCTGGCCGCGGTGGGTGCAAGCGTGTCGATCATCGCCAGAAGCTCCACTGCGGCGCCATCCTTCCTGAGTTGCTGCGCCATCTCCAGTGCGATCACGCCGCCGCCGGAATAGCCGGCCAGGCGGTACGGACCCGAAGGAGCGACGGAGCGGACGGCCTCGACATACTGCGTCGCCATTTCCTCGACGGAGTCGAGTGGGGCAAGGCGGCCATCCACGCCTTGCGCCTGCAGGCCGTAGAACGGCTGTTCCTGGCCCAGCCGATCGGAAATGACCTTGAAGTTCAGCACGTTGCCACCGGCGCCGTGCACGCAGAACAGCGGCACGCGGTCGGCGCGTCCGCGGCAGATCGCCACCAGCGGCGACCAGCTGCGGGTGACGAGCGAGATCACATTGGAGGCGGGCTTCTCCGGCTCGGCTGCCGGCTGCGCCGTGTCAAGGCCGCCCGCATGGGCGACCACGGCCGCCAGGGCACCCAAGGTGGGGGCCTGGAACAGGGTCGCCAGCGGCAGGTCGACCGCGTATTGCTTCCTGATCCGCGCAAACAGCCTCACGGCCGCCAGTGAATGCCCGCCCAGGGCGAAGAAGTCGTCCTCGGTGCCGATCTCCTCGACGCCCAACAGTTCGCGCCAGACTTCGGCGATGGTGCGCTCGACCGGGTTGAGGCTGGCACTGCCGGCCGCCTCGCCGGACGCGGCAGGCTTGCGGATGGTGACCTTGGGCAGGGCATCGGTCATCGCCTGCCTGATCTGCGAGAGCTCGATGGACGAAACCATGATGCCGCGGCTCGCACTCGAGAGCACGCGGGCGAACAGCTCGTGCGAGTCTTCTCCCCTGATGCCACAGGCCAGCATCGCGTCCGTGAGGCTGTGCTCCCGCCGGGCCGGCGCCTGGTGCGACACGGCGTCGGGCTTGACTCCCCGCAGGGAAAAGCCCTCGAAGGTCGCGATGGGCGAGCCATCTGGCGTGTGGAGGCTGACGTCGAAGGCTGCGAATCGACTCCTGGTGCCTTTGAGCTCGACGCGGCTGATGAAGCTCGCAGGCACCTGCGCGACGAGCCGGATGCGTTCCACCGAGAGCGGCACGAAAAGGTTCTGCTCGCGCTCCGCCGCATCGACCAGGTGAAGGCCGAAGGTCGCGGCCATGTCGGTGAGGGCCGGGTGGGCGGCGTAGGCGCCCAGGTCCCCGGCGAACTGCGCGGGCAGCTCCAGTTCGGCCATGGCGCTGCGGTCGGCCAGCAGCATCCGGGCGATATTGCGCCAGCGCTCTCCGAAGGCGACGGCTTTCTCCTGGGGAATCTCTCCCTTGCGCCATTGCGCGGACGACACCGGCGCTGCCGCTTGCAGCTCGCCGAGGAATACGCTGACGCTTGCCCTCGCGTGCTCCAGCCAGCGGTCGTCCCGCACATCGCGGCTGCGCACCAGAAAATCGTAGCCGGCGGACGTGCGCGGCATTTCCACGCGAACGATGCGTGCCTGCGTGCCATCGAACACCATCGCTTCCTCGAAGGACAGCGAGCGAATCTCCACGGCCGCCCCGGGATGAAGCACCGCCATCGCCGCGCGGGCAATCTCGATGTACGCAGTGCCCGGCAGGACCGGCCGCCCGGCCACCGCGTGCTCCCGCAGCACCCACAGGTCGCCGCTGGAATAGGTCGCCTCGAAGGCGGCGCCGTTCTCGCTGTCCACCTGCAAGCCCAGGAGCGGGTGGCCCTCTTTGGGCGCTTCATGGCCCAGGCTGTGGCGCCCGTAGGCGCGCACCGCCATGCCCCTGTCGCCCCACACCCCCCAATGGACGGCCAGCCCATCCGGGCGAGAGGCGGCCAGCGAATCGACGAAAGCGTTGGCCGCGACATAGTCCACCTGCCCCGGAGTTCCGAGATAGACGCTGGTCGAGGAGAACACGGCGAAGACGTCGAGGTCGCCGGGCGGCAACAGCTCGTGCAGCACCTGTGCCCCGCAGGCTTTTGGACTGATCACGCGGCGCACGCTGTCCGCCGTCCTGGTGGCGATCGGGCCGTCGTCGAGCACGCCCGCTGCGTGGAAAACACCGTTGATCGTGCCGAAGCGGGCGCGGCAGTCCGAAACCACGCGTGCCATCGCTTCGCGATCCGCCACGTCGGCGCTGATGGCCAGCACCTGCGCGCCTTGCTGCTCCAGCGCGAGCAGCCGGCGTACCAGCCGCACTGGTTCCGAATGATTGCCGCTCGCGGCGAGGCCCGGCCAGCTGGCCTTTGGCGGCAGGGCGCGCCGGCTCACGAGCGCCAGCCGCACCTTGTACTTGCCGGCCAGGAAAGCGGCCAGGTCCAGCGCAATGTCGCCCAGCCCACCGGTGATGAGATAGGCGCCGCCCGCCCGCACCAACTGCCGCTCACTGCCGGCCGGCTTCGGGGCCCGGACGAGCTGTTGCGTCCAACGCTCGCCGTCGCGATAGGCGACCAGGTCGGCTTCATCCGCGTGCTGGGCTTCGCAAACGATGAAGCGCGCGACGGACTCCGACGAGACATCGAACGGGGCCAGATCGATCAGGCGCGTGCTGACGTTCGGTATCTCGCGGGGTATCACGCGGCAGGGCCCGAGGGCCAGCGCGCGTTCGGGGTGCGGCACCGCTTCGCCCATGACGGCCTGGCTCCCGGCCGTCACGACGGTGAGGCGCAGCGGTGCCGCCAAATCGAGTTCCTGGATCGCCTTGGCCGTATTGAGCAGGCTGTCGAACGCCAGCGCCTGGCCCGCAAGCTGCTGGCCCGCGCCGCCCGGCATCGTGTCCATGGCCCAGAGATGCAGGATGTGGTCGGGCAGCATCGCCGACCGTTCCAGCTCGGCCAGAAGTTTGACGTAGTGCTGCGCATCGGACGGCGCGATCCTGAAACTTCCGCCCTGCTCCCGCGCGAAATCCTGGCCCCAATGAACCAGCGTAACGCTGCCCCCGTCCTGGGTCACCCTGGAGACGATGTCGCTGGTCAGCTTGGAATGATTGCCGAACACCAGCCACTTGTGGCCCGGCTGCGGGTTCGCGGGGGGCGACGGCGCGCGCGTCCACTCGGGAACGCGGAACCAGTCGTCGTAAGAGGCCAGGCGCGTCACCGCGGGACTTGCCGGCGGCGTCGTGGCTTCGCGGCGTTCCTCCTGCTGCTGCGGGCGAATGGCGGGTTCGATCCAGTGGCGCTGGTGATCGAAAGCGTAGGTCGGCAGCGAGACGCGGCGAGGCCGTGCCTGATTGCGCAAGGCTGCCCAATCAGGCGTGACCCCGCGCGTCCAGAGCGCACCGGCGCCGGTGAGCATCAGGGCGAGGTCGGCGTTCGGCTCTTGCGCCTTGCTGGTCGAGGCCAGGATGGTTCGCGGGCCTGCATTGTTCTGCCTGGCGAGGGCGCACAGCCCCTGTCCGGGGCCCGCCTCGATGAGGATGCTGTCCGGCATCTCCTGCAACAGCTGGCGCAGGCCCGCCGAGAAGCGAACCGGGTTGCGCAGGTGGCGCACCCAGTATTCCGGATCCGTGAGTGTCTGCGTATCCGCCCAAGTGCCGGTCAGGTTCGAGATGAACGGGATCGCCGGTGCGTTGAAGCGGATGCCCGAGACACGTTCCCGGAAAGCGTCGAGCACGCTGTCGAGCAAACGCGAGTGCGCCGCGACGTTGATGCGCAGGCGCCGCCCCTCGCTGCCGCGCGCGGCCAGCCGCTCCTCGAGTTGCGTGATCGAATGCAGCGGGCCCGACGCAATGCACAGGTCGGGCGCGTTGATGGCCGCGATGTCCAGGTCCAGCCCCGCCATCAGGGCGGTCAGCTCTGCTTCGGGCAAGTCCACGGACAGCATGCCGCCGGGCCGTGCCGTCTCGAACAGCTGGCCGCGCAGGACGACGATGGCAAGCGCGTCCGGCAGTGACATCACGCCCGCCAGGCAGGCCGCGACGTAGTCACCGGCGCTGTGGCCGATGACCGCCGCGGGCTTGATCCCCCAGCTCTCCCACAACCTGGCCAGCGCGTATTCGAGCGTGAACAAGGCCGGCATGGCGTAGGTTGGCCGGGCCAGGGTGTCGGCGGCCGGGGAAGCTGCGTCGCCGCTGTCGAACATGATGGCGCGCAGGTCATGCGGCGCCTCGGCCGGCATGGCGCGCAGGCATTCGTCCACTGCCTGCTGGAAGGCCGGCTGGCCCAGCAGCTCCCTTCCTGCGCCCGGATAGTGGGCCCCGCCTCCGGGGAACATCAGGACGACGCCCGGCGCGCTGTCCGATGCCTTGCCCGTGATGCGGCGGGCATGGCTCTTCGCGGCGAGCCCCTCGCGCAAGCCGGCCACGTCCCGTGCCGCGATCGCACAGCGATGCTCGAACGGCCGGCGTCCCACTTGGGTGGTGTAGGCGGCGTCGGCCAGCGAAAAGCCGGGCGGCGGATCGGCCAGGAAGTCATGCCATTTGCCTTTGAGGCGTTCCAGCGAGGCGGGGGTGCGCGCCGACAAGGTCACGAGCTGCCATCCATCCTGCGCCTGGGGCCCGTCCATCGCCGGCGGCTCTTCCACGATCACGTGGGCATTGGTCCCGCCGACGCCGAGCGAATTGACGGCGGCGCGGCGCGGCGAGCCGCCGCGCGGCCAGGGCCTGGCCTTGTCGACGACGCGGAAGGGCGTGCTCGCCATGTCGATGCGGCTGTTCGGCCGGCTGAAGTTCAGGCTGGCCGGGATGAGCCCGTGGCGCAGCGCGAGCGATACCTTGATGAGGGAAGCGACACCCGCCGCCGTATCCAGATGGCCGATGTTGGTCTTGATCGAGCCGATGCCGCAGAAACCTTGACCGCCCGCGCCGTAGGCCTGGGCCAGGGCGGCAATCTCGATCGGGTCGCCGACGGGCGTGCCCGTGCCGTGCGCTTCGATGTAGGTCACGCTGCCCGGCTCGACGCCGGCGACACCCAGCGCCTCGACGGCCGCGCTGGCCTGGCCGTCCACGCTGGGTGCGAGGTAGCCGGCCTTGCGGGAGCCGTCGTTGTTCACGGCCGATCCGCGGATCACCGCGTAGATGTTGTCGCGGTCGCGGATGGCATCCTCGAGACGCCGCAGCACGACGATGGCGGCACCGCTGCCGAAGAGGGTGCCGGCCGCCTGGTCGTCGAAGGCGCGGCAATGGCCGTCGGGCGAGAGGATCTCGCCTTGTGCATACCGGTAGCCCTGGCGGTGCGGCACCTCGATGCTGGCGCCGCCCGCGAGGGCCATGTCGCACTCGCCCGACAGCAGGCTCTGCGCGGCCATGTGAACCGCGACCAGCGAGGTGGAACAGGCCGTCTGTACCGAGACGCTGGGCCCCTTCAGGTCGAGCAGGTAGGAAACGCGCGAACACAGGAAGTCCTTGTCGTTTCCGGTATGCCGCAGCAGGAACAACCCCATCGACTTGACGAGCTGGGGATTGGTCAGCAGGTTGTAGGGCAGGTACGCCTGCATGCCGCAGCCGCCGAACACGCCGATGGCGCCCGCAAAGGTCTCGGGCATATGGCCCGCGTCTTCCAGCGCCTCCCAGGCGCACTCGAGAAAATGGCGGTGTTGCGGATCGAGCACTGCCGCGTCGCGCTTGCTGAAACCGAAGAACTCGGGGTCGAACATCTCCATGTCGGGGAGCACCAGGCTCGCGCGCACGTAGTCGGGGTCCTCGATGTCGGCATCGGCAACGCCGGCGGCCCGCAATTCGTCCGGCGTCAGCCACTGCGTGGCTTCCTTGCCATCGCGCAGCAGCGTCCAGAGCTCGCCGGCCGAACGTGCGGCGGGAAATCGTCCGGCCAGCCCCACGATGGCGATGCTGCCGGAGTCGTCAATGGGCGTGCTCATCGGGGATCCTCCACGCTACGCGGTTGGCTGCAATCCCGAGCGCGACCTCATGAGCCGGCGTGCGTTGGCCCGGTTCAATCCGTCACCCACTGCGCTGGGCAACGCGTTGCCCCCCAGGTGCGCGGCGAGCGAGCTGATGGTCGGCAAGCGGAACATGTCCGTGATGGAGACCTCGCGCCCGCAGGCATCGCGCAACCGGCGTTGAACCTGCACGACCAGCAGCGAATGGCCGCCCAGGTCGAAGAAGTTGTCCGAAGTGCCCACATGCGGCAAGTCCCAGCACCTCTTGCCAGATGGCGGCGATTGTCTTTTCGAGCTCGTTCCCGGGCGCCGCCCCGGGCCGCACCGCGAGTGCCGACTGCGGCTCGGGCAGGGCGCGCCGGTCCACCTTGCCGTTGGGCGTGAGCGGCATCGCCTGCAGCACGACCACGGCGGACGGCACCATCACCTGCGGCAGCTCTTGCGCCAGCGACCGCAGTATCTGCTCGGCATCGGGCGCAGTGCCGGCCTTGGCCGTCACATAGGCGGCAAGGCGTTTGTCGCCCGATGCGTCGTCTCGCGCCACGACCACGGCTTCCTTCACGCCCGCCTGCCGCGCCAGGGCGCTCTCGATCTCGCCCAGCTCGATGCGATGGCCCCGGATCTTCACCTGATGGTCCATGCGGCCCAGGAATTCGAGCGCGCCGTCGGGATGGCGGCGCACCAGGTCGCCGGTGCGGTACATGCGCGACCCGGGCTGCAATGGGTCGCCCGAGAAGCGATCGGCCGTGAGTTCGGGGCGCTTCCAGTAGCCCCGGGCAACACCGTCGCCGCCGATCAGCAATTCGCCGGGCACCAGGGCCGGGCATTCGCTGCCCCATGGCGTGCGGACGGCCAGGCGCGTGTTGGCGATCGGCTGCCCGAGCGCGACGAAGTCGCCTATGTCGGTCAACTCGCAAGTGGTGGACCAGATGGTGGTTTCGGTGGGCCCATACATGTTCAAGAGCTTGCCCGGCACCAGCGCCCGCAACTCCTTTGCGAGTTTCAAGGGCAGGGCCTCACCACCGACCATCAGCACGGACAGGCGTGACAAGGCGGCGCGGCCGGCCGCATCCGCGACCAGCATCGAAGCCATGGAGGGTGTGCACTGCAGATGAGTCACCGCGTTCTGTGCGATCTGCTCGGCGACGGACGCACGCTGCACCGCCGGGCGCGATTGCCGGGATGCCTCCATCAATTCTTTCAGGTCCTTCAAATGCGCGAGCACCGTGTCGGTTGCTACGCCGAAGTCGATCAGGCACGCGATCTCGTCCACGCCCGCGCCCTTGAACTTGTCGACCAGCGTCAGGCAGCGCTGCGGCGTGCCGAACAAGGCGCTGGTGCCGTAGTAGCGCGCGAATGCGTGTTCCAGCAGGGCGTCCATGTCCTGCGGCGACAGCGGCTGCGAATCCATGATCTCGACCGGGCTCTTGCCCTGTTCGCCGCCGCGCTGCACGAAGGTGGGGAATGTCCAGGCTGCCTGCTTGATGAGGTCCACGGAGCTGCGCAAGTACTCCTTCATGGGTCCGCGCACGGTTTCGCGCACTTCATCCTCGTTGGGGCCGACGAAGGTGTGCAGCATGAGGGTCACATGGCCGTTGCCCGGATGGCCGGCCTTGTGCCAGGCCACGCGGTACAGCCTGATCTTCTCGGCGACGTCGTCGATGTTCTGGCCCAGCAGGTGGGTGAGCAGGTGGCATCCCAGTTCGCCTGCCTGCTGGAAAGTCTCGGGATTGCCGGCCGCGGTGAGCCAGATCGGCAGGTCTTTCTGGATCGGGCGCGGCAGGGTCTGTGACGTCGACGGGCTTGCCCAGCGGACCCGGGAACGCGACGCTTTCTCCGCGCCACAGGCGACGGACCACCTCGATGTTGGCGAGCATCTCGTTCTTGCGGTTGGCGAAGGCGGCCGGCGCGATGACGAAGTCGTTGGGCTGCCAGCCGGATGCGAACGACACGCCCACCCGGCCCTGCGAAATGTTGTCGACGAAGGCCCACTCCTCGGCCACGCGAATCGGGTGGTGCAGCGGCAGCACGCAGCTGCCGGCGCGAATCTTCAGGCGGGTGGTCATGGCCGCGATGGCCGCACTGGTCACCGCCGGATTGGGGTAGAGGCCGCCGAAGGCGTGGAAATGGCGCTCGGGCGTCCAGATGGCGGCGAAGCCTTCCTTGTCGGCGAATTTCGCGCCCTCCAGCAGCAGCTTGTACCGGTCCTGCGGGGTGGATGAGTTGTCGCTGGCGAAATAGAAGAGGCTGAAATCGACCGCCTTGGCCTGCGCCTGTACGGTGTTCGAATGCAGCGCGACGGTGAGCCCGCGCGCCAGGGTCCAGCACAGTTCGAGCACCGAGATGTCGAAGGAGAGGCTGGTCACGGCGAGCCAGCGCCCGCCGGCCTCGTGCGGTATGCGCGGGTCCATGCCGGCGAAGAAATTCATTACATTTCGATGCGTCACCACAACACCCTTGGGCCGGCCGGTGGAGCCCGAGGTGTAGATCACGTAGGCCGCGCTGTCCGAATCCACCACCGGCAACATCGGCGGTGCGCCTGCTGCCGGGGGCTGCTCATCGAGAAGGAGCGTCCTGTCGGGCGGCAAGGCGAGCGTTGCCGCGAGCGCGGCATCGGCGACGACCAGCCGTGTTTGCGAATCCTCGATCATGAAGGCGATGCGCTCTGGCGGATAGTCGGGATCGAGCGGCAGGTAGGCGGCGCCGGTCTTCATGATCGCGAGAACGGCAATCACCAGCTCGGGACTGCGTTCCATGCAGATGCCGACGATGTCGCCCGGCACGACGCCGCGCTCCAGCAGCCGCGCCGCGACCTGCACGGCTTTCTCCTCGAGCTCGCGATAGGAAAGGGACTGTCCCTGAAAGCAGATCGCCTCATGCTGCGGCGTGCGCGCCGCCTGGGCCGAGATCGCTTCATGCACGCAGGCATCGCTGTCATAAGCCGTCGCCGTGGCGTTGATCCGCGCGATCGCCCGCGCCTCTTCGCTGGGGGCCAGCGGGATATCTGCCATGCGCCCGGTCGCCGAGGGGAATGCCCTGAGCCAGGCGCCGAGATGGGCTGCCATGAGTTGAACGGTTTCGCGAGCGAAGACGCCCGCATCGGCCACCAGTTCGAGCCCATCGCCGGAAGCATCCGCGGTCAGCAGCAGTTCGAAGTCGCCCAGTTGCGCGGCATGGTCGAGGCAAATCCCGATCTTGCCCACTTGCCCCAACCCCGATTGCCTGTGGTCCAGGCGCAGCGGAAGGTCACGCGCATAGGGGCCGGCCTCGCGCGTCCTGGCCACCTGGACCTCGGCGGCCGCGGCCACTTGCACCGCGCTGGCCTCGGGCGACGTGACCAGGGTCAGAGGAACCCAAGGCGACAGCCAGCTCTCCAGGCCATCCGCCCGCTGGGACAGCGCCGCGTCGCAATACATGACCGAAGCGCGCTCCTGGCCGCGTAAGCGCCGACAGCCATGCCAGAAAGGCGGCGGCGGTCTGGCTGCCGCGCGCAGGAGCATTCAACGTTGATGGAGGGGCGACTTCGGGAGCCGCCGGCACCGATATGTTTCGCGGATAAGGAAGCTCAACCGGCGAAAGCGCCGTGAAAGCCCTGCGCCAGAAGCCTTCGCCCTTCGCGACTTGCGGCGCGCACATGGCCAGTCTTTCGCGCATCGCGGCGTCAAGGCGCGGGAGCACCATTCCAGCCGTGAGGCCGTGCGGGGGCCGGCCCGCGGCGTCCACGCACCCGCCCAGCAGGATGTCGCCATCGCCCGTGGCAATGCGCAGCGCCTGTCCATCGACTTCGAGCAGTGTTCCGGGCGCAGCGAATGAAGGGGTGGATGCGACGCTTGCAGTGGCTGCCAGCAGCCACCGAGTCTCCAAGAAAGATCTTGGGCCGTGCCAGGGGGTTGGGGTAGGGCCCGAAGTCGAGCGCACGCACGAGCGCGGCCAGTTCCGTTGCCGGCCGCGAGAAATCGAGCGTGGCCATGGCGTCCGGCCGGCGATCGCGGCCGAAATAGCTGCGGTGGCCGGTTTGTTCGGTGAGGGAGAGATCGCCGCGCGCTATGTCCTGGACGATGGATTTGAAAATCGCCAGTCCCGCTTCGTAGCACTTGGTATTGAGGCTGAACGCCGTTTCGGCGGGGCCGATTGCGAACGTGGCTTGGCGAACGATCCGGCCCGCATCGACCGCGGGCGTCATCTCATGCCAGGTCACGCCATGGTCTTTTTCCTGGGCCATCAGCGCCCAGGACGTCGCATTCAGTCCCGCATAGCGGGGCAGGGGCGCGTCATGAAAATTCACCGCCAGCTTCCGCGCGCGTGCAATGAGTGCGGCGGGCAGTACGCGGAGATTGGCGACGCTGAAGAGATAGTCGAATTCTCCTGCCGGAACTTCGATGCCCGACTCCGCGTCCAGGCGCACCGTTTGGATTCCCTTCGAGTCGGCCCATTGCAGGATGTTTTGCGCATGGCTCGCCACGAATCGGATGGCATGCCCGGCGTCCAGGAAGGCCTCGGCGCACTGAATCAACAAACTTCCATCACCGATGAATACTGCGCTTGCACTGCTCATGCCACCACCCTCACAAGTTCACCGTCGATAGTGTCATCAGGAGGTTGAGCAAGGTTCAGGCCTTTCCTGTTCAGTTCGCGCCAGGCGGCATTGGTGTGAGAGATGGCCTGCGTCCAGGTTAGCCACGCCTCGGCCCGGCCGGGGCTGCCGGGCTTGTGAAGCTGTAACGCTTGCCACGCCGCGCTCTCGCGCTCGACTGCGCGGTCATACCGCGCTGCCAGATCCCTCGTGGGCGAAGTCATCGGTTCGTCCAATTTGTTGAGATTGAGTGGGATGTTGCGTCAGCCGCAAGCCCATCAGGCGTAACTGGATGAATCCCCGATTTCGTCCTACAAAGCTGCGCGCTCCGAGGCATCTCATGGGCATGCGGATTGCCCACACTGCGTGGTATGTCAGCAGTAATCGCCCTCATAGCAGTCGCCCTCCTTGCCGGGCTCCTCGGTTCGCTGTGGTTGCGCCGCGGTGATATCGAGGGCAATGGCGAGTCGGGCTCGATGCTGCTCGGCGTGGTCTTCTGCTTCATTGCGGTGATGCTCATCCTCGTCGCCGCCGGGAAGCTGTGGGCGTGAGCCTGCAGCCGGACCGCGCAACTCGTTGACTGCGCATCCCGGCCTCTAGTCGAGCAGGGCCCGCCTGATCGGCTCATGCCAGGTGCCGGTCTCGGGCGAGTACATGCCAAAAGATGGCGAAGCGAATTCCCAGTAGGCCCAGCCGATGCCGCGACGCTCCGCCTCGTCGCGGACCATTCGCGCATACGTTTCGCGCGACTTCATATCGGCGACGTGATGAGTGCCGAACTCGCCCAGATGCAGCGGATAGCCTTTTCCCTGGCTCCATTTGCGCGCGGCATCCAGCGAATCGGTCACCTTTTGCGCTGCGCCGCATCGCAGCAGGTGGCACCGGCGGGAAACTTCGTGGCAGTGTATTCCACTCCCTGATGCGTGAATGGGAAGGGGTCGTAGTTGTGGATGGATACGATCAGGTTGCGATCCGGCGGCAATTTGAGCTTGGGCAACGCTTGAATGCCGTTCCATTCGCCTGGCCCGATGAGGACGGTACGAGTGGGATTGCTGGCGCGCACCGCGGCCAATGCCTGCGGTGCAAGCTCGTTCCAGGGATCGCCGTCCAGGCGGCCGGTGGGCTCGTTGAGCAACTCGAACAGCAGCTTGGGCGAACGGTTCCTGTAGCGCAGGGCGATCTGGCGCCACATGTTCACCAGCCGGGTTTCCAGCACGGCAGGTTCCACTCCGAATTCTTTCCAGTGCAGCGGACTGCCGGAAAGCTGGCTGTAGTGATGCATGTCCAGGATCACGTACACGCCCTTCGCCAGCAGCGCGTCGACAACCTGGTCCACGCGTTTTGCAAATGCCTCGTTAAGGGTCGCGTCGGCGGTGGGCGCTGCATTGTTGCTCCAGCGCACGGGTAGCCGGACGGTAGTGAATGCGCCGGCGACGATGTCGATGTAAGCCGGCTCCAGTTTCACGCCCCATTGGCCTTCGACCGGGGCTTCCAGCATATTGCCCAGGTTGATCCCCCGGCCCAGCGAATTCGCGATCTCGCAGGTCTGGGGCGTCACGGACTGGCAGGCCTGGGGCGCGCGCGGGCGCGCTTTCGACGCACTGCTGGTTTGGGCATCGACGCCCGTCATCCCCGCTGCGAGGAACAGTGCTGTCAGGGTGCTCTTCTTCAATACGTGTGTATTCAGGAACATCGGAATGGGCCGCGGCGGCGAGCCGCATTGAAAACTACGTTGGCGAAATTCTGTCGTGTGGCACAGGCGCCGTGGGGCTATCGGCGCATGTCGCGGCGAAGTCCTACACCTTCGGTGAGAACCGCGGCCTCAGCGGAGCAGGTAAGTTTTACCAGGCGCTGCAAAGACTTCCTTCCTTGCTGCTTTTGGGCTCACCGCGTGGCCGTTACCCGGAATCGCGCTCGTCCTACATGAACTACGCAGCGTTTCCCACACCAACAAAAAGGCGAGCGTTCTTACATTGGAAGCCGCTAAGAACATCAAGTTTTACACGCCCGTCCCGCTTCAAAAATGAGAGCAACAACGACCAGCCCGAACCACGATCCGGCGCAATTCCTGAGGATCGCAAGCCAGCGGGGACTGCTCATCGGGGGGACGACTTCCATTCCGGCCAACTGCACCAGACAATCGCGTCCAGCCTGCCTGGAATCGCTGCGCCTGCCGGCTCGGCAAGCTTCTTGCGAGCGCAGCGTCGTGGCGAGGGTCGGCGAGTTCACCGTGAAGAACCACATGAAAAGTATTTTCAGCAAGCTCGACATCGCCCATCGCGCACAGGTCCCGGCCAGGCTCACACGGATGACTGCATATGCGTGAAGCTGAACCGTTGCGCCACGGCGTTCCCCTGCCGCCGCCGTCCGCAGCCGGGGCGACCGCATTGGCGCAGAGCCGATTGCTGCTCGGCCTGGAGGCCATCCTCGAGCCCCTGGTCACCGTCCTGTCCTTGTGGCTGTTGGTCTGGATGGTCGAAGGCGAGCTGACGCCGCGATGGCTCATTGCCTCCATCGTCGCGTTCGCCCTGGCCTTTCCCGGCCGCTCGCTGCTGCGCTCGCCGCCGGACCGGGTCATCATCAGCACCTTGCTGGCCTGGGGCTGGATAGCCGGCCTGCTGCTGGCCATGGGGTTCGCCACCGGTCACATCTACGATTTTTCCGCGGCAGTCGTGGTGAACTGGCTGTGGTTTGCTCCGGTCGCGCAATTACTCTCGCACTGGGCGCTGCGCAAGGCGGCGCCGCATCTGGTCCGGCTGCAAGGCCCGCCACTGCGCGCCGTGGTGGTGGGCATGAACGAGCAGGGCTGCTCCCTGGCGGACCGGCTTGCCGCGGCATCGTACGCCGGCATCGAGTTGGTGGGGTTCTTCGACGACCGCACCCCGGATCGCCACCACGGAGCCGACCGCCACCGCTTGCTCGGGCGCGTTGGCGACATTGCAAGCTTCGTCAAGGCCAATCGCGTCCAGCTGATCTACCTGTCGCTTCCCATGGCTTCGCAACCGCGCATCAAGGACCTGCTGGACGCGTTGAAGGACACCACGGCTTCGGTGTACTTCGTGCCCGACATGTTCGTGACCGACCTGATCCAGGGCCGCACCGACACGGTGTGCGGGCTTCCCGTGATTTCGGTATGCGAAACCCCTTTCCGCGGCCCGGCCGGCCTGCTCAAGCAGTCAAGCGACCTGGTGCTCGCGACCCTGATCCTGATCCTGATTTCGCCCCTGATGCTGGCCATTGCGCTGGCCGTGAAGCTCAGTTCGCCCGGACCTGTCATTTTTAAGCAACGGCGCTACGGCCTGGATGGGCAGGAAATCCTCGTCTACAAATTCCGTTCGATGAGCGTCACGGAGGACGGGAGCCAGATCAAGCAGGCGCACAAGAACGACAGCCGGGTCACCCGCCTGGGCGCATTTCTGCGCAAGACGTCGATGGACGAGCTGCCGCAATTCATCAACGTGCTGCAGGGCCGCATGAGCATCGTCGGGCCCCGCCCGCACGCTGTGGCCCACAACGAGCTGTACCGGCCGCTGATCAAGAGCTACATGGTCAGGCACAAGGTCAAACCCGGTATCACCGGCTGGGCCCAGGTCAACGGTTTCCGGGGCGAAACGCATTCCCTGGAAAAGATGGAAGGCCGCATCCGCTGCGATCTCGACTACCTGCGCAACTGGTCGCTGCGGCTGGATTTGTACATCATCCTCAAGACGGTACGACTGGTTTTCCGGGATACCGCCGCTTATTGACTGGACTATAGTGCAATCGAGCCATTGCTGGAGGCGCGCCCTGTGCGCCGACATCCATCCCAGGCCTCGTTGCTCACCGGGGCCCTGGGCGCATGCCCCGGCGCACGGGACGCATAAGCACGAGGAAATTGTCTTGAAGAAACTGCCCATCACTCCATTGCTCTCGATCGCCGCGGTGCTCATGGCGCCAGCGGTGGCGCAAGCCCAGCCGGCGGTAAGCACGCCGAGCACCCCGAGCACCGCTGCCACACCCAGCACCGCCAGCACGCCCGAGCACCCCAAGCGGCGCCACCTTTCCGGGCGCCTGGGAGGGGCCGACCATATACCCCGGCATGCCGGAAATCCCGTCCACGCCGAGCGCGCCGGGCGCCTCCGCGAACATCTTTCAGGTTCGGGTGGGGGCCGGCGTGGAGTACGACGACAACGTGTTGCGCGACACCAGCGACATCTCGGACACGGTCGTGTTCGGATCGATAGGCCTCAGAGCCGACAAGGCCTATGGCTTGCAGCGCTTCCGCGCCGACCTCGACTGGACCTCCTACAAGTACAACGATGTGTCGGAGCTCGACTACCACACGTTCAACTACAACCTCGCATGGGATTGGTCAATCACTCCGCGGGTGCACGGCGTGGTCAGCTCGGATCGCAAGGAGTACCGCGAGACCTTCCTGGACACCACGACCGGCCTGAACCGGACCGGCCTGCGCACCGAGCGCGTCGAACTGGCCGAAGGCGTTTATGAATTGGGCGCGGCCTGGCGCGTGCTTGCCGGAGTTTCACAGACCAGCAGCAAGAGCAGCCAGCCCGGCAGCTGGGACGGCAGCCCGGAGGTGCAAAGCGTCCACCTGGGGGCCGGCTATGAGCTCGGCACCGGCACTTCACTCACCGCGCGTCTGCGCCGCGGCGACGGCGAGTACAGGGATACGACGGCTGGCGCCGCAACGGGTGAGTTCGACGAAACCGAAACCGATGTGCTGCTGAAGTGGCCGGTCACCGCCAAGACCGCGGTCGAAGGCCGACTGGGCTATCTCGACCGCGAGCATTCGGGCGCCCCGCAGCGCGACTTCAGCGGCCTCGTCGGCAATGCGACGGTCAATTGGGAGGTCACCGGCAAGACCCGCTTCCTGGGCGGGTTACTCGCACTATCTGACCTCAACGGGCCTCGCCACGGGCGGCAATATCGAGAGCGACCAGTTCTGGCTCGGTCCGATCTGGAAACCGACAGTGCAGACGGCGGTGAAGCTGCGCTACGAGTACACCTCGCGCGACTGGCACGACGTGCCCGCCGGGTCGCTCGACAACGGGCGCGACGAGACCACCCAGAACCTGATGCTCGGCTTCGATTGGGAACCCCGCCCTTCCATTGCCGTGTCCACTTCCATCCGCCGCGAACGGCTGAAGTCGAACGTTTACTCCGGTTACACGCGCCAACGTCTTCGGCGTCGCGGCGAGAGTCTATTTTTAGACGCGATCCCGCAACCTCAACCACGGGAGAACTTCCATGTCCAACCTGATCCGAACTACGATGTTCCTTGTCGTCGCGTTCTGGGCCGCGCTTTTGGCGGTCCAGCCCGCGAGGGCGCAGCCAAGCGCCGACTACAAGCTGAGCCCCGGCGATTCGATCAAGGTCCAGGTGTACCAGCAACCTGACCTGACAGTGGAAGCCCGTGTGTCCGAAAGCGGCTCCATCAGCTACCCGCTGGTGGGGTCCGTCAGGCTCGGCGGCCTGAGCATCAGCGAAGCCGAAAAAAGCATCGCCAACGCGCTGCTGAAGGCCAACATCCTCAAGCAGCCGCAAGTCAACATCGTGCTGCTGCAAGTGCGCGGCAACCAGGTGTCCGTGCTCGGCCAGGTCCAGAAGCCCGGACGCTTCCCGCTGGAGACGAACAACGTTCGCGTGAGTGACATGCTGGCCGCGGCCGGAGGCGTTACGCCCACCGGCGACGACGTCCTTGTCCTGAGCGGAACCCGCGACGGCAAGCCCTTCCGCAAGAGCATCGACATTCCCGGCCTGTTCCTGGGCGCCCAGTCCAAGGACGACATCCTGATGGCTCCCGGCGACACCATCTTCGTGGACAAGGCGCCGATGTTCTACATCTATGGTGAAGCCCAGCGTCCCGGGCCCTACAAGATCGAACGTGGCATGACCGTGCTGCAGGCACTGGCCCAGGGCGGCGGCCCCACCAACCGTGGCAGCGCGAACCGCCTGCGCCTGAATCGCCGCGCCGCGGACGGAACCGTCGTGCAAACCGAACCCCGCCTGACCGACCCGATCCAACCCGGCGACGTGCTCTTCGTGCGCGAGAGCCTGTTCTGAAGGATCCACCGATGAGCCTGTTCCAACTATTCACAATCCTGCGCGCGCGACGGGGACTGGCGGGCCTGATCGTGCTGGGCACGATTGCGCTGGCTCTGGTCTGGGTCGTGCTGCGGCCCGCCAACTTCACCGCGCGCGCTCCCGTCCTCATGGACGTGCGCACGGACCCGGTGGGCGTGACGTCCCAGTACAACCCCCTGGTGACGCCCGCCTTCATGTCCACCCAGATCGACATCGTCAAGAGCGAGCGTGTGGCCGAACGTGCCGTTCAGTTGCTGCCGGCGGACCAGCCGCCCCTGTCGAAGTGGGGCCAGGAAGCGAAGAAAAAGCCCGCGCCGCAGGCCTGGCTCGCCCAACAGCTGCAGCAGCGCCTGGAGGTCAAGCCGGCGCGCGAGAGCAACATCATCAACATCTCCTGGACCGGGCGCAGCCCGACCGAGGCGGCCCGGGTGGCCAATGCCTTCGCGCAGGCCTACCTGGAAATCGGCCTGGAACTGCGAACCGAACCGGCCAAGAAGTATGCCGGATTTTTCGAAGAGCAGGTCAAGGCTTCAAGGGACAAGCTGGAGAAGGCCCAGGCCAAGCTGTCCGCCTTCCAGCAGCAGTCGGGCATCCTGTCCGCCGACGAACGCGGCGACTTCGAAGTCGCACGCCTGACTGAACTGTCGCAGCAACTGATGGCCGTGCAGGGCCGCAGCCGGCGCGGCGGCGAGAATTCCGCCGCCGTGATTGAAAGCCCGTTGGTCAATAACATGCGCGCCGACATCGCGAAGCTGGAAGCCAGGGTCCAGGAAGGCGCCGCGACCATGGGATCGGCCCATCCGGCAATGCAGCGCATGCAGGCCGAACTGTCGTCCATGCGCAGCAGGCTGGCCGCCGAGTCTTCGCGGGTCGGATCGGCTGCCGACACTTCCGTCGCAGCCAGCAAGAATCGCGAGAAAGAGCTGCAGCAGGCCCTGGCCGAACAGAAGACCCGCGTGCTTTCCCTGACCAAGCAGCGCGGCGAGCTCAACTTGCTGCAGCGCGACGTGGATGCCGCGCAAAAGGCCTACGAGGCCGTGAGCGCCAGCGCCGTCGCAATCGCACCTGCAGAGCCTTTCCAACCAGACCAACGTGATGCGCCTGGCGTCGGCTGTGGAGCCGCTCGATCCGAGCGGGCTATCCCCCGACCCTCTCGCTGCTGGTGGCCGCCGTGGGAGGCATGCTGCTGGCATTGGCCACGGTGTTGCTGCTGGAACTGCTCAACCGCCGGATCCGTTCGGTGGAAGATCTCGTCGGCGGTCACCCGGTTGCCGATCCTGGCCACCGTACCCGCCGCAGCCTCGGCCTTCGTGCCTCTGCGCCTGCCGGCGTCACGCCGGCTGGCGCTCGCACCCCGCAGGAGCCTCGCATGAACACGCAGATTTTCCCCTTGCCCAACCGGGCCGACCTGGAGATCAGCGTTCCCAGCCGGGAAGCGTCGCAAACCATCGGAGCCTTGCTGGTCGACGCCGGCCACCTGGCCTCCGAGAACGTGCAGCGCATCCTGGACTACCAGAAGAAGGCGGGCCTGTTGTTCGGCGAAGCCGGCGTGGCCATGGGCTTGCTCGACGAAGAAGACGTGCAGCGCGCCCTGGCCCTGCAGTTCGGCCAGACCTACCTCGCGCCCGACTCGGGCCTGGGCAACGAGCTGATAGCGGCCACCGATCCCAATTGCGCCGCCGTGGAGCACCTGCGAGCGCTACGCAGCCAGCTGATGCTGCGCTGGTTCGAGAACGATGCCCGCCAGGCCGCGCTGGCCGTAGTCAGCCCGGGCTCGGGCGAGGGGCGCAGCTACATCACCGCCAATCTGGCGGTGCTGTTCTCCCAGCTCGGAAAGCGCACGCTGCTGATCGATGCGGATTTGCGCAGGCCGCGCCAGCATCACATCTTCGGCCTGCCCGGCCGCATCGGGCTGTCCAGCGTGCTCGCCGGACGGGCCGGATGGGATGCGGTCTGCGAGATCAAGGCGTTGCCGGACCTTTGGGTCCTGCCCGCCGGCGCCACCCCGCCCAACCCGCAGGAATTGCTGGCGCGGCCCGGTTTCGCCAAGCTGATCCAGGCGTTGCGATCCAGCTATGACGTCATCCTGGTGGATACACCGGCGGCGGAGAACTGCGCCGACGCCAGCACCATCGCCACTCGCGCCGGCGCGGCCTTGATGCTGGCTTGCCGTGATGCGACGTCGGTGCCGCGCGTGGCCAGCCTGGCGGAGGACCTGCGCCAGTTTGGCGTGACCATCGTGGGGGCAGTGCTCAACGGCGCCGCCAGGGCATGACCACTTGGGGGGCCGGTGCCGCCGAATGGCAGATGCGCTGGCACGAACTGGTCAAGGCGGTAGTGCGCGTGCACTCGCCCAGCGCAGAGGAGCAACTGCTGGACTCCCTGGCCAGGCCCGACGAACCCCTGGTCCTTGCCTTCGTCAATTCGCACGCCATGAACTCGGCGGCGACGTCCCGCGAGTTCTTCGACGCGGTCATGTCCGCGGACCTGGTGCTGCGCGATGGCATCGGCATGCAAATCCTGCTTTCGCTTCTCCACCAGCCGCCCGGCCTCAATCTCAACGGAACCGATCTCATACCCAGGATCATGCGCAGGTACGCCGGCCGGCCCATCGCATTGTTCGGTACCCAGGAGCCCTACCTGGGCCGGGCGCAGGCGGTGGTGGTCTGCGAACTGGCCCCGGGCAGCACGTGCATCACGGCGAACGGCTTTCTGGACACTGCCGTCCTATGTCCGGCTGGCCGCGGCCCACAGGCCCAGCCTGATCGTGCTGGGCATGGGCATGCCCAGGCAGGAGGAGGTCGCCGCGATGCTCAGGGCGGCGCTGGGGTTTCCCTGCCTCATCGTTTGCGGCGGCGCGATCATCGATTTTCTCGGGGGCAAGATTCCCAGGGCGCCGCGCTGGATGCGCCGCACCGGGCTTGAATGGGCGTTCAGGCTGGCGCTTGAACCCCGGCGGCTGTTCAGGCGCTACGTGATCGGCAATCCCGTGTTCATCGCCCGTACACTGAGCCTGGCGGCGACAACATTCGCGCCCGGGCCGCAGGGCCACGAACTCCAACCGAGTGTACCTACATGAACATCCTTTTGACGGGTGGCGCCGGCTACATCGGCAGCCACACCTACGTGTCTCTGTTCGAGGCAGGCTATACCCCTGTCATCCTGGACAATTTCTCCAACAGCCAGCCGGCCGTGCTCGAACGCCTCCAGGCCATCACCGGGCGGCCCGTCTTGTGCGAGCAGGGGGACGTGCTCGATACGGCATGGGTCGTGGAAGTGTTGCGTCGCCACGAGATCGCAGGCGTGGTTCATTTCGCCGGCGACAAGGCCGTCGGGGAGAGCGTCGCCAAGCCGCTCAAGTACTACCGCAACAACCTGGGCGGTGCAGTGAGCCTGATGCAGGCCATGGAGAGCGCCGGCTGCGACACGCTGGTGTTCTCCAGCAGTGCCACGGTGTACGGCGACCCGGCTCATGTGCCGATCGCGGAGGACGCCCCGCGCAGCCACACCAACCCCTATGGCCATACCAAGCTGGTGATCGAGGACATGCTCGCTGCCCAGTGCGTCGCGCAGCCCCGGTGGAAGGTGGCCGTGCTGCGCTACTTCAATCCGGTCGGCGCGCATCCCAGCGGACTCATCGGTGAAGACCCGTCAGGCATACCCAACAACCTGATGCCCTACATCACGCAGGTGGCCCTGGGCCAGCGTCCCCACCTGCGGGTGTTCGGCAGCGACTATCCGACGCCGGACGGCACGGGCGTGCGCGACTATATCCACGTGTGCGACCTGGCGGAAGGGCATGTCGCCGCGCTCAAGGCGTTGATGGAGCAAGGCCGCAGCCTGAGCGTGAACCTGGGCACCGGGCTGGGCTACAGCGTCCTGGATGTGGTGCGCGCGTTCGAGGCCGCGAGCGGAAAGGCCGTGCCTTATCAGCTGGTGCCGCGGCGCGCGGGCGACGTCGCGACAGTGTATGCAGATCCCCGGCTGGCGCAGCAGCTGCTGGGCTGGCGCGCCACGCGCACGCTGGAAGAAATGTGCGCGGATGCCTGGCGCTGGCAGAGCCGCAATCCCGACGGGTATCGCGGCTAAGTGCTGGCTCGGTCGTGCCGGCCGGCTATCAGGCTTTGGCCGACTGGCCTGATACCCTCGACCTCCGTCACTCGGTCTGTCGCGAAACGCGACTTCTGCCGCAAGATCGGCGTCTCGAAGTACCGGAAGCTCAGGTACGCGGCCAGAGTTACCGTTGCCGTTGTCCCGACAAAGACGTCAAACCCGAACTGGTGACCCAGGATCGGGCGTACCGCATTGGCCGCCAGCATGTGCATGAGATACATGCCATAGCTGATGGTGCCGATCAGCGCAACGGGCCGCCATTTAAGGGCAGGATGAAGACACGTGTTCTCCCTGACGCACACGCTGGCCACAAGCAACGCCATCATGAATGGGGAAACAATCATGGGAGCATCCAACTGCAAAAGCCCTAGCAGCACGAGCCCGGCAGCGGGAGCCATGAACCTGTTGCCGAGTATTGGGTAAAGGAGGCTGAAGGAGGCCCGGTTATTGAGGAGAATCGCGAAAGCAACGCCGAACAAAATGGCTGGGGAAAGACTTGCGACGATCGTGGCCAGCAGCATGGTGTCGCGATGCGGCGCAGCGATCACTTGCATGCTCAGCAGAACCATCGCTGCGAACACCAGGGTCCACTCCTTCTTTGCTGCGTACAGCGCCAGGACCATCAGCGGAGGCCAGAACAGGTAAAACTGCTCCTCGGTGGCAAGCGACCAGGCGAAGTAGAAGGTCACTCCATCTCCGCCATGTTCAACATTGACGAACCAGTTGGACGTGTAAGTCAAAAAGGCGGGAAGGTTGTTCCAGAATTCAGCACCCTTTGGTTTCCCGCTCAGGGTCAGGAAGGCCAGCACGCAATAAAGGCACAAGACCGCGTAGTACAGCGGGAAGATTCGCAAGGTGCGACGAAATAGAAGTCACGTAACGAAATTCCACCTGAACGGTTGTGTTCGCGCAGCAGGAGGGTTGTTATCAGGAAACCGCTGATTGCGAAGAAGAAATCCACGCCCCTGCGGCCCTGGTTGAGTAACACCAGGTCGTGGACGCCACTGGCGTGGCTCCAGATGACAGCCAGAACGCTGACTGCCCTCAGTCCGTCAAGGGCGCTGAAATTGCGGACCGACATGAACGAGGCAAATGGATCGTTATCCGTCATAGTTGAACTTGAGCTTACGCAGAAGGTAGCCGGGAATCGAAGAGCTATGGGGCGACTGCAAGCGGTAGCTTCGCGAGGTTTTGTTAGTTGGGTAACTTTTAGTGACGTCGCTGTCCAGGTTTCCAAAGCTGACCTTAAGCACATCATTCTTTGGCAACAGATGTTTCCGTTTGCCGCGATGCCGTCGAGTTGATTGTGTTGTGCGGCCGGCGCATCGTCGTCAGCTACGACGAGCAAAAGCCGCCCGGAGGCGGCTTTTGCAGGTTGAGCAACTCTATAAAGAAAAGGCCCCGAAGGGCCTTTTTTCAGGACAGGCTTCAACGCCTGAAGCTTGTCATTTCCAGACGCGGTAGTTGTACAGCGTCAGGTCGCCCGTGCCGACGACTGGCTCGACGCCCAGCTCCACGCTGACAGCGTACTCGCTGCCGGTGGCCCACGGGATGCCCAATTGGTCCTGCGGGTGGCGACGTAGTTGATGAACTTGGCCAGATCCAACGTCCGGCTTCGATGGGCTGGTCCGGCTGGAACACGATGAATTTCCAGCCGCCGGCGAAGTCAGCGCGAACAACGCCGTCGGTACCCTTGGCGACGTAAACGTGGAACAGCTTGCCATCGATGGTCACGTCATGGTCGTACCAGCCAGGATTGCGCCCGATGATGTGGCTGCCGTAGTTGCCCCAATTGGTCAGCGGAATCATGATTTCGTGCGTGATCGGAGGCGCACGAAGCCATTGATCTGGTCAGGCGTGCCTTGCAGCCAGATGTCATAGGACAGGTGGCCCTGGCCGGTCGGGGTCGCGTTGTGCTTGAGGCAAAGGACGACTTGAGCGAGGCGATGGGCAGCTGCAAGGGGAAGAACGAGCCAGGCGTCTTGCCGGACGGGTCCACCTGAGAGTTCTGCCGTCCAACTGGAGAACCGGGTAGCCGCCAGGGGTGGTCGCAGGAGTTGAAGAAGCCAGGCTTGTTGCCAACCAGGAGGGAAGGGTAGCTCTTGACTTCCGTGGTGCCGGTGGGCCACTTCCAGGCCATGCGCGCGGCCACCTCGCCATTCGGACCCATCTGCTTGCTGATGCCGACTTGCTGCTCGTACTGGCTGCCGTTGAGGCCCGTGTAGGTACCGCGGCTCAGGTTGCCAACGTTCCAGGCGTCGTCGCGCATCCAGTAGGCCGCGCTATTCCAGCCGGTCTGCAGCCAGAGATCGGGCTGGTTTTTGATGGCGATTTGCGGTGCAGTCGGTACTGTCGGCGCGGGCTGCGGCGCTGGATCGGTAACGGGAACAGGATCGGTCACGGGAACAGGATCGGTCACGGGAACAGGATCGGATGTCGGCACGGTCGGCTCAGGAGTTGGTGTCGGCACGGGAGTTGATGTCGGCACGCACTTCTTGGCGCCATTCCCTGCGCAGAGTCTGGCGGCCTCCAGGTCGGTGTCCGACCCGCCACCGCCACCGCATGCGCCGAGGGTCAGCGCGACGAATGCCAAAACCGCAACATGGCTTCGTTTGACAACCCAGGCAGGTTTCTCGGAGGCGTCGCCAGCCACCACCACAGGCCGCCATTTCGATGGAGCCGGATTTAATAAATAGAGATCGTTTCATGCGGGACTCGTTAGGTCAAAAGGCCAAAAGTGGTAACGGACAAAGCTTCGCCCCAGCCCGGGTGCCGCCGTTTTTGGCGGCCCCGAGTCCTTTAGCTCAGCGGTGGAGCCCAGATACTAGTAGGACGATTCCGACACGTCTGTAGGACAACTAGGCTTTACGTAAACAAGCGCTTCAGCGCTTACAGCTCAGCCGTGAAGCGCGAGCTCGGCAGTGATGAAGTTACGGCTTGAAACTGCCGGCCGCGTCGGCTTGCTGATGAGGTTGAGCTTGCAGCTCCCGGCCAAGGAAATCGAGGCCAAGGAAATCGAGGCCAAGACAGGCGGGGCAAAGCGGCTCGTGAAGCGCCAGTGGAACCAGCGCGAAACGCTTTTCGACTCGATTCGTCCATAAAAAAAGGCCCCGAAGGGCCTTTCTTTCAGGACAGGCTTCAACGCCTGAAGCTTGTCATTTCCAGACGCGGTAGTTATACAGCGTCAGTCGCCCGTGCCGTCGACTGGCTCGACGCCCAGCTCCACGCTGACAGCGTGCTCGCGGCCGGTGGCCCACGGGGTGCCAAATTTGTCCTTGCGGGTGGCGACGTAGTTGATGAACTTGGCCAGATCCAACGTGCCGGCTTCGATGGGCTGGTCCGGCTGGAACACGACGAATTTCCAGCCGCCAAAGAAGTCCTCGCGAACACCGCCGTCGGCGCCCTTGGCGACGTAAACGTGGAACAGCTTGCCATCGATGGTCACGTCATGGTCGTACCAGCCAGGATTGCGCCCGATGATGTGGCTGCCGTAGTTGCCCCAATTGGTCAGCGGAATCATGATTTCGTGCGTGATCGGAGACGCAAGCATGCCATTGACCTGGTCAGGCGTTTCTTGCAGCCAGATGTCATAGGACAGGTGGCCCTGGCCGGTCGGGGTCGTGTTGTGCTTGTAGGCAAAGGACGACTTGAGCGAGGCGATCGGCAGCTGCAAGGGGAAGATCGA
>CAVRNE010000072.1:0-20802 GCA_963722025.1 uncultured beta proteobacterium
TATTCCGGCGGTCGATCCAATGGTCGATCGACAGGGAACCCGGCCCCCGGGCGATAAGGTAGAGCAGCACGGCCGCCCACACCCCATGGGTGGATATGCGCCGGGGTAGACGAATACCTGGATCACGGCCGTCATGACAAGCAGGCCGATTGCGGAGAAGCGCGTGGCCAGCCCGATCAGCAACAACAGCGGGAACACGTGTTCGGCCGCGGCTGCAAGCGGCGCGGCGAATTCGGGCGCAATCAATGGGACTTTGTATTCGTCGCGGAACAGCTCGATGGCGGAATCGGAAAGGCGGGGCCAGCCCGGATTGAACGTGCCATCGACGATATCGATC
The DNA here is from genome assembly GCA_963722025.1 of uncultured beta proteobacterium. Lineage (GTDB taxonomy): Bacteria > Pseudomonadota > Gammaproteobacteria > Burkholderiales > Burkholderiaceae_C > Ramlibacter. The sequence goes on from CAVRNE010000072.1 coordinate 338, forward strand.
TTCAGGCCCTCGATCTTCGTCTGGCCGGACTTCCAGAACACGGCCGCAATCGAAAAACGCGCCAGGAGCGCGATCAGCGAATGAGGGATTCGATCGCACAACGAAACGGCCGCACAAACCCACCGGACGATGGTATTCATGCGCCGGAGCTCCCGCGGACCATGCCAAGCGTTCAACGCGCCATGGCGAATGAGGATGCCGAGGCTCGTGGCCAGGTCGAAGCCATCGCTGCGCACCATGGCCGCGGCGCTGGCTTCACCCAGCGTCGCGCCATCCATCAAATGCCGGAAGAACAAGGCGCTTCCCTGGGCGATGGCGATGACGGCCACGTCGTCCTGCTGGCGCAGCACGAGCGCGCTTTGCGGCTGTTCCGGATCGACCTCGGCGATCTCGCCGGCGTCCTGGTGCGCCGCCCACAAGGCGACGATGGCGAAACGCGACGTCAACACCGCAGCGGACGGGTGGAACTTGACGCGCGACGCCGGCAGAGTCTGCGGGTCTAACAGATGACGGGTAAGATCTCCGGCCGTCAGTACGGGGGCGTCGGCCGCATGGAATGCGCGAATCCGCTGGACTTCGAGCCGGGCGACATCGGCGAGGTAAGGCACGCTCCGGGCAGGAGCGAAGCCCTCGACGAAGTCCGGGAAGTCGCCGCCATACAGCGCCAGCACCGGCGAACGCGGTGGCGCTCCCATCACGAAAAGCCGCGCCATCGCGGCGAAGAACGCATCGCCGACGAGCTCGCGCGTGACCGGAAAGGTATCGGCCAGCGCCTCCACCAGCGAGCTCACGGCGTTGTTGCGGTGAACCGCGAAGCGGGCCGCCGGATCGGAGCCGTTCCAGCTGCGCAGGCCGGGCGGACACGGCTGCTGCGGGTCGAGCAGCGCCCGCGCGAAGACGCGCTGCGAGAGCAGGGGCCGGACGACGCTCATGCCGCTTCTTCCACCCGGTCGCGGCATGCGGACAGCGCACGTTCGGCGCGCCACGCCTCGGCGCACAGCACCGCGAGTGACGGGATATTGTTGTCGCGCTCGATAAGCGTCGGCAGGGGCCCGGCCATGCGCAGCGTCGCCTCGTAAAGCGCCCACACCGCGGCGTCGATGGCCGCGCCATGGGTGTCGATGAGCAGGCGCGAGCCGGCCGCGTCGCGATCTTCGCCAAACCCGGCCAGGTGGATTTCGCCCACGGCGGGCAAGGGCAGCGACGAGATGAAAGCCTGCGCATCGCGCCCGTGATTGATCGCGCTGACATAGGCGTTGTTCACATCCAGCAGCAGGCCGCAGCCGCAGCGGCGCACCACCTCCGAAAGAAACTGGGCCTCATCCATCGTGGAGCATTCGTACTCGACATAGGTGGACGGGTTCTCCAGCAGCAGCCGGCGCTTGAGCCGCTGCTGCACCTGGTCGATGTGATCGCACACGCGCTGCAGCGTCACGCTGTCGTAGGGCACCGGCAGCAGGTCGTTGTAGAAGTTGCCGCCGTGGCTCGACCACGCCAGGTGCTCGGAAAACGACTGCGGCTCGAAGCGCGACAGCAGCGCCGACAGACGGTCCAGGTGCGCCGCGTCCAGCGGCGCCTCGGCGCCGATCGACAGTCCCACGCCGTGAATCGACAGCGGGTAGCGCTCACGCACGCGGCCCAGGTGCGCAAGCATCGGACCACCGGCCACCATGTAGTTCTCGGCATGGACCTCGAAAAAGCCGAGGTCCATCCCGGTGTCGAGGATTTCCCGCACATGCTGGGCCTTCAGCCCGATGCCCGCGCGCACCGGCAGTTGCGCGTCATGCACCGCGGCATCGGGCTTCATGTCCGGGTCTCCCGTAACGCGAGTCAGGCCTTTTCCTTGAATTCCTTGAGCTGGCCCATGCCGGTAGGCGAAGTCGGCGACGCGGTCTTCACGCAGGTGCCCTTGGGCACCAGGGACCAGGCGTTGCCCTGGTAGTCGACCTTGGAGGTTCCGGCGCAGGAGGTGCCTGGCCCGGCGGCGCAGTTGTTCTTGCCTTTCATGGCGACGCCGAAGCATTTCTCGTTCATCTTCGCCATCGTCTTGTCGTCCTGCGCGGCGACCGGGGCGGATGCCAGGGTCAAGGCAGTACCGAGTGCGAGGGCCAGGGTGGACGCGGCGGCCGGGCCCTGGGTGGGAGGGACTCTGAGCATGATGAGGTCTCCTGTAACGGATGGAAAAACACGGGAAGGATGAAGAGCCTTGGCCCTGCAGGGCCAAGGCTCCTGCAATGGCTAGTTCGCCGGCGGCCGCAAGGCGGTTACACCACGGCGAAAAATTAATCGCCCCAGCTACCAGCGCAGCAATCGCGGGCCGAGCATCGCACCCGCCGCGGTGGGTATCAGCATGCCCAGGACATACCAGATCCCCAGGAAAGGTGCTTCCATCTCCGGGCAATGAAGAGCATAGACCAGCGCGCCGGCCGCCCCCGCGAACAGGCCGGCCGCCGCCCCCGCAAGGCGCGCGCGCGTGGGTGCCAGTTGCCGCACGGCCCAGAACGCCGCCAACAACGCCGGGACGGAGAGCGCTGCAATATTGATCGGACACTCTTTCCAGGTGGCGCCCCAGATCAGCGCGGACCTTCCGTCCGGGGCAGTGCTCATCAAGATGATGGCCGACATCAGCCAGACGGCCGCCACGGGCGCAGCCACCCCGATCGCCACGCGACCCAACCGCATTCCCGGATGGCCGAGGCGTTGGACAGCCACGGCGGCGGCGAGGACGCAGGCTGGCCGGAAAAGCGAGCTTGAGCCAGAAAACGGGCAGCATCACGGCCTGCCCCAGGTCCGGCCGTGGCCCGAGCAAGACAAGCATCAGCAGCAATGCCACAGCGGCACCCAGCGCGAGCGTCACGACGAAACGCCGGGTCTGCGCCGGATGAGAAACGGGCTGCGCATCCGCGGCCAGCCATGCCACCAGATCCTCTGTTTTCATGCATCACCCCGAATCTTTGCCGCGAGCGCTTTCAGCCCGCGATGAACGCCGACCTTCACCGCCGACTCCGACATTCCCGTCAGGCGCGCGGTCTCGACAACCGACAAGCCCTCGAGCTTCATGTGCACGATGGGCAGCCGTTGCCGGTCCGGCAGAGTCTCCAGAAGCTTGCCCAGGTCGCGCCGGGCATCCGCAGCCTCGGCCGCCGACGCTGCGAAAACTTCGAGCTCATCATCCAGCGGATCGTTCAAGCTCTCCCGGCCGCCGCGCTGCCGCAGCAAATCCACCAATTTATAGCGCGCGATAGCGTGCACCCACGCCGTCAGGGGCTGGTCCTGCCGATAGGTGTGGCGCTGGGTATGGATTGCAGCAGCGTTTCTTGCACGAGATCCTCGACATCGTCTGGCAACCGGAAGAGCCGCTTGCGCAGGAAGGCCCGCAAGTGCCCGCTCAGGTCCTTGAGAAACTCGTGATACGCCCTTGCATCACCGGCGAGTCCCCGCACGAACAGCTGCCGCAACCGCGACTCGACAGTCCGGGCCTGGACTTCGTCTTCTATTCGTTGCATGGAGGTGATCGGTTACAGCACCGGCAAAAATATTATGGACGCGAAGCTGCATCCCGGGCTTGACCCGGGATCCATGGCGCGCACGTGGATGCCGGATCGAGTCCGGCATGACAAGTCATGAAGGACATGTCCTTCATCCGCAACGCCGCCTCATAAAGCTCGTTGCGCGGCGCGCCGGTGATCTCCGCCGCCAGCTTCACCGCGCTCTTGACCGGCAGTTCCTTGAGCAGCAGCGCCAGCACACGCAGGCCCTCGTCGCCCTGCGGTGCCTCGGGCGCCGCGTGCAGCACCAGGGCGAACTCGCCCCGGGTGCGCTGGGAATCGGCGCTCAACCAGGCCGGCAGCTCACCGCAGGGCACGGTCGCCACCTCCTCGAACTGCTTGGTCAGCTCGCGGCCCACGGTCACCGGGCGCGCACCCAGCGCGGCGAGCGAGCGGGCCAGCGCCTCGATGCGATGCGGCGCTTCCAGCAGCACGACAGCGCGCACCTCATTCGCCAGCACCGCGACCGCCGCTTCGCGCTCCGTCGCCTTGGCCGGCAGGAACCCGGCAAACACGAAGGCGCCCTCGTCGCCCATGGCGCCCGCCACGCTCAGCGCCGCCGTCACGCTGCTCGCGCCGGGCAGCGGCACCACCCGCATGCCCGCCTCGCGCACCGCGGACACCAGGCGGGCGCCCGGGTCGCTCACGGCGGGCGTGCCCGCGTCGCTGGCGTAGGCCACGCGCTGTCCCTGCCGCAGCCTTTCGATCACCGCCTGCGCCGCTTCCGCCTCGTTGTGCTGGTGCACGGCCATCAGCTGCGCCGCCGTCTTGTCGATGCCATAGGCGCGCAGCAGTGCCTGGGTATGCCGCGTGTCCTCGCAGGCCACCGCATCGGCCAGTTGGAGCAGATGCAGGGCCCGCAAGCTGATGTCGGCCAGGTTGCCGATCGGCGTGGCCACGACATACAGCGCACCTTGCGGATAATGCTGCGACGCCGCCGCTTCGCGGGCGGCATTCAGGGCCAAGGAAAAAGAAGCGCTCAATGGAATTCCCCCGCAAGAAAGACGCCGCGGCCGCCACCACCAAGCAGGCCGGAGACGCCGCCGAGGACCGGGCACTGGCCCACCTCGTTGCGAGCGGCCTGAGGCTGCTGGCGCGCAATTATCGGACGCCCGGGCGCGGCGGGGGTGAAATCGACCTGGTGATGCGCGCGGCCGACGGCACCCTTGTGTTCGTGGAGGTGCGCCAGCGCGCCAGCCGTTCCTTTGGCGGAGCCGCGGCCAGCGTGGGCCATGTCAAGCAGCGGCGCATCCTCTTCGCGGCCCGCCATTACCTCATGCGATTGGCCCAGCAGCCGCCCTGCCGCTTCGACGTGGTGAGCGTCGAGGCCGGCGAGATCGAGTGGCTGCGCGGGGCGTTCGACGCGTCTTGATGCCTCAAGGGCGTCTGCAGCAGAGGTCCCTTGAACAGGACCGGCCCAGTCGGTCCGCGCTCGCCCGGCACGCCGCCCTTGGGCTCCAGGCTGACTGCCAGCGCCGGCACGGCCCGCACCTGGTTCTCCGCGGCAGTGAGCTTCACAACCGCATCGCCGCCCAGCACACCCAGCGATCGCGGCCCGCCCTGCGGCGGCAAGGCCCACAGTTGCAGCGATTTGTCGGGCCCCTCCTGATAGGCGCCCAGCCGCTTGAGGGTCAACGTGTTCTGCCGCGGATCGAAAGTCACCAGCAAGGAGGCGGCTGAACGGTCGTCCGTCAGCACGGCCACGTACTGGATCTGGGGCTGCGCCTGAAGTTGGGCGGCGAGCTGCACATTCTGCTGCGCCAGCACGCTGCGGGCACGATCGATCTCGGCCAGTTGCGCCTCGCGCTGTTGGACTTCGCCGCCGAGGTAGACACTCACACTCAGGGCGGAAAAAGCAGTCAATACGCCGGCGAAGGTCGCGACGCGCCACCGGCGCAACGCTCGCCGCCAGTCTTGCGCCGGCGCCTGCGCACCAGCGCCGGACGGGCGCTGCTGCGCCAGTTCGATTTCGATGCGCTTCCACACGTTCGGGCTGGGCGCCTCGCCCGGCTGCAGTTCGGTCATGCCCGCGAAGCGCTCCTGCCAGGCCAGTGCGGCCGCGCGCAAGGCGGGACTCTTGCGCGCCTGCGCTTCGAAGCGCCGCCGGGCGCCGCCGCGCAAGGTGCCCAGGCCATAGGCGGCAGCCAGGCGGTCCGCGAGTTCGGGGTGGTCCAGCAGATTCATGGTGGGCCTTCCTCAGGCGAACCCGGCCATGCAGCCGCGCAATTGCTCCAGGCCGCGCCGTATCCATGTCTTCACCGTACCCAGCGGCAGCTTGAGCTGTTGCGCCAATTCAATGTGGCTCAAGTCGCGCAGGTAGGCCAGGCTCAGGACTTCGCGCTGGCGTGCCTCGAGCCGGCGCAGGCAGTCGTGCAAGGCCCTGGCATGTTCGCTGGCCAGGCTGCTGTCCAGGGGATCGCGCGGCGTCGCCGGCCACCGTCTCGGCGATGAGGTCATCCAGTTGCAGCGCGCTGTCGGCGCGTTCGCTGGCGCGCCGGCGCAGGAAGTCCAGGGCCCGGCTGCGCACGATCACACCCAGCCAGGCCATGGGCGGGCTGAGCGCCTCGCGGTAGTTGCCGGCGATGCGCCAGATGTTGAGGTAGGCCTCCTGCAACACGTCCTCGGCCCATTCGCGGTTGGTCACCACCCGAAGCGCCACGCCATACAGCCTCGAGGAGGTGAGGTCGTACAGCTCGCGCAAGGCCGCCTCGCTGTCGGCGCGCCGTCGTCCATCGGCCTGGTCAGCGGCGACGCGGTCTATCAGCGCGATCAGATGCCGGTCGGAAAGGTTGGGGTCCATGGCGCGGAAAAAGGCTTGCTGTTCAGTACAGTACGCGCGTTAGCGCGCGGCGGTTTCACGCCGCAGCTTAAACGAATGGCAGTACTTCAGCGCGCCTCGATCGCCAGGGTGACGAAACGGCTTTCCCAGGTGTCCGGCCGCTCGCCCGAGGGGCGCAGATCGGTGCCGCGCAGCAACCAGCGGCCGGCGAACGGCAGGCTGTGGCGCAGCTTTCCATCGGCATCGGACTCGCGCCAGATGCCCAGGGCACTGCGCTCGCTCACCAGCTCTACCGGAAAGCCGGCAAAGGGCCGGCCATCGCGCAGAACCTGGAATTCAAGCGGCTCGCCCACGGCAATCGGTTTGTTTCCCAGCACCACGATCTCCAGGTCCAGCCCCGCCGGCTGTCGCGCCACCGCGTCCTGCCCCAGCTCGATCCGGGCGAACTTGCGATAGCTCTCGCGCCAAGGCAGGCCCCGTGCCTGCAGTGCAGCCCAGGCCTGCCGATTGGCGGCCGAGGTGCGGATCTCCGCGAAATAGACCTCGACCAGGCGCGGCTCGATCTCTATGTCAACCGGGGCCAGTTCCAGCCAGCACGACAGCGACTGCTCGCCCGCTTGGGGCACTGGGGCAGACAGGTCCAGCCACCGCGCCTGCTCGCGCAGCGGCCGCAACGCCAGCCTGGCCCCAGCCGCTGTCGCGCAAGCCGCTTGTGTCACGCCGGCCATTGAGTTGGCCAAATTCCTGCACCGGGAAGCGATTGCCTGTCGCCAGTTCCAGCTGCGACCTGCCCTGGCGGCGCGGCGCCTCGCGCGGGGCTGAGCCAACTGTCGTGGCTCCAGCCCTGCGAGGTCCCCATGCAGAGGGCGGCGAGCAGCGCAGCTCGCCAGGCGCAGCTCTTCATCTCAGATGGAAGGGTCCGGCTCGTCGGTATCGCTGGTGGCAAGCACCGCATCGCCCACCCGGATCGGCTCGGCGCTGTTGTCGCTGGTGGCGGCCACCTCTTGACGAATTCCATCGCACCTGCCGAGCTGGTGGTGGCGGAGAGGGGCACGTCGGTGCCGCTCATCATGTTGGGGTCGCTGTCGAACGTGGCGGGGGCACCGCCGCCACCGCCACCCGCTGCCGCCGCTGTGCCGCCACCGCTGTCGCCACCGTAGCCGCCGCCCCACAGCCGGCCAGCAGCGCGGCGCAGGCGAAGCAGAGGGACGCAAGTCCCCATCGAATTGATTTCATGGTCACTCCTTTGGTCCCGGTTTATTGCGATCCCGGCAGCGGGGTATTCAGGTACGGAAAGCCGGGGAGGAACGGCACCACGGCCTGGTCCACCCCGTCGTGCACGTCCAGCGAGGTTGCGCCGGCCGGCACGCTCGTCGGTGCGCAGTTGGACGTCAATCCCGCCGCGCTGTTGAGCTTGAGCGCGTCGGTGTTGCCGTTGGCCACGCACAAACCACCCAGCATGGCGACCAGGGCGATGTCGACCACGTCGTCCTTGGGACGCCGCCCGTTCGGGAAGCCGGCGAAGTCGGTGCCCGCGGGCGAAGTCTTCAAGCTGCCGACGATGGCCAGCCGGTTCTGGCTGGCGAAGGGCACCGGCGCGACCGCCGTGTTCAGGCGAAGCATTTCGGAGGGCGTCACCGTGGCCGGCTTGTTGACGCCGGTGATGCCGGTGAGGAACACGGTCACGAGGTCGGTTCGCGGAAGATTCGTGGGCGCCAGGCCGGCGGCATTTCCGGTCAACACCAAGCCCAGCAAGGCAGGCAGTGTCGGGTTGGTGACGTAGTCGAGAAACTGGGTGTCGCCCTGGGGCTTGGACGCGTTGAACTTGTCCTTGTCCTTCAGGCCGATCACGACTTCGTTGACCAGGGGCTGGCCGAGGCGCGAGACCTGGACCCAGGGGCCGCCGGGCTTGTCGTTGCTCTGGTGGCCGGAAGCCGGAGCGCCGGAGAGCAGGCGCGCCTGCCGCAGGCTGGCCGAGGTCCAGCCGCCGATCACGGTCTCGCTGCCGTCGGTCAGGCAATCCTTGTGGACTTCCAGCGCCAGGGTGGTCACGTTGTGGTCCTGGATGGAGTTCGCGGCGGCGGCGTTGATGTTCGCCGGGTTGGTGATCACCGACAGCGGCGCGTTCACCAGGTCGAAGATGGGGCCCAGGTTGACCGCGAAGCCTTCCTGGCGCTGGCCCACGAACACGCGGCCCGTGTCCTTGCCGCTGGGGCAACCGGGGATCTTCACTTCATGGATGTGCTTGTTGGCGTAGGCCGCGTAAGCCGCGGCATTGCCCAGCGTCTTGACGCCGATGTAGTCGACCGGCTTCTCGAATGTGGTGCCGCCGCCGGTCTTGGTGACCGCGGAGCCCCCGCCCTTGCGGCGGTCGCCCCGCACCAGGTTGACGGTATAGGTTTCATTGACGTTGAGGTTGGCGTCGCTGACGTTGGCCACGGGGCCGGCCTGGATCAGCGGAATGGCGACGTTCTTGCCGCCGATGGGCAGGGACACGTCGTTGAGCTTGTTGTTGAACTGGAACTGGAACGTCAGGTCTTCGGCCGCATCGCCGTTGTTGTCGATGTGGATCTCGTACAGGGCGTTCGGATCCATCATGAAATAGTTGGGCCCGCCGTAGGGATCCTGCAGCGGAAGGTAATTGGCGATCAGCGTGACGTAGTCGCTGCGGCCGCCGCTGCCGTCGGCCGCCACGCCCTCGTAGCTGCGAAACATGTAGAAGTCGGTGGCGTCGACCTTGGGGCTGGTCGTGATGAACGGCGCCTCGCGGTGACTGGACGCCAGGCTGAGGCCTGCGGCGCAGGCCGCGGCCGCAAGCAGGCTCAGCCGGAATATCTTGAGTTTGCTCATTCGCATGTCGCTCTCCTGTTGAGTAGATGGACGGACGGGTGGGACGCCCACTCATTACGCGAGGCGATGCGCGATGGATTCAGGTCTTTGGGACAGTAGTACTCGACAACAGGTGCTGCTCATGGCATCCGCTCCCTGAGCATGCGTTCCAGACGGATGGCGTCATCCGGGGTGAAGCCCGTCTGGGAATTGGTCGCCAGCAAGTTTGTGCAGTCCGGCGGCAAACCAATCGTCCCGGTCGTCGATCGCGATCCACGGGGAGTCCAGCCGGCGGTCCTGCGGCAGCCAGACCGTTCGCTGCGCAGCCAGGCTTCGCACTCCCACTGACGCGAATAGCTGGGCATGAGGTCCGAGGCGCGTTGCTGCGGAGTCATGCCGATGACGCGTGACTGCATGTCCACGGCGAAGTACTCGCGCATCTCGTCGAGCGGGTGCACCACGCGCCAGCTGCTGCTGATCACGATCTTGCAGGCGTCGAACCGGCGCAGGACTGCCTCGATCAGGGGCAGTTTGGTGAAAAGCCGGCCCATTTCGCAAGGGTCGGGATGGGTTACTCCGTCGAAGTCGAGAAACACAATGCAGTCTGCACGTCGATCCGTCATTACTGCTCCGGGTCAGAAATCAAACTCTATCCTCGAAGTTCGCATCAAATTGTTAGCGACAACAGCCTTTTGCAGCTATTGCTGACAAGATGACTCAATTCGCCCTTAACACCGGCCGGTTATCATCCTCAACCATGCTCGAACAACGCATTCAACAGCACTTCATCGACAGCGCCGACCTCAAGTACCAGTCGGCCCAATCCTTGAGCAAGCCGATCGCGGCCGCTGTGCAGGCCATCCTGGCCTGCGTCACCAGCGGCGGCAAGGTGCTTGCCTGCGGCAACGGCGGATCGGCGGCCGACGCCCAGCATTTCTCGGCGGAATTCGTCGGCCGTTTCGAACGCGAGCGGCCCGAACTGGGCGCGATCGCCCTCACCACCGACAGCTCCATCCTGACTGCCATCGCCAACGACTACGACTACGAGCGCATCTTCTCCAAGCAGGTGCGCGCGCTCGGCCAGGCGGGCGATGTGTTGCTGGCGCTGTCCACCAGCGGCAACTCAGCCAACGTGCTGGCCGCCATCGAAGCCGCGCACGAACGCGAAATGACCGTGGTGGCCCTGACGGGCCGAGGCGGCGGAAAAATGACCCAGGCGCTGCGCGAAACCGACGTACACATCTGCGTGCCGCACGAGCGCACCGCCCGCATTCAGGAAGTCCATATCCTCGCGCTGCACTGCATCTGCGACGGCGTGGACTCCCAACTTCTCGGAGAACAGGAAACCCCCACATGAGCCCAAATGGCAAATCCCTGCTGCTGACCTCGCTGGCCGCCGCGACCCTGGTTGCGGCACTGTCGGCTTGCGCGCCCCTGATCATCGGCGGCGCGGCCGTGGGCACGATGGTGACGCTGGACCGGCGCACCTCGGGCGCGCAGCTGGACGACGAAACCATCGAAATGCGCGGAGCCAGCCGGCTGCGTGAAGCATTGGGCGAGCGGGTTCACGTCAATATCAACAGCTTCAACCGGCAAGTCCTCTTGACCGGCGAAGTCCCCAGCGAGGCCGCGAAGCAGACAGCCGAGCAGGTCGTCTCGCGCGTCGACAACGTGAGGGGCGTCGTCAACGAGCTGGCCGTCATGGGCAACACGACGCTGACGCAGCGCTCGTCCGACACGCTGGTCACGGCGAAGGTCCGCGCATCGCTGGTCGATGCCAACGACCTCTACGTGAGCGCTTTCGAGGTGGTGACCGAGCGCGGCACGGTGTACCTGATGGGGCGAGTCACCCAGCGCGAAGCCGACCGCGCAACCCAGATGGTGCGCACCATTGCCGGCGTGCAGCGTGTCGTGCGGATGTTCGAGACCATCAGCGAGGAAGAGCTGGCGCGGCTGTCGCCGCAACAGGCAAAACCAGGAATTGCACCTGCGCCCGTCTCGGCTGCCGCTCCGGCTGCCGCACCTGCGCCCGTCTCGGCTGCCGCCAAGCCAGCCGACACCGCGCCTGCTGCGTCTCCCACCACGGCATCCTCGGTCACGCCCACGCCGTTGCCGCCGATGTCACCCGCGGCACTCAGCGCTAGGGCGGCTGTCATTCCGGGCTTGACCCGGAATCCAGGTCGTTGGCGCGCCCACGTGGATCCCGGATCAAGTCCGGGATGACAAGTCATCTAGTCCTTGATTCGCTTGATCAGGCTGGAGGTATCCCAGCGCGTGCCGCCCATGGCCTGGACGTCGGCATAGAACTGGTCGACCAGGGCCGTGACCGGCAGCCGGGCGCCATTGCGCTTGGCCTCGTCGAGGCACAGCCCCAGGTCCTTGCGCATCCAGTCGACGGCGAAGCCGTAGTCGAACTTGCCTTCGATCATGGTCTTGCCGCGGTTGTCCATCTGCCAGCTCTGCGCCGCACCCTTGCCGATGACTTCCAGCACCTGGTTCATGTCCAGCCCGGCTTTCTGGCCGAACGCGATCGCCTCCGACAAACCCTGCACCAGCCCCGCGATGGCGATCTGGTTGACCATCTTGGCGAGCTGCCCGGCGCCGCTTTCGCCCAGCAGCGTGAAGGCGCGCGAGAAAGCCATCGCCACCGGCCTGGCGGCATCGAAGGCTGCCTTGTCGCCGCCGCACATCACCGTGAGCAAACCGTTCTGCGCGCCCGCCTGGCCACCTGAAACAGGGGCATCGACGAACTGCAGGCGCAGCGCGTTCGCCTTCGCGTAGAGCTCGCGCGCCACGTTGGCCGAAGCCGTGGTGTGATCGATGAAGACGGCTCCAGGCTTCATGCCGGCAAAGGCGCCATCCGGGCCGAACACGACGGAGCGCAGGTCGTCATCGTTGCCCACGCAGCAGAACACCAGGTCGCGGCCCGCCGCGGCTTCGCGCGGCGTGGCGGCCGAGCTGCCCTTGAATTCGCCGGTCCAGGCCTTGGCCTTCGCAGCGCTGCGGTTGAACACCGTGACGTCGTGGCCGGCCAGCGCGAGATGCCCGGCCATGGGAAAGCCCATCACCCCCAGGCCGAGGAAGGCGACCTTGCGTGGTGGGGTGGGCTCGTAGGTTTTGGGATTGGTGCTTGGCATGGGGGTACGGGGATAGTGTCCTGTCATCTTACGGTTATCTCCGCAGGCGCGCTGAATCCATGGCGCATACCTATACAGTACGGACTGTACAGAATAGGGTTACAAATCATGGTTGTTCGCACCGTAGGGCTCGAGGTAGGTCGCAACACCTTGCCGGAATTGGCATCGCGCGCGCATGCGGGCGAGCCGAGCTTGCTGACGCGGCATGGCAAGCCCTACGCCGCCATCGTGCCACCCGATGCTCTGAACAAAGCAAGGCCTCGTGTGCGTTTCCTGGGACTGCGCGGCACGGGGAAGGGGCTTTGGGATCCTTCGCCAGCCAAGGCGGTCGCGGAGATTCGAGACGAGTGGCGCTGAGATGGCCACGCGTTCAGACAGCAGGACGGCGCTATCTGACCGGCTGAATCTCCGTAACCGTGTATTTGCCGGCCTCGTGCACGGCCCTGAAGCGCACCTTGTCACCGGGCTGGAGCTTGTCCAGGGCTCTGGCGTCGGCGATCTGGTACACCATGGTCATGGCGGGCATGTCCAGGCTCTTGATCTCGCCATGCTTGAGCGTGACCTTCCTGTTCTGCTTGTCCACCTTGCGGACCTCGGCCTCGGTCAATTCCGAGCCGCCGGCAGGCGCCGCAGCCGTCGCTTGCGCGTGGGAGCCCTTGTTTCCTGGGTACTGCTGGTAGACCGATGCGCTGCCATCCTTGGCCAACAGCATCACGCTGTAGGGGTCTGCGCGATTGCCGTAGATGGCGCCGTCCATGCCGGGCGAGCCCACCGGCATCCCGGCGACCGCCAGCCCGATGACCTGGGGCTTATCCTTGAGCAGTCGATGGATCTCGCGCGCGGGCACATGGCCTTCGATCGCGTAGCCGCCGATGAGCGCGGTGTGGCAGGAGCCGTACTTCTGGGCCACGCCCAGGCGAGCGCGGGCGCTCTCGTTGCCGGTGTCGTTGACCTTGACCGTGAAGCCGTTGGCCTGCAGGTGCGCGACCCACTCCTTGCAGCAGCCGCAGTCCGGGTCTTTCCAGACCTCGGCCTGGATGGCCGGCTTGGCCCAGGTCAGCGGCACTGCGAACAGTGCGCTCGCCGCGGTGGCCCCGCCAATGAGTGAGCGGCGAGACAGCCCGGGTTTGATGATTGGATTGGCTTGCATCGATGGCTCCTTCACTGTCCGACCCTGATTTTGCCGATCATGCCCGCCTGGTAGTGGCCGGCGATCAGGCACGCGAAGTCGAAATCGCCGGCACGGTTGAAGTGCCAGACCAGCTCGCCCTTCTTGCCGGGCGCGACGTGCGCCATGTAAGGCTCGTCGTGCTCCATGCCGGTGAACTTCGCCATCATCGCCGCGTGTTCGTCGAGTTCCTTCCTGGTGCCGATCACCAGCTCGTGCATCTGCTTTCCGGCGTTCCTGACGACGAACCTCACTGTCTCGCCCTGCTTGACCTCGACCACGTCGGGCGTGAAGCGCATGGCATCGCTCATGGTGATCTCCACGGTCCGCTTCACGGCCTTGGGCTCTCCGGCGATGCCCCACGGCTTCTGCTCCTTCTTGATTTGGGAGGGCATTGATTTGTCGCCGGATTTCTCGTGCGCGGGCGCAGTGGTGGTGACTGCCGCGATCGCGCATGCCAACAATAGATGAACGTGTTTCATACCCTCTAGTGTCAACCTTGCCCCCGTGGCAAGGTCAAGCGAAGGCGGCGACAAAAAGAAAGGGGCCGCATTTCTGCGGCCCCTTTCGCAACAAGTTTCAGTGACTAAACGATGGCGAAATGCTCCGTGCCGGCGGACAGGTCGGAGCTCTTGGCGCGCTGGCTGTTGAGCTTGATCTGCAGCCGCAGGTCGTTCACCGAGTCGGCGTTTCGCAGCGCGTCCTCGTAGGTGATGATGTTGTTCTCGTACATGTCGAAGAGCGCCTGGTCGAAGGTCTGCATGCCCAGGTTGCGGCTCTTCTTCATGACTTCCTTGATCTCCGACACCTCGCCCTTGAAGATGAGGTCGGACACCAGCGGCGTGTTCAGCATGATCTCCACCGCCGCGCTGCGGCCTTTGCCATCCTGCTTGGGCACCAGCCGCTGCGAGATGAAGGCCTTGAGGTTGAGCGAGAGGTCCATCAGCAGCTGCGCCCGGCGCTCCTCGGGGAAGAAGTTGATCACCCGGTCCAGGGCCTGGTTGGCGCTGTTGGCGTGCAGGGTGGCCATGCACAGGTGACCGGTTTCGGCGAAGGCGATCGCGTGCTCCATGGTCTCGCGGTCGCGGATTTCGCCCATCAGGATGACGTCGGGCGCCTGGCGCAGCGAGTTCTTCAGCGCCGCTTCCCAGGTGTCGGTGTCCAGCCCCACTTCGCGCTGGGTCACCACGCAGTTCTTGTGCGGATGCACGAACTCCACCGGGTCCTCGATCGTGATGATGTGGCCCTGCGAGTTCTCGTTGCGCCAGTCGATCATGGCGGCCAGCGTGGTGGACTTGCCCGAGCCGGTGGCGCCGACCAGGATGGTGAGGCCGCGCTTGGACATCACCACGTCCTTGAGCACCTGCGGCACGCCCAGGCCGTCGATGGTCGGCAGGACCTGCGGGATCACCCGAAGCACCATCCCCACCTTGCCCTGCTGCACGAAGGCGTTGACGCGGAAGCGCCCGATGCCCGGCGGCGAGATGGCGAAGTTGCACTCCTTGGTGCGCTCGAACTCGGCCGCCTGCTTGTCGTTCATGATCGAGCGCGCCAGGGCCAGCGTATGGCCCGCGTTGAGCGGCTGCGGCGAGACCTTGGTGATCTTGCCGTCGACCTTGATCGCCGGCGGGAAATCGCCGGTGATGAACAGGTCGCTGCCGTTGCGGCTGACCATCAGCTTGAGCAGGTCGTTGATGAATTTACTGGCCTGGTCGCGTTCCATGGCGGTCCTTCAGTTGAATTTTCTGTACACCAAACATCATCTCAATTGCTCCACCGCGCGGCGAACGGTCCATGCGGGGTAGCCGCGGAACCGGCTTTGCCGGGCCGCTGGCTGCGCCCCCTTGAGGGGAAGAGGCGCCGCAGGCGCTTCGGGGGTGTTTCATCTAACCGGGGAAGTTCTCGGGGATCTTGGCCTTGCTGCGGGCCTCGGCCGGGCTGATCTGGTTGCGCTTGACCAGGTCCGTCAGGTTCTGGTCCAGGGTCTGCATCCCGAAGCTGTTGCCGGTCTGGATGGCCGAATACATCTGCGCCACCTTGGCTTCGCGGATCAGGTTGCGGATGGCGGAGGTGCCGATCATGATCTCGTGCGCCGCGACCCGGCCCGATCCATCCTTGGTCTTGCACAGCGTCTGCGAGATCACCGCCTGCAGCGATTCGGACAGCATGGCCCGCACCATTTCCTTTTCCTCGGCGGGGAACACGTCGATGATCCGGTCGACGGTCTTGGCGGCGCTGGACGTGTGCAGGGTCCCGAACACCAGGTGGCCGGTTTCGGCCGCCGTCATCGCCAGGCGGATGGTTTCAAGGTCGCGCATTTCGCCCACCAGGATCGCGTCCGGGTCTTCCCGCAGCGCCGACTTCAGGGCGGCGGCGAACGACAGGGTCATCTGCCCCACTTCGCGCTGGTTGATCAGGCATTTCTTGGACTCGTGCACGAACTCGATGGGGTCTTCCACCGTCAGGATGTGGCCGTATTCGGTTTCGTTCAGGTAATTCACCATCGCGGCCAGGGTCGTGGACTTGCCCGAGCCGGTGGGGCCGGTGACCAGCACCATGCCGCGCGGCTTGAGCGCCAGGTCGGCGAAGATCTTGGGGGCGTTGAGCTGCTCGAGCGTCAGGATCTTGGAGGGGATGGTCCGGAATACCGCACCCGCGCCGCGGTTCTGGTTGAAGGCATTGACCCGGAAACGCGCCAGGCCGTCGATTTCGAAGGAGAAATCGACCTCGAGGAATTCCTCGTAGGTCTTGCGCTGGGTGTCGTTCATGATGTCGTACACCATGGCGTGGACCTGCTTGTGGTCCAGGGCCTCGACGTTGATGCGGCGCACGTCGCCATGAACCCGGATCATGGGGGGCAGGCCGGCGGAAAGGTGCAGGTCGGAAGCCTTGTTCTTGACGCTGAATGCAAGCAGCTGGGTAATATCCACGAGTCCCTCTTTTTTAGTAAAGCAAGCAGGTTGCCCGGTTAATTATGACCACGATCCTCAACAACCTCCAACGAGTTCATGAGCGGATAGCCGCGGCGTGTGCAGGCGCGCAACGCCCGGTGAGCGAAGTCACGTTGCTCGCGGTGTCCAAAACCTTCGGCCCCGAGGCGGTGCGAGAGGCTTTTTCGGCAGGCCAGACGGCCTTCGGCGAGAACTACATCCAGGAAGCGGTGGAGAAGATGGCCCTGCTCCAGGACCTTCCGTTGCAATGGCACTGCATAGGCCCGATCCAGAGCAACAAGACCCGCCTGGTGGCCGCGAATTTCCACTGGGCCCATACCGTGGACCGCCTCAAGATCGCCCAGCGCCTGTCCGAGCAGCGGCCCGAGGGCATGGCGCCGCTGCAGGTGTGCATCCAGGTCAATATCGACGGGGGGGCCGCCAAGGCGGGGGTCAGCCCCGATGAAGCGCTGCCCCTGGCGCGGGAAGTGGCGCGGCTGCCCGGCATCACGCTGCGCGGGTTGATGACGATTCCCGAGCCGGCCAGTGATTTCGCCGCGCAAAAAGCCGTTCATTTGCGGGCCAAGGCCGTTGTTCGACGAGTTGCGCGAGGCCGGGCTGGCGGTGGACACCCTGTCCATGGGCATGACCGCCGATCTCGAGGCGGCTATCGCGGCGGGCAGCACCATGGTTCGGGTAGGGACCGCGATTTTCGGCGGGCGGCCTTGGGATGTCATCCCGGACT
Organism: uncultured beta proteobacterium; assembly: GCA_963722025.1. Lineage (GTDB taxonomy): Bacteria > Pseudomonadota > Gammaproteobacteria > Burkholderiales > Burkholderiaceae_C > Ramlibacter. Next base: position 17,474 of record CAVRNE010000072.1, read on the forward strand.
TGATCCGGGATCCATGGCGGCCATCGAAGCGTACTGGTCAACGTGACATGGATTGCGGGTCAAGCCCGCAATGACAGCCAGGGGGAAGCCCCAATGACAGCCGGCTATTTTTTCGCCGGCGGGGCCATCGGCTTGATGTTGCCGCAGTCGGAGCCCAGCCACTTGCCGCCGCCTTCCATGTTCATTTTTTCCGGCTTGCCCCGTGACTCGGAGGTCACCACCATCTTCATGCTGTAGGCCTCGGGGCTGATGAACGTAACCTGGCCTTCGCCGGTGGACGGCGGCTTGGTGCAGGCCACGGCGAACTTCATGGTGTTGCCGCTGCGTGATTGGTGAGTGGTCTTGCAATCGCCCTGCTGCGCGGGCAACTCGTTCTTCTCGACCATCTCCTTGGTCATGCAGGTTTTCACGCTCATGCCGCCGGCGCCGCCGGCACCGGGCTTGACGCCCTGCTTGGCCATCATCTCTTCCACCATCTTGCGCTGCTCGGGCGGCATGCCGGCCAGCTGCTGCTCCATCTGCGACATGCCCTGCTCCATCTGGCCGCTGCTGCTTTGCATTTTGTGGGTGACTTCCCACAGGCCGGGTTTCAGGTTCTGGGCGCCGGCCGCGCAGGAACAGGCCAGCAGAGCGGCTGCAAGGTATTGTGATTTCATGGGGTCCCCGGGCAGAAAAAAAGCCATTCTGCGCCAGACGCGCGCGCCGAAAGCCCGCGCTTTCCCGTGGTCAGGCCAGCGTCGCCTGGCGTACGGCGTGCTCCCATTGCGCCATCAGATCGGCAGCCCGATCGGAGCCCAATGTGGGCAGGAAGCGCCGCTCGGCCTTCCACAGCGCCGAGAGTTCCTCGGTGCTCTTGTACACGCCGCTTGACAGGCCCGCCAGGTAGGCCGCGCCCAGCGCCGTGGTCTCGGTCACGGCCGGCCGCACCACCGGAATGCCCAGCAAGTCGGCCTGGAACTGCATCAGGAGGTCGTTGACGCAAGCGCCGCCATCCACCCGCAGCTCGGTCACCGGAGCCGCGCCGGCGGCCACCGCATCGCGGCTCATGGCCTGCAGCAAGGCGCTGCTTTGGTAGGCGATGCTCTCCAGCGCCGCGCGGGCGATGTGCGCCACCGTGGTGCCGCGCGTCAGGCCCGTGATCATGCCGCGCGCATCGGGCTTCCAGTAAGGCGCGCCCAGCCCCGTGAAAGCCGGCACCATCATGACGCCGCCCGAGTCGGGCACGCTCGCTGCCAGCGATTGCACTTCGCCACTTCCTTTGATGGCGCGCAGGCCGTCGCGCAGCCATTGCACGACCGCGCCGCCCACGAACACGCTGCCTTCGGTGGCGAACTCGGTGCGCGCGCTGACCTGCGCCGCACTGGTGGTCACCAGGCCGTTGACCGAGGTCTGGAATTTGGCGCCGGTGTGCATCAGCATGAAGCAGCCCGTGCCATAGGTGTTCTTGGCCATGCCTTCCTTGAAGCAGGCCTGGCCGAACAGCGCGCTCTGCTGGTCGCCGGCCACGCCGCCGATCGCGATAGCCGCACCCAGCAGCGAGGGCCGGGTTTCGCCGTAAGCGGCACTGGAAGGCAGCACCTTGGGCATGAGCTCGATCGGGATGTCCAGCAGCTTGAGCAGCTCGGCATCCCACTCGTTCTTGCGCACATTGAACAGCATGGTGCGCGAGGCATTGGTCACATCGGTCGCGTGCAACGCGCCCTCGGTGAGCTGCCACAGCAGCCAGCTGTCCACCGTGCCGAAGGCCAGTTCGCCGCGCTGCGCCTGTTCGCGCGCTTGCGGCACATGGTCCAGCAGCCATTTCAGCTTGGTGCCCGAGAAATAGGCGTCGATGAGCAGGCCCGTCTTCGACTGGATCATCGGCGCCAGGCCCTGCTCGCGCAGTTGCGCGCAGATGGGCTCGGAGCGTCGGTCCTGCCACACGATCGCGTGATGGACCGGCTGCCCCGTCTTGCGGTTCCACAGCACTGTGGTCTCGCGCTGGTTGGTGATGCCCACCGCCCGGATGTCGCCTGCCTTCAGCTTTGCCTTGCTCAAGGCTTCCCTGGCCGTCGCCAGCTGGGATCGCCAGATCTCCATCGGGTCATGCTCGACCCAGCCGGGCTGCGGATAGATCTGCGGCAGCTCCTGCTGGGCCAGCGCCACCACCTGGCCCTGCTGGTCGAAGACGATGCTGCGTGAGCTGGAGGTTCCCTGGTCGAGGGCAAGAAGGTAAGTCATACGGCTTAGGTTCGGGTGAGTTCGCTCAGTTGTCCATGGCGCAACCGAGCGGTCGATGCGGGGGCAGCCGCGGAACCGGCTTTGCCGGGCCGCTGGCTGCGCCCCCTTGAGGGGGAGGCGCCGCAGGCGCTTCGGGGGTGTTTCATGCTATGACGCACTGCACATTGGCATCGGCCAGCAACTGGGGAAATGGCTCCGGCGGCGCAGCGTCCGTGAACAGGCGGTCGATCTGCGACAGGCGCGCGAGTTCCACCATGGCCGGGCGATTGAATTTGCTGTGGTCGGCCGCCAGCCAGACCTCACGCGAATGCTCGATGATGGTCTGCGCCACCTTGACCTCGCGGTAGTCGAAGTCGCGCAGGGAGCCGTCGGCCTCTATGCCCGAGATGCCGATCAGGGCGATGTCCACCTTGAACTGGCGGATGAAGTCCACGGCCGCCTCGCCGATGATTCCGCGATCGCGCGTACGCACCACGCCGCCGACCACGATCACTTCGCATTGCGGGTTGCTGCTGAGGATGGCGGCGACATTGAGGTCGTTGGTGAGCACTCGCAGCCCTGTGTGGCGAAGCAGTGCGCGGGCTATGGCCTCGGTGGTCGTGCCGATGTTGATGATCAGGGAGCAGTCGTTCGGCACCTGGCCGGCAACGGCACGGGCGATGGCCCCCTTGCCGGCCGCGTTCAGGCTCTCACGCTGCGGGTACGCGATGTTCTCGACCGTGGAGCTGGGGACGCGCACGCCGCCATGAAACCGGGTCAGGAGGCCTGACTCGGACAGGCGCTGCACATCCCGGCGCACCGTCTGCAGGGTCACGCCCAGTTTGTCGGCGAGTTCCTCCACCGTTATCGAGCCGCGGACTCTGACGACATCGAGCAGCGTGAGCTGCCTGGGATTTGAATTCACTTGGTTTTTCGTTGGCGCGGCGGGTCATCCGAGATTAGTTCGAACCGAAAGGAACTAATTTAGGGAAAACTCTTAGTGCAAACGCGCAAAAGCGAACCAAACTAGAAAAGATACGAAACACACCTTGATACATTTCACCTAGGTTTCCCGTGTCTCAGCCCACCAATGGTACGACCGCGCCGGCCACTTCCAATGATCCCGGCGC
>CAVRNE010000073.1:0-18406 GCA_963722025.1 uncultured beta proteobacterium
TCGCCGTCCAGGTGGTTCACATACCCGCCGCCTGCCGTCCACGGCCGCAGGGCCGACCAGGTGCCGCGGCACCACTCGCGGTGCCGCTGCGCATCCGCGTCTCCCGGCTGCCAGACCGATGCGATCATGATCATGTGCTCCGCCGTGCGGAAGCGGAAGGCCGTGGCATCGGGCGCGACCTGCGCCGTCGCCCCGCCCATCTGGCGCACCAGGATCTGCGACATGGGCGACGTCATCGTGCGGCCCGCCTGCACCAGCGCATCGATCGCGTCGGCGTCCAGCGGGTTCAGCCATTCGGAGCGGCAGTGGTAGTGCAGCCCGTGCGGCACGCCGCCGTCGAACCACTGCTGGATGTCGACATAGTTCTGCACGCCAAAAGTGTCGATGGGCGGCGCACCGAAATCGCGGATAGCCTGCACCGCCCGCGCGCCCTCCTCCACCGGGCCCACGTAGCTCGCGGCAATGCCCACCACCGGCTTGAATTGCAGCTGGGGCGGCACGAAAGGCGCGGGCGGCGCGCTGGCCAGGGCCGCGACCAGGGACAGCTCTTGCGGCGCGTTGCGCGTGAGCGCATTGAAATGGGCCAGCACCTGCGGGGCCTGCTCGGCCGGCCACATGCAAAAGCCCGCCATCATGGGCGCGACCGGATGCAGGCGGAAACTGAAGCGCGTGACGATGCCGAAGTTGCCGCCACCGCCGCGCAGCGCCCAGAACAGATCGGCGTTCTCGGCCTCGTTGGCGGTGACGACCGAGCCATCGGCCAGCACCACCTCGGCTTCGATGAGGTGGTCGCAAGCCAGGCCGTAGCGGCGCGACAGCCAGCCGATGCCGCCGCCCAGCGTCAGCCCGGCGACGCCGGTGTGGGAGATTTCGCCGCCGGGCGAGGCCAGGCCGTGGGCCTGCACGGCCGCGTCGTAGTCATGCCAGAGCAGGCCGGGCTGGGCGCGTGCGATGCGGCGCAGCGGGTCCACCTCGATGTCCTTCATGGGCGACAGGTCGATCATCACGCCGCCTTCGCAGACCGACCAGCCGGGGATGCTGTGGCCGCCGGCGCGCACGGCCAGCAGCAGGCCGCTTTGGGCAGCGAAGCGGACGCAAGCGGCCACCTCGGCCGTGGTACGGCAGCGCACGATGAAGGCCGGGCGCCGGTCGATGGCGCCGTTCCAGATGGCGCGGGCTTCGTCGTAGCCGGCATCGCCGGGACGCAGGATCTCGCCGAGGCGCGGTTGCAGGGGCTCGCCGTGGCGAGGACGGGTGGGGGTAGGAAGGTTCGTGTTCATGACGGCAATGGTGGCGGGCCGCCAAACAAACCACCATCCCTGAATTTTGGGGTTTTGAATATGGCAGGGCCGCTCCTAGAATCCCTCGCATGGACAAGGCGGCCAGGATTCAGCACAAGGTGGCGGACGCCTGCCGTCGCGGCAGCACGCCCACGGCCGTGCTGACGGCCGTGAAAGAGGCGCTGCAGCAGGACGTGCCGGCCGACCGCTGGTGCGCCATGTCGCTGGACCCGGCCACCAGCCTGCCGACGGGCGGCATGCACGAGCATGGCTTCAGCCCCGAGCACGCGCCGCGCCTTCTGGAACTGGAGTTCGGCGGCGGCGATGTCAACTCGCTATCCAGCCTGGCCCGTGGGCCGCAAGCCGTGGCCACGCTGGCCGCCGCGACCCAAGGCGACAGGAGCCGCAGCGCCCGCTTCCGCGAGGTGATGGTGCCCGACGGCCTGGCGCATGAGCTGCGCGCGGTATTCCGCGACGCCCATGGGCCATGGGGCGCCCTCATCCTGTTGCGCGCCGACCCTGCGCGCGACTTTGCCGAGGAAGAGGTGGCGCTGGTGGCCGGCATCAGCGAGCAGGTGACCCGCGCCCTGCGCCGGGTGCTGCTGCTGGGCGAGATCGAGGCGCACAGCGGCGCCGAGGCGCCCGCCCTTCTGCTTTTGGAGGGCGACACCACCTTGTCCGTGCGCCATGCCAGCGCCACGGCCGCGCACTGGCTGGCGCAGATGGAAGACAGCACCGTGGAACAGCTTCCTTATTCGCTGTACTCGGTGGCGCAACAGGCTCGCGCCCGGGGCCACGGCGTCACACGCATACGCACCCGTGCGGGCCGCTGGCTCACGGCCCATGCCGAAGCGGTGGCCGGCAGCAGCGAGGTATCGCTGATCCTGCAGCCCAGCCGCCCGCACGAAATTGCCCAGGTGCTGGCCGGCGCCTACGCCCTCACCCCGCGCGAGGCCGAAGTAGCGCGCCTGGTGGCGGCCGGCTGCTCCAACCCCGAAATCGCGGGCCTGCTGTTCGTCTCGCGCTACACGGTGGAGGACCACTTGAAGCACCTGTACGAAAAGCTGGGCGTCAACAGCCGGTCGGAACTGGTGTCGCGGCTGTTCTTCGACCAGTACCTGCCCCGCACGCAGGCGGGGATGGGGCTGGATGGCACGGGGTGGTTCATGCCGGTGAAGTAGGAGCTTGTCATCCGGGATGAAGCAAGTAACCTGTCATCCCGCCTACCAGTCACTTAACACTATCCCGCAATGACAACTCCTATGACAGGCGCGATCAGCGGAAGTACGGGCTGTATGGCGTGCGGTCGTAACGGTTAGGCACCCCGTCGCGATCTGTGTCCCAGCCGCCATGGCGATGGGCAACGCGTGCGTCGTAGAAGCGCGAATCGCGGTCGTGGATGTTGGGCACGCCGTCACGGTCGAAATCGCCCAGGGGCCGTTGCGCTGCGCGTAGCGCGGTTGGCCGCGGTAAATCGGCTGCGGCTGCGCGTAGATCGGGCGCGGCTGCACATGGACCGGGCGTGGCTGGACGTACACCGGCGCCGGCTGCACATGCGCGTCGGGCACATTGAAGCCAATGGACACGATCACGTCGCTACGCGCGTGCGCCGCGGAGGCCGCTACGACCGCGCCAAGCGCGATAGCGGCTGCAACGAGAGGTTTGGCGGAGAAGATGCGTTTCATGGTTCGCTCCTTGGTTGGGATGGAACGTATGGTGCGAGCCGGTCCATGAACGCGAGCTGAACCGATTTCCCCCGCGTATTTCCGCGAGGTAAAGGTTAGGCGCAAGCGGCGTTTTCCCTCGCCCGCGCGCATTCCGTCACAAAACAAGAGTGCAAGACGGCGATCGAAGGAACCTGCAGCGCGGCTCGGTTACTCAGAGGTAGATGCAACAGTCGCCTCGGGAATACCAGGGCTCGCTGCAGCAGCCTGCCTTCAAATCTTATTCTTCCACGAGGTACCAAATGAAACCAGTCAATCGACAACAGGTCAACCCCAATCCAGTGTCAACCAAAAATGCACAGGCGCGTGCGAAATTTAACGCAAAAACCCAAAAGTACGATATTTACATGTCGAAGGGGAAAGGCACCGGATTCATGGAGAAAACGAACTTATTGTTCCGCAAGATGGACAAGAAGAGGGCGACACTGCGCATGGCGATCCAGGCCTTTGCCAAACAGAATCCGTGTCTAGAGGAATTTGGTAGGGGTCTGTGCGAGCGGGTGAGCAAAGGCGAGGACGTGTTTCGCGATGTCAAAATCCTACAGCATCTGCCTACAGGAATGAGTGTCAATGCTAAGGGCGCCTGTATGGTTCCCAGGTCGTCGGGGGGCTGAAGGAAGCAGTCAAGGATGTGTATACGACTAGCCTGAAATTCGCGCAAGGAAGGCGGCGTGGAGCTATGCTCCGCATGCATCGCGGACTTCGACCGCACGAACATTTACATCGCCACCGGGAAGTCTACGTATGATGAGGTAACGCATAAGGAGGAGACGACGTATAACGAGTCTTCGTATATGCGTGCGGAGGGGGCGGCCGCGGGTGCTAGAGAGCTCATAGAGTTGGCCGAAACGCCCAAAGCAGCAAAACTGCTTTCCCACTTAATGCACCAAGGCGTGCAAATCCGTCTAATGCAAGAAATTGGGACTCCGGCTCCACGGGCCTCAGGCACAGGTTTTGTTGCAGCCTCGCCGGGTCAAACACTGCACGTCTATACCAAGACGCCTCACGTAGCCGCCGATGGCACGGTAACTTCCCAAGATTCAAGTCAAATCGTCAACTCGAAATTGAAGCTCAGTAAAAACGACAAATTCTACAAGATAGAAGTGGACTGGCCCTGGTACGCGAGCAGTTTTGGGCAAGGAGACCTGCCTGACCGCGTGACCCTGGACAATAACTCATTGAAGATGCACATGAAGTACACGATTCTAATCGACAAGGACAAAGCAAATAAGGGAGAGCTAGCGTTCGAATTCGAAAATGCGCCCGCCGTCGATGTCGATGGCAACATCCAAATGCAGCCACAGCCATGACCTCCAATGCGGACACGATCGCCCACTTGTTTGCCCAACTCGGGCCGGACTATCCCCAGATCGATGCAATCGCCCAGGACGCGGACGCCGACCGCTGGGCCATCGAATTCGATGACGGCACCATCGTGGTGGCGGAGCTCGACTCGTCTTCGCAAATCGTGACCTTGAGCTCCGAGCTCGGGGAGCCTGCCGAAAAACATCGGATGGAAGTATGCGAAGCGCTGTTGTCCCATGCATCGCTTCCCGAAACGCGGGGCGCCATGCATCCCGGATTGGCCGAGCCTGGCGGAGCCTTCATCCAGCAATGCGACCTGCCGGCAGCCGGCCTGGATGCCCAGGGGCTGGGCTCCCAGCTGTGCGCGTTCGCCGCCAAGGCCCGGCTTTGGCAGCAGGCCATCGAGCAATGGGGCAATGCGTCGCATCGCACCGAACTCCCGTTCACATTGTTCTGCAGTAACGTGCTCGTCTGAAGGCCGCCGCCGAGTTCGCTCGGCCGGCCGTCCCTAGTCATAGTGCGCACTTGCCGCCACGACCCGGAACCCCTGGTTGCTGGCCGAGCTCTGAGGTGTGTTGGAGCCGCGCGCGGCGACGCGGTAGCGGTTGCAGTACGAATCGTGGCACAGGAACGATCCACCGCGACTCGCGCGGCGGCCGGTCGGCTCGTCGTAGCGCGGATCGATCGCGCAGGTCGTACGGTGGTAGTCGGGGGTGAACCAATCCGCGCACCACTCCCACACGTTCCCCGCCATGTCGTGAAGCCCGAAGCCGTTCGGCTCGTACGCGCCCGCCGGGGCAGCCGCGGGCGACCATCCGGGCGCGGGCGCGTTCGGGAAGGCGCCGCGCCAGATGTTGCAGGGCGGCTGCGCAGGCATCGCATCACCCCAGGGGTAGCGCTGCGCGTCGAGGCCGCCGCGAGCCGCGTATTCCCACTGGGCTTCGGTCGGCAGGCTCACACCGGCCCATCGGCAGTAAGCCTGCGCGTCGTCCCATGACACATGCACCACCGGATGGTTCATTCGATCATGCACGTGCGATCCCGGGCCTTCCGGGCGCTGCCACGAAGCGTCGCGCACCTCCAGCCACCACGGCAGGCCATGGGGATGCTGCCTGATCGCGCTGCGTTGCTCCTGGGGCACTTGCAGGTAGAACACGAACGACGAGCCCGCCTCTTCGGCCTGGGTGATGTAGGCCGTCGCGCGGACGAACTCGGTGAACTGGGCATTCGTCACCGTGGTCGCCGCGATGCGGAACGGGCTGACGCACACCCGGCGCGCAGGGCCCTCGCCATCGGCGGGGAAGCCTTCGGCCGAGTCGGTGCCCATCGTGAACTCTCCGCCGGGGAGGGAGACGAGGTCGTGCTGCACCTCTCCTGTCATGCCGGACTCGATCCGGCATCCATGTTGGCGCGCCGCGATGGATTGCGGGTCAAGCCCGCAATCAGGAAGTCTCCTCCGCACGCTGCGGCGTGCAGCAAGGCTTGCCCTTCACGGCAGGTACGGCGCCTTGAAATCGTCGCGCTCCCAGAACGCAGTGCCCACGTTCTGCTCGCGCATCAGCTGGTCGATGCGCTCGCGCGGGATCACGCCGCACCGCTGCGCCCAAGCCTGGTACTGCGCCAGCATGTCCTTCACCCGATCCGGGTGCTGGGCCGCAATGTCGTTCAGCTCCGTGCGATCCTGCTCCAGGTCGTACAGCTCCCAGGGGTCGGGGTATTTGCGCACCAGCTTCCACTTGCCGATGCGCACGGCCGCATTGCCCTCATGCTCCCAGAACATCGGCGGGCGCTCGCCCGTCTTGCCGTGCAATGCAGGCAGCAGGCTGTGGCCTTCCAGCGGATCGACCTGCCGGCCCTTCCAGTTCGCGGGGTACTGAGCGCCCGTGGCTTCGACGATGGTCGCCATGATGTCGGGCAGATAGCCCGGCGTGTGCCGCACGGCGTTACGGTCCTGGATGCCCGCAGGCCAGTGGACGATGAGCGGCGTCGAGATGCCGCCCTCGTGAATCCAGTGCTTGTACAGGCGAAACGGCGAGTTCGAAAGGTTCGCCCAGGCACGCCCGTAGCTCTGGTACGTGTTCTCCGGGCCGGGCATGACCTGGGGGTCATTGCCGAAGTGAACCGGCTCGCCGGCGCGCGTGTGCTCCTTGGCGATCATCAACTTGTTCACCAGCTCGTCGACGGTCAGGTCGTCCGGGATGTCTTCCGCGCAAGCACCGTTGTCCGAGAGGAAGATGACGAGCGTGTTGTCCAGCTGGCCCTCTTCTTCGAGTGTGCGCAGGATGCGGCCGATTCCCTGGTCCATCCGGTCGATCTGCGCGGCATACACCTCCATGCAGCGCAGCAGCCATTCCTTGTGCTTCGCCTGCGTCCATGCGGGCTGCGTCGGGTCGCGGTCCGACAGCGGCCAGGACTTGTCCAGGATGCCGCTGGCCACCAGGCGCTCCAGGCGCTCTTCCCGCAGCTTGTCCCAACCCTTGTCGAACTTGCCCTTGTATCTGGCGATGTCCTCGTCGTGCGCATGCAGCGGCCAATGCGGCGCGGTGTAGGCCACGTACTGGAAGAACGGCTTGTCCGAATGCTCACGGCGGTGCCGGCGGATGAACTCCACCGCGTTGTCGCTGATCGCGTCGGTGTAGAAGAAACCCGGCGCTTTTGCCTCGTGCTCGATGTTCTCGTTGCCGCGCGTCAGCGTATTGGGGTCATAGAAGCTGCCCGCGCCGATGATGGTGCCGTAGAACTCGTCGAAGCCGCGCTGCAGCGGCCAGCTGTCCGTGGGCTGGGTGAGGTTGTTCGCGACGTGCCACTTGCCGCTGAGGTAGCTGCGGTAGCCGCTGCCCTTGAGCACTTCGGGGATCGTGACGCAGCGCTCGTTCAGGTTGCCGGCATAGCCTTCCGGGCCCATGTTGTACGTCAGCACGCCGATGCTGGTCTGGTGCGGGTGCAAGCCTGTGAGCAGGGACGCCCGCGACGGGCTGCAGCGCGCCGTGTTGTAGAACTGCGAGAAGCGGACACCGCCCGCTGCCAGCCGGTCCAGGTTGGGCGTTTCCACTTCGCCGCCGTAGCAGCCGATGTCCGAAAATCCCATGTCGTCGTTCAGGATCAGGACGATGTTGGGTTTCGTCGCTTTCGTGGTCATGGCGTACTTCCTTTCAGATGCGTTGGCCGGTGGCCCGGTCGAAAAGATGCGCGGCCGCGGGATCGAACGAGAGGTGGACGCCCTCGCCTTCCCGAACCGACGGGAGTTCGCCGGCGCGCAGCTTCACGCGATGGCCGGCGGCCTCCAGGTTCACGATGCTGCTGTCACCGAAGTCCTCGACGAACTCCACGCGCGCCGGAATGCCGGCCGGGGCCAGGCGCAGGTCGCCCGGCCGCACGCCGAGCGTGACTTCGCCCGCTTGCGCGCCGCCCGTCACGGTGACCGGCATGGATACGTCACCCATCCGCACTTGCCCGCCTTCAAGCACGGCGGGCAGCAGGTTCATGGGCGGCGTGCCGATGAAGGCGGCGACGGTGGCCGTTGCAGGCTTGCGGAAGATCTCGTGCGGCGTGCCCACCTGCACGATCCGGCCTTCCATGAACACGGCCATGCGGTCGGCAATGGTCATGGCCTCTTCCTGGTCGTGCGTCACGTACACGGCCGTCACGCCCAGCGAGCGCTGGAGCTTGCGCAGCTCGGCCCGCGTCTCCAGGCGCAGCTTCGCGTCGAGGTTCGACAGCGGTTCATCGAGGAGAAACAGGCGCGGTTGGCGCACGATCGCACGCGCCAGCGCGCATCGCTGCTGCTGCCCGCCGGAGAGCTGGCCGGGCTTGCGATCGAGCAGGTGCGAGATGGCCACCTTCGCTGCCGCATCCCGCACCGCCTGGTCGATCTGCCCCGCGGGCATGCCGATCATCTTCAGCGGAAAGCCGATGTTCTGCGCCACGCTCATGTGCGGGTACAGCGCGTAGCTCTGGAACACCATCGCCACGTCGCGCGAGCCGGGCTCGGTCGCGGTGACATCGGCGCCGTCGATCAGCACGCGGCCGGCGTCGACCGATTCCAGGCCCGCCAGGATGCGCAGCGTGGTCGTCTTGCCCGAGCCGGAGGGCCCCAGCAGCGCGAAGAATTCGCCCGGCCGGATGTCCAGGTCGATGCCATGCAGCGCGGTGAAAGTGCCATGGCGCTTGACAATGCCTTCGAGGCGAACGCTTGCGGACTGCGTCATCGGCGTCCTCCTCCCTTGACGGCTCCAACGGTGAGCCCTTTGACGATGTGGCGCTGGGCCGCGAGGCCGATCACGATGACGGGCGCCATGGCCAGCATCGCCGCGGCCGCGAGCCGCGCCCATTGCGTTTGTTCGACGGAAATGAAATTGAACATGGCCACGGTGACAGGGCGCACGTTGTTGCCGCCCAGCACCACGGCAAAGAGGAACTCGTTCCACGCATTCAGGAACACGAACACGGTCGTCACGGCGATGCCGCCGCGCACCTGCGGCAGGATCACGTACCAGAGCGTGCGCAGGCGCCCTGCCCGGTCCAGCAGCGCGGCCTCCTCCATCTCGTAGGGCACATCCTCGAAGTACGACACCATCAGCCACACCGCGAACGGCAGCGAGAACGTCAGGTAGATGGTGGTGAGCCCGCTGTAGCTGTCCAGCAGGCCGAGCTTCTGCATCACCAGGTAGTACGGGATGATCAGGCCCACCGGCGGCAGCATCTGCGTGGCCAGCACATAGAAGCCCGAGGACTTCTTGCCCGGGAAGCGCAGCCGCGCCAGTGCATAAGCCGCGGGGACGGCAATGAGCATCGTGAGCAGCGTCGACGCCGTGGCCACGACCATGCTGGACCACAGGTTGGGCAAGATGGACGAGGTGCCGAACAGCACCTCGCGGTAGTTGTTGAGTGTCGGCTCGAAGATGAACTTGGGCGGGTACGCGAGCACGTCGCGCTCGGTCTTGAACGAGGTCAGCAAGCCCCCACAGGACCGGGAACACCCAGATGGACACCAGCACGCCCGCCGCCAGCCACAGCAGGAGCTTGCGCAAAGGTCCGCCACCGCGTCATGCCTTCCTCCGCAGCCTGAACATGAAGAACGACACCACGATGGTGATGGCCAGCAGCACCATCGCCAGCGACGCCCCATAGCCCAGGTTCAATTCGGTGAACGAGGTGCGATACGCGTACAGGTTCAGGATCTCCGTCGCCGACCCCGGCCCGCCACCCGTCGCCGCGAAGATGGCCGCAAAGGCCGACAGCGCCGTCATCATCCGCATGATCACCACCATCATGATCGCGGGCCGGATCAACGGCAGCGTGATGTGCACGAAGCGCTGCCAGGCACTGGCGCGATCCAGCCGCGCGGCTTCATACACGTCGGGCGGAAGCGTGGAGAGCGTCGCGAGCAGCACCAGGAAAGCGAACGGCGTCCACTGCCAGGTGTGGATCGCGATCACGGAGATCAGCGCCAGCTGCGGCTCGCCCAGCCAGTTGTGGCTGCCCAGGCCCAGCGCGCGCGTGGTCATGTCGACCAGCCCCACATCGGGCGACAGCACCAGCGTGCGCCAGAACAGGCCCACCACCACGGGCGCCAGCACGATCGGCAGGATGGCGCCCACGCGCAGCAGCGCCTGCCCGCGCGGGATCTGCAGCACCAGCAGCGCGAGCGACAACCCGATGACCACCTGCAGCACCACCGTGGACGCCGTGTACACCACCGTGAGCCACAGCGAATTCCAGAAGCGCGGGTCGTCGTCCATCTTGCCGAAGTTGTCCAGGCCGACAAAGCCCGACAGCCACGGCATGCTGAGGTCGATGCGGTTCAGGCCCGTCCAGGCGAGGTAGACCAGCGGAACCGTCGTGGTGAGCAGGAGCACGAGCAGCGAGGGCGCAAGCAGCGCCAGCGCAAAGCGCCGCTCCTGGCGCGCCAGGCTGTCGCCCGGGCGCGCCGCGATCACTGCCAATTGCACGTGCTCAGGCCTTCAGGATCTGCTGGATGCGCGCCTGCGCCTCGTCCAGCGCTTCCTTGGGCTTCTTCTGGCCGACCAGCGCCGACTGGATGGCCGTGGCCATCGTCTCGCCAATGGCGGGCCACTGCGGCACGCGCGGACGCCATTCGACGTCGGTGTCCTGCTCTAGCGATTCGAGCGCGGCGGCAATGAAGTTGGCCCCCGCGCCGCCGACCGCCTGCGAGAACTCGGCCGACTTCCACGCGGAGAGCCGATTGACGCCCGAGCGCTTGGCCGGCCCCGCGAACTTCCAGGAGGTACGCGCCTGCGTCTCGGCCGACGTCGCCCACTGGATGAAGAGCCACGTCGCCTTCTTCTGCTTCTCGGTCAGCGCCGCATTGATCGGGAAACCCCAGTTCCAGATCGACGTGACACGCTTGCCATTGGGCCCACGGGGCCAGCGGGCGAAGCCCACCTTGCCGATCACCTTGGACTTCTCCGGGTTCATCAGCACCGCGGCGGACGAATGCGCGTCGAGATAGGTCGCGACCGTGCCTTGCGAGAAGGCATCGGCGATGTCGGGCCAGTTCCAGTTGCGCACGGCCGGCGGCGCATAGGACGTCAGCGCACTCACGTACCACTCCAGCGCCTTCACCGCCTCGGGCGAATTGACAACGATGTCCTTGCCGTTGAACCAGTTGCCGCCGAACCCGCGGAACAGCGACGGGTAGATGTACATGTTCTGCCCCGCGCCGGAGAAGCCGCGCATGGCCAGGCCATACACCCGGTTGGCGGGGTCGTGCAGCGCTTTCGCGTTGGAAAGCAGCTGGTCGTAGGTGTTGGCCGGGTGCAGGCCCTTGGCGTCGTACAGGTCCTTGCGGTAGACCTGCACCGTCACCTCGCCGTCGTAGGGGATGCCGTAGGGCTTGCCGTCGATCGAGTCGGCGTCGCGCCAGGCCTTCAGGATGTCGTTGTAGTTGTACCAGGCCGCATCGGTGAGCGTGGCGTCGTTCAGGTACTTGTCCAGCGGCTCCACCCACTTGTTGGCGACATAGAGCGGGTAGTACATCGGGTCCGCCGCGTGCGTGGCATACGTGGTGGTCTTGGACGACAGGTCCAGCATCGCCTTCTGGCGGATCTGGCCGGGCGGCACCTTCTCGGCGCGCACCTTGATGCCGGTGAGTGCCTCGAACTGCGGCAGCAGCGACAGCAGGTTGTCGAAGTAGCTGGCGGGGATGACGGCGACGGAGATGGACTCACCCTCGACCTGCTTCCAGTTCATCTTGGCGCTGCGGTACGGCGCCAGGTCGTCGCCCTGGGCGAAAGCGCTGGTCACCCACGCCGGCGTGGCAGCCAGGGCGCCCACCGAGGCGGCCTGCTGGAGCGCGCGGCGGCGGCCGGGCTGCTGGGGGTTCGTCGGGGTACGGTCGGTCATCGCTTGTCTCCTGGCGTTGTGGGACGATGTATTCGATTACATCGGGCATTGTGCGCCGCTGAACAGCGCGACTCCAGCCCTGGACTCTAGGGGAAATCCCTCTGGATGCGCAAATACGATGAAATCGTTTACATAAACGAATAAGCTTATCGGCCATGGACCCGACCGCCACCCACCGCACCGCCGCCAGGGACGTGGCGCTGCTCGCGGGCGTCTCCACAGCCACCGTCTCGCGCGCGCTGAACACCCCCGACACGGTGGACCCGGACACGTTGAAGCGCGTGCGCGACGCCGTGAAGAAGCTGCGCTACGTGCCGCACGGCGGCGCCCGGTCGCTGCGCAGCCAGCGCAGCCGCATGGTGGGCGCCATCGTCCCCTCGTTCGACTACGCGCTGTACGCCAGGACCACGAGCGCGCTGCAGCAGCGCCTGGGCGAGCACGGCTATTCAGTGGTGCTGGCCGAGCACCACTACGACCTGCAACAGGAGCTGCAGGTGGCCCGCCAGCTGATCGAGCACTCGGTGGACGCCTTCATGTTCGTCGGCGTCGACCACGACCCGCGCCTCTTCGCGCTGTTGGAAGACTACGGCCGGCCGTTCGTGCTGACGTGGGGCGTTGACGGCACCGACCGGCACCCTTGCGTCGGCTTCGACAACCGTGCCGCCGGCCACGCGATCGCCAGACACGTGCTGGCGCTGGGTCACAAGCGCGTCGCGCTCCTGAGCGCACCGCTGGAAGGCAACGACCGCGGGCGCGAGCGCGTCGCGGGTTTTCGCGCCGCGCTGGCCGAAGCGGGCGCCCAGGAGCCGCACATCGAATACGCGCAGCGCATCACGCTGGGCGCTGCGGAAGAAGCGATGCAGAAGATCCTTAGAGCCAAGCAGCGGCCGACGGCGGTGCTGGCGACGAACGACGTGATGGCCGTCGGCGCGATGCTGGCGTGCCGGAATGCGGGCGTGAGGATTCCGGAAGACATCTCGATCACCGGCATCGACAACACCGACCTGGGCGCGACGCAGGTGCCGGGGCTTACGTCAGTGAGAACACCCATCGTGGAGATCGGGACGGCGGCGGCGGAGCAGTTGATTCTGCGGCTGGAGGGGAAAGAGTTCGCCGCGAACCAGGCCTTGCCGTTCGAGGTGGTGGTGAGGGGGAGTACCGGCCCGTTGAAGGGCCGGTAGGCTCGCCCGCCGGCCGCGATCAGCGGCGGTACGGGTTGTTCGGCGCGCGGTCGGCGCGGTTGGGCACGCCGTCGCGGTCCGCGTCGGCCAGCCGCCATGGCGATAGGCGACGCGGGCGTCGTAGAAGCGCGAATCGCGGTCGAACGCGATGTTCGGCACGCCATCACGGTCCGTAGTCGCCCGCAGGCGCCGGTGCGCTGCGCGTAGTGCGGATGGCCGCGGTAGACCGGGCTGCGGCTGCACGTAGACCGGGCGAGGCTGCACATAGACGGGCGAGGCTGGACGTACACCGGCGCCGGCTGCACATGGGCGTGGGGCGCATTCAGGCCGATGGACACGATCACGTCGCTGCGCGCGTGCGCTGCGGAGGCCGCCACGACCGCGCCAAGCGCGATAGCAGCTGCAACGAGAGGTTTGGCGGAGAAGATGCGTTTCATGGTTCGCTCCTTGGTTGGGATGGAACGTATGGTGCAATCCGGTCCATGAACCCAAGCTGAACAGGATTCGCCCGCCGTGTTTCCGCAAGGTAAAGTTCAGGTCGGAGCAGCGCCCTCGCCCGCGCGCACCTCGTCACCCACCCGGATCAGGCCACCGGTAAGGATGCGCGCCGTCATGCCCCCGTGTCCGCGCATCGCGGCGTAGCCGCCGGGGCCGACTTCCACTTCCATCCGCGAGCAAGGCGCGCACGGCCCGACGACCTCCAGCACCGCTTCGCCCACGCGGACCTTCGCGTTGCGCAGCGCGAGCAGGTTGATGCCCGACACCACGAGGTTGCGGCGCAAGCGCACCGGATCGACCGTATCGACCCGCGCGAGCTGCGCGATCACAGGCAAGTGCTCGGCCTGGATCAGCGTGACCTGCCGCGTCGACAGTTCCGCCTCGCCCCGCCGGCCGAGGCGATCGTCGGCGAGGCCGATACCAGCCAGGGCCGTGGTGGACTCGATGCTGCGCGCCGGCTCGCGGGGCGAGCCGCGCACGATGATCGCTTCGACGCGACCGGCCACGTGCGGCGGCGCGTTGAGGTCGCGGATGGTTTTCACGAAGGTGCGCATCGTTCAGTTGTCCTCACCGCCACCGAACAGATCGCTCCACTTCTTCCCGCCGGCCGGGTCGGCGTTGGACGTCATCGGCGTGCCCTTCGGATACTCCTCCGCAATGCGGTCCTCCCAGTAGGTAGTCGGGTTCGGCGCGCTGCAAAGGCGGCGCCAGACCTCATCGGGGACGTGCTTGTAGGCAATGATGGAGCCGTTGTCGAAGTGCAGGTCGAGCTGTTGCGAGGCGGGGTCGTAGTCGGCCTTGCGGATCCGGCCGATGGTGAAGGATTTGGTGGGCATGGCGGACTCCTCACGCAATATGCAGAACCCGAGTCTAGCGCGCGTAACCTGTGAGGCCAGTAAGCATGCTAACATCGCCTCCCTTTGGCACCATGAACACATGAACATTTCGCTTCCAGACTCTCTCAAAGCTTTCGTCGATGAGCAAGTGGAAAAGCGCGGCTATGGTAACAGCAGCGAATACCTTCTGGAACTCATCCGCAAGGAGCAGGATGCGGAACGAGTGCGTGTGCTGCTTACAAAGGGCACAACGTCTCCAGCCGTCGGTCTGATGAACAAGGAATGGTTAGACAGCCTGCGCCAGCGGGCGTGACCGCCGCCCCTCTCTAGGGACACCACCTCCTACAGTACAGGCGGATACGACAGTCCGTCGGGGCCCGCTACAATCCCGCCATCGGGGGAATGAGCAGACCCCCGCCGCCGCAAGATGCCTCAGCATCCAAGCGCTGCTCCTGATCAGGGCGTTGCCCAGTTAGGAGTCATGGCTTGTCCAATCCAATCCCTCCCAAGACCCGTTCGAGCCTCAACCGGCTCATTGCCGCCAAGGCCATCCGGGGATTCGGCGACGGCTTCGTCAGCTTGTTGCTGCCGGTCTACCTGCTCAATCTGGGGCTGACGGCCTTTCAGGTCGGCCTCATCGCCACGACCACCTTGCTTGGCTCCGGGATCCTGACGCTGCTCATTGGTGTCCAGGCTTCGCGCTTCCACCACCGGCCATTGCTGCTGGCCGCTTGCGCATTGATGGCTTTCACGGGCTTGGGTGTGGCGTCACTGGAAAGCTTCTGGCCCCTGATGCTGGTGGCATTGGTGGGCACCTTGAACCCGTCCGGCGGAGACGTCAGCGTTTTCATGCCGGTGGAGCATGCGATGCTGGCCGGCAATGTCGAAGGCCCGCGTCGCACCGCCGCGTTCGCGCGCTACAGCTTGACCGGCACTTTGTTTGGCGCATTGGGGGCTCTGGCTGCTGCCATCCCCGGCTTGCTTGCGTCAGCGGCGGGCGTCACGACGCAGACAGCGATCAAAGGGATGTTCGTCTTCTATGCCTTGCTGGCGCTCGTGATCGCCGGCTTGTATCGGGGCTTGCCGTCACAGCCCGCAACGCAAGCCGCCGAAGCGCCGTCGGCATTGGGCCGCTCCAAAAAGCGCGTCTACGTGCTGGCGGCGCTGTTCAGCCTGGACGCATTCGGCGGCGGATTCGTGGTTCAGTCCCTGATCGCCCTTTGGCTTTACCAGCGCTTCGGCCTCTCGATAGAGGCCGCGGGGTCCATCTTCTTCTGGACCGGCCTGCTGACAGCGTTTTCTTATCTGGTGGCGGCGCGCATCGCCAGCCGCATCGGACTGGTCAAGACGATGGTCTACACCCATCTGCCGTCGAGCCTGTGCCTGATCGCGATACCGTTTTGCACCGACCTGGCCTATGCCGTCATCCTGCTGCTGGTGCGAAGCGCGTTGTCGCAGATGGACGTGCCCACGCGAAGCTCATACGTCATGGCGATCGTCTCGCCGGAAGAACGCGCGGCGGCGGCGAGCGTGACGTCGGTACCGCGCAGTCTGGCCGCGTCCGCCAGCCCCGCGCTGGCCGGCTACCTGCTTGGCATCTCGAGCTTCGGCTGGCCGCTGATCGTGGGCGGGGCATTGAAGATCGTGTACGACTTGCTGCTCCTGGCCATGTTCAGCCGCGTGCGTCCGCCAGAGGAGATCGCTACGGTGGAACCCCCGGCAGGCCGGCCGTACCTCAAGGGCGCTTTAGCTTCGCCTGCGCTTCCAGACTGCGCTGAAGCAGTTGAGGAGCCCCAATGCGTTCGGTCCATGCGGCGAAAGCGCGCGTGGGTCCCCGCCACCGCAACTCCTCGACGTCGCTGAACAGCTTCGCATCGGTCTTGAGCGTGGCGAGCCGCTTGAACAGCTTTGCGGCTTCCATTTGATCGCCCAGGACATTTGCCGGAAAGAGATCGATGGGCCCGTACTGGTTGAGCAGTCGCGCCGCACCGACAGCCCCGATCCCTTTGATGCCGGGATAGCCGTCGGCAGCATCGCCGACAAGCGCAAGAAAGTCCGGGATCAATGCCGGCTCTACGCCAAACTTTTCCCGAACGTCCTTGGCGCCACGAATCTCCTTGGCCTTTCGGACGACTTGAAGCACACGGTCACCGCGAACGCACTGAGCCAGATCCTTGTCGGGCGTCCAGATGCGCACCATCTCTACCCGCGCATCTTCATCCGCGAGCCGCGCCGCCGTCGCCAGCGCGTCATCCGCCTCGAGTTCGATCATCGGCCAAACTGCGACACCCATCGCCGCGAGCCCTTCCTCCAGGGGATGGAACTGAGCGAGCAGCGCGGGATCGATGCCCTCACCGGTCTTGTAGCCGGGCCATAGGCGATTGCGAAACGACTCGATGACGTGATCGGTTGCCACGCCCACGTGCGTGACTTTGCTTTCGATCATCTCCAGCACGCCGTTCAGAACGCCGACCACCGCGCCAAAGGGCCGATCCTCGCCCTTGGTGAAGCGGCGCAAGCCGTAGAAGTGCCGGAAGAGCTCGTAGGTGCCGTCGATGAGGTCGATGATCATGCGGCGGGGCCGCTGTCCGGCGGCTGCAACTTCACAGCGACACCGTAGAGAGCAAGCATGCCCAGCACGTGCCCGATCGCGACGCCTGGCTCACCTGATTCGATCCGGGCGATCGTCTGCACGTGCACACCCAGACGAGCGGCAGCGACGGCCTGGCCCTCCCCGGCACTCGTGCGGGCCAACTTGGCCGCGGCCCCCATGTCCTTGATCGACTGGAGGGCGTCGCCACCAATGTCTGCAGAGATGCGTTTGCCTTGGGCCATCCCTGGATTGTCCGTGCTTAACCCGCCGCCAACCGCGCGTTCTGCGGGAACAGCGCCTTCTTCGCCTCGTCGTCCATCTCCTGCTTGAACGCGAAGCGCTCCTTCAGCGCCTCGGCCCGCTGCGCGGCGGGGCGGGCGTTGATCGCTTCGAGGTGGCGCTTGACGTTGGGCATGGCGGCCAGGCCCGCTTCGCCCATCACGCGAGGGATCATCCGCGCCCAGCCCCACACGGCCATGTCCACCAGCGTGTAGGTGTCGCCCAGCATCCATTGCTTGCCGGCCAGATGGTCGTTGACGATGCTCCAGTGCCGCTCGGCCTCGAAGGTGTAGCGGTTGACGGCGTACGCCTTGGGCTCGGGCGCGAAGAACTTGAAGTGCACCGCCTGCCCGCAATAGGGCCCGATGCCGGTGGCCACGAACATCAGCCACGAGTACATCTGCGCCCGCGCGGCCGGCGTGTCGGGCGGCAGGAACCGGCCCGTCTTCTCGGCCAGGTACAGCAGGATGGCGTTGCTGTCGAAGACCGTGGCATCGCCATCCACCAGCGCCGGCGTCTTGCCGTTGGGGTTGATGGCGCGAAAGGACGGCAGGTGCTGCTCGCCCTTGCGGGTGTCCACGGGGATCACCTCGTAGGGAAGGCCGGCCTCTTCGAGGTAGAGGGCTACCTTGAGGGGGTTGGGTGAGGGGTGGAAGTAGAGTTTGAGCATCGGGTCATTCTAGGCATGGCACGCCGTCAGGCTTGTTCCGAACTCGATTTCACATCATCGCTCAGTTGCCGCACGATCTCGGTCGTCTTGCGGATCTCCGCTTCGCTGGTGGCGACGGCCAGGGTCGATGCGATCGAAAGAAACCGGGCGTTGCCTCGCGAAAGCGCACATGACCTTTGGGCGTCAGCCGCACGAGCTTCGAGCGCAGGTGTTTGGATTTTCGATGAATTCCACGAGCCCCTCGGCTGCGAGCTCATCCGCCAGCCGCTGCATGCGCTGACGGCTGGTCGGCCGCATCTTGCGATTTGCGGCACGGTCAGCCGAACCAGCAGCGCGAGGCTTCGCATGAAGCCGAAGGCACCGCCGCCCAGCTGGTGATCAGCCCTGTCTTCTGGCCGACGGCCCGAATCCTGAAGAAGCACTGGGCCACTTCGAGCATCAGTTCCGCGACCGCCTCGGACTTGCTGTCAACGGTTGGCCCCGCCGCTGTCCTTCGGCCCACCTCGGTTCGTTGTCGAGTCGCCATGGCTTTCATTCCTTGTGTCCGAGCTGATTTTTCCTCTTTGACACCATGGTTGTCATTTTTTCGAATGACATCCTAGTTGTCGTTTTTCAGGAGGACATGGAAATGGACCTGGCTGAGCAACAAGTCACCGACACCGGAACCGCAGGCGT